>NZ_CP031055.1:1200000-2400000 GCF_003345295.1 Vibrio splendidus
CTCGTAATCTGTTTGTCTCATACGCCGGTGACTATCGATACACCAAAGCTTCCCATCAAGAAGACTATCTACACACGATTGGCTTGGCCAAAAGCGGTTTTTCGGATACATCGTGGAATATTTCTGGAACCGTTGATGGCTCTGGTCATCATGAACGAACTGAATTATCCCTAAGGAATGCCTGTAAAGAGTGCCTGCTAGATCCTCTAGAGGTTTTTCAAGAGCTCACGACGAACGTATCGGCTCGCTATCAAAAGCAGGAGGTTTCGTTTTCCGCCTCTTTAGAAGCTCGTGTGAACCCTTATTTACTCTTTAAGCTAGAAGGAACCGAAGACCAATACGGTGTTGAGATGACGACCGAATTCGGTGCTAAAACTTACTTTGACGAAAGTATTGGTGAGTTTGTTGAGTGGAATCGATACAACCATTCTAAGCTGACGGGCATTGTCTACGATCACCACAAACAACCCATACAAGGCGTAAGCCTACAAATCTTGGACCAACGAGCGGTCAGTGATGCAAAAGGCCGATTTGAATTCTCAAGTGTTCCGGCTCGAGATAATCTACCTATCTATATCGATGAAGGGGCACTCGACCTTAACCTCACGCCGATTCAAAACCCTGTATTTGTAAACACTAAGCAAGTCGGGCTAACTCATGCTCACATCGAAATGGTGGTGTCATTTGGCGTCGATGGCACAGTGGAAGGCGATCTAGAAAACAGTGCTTATCTGCACTTTAAACACATCCAGAAAGGTACTGAGTATTCGAGCGAGATTGAGAGCGATGGTTTTTACATGGTAGAGGGGCTCATCGCGGGCAAATACATTGTGACTTTAGAAATGGGAGACAAGCGATACGTGCAGGGTGCCGACTTGAACGGCGATTTCTGGGTAAGCGACCTCACATTCAACCTCATTGATTTTCATAAGGTGTACTAAATCCGATCGCTTTGATTAGTCTGACGGAGGCGAGAGTATCAATCGTACTTTCTGTTTCATGGTTAACTCTCGGTTCTTCAAATCTTTGAATATGGCCTTCCATTCTTGAAAGGTGACCACTATCGGGTTAAAACTGTTCACTGGCTTAGTGACGCCGTAACGCACGGTTTCAACTTCAGGTTCGAACGTACCAAACAACTTATCCCAAATGATCAAAACGCCGGCGTAGTTCTTATCGATGTATTGCGGGTTTTTGCCGTGATGTACTCGATGATGCGAAGGGGTGTTAAAGATGTATTCAAGTGGCCCCAAGTTTCGTATCCATTGTGTATGGACAAAGAACTGCAAACCTAGGTTGAGAAGCACCACAAAGATGACCCATTTAGGGTCGAAACCGATGATGACGAGCGGTACCCAAAATAGCCACATCCCAGCAAGTGGGTACATTAAGCTTTGACGGAAAGCCGTACTGAAGTTCATCTGTTCTGAGCTGTGGTGCGCGACGTGTGCTGCCCACATCCAGCGAACACGATGGCTTGCTCTATGGAACCAGTAATAGCAAAAGTCTTGCAACACCATCAACACAATGAAACTCAGCACGCCCATTTCAATGTCTATTAAACGCCAACCAAACATTAAGAGATACAACTGCACGACCAATAACCCGGTGATCAAATCGGAGAGTTGATGCATTCCCGCAAGCGTGAAGTTACACATCACCTCTGAAAGTTTATAGCTGGAGTTATCTGGTAGTCGACCTTGTTTCTGACCGATAAAATACTCAGCCAACATGCACACCACGAATAAGGGCGCTAATACCAGCAGTAGCCATTCTGGGTGATTGATTAATGCGTCGATATTCATGTTTTATCCTTGTTGAGTCGCCATACGTGTTCTTAGTATCAAGTTTACTTAGACTTGCTCGCCTGAGATTCAATCAGCAGAATTACGTTACCAGCGAGCAAAGTGATCTTCTGTTAGGCCAAGAACACCATCGAGTCGATGTGTCACTCCATTGTTGTCTTCAATCGAGCCAGAAAAGTGACCAATGAACTGACGAAAGTTACTCTTTAACAGCCATAAATTGAGCTTTTCGCTGCGGTTATTTAAGGGCGTAAAGGTCAGGTTTATACGTCCATCTTGTGATGTTATCTGCCAAGGCAAGTTCGTGTCTTGGCGAATGAACGTAAACTGTACCGGGTTAAGCAAGTGTCTGGTTCCATTGACCCATAACACGTTTTCGCAGCCTCCGGTTTCATTCACGCCCGCCGCGAGGTTTAGGCCAATATCTGTGCCATTGGATTGCGTGTTGATACTTGCCCAGCGCCAACTGGTCTCACGCCTCATGTAACCCGATGAAAAGTCATAACCGGCACGAGCTTGAGTGAGATCGAGTGATTCTCCTTTGATTTGGATGTCGCCGCTGATGCGCAAAGCATTGTGCTTTTGGGTGTAAGTCCAACCTGAATAGCCCGTTGGGCTGCACATCGCCAAGGGCAAGCTATCGGTTTCAGGCTCTAAAGCGATATCGGCCGTTATGAGTTTGGTATTCAAGCGAACTCGCCATTGTCCGTCTTCAATATCAAAGGTGATGCTTTGATCTGCAATGCTTGTCTTTCCTTCGAATGGTGAAGGCGTTACATGCTTATCAAAGCCTAATGGCCTCAACCAAGATGACTCTTCCAGATGGTTGTTTTCTACGTCGTACAGATAACAAAATGCCGATCCTAAGTAGCGAATATCCGCGATGGCCACGCCGATAATGTGCGTGTCGGTGACGATGCTGACAAACTGGAATTGCTTGTAGTTGAAGTGTTTCTGCCAAGGGTTTGCTTTTGAATCCATCGAGTTTCGGTAGTCAAAGTTCTCGATGTTCAGGTGCTTTGGGATGCCATCGAAATGCCCAATGAACGGCTGACCATTAGAATCAATCAAACTGTGTGGGGCTGGATTTGTTTTTATCATTGCGATGGTTCACATTATTTTAACAATTAAAGCCATTGTGCGATGAGTAGCGTAGAATTGGGAGGTCATATTCGGACAAGAGCGCGTTACCAATCACGATTTTGTCAGCAGTGTTGTTAAAGCTGAGTAGTCATGTTTATGGGAATGGGTTAGATATAAGGAGAGACGCTTGGAGATTATCGCGGAGTATAAGCCAACCGGACATCGGCATCAGTTGGGGACATTAGATATCGCGCTGCTGTTGAATACCTTAGAGCAACGAGGTCTCGATATTGAAAGGCTACTCATGGACGTGGGTTTAGAAACCATGGATTGGCAAGACCCGAATGGAAAGCTGACTTACGCTGATAAACTTGCGTTGTTTAGCGCGGCTAATCAGAGTTTTCCTCACGATGGCTTAGGGCTTTGGTTGGGTGAACACGCTAGCTTGAGCCATTTTGGTGTGTTGGGTTATGCGCTATCGACCAGTCAAAATGTCGCGGAGGCCATCAAGTCGGGCTTTAAATATCTGCGCCTTAATGGTCCTATCTTCTCGGTTAAATTGTTTCTAGATTCCGAGCAAGCGGTGATTCAGATTGAGAACACCTTGGAAGTGGGTGATCTCCTTCCTTTCTGCAGTGAGTACTTCTTAAGTTCAATTGTCTCTTTGTTCAAAGAACTTACTGGTCATGAGTTGGATATTCATACTTTGGCTTTGCCTTACGCTCGTCCCAATTACACCAAGCTTTATGACAACCGCTTCCAGTGCCCGGTGATTTTTGAGCAAAACTATTGTGAACTGCGTTTTGATGTCTCGGTTTTATCACAAACCTTATTGACTCATGATGCTACGACACTGAAGCGCTATCTCGCGTCTTGCCAGTCGATAGTGGAAACGCTGGACTCTGAGCATCTGCTGACTAACCAGATCAAAACGATTTTTTATCAAACTGCAGGCAGTTTCCCGAATATTGAACAACTCGCTGACGAATTTGGGTGTAGCTCTCGCACGCTCAGGCGAGAGCTAGTGACCCATGATTCCAGTTATCAAATATTGCTTACCGAAGTTCGAGTGGAACTCGCTAAAGAACTATTGCTCGGTACAACCATGAGCATTGATGACATCGGTGAAAGGCTCGGTTATAGCGACCCTGCAAACTTCAGAAGGGCGTTTAAAGGTTGGCTCAATAAAACGCCTGCGCAGTTTCGTGACGGTTTAAGTTAAAGCGTTACTTGCTAAAAAATTGCTCCCTGAAATCGGATACTTGCTGCTGATAGTAACTGTCCCAATCTTGTTGAGTCCAAGTGGCATAACTTGAGGAACGCTGAGAGCCTAAGATCGCTTTGAGCTGATCCAGTTGCTCGTGGTAAGTCATCACTGTTTGTTGCTGTTGCGCGACTTGCTGTTCTCTTGCGGTAATGTTGCTGGCCTGCATTTCATCTAGGTAGGTCTCTTGAAGGTCGGCTTTGACTGATACTATCTCAGCAGGGCTATAGCTGCTGGGTATCAAAGAGACTGCCAATTCATATTTTTGAAGCTGTGTTTCGGCGTTTAACGTGTCCGTATTGTTTTGCCATTCACTAAGCAAACCTTGATAGTTGGCCAAAAACTGGCTCGCTTCGTTTTCTTTAAGGGTGTTTGCGTCGAGCGTAAAACCTAGATGCGCAAACTGGTCTGCGAATAGCTGGTGGGCCAACTCTCCCCATACTTGCTGTGCAGATTGTTTGAATAGGGCAACACGCTCTTCAATAGTTTCTATCGATTCTAGTGGGATAGTGCTTTGGGTTAATTGCCAGTCGACTGATAGCTGTGGATAGTCGCTCAGTAACTCAAACCATATACTCGGCAACTCTGATTTCAATCGTGCGAGTTGCTCAGTGCAGTCATCGCGTTGTTTGCAAAGCGCCCAGAACCCATCGAGTTCATCGAATAGAGCTTTACCTTCAAGTTCGCTTAAGTTTTCAACATGCGTTTCTCCGCCCGATGATTCTGCCTCGGCTTGTTTGTTCTGCGATGCTGCATCTCCCGAACTGGCGGTTGCAGTTGGCGTGGAATTATCGTCATCAGTTGTCGTAGAAACACGCGACTTAGCTTCTGTGTGTTGAGCAGAAGATAGCGGTGTTTCGTTCGTTTTTGATGACCACGAATAGCCAATAATGCTCGCCGTTAAGACGAGCATTATGATTAATATAACTCGATGCATTATGGGTTCACCGAGTTACTTGATGACAGCGCTAACAGGGAAGTGGTCTGAAAGGTTGTAGTGCTTCCATAACTTACTGCTTGTTGAACGAGGAACATCAACGCGGTTATTGTTGTGAGTTTTTTGTGCGTACTCCGAACTCACCACTACGTAATCCAAGTATTCGACGTTTTCCCCGCCAGACATAGGTTCGCCTGCAAAGTTGTTGATGCGAGGATCAAAGGTGGAAGCGGTATAACCTGAATACTCAGGCTCAGCGGCTTGCAGGTTAGCGAACATCTGTTGGTAGTCGCCTGGGAACTTCAGCTTGTTCACGTTGAAGTCACCGCTGTAAATAACCGTTTCTGAGGTTGCTATTTCCAGTGATTGAGCAAGCTGACGCATCTGTTTAAATTGACGCTGTCGGTAGTCACGAGCGGTATCCGTATCGAACGACGCGGTGTGAGTGCCAAACACATGGTAAGCCTGACCATTTTTGATGACCTCAGCGTAATTCACGCCCTTATCAGCGAAACAATCTGTGCCTGTACAATCAGGGAACACGTATTGCGCTTCGTTGACAATAGGGTAGCGGCTCACAATGATCACACCGCCGTCATAGATGTTAATCCCGTCTTTATCGAGCATTTTGGTTTGATAAGGATACTCCTTCGCAAGCTCACGCAAGAATTCATCTCTGCCGTTAGCAAACACCTCTTGTAGCGCCAACACGTCATAGCCCTTTACGTATTGAGGGATCAGGTCATAGCGGTCACCAATATGTGAAGCGATGGCAGGCAGCGCCCAGATGTTATAAGTCATGACTTTGAGTGTATTGGCATCTGGCTCTGGTTGCTCATCCACTTTTGGTGGAGTGATGGTGTAATAAATATCATCGTAGCGCGCCGTAGAATCGGCTTTAAGCGCTAGCTCTGCATTAACCCCGAATGCATCGGTTGTACTGCGATGAATATTACGATCGTCATGCAACGTTAGGTTGACGTCTGCGGCACTCAAGCCATGTTGCAGTGTCGAGTTGTACCAATGTCCCTTCATGGTTTGGTTGAGCGTGACACTCTCACCCACAGCGTTCGATACCATAGTGTCAAACTCATAGGTCTTCCCAGATTTCACACCAGTCCAGCGATTGAAACTGATCAGCTTCTTCGTCTCCCAAGGGCCAATCTGTTCAACATGTTGCTGCCACTCATCACCGAATTGAAGCTGGTCGGTACCCGTGTGATTGGTTTGAATCGTCATTAATTGGCTAGTGTTATTGGTCAGGTACACATCGGTATCTGCAATAGCCGAGGTTGAAATGAATGAAGCTGATGCAAGTATTGCACTCAGGCAAGTCCATTGAGTTTTCATTTTCACGTTATCCTTACTGATTGGTTTAAAGAATAACGTAGTAAAGAGTTGTGACATTGGAGTTATAACTCTATGGGAATTATCCAAATATTAGATATATGCCATGGTTTTATAAATTAGACTACTCATTGAAAATTAACATATTGCTTTGTCGGAATGATAAGTGATACGCGCGCACGCTAAAAAATAGAGGAACGATTTGGGTTTGAGGGTAAGTCACTAGTGGTTGTTTTCGTGGAAATCATAGGTCGGTAAATAACCAGAAATGGATGCTGTGAATCACGATAAGGGAAAACGCTAACCGCCTTGCTCTATCAGCATAAATTTTGCCATTGTTCAGTAAACAGATTCCTCAAAAACAGGTATGATAGTGTCGTTTTTAATCCTGAACTGGGAAAGTCATGGCAAAGTTAACACTCCAAGAGCAAATGCTTAAAGCTGGCTTGGTAAATGAGAAAAAATTAAAGAAGGCGAAGAAGGGCTCTAAAAAGTCTCGCGTTCAGTCTCGTGAAGCAAAAGCGGCAGCAGAAGAAACTAAACTGGCGCAGCAAGCGAAAGACAAAGAGTTAAACCAACAGTTGAAAGAACAGCAGTTGAGCAAAGAAATTAAAGCTCAAGTGAAGCAACTGATTGAGATGAACAAGATCGAACAGAAGAACGGTGAGATCAAATACAACTTCACCGATGGTACGCTAGTTAAATACCTTTACGTAGAAGACCTGACTCAAAAGCAACTAAGTAAAGGTATTCTAAGTATCGCGCGTCAAGGCGAAAGCTATGTTGTTATTCCTACTGCGGTAGCGAACAAGATCGCGATGCGTGACGAAGAATCTATCGTTGATACTCAAGCTTCAAGCTCTGATGAAGTAGACGAAGATGATCCGTACAAAGACTTCGTGATCCCAGATGATCTAATGTGGTAGTCCTCGACTAAATCACTATCTAATTCGTCAATTACTTGTGGCGTGAAGAAGTATTAAAAGCCCCGACGTGTCTTACATCGGGGCTTTTTCAATGTTGGCAACTGCATAGAATTATTTACGGGCTCATCTGAACCGGTCATGTCTCTATATTTGAGAAATAATTCATTGCCGGTGTCTCACTTACGACCGCTTTACTGGTAAGTAGCTAAGTAGCTAAGTAGCCAAGTAGCCAAGTAGCCAAGTAGGTAAGTAGGTAGGTTACCTACTAAGGCTTTGGCCAGCTAATCGGCAACAATGTCTGCGATGTCGAAAGTTGAGTCTTGTTGGTTGTTTTTAAGTTGATGATATTCGAGCTGATATTGCTCATAGCCATCAAAATAGCAGTCGCCGATTTCATTGCGTGGGCAAATTTGTACATCGTCTCTTGCGACCAGTTCAGTTGAACAAGATGGGCAATGTTTCATAGATCCTCCTGATGGAATCCCAGTGTATAACCGACTCCATTAACTCAAACTTTTGTTTCGTTGTGATTTCATTTTTAAGTCAAGTAGCGGGTTTATTTGTCATAACCTCGCTACTTGTTGCTGTGCTTGGCCACAGAAAGGAGCAGCGATATAAGGTGCTTCGTGTTCGACAATGCTGTTTATTGGATGCTACATATATTGAAGCGAGAGCGGCTACCTCCACCTAGCATTTTCACATTCTCTTTGTTGCTAAGTGCCTTCCAGGCGGTACTTTCTTCTGCACTGAGATTTGAAGGTTGATAATCTAAGTTAGCGTATCTGGATACAACCACTTGTTTATCCATGCTTTCAGATAGGCTATCGATTACATTAGTTGTCACTTTCCCATCGGAGTAGGCCATGACCAAAACTTCATCATTTTCCTCAAGCGCTGAGACTAACGTGCTTTCATTGTCTTTGCTGTATTGAACATCACTGTAACCTTGGTCTGCGTCTGTCTGTTTGCCTGAAATTGAACGATAAAGAAGGCTCTTTTTACGTTTCTTTAAGGAGCTAAGTGGGGTCTCATTCTGCTTGCTATAAATATTGACCACTTTAATATCGTTTTGAGCAGCGTATTTCAGAATTGAACTTTGGTTTCCGAGTCCTCTGCGTGTTAGCGCTGGTGAATTTTGCAAGCTTTGAGATAAGCGTTGTTCGGTAGCATCAACGATAACAATCGCAGGTTTGTTACCTTCACTTATCGATTTCTTTAGTACTTGTCTAACTTCGATATGTGCCATTTTCCCTTCTACAGTATCCCAGTTCGGTGCATGCTGAGGTGTTGCGGATGGTCTTGTTTCAAGCGTATATGGCTTGTAGTCGTAGTGCTCTTTCGGCCAATAAGTATTTCTTTTTGCTTTTCCAAAATCGTCAGCCAAATGAAATTCACTCACGATCTTTTCATTCTTTAAATACGCCTTAGGTTTTTCTTGTCCTAGCGCTTTCCATTGGAAGTACATCTCTTCACGAAGGTGGATGATTGACTGCCTGGCACTACTGATTTCCGTAACGGGATCTCGACCGTGTTCAGCATTGTTGTAGTGAGTAATTCCTGTGGTCTGATATTCATAATTTGGAATCACATACTCTGTCGCTTTATTGGTGTCTGGGTGACGGTGAGACAGAGGCGCATTACCTTGAGGTACGGCACCAGAAGAGAAGTCTCTCGCATGAATGAGTTCATGCCCTAATGCGACGGTTTGATCAAACGGTGTCTCTGTTCCTGGAATATTGACCATCTCCGTGGTGGAGAAGTAAACCGTATTCGAGACCCCCTTACCATTAAACTGTCGCTGCCAAGCTAGCGAGGCCTTTTGTTGATCTTCAAATATAGAGGGTATCGTCTCAAAGAGTCTTCCTGGTCCTTCTGGTTCTCTTATCACAGTGACAACCGTAGTATTAGAGTGGTCGATCCCCATTGTATGTTCAATTAATGGTTCAACATCGTCGTGAGGCGCATTGACCGGAACGTAGGTAGCGATTTGTCGTAAAATTTCTCGTCCAGTTTGTGACAACTGTAGCTTGCGGACTAACACGCTTATATCTGCAAGGTATGCGTCACTCTTTGTTTGTACGTAGAGGTTTCTAGACATGCGATAAAGTTTACCGTGGGTGTCTGAGTTGTACCCAGCAATCACTTTTACGCCATCCGGAGCGTCATAAAAGAGGCCGAATTCTGAGCCTTTTCCAGCATATACACTCATTGGGTCAACAAGCATTAAAAGTACTGAAAGCGTTAAGAACATTCTATTTTTCATTGGCTTATTCCTCTAATGCGATTTGTAATTCAATCCAATCTTCGAGTTCTTTCAGGAGCAGATGGTTGAGATGTGGGAGCATGGTGAATTCTTCTTGTTTAATGATTAACCCAAGCTGCCCAATCGCAGACTCGAGATTTCCTTGGCTCAACGCTATTTTTATGTTCGCGAGTTGGGTCCAGAGGGCATGTGAAGATACATAGCCTACTTGTTGTCCCAGTTCATCTTGATGCTCATCGGAAAGGTAGCTCAGGTGCAGAGGGGAAAGCGTGCTGTTGAACAGTTGATGTTGACTGTTAGGAGATACATTGAATTCTGACAGCTGATGTTGCGCGATTTGTAGATAGAGCGAAAGGTCGCCTAATAAATATTGAAGTTGGTTGGCATTCGTCGTCTTCATTGCCTTTTCAATGATGCTTTCAATAGCGCTTTGAAAGTTTTGATCAAAGTTAGTGCTTGGCTGCGACATCACGTCATCGAGTATGTCTGCCATTTTAGGGGCATAAAACCTAAGGTTTGCTGCAGAGTATACACTTGGATACGGTAACGAGTAATTGAGAGAGCGGATGTAAGACATTGAAATAGCGAGCTTGAATTGAGGTTGAATAAAATGTTTAAAAATTTCATATTGTTTGATTTTATCTAACACTCCGCCGCTCGGTCGCTCTGTTAGCAGCAGTTCATACCAACGGCTAATCTCATACCAACTTTTACGAACATTTGGATCAGAGCTGTCAATTCCTTTGCTATCTAAGTATTCGCTGAAAGGCGTTTGGTAGCTAAGAATCTGGATGTTCGCTAACTCGGACACTAGCTCTTCAAATAGTTTATTCGAGGACTGGCCAGATATATAAGCGCTAGCGGTGTTGATCAGCTGAGTTCTAAATAAGCCTACTGGCCAACCATTAACAACCCTCGATGCAATATGCTGTTCGACATTAAATTCTACCTTTTTTAGCAACAATTCGGATAACTCAGGATCCTTTTTAGGGTGGTAAGTATCGTACAATGGACCAGAGTCTTTACATGCATCTAGAGAAGCTTGAATACCGCCTGGGGCAATGGAAGGAACACCCCAGCAAGTTCTTGCGGGGCGGACTTCTACAGTTGCTGTACTGAGTTGTTCCTCGCTCAGGTAATCGATATCCCACATTTCTTTCGCATACTCTCTCAATCCACTTTGCCTTACTTGAAATTCCAATATACTTCGGTTGATTTTGCTGTGTGTAATGATCGATACCACGTGAGGCTTTGACCTTTCTATGAGCCGTTTAATTGTGTTCTCTCTATGTGTGGATAGTCGGCGCAAAGCAATTTCAACAAGTTCTTTTTTCTTGCTATGTATATTCAAAGCGAGCTCGTTATAGTCATCTGCGTTCAGTTTATTAATCAGATCATCGATGCGTGCTGGTCCTTCAATGCGAATACAGCGTTCGAGCGCTGTTAAAGAGTCTTGAGCATTTTGGCATAGCGGCTGGTGTAGATTTGAATTAGGGGAAACATGTCCGATTGACTTCAACAGTTCTAAATCAATTCGTGCCATTTGTTTAGATAACTGCCTGTCATACGCTGAAGCTAACCGGCGATACTCAGTGTCTGCTTCAAGAAGTAGGTTATCTATATACATAGAGGCAGTGAGCTTGACATGATCGTCGTATTTATTGATGAGTTCGATGGCATCTTGTTTTGAATGATGGAAACGAGAAAATTCTGATGAGTGGTTGGTAAACACGTAATGCGATTGGTTTTCAAATTCGGTGATTTTTTCTTTGGCTGAGAAGTACTTAATGTCATTCGATAATAGGTTTAGCTCATCACCAACTAGAGGAATGAGAGAAAAAATAGAAGCCGTTTTGTCGAGTTGAGTCGAAGATTCTTGAGAGAATGTTTGGACCATGTTGTCGACCCAAAAGCCCACCGCAACAGCATCTCCGATTGGCCCTAAGACTTCCAAAGTAGAAGAACCGGCCTGACCCAACCGATTGATTAGGCTTTCTTGGCTCAACGAGCTTTCGAATGTTTGTGGGACGTTAGCCAACGCTTTTTCTGTTTGTGGCCATGCTGATGTGAAAGATTGCGTGTGCGCATCGTGTTCAAGTTCGCCTAACGCAGTACCAAACTGTGGTTCCAAATAAAGCTCATTTCGAGACCATAAAGAGGCACGGTCATTGTTTATTGCGTCTAGTGATTGGGTATCCTGAACTCCATTGCTTAAGCAAAGCGCGGCTGACATGGGGCTGTATAGTATGGCGACAAACCGCCATAACGTGTTTTTGTTTTTCATAGTTAACTTTTTCTTGGAGTGAATAGCTGGCCGTATTTATCGAGATAAAGGTTCACCCATAAACAAGAGCCTCGTTTGGGTGCCGATACGCAGGAGTGTTTTGGCTTTTTTGATTGAGGGGTTGCAAAAAGCTCACCACCAGTGTGGTGAACCTAGATTGGGGAATATGAGTTTGCTTACTGCTGCACAGGGTTAATCACAAGTTGAGCATCTAGATACCCAAGTTGAGCGAAAGTGTCAGGGTTGAAATCAGTCACTATTTTAATATCACCCGCGTAGTAGGTTTCGTGATTGTTGAACGTCGTTGTATCGAATGAATCAACAGAATGCTCAGCGCCGATATCTATCATCCCTGAATATTGAGATGCAGCACTGAATTGACCAGACACGTGAGAGTAGAACGGACGCACACTGGCACCTGCGGCATATTGCATGCTACTCAGCCCATTTGTGTTGATTGCCCAACTCCAGTCCCACCATTTCATTTCACCAGGTATATAGCGATGGTCCCATTGGTAGCGAATATTGGCTTGCTTTTCGCTGTTGGTGCCCATCGTAAAGGTGTGCGAGACAGTAGGGCGGTTTGTTGGGTGGGAGCTTAGCGCATTGCCGCTATAACGGAGGAAACCTGTGAAGTTCACGTCGTAACTCATGCTCGTTTTGATACGGTATGGGTATGAAATGGTAGAGCGCAAGAACTCAACCTGAAAGGGAAGTACTGAGTTCGCTGGTACAGTGATGATGGCTTGTAGGTCAGTCGGCTCAAAGCGAGAGCCACTGTTGGTATCAGAGAAACGCTGGCCTTCTTCTAGCATGACTCTTACCTCTGTTTTTCGAACTTGCGGCCAATGAAAGGTCTCATCAATGGCGACTGAATCAGCAAGGTCGAAGCGCTGTGTTTTACTCCATTGTGTTGATTGCTTAAAATGAAGGTCAACGACGATTTGTTTCGGCTGATCAGTCTTGTTAATAGCATAAGCTGTAAGGGTGTTGACCAGCTCTTGGTTAGTTTCTTCTACCGAGCCGTGCCAAAACGCAGTGTTATCGAGTACGTAAGAGAAGTTATCGACAGTGATGGTTGTCTTCTCATTACAACGCTCACCGGTACAGCTTCCATTGTTATTCCCTTTGATCTCCCAACCATTGTTAAGCGGTTTTATTGCCATATCTTGACCGACGTAACGCCCGTTATTGCCGCTAACCCAAGCGTAACCAAGACTATGAGCCAAGTAACTTAGCGGCCTGATAAAGTTCGTGTCGTCATTGACTAAAGCTCGTTGAACTTCAAGGTTACTATTCTCTTGGATAGCTTGTGCTTCGTAGTATGGCAAGCCCGCTTCTGGTGTATTGGGGTAGCACCAAGTGCTATCGCTTGGTTGACCTGGTTTAATGAGGCCATGGTAGCCGGAGCCCATGATCACCCAATCATGCTGAAGGCCAACAACGTCCCAAACATTCATACGGGATATCAGTGCTGTTTTATGTTCTTGAGCTTCTGAATTGTTGAGAGCGCGATAGTCGAAACGACAGATATCTTCTCCAAGTTTATCTAAGACGATTTGGTCTGAGTATATCTTCGCATGAGCAGTAAAAGAGATTACCGATAGGGCAGTGCTAAATAGAATGGTTCTACTGACGTTAATCATTAATAAGTTCCTAAATGCCATTATTTGGCTATTTTTATTAGAATCGAGTTATTAGATTTTATTGATATTATTTAAAGCCGAGGGTTACTAGCGGGGTGTACTCTGTCATATAAAACAATGCCAAAAATACTGAAATGAATTGAAAATAAATACTTATAATTATCAATTGGTTATGTTGATTGGATTGTTGTTTTATAAAGGATTATTGCGATTGTTTTCAATTAGTTTCAACTATCAAAATATTAGGTGGTTGATTGTTGAACGTTTATATTTTCGTAGCCTGCTATTTGGAAAATTGGCTGAGTGATTAGCTAGCAGGAATGGTTGCCGAACGGCAAGAACAGACGTAAATGAGAATAAGAAATGGTGTTGTGATAGGCAGGATCAAAAAATGCAGCCAATAACCTTTCGGTTGTTGCTGCATCTTTGTTTTATATGGCTCTAGTTAACTCAATTGAACGTGTTTAAGCATCACCTGGCTGTTCGCGTTTACTGTTCCAACCCATAAAGTTGTAGATGTTGTAACGAGCAAAGCCTATCTGTTCATGCAAAGCAAAATCTGTGACCGCAAAGTTGTACCATAGTGGCAACCACGAAACTTGAGCTGCCATATAATCGGCTCTTACTGGAATAACATTTAAGCCGAAGTGGTTGAAGTAGAGCTCGCTGCGACGAATATGCAGGCCAGACGAAACTAACACAATGTTATCGAATTTATGATGCTTCATTAGGTCACTAGTGAGCTGTGCATTCTTCCAAGTGTTTACGCTATTTGGCTCTTGAATGATGTCACGTATTGGAACGCCAAGTCTCAGCAATTGTTGTTGATAAACTTCTGCTTCAGTTACACCATTATTTTGTGCATCGCCACCACTGATGATAACTGTGCATGTGGTTTGGGTTTTGGCGCAATCTTTATATTGGCTTGCCGCTTCGTTGATTCTGCCGAAAGAGAAAAAGGCTGGCTCGAACTCTTGCGTGCTTTTAATTAACTGCGTTCCCGCGCCCAGAAGAACAATAGCGTTATTGCCAGACCATTGGATATCAGGCTTACTTTCGTAATCAGTTTGTAGGTCGTTCAGTAAGTAACGAGGAATTAAGCCTGAACCAATCAACACAAATGACGATATAAGAACAAGAGATAAAAACAGAGAGGTTTTTCGCCACTGAAGTAAACGTGTAAAGCCTACGAATAGCAGAAGAAGTAATAATATAATAAAGCTCATGAGGATCCTGTTATCGAACTGGTGCCAAGATGATGTGACATACTGAAGCGGTGCATCATATATCAGTTATGTTAATCATTCATAGATAACTCATTGTATTATTGAACAAATGCACGATTTCTTTCTATCAAGAACAATCATCGATGAGAGCATTCGAAAAAAATCGCTTTATTATTGTTCGATAATCCCATTCTAAATATAGGTATATAAATCAAGAAAGTTAATTAAACCTTATTTTGTGTTATATAATTTATATGTTCATCGGTTGCCATTTCTTCAACTCGTTAACTCAGCTCTCGTATTCTTAAACTACCAAACTACCAAACTACCAAACTACCAAACTACCAAACTACCAAATTATAAAGCTCTCAAGTTTTCAAAGTAATGCTGAACAAATTTAACGAACACTTGGTGTTTCTTTGCAGGATAAATAACTTGCGGATAAAAAAGGTAAATACTGTTGCCTTGTTGCAGGCATTCATCAAGCAGCACTTGCTCTAATTCTCCAAGCTCGACCTCTTTTGCGACGTAATAACTTGCGATACGGATGATGCCACTGCCAGCCATAGCTTGTTGCTTAAGTAAGTGGTTGTCATTACTTGAAAGCCAGCCGGACACATCAATATTTGCCGATTTTAAAGGCCACTCGGTTTGGTGCAGCGTTGCTAAGCATTGATGGTCATTTAAGTCGTTGGCATTGTTGGGGCGGCCAAACTGATCAAGATAGCCGGGAGTCGCGACTAAATCATGCTGATAGCTAATCAAGTGTTTCGCCACCATGTTGTCAGGTGGCGTATTGGTGGCGCGAAACGCGATATCGATATCATCTTGGTTGAGATTAAAGTTGGTGTAGCTACTGTTTATCTCGAAGCGGATCTCAGGGTATTGTTGCCTAAACTGTTGGCAGATATCGAATAGATATACCTCAGTAAACATCTTTGGCGCAGTGAGGCGTAATAGACCTTTTACGATGTCATGTTGCTCCGAAACGCTGCGTTCAAGCTGTAAGACTTGCGAGCGAATCGTTAAGCCTTGTTGTAACGCGCGGTCGCCTTCTTGGGTTAAACGAACACTGCGTGTGGTTCTGACCAAAAGCGGGCACTGTAAGTCGTTCTCTAAACGTTTGATCTGCTCAGAAAGGTAGCTCTTAGAGATACCGAGCTTTTCGGCTGCCTTGGTAAAGTTGAGTTGCTGAGCAAGTTCTACAAACAGGATCAGTCGTTCTATTCTTTTGTGTTCGTTCATTTGCGCGTTCCTACCTATCTATTGTTCGTCATATCAAACAATCATTTCGTAACTAGCATATTCTGTTTTCTTAAAAGAACAATATGATAGAAGCATATTTCTGGTCAGCAAATCTTCTAAGCGAGAATCGATATGACGAACAGCATTGAATCTACAAACAAAACGAATGAGAAAAAGAGTATCCCGTTATCAAATTATTTGCCGAATGTTGGCCAAGTTGCCTATGGCTGCATGGGGTTAGGTGGTGGCTGGAATGATAATCTAGTGACAAGTGCGGATGTTGCTCAAACACGAAGCGTAATCGACACAGCATTAGAATCGGGTATTAATTTATTCGACCATGCGGACATCTATACCTTCAGC
The DNA here is from genome assembly GCF_003345295.1 of Vibrio splendidus. NCBI lineage: Bacteria > Pseudomonadati > Pseudomonadota > Gammaproteobacteria > Vibrionales > Vibrionaceae > Vibrio > Vibrio splendidus. Next base: position 1,216,390 of record NZ_CP031055.1, read on the forward strand.
AAAGCTGAGCAAGCCTTTGGTCAAGTATTACAGCAAGCTCCTGAATTACGTGATCAGATGTTCATTCAATCTAAGTGTGGGATTCGTTTTGAAGGCGAGGGGAATGTTGGTCGTTATGATTTCTCGGCTGATTGGGTTGGTCAATCGGTAGACGGCATCTTGAATCGTTTGCATACAGAAAAACTCGATGTGCTGTTATTACATCGCCCTGATCCTTTGATGGAACTCGATGAGCTGGCAAGAGCGTTAGAGCACTTAAAAGCGCAAGGTAAGGTCGATTTCTTTGGTGTGTCGAACATGAACAGCCATCAAATTCAGTACCTACAATCTACGCTCGGGCAGCCCATTGTCGCGAATCAAGTTGAGATGAGCTTAGCCAAGCTGGATTGGTTGAATGATGGGGTGATGATTAACTCGCAAGGGCATCATCAATCAGATTTCGCCACAGGCACACTAGAACATTGCCAAATGAATAACATCCAACTGCAAGCTTGGGGCTGTTTGGCACAAGGTCGATTTGCTGAGCAAGGTTTGTATTCAGAACATGAAAACGTGAAAAAGACGGCGCACTACGTGGCTCAGTTAGCGAACCAATATGGGGTAGAAAGTGAAGCGATTGTGTTGGCATTTTTGCTTCGTCACCCTGCTCGTATCCAACCTGTTATTGGCACAACAAACCTAGAGCGAATCAAAGCTTCATCAGTAGCTACTCAGATAAACCTGTCTCGTGAAGAATGGTACAACCTATACGTGTACTCACGTGGTCAAGCACTGCCATAAGGAATGAACATGTTGAATCAAAAGATCGCACAACAATTGGTGTCTAACGCTCTCAATATTGCCGAGCATAATCAACAAGCAATTGCGGTGAGCGTGTGTGATACGCACGGAGAGTTATTGGCGTTTATTCGCATGGATAATGTGAGCGTACAAGCCGGATTGTTAGCACAGAACAAAGCTTATACATCTGCAAGAGACAGACAGCCAAGCGGTAACTTAGGCGCTTGGGCGAGAGAAACCGGTAAAGACTTAAGTTACTGGACCGACTCAAAGATCACTGGCTTTAAGGGCGGTGTTCCCATTGAGATAAAGGGGCAGGTGATTGGCGCAATTGGCATCAGCGGATTGAGTGAAGATGACGATGAAGCGCTCGCCGAAAAAGTGATCGAACGAGTGCTCTAAGCGCTGTTGCTTGTGAAGTAACTGAAGCTAGATACAACAGATAATAAAAAACCGATGCATGTGCATCGGTTTTTTTGTTTAAAGAGACTCAAGTTAATGAATCAATTGAATCAATTGAATCCATTAAGCGTTCGCTTGTTCTAGATCCTGTTGCTTGTCTTTCTTACCCAATAGGCGACTTGTGATCGTACCGGCTGTCATTGCACCAGATACGTTAAGCGCTGTACGTGCCATATCGATAAGTGGTTCGATAGAGATAAGCAGTGCTGCAATCGTTACTGGAAGCCCCATAGCGGGTAGCACGATAAGTGCCGCGAATGTTGCACCGCCACCCACACCCGCGATACCGAATGAGCTCACTGTAATGATAGCAATTAGAGACAGAATGAAGTTGATGTCCATTGGGTCGATACCAACCGTAGGCGCAACCATGACTGCTAGCATTGCAGGGTAGATACCCGCACAACCATTCTGACCAATCGTCGCACCGAAAGTAGCAGATAGGTTAGCAATCGCTGGTGGCACATTTAGCTTAGTGATTTGAGCTTCAACGTTCAGTGGAATCGTTGCAGCAGAACTACGTGAAGTGAAAGCGAACGTTAGGACCGGCCAGATTTTTTGGAAGTACTCTTTCGGGTTTACACCAACAAAAGAGACCAACACACCGTGGACAACAAACATCAGGATGATTGCGACGTAAGAAGCAACGATGAAACCCAGTAAGCTTAGGATGTCAGAAGCACTTGATGTTGCTACAACTTTCGCCATTAACGCAGCGATGCCGTATGGCGTGAGTGCCATGATCATCTTAACTAAGCGCATAACGATAGATTGCGCAGCGTCAACGAAAGTACGGATCGGTGATTCTAGCTCTTCTTTCTCAGCCATTACTTTACGAGCAGCAATACCTGTTAGAACGCCGAAGATAACAACCGCAATGATAGACGTAGAGCGAGCGCCCGTTAGATCTGCAAACGGGTTGGTCGGAATGAAACTAACCAGCATTTGTGGAATGGTTAGGTCTGAAACACTTCCCATGCGGCTTTCTAGTGTTGCAATACGAGCTGTTTCACGAGCGCCCTCTGTTAAGCCTTCAGCAGAAAGGCCGAATGCTTGCGCCACTGCAATACCAACAATCGCAGAGATCGCTGTTGTGGCGAGTAATACTGAAATAGTGATACCAGAAATCTTGCCCAGTGAACCGCCTTTTTCAAGCTTCACTACAGCCGCAATCATTGAAACCAAGACTAATGGCATGATTACCATTTTAAGCAATCCAACGTAACCACGACCAACGATGTTTACCCAGTCTAGCGTCTCTTTGATGATGGGATTGCCTTCACCAAATAGCAGCTGTAGACCAAGACCAAATGCACTACCAAAAACTAAACCAAGTAAAACGAGGCGAGAAAGTGTGTTTTCTTTTTTCTGCTGTCCGTAGAGAAAAAAGAGGATACCAGTGAATACCGCTAAGGCAGCGATAGCTGAAAATGACATTTGTTTTCCTTATGAATAACTCTAAATCAATTAAGCACCTAGATGTATAGGTGTCAGTACTGCTGCTAAAATAACGTTCTGTTACAAAACGTAAAATAAGGAAAAGTAATTTATTAGAACGATTAGTAATATCCACTCAATGGGATGGGTGGATATTCAACATTGTGATGAATAGGTGAGCTTTTTAGCGATATTTTGCCAATAAATTGAGCATGTCACTTGACGAGTAAATTTCGGTATTTTTAAAATTATTTTCGAATAATCGGAACAACATTGCCTTCGCGACGTCTTCCGCTTGAATAGGGCGTAGGTTTTTGAACTGACCAAACATAAAGGGAGAGACTAAAGGAAAGATGCTTTGCAGGAGTTTTTCATCGGCTCTTGGTTCATCACGTTCACCAACCAGCGGCCCCGGACGTGCGATGAAAAGCTGCTTGAAGCCAATACGTTTTAAGTTTTGCTCCATTTGCCCTTTGCAACGAAGGTAGTGTGAATAAGAATCTGGTGAAGCGCCATAGCTCGAAACAACGGCAACGCGTTGTACTCCAAGAAACTTCATCGACTGTGCAACCTGGCTAACCAATTCAACATCGACTTTGCGAAGTGCTTCTTTTGACCCTGCCTTTTTCTTCGTCGTACCTAAGCAGATAACGCCAAGTTTAGGCGTCGCATTCGTATCATCCCAACTCGTGACTTGCAGGTCATTATGAATGAGTGTGTGGAGTTTATTGGAGTCAAATTGTGCATGGAGTGATCTTCGGGATAACGCATAGATATTGTCGACCGCGGGCTCATCAATGAGCTGCCTCATCACATGATGACCAATTAGCCCTGTTGCACCAGCCACAACAACCGATGTTTTGTCTCCAGCAATGCTCATTCTAATCCCTTATTCACTCCACAAGTGCTTGTTTAATATAAACAGTGTTTGAATTTTAAGCGAATAAAAGTTTGTTAAACGAGTGGTCAGTAGTGTGTGGGGAGTCGCCTGTTTATGGAAAAAGAGATGGTTTAGTTTGGCTTGACGCATAAGCATGGTCTGAAGCATTAGTACGGTATGAAACATAATTGTGGTGTGAAATATAAATGCGGCGTCAAACATAACAAAGCCCGCTGGGCGACGGGCTTTGTTACTTACTTTGCTGCTTTCTAGGTGAAGGATAGTGGGATTTTCCTTACCTTTTTGCTGGTTTTCTTACTTGATTTATTTGGTTTTCTTTTACTTGAGTTTGGAATCATTACACCTCCTAAATCGTTGTTCTGTTTTGTCTTTCAATCGATTGTCTTTCTTTGTGTAGCGACAGTATTGTGGGTGTTCACTGTATGGGTACTTATCAATGGAGAGATTAACAAGTACTTTAGATAAAGCATAAACGATGCCAAAATGTAAGTTATTGATAAATCTATTATCAGTATTGTAGGTGTTTTAGGATTCGTCAATTTGATTGTCAATTTGAGAAAAACTCAGCGAGATCTGTTTAAATTAAGAACACTCTCTACGGTTTCTGTTGATTAGGCATAGATACAGCATTGCTTAACACGTAAACTGAGTCGTAATTCACATAGACCAAGGACGTGCTATGAACCTCAAGCTTGATACTCTTGCTCCCACTCAGGTTTATCACCTGATGACACAAACTGTTGTGCCTAGGCCTATTGCATGGGCATTGACGGAATCTTCTGAACAAGAGTACAACCTAGCGCCTTTCTCTTATTTCACGCCTGTTTCTAGCAATCCGCCGCTACTGATGTTGTCGGTCGGAAAGAAGCCATCGGGCGAAATCAAAGATACCACCCGTAATGCCCTAGAAACGGGTAAGCTAGTGATTCACATTGCTTCTTCAAGTTCTGCCGAAACAATGACAGCAACAGCAGCCACTCTCGATCATGGTGATTCTGAAGTCACCGCGAATGATATTGAGCTGGTTGAATTTGAGGGCTTTTCTTTACCGAGAGTAAAAGAGTGCGCGGTCGCTTTTGGCTGCACCTTGTACGAAGTAAAAGAAGTTGGAGAGGTGCCACAAAGCCTTATCTTTGCTCAAGTCGAAACCGTGTACATTGCCGAAGACGTGATCGATAAAGAGAGTGAACGTCTTAAGATTGATGCGCTGGCATTGGATCCACTGTCGAGACTTGGTGGTGGTGAATACGCGACGCTTTCTAATGTGTTCTCTGTTGCTCGCCCAAAATAGCCAATCCTAAATTAACGTACCTAGAATAAGCGTTTTTAAAAACTATGTTAGATACCCAATACTCACAGTCCATCCAACATCGCATTGACCAAAAAACCAAGCCACTCGGTGCGCTTGGCCTACTAGAAAAAGTCGCACATCAATTAGCTCTGATTCAAAGCCAAGGCAAAGAAGCCGCGGTTGAACATATCGAATTGAACAAGCCAAGTATTATCATTTTTGCTGGCGACCATGGCATAGCAGATGAAGGTGTGAGTATTGCTCCAAGTGCCGTGACACAGCAGATGGTGTTGAACTTCTTAAGCGGTGGCGCGGCGATCAATTGCTTCTGTGCGGTGAATAATATCGATATCACGGTAGTCGACACGGGGATATTGTTGCCTGTGGAATCTGACAGTGACATGTTGATCTCTCAGCGCTTGGGTACGCGAACCAATAACTTTGCCAATGAAGCGGCAATGAGTTTAGAAACGGTTGAACGTGGCATTGAACTGGGTACAGAGCTTGTATCTAGAACCATTTCGAATGGCACCAATATCATCATGTTTGGTGAAATGGGCATCGGTAATACCAGCAGCGCATCAGCGATCTTAAGTGCATTATCGAATCGTGCTGCAGCGGAGTGTGTCGGCCTAGGCACTGGCATCAACAATGAACAGCTTGCACGTAAAGTGGCTGTGGTTGAGCAAGGTGTTGCTCGCTGCAAAGGCTTGGACCTTAAAGAAGTTAAAGATATTAAAGAGGTACTAGCTCAGGTCGGCGGTTATGAAATCGTTCAAATGGTCGGTGCTTTCCTTGGCGCTTATCAAGACAAGACCCCTGTACTGGTCGATGGTTTTATCGTGTCAGTCGCTGCGTATGTCGCGACTTTAATTGAACCGAGTTGCCGTGATTACATGATCTTCGCTCATCGGTCTGAAGAGTCAGGGCACAAAATTCTATTGGAACAGCTAGACGCTGAGCCTCTGCTCGATCTTGGATTGAGACTAGGTGAGGGCACTGGTGCTGCGCTAGCTATGCCCATTATTCGTGCGGCAGCCGAGTTCTATAACAACATGGCGAGCTTCGAAAGTGCTGGAGTCACTGTTTAATGAGTGATGCATCAGAAAGATCGTTGAAAGGCCGAGTTACTTATCAGTGGGAGCTGTTTGCGCTGGCGATGGGTTTCTTTTCTCGCTTACCAATGCCGAAGAACACGCCCTATTCATCAGAGCGAATGAATCGTTCTGGGCGCTACTTTTCAACGGTTGGTTTGTTACTTGGTGTTCTTTGTGGCGGTGTGTTCTTGCTACTTGATGCCATATTGCCGAGTGCGGTGGCGATCTTTTTGATGATGAGTTTTAGCTTGATGCTCACAGGTGCTTTTCATGAAGACGGCTTAACCGATATGGCGGATGGTATTGGCGGCGGCATGACCTTAGAACGCCGTTTGACCATTATGAAAGACAGCCGAATTGGCACTTATGGCGCGTCTGCACTGGCTATGGCTCTGCTTGGCAAGTGGGTGCTATTGAATGAACTGGTGAACATGACAGCCTTGTTTATGGTTATCGTTACCAGTTATACCTTTAGCCGTGCAATTGCTGCGTCACTTATCTATGACATGCCCTATGTCAGCGATTTAGATACCAGTAAAAGTAAGCCATTGGCCAATAAGCAAACTAGGGGCGAACTTGTCTTTCTATTGCTTGTTGGCGTTCTGCCAAGCCTGTGGGTTGGTCTTGAATTCGCTTTGGTTTTATCTGTCGTCGCTTATCTGTTCAGAACTGGTTTCAAAAAGTGGTTAACGGCTCGAATTGGCGGCTTTACCGGCGACTGCTTGGGGGCCGCTCAACAGTTGATGGAGTTACTGATTTACCTTGTATTCATTACTGCATTTTACAATGGCTTTCTATAACGGTTTCCTATGACAAACACAAATCAAACTATTCAATCAAGCCAGCGAAACAGCCACCTGGTATTGGGCGGAGCTCGTTCTGGCAAGTCGAGTTTTGCAGAGCAACAAGCATTATGTGCGTTTGAAGCATGTTCAAATGGACGCCTCAATTATATTGCGACAGCGACATATCTTGATGATGAAATGCGAGAACGAATCACGCACCATCAACAACGTCGTGGCGAGCAGTGGATTGAGCATGAAGTACCCGTCGAGTTAGCCTCGAAACTGCAGTCTTTTGATCAAGATGATGTGGTGCTGATCGACTGCCTAACATTGTGGTTGAACAACATCATCTTTGAACTGGGTGATGACGCGACTAATGAACAAGTGGAAGCAGTGGTTGAAGCCTTGGTCAAAAGCGTAGAGCAAAGCCCAGCGCAAATTATCATGGTCTCTAACGAAGTCGGTTTAGGTGTGGTACCTCTGGGTAAAGTGTCGCGCTTGTTTGTCGACAATGCGGGGCGAATGAACCAAGCATTGGCTCGCGTTGTCGAACGAGTTACATTGATCGCCGCAGGATTGCCACTGCACTTAAAACCATCTAATCAATCGCTTGATACTCAGGGTTAGGTCGCGCACATGGTCAATGGAACAACCAAAAACATCTATTTGCTGAGACACTGCAAGGTTGAAGGGAAAGCAGCACTGAATGGTTTATCTGACGTGTTGGTTAATCCAAATATTCAACAGCGGATTTATGATGCGTTGGCTCAGAATGATGTCGCTTTCGATGGTGTTATTACCTCACCATTAAGACGATGCAGTGACTTGGCAAACCTATATGCACAACGCATGTCGGTGCCTCTGTCTGTTGCACCAGATTTCCAAGAAATGAACTTTGGTGAAGTTGACGGGGTCGCATTTGATGAACTTGAAGACAAGTGGGCGATGCTAGACACTTTCTGGCAAGATCCCGCAAATCATCAACTGACTGGTGCGGAAAGTTTACAGAGCTTCCATGACAGAGTAACTCAAGCTTGGTCGCAACTTTTGAATGATCCAAGTGACAATCTACTGCTGGTTACTCATGGTGGCGTAATTCGAATGTTATTGGCGCATTGCCTTGATATTGATTGGAAAAATCCGAGTCTCTATTCGAAGCTATCGATAGAAAACGCGTCGATAACTCATATTCAAGTCACTCAGTTCGCACAGAGTTTTATCAGTGTAAAGTCGATAGGGTTGCCTGTTCTCTGAGTGTTAAAAATACACAGTTTTAAGAATTAACAATCTATTAGAACTGTAGATAGAAATAGAAATAGAAATATAAATAGAAGTATAAAGCGGCGTTTACAGTCGCTATACCAGATTGGTATTACTACCTACGTGAAAGGAATTTAGTCATGACAACTCCAAGTTGGGATTTAAGCATTGCTTATCGCGATCTTGATGATGCAAAAATCGAACAAGACATCGAACTGATTCAACAGTGTATTGAACTGTTGTACCTGCATGTTGAAAAGCGTCATATTATCCTAGCGATGCAAAACGCCATTCAAACTTCTGAAGCGGCAGGCACGTTACTGAGCACGATCAACACCTTCGCTAATTGCCACGCATCGGTAGACGCGACGCACACAGAAGCCAAAGCATTACTTGGTCGTGTAGCGAAGCTGAACTCTGAAATGTCTCAAGCGTTTAGCCCTTACGAAGACACGCTAATTCACGCAGAACCTGAATTTTTGAATGCCGTATTAGAGCATGATAGTGCCGATGTAGCAGGGCAACGCTTTGCTATCGAAAGCTCACGTAAGTTATCAAGCAGTCGACTCAGTGTTGCTGAAGAGCAGTTATTAGCCGCGATGAAGGTTGATGGCCGTGACGGATGGGGGCGTTTATACGATAACCTAACCGGTTCTTTAAAACTGTCGCTAAAGCTGGACGGTGAAGAGGAAGCTCTAGGCTTTTCACAAGCCGCGAGCCTGTTGTACGGCAGCGAATTCGACAAACAAGAACCGGCATGGCGCGCGGTCCAAGGTGCGATGAAAACGCATCAAGAGTCTTTTGCTTCGATCCTAAACGCATTGGCTGGGTGGCGACTGACTGAAAACAAAAAGCGCTCAAAAATAAGCGACGTACATTTCTTTGATCCAAGCCTACATGGCAGCCGAATTGTTCCAGAAACCCTAGACACTATGATGTCGGTAGCGAAAGCCAATCGCGCAGTAGGCCAAAAGGCGGGTCTGTTGATGGCAAGAGTTCACGGCTTAGATGAAATGAAGCCTTGGAACCATTTAGCCGCGATGCCACCGCTGGGTGACAGTGAATCTAAGGTCTATCCATTTGATGAAGCGATCGAAGTGATCAAAACCGCCTTCGCCGAAGTCAATCCAGAGATGGCAGATTTTGTCGCATTAATGGTTGAGAACGGCTGGATTGATGCCGCACCAGCAGCCAACAAACGTTTAGGCGCGTACTGCACTAAGTTTGCCGCGACACGCACGCCACTTGTATTCATGACATGGAGTGGCAGTCGCTCTGACTTAATGACACTGGCACACGAGTTGGGCCACGCATTCCATAACTGGGTAATGAAAGATATGCCGTTGTGTCAAACTCGCTACCCAATGACGCTAGCAGAAACCGCTTCAATCTTCGCTGAAAACATCGTTCGTGACCACTTGTTACAACAAGCACAAACACGCAATGAGAAACTTGAAATGCTGTGGGAAGAGCTTTCTTCTTCTTTGGCATTAATGGTGAACATTCCCGTTCGTTTTGAGTTTGAGAAAGCCTTCTACGAGCAGCGTGAAAAAGGCGAGCTCACGGCTCAGCAGCTGTGTGACTTGATGGAAACAACTTGGAAAGAGTGGTACGGCGATGCAATGACAGAAGCCGACCCTTATTTCTGGGCGAGCAAGTTGCACTTCAGCATCTCTCAAGTGAGCTTTTATAACTATCCATACCTGTTCGGTTATCTGTTCAGTAAAGGTGTTTACGCTCAGCGCGATGCGAAAGGTGAGCAATTCTACGGCGATTACGTGTCATTGCTTCGTGATACGGGCAGCATGATGGCGGAAGAAGTCGTTCAGAAGCACTTAGGAATGGACCTGACTCAAGCTGATTTTTGGCAACAAAGCATCGATATGGTCAAAGTTCAAATCGATGAATTTGAAAGATTGCTCGATCAGGAAGATTAATTGATCTCAATCTGTTCATGGCAGGTAAGAGCTGTGTTAGCTTACGTGGCTCTTATCTTGCTGACATGACTTGAGAAAAGCTGAGACAACCAAAATTGCTTTAAATAGAAAAAGTTATTTGGAACAGATGTCGGTTAGTAAAGTCAGCAGGTAATATAAAAATATATGGGTAGTATTTGTGAGTGATAACGGAGTTTCTATTGATAAGTGCGATCCTAGCAACACAATTTCTATGTACAATTTATTAACATACGGCCGTGCAATTAAGGAGTAACGCATGACGAAGACCCTCTTTCGCCAATCATTTCTTTTTGACAGCCTAGATCTTGAGCAAGAAGTGGTTGCAGGACAGACCGTACTGAGTAACGGTGTTCAAATTAAGCTTCATCGACGCGGTGTATTGGAAGTGATTCCCGTTGAGTATAATTCTGAAACCAAGAACATCATCTTTTCAACAGGTGTTCATGGCGACGAAACTTCACCAATGGAGCTGATTGATAAGCTCATTGAGGATATTGAAACCGGCTTCCAAGTAGTGACTGCAAGATGTTTGTTCATCATTGCTCACCCAGAAGCAACCAATGCGCATACTCGTTTTCTTGATGTGAATATGAACCGTCTGTTTGATGAAAAACAGCACGAGAGTAATCGAGAAGTGGATATCGCGAAGAACCTTAAGTACTTGGTTAATGAGTTTTACAAGGAAACGGTACCTGCCACTCGTTGGCACTTAGATCTGCACTGCGCAATCCGTTTATCTAAGCATTACTCGTTCGCGGTGAGCCCTAAGGTTCGCCACGAAGTACGTAATAAAGAGCTTTTCGATTTCATCAACAGTGCCCACGTTGAAGCTGTGTTGCTGTCGAATGCACCAACGAGCACTTTCAGTTGGTACAGCGCTGAAAACTTTGAAGCGCAAGCACTGACAATGGAATTGGGTCAGGTCGCAAAAATTGGTGAGAACCAACTTGATAAGCTCACTGCTTTTGATTTGGCAATGCGTAACTTGATTGCTGAAGCTGAGCCTGAACATCTGCCTAAGCGAACTATCATGTATCGTGTGAGCCGCACTATTGTTCGTTTGCACGATGACTTTGATTTCATGTTCTCTGATTCTGTAGAGAACTTTACCGCGTTCAAGCACGGTGAAGTATTTGGTCATGATGGTGATAAGCCATTGATGGCGAAGAATGAAAACGAAGCCGTGGTATTCCCAAATCGCAACGTGGCCATTGGTCAACGAGCTGCCTTGATGGTGTGCGAAGTTGAAACACGATTCGACCACGGTCAGCTTGTGTACGATTAATACCGAGTCGGGTTTAAGCGACTAAAACAACTGCTCAACTGGTTGAAATATCAAGGTTCGCATTACGGTGTGAGCCTTGAGTTTATTTGGGTATACAGGTAAGGTTACGCGAACATTTTCAAAGTAGCTTGATATGGATTTCCAACAACTTCTTCACCAAAAACAGCGCAAATGGACGCGAGCCATTTATCTGATGGCAGCACTGCTTGTCGCGCTGAGTGCAATTTACCTAATGGTTGGCGATCTCTTCATTTCCCCTCTGGGCACTTTGTCCACGTTAGAACAAAAACTACTGATTGATTTACGCTTACCTCGACTATTGGCTGCTATTGCTATTGGGGCTGGTTTAGCTGTATCTGGCGCAAGCTTACAAGTCTTATTGGGCAACGTATTGGCAGAGCCAGGTGTGCTCGGCATTTCTGGTGGCGCAAGTTTGGCGATGGTTATCGTACTGTTCTTCTTGCCGTTTGCTCCTACACCAGAACTGTTCATGATTGCCGCCGTTTTAGGTTCACTTTGTTTTACCGTGATTCTAGTGAGCATGGTAAAAACGATGCGACTCACCACGGCTAAATTACTGCTGGTGGGTGTAGCGCTAGGTATTCTTTCTGGTGCGATGGTGACATGGGCGTTCTATTTTAGTGATGACCTCAGCCTACGCTTATTGATGTATTGGCTAATGGGCAGCTTGGGTGGCGTCACTTGGTACCAACACTCGCTCACTTTAGTGATGATCCCCGTGATTATTTGGTTGTGCCTGCAAGGTAGTAAGCTAGATAAGTTAATGATTGGCGAGACTCATGCTGCACAGTTAGGCGTGAACGTTCCGAGATTACGCTGGCGCTTGATCTTCGCTGTGTCTATTTTAGTCGGCTGCGCGGTTGCCTTAGGCGGCGTGATCAGCTTTGTTGGCTTGGTTGTGCCACACTTGTTGCGCTTAGCGATTGGTACTGACAACCGATACCTTCTTCCTTTGTCTGCCGTTGCCGGTGCAGCATTGCTTGTATTTGCTGATATTTGTGCAAGAACTTTACTAGATTCAGCAGAACTACCCTTGGGTGTGATGACCACCAGTATCGGTGCGCCTATCTTCATTTGGATGTTAATTAAAAATCATGATTCAAATTAAGAGCCTGAGCGTCGGCGCTCGTCTATTACCACTATCATTTGAGCTAAAGCAAGGGCAGGTGACTCACGTTATCGGCCCGAATGGGAGTGGCAAAAGTACCTTACTAGAAGCGATATCTGGCATTGGTGATGGCTACAAAGGTGATATAAAGCTCGACGGACAAGACTTGTCAGTATTATCACTGCAAGACTTATCATTACACCGTGCTTATTTGTGTCAAAGCGCAAAGCCTGCCTTCAACTTAGAAGTGTTCCAATACCTTGCGTTGTCACTGCCAAGCTCCTCACACGGCCTTGATACTGAAATCAACGCAGCTTTGGACGAAATCAGCCAGATGCTAGACATTGCAGACAAACTTCATCGTTCCATTCAAACCTTGTCTGGTGGTGAATGGCAACGCGTTCGTTTGGCGGGAATGTGCCTGCAAATTTGGCCGACGCTTAACCCATACGCGAAGCTGCTGATCCTCGATGAACCCGCAGCTCCACTAGATATTGCGCAAGAAGCCTTACTCTACAAACTCATTGAACGAGTGGCAGATAAGGGCATCACCGTGATCATGGCCAACCACGACCTGAACCGGACCTTAAGGCATGCAGACCAAGTGTTGTTGCTCGACAAAGGTGTACTTCAAGCATCAGGTCGTGCAGAACAAGTTCTTACGCCGGAACAGCTAGAGTCCGTGTTTAACACAGAAGTTAAAAGTATCTCAGTCGATAATCAAAATTATCTGTTGTTTGGTTAAGCCTTTATCGTTTGGGGAAGACGGTTGAATCTTAGGATTGGAAAGCTCGGCAGTTATCGGGCTAACATCATCTCATATTCAACCATCATATCTGGCATCCCTAAACGCTGAACATAGCGCAACGTGCCTGTCGCTGGTTTTACTTCAACATCCCCTAAAAACTCTTCCCAGACATGAGCAATGCCTTCGAATTGATCAGAGTTTACTTCGTTGGTAAATGTCCAATCTGTCCTGACAATGTCGTTAACACTAAAGCCAGCTTCTTCTAAGAATGCCTTCATTTGGTCTAAAATCAATCGTGTTTGAGCAACAGGATCATTAGGGTGTTGAGTAATAAAGTCCGGGTTACAGTCAGCATGTCCTGTTACAAAGAATACTTCGCTGAACTCACTTAGTTTCAGCCCCCAACTAAACGCATTGCTCATATCGGGTAGGTTCTTATTACGAAAAGCTTGTTTAATGGCCATTTTATATCCTCTCTACTTGATAGTGTTTACAGCGAAACTTCCAATACGATTTTGCCACGAGCACGTTTCGATTGACTTAACTCCTGTGCTTGAGCGGCTTTAGATAGTGGGAACACCTTATCGATGTTCACTTTAATTACGCCATCATCAATTAAAGCGGCAATACGTTGTAGATCTCTGGCATTGGGTGAAACCCACCAACGTTGAAAATTGACGCCTAGTTGCAGTGGTAATACGCTTTCAATGTCATCTAACAGTGAAACTACGTTGCCACCTTTTCGTACAACTTCGAGTGAACGCTCCGCGATGCCATCACCCCCAACAGCTACGAGTACAGCATCTAACTCATCAACTAGGTCTTCAAAGCGCTGAGTTTGATAATCAATGAATTGATCGACCCCTAAAGCCGTTAAGTAGGCTTTGTTGCTGGCTGATGCTGTTCCGATAACATAAGCACCGAGCGCTTTCGCTATTTGAACCGCAAAGCTGCCAACACCTCCGGATGCATTGTGAATAAGGACACGTTGACCGGCTTTGAGTTGGCAGCCTTCAACAAGTGCTTGCCATGCTGTTGTTGCGGCCAATGGCACAGCTGCAGCGGTCACGATGTCGAGAGACTTGGGCGCTCTTGCTACTAAATCACTATCGACAGCAAGATATTCGGCGTAGGCGCCTTGTTCAGAAATGGGCGTATATACATAGACCTGCTCCCCAAGTTTAAGGTTGCTTACATTGTTGCCTTTTTCGACAACTTGCCCTGCTGCATCCCAGCCAACAATGAGTGGCATTTCATGTTGACCGCTAGCCTGTAAGAATCCCTCTCTTACCATCCAGTCGACAGGGTTTACCCCCGCGCCTTGTACTTTGATCAGCACTTGATTTGGTGTGATGGTGGGTTTCGCTATATCGCCGAACGTTAAGTTCTGCGCACTTCCATACTCTTCTAAATACACTGCTTTCATCGTATTTCCTTATAAGTGAGTCATCTGATTTGTTTTTCTAACAGCGGGTTAATCTGTTTGTGGAACTCACTTTGCCCAACTTGTTACTTATCGTCTAATTGATGATTGGTATAATATGCATTGATTAATATGATGAGTTTGTCGATACTCATTCACTAACTCCCTGTGTAATTAGGCAAGTAAGATGGCTAATGTCGATCTGAATTTAATGGTTATTTTTGATGCAATCATGCAGGAAAGCTCGATTACCGTGGCCGCAGAACGATTGTCGATGACGCAACCGTCGGTATCGAACGCAGTCTCTCGAATGCGTTACGCTTGGCAAGATCCTTTATTCGTGAAACAAGGAAGAGGGGTTCGCCCAACCCCTTACGCCGTCGAGTTATGGAAAACGATTGGTGAGCCGTTAGAGGCAATACGGATTGCAACTGAGCGTGATGAGTTTAATCCTGCGACGTTAAAGCGCACGTTTAGAATTGCGACCACAGATTGGATGGCAGATCTGTTTTGGCTGCCGTTAAAGCAACGAATAGAGCGTGAAGCGCCTGACGTTAATATTCACGCCGTACCTTACAACGTCAATGGAGAAAAGTTATTGCTCAGTGCCGATGTCGATATGGTCTTGGATTACTTCGAAGGCAACTCAGCTCAAGTACAAACTCAGCATCTATTTGATAATCACTTTGTGTGCGCAATGCGTGCCGATCACCCGTTGGCTAGTGAAGAGCTATCGCTAAGTGCTTTTGCTAGTGCTGATCATTTGTTGCTCTCGTTATCAGGTGAGGCGACAGGCGGGGTAGACATGCTACTAGGACAGAAGGGAATGAAACGGCGCATCGCCATGACGGTGAACCACTGTTACTCCATACCTAGGTTGTTAATCAATACTGACATGATCACGACGATTCCATTACCGATAATATTGGAGAGCGTGAGCAAAGGAGATCTGGTGATTAAGAAAACGCCATTCACCATGCCGCCGGGGCCCATCTCGATGTCTTGGCATGTGCGCCATCAACGTGACCAAGGTACGTTATGGTTGCGTGAGAAAGTGCTTAGTGTTCTGAACCATGGTTTACCTAAGAATTTACTTTTTGGTCCGTTTTAATGAGAAGCGGTGCAAAGAGTATTCGTCTCGAAATTGCTTTTTCGCATTGTTAATCAGTATATTACTGACGTTATATATAGAGCATCGTCATAAAGAGTGACATTCTAAGTGTTGCTCAAATCTGAACAACACTTGATGTGATATTTGTAAATTGGAAGGGGAATTAGAGTGTTTAGATATATTCAGCGACGAAGGATCAAAAAGGTTATTAAGCTACTGTCTGCAAGGTTGGTAAAGAGCTATGGAAGCCGTGACTTTTTCTCGATTGGTCAGGTAGAAACGAGTTCTCGTGAATTGAGTAAGCGCCAACAACAAATCGCATTGGCTTTGTTTGCTGATCCGCAAGATTTAGATGTTGAATTGGTTCCCACTATCCAACTGTTACGTAATGATGTGTCTAACGACTTCTTCGGCGGCGAAGACTACACCGCACGTGATGTGCTCAACCTCTTGGGTGGAAGCGGCTGGAAGGGCGGTTGTATGGACGACGACATGTCACATCGCATGGGCATGCATAGCCGTTATTAATGCTCTTCTCATTATTTAACTTCCTGTATATCCCCAAAGCGGCTTAATCATAAAGTCGCTTTTTTATTCATTTTGAATGATGTTCCCTCAATCAACACAGAATACTGAGATCCAATAATTCGAAGCAACATCATCTATCTACAACGCTTTTGTTTGAGTTGTGTGACTCTGATTCCTATCAATATAAAACCTGCTGTCATTGATAAAATTGACGTATATATTTTTCGTTGTTCTTCAATAAAAAACTATAAACCTTCGAACTGCAATTCAGGTTGGTAAGTGACCAATTGATGTTGTGTGCAGGGTAAAATAATAGAGAGTGGGAAAGTGACAACAATAAATAATAATATTCTAAAAGTAGCAGTAGGTATGGCTATGCTATCGAGTGTGCCGTCAGTGGCAAACGCTCATGGTTGGTCTGAATTTCCAAGCGCACGTCAGAACACGTGTTACGAGCAAGGCGGGGTTTGGTCAGGTACACCACCAAATGCTGCATGTGCTCAAGCAAAAGATATTTCTGGTTCATACCCGTTCGTTCAACGTAACGAGTACGCGAAAAATATTCAAGATTTCAACAACATCAATGCTGTAAAAGCGGCGATTCCTGACGGCACTTTATGTTACGCCAATGATTCGCAAAAACGCGGCATGGGTGCACCTCATACAGGCTGGACTCGCACCGAGCTTAATACTGGTACATTTGAATATGTATTCAATGCGACTGCACCACACAACCCGTCATTCTGGGAATTCTACCTAACGAAACCAAACGCAGACCTGAGCAAAGGCCTAGCGTGGGGGGACTTAGATCTTATCCAAGAAGTGGGGAATGTTCCTGTAAGCGGTGGCAAATACCGTATCAACGTGACGATTCCTTCAGACCGCTCTGGTGACGCAATCTTATACGTACGTTGGCAACGTGACGATGCCGCGGGTGAAGGCTTCTACAACTGTTCTGACATCACTATCGCGGGTGGTACAACCCCTCCACCAGAGCCAGGTCCTGAGCCTGATCTAGTCCGTGGCGACCTGTTTGTTTCTGACCAGTTTGGTACGCCAGAAATTGGTGATACGGTTAAATACGACATAACCAACAAGTATGGTGAAGTAGCGCGTAGCTTCGACATCGCTATCGACGCTTTAAACGTTAATGATTGGGCTCGTTTGTTGGCTTCAGAAATTAATGGCTGGCATGAAGAGTTTAAGGATGGCGCGATCTTCATTGGTGACTGGCATGCTGAAATGCAGCACTACATGTACTTCCAAAACGATCCTTCTCGTAACTTCTTTAACTCAAAAGATAGCCGCGCTTCTGGTCAGTTAACGCTGATTGATGGTGGCGACGGTGGTGTTGAACCACTGAAAGGCGACATCTACGAGCTAGTGAAGAGTGACAACGTAGTGAATGCTGGCGACAAAGTTGTGATTGCAACAAGCGAAGCGGCAAATCTAACTCAGACACAAGGCTCTTCAGTAAGCATTCAAAATAACGGCACGGCTTCTATCATGGTTGATACCACGGGTATCACGGCTAATGAAACTTTGTCATTCATGGCTAGTTCTATTGAAAGT
Source organism: Vibrio splendidus (assembly GCF_003345295.1). NCBI lineage: Bacteria > Pseudomonadati > Pseudomonadota > Gammaproteobacteria > Vibrionales > Vibrionaceae > Vibrio > Vibrio splendidus. The sequence continues at coordinate 1,234,157 of NZ_CP031055.1, forward strand.
GACAGTGTTGAAACCTTCACGTTTGAAGTGATTGCTGATGACGGTGGCGTAACACCAGACCCAGATCCAACGCCGGATCCAGATCCGACTCCTGACCCTACGCCAGACCCAGGCACTTGGGACTCATCAGCAACTTACCTAGGCGGTGAAGTCGTGACTTACTCAAACCAGTATTGGAAAGCACAGTGGTGGATCCAAGGTGGTACAAACCCTAAAGCGACCTACGAAAATGATCAGTGGGGCGTGTGGCGTCCAGCTAACTAATCTTAATTAGCGTTAGTTAGTTAGCTTTAAAGTAATAACCAAGGCACCACACTTTTTGACGAGTGTGGTGTCTTTTCTTATGGGAGAGATAAACAAGTCGACCGTGAAGAGAATTGCGTTTAGGGTAGGGCTTTGGTTTACCTCGAATGCTAAGTTCACCTCGAATGCTTTGAATATCGGGAGTTCGGGAAGCTTAAGCGCACTGGATAAGAAAGAACTTTTTGATGAAAAAATCACAGATACTCGCCAATACAATTAAGAATCAGATAGAGCAAAACATCTGGTTGAGTGGTGAGAAGATCCCATCAATTAGAGACGCATGTAAGCGCTATAAACTCAGTATCGAGACGGTGCTGCAGGCGTATCAACAGCTCGAAGACCAAGGCTATGTGCGCTCAAAGCCTAAGTCTGGCTATTTCGTGTTACCGCGTAGAAATGTATTCACCTCAGAACACGCGCAACAGAAAGTCATTAAGCCGTATCCCGTTAAAATCAGCGATCTGCTTTACGATGTACTTCAACGAGCCAAAGATCCTAGCATCATTCCACTGAGCTCGGCATTCCCAGATCCTGCTTTGTTTCCGCATCAAGCATTGTCGCGCAGTTTAGCTAATGCTAGTCGTCAAATGCCAGATAACAGCATGCTCACTAATTTACCGCCAGGCAGTGAAACGTTACGCAGGCAAATCGCCCAACGCTATCAAGTTCAAGGTTTGAACGTCCTACCTGACGATATCGTGATTACTTCTGGAGCTATGGAAGCCCTAAATTTATGTCTGCAATCTTGCACGGAGCCGGGTGATTTAGTCGCGATAGAGTATCCTGCGTTTTACGGAGTGTTACAGGCTATTGAAAGACTAAACCTCACTGCCGTAGAGATTCCAACTGACCCTGAAACTGGTATAGATTTAGATGTGTTGGAATCGGTGTTCGCTTCAATGGACATCAAAGCGTGCTGGTTTATGACAGAATCGCAAAACCCAGTGGGTTATTCGATGAGTGATAACAACAAGCAGCGATTGGCCGAGTTGGTGAATCAACATAAGATCCCGATGATTGAAGACGATGTGTATCGAGAACTGCACGTCGGTAATCAAAGCTCATTGCCTGCTAAAGCCTATGACACTGGCGAGCAAATCATGTTGTGTGGTTCGTTTTCCAAATCATTGTCGCCCGGCTTTCGAATCGGTTGGGTAGTTGCAAGGAAACAAGCGTTAAAGATTCAGAGATTGCAGCACCTTTCGACGCTCTCAAGCAGTATTCCTATCCAACTTGGACTGTCTCACTACCTGACGTTTTACAGTTATGACAACCATCTTAAAAAACTTCGCAAGCTTTTGAATGAAAGGAAGAAGGCACATATTGCATTGTTAGAATCTAGCTTACCTTCAAGTGCGATGGTGCATAAAAGCCAAGGTGGCTACTTCATTTGGATAGAGTTGCCTCACTCTGTTTGTGTTGAGAAGCTGTATGAGTTAGCCCTTAAACAAAACATCTCTGTCGCACCGGGAATCATATTTAGCAGTGACAAAAAATTCTCTCATCACATTCGTCTCAACTGTTCGTACGCTTGTGACGACAAAATAGCAGAAGCCATTCGAACGCTAGGCGGCTTGATTCAGGCAATGGAATTGCAAGCCAATAGTTGCAGCTAAACTCTGACCAGTCGTTCGCCTAATAAGTAAATCTGTTCTGTTTTTTAACAATCAATCTGTTCTAGTTTGGTTCGCGAGAACTGTGCTGAAATACGCTCCAATTCTTAATATGAAAGCCATCATTATGATGTTTGGAGCTTAAATGTTTGATGTAGTTGAATTGTCGCGTTTGCAGTTTGCGTTAACTGCTATGTTTCATTTTCTTTTCGTCCCTCTGACTATCGGTATGTCGTGCTTACTGGCGATCATGGAGTCGATCTATGTACTCACCGGTAAACAAATTTATCAAGACATGACTCGCTTCTGGGGCAAACTGTTCGGTATTAACTTTGCATTGGGTGTCACGACTGGTTTAACCATGGAGTTCCAGTTCGGCACCAACTGGTCTTATTATTCTCACTATGTCGGCGATATTTTCGGCGCACCTTTAGCCATCGAAGCGCTTGTCGCGTTCTTCTTAGAATCCACCTTTGTCGGCTTATTCTTTTTCGGTTGGGAAAGGCTATCGAAACGCCAACACCTTGTAGTGACTTGGCTGGTGGCTCTGGGCTCGAGCTTTTCTGCACTGTGGATTTTGGTTGCAAATGGTTGGATGCAAAATCCAATTGGATCAGAGTTCAATTACCAAACCATGCGTATGGAAATGACCAGCTTTGCCGAAGTGGTGCTCAACCCTGTCGCTCAAGTTAAATTCCTGCATACCGTGGCCTCAGCGTATACCTGTGGCTCGATGTTTATCCTTGGTGTGAGTTCATATTACTTACTGAAAGGTCGAGACATCGCATTTGCAAAACGTTCTTTCGCTGTGGCTGCATCTTTCGGAATAGCTTCTATCATTTCGGTAATCGTACTTGGCGATGAATCTGGTTATGAACTGGGTGATGTCCAAAAAGTAAAACTCGCAGCGATTGAAGCGGAATGGCACACCGAGCCTGCACCGGCTGCATTTACATTATTTGGTTTACCAAACCAAGAAGAAGGTAAAACCGACTTCGCGGTAAAAATCCCTTATGTGATGGGCATTATTGCAACGAGATCTTTGGATGAACAAGTGACGGGTTTACACGATTTGCGCGATCAGCACCTGGTCCGTATTCGCAACGGCATTATTGCATATGACTTGCTAGAGCGTTTGCGAGCGGGCGATACGTCTGATGAAACAGAACAAGCCTTCGACCAAACTAAGCACGACCTCGGTTATGGACTGCTACTCAAGCGTTACACCGATACCGTAACCGATGCGACTGAACAGCAAATCCAACAAGCGGCAGATGATTCCATTCCAACTGTCTGGCCACTTTTCTGGTCATTCCGAATCATGGTGGGTTGTGGCTTCATTATGTTGTTTGTCTTTGGTGCAGCCTTCCTGCAAACCTACCGTAAAAACATTACGCAAAAGCCTTGGTTACTGAAAGCAGCGCTATGGTCAATTCCATTGCCTTGGATTGCGATTGAAGCTGGCTGGTTTGTTGCGGAATACGGCCGTCAGCCTTGGGCTGTGGGTGAAATTCTTCCTGTGACGGTCGCGGCATCTTCGCAAACCGTTGAAAACCTGCTTACGTCTCTTGCTCTCATTATCAGCCTATATACCGTATTTATCATTGTTGAAAGTTACTTGATGATTACCGTTGCTAAAAAAGGTCCAAGCAGTTTAAAAACGGCTCGCTATCACTATGAACAAAATACAACTTCACTTGAAGCCAAATTGGCACAACAAGTTCAACAATAAGGTGACTGACTCATGTTCGAATATGACACATTACGTTTAATTTGGTGGGTTCTGATTGGTGTACTGCTGATTGGTTTTATGATCACCGATGGTTTTGATATGGGAGTGGGGGCGTTGTTACCGTTTATTGGTAAAACGAACGCTGAAAGACGAGTCATGATTAACTCCATCGCGCCCCATTGGGACGGCAACCAAGTTTGGTTAATTACCGCAGGTGGTGCGTTGTTTGCGGCTTGGCCTCTGGTTTATGCGACATCGTTTTCAAGCCTTTATGTGGCGATGTATTTGGTGCTTATTTCATTGTGGTTGCGTCCTTTGGCGCTTGAGTATCGAGCAAAGATCGACAGCGATCAGTGGCGACGGGTGTGTGACCTAGCTATCTCTTTCTCAGGCTTCTTGCCACCTATCTTGTTCGGGGTGGCGTTTGGCAATTTGATGCAAGGCTTACCTTTTACGCTCAATAGCTTTTTAATGGTTGAGTACCATGGTTCGTTTATCGATTTGATTAACCCATTTTCGCTTTTGTGTGGTCTGGTTGGGTTATTGATGGCGCTGTTACAAGGCAGTGCGTGGTTGATGATGAAAACCACAGACGCAGTGTACAAAAAGGCAAGAACGGTGACGCAGGCGAGTGCTGTATTTGTCGCTTTCCTTATGGTGATTGGCTGTATGGCGATAAACCATATTGACGGGTATCTAATAGTCAGTGCGATGGATCATAGCTCGGCTTCGAATCCTTTGAACAAAGAAGTCGTCAAACAAGCAGGTGCTTGGTTAACCAACTTCGATACGTACCCTTGGATGTGGTTTGCGCCGATCGGCAGCGTGACCATTCCTTTACTGGCTTTAATTGGCGCAAGGTTGAAATGGGATGCGATTGCTTTTATTAGTTCAAGCCTGACTAACGCTTGCATCATCTTAACGGCTGGTTTCTCGATGTTCCCGTTCATTATCCCGTCTAGCGTTAACCCGAGTAATAGCCTAACGCTGTGGGATTCAACCTCCAGTGAACTGACCTTGAATATCATGACAGGCGTGGCGTTTGTGATGGTGCCAATCATTCTGTGTTATACCGCGTTCAGTTATCGAACCATGTTTGGGCGACTTGATAGCGAGTATGTCGAACGTAATGGCCATTCACTGTATTAAGGAGTTTTTCATGTGGTATTTTGTTTGGATATTGGGCTTATTTCTAGCCTCTGCTTTTGCGGTTTTGAATGTCATCAGCTTAGAAAAAAGTGACTCAGAAACGGAGTTATGATTGACACTTTAATTCATAAAAAGACCAGAAGCATGATGCTCTGGTCTTTTTTATACCTTTAAATCATGGCTATGCTGCTTTATTAGTTAGTGGCACAAAATGGTAAGACTCGAATCGAGTGAATGACTAGAATTATCTCAAACGAAACAAGTGAATTAGGGCGGATTCTAGTCACTTTATCTTATTCGAATGGATGCTTTGAAAGCTCGAAAGAGGATTATTTTATGTACGAACTAACACTGATTCTAAGCCTAATGATGGGTGGAGCTGATAGCACAGCAGAAATGGAAGTTAACACCCAATTTACGACTCTTGAGCAATGTAATGAAGAAGGCGCAGCGCTAGCTGAGAAGCTAAATGCAACAGACCTAAAAGTCATGCAAGTTCAATGTGAGCGTGATTAACTAGATCAAGATGAACTAGTTCATGATTAACCAGAGCAGAACTAGTTAGATCATGACGAACCAAAGCTAACTAACTCCATAGATTTGGCGGCATGGGCACACCCGAGGTGCCCATATCGAATTACCTCCAGTTTAACTAACCTTGATTCCTCAAATGTACTTCTTCAGATCATCCACATACATTCCCCACATCAGTCCCAATAAAAACAATTTCATCTAACCTATTGTTAAATATTTACTATTTGATAGTGTGTCTAGGTGCACATTAAGGATGTGTTTCATATTTAGCGATGAAAATAGTAGGAGTTGCGATGAGTATTATAGTGAGACGGTCTGAACCGTCAGATGCAAAGGGAATCAAAGAAGTTTACGAATGCACTAATGCTTATACCGGTACGCTGCAACTCCCAAATCCATCTCTGGAAAGCTGGCAAAAACGAATCTCTAATATGCCTGACAACGTGTACTCGTATGTCGCGATGATCGACGATGAGATTGTTGGCAACTTGGGAATGGAAGTGTGTGTGAACCCAAGAAGACGACATGTGGCTTCATTTGGTATGGGTGTTAAAGACGATGTGTTAGGCAAAGGTGTGGGTAGTCAGCTGCTCGCGACCGCGATCGACTTGTGTGATAACTGGATTAACATCAAGCGAATGGAGTTAACGGTGTACACCGATAATGAAAGAGCGATCAGTCTGTATAAGAAGTTTGGTTTTGTTATTGAAGGAGAGTCCGCAGGGTTTGCTTTCAGAAATGGCGAATATGTGGCGGCTTACCACATGGCTCGACTGGTATAGCACTTGGCTACACAGTTAGAATTTACGGACAGATAATAAAACGCCACGTTATTTAAACGTGGCGTTGGCTATTCAAATTAGCTGAAGCTTTTAACCGCTTCAGTATTAACCTTAATTAAGCCGTTAGTGGCTCAAGGTTCGCAGGACGGTAGTGTACTGATTTTAGTACTTTACCTTGGCGAACCGTTTTACCTTCCGATACGAAATCTTCCGCACACTTAGCGATGATGTATTCGCCTTTTTGAACCGCCATCAGCTTGATGTTCTGCTCAGCATAGAAAGCTTCTGTTTCAGCGTATTCTTTTTCGTTGCGACATACTTTGCTCATGTTACTTGAGTGTACTTCGTCCCAGCAAGGTAAGAAGTCAATTGAGCGGTTTTTAGAAACATTCAATAGCAGGTCGATCAGGTAGCTGATTGCTAGGTTGTCTTCAACCTTAGCTTGGCCAAGGTGAACCAGACGCCCCATCAAAACATAAACGCTGTCTACAATAGCGTCCGCTTGTTCGATTTTTGAGTCAGCTTCTGCAAGTTCTGTTAGTTCTTCGATCGCTAGAGAGGTATGTAGCGTATCGCCTTTTTCGTCCATTGTTTCAGGAGCAGCAACAGGCAGATCAAAAGTACTGCGGAACTCTTCAATGTCGCGGTAAAGGTGATCGTAGATTTCTTGGCTTAGTTGAGAAAGGTTCATTTTCCTATCCATTCTGTTTCGTTAATGGATCATTTTATCAAAGCTAGGAATAGGGTGCTAACGCAAAGTCGAAGAAGTCGACTTTTATTCATTGGACCAATGAGGTATTTTGCATACAAACCAATTGATTATTAGGTTTTTTTACACTTTACTCTTCTTCATATACCAAATAGTGATGTTGTCATTAAATTCGACAGTTGTGAGATCCCAGTTATGCACCAAGCCAGTGAAAGCGAAATTGTTATACGCCGCTTGTATCAAATTACCAATGACTATCGAAAAGGTTTCGATAGTCAGATCGCTCAACTGCTTATTATGGGACTCGAACGCTTTGATTTAGATATTGGTATCCTGTCGAAAGTAGAAGGCAACCGCTATCGAGTGGAACATTGCATTACCCCTGATGGCGTGGAACTGCACACCGGCGATATTTTCGATTATCGTTCGACCTATTGCGAAATTACGTGTAAATCAATCGGCCCTATCTGCATTGAACATTGCGGTAAACACGATAAATATGCAACTCATCCTGCTTATCAGTCTTTTGGGTTAGAGTCTTATATTGGTATCCCGATTTTCGTTAATGACGAGCTTTATGGCACCTTAAATTTTTCAAGCCCGGCTCCTTATCATCGTGAATTCAAGGAGTTCGATATCGACGTTATGAGGTTAATGGCCTCATGGATCGAAGTGGAACTGGTTAGAAGACAGCAAGAGCGAAAACTCAAAGAGCTGAATGAGAAGTTAGAGTACCAAGCTATGTACGATCCTTTGACACACTTGCCGAATAGACGTTGCTTGTTCAAAACGTTGAACGCAGAAGTGGAGCAGTTAAAAGGATCTTTAGGAAAGGGAACCTTAGCGGTTGTCGACATCGATTTCTTTAAACAGGTTAATGACGCTTATGGTCATCAAATGGGTGATGTTGTATTAAAGAAAGTGGCGAACGTGCTGAGCAATAACACTCAAGAGGGTGAATTTGTGGCGCGCTTTGGTGGCGAGGAGTTCATTCTTTGGTACCCCAATAAAACACCAAGTTGTGTTGAAGATAAGTTCATGACTCTTTTAAAAGAGATGAAGAAAATTACACTGGATAGAAAGCCTGTCACTATATCAATCGGCGCGTGTCATTTTGAGTTGAGTACAGGGGATACCAAAGGGGAAAGGATGTCGGCGTTAGATAAGCTCATCAAAGTTGCCGATGAATGCCTGTACATTGCGAAACAAAATGGACGAGATCAGTTCATTTCTCGTCCATATCATCAAGAACGCTCAGGAATATGAGCCATCTTGTTAGCGATTAACTGGACGATTAACTGAACAGGTAAGGGAACAGTTGACGACGTTCTTCCGGCGTTAAGGATTCAACTCTCGTGATGTTGGTATCAGGAATCGCTTCAGGGTTAGGGTAGTGCTTCAACACTTTTTCCATACTCGCTTCACGAATCAAATGGTAAACCGGATACGGAGAGCGGTTAGTCAGATTTTCATCGTCTTCTGGATCCGCACCACCAAAGCAATAGTCTGGGTGGAAGGTTGCCACTTGGTAAACGCCTTCCCAATCTTCTTGCTTGATCAACGCTTCAATCCAATCAATGAACATGTTGTAGTCGAAGAAATCTTGCAGCATGTTAGGTACAACCACCAACGTCGTCTCTAATTCTGCGACTGGCGTGTTATCTAACTCTACGAAATGCGTCATGATGTCTTGCAACAACGCTTCTTCCGTATTTGCTTCACTCACAAAGATCTTAATCTGTTTATTACGTTGTGGCTTGGCTGCGAATGGACACAGGTTTAGGCCAATAACGACATCGTCTAACCACTGTTTTACTTGGTCGTGGATGGTTTGAAGATCTGTGCTTTGAGTGTTCGACATAACAGGTTCCGAAATGAAATTTTGCGTAGGATATCAGAACGGACGTCAATCAAAAGCAATAATTGAGTTACAACCTCTGTCGCACTTATGCTTGTGCGAGTTTAGAGGCCGATACTTGAAGTTGTTTTAATTGGTAGACCCAAGCAAATATCGCAACATAGAAGATTGAACCACCCGCAATCACGCCATTCCAACCGAACAGTTGCCAGCAATACAAGAGTAAGAAACCACCTAAGCTCCCGCCAATGTAGTAGTGAACTAAGTAAAGTGCAGTTGCCGTCGCCTTAGCGCTTGGTGCTTTTTGACTTACCCAAGAGTAGGCAAGGGTATGGGCGAAGAAAGCGCCGCCACTAATCAATAACAAGCCTGCTAACATGAACGGGACTTTGTCGACGGCAGAAATTAGCATTCCGATTAAGCTAATACACACGCCCATCAATATTCCGCTTAACGGGTCAAAACGAAGTGTCCATTTGTTGGAGAGCTTAGAGCTTACCGTACCGGCTAAGTAACATAGGAATATCAGTGAAGCTAAGCCAACAGGCACTGAGTGAGGTTCGGATACCAACCTAAAGCCCATTACCGAATACAGGTTAACGAATAGGGCGAAGTTAGCGCCACCAATCAACATCGCGAGCCACAAGGTACGGTTTCTTAAGTGCATCACAACCGAGCGGTTATGATGAAAGAACAACCCTTTTTGAGGTTTGAAGTTTTGTTGGTCAGGCAGGCTATACGCAATATAGAGAGCGCCGATTAAGGAGCCGACCACGAAAAACAATATCGTAGCGTGCCAGTCAAAGTAATCCGTGATTAAACCTCCAAGGACACGTCCGAAAATTCCACCCAATGAATTGGCTGCAATATAACCGCCGATCGCGACTGCGAATGCTTTGGGTGATAACTCTTCGACCATATAGGCAACCGCCACGCCCGCAAAAGCAGCGACTGCGATTCCCATGAATGCTCTGGCAATAACAAGTTGTAGTAGAGTGGTTGTGAACACCATGCTCAATCCAATCAAAGGAATAGCGAACAGACTGAACAGAATGATGGGTTTTCGGCCAAAGGTTTCAGAAGCGATTGCCCAAGGCACCAAGCTAATCGAAAGGCCAAGTGTTGTCGCGGCAAACAGCCAGTTGATTTGAGTTTCAGATACTTGGAAGTGCTCCGCCATGTGCGGCAAGATAGGCTGAAAGAGGTAAAGGTTACAGAAAATGATAAACGAGCCAATCGCCAATGATTGGGTGATGCGTTTGTATTGAGGACTGCCTTTATCAAACATTGACGTTGTGCCTGCGCGAGTTAGTAAGCTATTTGTGAACAAGTTATCAGTACAGGTTCGATTAAAGAAATATATTAAAGATATCGCCTCCATATATAAAATATATCGCCATGCTTGAATCAAAACCTCTTCGACATTTTCTGGCTGTTGCGCAGTTTGGTAACTTCACTCAGGCCGCCAAAGCGCTGCACATCGCACAGCCTGCATTGAGTATTTCCATTAAAAAGCTAGAACAGACACTTGAGTTGATTTTATTCCGTCGTGGAGATAAATCCGTCACTTTAACGGAGGAGGGCAAAGTACTGTTTGAGCATGCAAAGCGAATCGCCCAGCAGTTTGATGATGCTCAGCTCGCGATGAATGAACTGAAGGGGCTAGAAAAAGGCGAGGTTCGATTAGGCGCTCCAAGTATGATGGGAAGTTACTTTTTCCCCCAAGTCGTGATGGCATTTAAAAGCCAATACCCAAATCTAAAGTTGACCTTGATTGATGCTGGCACCGCATCGATTCGTGAAATGCTGTTAAACGGCGAACTCGATATTGGTGTAATTAATCATGAGAACGTCCCTGATGATTTGGAAACGGATCATCTGTTAAGTTCTGAGATGGTCGCCGTTGTCGGTAAGGAGCATCCGCTAGCACAACAGCCTTCGATGACCTTTGAAGAATTCTTTGCTCAAGAGCTGATCATGTTCAAATCGGGCTATTTTCACCGTGATTTTATCGATGCGACTTGTAAAAAATACGACCTCGATATGACCATTGCGTTTGAAACCAACTTGCTCCCGATGATTCTTTCTATCGTTAAACAAGAGTTTGCGATCACCGCGCTGTTGAGCTTAGTGACAGAATATGAAAAAGACGTGATAGGCGTGCCATTTAAAGACCCTGTAAAACTGAATCTATCGTTGGCCTGGAGAAAGGAAGGGTATTTGTCGAAAGCCGACAGAACCTTTATTGATTTCGTTAAGCGATATGTGTGATTGAGTAAGATTTAAATAAACAAAGCCCGAGTATCCTCGATTGGATATTCGGGCTTTGCTGTATAGAAGTATGACTGGCTCAGAACACGTTAGGTGTTCTTTGAGTTATACATCTTATCGAAGTTTTTCTGATTCCAGCCGACCATCACTTGGTCACCGATTTTCAGCACAGGGATAGAGCGAGCACCCATCGCCTGTAATTCTTTACGGCCACGCTGCATTTTTGCATTCGTTAGGCGATATTCAATTTTCTTCGAATCCAAATAGCGTTGTGCATCTTTACAGTGCGGGCATTTGTCTGCGACGTACAATACAACACGTTTCATTTTTACAATCTCTTTTTGAGTGTAGCTCTTGGTGAATCTCGCTAAAGTGTAACGAATCCTAGGTGAATAGAAAAGTGTGATCAGTTACACTATGTGGCTCAATTTTCAAGACCACAACATATTGTCGTGGTGTAACTTGTACGGTCTTTCAGCATGCATCCTTCTTTACGCTATATTCAAGGCTACCCGAAGCACATTCTCGACCCGGTAACTCAACTTGTTGAATCAGGTAAATTGGTGCCGTGGTTTGAAGCTCGCTACCCAAAGAATCATGAAATCAAAAGCGAGAAAGCCCTGTTTGACTATGCGATTGAGATTAAAAATCGCTACATGAAAAAAACGCCACCGATCAGTAAAGTGATTTACGACGGCAAGATACACCTAATTAATAATGCATTAGGTCTGCACTCTTACGTCGCGAAGAATCACGGTGGAAAGATCAAATCGAAGAACGAGATTCGTATCGCCAGTGTTTTTAAAAATGCACCAGAACCTTTGCTGAGAATGCTGGTGGTGCATGAACTGGCGCACATCAAAGAGAAAGAACACGACAAAGCCTTTTACCAACTATGCTGTCACATGGAGCCGGAATATCATCAACTTGAGTTAGATGCCCGTTTATTCATGATGTATTTAGACTTAAAGAAGTAGCCCAATGAGCCAATCACAAAATAGAACTACGCTAAGCCTGTCGAAAAACAGTACCTCATCAACAAAAACAAAAGACAACCAAGCTGATCAAGGTAACCGTAAGCACGGGGATATTAAGCCAAATGCCGGCAAGCCAAGCAGCGACAAGCGTATTTCTACAAAGAACACATCAGACCGCAAAAACAGTGCTCCCAAAGGTGCTGACAACAACAAAGCAAAGCGACCTTTTGCAAAAGATAGCAAAGGTAAACCGGGTGCGAATAAAGGATCATCGAATAAGGGTTCTTTCAATAAAACTGCTTTTAACAAAAACGCAGCCCAGAAAAGACGCTCGACTGAAAAGCCCCAAGGTGGATTGCACCCAAGAAACCAACATACAGGTCGCTATAACTTCGAGTTATTGGTTGCAGCATTGCCTGAGCTAAAAGAACACCTGATCAAGAACCCGGTGGGCGAAGACACCATTAATTTCTCTGATCCATTAGCCGTTAAGCTACTTAACAAGGCTTTACTGGCGCATCACTATGGCGTTAAGCATTGGGATATTCCTGCTGGCTACTTGTGCCCGCCAATTCCTGGCCGTGCAGACTACATTCACAGAGTGGCAGATATCCTTAATAGCGATGGCCAAGGTGAACCTTATAATCATGCTTCTGTGAAAGCACTAGATATTGGTGTTGGTGCAAACTGTATTTACCCAATCATTGGTGCGACAGAGTATAAGTGGCGTTGGACAGGTACTGATGTCGATTCAGTATCCATCAAAACAGCGAACTTCATTGCGGAAAGTAACCCTAATCTAAAAGGTAAGATTCGAGCTCGCCTGCAAGCCGACTCAGAATCTATCTTTAAGGGCGTGATTAAGGATAATGAACGTTACGATGTCACAATTTGTAACCCTCCATTCCATAGCTCTCTAGAAGAGGCGGAAAAGGGATCACAACGTAAACTGGATAACCTAGCGGCAAACCGTGCTAAGAAAGCCGGTCAGTCGTTCAAGCCAGAAACGAACAAGAAGCCAGTTAAGTTAGACAAATCAACTAAGCAAGAGAAACCAACCTTAAACTTTGGTGGCCAAAAGTCTGAACTTTGGTGTCCGGGTGGTGAAGCGGCTTTCATCATGAAGATGGCGAGAGAGAGCCAGCTTTTTGCTACTCAAGTATTGTGGTTTACGACATTGATCTCTAAGAAAGACAACGTTGATATGGTTCGTTCAGAGCTTGGCAAGCTGAGAGCTAAACAAGTAAAAGTGGTTGAGATGTCACAAGGCCAGAAGGTGAGTCGCTTTATCGCATGGACCTTTATGGACGACGAACAAAGACAAGAGTGGATTGCGCTTAAATAACAGACTGTACTTAGTTAAGATATTAAGCTGAAATTACGAACGGGCTTGTTGTTAACGCAACAAACCCGTTTTTTATATCTATCGCATCGACTCTAAGCTTAGTTAGCCTTAAACGGAGAGCAGTTCGTCTAATTTACTTTGGTATTTCTGTTGAAGTGCACGGTTACCCGCTTTCTTTTCGAGTTCGACCAAGATTTGAAGCGATGGAATTTGATAGCCATAACGTTGGTGGAATTTGAATAAGCGGAGCCTAGCGTCATTGTATTCGGCCTCACTGACTTCAATTTTAGAAAGCTGTAGTACGGATCTAGCTCGATTTGGGTCGTGGTCAATCGCACGAGAGAAGTAGTATTTTGCTTGCTCGACCTCTCCGGCCTTAAACGCGCAGAATGCCGCATTTTCATAACTTGCAGAGACGAGATAATAATAGGGTTGGTCGATGGCACGGTTAAAGTATTTATCGGCTTGCTCGTATTCGCCCTGTTTACACAAGAATGTACCGTAGTTGTTCAATACATTGCCGTTTCTTGCGTCTAACCTCAGCGCTTTCTTATAGGCGTCTCTTGCTTCGTCAACTTCCCCAACTTGTTCGTAATAGTGCGCAATGGAAAGGCGAGCTCGATAGTAGCTAGGTGCGTGTTTGATGGCGAGTTCTAGGTTCTCACGTGCTCTCACCATATTCCCTTGTCCCATATAACCCAAACCTAATTCAATACGAGATTCAGACATCGCAATAGGGTCGCTTTCAATCTTTGGCGGTCCTTCAGTGACAGAAACGCAACCGACCAACGAAAGAGAAGCGAGTAGTATCAGGCTCGATAACGAAAGGGGGCGGTGTAATGAAATAGGTTTAGATAATAACGGCTTGGCGGGCATGTGAAGCTCCTTATGAACACCAACCCATCATATGAAATCAAACCCATTGAAGTGGTAAATCTATTATGGAATGCGACTCAAACACCATAAAAAAACCGTGTCCAATTTGGTGTTTATCAACAACCTACTGAACACGGCTTTATGTGTTTGTGAATCGGAAGAAAGAACTTAATCGTCTTTGGTAAAATTGTCTTCGCTGAAGTGATCCAGATCGTAAGGCGTTTGTTGGTAAACGCAGTAGTTCAACCAGTTTGAGAATAACAAATGCCCATGACTACGCCAGCTTGCTACCGGCTTATTATCTGGATTGTTGTTCGGGTAGTAGTTGATTGGAATCACGGGTTCCATGCCTTCGCCTAAATCACGAACGTACTCACCGTGTAATGTATGCGCATCGTATTCAGGGTGACCCGTTACAAACACGTTTCGCTTATCTTTGGTCGCCGCCAGATATACGCCAGCCACATCAGAAGTCGCAAGAACATCAAGGTCGGTATGCTCGGCTAAGTATTCCTGAGAGAAATCTGCATAGCGAGAGTGCGGTGCTAAGAAGGTATCGTCAAAGCCACGTAGAAGCGGGTGGTAAGGGTGATGAATCTCGTGATTATAAACACCAGAAAGCTTCTCTTTGCGAGTGCGCTTTGGCAAATCATACAGTAGTTTCAAACCAGCCTGAGCCGCCCAGCACACATACAAGGTTGATGTCACGTGCTTGTTTGCCCATTCCATGATGGTTTTTAGGTGATCCCAGTAGATCACATCTTCAAATTGAACCAAGCCAAGCGGTGCACCAGTAATGATCAATCCATCAAAGTTTCTCCCTTTGACCATTTCAAATTGGCGGTAGAAGTTATCAAGGTGTTCAGTCGGTGTGTTCTTGCTTGGTCGATCATCAATGCGTAGCAGCTCTACATCCACTTGCAATGGACTGTTCGATAGTAGGCGTAAGAATTGAGTTTCAGTTTCAATCTTCTTCGGCATCAGGTTGAGGATCAAGACTCTAAGTGGACGAATTTCCTGTGTCGATGCTCTTGATAACGGCATCACGAAGATGTTTTCTTCACGAAGAACATCAGATGCTGGCAATTGGTCTGGAATGCGAATAGGCAAAGCTTTCTCCCTAAGCTAGATATGTAGACGTCTATACATCTAAATCTATAGTAGTTTGGTACGCTTGTCGATATACAAAATGGATAGATGTAAATTATTTGTGTTTTCTATCAGAAGCCATCTTCCGACGTCGGGGGAGTCTTATAATGTTTTACGACTACCCGAGTAAGGCATAAGTGCTTGGTTCTGTTATGTAGAACTAGGCAGTTATCAGAGCAAGCGGCTAGCATTTACGATAAACTCATGTTTTCGAATTAGCCTGTAAAGTGACAAATGAAGTTAATACTCATTCGAGGGTTGCCCGGTTCTGGCAAGTCAACAAAAGCAAAAACCTACGATGCATTGCATGTCGAAGCGGATATGTATTACGTGAATGAGCAAGGTGACTACCATTTTGATCCAAGGCAGCTACAGCAAGCTCATGAGTGGTGTCAGAACACGGCAGAGAATGGCTTGAAGCAAGGGTTGGATGTTGTTGTTTCGAATACCTTTATTAAGCATTGGGAAATGAAGGCTTACCGTCAACTTGCAAGAAAATACAAAGCTGACTTGATCATCGAAGTATGCCGAGAGCAATATGGCAGCATTCACGACATCGAACCGTCAGTGATTAAGCGCATGGCAAAAGATTGGCAAGAATAGCATCGTTCTTCCTCTGCTTGCGTGGCTGAATGGCAAATAGAATTAGATGAATAGAACAACTCCAAGGTAACGATTGAAATGGCAAAGCGCTCTGTTGTGGTCGACATGACATCATACGGGATCTACACAACGTGGGATTCCAAATCTAAAGACCTTCCAAAAATCCAAGAGTTCACCACCATTGTTGGTGCTGAAATCGACGTAGAGTTTGGCTATATCTTGAATATCAAGAAAGCCAAAGGTGAAAAGATCCGCTACTGCATCTATCACCCGGATATCACCACAGACAAGGGTGAAGTGCTCGAACCGTTCGATGGTGAAGAGCATGTCGGTAACAACGACTGGGATTTCTACTTAGGTGACACCATCTGGGCGCCAGTCTCGAACAAGCTAGGCAAGTGGCGCATGACCGTGGAGTTAAAAGGCAACATCATTGCCGATAAGACATTCGACCTTGTTGCAAAAGACGAAGGCCAATTCTGGAAGCGTAGGGGTTTTTAGGCTAGAACTTCTGGCTAAATTCAGGCACAAAAAAGCCGAGTCACATGTGAACTCGGCTTTTTGATATTAGCTAAATGGCTTTCACCACCTAGTTACCAACTAAGATTATTGTGTTACGTAAGCCACTACAAACTCAGTGATTGCAACCATGTCTTTCACTGCAATGTATTCTTCAGTGGTGTGAACTTTCGCCATACCAGTAGAAAGGTTAACCGTTGTTAGGCCTTTCGCGTTGAAGTTGTTTGCATCGCTACCACCACCAGTGCGTTTAGTGTTCGCCGTTACGCCAAGCTTCTCAAACGCTGATTTGATAGAAAGAATATGCGGGTGATCGTCTGCAATCACGAATGCATCGTAAGCACGAGTAGATTCGATTTCTACTTCAGCGCCGAACTGCTTCGCACTCTCTTGGAATGTAGAGATCATGTGCTCAACTTGAGCCGTTAGCTTTTCGCCGTTTAGAGAACGCGCTTCAGCTACGACTTTAAGCTCTGGCATTACGATGTTAGTCGCTTGACCGCCTTCAACAATACCGACGTTTGCTGTCGTTTCTTCATCGATACGAAGTAGGTTCATCTTAGTGATTGCGTCTGCTGCCACTTGAATTGCGCTGATGCCTTCTTCTGGCGCTAAACCAGCGTGAGCAGGGCGACCTTTGATCTTCGCAACAATCTTCTGCTGACCCGGAGCTGCGTTTACGATGGTGCCAATTGGGCCACCTGTATCAAGTACGATAGCGTGCTCAGATTGAATGTAAGACATATCGAAATTCAGAGAACCGAATAGACCGCCTTCTTCGAATACGGTGAACGCGATTTCTATGGTTTTGTGTGCTTGGCCTTCAGCTTGGATTACGCGAACCGCTTCCATAATAGCTGCGATACCAGACTTATCGTCGCCACCTAGAATTGTGTTACCTTTTGAACGGATGATACCGTCTTCGATGATTGGCTCAATGCCGATACCTGGCGTTACTGTGTCCATGTGGCAACTGAATACTGTGCTGCCTGGAAGAGTGCCATCTAGACGAGCGTAGATGTTGAAACCGTTAGACACTTCTGTAGGGACAGCCAGTTTGTGAACTTCAAAGCCTAGTTCACCAAGTTGTTCAGCCAAAGCTTCAGCAATCGCTTTTTCATTACGAGATTCACTATCAATTTTCACTAGATTGCAGAAATGTTCTACAAGACGTTGTTCATTAATTTGGGTCATTGTTAATTCTCATTATGCTTCCGCTTGTTCTAAAGAAGCCGCGGAGGAGGAACAGGAAAATTACTATAACGCCAATGAGGTAGATGATTATCTGAGTTAAATCAAGAAAGTTGCCTGATTATTCTAATTGATGAGAAAAAGCCAACTCAGATTCTCCAATGCGCAGGATTTTAATCTGTATATCTGTCGGGTATAATGTTTAACCGCTTTGAAAAAACGTCGATGAAATTGGAATGTAATCAATAATGGCACTGATAAATGAATAGAAACAATGTGTTAGGTTCATTCCTTTTAGTGGTGCTAATGAGTGTTGTGCTAGGGCTGTATTTGCTCTATCCAACTTATGACGATGATTTAAAGCACATTCGCCCTGAAAATCCGAGTGTTTATAGTCCAGAGAAAGAGTTATTACTCTCTCAATACGGAGCTACATTGATTGATATTCTCGATGTGTCTCGTGGTGATCCTAATCTAGCTGCCCAACAACTAGAGGCTCTGCGAGCTAAGTTCCCCCATCAAGATAAAGCCATCTATCGTGCCTACGAATTGATGATTTTGTCGAACCTCGCCCAACACAAGCTGGATACCGAAGCGGTTTCAGAATACGTCAGACAGATTAAAACACTCGCACAACACGAACATATGGGTTGGCTAAAGGCCCAATCTCTTGTTGAACTGGCGATCGAATACATCAGTAAGGGCGAGCTAGCGGAATCTGAAATCCAAATCAGAGCAGCGATAGATATCGCGGAATCACTCCACTATGAAGAGTTGTTGATTAAGGCCTATAACACGGCTGGTGTCATCAATAATATTCGCAATGACTTTCCTGAAGCTCAATATTTTTTCCATAAAGGCTTAGACCTTGGCAAGAAGTACCCTCAACACATCTATAACAGTAAGTTAGTGTCTAATATGGCACTGCTTTATATCTATTTAGAAGACTGGCCTAAAGCGCTCAAGTTGATTAAAAGAGCTAAAAGACTCTATTACAAGAGTGGACTACTCGAAGCTTCTACCATCGGTGTGCTGCATGTAAATGAGTCTTTTGCTTATCTGCGCAGTGGTGATTTGGTTAAAGGCCGAGAGGCGTATCAAAGTGCGGCTAAGCTCAATGGCGATAATGTGAGTGAGCGATACAAAATCATCTTGTTGAAAGCAGAGAGTGATGTGTTGTTGGCGGAAAAGAACTTTGAGTTAGCACGGCAGGTCGCAAATTTGTGTCTCAGATATCCGGGAGTGGACAAATACACACTTCAACTGGGTCAGTGTTACTTAAACAGAGCCTTAGCAAATATCGGTTTGAACCGAGATAATTTTGTCTTTGCTGATCTTAAGCGATCGTCTGCAATGTTCGACGTTGTGGGTACTCGCAGTTGGAAAGTCCTCGGTTTAAGAACACTTGCTGAATATTACGATTCGAGAGGCGACAGCGAAAACGCACTTCGTTACTTTAAACTCTACTACAAAGGTAACAAAGCGCTGTTGTTTGATAAGCGTCAGAGCGATATCTTTTTACTAGAGCAAGATTTCACCACGGCATCATTAGCCCAAGAAAATGAACTGCTTAACGCAGAAAAAGAGCTTGGTGAGCTGACGTTAGATAAGCAGCAGTTACGAAATCGAATTGTTGTCGCGTTGGGAATAATGGTGATGATCAGTGTCGCATTGTTGTTGATAAGGCTTCGCAGCATTCAAAGTAAAAATAAAGCGTTGGTCACCCAATCTACAACGTGTGCGCTAACGGGTTTATACAACCGACGCTATCTAGAGCAGTTGTTAACTCAGCCAATGACATTTAATACTTCACGGTTTGGAATCAGTTTAGTTATTTTAGATCTTGACCACTTTAAGCGCGTTAATGACACCTTTGGACATGATGTTGGTGATGAGGTATTGGTGGAAGTCGCAAGGCGAGTTAAACAACATTTGCTTCCGAATGACGTAGTGGCTCGCTGGGGTGGTGAAGAATTTGTCCTGTTGCTATCTGGATCCGTCGATCCTGAGCAACAATTGAACGTTATCCGTTTAGGCATTGCTGAAACGCCAATTGATACGCACTCCGGCTCTTTAGACCTCACCACATCGATAGGGGCGTCGATTGGTATTGCTCATGAGCAACTCAATCAAGATACTTACAAGAAGTACCTCAAAGCCGCGGATGATGCATTATATCAAGCGAAGGAGTCGGGTAGGAATCAAGTCATCATCGCTGAAAGTTAATCGCTAATCAGGAAACAAAAAGCCATTCTGATCTTCGTGAGATAAGAATGGCTTCTGGAACACTCTGAGATCGCTAATATCAAAATTTGAGTGAGAAGTGGGGTTTACTTAGCGATATGTCGAGTTTATTTATATCAACATTTTCTAAATGAGTTATTTAGCGGCACCTTGCAGCATTTCAACCAGTTCGCCCTCTGTAGCCGGTTCTCTTGCCAGTTCAATCACCGCGGAAGCACCGCCTTTTAACATATAAGCTCGAGTTCCGCAGTGGTCATAGTGGAACCATTTACCGTCTACACATACGTCCGTATAACATCTTGGGTCTTGTTTGAGTTCCATATCAATTTCCTTATTAACATTTGCCTAACGTTTTTCAGACTAGTTGATCACAAATTCAGGTAAATTGATCTAAATCAATCTAGAGTGTAATTGATGATTTGATTATCAAATAGGAGAAGTGTGTCTAGCGTATGAGCGACCTCTTGTTGATTACAGCATTCAAAGGTCGTGATTATGGTTGGCAACTCTCGCTCTTTTGCTTGCCACGTGAGGCTTTTCTACATACGCTAGCCACTCTCTTAATCCCTATACAGACGTGATTGTGTTGGAAAATGACTAATATCTTTATCGTTGTAATTGTTCTGGTTGTGTTCTTTTACTTTATCCAAAAGTATCTAGTGAAGCATGACGACACCAAAGATCATGCTTATCAGAAAAAAGGGTCGTTGATGTCGGCGCAACAGGCGACATTTTATAACGCACTTAAATCTGCAGTGGGTAACCATGGCGAAGTGTTTGCCAAGGTCAGCATGTCGAACGTTCTTGTTCCTGCTAAGGCGAACAACAAGAAGAATTGGTTTATCGCCAACAACAAAATCTCACGTAGCTACTTTGATTTTGTCGTCTGCGACCCGCGAACGTTAGAGCCCCGCGTGATCATCGAACTTGATAACGGCAAAGAGCTCAACAAGGGAAAGGCCGATCGAGAAAAGCTACTGATCCACGTGTGTAAATCGGCAGGCTTGCCACTGATTGGTGCATCTATTAAACACAGCTACCAAGTGAGCCGTTTGAAGAGGTTACTGGCAGCACACATCGATTTAATCGAGCCATCAAAAGAAGTTCGATTCTGTAAGAAGTGCGGCAGCCCGATGATCATCAAACTGGCCAGCCAAGGCGATTACAAAGGCCGACGATTCTTCACTTGTAGCCGTCAACCAAACTGTACGTATACAGAGAACTACAACGTTGTATTCGATGTGGATGAAGATTCTAACTAATATCTTGAGTTAAAATGCTTTATTAGAGGGGTAAGACACGAAACAGGCAGATGTATATAGCTATTGAACTAGAGGCGAAATGTGATCTACTTCAAGCCATTGATCTGCTTTGTGTTTAAAATTTATTCTGATTGTTGTTTTTAAAAGCAAACGAACCGTTTTGTGCAAATTTATCCTTGCACGCTACCCATTCACTCGTTATTATCCATCTCGTTCTGAAGCGTTAGCCACTTAGTAAAGCGGTTAGTTAAGTTTCAAAGCATTGCCCGCTTAGCTCAGTTGGTTAGAGTACTTGCATGACATGCAAGGTGTCACTGGTTCGAGTCCAGTAGCGGGCACCACATTATACGAAAGAGCCCACCTAGTGTGGGCTTTTTTGTGTCTGTAATTCCTTGTTTTATCAGGCTCTTAGCCATTTTTTGGTCCCAAGAGATCCCATGATGTGTTGTAAAATCCACCGTTTAAAGTAACACTGTTAGTAACACTACAGGAAATATGGATTGGTGATGTTACTATGGCTAGGAAAACAACCCCATTAACAGCGACTCAGATCTTACAAGCAAAACCAAAAGAAAAGGAATATAGCCTGCTCGATGGTGATGGTCTTGCATTGAGAATAAAGCCCAATGGTTCCAAATTGTGGCTCCTTAACTATTACCGTCCAATTACTCGTAAACGAGCAAACCTCAGTATTGGTAAATACCCATCTGTATCGCTTGCTAAAGCTCGAACCAAAGCTATTGAAGCTAGAGAACTACTTGCTGATGGTATTGACCCTAAAGAGCACCGTGACACTACTCTTAGAGAAAAACAGTTAGAATTGTCGAATACGTTACAGTCGGTATTTGATGACTGGCTTGAAGTTAAGAAAACAAGTGTCAAAGAGCAAACGGCCAAGAAACTAGAACAAAGAATTGAGAAGTACCTCTTACCTGACCTTGGTAAGTTACCTCTTGGTGACATAACTGCCCCCCAAGCGATCAAGACAATTAAACCCATTGCGAACCAAGGTAAATTAGAAACAGTAGGGCGATTGTGTCGCAACCTCAATGAGATAATGACCTTTGCAGTAAATACGGGTGTGATTGAGCACAACAAGCTCGCAGGTATTGGTAAAGCCTTTGAAACTGCCAAGGTAACCAATCAAGCTTCGTTAACTCCTGATGAACTTCCTGAACTCCTCAAGACCATAAGCTATGCATCGATTAAACCTATCACTCGCTGCTTGCTAGAATGGCAACTTCACACCATGACAAGACCTGCTGAAACGGCCGGGGCACGTTGGGATGAAATTGATAGAGAAAAGATGCTTTGGGTCATTCCTGCTGAACGAATGAAAAAGGGAAGAGTGCATACTGTCCCTTTAACAAAACAAACTCTAGATCTATTGGAAACCATTGATTTCATCACGGGTGATAGTGAATACCTATTCCCTGCTGACAAAAGTAACAAAAATCACATCAACAAAGAGACAGCAAATAAGGCATTAGTAAGAATGGGCATGAAGGGCAGGCAAACGTCTCATGGTTTACGCGCATTAGCCAGTACCACTCTAAATGAACAGAACTTTGATCCAGACATTATTGAAGCTGCACTTTCTCATGTGGATAGGGATAAGGTAAGAAGCGCATACAACCGCACTGATTACCTTGAACGTCGTAAAGTTCTAATGGCGTGGTGGAGTGATCATATTGAAGAAGCTGCAACGGGAAGCTTGTCGATGAGTGGTAAAAAGAGCCTTAAGGCTGTGGGTTAGGTTGATTAGCTCCAAGCATAACTGAGTGTCAATACCATTAATATTTGAAAATTTCCCATGATGTTATCTCGTGCATGAGAAGAACGTTGACATCGACATCATTTTCCAGTTTTTATTGAGTCCGACACTCTGCTATTTTTGCTATTAATAGCATTAATAGCCCTCTTTATCGCTAGCTCACAAGGATGATGGTTTGAGATTTATCAACAAGGTTTTTTATAAGTTGAGAGACATTGATACGAAAGTGTCAATGAAGGATAAGCTGAAAACGTGTCTTGAGCTCGATATACCGCTGTTAGTTGATGTACCCAATGGTTACAACGTATGGGGCATTGATAAGCAACTGGATGAACTGACAAGGCAAGATGTTGTTTTAAGTGAAAGCGATTATTCAAAAAAAATCATGCTCATGCATCATCTTTTGGAAGGAGAATATCTCTCTCGTGTTAATCCACCCAAAATTAACACTCTTTTTTTAGGAGCATCTACATTAGTTGCTGGTGTTGAATATCTACAAGTAACAGAAAGTGATACGAAAAAGCTTTTAGCTTCTGAAAATATCACGACTGATACATTCAAAGGTGTGGTTACTTTCGATGACAAAGAGCAACGCTTTGCCTTAAATGAGTCAATACCTGTTTCTCCTTATGATTTTAAGCTTGGGAGTAATACCGATAATGGTCATCCCATAATGCAGAAAATTAAAAATGGGATGAGTAATTCGCGTTTTGTACTTTGTGATAAAGCAACACGTAGTAACAATGATTTTAACTTTCCAATAGGAAGTGAACTCAATTTATCAGTGAGCTTGTTAGAAGTCGTTATTAGAGAAAGTGACGTTTCAAAGCTGGTGTTCAACGAGGAAGATTACCAACAGAGCGCATATTACCTAGAACCGGAATACCATGCATCTACTGCATTACGGGAGCTATCGAATTGTGGGTATGCTCTGTATGTTAAAAACACATCCGTTGTCTCCGGTGGCTGTTCAGGCTACCTATTTCGCAATTTTAAGAGCTTTAAAAAAAAGGGAGAGCGTGAAGCGGGAGCTTTTCTGATTAAAGACAAAACAGGTAAAAACTTCAATCTTGTCAAAGAAGTTTATAGTCACCACTGGCTATCAGATACTAAGCTGAGCAAGAAAAATGTACAAGAAATAGCCAGGAATGTTTTAGATGAACTACATGAAGTTCTTGATACAAATGACACATATATTCATGCAATAGAATTAATTATCAGGCCAGATAAGTACAAAAAATTAAAATAGTAAAAGAGTCGTAGCCCTTTTGTATAAAGGGCTGGGGTGAGTTTTTATGCTGAAAAATCAACTCCACTCCTTTTTGTAACTTTGTCCTTTAATGTTTAATGGCACCTTAAATCAACTAAGGAGCTTTAAATGTTATCTACTCACTCAGAACTTCGTTCAAACCAAATTCTTCGACTTAAGGATGTCATGTTAATGACGGGCCTTTCTCGGTCGACTATCTATGACAAACAAAACCCTTCATCAAAACGTTTTGACCCTTCATTTCCTCAGAAAATCAAACTAGGCGCAAGAGCGGTAGGTTGGTTGATGGGGGATATGCAAACTTGGTTAAATTTGATGAGAAACAACTCTATCGCAGGGCGTGATTAGAGAGGTGGTTATCAAAATTTAATCATTTTATGTCGTTATCGATAGGAGTACACATGTTATATCAATTTCCAATTTCGTCGGAGGCCTTTCCCATTGTCTCTGCGTCATCACTAATCACTAAAGCCTATATGGAGGCTAAATCCATCACGCAAGCGCCTGATTCGATGATCTATATGACCGCTATTAGTTCCGTTTCACTCGCATTGCAAGGCGTTATTGATGTAGAAATACCCACGGGAAAAGTAAGCCCTGTCTCTTTAATGGGGTTAACGATTGCAGAATCAGGAGAGCGTAAATCATCGGTAGAGAATCTATTCACAAAAGGAATCAAATCGTTTCAGAAAGAAAATATCGAATGCTATCAAACACAGTTTAGGGAGTACCAAATTCAACTTGAGTTGCATGAAAAAAAAGTCGCTCGTATAAAAAAGTTAGTCAATTTAGATGATGAACTTGAATGTGAGTCAATGGCAAAGCAGTTACTCGAACTCGAAGAAAAAAAACCAATTAAACCAAAACTCGATTTGCTCTCATATGAAGATAGTACTATTGAAGCATTGCTGAGTGGTCTCAGTGAGAATGTACCAAATGCTTTTCTTGGGTCTAGTGAAGGGGGAGTATTACTTAACAGCCGAGCGATGGCACAAACGGCTAGCCTAAATGCAATTTGGAGTGGTGATGATGTTACTGTCAATAGGAAAACAACAGGATCATATACGGTAGAAAGCGCTCGGTTAACCGTTCATATAATGACTCAATCAAGTGCGCTAGATCGCTTTATAAAAAAATCAAAGGATAGTGTGCGTGGTAACGGATTCTTGGCTCGTCTTCTTGTTTGTGCGCCATCATCCAATATCGGCTTTAGACAGTCTACAGGGATAGGTTACTCACGAGCCGGTATACAGGCTTTTAACGATAAGCTTTATCATTGGCTATCGGAATCCCAAGATATTTTTGATTACACCAATAGAAAAATCGTTCGATTCTCCAATGAAGCTAAAAAAATATG
The DNA here is from genome assembly GCF_003345295.1 of Vibrio splendidus. Lineage (NCBI taxonomy): Bacteria > Pseudomonadati > Pseudomonadota > Gammaproteobacteria > Vibrionales > Vibrionaceae > Vibrio > Vibrio splendidus. The sequence continues at coordinate 1,259,675 of NZ_CP031055.1, forward strand.
GCAGGATGTTTACAACGATATTGAAGTAAAGATGAGACCTAACGGTATCTTTCAGCAAGTTGCAGATCATGCCTCAAAGTTACCAGAAAATATAGCTAGGTTAGCCGCTTTAATTCATTGCTTTAATGGTGACTTAAATGATGAAATTTCTGCGGAAACACTCCTAGAGTCAATTTATTTAATGAGCTATTTTTCTGGTCAGTTTGTGAAAGTGTTTTCTGCCCCTCCGAAATGTGCAGTAGATGCCCAGAATTTAATACAATGGTTTCTAACGCTTTCAAATTCAGGCGTTAGATATATTAAGCGAAATGATATTTTTCAATTTGGGCCATATGGGACAAGAAACAAAAAAAACCTAGAACAAGCATTAGAGTATCTAAAACCCAATTATATATTAAGTGAAATTATGATTAAACCAAAGACAAGGGTCGTCGATCTCTTTCCTAACTATCAACATGATGAGGCTAAACTTATTCTTGATTTGGGATTGAAGCCTTATATTTGATTTACATTATATTGCTTAATTATCAACGTAATAATGCCGGGTTAATAAGTGAAAAATATAGAAATGTAAGTAGGGGGTTTTATGCATAAGTCCAGAGTAATAAGTTAGCAAAAACCACTGGGTTAAACCTCAAAACAATAAATAGGTATCTATCTATTCCCTAGTTTAACTGTTGGTTAAGCCAGATTTCTTGTCGGTTATAGTAATATATATATCTTTTGTTATTATGAATTTCTTATTATTCATTCCTTAAGAGTTAAGTGAAGTAGATATTGTTATTGCTTGTTTTAAATAATAGGTATTAAGTTGAAATGAATTTAATTAAAACAGGAGTGTTCAATGGTTACCGTGTGATATTTAAACATGGTCCATTAATACAAAGAATATTAATGGCGAATGAACTAATGATGGTTAAATCTTTGTCTGATCATAACCGTCTTCTTGTTATGCGCTTTGAGCTGAAGTTTCCTAAAGGTTACTCAGGACCTACTGAGATAATATCGAAGTTTTTTGATTCTCTTCGTTTTAAAATCAAATATGACTTAAGAAGAAAAAGTAAAAATAGGAATCGTAAAGTTAATTGCAACATTAACTACGTATGGGTAAAAGAGTTGAGTGGTAACGAAGGTTGGCATTACCATGTTGCTCTAGTTCTAAATTACAATGTGTATAAAGGGTTTGGAAAGATTGGTAGTACTAGAAATAATACCATTAATCGTATTTCAGAGGCTTGGGCGAGTGCAATAAAATGTAAAGTGAATGATGTGAAGGGGTTGGTTCATATTCCAAAGAAAAATCCAGTATATGAATTAAATAAGAACTCCTCCTCATTTTATGACACATTTTATGCTGTAATGTTTAGGTTAAGTTATTTGGCGAAGTTAAAAACAAAGCCTTATGGTGGTAATGCTAGGGTGCGTTTTTACGGGACGAGTAAGAGTTAACTTTCTGTAGAGTATTTATGGTATATATATGAGTCAGTGCAAAAAAAGAGGTGTCAAATAACCTCTTTGGGAAGTCAAACTATAGACATTGGATTGTTTTATTGTTTCGTTGTTTCATTTTGGTTGTTATCCACGCTTGAATTTCATGATCTACCCAAGCAACAGAGCGAGCGCCTAATGATACGGGGGGCGGAAATTTCCCTTCGTTGAGATACTTGTAAAGTGAAGACCGTGATATACCCGTAATCTGAATCACCTCTTTTAATCGCATAAGGCGACTCGTAGTTGGTGGTTGCTTAATATTATTCATTTCGTTGTTCATAATACTAACTCCCTAAAGTCATTATCAATGTCATCTTGTGTCACGCCAATGTAGCGCAGCGTGACACCTTCGGAGCTATGGCGAAGCATTCGCATCACTCGTGCAATATCTTTGGTGCTTTTGTATAAGTGGTAGCCTCTGGTCTTTCGCATTGAGTGAGTCCCCAACGGAAAACTAATATCTTCACCAATTGATGAAAACGCTTGGCTAACAGATCGACGACTCAATGGGTTGGCAGCTTTGTTTATCGCTTGTTGGTTTCGATAGGACTGAAATAAATAGATGTGGTGTGGATTCTCCTTTTTAATGCGGAGGATGATTTCTAAGCTTCTCGGGTTTAATGCAATCTGGGCCATTTTGCCCGTTTTAGATTCACGGATGGTTAAACGGTCTTCTTCTATGTCGCTAAACTTAATCGCCAACAAATCAGAAATCCGTAAAGCGAGATTAATACCCACATTCCAGATATCTGACATTTGCTTACTATGCCGTATTTCTAATAAGTGGCCGATGAGCTGGATAGTGTCGCGGTTTTTCACCGCTTGAACTTCTGCCATAACGCAGCTTCCTTTTTTCGATGAAAATGATGATTAGAGGAACTTCAAAGCAGGCCAGAAACTAAAAGCCTTGTTCCATAAGGGATGTCAAGTTCCCAAATTGCTAAAATGGGAACTTGAATGCTTTTTAGCTCTTGGTGACTCTGATTTGGTCAAACACACCATCAGATAAATACTCCAAAAAGTTACCTTCCCATGTTCGATAGAAAGATTTCACTTCTCGATGTGCTAAAGCACAAGGTGCTAAAAACATCTGCCTGAATATGTTGCTCTCAATATTGAAATCTAGCTCGATGGCTAACTCTGGATAGGCACCTCCAGAATAAGCGAAGTCGGTGATGTAACAGAATCGCCACTTATCACCTTCATTGCGGATCATGATTTCTACTGGATGATACCCACCAGCTTCAGCGCTATAACTCGTGTCCCGAAAGTTAATGGTTAATAAATCACAGTCGTTATCCCCATTACCTTGTTGAACTTGTTTAGTGATTACGTTGTGAAAGCGAGTCGAGATAGGCAGCACACAAGGGTGAAACTGCATCGTTTGAAATTTGGTTGCGACTGGCATGGTATGCCTCCTTGGTTAGTAGTTATGGGATTGATGATTCAGTGGGCGTGTCTATATTGACGAGTGTTGCTTGTATACCGTCAAAGGAGCCTTGTTGAATTTGCTTGAGGAAAGACCGTTCATAGCTTTGATACAAGCTTGTTACTTGTGGCTGGTGGAGTTCACAGTGTTCAATGTCTGGCTGATAAAACCATCCACGTAGAAAATTGAAGTAGAGCTCGACCTCCATTTTTTCGGTTTGCTCGTTTGGATAAGCAAAGCTAGTGACAAAGACGATGCACCAACGATTGTTGTCTGATTGATTTATCGATCTGTTGAGTTGGATCTCTACGGGGTGAAAACCGCTGCGGTCTTGGTAGTAGCTCGATACTCGAAAGTTAAGGGCTATCCGTGATGCAAAGGTAGGGATATCTAATTGCTCAACAAGGACATTGAGGTATTCCACTAGCAGTCGATGCGGTGTGGTTTGGCTCATAACAAACCTCGCTCAGCAAAAGATACGCATTGCTCACCTACGATGACATGATCCAATACTCGGATATCAACCAATGCTAAAGCATCAGAGAGACGTTGAGTGATCCTCCGGTCAGCTTGTGATGGCTCAGGTGAGCCGGATGGATGATTATGACCAAAGATAACCGCCGCCGAGTTGAGTAGTAATCCTTCTTTGACGACTTCTCTTGGATAAACGTTAGCAGCATCGATGGTGCCAAAAAACATCTCTTTGTATTCAATCAGTTGGTTTTGATTATCAAGAAACATCACGGCAAACACTTCCCTGTCGTAATGTGCGAGTTTCATCTGTAGATATTGTTTAGTGTTTTCTGGACTGGTGAATGAGCCGGCCCTAGAATACTTGGCTGCTAGCATGGTTGCTGCGGTCTCTAGAATTTGACGAAGCTCTTTAGGCTCGTTTGACGTGTAATGATTTGAATGCATGTGCTTTCCTTCTTGTGCGTTAAAGGTATGTGCATCCAAGTAATATGTGGTTAAAAAATAATGGAATCATTCCCCATAGAAACAGCCCAACTACGTTGAGCCGCTTCAGGTTATGGGTGCTGTTTATCTTGTCGTTTAGCCCAGTTGTAACCGCTCACAACGCCATAGATGAACAATTCGATTAGCACCTTAGTCGGTTGGTGGGGATTCACAATTCGCCTCCTTGTTGATGTGGTACAAACCCGCGCCAACGATAAAGCCAGCAATGAAAACAAACGGCATAAGTGCCTCCTGTTTAGTTTGATTTAAGAAAAGAGCATGAATGCAAGCCTGCGAATCGCTGGCTTCAGACAGATAATGTGTGATTGAAAAAAGTTGGAGTGTGCTGAAGGATAGGTAGTAGAAATAGAGAATAGCCCTCTTGAGTAAACAGAGAACAGCCGCTAAGCGAGGGAAATCAAGTCATACTTTGAAGGTGGTAAAATACAAAGACTAATCGTGGTTAAGTCAACAATAGAAAATGTTATTAACAATATTAACATCATAACTCGAGGGGCAAGAGGATTGAGTGTCTTCAAAATCCAGCAAAGCTCTTGAACGATCCAATCGAATTGCAGATGGCTTTAAAGTCAGAGAGTGATTGAATAGACCTCTTGTATCTAAGGGGGATAAGTTAGTATTTGTAACCAAGACAAAGTTTAACGTGGACTCACTCGGAGGAGTAATTGTGTTAATATCGCGAGCACGAATTTTTGATGTGTAAATGGTATGAAAGATAAGATAAATTCTTGCGTAGCAATAGATACTGAAGGCCCGTTGTATTGTGAACCAATTACGATACATGAGATTTCGGAGCTAAGTACACTTAGTGCGACTCCCAAGTTCTGTGCAGAATTTCAATTTACGATTGAGGTGCCACCTGTAAGTAATGAAATCGCCTCACATAAGTTTGACTTTAAAATTGCAGATCTGACACCGTTTGTAGCGATATTATCTGCAGCTTTTGTTGCGTACAAATTTGTTGCTGAGCGTAATGAAGCAAGAAGAAAAGACGAAATTTCGAAGCTAGAAGATAGTTTAAAAACGTTGTATGGCCCTTTAAAAGAGCTCAGAGAGGAATCTAAAAGGCTCTACGAAATCTTTGCGGTCGATCTTAAAGACCAACACATGGCTGAGTTTAACGAGCGCTTTAGAACATTAACGTTTTTACGTCAAAACTCTCCGGATGCTCTCCCTGAGTATGATTTACAAGTACTAAAGCACATCATCGATATCTCTCGAAAAAATATAGATTTCATTGAAGCAAATGGTTGGGCGATAGAGTCGACCGCTTTATCAACTTTGTTAGGTAACTTATGTGCCCACTTTAGAGTTATGGAGATTGCTTCAGATGGCAAGCTAGTTGGGGCCTCGAACACATTTAAAGATATCGTTTTTCCATTAGAGACTGACGGCGCTATTGATAATGAAATTAAAAAAATTCAACGAAAGATTGAATCTTTATCTAAACAAAATAGACACCCAACAAGGTCATGGTTTATGAATAAACTAAAAAGAGTTAGTTCTACTATAGAATTTTATAATGAAAATGCTGATTCGTATTATTTACAAACCAATCATATAGACATGTCTCCATCTTACGAAGCGTTTAGAAAATATCTTAGACCGGGCGGTAGAGTTCTAGATGCAGGCTGTGGTGTTGGTCGTGATACTAGATTCTTCATATCAAAAGGTTACAAAGTTCATTCTTTCGATCTTTCAGAAAAAATGTGCAAGATTACAAGTCGTTACCCATTCTCTTTTTGTGAACAAATGTCATTCTTAGATGTAGATTTCTACGAGCAGTTTGATGGTGTTTGGGCTAACGCATCGCTCTTGCATCTAACCCCCAAAGATTTAGGGGAAGCACTCAAACGTTTAGTCAGATCATTAAGCTTAGATGGAGTGCTATTTGCATCTTTTAAAACAACCGATAACTATGTAAAAAATGACAAAAGGAAGTTTTACTTTCATACCTCGAGTATTTTAGAGGAAATTATTAGTTCTGAAAACTTGGGAATAGAGCTAATCGAAACTTGGAAGTCGTTTAAGAACAACGATGAAACACAAGAAGCTTTTGAATCATACATTTGGAAGAGAGTCCAATAAGCCTGTTACTGATGAATGAAGGTTGATTGATACAAAATACAAATAAAACCAAGTCCTACTGATTGCCAAAGCAGGGCGGGAGAGGCTGTAACAGATTCTGCGTAACTGTCATTTAGTTAACGTACTTTTCGAGACGTTCCTCGAACTCGATAATAAACCGACTTATAGCTTGATGCCATTTTTTAATTGGTATCACCCATTTCTTACTGGCGTCTTTGATTACTCGGTACACCATTTTGGTTACGGCTTCACCATTAGGGAAGAGCCTCCGCACGCTGCTGAGATACCCGATATCATTGGCTGTGTAGATGGATTTACTGAATACATCGAGAAATGAGTTGAGGGCTATTTTGTACTATTGAGACTAAATGATTTATTTCCAAAAATGTGTTTTGAGTATTAGAAGGGAGCTATCGCTCCCCTATATGCCGCCAGTTTAAGTGATGCTACTTAGTACAGTCATACCACCCATCACCACTGCCACACTCATACTTGAACGTCCCATTAGGGTAAGAAACAAACCGATAGTGCATTGTCATATCGCCATTGGGCATTTCAGTCGGCACATTAGTTCGGTGCTCAGATACGTTACTCTCACCTTCTTTATAGCGTTTAGTGTGCTCCCACCAATCTGCCCCAACAGAATCTTGATCACCATAGACTTGCGGTAGTGCTGCGATATCAGCATTTAATGCACCAAGGTCTATACTCGCCACATCATCACTGAACCCTAACCAGTGAGCATATTCACTTGGCACAGTATTCCACTTGTAGCGGCTTCCTTCTTCATCGTACACACCACTCACTTTCGCAGTCGAAAGCGTCATGTTTTGGCTATCAGCAGCATCACTCAAACCAATCTCATTACACTCCAATTCACTCAGATCGTAGAACGATGACTTGTTATTCATACCGTACTGGTTGTCAGTGTCAGCCTCGTTTGAAAGTAAAGTTTCTGACTTACTGCAAATGTAATCGTCAAAGCTTGGATCTGAACTCATGTTACGGTATTCATTCACATAACCCACCGTACCAAAATAAGTGACACTGTCTTCTTGTAGGTAGTTTCTAATCAAACGTTCGGGTAGCCAGTTATCATCTACCGCATAGACGGATTCAGACCAGAAGCTACCTTGACGTATGGAAATCGATTTGTACCATAATTGTTCATCATCTTGGCGTTGCCAGTCCGTTGGATCGTTAAGGTAGTGAGCCACGTTGATATGTGCATAAGGGTACTGAAGCGATAATTCATAAGTCTCTTCAAATGAAAGTTGAATGGATGCCATAAGCTGCTCAGCAATATCGTAGACCGCACTGTTACCATCCGCTATGTAATCACTCCACAGCTCTTCCTCTGAGATATTGAAATGCCAAACTAAGTCACCTGCTACGTTACGCATGGCGTCTTTTATGGCATTGCGGACTTGTTCATTGTCTTTCACTAGTTCACAGCTATACGCTGCCCCTTGCTCTCTTTCAACTGTCTGCTTCGCTGACTCCCACAACATTGTGGTGAGTGGAGTGATGTTAACAGAGCCATTCGTTACATCTTCAGGCAACGTGAATGCTGGTGGAAGATTAAGTACATAAGCTTGATCCACTTCCCCTAAGTCTTCATCAATAGCTCCTACAGGCACATCTACGATCGCTGGGACGTAGTCAAGACAGGCTCGCTGTTCTTCTGTGGTGTCACCTTCGATAGTGAACACACCACCAGCCTCAGTGATAGCCGATGGCTCATCAGGATCTGCAACACCATTTGAATTAAAATCGTAGTGAACCGTGGCACCAACGATATAGCCATCAATAGCACGACCGGATAACAATGTAGTGTTCGATGGTGATGAAGGCTCAGATGAACCTCCACCGCCGCAACCAGCAAGGGTAGCACTTGCAATAAGCACAGAAACTAATGTCATTTTCATAGGAATTCCTTTTTATTAATAGATTGGTTTGCAGGGATAAATACATAGAAAACAAAAGCGGCTTACTTTCGTAAACCGCTAATGATGGGTATTAAACGAGTGGTACTAGCAAGCACATCGGCACGGGGGCATATCGCAAATGTCACAGGTTGAACTGTGGCTACCTCCGCAATATTCACAGCTAAATGAAGCTAGGCAACGGTGCTTGTTAAGTAATGGTCGAATCGCTTTAATGGTCATGAACTTCTCTCCCCGTCTATGTCGTAGTGGATCACATAGAAAGACGGTAACCCTATGTGACATCCCTGTTTTTTGTCAGGTTATCAATAGGTTGGGCATCTGGTGTCGCATAGGGCCGTACTAAGTGAGACCGATATCGCTATTTAGAGAAGTGGTTTGAAGTTGGGGGTTTTTGACTGACGGCGGTATAGGTTGTTGTTCTACAAAGGTGATGTGGGTTTTATGTGCTTCTAGCCACGCCACTAACGGTGGTGTATTGGAAACCGTAGCAGTGATGTGTAAATACGTATCGAACTCAGAAATTCGTTGGTCGCTGGAAAGTGGTGTTTGGTAGAGGTGCTCACCAGCTTGCTTCGTAATGGTGAATTCGAGTGTATAACGCTCATGCACTGTATTGGTGTATTCCGATGCTGACTGTTGCAAGTCAAAGCCTTCTGGGTAAGCAAATGTGAAGGTTGATAATGTGACTTTGTGAATCTGGCTGACATCAACAAAAGTAGTGTCTTTATCTCCCTTCTGGCGGTACAGCAATATCAATGTATTGTTTTGCTGTGAAAGGCCTAATGGCATGACATCTTTTCTGTATTTCTCTCCTTCAGAGTAATAGTGTAAGTTTAACCAACGGTTGTGGTAGAGCCCTTGACTGATAGCTGCGTAAGCATCAAGGCTGATATTACGCCTTAGTTCATAAGTGCCTAATAAATCTACTTTTCGTAACCATTGGGACTCTTTTGAGTCCTGAGCGATTGATTTCAGTTGGTAATTAGCGTCTTCAAATAACGAGTGAAGAGTATGGGATATATGGGCAGGGATTAAGTAGTGGAAGTGAGACTCAGCCAGACACAAAAGTAGTGCCTCTTGAGTACTGGAGCCAACAAGAGATTTAGTTTGCTTTCGCTGGTATCCATAAGGTTTATCACGGGTATCTCGGTCAATATCAAAATACTCAAGTAACACATCAAGGTTACGTTGAATCGTTCGAATATCTCTATCAATACCAATCTCTTGAAGCTGTATTTTGAGCTCAGAAGCAGTGACTTTGTGCCAATACGGTATGCGCTTGTATAGCTCAAGCGCTAATATCATATGCTGACGAGTGCTCACATGAGTGGTTTTACTCATCGTGCACACCTTTAGCTAATCGGATCAAAATAGAGGTGACGTTATAACGATGTTGGAACAAGTCACTCTCACTCTGTTTATAGCAAGAGACGAAGCTCTACACGCTAGGCTTTAAGGTGAGTTGATTGTATGAGTAGCTTGGGCATCTGGTGTCGGATGAAAGAGTACAATTGAAATTAATTGAATAATCGAGGTGGGCATAATGAACTCCTATGCTGGTGGATACATAGGAGTGATATGTGTGTGAAATTTATTGGATTGAATAATTGAAAAGTAGGAGAAGAGTTTGAGGCTTCTCCATATTCATAACGTTACCGCTCTTTGGACTCAGCTTGCTTCAATCTGTCATTTATAGATGGGTCTTCAAAGGTGACGGCATCAGGATCTGAGTAAGCAGGGTCGTTAACCATATCTGAATATAGCTGTTCGGCATCGTCTGCGGATGTACCGTTTTTTATCCACTGAGTAATGGTTTCTTGTTGATCTAATGAATTGTCGTAAGGCAAAGGAATTTCTCCGTCGGAAATGTGTTTGTATTCCTTACCTTGGTGCTAGTTAGTTGAATTTAAAGTCCTCTAATCTAATATTATTCAACAAAGCTGTAAACTGAGTGGGTGGTCACTTAATGCGTAAAAATACGCAACAGAGTACGTATCTTCACGTAGAGTGCTGTCCACTTTCCATTAGTTTATGTGGCCATTTCTTGAAATAGAAAAGGCTGCCAATGGAAAAAGAGGTAAAACTACTTGATGTGATTAATCAACTAGCGGAAAGCAAACTGTTCGAGATAACCGTATTGACTGGGCCTCGCACCTATCTCATGACTGGCTTAAAAGCTCCCCCTGTAAGAGTTGCTTTGCAGCAGTGACTGGTACTATGAGTGTTGGCTAGGTACATGGTTTAAGCAGTTACACTCTTTTTTCTGTAAGTAAAGAGAGCTACCCATAAAGTCCGTTACCTTACAGCCATAACCTCAATCTAATAGAGCTGCTGTGGATAGTAATGAGTGAGAAGTCGAGAATTAACATTTAATTCAAAACAAACGTGATTTCAAAGCAATAAGAGACCAATTCCTTACTGTGAATCATCTAGAGAACGCAAGTTTTGTTAACGTCTGGAATCAATGTTCATTTTCAGTTGTCCAAGCCTGCATCTTCAAGTCGATTGGCGATAAGTTTGTTAATCATTGGCGCCCACCTATTTAAAAGGCATGGTTCAAAGGATCAAGTCTCTGATAAATCTTAAGATCTCATTATTTCGCAAAAAACATAAAAGATGTGAATTTCTTCAGGAAAAATTAGCGGAATATGAACACGCACACACTAAATTAGGTAGAATGCTGAGTTATACAGTATTGAGTCTGAGTAACAGCGTAAGCTATCCTGGTTATCACCTGTACTTCTGTCTACCTAATATTTTCATGGGGTTATAAAACTTGATTGATTTACGAACCGCACTAAGTGTGATGTCAAAATCGTCGCCATATGCAGTCTCTACAGAGCGAGACGCAACAATATCAACCGACTTAGATGCTGTAAAAAAGTATCTTTATGTACAAACAGATATAGAGGCTGACTTTGTTAAACAATTGAAAGGACTATCCTCAACCGATAAGAAAATCATTTTTTTGTGTGGTAGTAGTGGTGATGGCAAATCCGAAATACTGACAAAGTATAAGAAAGAGTACCAAAATAGAGCTGACTTCCATCTCGATGCAACCCACAGTTTTCGTCCGAGTGATTCGGCTATTGAAACACTGGATGAACTGTTTACTGAGTTTAACACTACACCGAAGCCGCTAGTTGTAGGCATCAATACAGGTATGTTGGGTAACTATGCTGAAGAAGGCGCGGTGACCGAAGTAACATCATCAATCAAAGCCTTTTTAGAGAAACAGCCGACCTCAGAAAATCATATCTTTTTAGATTTTGAAGACTATCCTAAATTTACGTTAGAAATTGACGGTCATACATCTAAGTTTGCAAAAGAGCTGCTTAAGAAAATTACTGAAAAAGATGAAAACTTAATTCGCCAATACTTTGATGTTGAAATGCACAAACAAAGCCCTGATAAAAAGCTTTGTGCAAACTATCAATTACTAGGGCGTGAAGAAGTTCAAGATGTCATTGTCGATCTATTGTTCAAAGCGCGTTTAATGAAAGATCAATTCTTAACGGCGCGAGCATTATTGGACTTCATTTTTCATCTGCTTGCTGGACCTGGCTATTTGTTTGATAACCTATTCAAAAAAGGTGAAAACGAGCTGACCAATATTATTTCAGACTTTGACCCATCGATTCAACGTACACAAAAAATCGACAAGTTCATTTTGTCTCACTCATTGCAGCTACCAGACGTTAACTTTGACGATTACAAAACCGCATTGACTGCTTTTGGTATACGAAGGGGGCTAAATTCCGAGTCCTACTTGCGATTGTTTTATATTCTAAGAAAGTCGGACTATGGGAATGAATACCATAAGCAGTTTTCGAATGATTTTGATGAGCACCTAATAGACAATTACTCAGAAGTTTGGCAGTTGCATACTGCTTTCGATAGCTCACCAGAGCAAAAAGAAAAACTGCGCCATTTTTATCGTCAAACAGCGATCACAGCTATCCATAAATATAACAATCGAAATGCACCTAAATTGGCGAAAGGGGAGTTTTTCATTTCTGAGCATAATGGGTATTTTTTAGCTTCATCCCTAGAGTTAAAGGCTGACGTTAAAGCGATTAAAAATGACCACAAAAAAAATACTGCCTATTTCACTGCTTATTTTCGAGTTGGGGATAAAACCTTATCGTTGATGGTCAATATCAATTTGTTGAACTTAATGCAACGTATCGTTTCCGGTTATCGGCCTAACAAACATGATAAGAATACTGTCGTGTTACTGGATGAGTTGGTTGATGAAATTGCGGATATCGCAAATAGTGCAGATACCCTATATATCGTTGGGAAAGGTAACAAGCAATACAAAATAACCAACGTAGATAATGAAGATTTTGAGGTGAGTGGACTATGAGTTTAATGCTAAGAGCTGACTTGCCCCAGTCTAAAGATGGGGTGAAAAATAACACTTTAACTACCTACTTCCCAATTAACACAAAGGATAGAAAAGATATCTTTAATTGGGACAGTGTATTAGGTTATGTGGTTAAAACATCATATCGAAAAGAATTGTACCTAGAAAAATTAACTGATGATGAAAAATTAGCGATTAAAGAGGGTGGAACAACTGAATCAGAAATAGCGCTCGCAACATTTAAGTTGAGCTGCGAGCATAGTTTTAAAACAAAGTTAGATGAAAGTGATTTCTGGCCCATCCTAGAAAAAATGTACTTTGAAAATGACCAGCTTTTTAAAATATCGCCTGAGTTTTTATTGTTTAAGACTATTAAGCAGAAAGGCAGTGCAAGGGATGCAAGCTTAGGTGGAATGTTTTCTAATTTATTGCAAAACTTCTTCTTTAATGAAAAACCAAACAATCAATTTAACTTCTTAGAGGAGCAGCTGTACTCAGAACTATTGAAGTTAATGAAGCCAAGCAATAAAGAGAAAGATGGAGTTTTGACTTTTTCTGAACCGAGTGAAGCGCCATATCTACCATTTATAGCAAAGCAACTACAGCAAGACCTTCGTTTTCTAGGCAAAAGACCTAAATACCTATTATCAATTTTCAAAGAGTTTTTACACCTTTACGCACATCTTTATACGGCGCAGCTAGCGCTTAATTTAAAAAGGTGGCAGAAGGGGGAGCCGGTAGCGCAATTATGTTATTACATATTAGACAGCGAAAAAGCCAGTGATGAGCGTTATCTGATAAAAGATTATGGCTTTAAACAATTGTCAAAGTCGTTGTGGAATATCTTTCCGTACCTCTCAATGAATGAAAGCCTGCAATCTAAAAAGATTGATAATGCAGTGAACACCATTCAGCCATTATGGGCCTTAGCTCAAAATCTCCAGCAAACTCCTAGCTCGGCTACTTTACTGAAAAACTATGCACAGGCATTTAAAGAGAGTCGAGATTTACACCTCGACTTGAGTGACAGTGAAAACCCACATGATGTGCTAGCAGATTTACTTCAGTTGAGCAGAATGCAGTTTGGTTCAAAAGAAACGCGTCATGAGATTAATAAGCTTTACGTCAAAGCAACAGAATCTGAGTTTTGTAGCCATTTTGCACAATCCCGTGGCCGTGCTGGTCGCGTATTAGTATTTAATCAGGACTATCTATTGTTATTAACCAACTTAGCCATTGGTGAGCAAGATAAACTTCGTTTCCACGAGTTAATCAAAGCCTTTGAATCAAGAGGTGTATTTTTCGATAAACAGAGCCAACAAGCCTTAATTAGATTCTTTGAACGTATTGGTAATGTTGAACGTATGAGCGATAGTGGGGATGCAGTCTATGTTAGAAAAACAATTTGAGATCTTTTTAACTGAGCAGTTTTTAAAGTTAAACGAGACAAAACTGCAGCATGGTTACCGTTATCAGTTCCAATCACCGGATAACAAGAATAGCCAGCGTTTATACAATGCGTTTATCCAAAAATGTGATGACCAATTAACGGTCAAAAACACTACCATCAGAGCATTGAAGTGTGGTAGTACCAAGCTTTTACCTGTACTACACAGTGAAAATGACATTGGTTATTCTGAGAACTTTATCTCACATTTACGTGATGAAGTGGCTGGACAGCAAGGTAATTTTAAAGGTACTGCATTGTTAGTTATTCATAACAGCATGCTAGACACACTAATCAACTCTGCTGAAGATATCGCTCAAGACAATAGTGTTTGGCACCCAGAAAAAATCAAAGATGCTTTAAAAAGTCTAATCGATCCCAACGCAAAAGACCGCAAAGTTTCTGAATGTTTGCTAGATCACCGTTTTTCACAAATAGTGGATGATGGTGCAACCATGTTTGGCTTTGAAGAGCTTTACACAGCGATCTTAGATGGGGATTTGAAGTTTCATGAGCTTGGTTTGTTAGATGACCCTGAAATATTGAATTGGAGTGGTAAACCAGAGCAGATTAACAACCGTTTAGAAGAAAATAAAAAGCTATTTGATCGTATCAATACAGTAACTGAACGTTTTTCAACAGAGCTTGAAGAGAAGTTTGCGGAGAATGATTTTAGTGAAAAGTTTGTTGCTAAACATTTTAACGATGAAAATTTGGAAAGTTGGAAAACAAAGCTTACTTTTGCTGATTGTTTAAATGAGAAAAAAAATAACGTAAGCAATGTCCTAGAGCTCGAGTCGATTGATTCTCAGCAAATAGATAAGCTAGCTAAGAAAAGTAAATCAGATAGTAAAGCAGGGAAACGTGAACAACATATCATATTGCCGTTGCAGCAGGGCCTGCAGAGCTTTGATCTGTCACTTACCTTTTTAGGTGGTAAAGTCGAGAAAAATCAACTTAATCTACAGCATACCAAAGATCCAAGCATTGAGATCCAGCAGCCTAATAATAGTGGTGGAAAACGTAGTAAGGTTACTGTTACGGGGGCATTTACAGGTGAGCCAACGTATTTTAGTTTGGTCTTAAAAAGAGATAAAACAGCAGAGTGTTATAAATTCCGTGTTTTGGTCTTAACAGCAGATAGTTTTTACTTACCTTCGTTTGAAAATATCTTCCTAATTGAACCAAATAAAAAACGTATAACGCTACAAACAGAAGATAACAGCTTTGTAATTGCAGAGCAGGGCAATAAAGCTAAACTAGAGCAGTCTGGGCAATTATTCGACAATCAAGAAATCAAAGAGATCGACTTTGAATTATTAGCTAATGAGTCAAATGATGTGGTCTTTGAAGTGACTAGTCCGGTTGGTAGCTTAGTCTTTAATGTCGAAGGGGCTGTAGCGTCTGATTCACTCTCGTTGCCGCTCATGTTAGATACAGACCGTTTCGTACATCTATTTAACGACGACTATTTTGCATGCTTTAACCGTAACAAAAACAAAGTGCTACTAGACAATAAAGAAGTTGCACCTAAAGGGCGACGTTTAACACTGTTACAACGTGAAGCAGACTTTTTAGATAAGCAGTTATTAAATCAACATGTTGACCCACAAAACAGCGTAGAGCTAAAAGCGATTGAAGCAAACTACCCTGAAGTTTACCTGTCATACCTAAAGTTATTTGAATACTGCACAATCAATAAAACACTACCGAGTTTATCTAGTTGGGGTGACGAGTTTAGAAAGGTTGTCTCTCAATTGGTTGATGCATACAACCAAGCGATAGCTGAAATTGGTTATGATGTAATGTTAACTAAAGCAGAAAAACTGCTCGTTAATATCGGGTATGCACAATATCAAGAAAACGAAGAATATCGGGAATATATAACTCCATTCCACCCCTTAGTGTTGGCTTATCACTTGAGCCTAGCTGAAGCAATAGTTAGTGATAACATCAATGATAACAGCAGTTTTAAAACACTACCCAAAGTGACGTTAAAGCGCTTGAATGCGCGTGGTTTATTGCCTTTTCTGTATCACCCTAAACATGAGTTTGCTTTTACCAAGCTAGAAAAAGATAACTCTATGTGGCTTGAGCTAGTGCCTCATCAAGAAACAAGTTACAGCTACGTACGTAAATTGGTGAAAGATAAGGTCACAGAGTTTAAAGATGCCTTTAGTTCACTATTTACTGCAGGTAGCAAAGCCACACTGATTATCAACTCGGTAAATAACCATAAAAATGTTGAACTGTTTATGGGGCTGGTGGATTACGTTAAAACGCAAAAGGACAAAGTCTGCCATATTCATGTGAACTTATACGATGATAAAGAGACACGCTGCGAATTTGACCGTTTTGCAGAAACAGCCAGTTACGACGAGTTGAAAAGGTTATATGGATTAGATAAAGGAGCACTGAAAGAACAAGCTGATGCCATTATCGACCTATTACGTACACGCTTAACTTACAGTAAGTTTCGTAACGATGAATGTGAGACTAAACCGCAAGCGTATGCACACCTAAGTTTTTTCAGAAATCATCATAAAGTAGAGCCAACAGATGTAAACGTTCTAGAAGAGCTTAGTGGCGTAGTTTGTCACGGCTTATTGGCGGGCGAAGCAGCCGACAACAAAGAGGAAAGCTACTTCACTGCATTTGGTTTGAAGAGTGTTGAAACTAAAGATAATTCGCACCTTAGTATGGCGCAGCGCCTTAATGGTTTGATTAAACCTGCCCGTAAAACGAATGTGCAACATGGTCGTGCTAACTCTTTAGCTTTAGCGGTGAGTGATGACTTTAAAACACTACTTGAGCGCTCTTACGATAATTCAATTTGGACCACAATTATTGACCCTAAAGTCACCTTAGACTTTTTTGAAAGCGCTAAAGATATGGTGCTGATCCATTACTCAGATAATTACACTAACTCAACCAACTACGATGCGATCACAGTTACCAAAGAAACGGACCTGTATAAAAAAGTATTAGAGCAGGACGAAGGTGGCATTATTGAGGAGTTCAATGCCTTCAACGGTGAGTGGTTACTCAAAATGATCACTGCTAATAGCAATGAGCGAAAAGAGAAAAAGGGTATTATTGGCGCCTATAAATACATCAATTGCTTATTAGCAAAGTCCGATATTATTTGGGTTCCGTTATCAGTTGCTGAGATGGTTCGTGTAGCCGGTAATATTGGCTTGAAAATGAATGACAGTGATTTTTCACGTAATGTAAATGGTTACAAATCCGGTGCAATTTCAGACGATGTGCTGTTTGTTGGTTTTAAAGACAATCAACTTTACTTACTTCCACTTGAAGTAAAAGCAGGGCTAAAACAAACTCACAATAAAGGGGTAGAGCAAGCCAAAGAGCTAAAACGTTATTTAACTGAAGATATTTTAGGTCGTGATGATTTAGCAGGGCATCTTTACCGCGGTTTGTTTATGCGTCAGATACTGATGCAGATTGATAAATACAAACTGTATAACCTTTATCAACCAGATTACTTTGAGCCACTCTTAAAACAACGGGAATGGTGGCTGCAGGGCGATTTCCAATTAGTTGAACTGCAAGAGTACCCTGAAGGGTTCTTGGTAGCGATGGTAGAGAATGACACCTTCTTTGAAGCAAGCTTTGAGGAGGTGAAAAATATTCTTAAAATTCAACTACCAAGCGCTAGTTTAAATCACTTAGTAAGTACTCGGCTAACAGACCTAATGGCAGATGCTTGCTCTGATACATTAAGTAATATCCCAGAGCAATATCTGTTAGCTGAAACTACTCATGTAAAAGTGGTAACAACTAGCTCTGTAGAAAATAGTAATGAGATTGTTAATACTAAAATTGAACCTGAAGAGGTCATAAATACTCCAACAGTTGAGCGATCGTCAGAAAATCAGACAATTAACGTGCCGGATTCAACCGTAGCGCATGATCCAAACGATAACCTAAAGGTCCTGGTTGGTCATAATGTACGTGATGATGGGGCAGTTTTCTGGGAACCGACTAATACTGCCAAATTCATGAATACCAACTCTGGCATTATAGGAACAATGGGCACGGGGAAAACACAGTGTACGAAAGCGGTAGTGACACAGCTTTATCGTGATCAACATAAAAATGTAGATGGCAGTCCAATTGGAATTCTGATTTTTGATTACAAATCAGACTATGTCGATGATAAGTTTATAAATGCCACTAACGCGAAGAAATTTGATTTAGATTGCTTGCCATATAACCCATTAAGTTTGTTTGGTGATAAGGCAAAGCTTCCTGTTCATACCGCGAGTGCATTTGCTAACACTATGACACAAGCATTTGGTTTAGGTCCTAAGCAACAAATGCGTTTGAAAAATCTAGTTCTTGATGCTTATGAGCTGAAAGGGATAGATCGCTCTAATAAAAACACATGGTCGATACCAGCACCTACATTAAGTGATGTGTGGGATGTATATATGGGTCAAGACAAAGTTGAACAAGATTCCTTATACGCGGCACTTGATAGCCTGGTTTCTTTCGAAATTTTTGAGCCTGACGCTAATAAAGTAAAAAGTTTATACGATCTGATTTCAGGGGTAACAGTAATTGAGCTAGCCGGGTATGACTCAAGCATTCAAAACCTGGTCGTCGCGTTAACGCTAGATTTGTTTTATTCACAAATGCAGAAGAATGGGAAGCCTGAAGTGCAAGGAGATTTCCGCCAAGTGACCAAATTGGTGTTGGTGGATGAAGCTGATAACTTTATGTCTCAGAACTTTCCAAGTTTACGCAAAATCTTGAAAGAGGGTCGTGAATACGGGGTAGGTGTGATTCTATCAACGCAAGATATTACCCACTTCAAAACCAGTGAGAATGATTATTCAAGTTATGTCCTGAGTTGGATTGTTCACCGTGTCTCACAGATAAAAAATCAAGATATCAAGTCGATTTTTAACAAAGATGATAAGCACGAACAAGAAAACTTGATGAAGTCTATTCGTGAGTTAGAAAAACATTACAGTCTCTACGTAGATGGCGATAAGAAGATAACTAAGATTAAGGACAAAGCATTTTGGGAGCTACTTAGTGACGCCTGAAGAGCTTAAAGAAGCAGTTTTGGGTGTTAAGCGTTGGTCGCGTAGTGACCAACGTGCACCTAATAAGCCAATTATGATGGCGTATGTTTTGTCTCAGTACTTTCATGGGCATCATCAGTTCTTCTTATATGAAGAATCGTTCCATAAAGAGGTGCAAGATCTATTAAAGCGTTTTGGGCCTCAACGCTCCATTTATCATCCTGAATACCCATTTTGGCGTTTAAAAAATGATGGTTTTTGGGAGGTAAACAATGATGAAGATTGCAAGTCTCGTAAGAGTAATACAGACCCATCGAAAGCTGAGTTATTCAAACATGGAGTAACCGCTGGCTTTAACGACCAAGCTTATGCCGTTTTAAAAGGAAATCGACAATTAGCTATAGAGTTGATTGAACTGATTCTAAGTGAGAGTTTTCCTGAAAGTATTATCCCTGATATTGCTGCACAGTTGGGTGTTGAGTTAGTAACACGAAATGTACAAAAGCGCGATCCTAATTTTAGAAAAGAAGTACTCCGTGCTTATAACTATCAATGTGCAGTGTGTGGCTATGACGTTAAAATGGATGAAGTGACTGTTGGTTTAGAAGCTGCACATATCAAGTGGAAGCAGTTTAATGGTCCTTGTGATGTAAGTAACGGGCTAACACTCTGCGCAGTGCATCATAAAGCTTTTGATAAAGGGGCATTTTCAATCACAGAAGATTTGAAAGTGAAGCTGTCAGAAAGCCTTAATGGTGGAGAGCAAGCACAACGTCTATTTTTTGATTTTGAGGACCAATTAATACGATTACCCAAAAGAGACAAGTGGTTGCCAAACGTAGAGCATTTGAGTTGGCATCAAAAAGAAGTATTTAAGTAACTCAGGTAATTAAATTACTAATAACTGTATAAATAAGGTAATGAAATGGTTGTTGAAACGCAAATTGATGCAAGTCCAACAAAAGAATTTTTTATTGAAATGTTAACTCGAGATATACCTCTTGATCGCTCAATTCTTGATTTGATTGATAATAGTGTTGATGCTGCTAAATCAAATGGGACTAAGGAACCTGAAATAAGAATTACAATGAATGAAGATAAATTTCTTATTTGGGATAATTGTGGTGGAATTCCTTTAAAAATAGCAAAGGATTATGCTTTCCGATTTGGAAGACCAAAAGAAAGAGAAAATACATCGTTTTCGGTAGGTCAGTTTGGGGTTGGAATGAAGCGAACTTTATTTAAGTTAGGTAATAGCTTTCGTGTGATGTCTAATTCTGAAAATAATCTATTTTCTGTGGATGTGGATGTTCAGCATTGGAAAGGATTGGATGAATGGAAATTTAATTTCACAGAACAGATTGCCGAAAGTTTGGGT
Source organism: Vibrio splendidus (assembly GCF_003345295.1). Taxonomy (NCBI): domain Bacteria; kingdom Pseudomonadati; phylum Pseudomonadota; class Gammaproteobacteria; order Vibrionales; family Vibrionaceae; genus Vibrio; species Vibrio splendidus. The sequence continues at coordinate 1,279,858 of NZ_CP031055.1, forward strand.
TGTGGTGAAACGATAATTGAAGTTAACGATTTATTCCCATCGGTTTCTGATCAATTTAATCTTGAAAATTTTGTTTACATTTTAGGTCGAGAGTGTTCCGTTGCTCACTTTAAATCGATAAACTCTGGTTTGAAAATATATATAAATGACAAGTTGGTCGATAATTTTGAAATTAAGCTAAAGTCTTCAGAAGAATTGAAACCAGTCAGTTTTAATTTCGAAAAATCTACTGTTAAAGTTAAAATTACAGCTGGAATATCAGAAAGGAGTTTGAAGGATGGTGGTTGGTATATAGTTTGCAATGGGCGACTAATATCTTCTGCAGAGCAAACCACTATCTCAGGTTGGCGCCTTGACGGTATTCCACAATATCATCCTGATTATGCTTTTTTCCGAGGGATTGTAGAGTTTGAGGCAGATGACTCGAGCTTGTTGCCTTGGACAACAACAAAAACAGGTGTTGATAAAGATAACTTCATATATAAAGCTGCGTTATTCGAAATGAAAAAGGTAATGAGAGAAGTTATTCCATTTCTACGACTTAGGGCTAAAGAAGATAAGGATTTTAAAGACAACTATATTGAATGTAAGCCTTTAAATGACGCAATCGAGGTTGCTCCATTATTACTGACTGGCGATATTGGTGATGAAATGAGTTTCACCTTCCCCGAACCTGCAATTCGCAAAGCTAAACCTAGCGAAGCAACAATACAATACAAGGTTTCGCTAGAACAGTTAAGTGCAGTAAAAAAATCACTAGGGGTTACTACCAATTATGAAGTCGGAGAAGAGACTTTTAAATATTATGTACAGTATGAGTGTGATTAATGAGTAATAGTGGGAAACTGATTAATTATGGCGTGAGGCCTGCTAAAAACATCGAAAGAAAGATGATGAGAGATATGTTTTTACGCTTGTTTCCTTTTTGCCCTCTGCCTGAATATCAATATGTTGGTTTGGGTGCCAAATACTTCGTGGATTTTTTCTTATTCCATAAATCATTGCACATTGACAAAATGATTAGTATCGAAGGGGATACTAATAACCGGAAAAGGTATCATTTTAATAAGCCGTTTGATTGCATTGATATTAAATTTGGGCATTCAAATACAGTTCTTCCAAAAATTAATTTGGATTCAAAAAGCATCATTTGGATGGATTATGACTCTCGATTTAATATAAGTATGTTGGATGACTTATCTATCGTCATATCAAAACTACAAAGTGGTTCAATTTTTTGTTTAAGTTATAACTCAGAAGTATACACACGTGATGAGTTAAAAGATTCTTCTGGAAAATTAGCTGCCGATGCTTATAAACAAAAATTTACCGAAATAGTTGGTGAAGATAATATTCCGCAGTCATTTGATGAACGAGGTTGGACAAGACAAAGCAACTTTTCAGGTTTTTTGTATAATTCAATAATTGCAAGACTGAACCGATCATTACAAGAAAGAAATGATCGACTAATAAATGATGAAGAAAAACTGCACGTTAAGCAAGTTATGTATTTCGATTATGCAGATGGTAGTAGGATGGAAACATTAGGATTTGTATTATATAAAGTAGATGAACTAAAATTAGTTGATGCTTGTAACTTTGAAGGTTTGCCTTTTTTTAAATCTGGAAAGGAGAGTTTTACAATTAAAACCCCAAACTTAACACAGAAAGAAATTAGACACTTGTCAGAAAAGATGCCAAATTTTGATATAAGTCTTCTAGATCAAAATATATTTTCTGTTAAGGATGTTACTGCTTTTAGTGAATTGTATAAATATTTTCCTGCATTTAATGAAATTGAAGTAATGTAGAGGGTATAGCTTACAGGAATGTTATTGCTTAATAGTGAAGCAATTCCATTTTTAGGTTAGGATTCAAACAATGGTCATATTTACCATTGTTTGAATTTTGGTATCTGGCTATAGTTTACTTGCAAGCACTTCTATAGATTTATGATTTCTCAGTGACGCAATCCCATCTTCAACATGAGCAGCCCAAGCTTGTTGGTATTGCTTTGTATCCAGTTCAGGGTAGTACATCTTTAAAACTAGCTCAGTCACATCACTGGTTTCACCTAGCCATGTAAACTTATCCAATACTAATGAGCCATCGAGTTTCGCTTCGATGAGGTTGTACCTAAAATCACTCTCTACAGAGCGAAAAAAAGCAATACGCGCGGATACGTTTGGAGTAATCCCTGTATAGCCTTTTAGCTTCTTCAATTGTTCTTCCGTAGTGCGAGTCAAGTTCATGCGATTAGGTAGCATTATACAGCCTCCTTAGTTGGCTCTTTCCAGAAGTAACCTTGTTTCAGTGATGAAGACTTGGTTGCACCATCAAAGCAGATTTCGTAAGTGCGCGCGATATCATCTTGAATCATGCTGGTATAATTCTTATCAATCTCGGTATCCGTCGACAATATAACCACTTGATGACTTGCTATAGGGAAGTAGTTTTCTACTAGCTTATCTCTGTGGTGCGAATCCAAACGCCCGAGTGGAGTATCGATAATAATTGGCAATTTGCGACCTGATGTTTTGCCTAGCGCTTCAAGGATTGAAATCGCGTAAATTTGCTTTTCACCTGCTGACATCGCTTTGCGATTGATCTTAATACCGTGCTCGTCGATTAACTCTACATCGAATGTTACTGGATTAATCGTTGCTGAAATTTTTAAATCTTCTTTTCGTGCAAGATTTTTATATGAAGCCACAAATTCGGATTCAAGTTGTTTTACGCGAGCTTTAGTTAATTGCTCTGAAAACTTTTCTAGAAGTAGCATTGCATTTTGGGCATTAGCGACACTGCTATCTTTATTAGCCTGATCTTTATTTTTGTCATGAAGTTTTTGAATTTGTTTAGCTGTTTCAAGTGCTAAGCGAAGTTCACGTTTCGCTTTTTCTAACAAGTCATGATACTTGATAATCAGTTTTTCTTTCTTCTTATCAAGCTCTCGTACATCAGAAAATAAGCCTTGGACCTGCTCTTGTTCTGGTGCGCGTGCAATATTGTTAGACGCATTATCGATTTCATCTTCAACTAATTTTAAGCGAGTTCTAGCTTCGTTAAATCGGTTGAATGAGTCCGAAGATTGCTGGTTTACTTGGTAGTCTATAGTCGCCGATTGACGGTCTGATATATCAAGTAATAGATCTTGCTGTGAAACATCACCTAAGTGGTCCGCAAGACTATCAGTGATGGCTTCCATTGCTGCTGGAGCTGAACTACTTAAGTTGAAGGATAGCTTAGCTCGTAGTGTCTCAAGGAATGAATCTAACTCTTGGCCAAAGTTTTGTTTTTGCTTGATGCTCTGTTCTTGCTTGATCTTCTTAAGTAATGAAAATATTGTATTTGGAGCAAGTGAAAACGGTAAGCTAGTTTCCATTTCCATACGGATCTGTTTTTCTAACTCAACTTTCTCTTTTAATAACTCATCAACTTTTAGTGTTTCGGCTTCACGAGTTTTTGCCCATGCGCCACCACTTTGTGAAAGTTTGTTCTCTAAGTTGAGAATGTCATTTGATGTGAGCTCTATTTGAGCGTCAATAATATCCGCTTCTCCACGTAGTTTTTCTGAATTACGCTCATGTTCTATACGCTTGGTATCGAGCGAATCCATTTCTTCGCGGATTGATTGAGTAAGCGTCGAGGAGCCTTGTTTCTTTAGGTAAATACCTAAATCACTCTTAAGCTTCCCAATAACATCTAGCCCTAGTAGGCGACGAACTGCAGTCTTTAAAACCTTCCCTGATTCATCTTCAGCCAAATCAGCGATTTTTTCACCATCAAAGAAGAAAAGATCAGCGATGCCAGTTGGGATTAATTCGTTTAAGAAACCTTGGCATTGTTCGTAATTGAGCTCGGGAATGGGAACGCCATCTTTTTCGAGGCACAAATTGTCCTTCTTGTCTTTTTTCCAACCACGAATCACTTTGTATGTGTTTTCTTCACCGTTTTGGCTGTATTTAAATTCAAGTTCAATAGATGCATTGTCTTGAACACCACCGTGCCCAACACCCTTATGGATCAAATCACCTAAAGCTTCAACATACTCGCTATTCGACATCAATTGGCCAAACGATTGACGACCAAAAAGAGCCAAACGAACGGCAGTAAGAATTGATGTTTTACCTGCACCGTTTAAGCCACCGAATAAAATGATCGGGCGTTCGGTGCCTTCAATAGCGCCGTTTAAACTAAGACGAGCAGGTGCCGGACGTAAATCTATTTCGTGGTATCCACGAAATACTCTGAAGTTGTTTAACGTTAATTTAGTAATCAGCATGACTTTAATTAAAACTCTTTTAGTAGCTGCTTATCGATATCAATCAATTGTTGATTGTAACGGTCAATTTCTTGCTGGTGAATATCAAACTCTGCCTTGCTTTGTAGTGAGGCATGCTTTTGTTTGATCTCTTCAAGGCTTCCCCAGTCTTGTTTCAGTAGTGAAGCAATCTTATTGTTGATTCCGCTACGTCGACTTAGACCTTCCATCGAGACTTCAAGCTCAATTAGCTTCATTATCATTTCAGGTGCAATATCGAAATCTTCACTGAGCTCGTTGATAATTAAGGCATCATCTTTACCAAAACTTGCATTGTCGTCATAAACCCAATCAAGATCGTATCCGTAAACCTCATTGAAAATAGTCGGTAGGGAGTCATCCCAGTCAGGCTCGTTTGGATCGTGGATCCACTCTTGGCGAATGGCATGTAACTCTGGAACCGTTATAAGTTCAATTTCACGACCTTCAGATTTGTATTTCTTATCGAGCTCCAACAATTCACGCAACCACTGGCGACGATATTTTAGCCAGTAAGGGCCGGGAATAAATCGAATTAAATGCCAAGCAAGTTCTGTAGGGTTCGGGTGAGCAGGGGTGCTTTTAACTAACTGATAGGAGTAGTGTTCAAGTAAGTGACCGTCTTGATACAGTCGAACTTGGGTTCCATCATCAGAAATTTCAAGGTGTTGGCCTTCGCCAAGAGTAATGCTACTTTTTACATCCTCAAGAGTTTTTAGCTCGTTACCTTTGTATGATGCTTGGTTTGTCACTTTCCCTGTACGACGCTTAAAGTTTCGGTATTCATCCTTATTTTTTGGAATCCCCGTTTCAGCGAGCATATCCCTGAATTCTAATAAAGGTGACATCCAAGATTCACCGTTTTGAATCAAACTTTCCATAGCGCGGTCTTTAGTTACCACGGTACATGTCCAGCATCCAAAACGAGAATTACCACAAGATGGGGTGGTTTCGTCAATAACCATTGGGCATTCCCCCTGGCCTGAAGAGTCTTTATAAAGATTCCAAAGAACTAAGTTTTTCCCTCCCCAAGGGTTTTCCCACTCAAGATCGTACCGATTGCTCCAGATGTTTTTGATGCCATAAGGTGTTTTTTCGGTTGTTAGATGGCAGAGCCTTAAAATTTTCCACACGTCATCAACACCCCAGGTATCGATGGGTGTAAAGATAAACGCATTGGAAAGAGTTGTATGGCGAGCCAGACGAGAGCCGTCAATTTTATGCTTTGCAATTACTTGAGCACGAGAAGCACTTTCATCACTACGCGAACCTAAAACCACAATAACTTCATCAAACTGAGATACTTTAGATTTGATGAAATCACTGACAGGGTTTATTTTCATTCGCTCTGTACACCATCGGAAAGAACGTGTGGGTGCAGGGTAACCTTTGCCTAATAGACTAGACCAAAAGGTTTGAGAATCTTCAGGGACAACTTTGTGACAAGTGATCGGCAGGTTGTCTCGCTTGGCCCCTTTGCTAATAGCGTCTAAAGAATTGTTAATATGATTAACAACCACAGGGGTTTCGACAAGCGTATCGGAGGTCACAACAAAAACAGGTTTTGAGCGTTCTTCCTCTTTAAGGCCAAGTAGTGCCATATAGATCAAGGTCATTATTGCAGATGAGTCTTTACCTCCGCTGTAACCAATCACCCACGGTCTTTTATCTGCACAATAAACACGTTGTACGTCAGCAATATAGTGACTGAGTTTATTGTTTGCGAAATCTTCAGTGTTGATAAATTCTTGATATTCTTCGGCGAGATCTTCCGCCAGTTGTAGCTCGTGTATCATGATAACTGCTTCTCTAGAGCTTTTTCTTCTGGGGTTAGTGGTAACCCAAGTTCAATTTTTAGTGCGTTGGCAGTTAGCTGAATATTCATTGTCGACTTACTCAGTTTGCCATGGTTCATACTGCGTTTTATCCATTCAGGATTGGTCTTTAGCCAGTCTACGTCAGCTAGTTTTTGTAATTTCTTTTTCCAATCTTTAGGCTCTTGGCACAGAAGGTGTTTTCCTAATACGCCAATGGCATGTAAACCAACACCGTGTGCATGCAAGTACTCTTGACGAAGTTGTGCTGGTGAAATTTCTTTATCGATAACTAGTTGCCAATCTTTGATGTACCGTGTCACTTCTTCCCAAAATTCCGCAGCTAATTTTTTTTCTTCTTCGGTAAAGCCGTCTTTTGGTCCTTTGCTTAAAAGTGCTCTAGTAGATTGCTTAATGCTGCTTAAGGTAAAAAGCTTATTCGATTTAGGACTGATGTTGGATTTTTCCATTTCGGTTAGACCAACAAATGGCTTTATATTTTTTGCCAATTCTCTTGCTAGTTCTGAACTTTCATCACGATGATCGTACAACGTGCCCAACGATGGGCTTGGTTTAACCGCATATTTATTTAAGTCCGCGAACATTTGTTGGCTGCGGCCCAAACCTTCATCAATGAAAAACAAAACAGGGATATTGTCTTGGCCTAAATCAGGGTTTTCTCTAAGTGCTTCTTCAATTGCTTTGCGTCGGTGTTGCCCATCATTAATCAAAATTTGAGCATCCATAGGGATCTTAAGTGTTCCTAGATTTGGTGCTCCATCATGATCATCGAACGATATATCAACACCTACCGATGCGGTCAAAGCGGAGAAAACGTATTCTTTGGGATTGTCTAACAAGTATTTGACCATCTCAGGAATGCGAGTTTTATTTAGGGTTCTTTGAGCTCTCAGCTCTGGTGGAACGTCATCTTCGTTGTAGCTGAAAATTTTAGGGATAATCCTAAGAGGGCAAGTCGCAATATAGAAAGGGCGTCCTGCTTGAATACCTCTGACGGCAGGGAAAGAGTAACAGTAGCCTGAATCCTGATTTAGCATATTAGCCTCTATGTATGTCATTTCAATATGACATACATATTAGTCGGTATGTTATTTTTTGACAAACTAAAGTTTGAGTTTGTTATGTTATGGCTCGTTTTGTGCGATAAATAACATGAGTATGCCAAAATTAGCGTTGTATTTTACAGCGATGTAATTGAGATTTCCATGTTTTACCTAATTTTTATGAAGGTTTCTTCGTTACCAGATTGAAGCCTTTAATGTGCTTCTTGTGTTTACCTAGCAGCGCTTCAAACTCCGCTCTGTTCATTTGCGCTTCTTCATTAGAATCATAATCCATTAGCAACGCTAAACGCTGGTCAAAACTTTTCTGTTTTTTATACTTCTTATCGTCAGTTTGCATGTATAAGTGTTTGTTGAGTAGTGGCGGCCTACGCTGTTCATTTACGTAATCGAAGAAGTCGATGTCTTGCTCAGCCATCTTGATTTTTATACGCTCAGTTAAAAAGGGCACCGACTTTTCAAAGCCATCATAAGCGGCTAGGGTGAGTTTTCCTGATGTGATGTGAATCTTTATGAGGTCTATTTCTTCATCCAGTTCACCATACATTTGCAATCCTGAACCTACGTATACTCGTAGCAGTAGTGGTAAATCATCGATAAGGTCTCGATGTAGGATCAGTGAGTGCCCTTCGTTTAGCAGGCTTGCTGGTAGTTGGCCGTGTGCTTTCTCGCATTGCTGATGAATTAAGTCGGTGTCGGCAATCGCAAACAGTAATTCCGCAGCCAGGTTGATTGCGGTTTTGTAATCATCAAACAAGGCTTTGATGTCGCGCTTTAGGGGCTCTGGTTGCTGCGTATAGGGTTTTCTTTTCTCAAACAGTCCCATAGCAAAGTAGAGGAGAAGATCTTCTTTTCGGCTCTTTTCTGCTTGTTCAAATTCTTTGGTATCAAACATCTCTTGTAGTAAGTTGAAGATTTTTCTGTGTGAGCCTATTAACTCAAGAATTTTGTCAGATTGTTCAAATTCATCATTTGCAGGAATACGCCCTAGCTCTAAACAGGTATTCCAAAAGTTATTAAACAAGCCTTGATGTTGAGTAATAAGCAGTTTGGCTTTGTCTTTGGCTTCAATAGGCTCTGGTGACGTCAGTTGCTGCCATTTGTGGTGGCGTTTGTATTTACTTTGCAGGTACAGTTGCTCTTCCAATTTGTCTTTGAAGATATAAAAAATACCAGGCGCGACGGTAATTGCGTCTTCTTGTAGGCTTCTCTCTATGTACGCTTTGATTTCTGATTGCGCATAGTATTTTTGGAAGGTGTTACGAGAGGTGATGACCCCATCTTTATAAGGTTTGAACTGAGCAATATAGTTTTCGTTAGCCAGCATGACAGAAACCACCATAAACTTGTCTGCTAGCTCCCATGCGTCTAGTAGGGCTTCGAGTCTGTCATCTTGGTCTTCTATTACGTTAAGAACAAACCCTATGTTTACGATATCAGAACTGGATTTGTCGTTGTCGGGTTGAAAGTTCGGATCCCAACCCAGAGCGTCGAGGCCATGTGCTTCGAGCTCTCTTAAATCGTCTCCGCGGCCACAGCCATAATCGAAAATTGAGTGTTCGCCTTTTAAGTAGCCATGTTTAACGAGAGTCTTCATTGGTGCGGAGAGTTCATGACGCACGATGGCCGTTCTGTACCTATCAATCCCAGTTTCTTCTTGCGTTGTTACAGAGGAGCATCGGAATAGTCGACCATCGACAAGCTCGTAACCATTGCGTGCTATTAGGTTTTCCCAAGAACGTTTAAAACCAATCAAACGGCTGTTTTTGTACAGACCTGCATTCTCGCCTTCTTGTGTGAGTGAAACGAAATGTTCGTAATATTCACTTGTTGGTAAAACCATGGTCTCTTTTCTATGTAAGATCGGTGGGTTTTCAGAGTCGCGATAACCTGTAATTTTGTGGCTTAGTTTAGAGAGGTCGACATTGAGGCTTTGTTCTAATGCGGGATAGGAATCAGTATAAAAATTAGGGTAGTGGAGAAGAGATAAACGGAACTCTTTTTTAAACAGCTTAACGAGGTTCCAGTCTTCTTCATCTAAGTTAACAGCTTTTGCTACGGCAGGAATGAACTGTATCAGTGCAGTAGGTAGCGCACTGAATGCATCTTTATGAAGGTAAATCGCATTGGGCAGTTGTTTGCCTATGTTAACCTCAGCCACTAATTTAGAGAATTGATTCACATCCATGTTAGTTGCTCTTTTTAATGTTTATTAGTTTAAATTACCGAATAGATGCTGTGTGCATTTTAGACATGTCTGTTGATGAGTTGTGAGTTCATGGCGAATTCTTCCAAGAATTGAAGATTCTTAACTATAGTGTTTAGTAATGTCTTTTCAATACCCCCTAAGGCACAACTATGTTGCTTCTATCACTTTTCTTCATCACGGTTATTGGTTTTCTAGCCCAAACTACCGGGCTTTGTATGGTGCGAGGAGTGAAAGAAGCGACAAGCGGAAAACCAGTGTTTTTGGTCTCAATTCTTTTAAGCGGGTCGTCTGTTTGGTTAGCAATAGCTATCGCATATTTTCTGGACCAACCTATTCGCTTGAATAGTAACTTTCCCACGATATTGACGGCTCTTGGAGGGTTTACTTTTGGTTTAGGAGCGGCATTCAATGGTGGGTGCGGTGTATCTACCATTAGTCGTTTTGCCAGAGGTCAGATCATGATGGTAGCAACAATTCTAGGTTGGCTGGTGTCATGGCTATTATTCGTTGATCTCTTTACTGATAGAGCAGGGAAGGCATATTTAATCTCCCCTGTTTTGCACATAATGATACTAATTTGTTTATCAGTAGTACTACTTGTTGTTGCTTCAAAAAGTGATACTAAAACTCGTAAGCTTTGGTTGTCTATGCTGGGGATCGGTGTCATGGCAGGGCTAGTATTTATTTATGAACCTCATTGGACTCCCAGTGGGTTGTTAAAATCTGTCGGGCTATCTGTATGGAATGGGAATGGAGCTGCTTGGCCAAGATCTGAAAGGTTCTACTTATTCTTTTTTCTTGTGCTTGGCATGGCCATAGCGGCTTTTGTAACGAAATCATTTAGGTTTGAATTTGTGTCATTGATTCAGCTAACTAAGCATTTCTTTTCAGGAACATTAATGGGATTGGGAGCTGTTATGGCCGGTGGCGGAAACGATTCACAGTTACTAGTCGCATTACCTGCGCTATCAGCTGCTGGTCTTGTCGCTACATTGAGTATTGTTATTGGTATTTTTATAGGATTGAAGTTGTTGGATAAATGAGGTGTTAGTAGTGTGCCATTTATCTATTTTAGTGCCGACGCTCTTCAGCTAGGTAGCCACTATTCATTGTTACCTACTCCAATCGATTCCGAAACGTGCTTTCAAACAAGGTCTTGTAAGGCCTATCGTATTATTATCAAAAGCATCGCACCTAGTTTGGAATATTGGATATTCCAGCCTGACTTTGGTGGTTGCGATAGAATCACTATCTAATTGTAATGTGACGTAAAATGATAAGTTAGGAAGCCATCCAAAGGTTACCCTAGCTTGTTCTCTTTGGCTTTTCTCTGTTCTTTCTAATTATACAAATAGGCGAGTTCTAACTATGGCAGGTGCTTCAATAGATGCGATTGGTGTGATCAACCAAATCAAAGATAATTTGACCGATCGCTATGATAATGGTTTTCCAGTGCTTAAGGAGATCATTCAAAATGCCGATGATGCTGGTGCAAATACCTTAACAATAGGTTGGAGCCAAGGTTTTAAAGACGCCGATAATGAACTGCTTAATGCTCCAGCGATTTTCTTTGTCAATGATGCGCCTCTAGAAGAGGAGCATCGCGATGCGATCTTGTCTATTGCACAAAGCTCAAAAGCCGCTTCAAAAACATCTGTTGGAAAGTTTGGGTTAGGTATGAAAAGCTTGTTTCACTTAGGTGAAGCTTTCTTCTTTATGTCGGAACAGTGGCTACAACAAACTTGGGCTGCTGATGTGTTTAATCCCTGGGATAAGTATCGCCCTAAATGGAACGAATTCGATCGTTCAGATAAGTTACGTATCGAAAAGCAATTAGCACCTTTGCTTGGCGAGAAAGACAAACCATGGTTTATCGTGTGGGTTCCACTGAGAACTCAAGCCCTTGTTGATGCCAAAAACAACAATATGATTATCAACAATATCAGTGATGGCCATTCCTTACCTGATTTCTTCTCTGAACAACATCTAGCTGAAAAAACATCTGAAATCTTGTCTCAACTCAAACATCTCAACGACATCGTTTTTTATAAGGAAACGTTACGTGGTGAGTTTGAAACTATTACGCACATTACTTTGGAGCCAGAGTCGAGTCGAAGCGCTTTTAATGGGGAAGAGATACTTTCTAACGGAAGTATTAATGCGATGTTCAGCGGCCAAATACGTGCCCAAGTACAAGATAATAGCCATGTTTTAGAGTATGCGGGATGTGAGCAGATCATCGCTGATTCACGATTGAAAACACTGAAAACGGCAGAAATGGGCTGGCCTAAAAGCTACCAGTTTGATAAGCACGCACAAGAGCCTGTAGAGGCACTGGATAAGGCTGAGCAGCATGCAGCGGTTACCTTTTCGCGTTATAAAACCACTGGGCAAGCGTATTTACGAGCCAACTGGGCTGTTTTTCTACCTCTTGCAACTACTGATGAATTAGTCTCGGTTCCCATTGATGGTGACTATGATTATAACCTTTACCTCCATGGTTATTTCTTTGTCGATGCTGGTCGAAAAGGCTTACACGGACATGAACAATTAGGTCAATCGGTTAAGCTTGACGAAGTCAAAAACGACGAGAAGCGTCTAAGAGAGGTATGGAATGTAATTTTGGCCAGTGAAGGGACGTTTAATCTGGTCTTAAGTGCATTAGATGCATTTTGTCGTCAATTTAATCTTTCTCATAAAACTACTTCAACTCTAACTGAAGCACTGCATCAGCTATTTGTAACGAAAAATACTTACAAGCGTGAAGTCGTAAAACCAAATAACTGGTTACTTGATGTCGATGAAGCTCAAACGTCATGGAAGTTACTTGATTCACTAGCGCATTGTATACCAATACCTAAACCTCAAAATAATGATCAATCACGTATTTGGTCTACGTTGCCAATATTAAGACAACTTTTGAAAAGTAAAACCTTATATCAGAAGTGTGGGTATGAATTTTTGACCACACGAAATACCGATACAAACTGGACGCCTACACTTGTGGCAGAAGTGTTAGGTGAAGATATAAATCATGTGTTTGAAAAGTCCATTTATATTGAGTATTTAAGTCAGTTTGTTGATTTAGTGAGCAGAGAGATTACTGAGGTTGAACTCAATACCTTGTTGTTACCTTTATTCAAAAAAACCTTAGCTGAGCAACCTTTAGTAGAGCTTTCGACTAATAAAGGACTGGTGGCTGTTTTGCTTACACACCTTAGTAAAGATCAATCAGTGGCTATCCCGATTGATAAAGATGATCAAGATATTTGGGATGTGCTCTCGGGACTAAAGACAGACAAATTATTGGTTCCGAGATTTATTGCCACAGATAGTGATGGTGAATATGCAGTTCTGGCACAGGATGAGCTGTTATCTCTGCTCGCTTGTATAGACACCTATATCAATCAGCACCAGTCTAACTTTAGCCAACAACAGTCCTCAGCTTGCGATAGGATAATCGACTTTGTTATTTCTAATGCTGACTCTAATATTGAGATCAAGATTTCGACGTTTTTTCAGCTATGTAGACACCTGAAACTGTTCAAAGTCGATGCCATTGGCTCGATTCAAAAAACCAAATATCGCTCTTTGAATGAATTATTGGACTTGAAAAGCAAGCGACAGCTATTTGTTAAAAGGGGCGAGCGAGCATTTGGGATGGGGTTCGCTAAAGAGTTGGCGTCAGCAGTGCCTGATATCGAGCTGTGTTTCTTGAATCAAAAGCTGGTAAGTATGTTAGAAGAGTTCAAAGAAATTGGTGGCTGCACAGAATCCAATTGTTTATCTCTGCTTGCTACGTATCCAGCCCTCGGTTCCAAGTCAGGTCGTTTGACATTGCTCAAAGAGTTGTCTGATGAGTTTAAATCGCTGGATGAAAAGCGAGGTTTGCGGTATCTGATTCACGGCAATAAAGAGGATGACCTCAAATATCCTCTTTGGAAAAGAAACAAAACCACAAAAGCCGTGTGGATGAAAGTATGGAAGATGTGTCAAACAGGCGAGCTCCCTGGTTGGTGTCAATTGGACCCAGAATTTGAACAGGTATTGAGAGGTCCGCATGAAGAGTTTATCGGTATTAAGGAACAGTCTTACCAAGGCATTATTGATGTCTATCGGTTAGCGTTACCTATGTGTGACTTTTCAGCGTTTGATGACTGGGAATTAAAAACACTCCTGTCTGATATAGGGGCTGAAGAGCAAAAGGATTTATGGCGTTCAATGCCGATACACCTCACTAATACCGGGGAGCATGTAACGATAACTACTGATTGTTTGATGGAAGGGAGCTCGGACGTACCGTCTGGATTAAATGTCACTATCATTCAGCGCTCTGAACTAAGTGAAGTTGCAGCATGTCAGAAAAAGTGGGTAAACAATGGCCAACCTATTGAACTAATTGATATTGCATTGATGCAAGAACAGCCAGCAAACTTCGCCTCATTCATTCTTGAACAGCTGTGCATTATTCGAGATGAGAAAACGGACGTTTCCGATGAACTTCACGGAAAAATTGAGGAAACACCGTGGTTAACACTAGAGGAACCAAATCATTGTGTTGCACCTAATCAAATATTGAAGTTTGGACTGAGTGAGCTACCTGCTTCAACAAAATTATGCAGTGCTTCAGACAGCATGATTTATCATATTTCACAATTGTCTAATGGACTTGTTCAAGACAGTCAGACTAAAAGCGAATTGGAACGCTGGATTATAAATAACAAGGCTGCAGTTGGTACACGATTGGTCTCTGAGGCTGCGAAAAAACAAAACTACGCTTTGGGCAAGTTGGAAACCGTGACAGAAACGGTTGTTGTACAAGCGTGCTGTATTCCATATTTGTCGGAAAATCTTGTCGGTTGGCTGCTTCTTTCCGAGCTGTTTGAGTCCAACTATCTTGTACCTTCAGAAAATAAACAACAAATGCTATGCAATGAAGTCGATGCTAGTATTTTGTTTACTTCGCTAGAAAAAATTGCTGACCGTGGTCAGGATGATTTCGCAGCTGAATTAAGAACACAACTGCTTGGTGCACTGTGTAAAGCGCAAGCCGGTGTCGAGTTATTGCCTCAAGTACGCTTTCGAAATCAACTTGGAGTATATGTTAACGGGTCAAACTTAGTGTCTGACGTCCCTCAAGTGGCACCAAAGTTTCTTATCGATCCCGTTGAATATAAAGTCGTTGAACCCTATTGCAGTAAGTCATTTGAGCAGAGCTCTTCGAATCAGGCCACAAACATTGTTGAAGATGGTAGCAATGCAGAAATACTGAGAAGTTATTTTGAGGATTGGGAAAGGCGTGTACCAATGGACGCTATTGCCACTTTTATGACGCTGTTTACCAAGCAAGAAAGTGTTGAAAGTTTGGCAAAGGGTTATCTAGTGAATAGCAACTTTGAAGCGATTCGTAAAATATATCAGAACAAGTGGGACCCGATTAGCCGAGGGAGAGGGCCGTATTCTGGTCAGCCCTTTAATACCTTATACAAAAGTATCGACTTTGAATTGTCGATATGTGCTGAAAACGCGACATTTATGAATTCCATTTTTGGTCATCGAGTTGAGGTTGAGCTGATAGGAACACCAAACTCGCTGCTTATACACCAAAAATCTAACGCCAAGCTCAAACGGGTTGAGCTTAGAAAGGTGGATACAAACAACATTGATAAGGAGCGTTTGATTCGTCTGTTGGCGAAAGGCGTGGAAGATCTATTCCAAGAAGTATTTGGCGCTGTCTTGCGTTTTGAAAATGATTTTCTCAAGAGTTTTGGGCACTCAGAACAAACGGATATTCAAGTGACCCGTCAAATTATACTCAATAATTTGGTGCCTTTGTTGGAACGTTTACAGGTAAGAGAGGAAGGGCTGTCGGACTTGCAACTTGAGTACAACAGGGAAACTCGAGTGCTTGCGTTAGCGGACCAATCGGTGAAGCAAGATCGGACTAAACTTTCAGTAGTTCTGGCTAAAATACAAAAGGTGATGGAAGATAATGCCAAAGTTCAAACTCTAGTGCTTAATTCGGTACGTAAAGAGATTAGCAAGCATTTTCAGTACTCTCCAAATAGTGTTCCTTTTGAGCTGTTACAAAATGCTGATGACGCATTGAGTGAACTTTCAGATATGACCAAAGGTAAAGCTGAGATTGTTCCGAGATTTGACGTTAATCTCGAAAATGGCAATGAATTAAATTTCTGTCATTGGGGGAGAGAAGTTAACTACTGTTCGAGTAACTATTCAGCTGGAAAAAATAGGTTTGAACGCGATTTAGAGAAAATGGTGAGCCTGAATGTTTCTGACAAAGCCGAAGGTAAAACAGGTAAATTTGGATTAGGCTTTAAGAGTGCACTATTGCTTTCAGACACGCCACGTATTGTGAGTGGTGATATTTGTGCCGAAATTCAAGCAGGGGTTCTACCCAAAATACCAGAAAAAGCACTAATGGCATCGTTGACAGAAGCCACAGAAAGGTACGCGTTCAATAATCAAATTCCAACTCTGATTCAACTACCAAATTGTAAAGTACCAACAGAACAATTAGCGTCGATTCTAAGGCGCTTTGAGAGTAGCGCGGGCCTTTTAACAGTGTTCTCTCGCCATGTTCGCCAAATTAATATTAACGGTAAGCGTTTCGAATGGATGGGTGCAGCCGTTAACAATCTGCAGGGGGTAGCAATTGGTGACGTCAAACTGCCAACAAATAAGGCCACTCAAGGCGAAGTAAACCTTCGAAGCAGTAAGGTACTTTCGGTGACGACTGCTTCTGGCCAGTTTATATTTGCGTTAGATAAAAGTGGCTTGGTTTCTTTGGCGGACCGAAAGAAGCTAAGTAGCTTCTGGGTACTCAACCCTATTGATGAAGAACTCAAACTAGGCTTTTGTATTAATGCTCAATTTTCGGTAGACATAGGTCGGTCTCAGTTAGCGGTTGATAATGATGACAACATTGCGTTGGCTAAGCTGCTAGGGCAGGAGCTTACTGTGGCCTTAGAGGAAATGTATCAGAGATCATGCCAGTATTGGGATGAGTTTGCAGAGGAACTGGGACTAGGTGAAAAAGCAACATTTACTGGTTTCTGGCGAACGGTTTGGAATGTAATTACGACACAATGGCCCAATCAACTAGGTGATCATAGTTCGAAAGCTGAATTGATAAAGAGTATGTTCACTTGCTCGAATGGCCTTATTGATTTCTATAAACGTCATCCAGCACTTCCGACGAAACTTGCTGGTGAAGAAAGTAAACTAATCGATCTGAAAAGTGTTGAAATTGGAGCAGGACGTTTGCTCAGTGCTGTATATTCTTCTCTATCTGGGCATGAGCGACTATCTAGGTTATCTGAACAAAATCGAATCGTTTCTAATGAAGTTTTTGATGTGCTTGAGCGAATAGGATTTTCACCACTTAGTGGTAACCTAAAAAAACTGGAATTAATTGAACTCATTAAAGACGATCTTCCGAATTATGAAGTTCCACCTACAAAAGCGTCTTATTACGGTCGCTTGTTCGACGGTAACTTTGAAGAGCGAATCTCAAAGTCTAATGCCACCATATCAGAGACACGAGAATTAAAAGAGCATTTCTCGCAAATGCGTTTTTTGAACAACAATAAGATTGGCGTTTATGTTCCATCTAACAAGTTGCTATTTAAGGGAGTAAACGAATACAGCTTATTGAATCGTTTTGCACCAACCACTTCGATTCTCAGCGAGGAATACGACAGTGATGGTGAAAAACTTGCTAATTTAGCTCGCTCTGAATCCGAGTTCGAACCTTATTCTTGGGCACATCAGATAGAAAGTGACGATAAAGGCAAGGGTGGAAAGCAAGACGGTTTGTGTTCTTACATAGTTGATGGAACCCACACTGCGACCCTGCTCAGCAAGCTAAAACAATCTCGACCTCATTTCCTCAAAGAGGGTATATTTGACCCTAAGGTTCTTGATAAATGGCAATGGGATATTGATAAGCAGTCTCGCTTTATTCGCCTTTGGATCGACTCTGAAGCTGATAAGGCGCAACACGTCAGAAATGCCCAGAAAGAGTTTGTTCCTAATGTTGATGATAGTAGCACTATCCTAGAGAACATCGTGGAGTGGTGGAACGAAACAAAGGATTACCACTTAGTTGAACACGATAAATTGCTGTATGCCCAATCTATGCCATGGGAATTAATGGCAGAAGATTTTGCTTTAGAGCAGATAGAAACACGAAAAGGTTGGTTAAAGTTGTTCTACCTAGGCTGTTGCCAAACCTTGGCTTATTCTAATGACGCAGCGAATAGAAATGTCATTGAATGGTTTGAAAATCATGGGTGGTGGGACAAGTTAGCTCAACCTGGTGGGCCAAAGCCGGACTATTGGAACCAATTGATGGAAGAGTACCTGAAAACAGCGAAGGTTAATGAGCGCTATAGAGTATGGGTACAGATTCTACCTTTGTATCGTTTTGCTACAAAGCTAACAGACTATGTTAACTTGTTTAGGAATGCATCGTTCATAAATAACCTCAATGACCTATTGCAGCCCAATAGTTCAAGCCTACTATCCGGCTCGGGTATTGATGTCGCTGAACTCAAAGGAACGTTAGGAATTGGAATCAATTTTATTCTACGAGAACTCACAAGGCACTATGTTATCGAACAGGAATTTAGCTCTTCGACTCATAAATATGCATTTGTTTTACCTCTGAGGCTTAGAACCTTGTTAAACAAAATCGGAGCTGGTTTAAATACAGAAGCTAATCCGACTAATTCAGAGCAGCTCTATAGTTTTTTCTTAGAAACGCTTGTTGAAGATGATAGCCACTTTGGACTGAGTTTTGATATCCCTTTTAGAGTACTTTTGAATGATAGAAAGGCGTTTAAGCGCTGCTTTGATTTTGAGCCATTAGATTTAGGTGAGGCTGAACATGGATAACGTAGCACGCGTCAATCATCCGAAATTTGGATTAGGGAAGATTGAATTTGCCAAACAAGAGACATCACTGGTCAGATTTGAACACGGTTTTGAGGAGTGTTTAAACAGTGATCTTGAGCCTGTTGCTGATCTCAAATCAGATATTCAGTCTGGGAATGCCGTGAAAGCTACGGATCTGGCTTTAAAGTCTTTAGCGAGCTCACTCAAGAGTATCAATGAAAGTTGGAGTGTTTTCTCGAAGTCGAATATCAATTTGTTACCTCATCAGCTATGGGTTTGTCATCGTGTACTCAGGCAGTGGCCAACCAATCAGTTAATCGCAGATGATGTAGGGTTGGGGAAAACGGTTGAAGCGGGGTTGATTCTTTGGCCTTTGATTGAAAGAAAAAAAATCAAGCGTTTACTCATATTGACTCCTGCGCCTTTAGTTGAGCAATGGCAACTGCGGATGCTTGAGATGTTTGATATTAGGTTAAGCATGTATGCACCGGAAAATGACACTGATCGAGTGGATTATTGGGGTGCAAATAATATGGTTGTGGCATCTCTACCCACGTTAAGAAATGACAAAAATGGTCGGCAAGAGCGCATGCTCAATGCCGAGCCTTGGGACATGCTTATTGTAGATGAAGCACATCATCTGAACTCTACAGAGGATAAAGGCGGAACTCAGGGATTTAGGTTGATCCAGAGCCTTGTTGATAACGGTAAGTTTGAGTCTAAGTTATTTTTCACTGCAACGCCTCATAGAGGGAAAGAGTATGGCTTTTTCTCGCTGCTTCAATTGTTAAGACCAGATATTATCAACGCTAGGAAAATGTCTGAACATGAAATGCGTCCATTTGTGAAAGATGTCTTAATCCGAAACAACAAACAGTCGGTGACGGATATGAATGGCGAGCGACTTTTCAAGCCATTAACGGTTTCCTCACGAACTTATGCGTACAGTGAACAAGAGCAGAACTTCTACGATCTACTCACGAAGTTCATCGTTTCTGGTCAGGCATATGCCTCCTCATTGAGTTCTCGAGATCAGCGAGCGGTAAAATTAGTACTAACAGCGATGCAAAAGCTGGCTTCAAGCTCTGTTGCTGCTATCGAGCGAGCATTAAAAGGTAGGATTGAGAAACAAAAACAAGGTCAGAAGCGACTTGAAGATATCGAACAGTTACAAAGTGAGTTAACTGAACAGTTAGAAGTGGATGATTTGGGAGCTGCAAACCCTAGTTTTGCTGAAGAGCTGGCTCTTTTAGAAATTGAATTTATCGAAACCTCGACTCGTGTTCAGTTAATGACTGATGAACTTCCACGTATTAAGGAGCTGCTGCAAGCCTGTCAGGATGTTGAATTTGAAACTCGAATTACGACTATTTTAGATATTCTGGAGACAGAGTTTAAAGATAGAACCGTTGTGTTCTTTACTGAGTACAAAGCAACACAGTCTCTATTGATGGGGGCGTTAAACAAAAAATATGGGGACGGTTGTGTAACT
The DNA here is from genome assembly GCF_003345295.1 of Vibrio splendidus. Taxonomy (NCBI): domain Bacteria; kingdom Pseudomonadati; phylum Pseudomonadota; class Gammaproteobacteria; order Vibrionales; family Vibrionaceae; genus Vibrio; species Vibrio splendidus. The sequence continues at coordinate 1,299,677 of NZ_CP031055.1, forward strand.
TTCATCAACGGCGAAAACAAGTTGTATAACGTGGCTACTCAACAAGGAGAGAGTGCCGATTACAATACAGACCGTTATACAGCCGCAAAAATGTTCAATGAAGGCAAAGTGCGTTTTATTATCTCTACTGAGGCTGGTGGGGAGGGGATTGATCTTCAAAAGAACAGCTACTCCATGATCCATGTAGATCTACCCTGGAACCCTATGAGGCTTCATCAGCGTGTAGGACGTCTCAACCGTTACGGGCAACAAATGCCAGTGGAAGTCATTACGTTACGGAATCCAGATACAGTAGAATCCCGCATTTGGGATTTACTAAATTCAAAGATTGACCTGATAATGCGCTCAGTTGTTGGTGCAATGGATGAACCAGAAAATCTTATGGAGCTTATCCTGGGTATGGCTGATAGTTCCCTCTTTAATGAGCTATTTGCAGAAGCTGTTATACGGGATAATCCAGACTCATTGGCTTCTTGGTTTGACCATAAAACTAAAACGTTTGGTGGAGAATCTATTGTACAGAAGGTGCAGGATTTAACAGGACGAGCCGAACGGTTTGATTATCAGGACTTAGAGGATGTTCCTCGTTTGGATCTTGCTGACATGAAGCCATTTTTTACCCAAATGTTGGCTATGAATCAGAGACGCTACAAGTTTGACGAGCTAGGTGGGATGTCATTTATTACTCCCGTTAGTTGGTTAGGTGAGTTCCGAACCAAGCGATCTTACGACCAGATCTACTTTGACCGTAAAGCTAAGCAAATAGATAGCCAAGCAGATATTATGGGGTTCGGCCATCCGATGTTGTCTAAGGCAATTGCTCAAGGTGAACAAATTTCGGGAAGCTTTACTTACGTTGAAAACCTAGCGAATGATTTGATTATATTCAAGGTTCAGGACCAAATCACAGGTACAGATGCGTCGGTGAAAAGCAGCATAGTTGGAATTACAGTTGATGCGGAGATGCATTGCTATATTTTGAAAGATGAAGAGCTAATTCATTTGTTAAACGATATTGTGAAAAGTAGCGCTTTAGAAGGTGTGGGGAAAAAGCATAGTGAAATGCTATCTACTCTTGAAGTTGCAAAAGGTTTCTTGTCTGAGCATGTATCTCGCCTAGGGTTACCGTATAAATTGCCTGCTTTAGAGCCTTTGACTGCCTTTTATAAAGCTTAAAAGTTAAAGATATACCTTAATCTATAACTCAAATAGTACTTACTAAGAGCTGGGAGCGTAGTATTTTATTGCTCTAGACTAGGTGGCATGAGGTAGTTTTTAGGTCAGTTTTTTCCAAAGTAACACCAGAAGTAACATCTTAAAACTCTATTTTTATATTATTTAATTTAATCAATTGGATAAGTTGGATAATAGAGTCCAGTAGCGACCCAATTCGTTCTTTATGAACAATCAGCAAGCCCACCTAGTGTGGGCTTTTTGTGTCTGAAATTCATTGCCTGCAAAGCTTTTAGGCTTTGGTCTCCAAGGCTCTAAAGTGTGATGGTCAATTAAAATCCATTCGGGTTGTCAATAACGTATAGCCAACCTCCATCTATATACTTCATCACTTCGAGAGCGGTGCCTTTGGAGCCTCCAACTATCTCCCAATCAGACCTTATGAGAGCCGTATTGCCGTTAATATGGATAGACACATCATGGGTGAGCATTTCAACGTCACCTTGAAGGTAACTTTTCAATATAGGCTTAATGGCCTTTGGCCCTCTAGCAAGGTTACCCTGATTATCTAGGACGAATATGGCGTCTTGATGGAACAGAGTGCCTAGTCCGTCGATGTCTTGTTTTGAAAAGTATTCAGCGAAAAGTTGGTGCAGTTCTGTTGGTGACTGCGGTTTTTTGTAATCTGTTGATGCGTAAGAATAGAAAGTTATTAAGTTTAAAACTACGAATAGAAGTATCTTCATGGAACCACCTGCTTGTTTGTGTTTTAGGTTGAAGCCATAATAGATAGGGTGATTACTAAAAGAAATTAGCTACCTAAAAGTAACTAATTACCTTTGAGTAACTATGAAATTGATGATTTGGAAAAGCTGAGAGGTAAATATGAGTGAACAGGGTAAGCAACCTGAAGGTTACTGCAGCGCTGATAAATATTTGACACTGATTTCTACGAAGTGGACTGCTCACATTGTTTGGTTGCTAGGTCAGAGTAGCGAAATACGTTTTGGACAAATTCAAAAGCAGTTGGCTCTAGTGTCCAGTAAAGTTCTTAGTGAAAGATTGAAGTTACTCAGCAAAGAAGGTTTCATTTGGCGTAGGCAAGAAGAAACCGTTCCAGTGACGGTATATTACGGTCTGACCAAAAAAGGAAAAGAGCTGGCGGATATTGTTGATATCATCGTGAAAAAATCGGATAGCTGGAATTAGTCTAACGTAATGGTTGTAAAGCTATTCTGATATTCAACGTCATTACTATGGTGGATTTTTCTGTGTGCATGGTTTAGGCGGTTCTTTTCGATATTTAGTGACAAACGAAGTCATAGGTTAAATATCGAATACGTTTAATAGGTTAGTTTTTAATTAGATTTAATCACAAAAACATGTGAGGCTAAATAATGAAAAAATACCAGTGCATATGTTGGTTAATGCATGCCGGTCTTGGTATTAGTATTTCGTATGTTTATTTTAGATATATATTAGGATGAGTCATCGTATTGAAATATCACACTCGAAGCTGAAGCGTGCAATAGAGTGTGATTGTTAGATTTCAACAGAGTATTATTGAGTCAAATCAGCAACAAATGTTTGCTTGTAACTGGCAGTAGTTTGCAGCTCTTTTTTGATCCATTGGTTGAACAAGCTAAAGTCAGAGTGTAATTGCCAGAAGAGGGATGCAATAACTCGCTTACCAAAAAAATCAGGGTGGTCTGTAACTACTTTAAGTTTACTATTTTCTACACTTCCCTCTATGAGAAACCCCGGTAAAAAAGCGATACCTTTTTGAGCCTTACATAGATCGATGATGGTTCCTAAATCATCCAGTCGCCATAAGTTATACGATGCTATGTTTGACAAGTTAAGCAGCTCTTCACAACCATCCATTAATAGAACTCGTTGTGATGGTGCTTGAGACTTAAAGGTTATCAGGTCTTCATGAGCCACCCACCAACAGTTGACGTGAAACAACTCCTCTATATTGAAGTCGTAATTTGTCTTGTGATAGGGGTTACCTAGGGCTAAATCTATCTTCCCTTCATTTATATAGTTACCTAACACGAAACTGGGTTTAGTTACGACAAGTAAATCAACGTTAGGGAATGCTTCTGAAAATGCTAACAGTGTTTTCTTTACATTATTATTAAACACTAATGGGTCTATGCCTACCCGATAGACTATCTGGTCAGATATATTCATTTGCTGTGCGATCGTGACTAGATCACGATATTTCGATACCACAGGTAAAGATAACTGGAATAGTCGTTTTCCCTTCTCTGTTAGCCAAACTTTAGAGTGTTCTCTATTAAATACATTGAAACCTAAATCGGACTCAAGATTTTGAACAGCTGTGCTAACGGTTGATTGTGACTTGCCAAGCTTGCGAGCAGCAGAGCTAAATGAACCTTCCTCAACTACCGCTATGAACGAAATGATATTTTCGAAATGTAGTTTCATGATTCGACTAACCTTTTGACACAAATAAATTATATTTTTTATGGTTTGTTGATTTGAAGAACAATAGCGTGATGATAATTGTATTTCAACAAGTTTTATAAGGAGTAATAAAACTGGGTAAATTAATTCTTAGATTGGTTCCAAAGCTTATATAAAGTTTAGATAAGTTAAAATATTGACCAATGTCTTACTTTTTCAAGTTTATAAATTTGATTTAATATTGTCTTGTGAGGCTGATCTTATATATAACTCATTGTTAATTATGATTTTGTTTTTAATTCCTTTGTTTTTAATGTGTTTATTTTGATCATTTTTTACACGACCTATAGATTGAATCGATAGGGGGTATTTTCCATAGATTGGTGGTGCTAATTATAATGGCGACGAATTTTCAACAGCCCTTATAGGAAGACATAATAATGATTACTAAGCTATACGTTAAAACAAGCATGTTTCTATCACAATTCAAGAACGATGAGCGCGGAGTAACGGCAATTGAATATGGTCTTATTGCGGTAGCAATGGCTGTATTAGTAACTGCAGCAGTAGGCCCTACTGGTTTTATTGGAAAACTTGAAACAGCTTTTGCGCAAGTAGCTACCGCTATTGGTACTGCTAGCAAGTAACATCAAGCCTTATTGGCTAACGTAGAATTTATCGAAAGATAGTTGTGCCAGACCTATGTTTTCATTGGTCTGGCTCAGTTAATTGGGAATGCCAATTAATACATGCTAACGCCAATCCATATAAATTTAGGCAATATTTCCAATTTTGAGTTTTGAAGTGTATTTACTAATTTTGGCAATCGTGTGTGTCTATGTATCGGTTACCGATTTTCTCTATCGAAAGATACAAAATCACGCATTGTTGATATTACTCTTTTTGCAATGTTTTCTGTCACCGTTAGACATTCAGATTATCAGTTTTTTACTGGTGTTAGGGGGAGGGCTAATTCTTTACGCCCTGATTTGGATTGGAGCCGGTGATATTAAATATGCCGCGGTTCTATCACTTACCATACCTCTTAGCGATTTACATTGGGCGTTTGTTATGACGGCTTTTGCTGGCGGATTTTTAGCCGTTATTTATCTCGTCAATAACAAGTTGGTAAGTAAAAAGCGAACAAGAAAAGCGTCGAACGACCAACAAGGTATTCCATATGGGATAGCAATTAGCGTTGGATTCTACTTGGTAATTTTAACTCAAAACACGCCACATATATAAACCTCCAAGAATGAGAACATTATGAGATCTCGACTGGTATTACTTGTTGCCATTGCTGCCTTAATAGTTGGCGCGCTAGGCGTTGTCGATTTATTGAAGAGTGAACCCAAAGCGACCACGATTGCTGAAGTGGTGGAAAAAAAGAACGAAGAGCATGTTGCCGTTTGGATGACCACGGAACCTTATGAAAAAGGACGTGCGATCGATGCGCAAGGTGTCGTAAAACAACAACTCCCTCTTAGTGAAGCATTAATGCTTGGCGTCAGAGAAGACGCACAAATCAGCTTTTCACCCTCCATTTTGCTCAATCGCAGTCTTAGCGCAGGTGAGGTTGTGCTACCTGAATATCAAGTGATGCCTGGCCAGCCCGGATACATCGATCTTTTGATCACGGAAGGTATGACGTTATACCCACTTAAAGTCAGTGACAAAAACCTAATCAACGATTACATCCGCCCAGGAACGTCCATCGATATCCTCACTGTAAGCTCTCCAAACGATAATTTAGCTGGAAACCTCGATAAGCCGAAGCGCTTTAGAGGGGTAAAGGCTTCGATGTTTCTTAAAAACGTCAAAGTACTCAACATTGGAAATGACGCAACTGGCGACAGTTCTATTACCGCTCGCGCTCCGAGTAAAGAGGACGGACTGACCACGGTGGTCATCGAAGTTAGCCCCGACGAGTTACCAAAACTTGCGCTAGCACAACGAACAATGCACATCGAAATTTACCGAAGCCAAACCTACACGCAACCTGAGTTCGCGGAGGTGCGCAATATTATCGATAACTATACCGGGATTGCTGAGTTACGCGGTAATGAGAATAACCCTAGAGAGGCGTTGTAATTATGATTCATGATCGAATCAAGCAAGCACTGCGTGTTTCCATTCTAGCGCCGTTGATTAGCTTACTTTCTATAACAAACACTTTTGCCGCCGATCGTTCCATCACGCTCAACGATGGTCAGCACATCCAATTAAAAAGCCCAATTGGACAAGTGTTCATTAATAACCCCGATATCGTCGACTACAAAATAATCAACGACAACACACTTGTTGTGTTCGCCAATGCTATTGGGCAATCACGACTGATCGTCTACGGCATTGATGATGATGTTCTGCTTTCAGACCGCATTATTGTTGATTTGGATTTAACTGATATTAGACGCCAAATTAAATTCCATTTCCCTGATGCCAAAGTCAAGGTTCAGTCTGTGGGAGAGCAAGTCGCCGTAAGTGGTCTTGTTGATTCCGAAGCGACTCGTGACGACATCTATCGTTTGGTTGCCACTCTACTTGGACGAGAAAAAACAGAGAAATGGGACAAAACGGTGAAGCTGGAGTTTAAGTCCGACAACTCAAATTATGAAGAGCCCGAAAGTATGGTGTTTGCCCGCAACATGACGTGGGAAGGGATCATCGAACGTATTGAAGTCGCAACGACCCAACAAGTGAACGTCAAAATCTCAGTGGCTCAAGTCACCGAATCATTTGGACAAACTGTTGGTGTTGATTGGAGCTCCGTCGGTTCAAGTGTTGGCGAATTTGTTTTCGACCAGTTCGATGCAGCAAACTTAAGTACGTTAATTACTGCATTAGGTAATGACCAGATTGCTGAAGTTCTGGCTGAACCCAACTTAACCGTGCTATCTGGTGAGTCAGCAAGTTTCCTTGTGGGTGGTGAAGTGCCCGTTATTGTGTCTACCAATAGTAACGTGAACATTTCATTCAAAGAGTTCGGCATCAAACTCGACCTTACTGCAAAAGTACTTAGCCAAGACAGAATCCGCATGCAATTAGCGCCAGAAGTGAGCGAAGTTGAAGGCTATGTCGAAGCGGCAGGAATCAAAGTTCCGCAACTGGCTTCACGACGTGCGATGACAACCGTAGAGTTAGCCGATGGCGACAGCTTCGTCCTTGGTGGCTTGATGAGCAGTGCCGATTTGGAAAAAATGCAAAAAATCCCTTTTGTTGGTGATATTCCAGTACTCGGTGCCGCATTCCGAAAAGCAACCACAGAAAGAAAACGAACTGAATTGATCATCGTTGCCACTGTGAATCTTGTAGAGCCAATTAAGCCGAAAGACATTCAACTGCCTTACATCAAGAAGACGTCTACTTTGGCGCGTTGGCTAAACATTAAGTGGGATGGCAAGTCGGTGACATCTTCTGATGCAACGATTCGCTTGTTGTCGCAAGGAGGGTTTATCCAATGAAGAAATTACTATTAATGGCGTTATTAACCACGTCACTTTTAGGCTGTGCCTCTGAGCAATACTTTGTTGGACATGGTGCTGAAGCCTTGGTGTACAAAGAGCATCACAGCTTTGAGTTTGCGATGAAAAACCGAGCTGAAACCACCAAGCAGATTACCGCTTTGATTCAAGATATTGAATCAACGGACAAAGAAGCCACTTATGTCGTGGATTACAAATCAACCCGTAGTAAACAGATGTTGCAAGAGATCTTCGATCAATATCCGTCGCATGTCATCGCGCCACAAAGAGTCTCGTATCGAAACGCTCCATTGTTGCCGAGCGACTTAAAGATTCAGGTGACCTTAGCGCGTTTGAAGACTCAGGAATGCGCACCAGCACAGATTCACGTTCGATTGAGGCAGTCAGATTGCTTTGCTGAATCGATGCGTTTGAAGCAAGTGGCTTACAAGTCTCGATTGGTAGGAGAGCAATAATGTTTGACCTGACTAAAGCGTTAACAACAAAGGCCAAGCCAGTGCAAACCGGAACGACAGGGGTTGCCGGATGTACTTTGTTCTATCAATCTCAAGAGTGTTTAGATCTTGTTCAAGAAGTCTTTCGATTTGAAGGGTGGAATGATCCTGCATGTGTTAAAGCCAAAGCGGGTTTGACCAAACTGACAGAGCAACAGAGTAGCCATATCGTTATTTTGGAACTTAATGAATCGACCAATGTTGTTGAGGATGCTAAAGCCTTTGCCAGCAAACTACCCACACACAAAGGCGTGGTGGTGATTGGTAAAGAGGATGCTATTTCTACGCTTCGTTCTCTTAAAGACATGGGTTTTTACTACGTGTTCTGGCCGGTGAATAAGCAGGAGTTTGCTGACTTCTTAAACCACGTTAGCAAGAACCTGAAGACGTTCTCTGGTGTGAGTCAAAAACGTAAAGCGAAGCGCGTGGCGATTGTCGGTTCAAAAGGTGGCGTTGGCGCATCGTTTATCACAACTGAGTTGAGCTCACTGTTATCGACGCAAGGCTCGGACACGATTCTCGTCGATCATCAATATGCGGATACCAACATTGATGTTTTGCTCGGCCTAAAAGATTTTAAGCCGAGAACCATCGACGAGTTCACGGCACCATTGCATGAAATGGATGAAGAAGGGGCGTTGAGTTACCTCATCAATGCTCGCAAGAATTTACGACTGTTGGCGATTGATGGCGACATGAGCCAAAGCGATGTTCTTAATTACAACCAAACCTTGTGCGAGTTGTTAGCGCGCAACACCAATTTCATTATCGAAGACTTTTCTGGTGGTGTGGATTTCAAAGTTGAACCTCAACTCTTGGTAGAAAACTTTGATGTGGTTGTGTTGGTTTTAGACGCATCAGTGTCTTCAGTAAGAAGTGCAAAACGATTGTATGAAAAAGTCTCCAATTTGCAGCTTTCGCTATCGTCGCGTACTCGTGTGATTACGGTGGTGAACTACCATCGCCCAGAAAATGCATACGTCTTACAAAGGCCTGATCTTATTAAGTATCTAGGCGCAGAAGTTGATCTCGAAGTCGACTACTGCAAAGCGCTGGCGCATATCATTATCGATGGAAAACGCGGGCATAAGCATGATCGTCATATTAGTCGTTCTATGGAACAGTTGGTGAAGCTGATTAATGGTCAACCTATGGACCAGAAGGGCATGAACTCTTGGTTGAAAAAGGTGCGTGCTAAATGAGTTCTAACAAAGACTTATACCTCGCGTTTCGTGGCCAGATATTTGAAGCCCTAGATGCAGAAGCGGTTCAGAAAATGAGCCGCAGAGATCTTGAATCCCAAATACAAGCGGCGGTTGATTTGCTAGCAAATAGCTACCAAAGACCAATCACCTCGATGATGAAGTCAGGCTTGGTGAAAAGCCTGATTGATGAACTGTTTGGCTTGGGTCCTTTACAGCCCTTGGTCGAAGATCAGTCCATTTCTGACATCATGGTGAACGGACCCAACAACATCTTTTTCGAACGACACGGTAAGGTGAAAAAGTCCGAAGTCTCGTTTGTGAATGAGGAACAGTTGTTAGCCATTGCTAAGCGTATTGCCTCACGTGTCGGAAGACGTGTCGATGAACTTTCGCCGACGGTCGACGCCAGGTTAGAAGACGGCAGCCGTGTGAACATCGTGATTCCTCCCATTTCGTTGGATGGTACTTCGATCTCTATTCGTAAGTTCAGAGAGCAGAACATCGGCTTTGAAGATTTGATTGGCTTCGGTTCTATGTCTCCAGACATGGCGCGAGTGTTGATGATCGCTTCTCGCTGTCGAATCAATGTGTTGATTTCTGGCGGTACCGGCTCAGGTAAAACCACGCTGCTCAACGCATTATCTCAATACATTGCCGAAGATGAACGTATTGTCACCATTGAAGATGCGGCTGAACTGCGCCTGCAACAACCCAATTTAGTTCGACTCGAAACACGTACCTCGAGTGTTGAACAAACTGGAGCGGTGACTCAGCGTGAGTTAGTGATCAATGCACTTCGTATGCGTCCAGACCGCATTATTCTTGGTGAGTGTCGTGGCTCTGAAGCGTTCGAAATGTTGCAAGCCATGAACACCGGACACGACGGTTCGATGTCTACATTGCACGCCAACACGCCGCGTGATGCGATTGCTCGTGTTGAATCGATGGTGATGATGGCGAACCTAAATCAGCCTCTTGACGCGATTAGAAGAACGATCGTGAGTGCCGTTCAAATGATTGTTCAGGTTAACAGGTTGCGCGATGGGTCTCGTAAGATCACAAGCATCTCGGAAATCGTCGGCCTAGAAGGCGATAGCGTAGTAATGGAAGAGATCTACCGTTTTCGTTATGACGACGCGCATTATGGAGAAACCGTAAAAGGCGAATTCGTCACCGACGGCATTATGCAGCGATCTGAGCTTGTGAAAAAAGCGCAATTCTTCGGGCTCTACGAAGAGCTGAAAGCATCGTTTAAGGGGGCCTAGCATGCTTTGGCTTTCGTTAATCCTCTTTGCGTTTGTGCTGCTTTTGATCCGAGATTCAAAGGTAAAAAAGGTCAATCAGTTTTTCAATATTGAAGAAGTAGAAGCGGAAAACTTCAATGCCATTAACGTCAAGTCTTTGGTTCGTAAGCAAAACTGGCAAAAGTTCAAAGAGTCCATATCACCCACGTTAATGGTGTTAGGCCCGCGTTCTTCTCTTTACATTGCGCTCTATATTACGGGCAGCATAATCGCATCTTGGTACATCGTTGTTGAATTGCTATCAATCACCAATACGTGGTTAGTGCTGGGCTCATCTATGGTATTTACCCTATGTGGTTATCGATTCCTGGTTACAAGAAGACGTCGAGAATTTGAGAATACGTTCCCTGATGCGTTGAATATTTTAATGAGTGCGGTAACTGCTGGTGACAGCTTAATGCAAGCTATTAGCTATGTAGGCGATGTAATGCACAACCCGATTGGTCGCGAATTTAAGCTAATGGGCGACCGACTGAAGTTGGGTGAGTCACCTGAAGTGGTGCTTAAACGTTCGTGCAAAAACTATCCTTATCCGGAGTTTCTGTTTTTTACCGTGACGATCAGGGCGAATATCGCGCGAGGCGGCCAACTCAAAGGCGTGTTGGCGCGGCTGATTAGGGTTTTGGTTGACTCTCGAACGCTAGAGAAAAAGAAAATGGCGATGACTTCAGAAGCTCGAATTTCCGCCAAAATAGTTGCGGCTATTCCTCTGATTTTTATGCTAATTCTCAACTACGTTAATCCCGATAATGTGGAGTTTGTTCTCTACGATCCAGAAGGAAGGCTGGTACTGTTTTATGTGCTGGGTAGTGAACTGTTCGGTCTATTTCTTGTTTGGTTGTTAGTGAGAGGAGTACGCGCATGATGTTATTGGCTTCCCTTATTGTGTTGTTTTTTTCGCTACTGTTTCTGATTATCGATTCTATTCGCAAAGAGCAACGACATAAGAAGGTTGCGCTCTATATCGGGGATAATTCAGCTCGTACGCCTTCACGCGTAAATCGCTTTTTTGTTCGTTTTGGTAAAGAACATCGACAAGAACTCGAACAAAAAATGATTGAGGCGGGTTATTACAACACGGATTGGGCCAAATTCTATTTTCCGGCCAAGTTGTTGGTATTAGCGTTGGTTTCAGGCTTGGTGCTGTTAGGGGATATGACATCCACCAACAAACTGATCGTGGTTATTTTCTCGTTGATCGGCGTCATTGTCGTCCCAGATACAATGCTTCAAATGCGCCGCAAGATGTTGATCAGTCGAACCTCAGCTCAACTGCCGTATTTGCTCGATATGATGTCGGTATGTGTTCAAACCGGTATGACGATTGAAGCGGCGCTGGTTTATTTGGGCAAGGAGCTGGCTGAATTTGACTCAGACCTTTGTTACCAGATTGAGCGCACATCTGATTCTGCAAAAATACACGGACTAGAGAAAGCGCTCAATGATCTGAGTGAACGTATCCCGACGCCTCCAGTACGAAGCTTTGTACTGACCATCATTCAAAACCTGCAATACGGCACATCCGTGGCTCAGGTGTTAAGTGATCTCGCAGAGGACATGCGAAAAGTCCAAATTCTTACGGTCGAGGAAAAGGTAGGTAAGCTCTCTGCGAAGATGAGTGTCCCATTGATCCTCTTCATCATGTTCCCGATCGTTATCTTGATTCTCGCGCCGAGCATCATGCAAATGACATTGAATATATAGGGAGACGACGAGTGATTGGAAAACGTTTTTGTCTCATTTTGTTGTCGATGAGTGTGTTAGCGGGCTGTCAATCGGCCCCCTCACCACAAGACCTACAGCTTGCTGACGTGACTAGCATGGAAAAAGTGAAGAACTATGACGGCTTGATTAGTTATTACAAAGCTGAGTTAGAGCAAGGCTCCGAAGACCCAGAGGTAAAAGAGAAACTGGCGTGGGCATATTTCAACAAAGGGGATATCGAATCGGCAGACTTCTATGTTCAACACTTGCAAAAAGAGGGTGTTGAAAACCCCAATTTGTACCAGTTAGAAGGACAAGTGTTTGATGCTAAAAATGACGTTGAAAGTGCCATTGCCGCTTATCTCGCTTCTATAGAGACGGGAAATACAACGGGTCAAATTCACGTCTTGCTGGGTGTGTCGTACACCAAGGTTGGAAGATTCAATGAAGCGTACCAAGAGCTCAATCGAGCACGTTTACGCGGTTACGACGATGTCGTTGTTAAGAACAACATTGCGATGATTCAAATGGCCAGTGGCGAGTACCAACAAGCGATAGAAACGTTAGCTCCGGTTTTAAAAGAAGACCCGGCGAATAAGATCGTTAAAGCGAACCTAGCTATCGCACTAATGAAAACCCAGCAAATCGACTCAGCCAAAAAGTTACTCAAAGGTGACTTCTCAGCAGAAGAGATCCAGAGCATCGCCGCTGAATTAACTCAACTAGGAGTTAATGATGAAGCTTCTTAATAAACAGAAGGGCGTCACGGCGATTGAGTTTGTGTTGGGTGCACTTGTTCTGTTTTTCGCCACCTTTGCGATCTTCGAATCAAGTTACCAAATCTACGTTGTGAACATGACCGAGTATTCGCTGAGAGAAACCATCAGGAATACCAAAATATATGAAGGTAAAGGGATCAACGAGCAGTACGAAACTAAGTTCAAATCGTTAATCGAAGATGATGACAATCTATGGAGTTTCTTAATCGATAGCTCAAGGTTCTCTATCGCAGGTCAGTACTTCAAAACCTATGATGATTTTATCGCGAACAGGGGGCACTCTGATCAAGGGTTGAACTTTAATTACAACTTAGCCGAGATCACCGTGACCTACCGCTACACCCCAGTCATTAAACTGGCTGGTGCTGCGGATAGGGATATTTCAAGCACTATGGTTTTGAACTTAGAACACGAGGGGTGGAAAGATGACGCTCCGTAAGCAACGTGTGCTTTCTAAAAGGCGCCAGCAAGGTTCGTACACCATTGAGTTAGTTTTCATTCTTGTGGCCTTATGGGGCGTTTATTTGTTTGGAGCAGACTTGAGCTATCAATTACTCGCGCGCGCCAAGCTTGATCGATCCAGCTTTGCCTTAGTCAATGTTATCAAAGAGCGTACTCGTTATTTTGAAGCCGATGTATTGGCAGGACAAAACCTACCTGTAACTAATTCAGAGTTAGAAGACATGGCTAAAGTGGCAAGTCGAATGCTCAATACACCAGTCGATAACGTGGCGATCAAGATAGAGTCATTGACCAATAAAACGAATGTCGCTGAATTCTCAACCAGCAAGTACAGAAGCTTAAATTGCCAAACTGATTCGATTCTCGATCATGCAGATTTAGCGCCGGTAGAAAAGGGCGTTGTGTATCCACTGTACAGAATCAGTCTGTGTGAAGAGCAAAGTTCTTGGTTCAAGCCCTTCTTCAACGGTGGCACCAGTACCACGGTTCAGATTGGCTCTTCTTCAATAATGCCTGGGAGATAAGGAAATGAAAATGCAGCACGATCGCCATATCAATCGCCAGCATCTCAGTCTCCAAAGACAGCAAGGGGTTGCCGCGGTTTGGATGGGCTTATTGCTTGTTCCAATCATGGGCATGACTTTTTGGGCGGTTGAGGGCACACGTTATGTACAAGAGACCAGCCGACTCAGAGATTCAGCAGAGGCTGCGGCGATAGCGGTAACCATTGAAGACCTACCAGATCAGGCTCGTGGGCTCGCGACCAAGTATGTCGAAAACTACGTGCGGGACATCAAATCAACCAACCTCTCAGCAGTCCGACTCCGTCAAGCGGAAGATGAGGGGGCTGGGGTTCTGGAATATATCCAATACACCGTGAATGCCAAGACGACGCACGACTCTTGGTTTGCGAGTAGCTTTATCCCTTCGTTTGATCAGCAGCAAGACTTAGCGGGACGTTCGTTAGCGAGAAAGTACCCGGTTTACCTTGGTGATAACAACATCGATATTGTGTTTGTGTCGGACTTTTCCGGTTCAATGAACGACAGGTGGGGTTCAAGTCGACACATAAAAATCGACGATCTAAAGACAGCCATCGATGAAATGTCCAGCAAAATCCTTTGCACATCGATTAAACAGGACTATGTCGATGGAGAGTGGAAATACGTTTGTGATGAGCCCGGAGAAGATACAACCGGAGACAAGCTGCTTAATCGAGTTGGCTTTGTGCCTTTTAACGTTCGAACTAGGGAGATCGTCTCAGGAAATCAAGCTCGGGCGACTAGCCAGTTGAGCTACAAAGATAACTATAAAACGAACGTATCACCTTATTCCTACAACGATGTTAACTGGGACTTCTGGCGTACGTATTCGCAAAACCAAGTGATCAACTGTGCCAATTGGCAATCATATTGTCCCAATCCGAAAGCGGACAATCGACTGTATGCGAAACGCATTCAGGATGTGATTTATCAAGATAATTACTTGGTTGCCGATGTCTACAACTACGTTGATTTTCCGAGTTCGGTATCGACGATGTTTACGGATAAGTCGGGGTTACAGCCTGATTTTTATAGTGTGAGTGGAACAAATTTATTTAACGCGCATGGTTCTTCCAATTCATCGCAGTTTTCTAATATTCGCCTATCGAACAAGCTCTCAGATTTGGACCCGATTAACTCTATGTGGGCAGACGGTGGCACTGCGGCTTTTCAAGGTATTTTGAGAGGTTCTCAGGTTCTTCATGACGGTGACCCGAACAGTTCCGATCAAGAAGAGCAGCAAATCTACAACAAGAAAATCAAGATGCTGCTGATCTTAAGCGATGGGCAGGAGAGTCCGAATAACGGCATCCTCAAAAGGTTAGTCGATAGAGGCATGTGTGACAAAGCAAGAGAGGAAATACCGGGCTTATACATAGGTGTTATTGGTATCGATTTTCGAGCTTCTCAACAAAGTGGTTTTCAAGACTGCGTTGTCGACCCAAATGAAGACATCATCGACGTATCTAACTTAGATGAATTGATTGAAAAGATAGAAGAACTCATCCGTAAAGGCTCAAAAACAAGCGGAATCACTAAGTTGTATTAGAGGAAAATATGAAAAAGTTAATGATCAGTTCAATCGTCCTATCGACATTGCAACTTAGTTTTATCGCTCATGCGGAAGAAGGTATCAGTGTTTATTGCGACACCGCATTCAGTGAATATCAACATAGTGTAAGAGTCGATAGTGTCGTCGGCATTGCACAACACAGACAGGGCTTTCTACAAATAGAGCAGCCGTCTGACAGCAGTGAGCTAAAACAAGCGTTAGCAGGTCAATCCAATCTAGGTATGAACCAGTCAGGATGTAAGACTTGGATCAGTAACCAAGAACGTCAAGGGTTATTAGCACGCCTTCATTTTGGATTTGACCAACACAACTTAACGCCGATGGGCAGCAAAGCACTGAGCCAACTTGCAGGCGAGTTAAATACTAACGGCAGCGCAATTACGGTGGATGGACACACTGACAGCACCGGCGCAGAAGGTTATAACCAAGCATTGGGGCTTCAAAGAGCACTGACGACATCGGATGGTTTAATCGCGGATGGTGTAGAAAAGAATCGCCTTGTTATACGCTCATTTGGTGAAAGTAAACCTATTGCGTCCAACGCAACGTCAGAGGGTAGAGCCAAGAATCGACGCTCAGAAATTTGGGCCTCTGCGAATGATGCTTCTGAACTAGAAAACTAGGATGTAGGGTTTGGTCGTTACTTGGCAATAACCGCCCTAATCTATCGGTCTTGGAATTTTTGTTACAACGTACTCTAATGAATGTTCAATTAAGTTTAACTGTCTGACACAAAAGAAATATTAATGCTTTTTGATAAAATCTCTTCTGAAGGGATGCAAAGAAATATCGATGTCGATACTTGGATATCTATATTGGATAATATACGAGACATAATGGACGCATCGAATGCGGGCATCATCATGATCTCTGATTTGAGTTGCTCTGGTTCTGAGAGTGTGTGGAGCTCCTCAAACATATCGTGTAACCAACATAAGAGCAAAATTAGCCTCTTTTGTGAGTATGTACATAACGAAAATCGCACGGTCTATTTGAGTGGTCATGCTGGTGGTGATTCCGTTTCTGCGATTGGGGCGGATGCCTATAAGTCGTTTTGCGGCGTCCCGGTAAGAGATATCGATGGCGAAGTGTTTGCGGTGCTCTTGGTTTTTGATTTAAGCCCAACAGCGTATACCGAGAGCCAAGTTAGCTTGATTGAAAACATATCGACTCTATTGCGTTCTGAAATTCTATTAAAAGAAGAGAGCCGGATTTTATACAAAAACAGTCACTTTGATATCATGACAACGCTGCTTAATCGAAGGGGCTTCTTCCATGAATTCAACAAAGCAAACATCAGCGATGGAGAGATCGTTTGTTTGTATTTCGACTTGGATAATTTGAAGTACATCAATGATACTTATGGCCACTTCAAAGGTGATGACTATATCTCTGGCTTTGCGTCATGCATAAAAAACAATGCAAAGTACAACATCATATCGGCTAGGGTCGGTGGTGATGAGTTCATCGTCGTCATACATTCAGAAGAGGCTGGTTATGTTTCTGAGTTGATCAATAAAATCCACACTGAATTTCATGACTTCATTGAAAGCTTTCGTTGTGATGATGAGGTGCCACTCGGTTTTTCATATGGTTGTGGTATCGCTGACTCTCGCAGTCTCAACATCATAAATCTAATCAAGTCTTCCGATGACAACATGTATCTCAACAAGAAGAACAAGATTTAGATGCTCGTGACAGACACAAAAAGCCCACTAGTGTGGGCTTAGATGTAGATGTAGATGTAGATGTAGATGTAGATGTAGATGTAGATGTGGGTCTAATAGTCTTCTAAACTAAGCTCGAATGATCATTTGCTCGCGCTCAGGACCTACCGATACCATCACGATTGGCACGCCCATCAACTCTTCGATGCGAGTTACGTAATCTTGTGCCGCTTGAGGAAGGCTTTCAAACGTGCGGCAGCCAGTGATGTCTTCATCCCAGCCAGCCATATCTTCATACACAGGTTTTAGCTCAGCCGTTTGTGGCCAGATTGGGTTCTCAGTATGTTCACCTGAGTAAGCCGTACAGATCTTAAGTTCAGATAGACCAGATAGGCAATCAATCTTAGTTAGTGCGATTTCAGTCGCGGCTTGCAGGTCAACACCGTTGCGAGTAGCTACTGCATCAAAGTAACCCATATCACGTGGGCGACCCGTAGTTGCACCGTATTCGTTAGAGCTTTCGCGGAAGCTGTCTTGCTCTTCCATTGCTGTAACTAGCGTGCCAGTACCAACAGACGAACTGAACGATTTAGCAACAGCAATAACACGCTCAGGGCGAAGGGCAGGTAAACCGCTACCAATGCCTGCGTAAGCTGCGGTTACATTCGAAGACGTTGTCCAAGGGTATTCACCGTAGACAAGGTCACGGCCTGCACCTAGCTGAGCTTCAAACAGTAGGTTCGCGTCTTGCGATTGTAGTGCTTTTAGCGGCTCAGTCACGTTGCAAATGAACGGGCGCCAAGCTTTAGTCACTTCAAGTAGCCATTCTGTCATTTCAGAAGCTGTCTGAGTGAAATCACATTGAGGGTATAGCGCTTTAAGTTGAGGCATCTTCCAATCAAGCAGGAATTGAATGCGTTGCTCTAAAATCTCGGGTTGATTAAGCCAACCCACAAGAATTCCTTTCTTCATTACACGATCGCCGTATGCTGGTGCAATACCTTGACGTGTTGAGCCGTAAGCGCCGTCACCCAAGCGCTCTTCTTCAAGCGTATCTTCAAGGGCATGTAAAGGGAGGCACAGTGTCGCACGGTCTGAAATCGCCATCTTAACTTTGATACCAGCCTCTTGAACTTCTGCAATCTCTTGAGTTAGCGCAGCAGGGCTGATCACCATGCCAGGGCCAAGAACCGCCGTACAATCAGGATTAAAAATACCACTAGGTAGTTGGTGCAGTTTGAATGTACCGAAGTCATTTACCACAGTATGACCTGCATTGTTTCCGCCTTGAAAACGAATGCTAGCAGAAGCTTGGTCTGCTAAAAAATCGACGATGCGGCCTTTGCCTTCATCACCCCAGTTTGCGCCCACAACAACGATAGATGGCATAATTTTTCTCCTAACTGATTGAGAAATCATGTTAGGCCCACAAGGTGGATAAGAGAAATTAATTATCTTTATTATCTTGATAAGGATTTCATATATCCTTAAAGTCTTAACCTACAAACGAGATTCCCCATTGCGTTCGTTCCTCATTGTAGAGAATTACGAGAACTGGGACAGAAACTTTAAAACAACCGTCATTCCAGAACCGAGGGACGAGGTATCTGGAATCTCAAGCCACAAACGAGATTCCCTATCACGTTCGTTCCTCACTACAGGGAATGACGATGTGGGGGTAGTCCCTCACTGTAAGGAATGATGTAAGTGACAAGAGAGAGGACATGATGCTTGATATCAATTTGTTGAAGACGTTTGTGACGCTCGCGGAGTACAAACATTTCGGGAAAGCCGCCAATGCGCTTCATATGACACAGCCCAACGTAAGTTTACACTTAAAGCAATTAGAGCAAACCACGCGCATTAAGTTGATAGAGAGAAGTCCATTTCAACTGACTCAAGCAGGCGAAAGGCTATTAGAGACAAGCCAAAGAACGTTACTCGAACTTCAGATTTGTCAGGCTGATCTCAATGCGATTAACGACCTCAAAATTGGCACTTTGACTATTGCTGTCAGCGACATCATTTCTCGATTCTTGTTGATTCGCCCTTTCCAGAAGTTCAAAGCGCAATATCCGGGTATCGATCTCACGTTGCTGAATACCACATCATCTCAAGCATCGAGTTTGGTCAAGAATGCTCAGGCGGATCTTGGCTTTGTTATTGCGAAAGAACAGCACAACGAGTCATTGTATTTCACTAAGCTGCAGGAGCTTTCTTGGTGCGCGCTAGGCGATGGGTTTGATTCTCAAGGGTCAGATAGTAAGATAAAACATCAGGTTAAAGGAACAGAAGATGATTCTGAGCTCACCTTAATTCTACTTGGCCACGATACAAGAACCCGTGACTTCATTGATGAAGGTTTACCAAGCTTGAATCTACCTAACCACAGAATCATGGAAGTAGGGAGCGTTGACGCTCAAATCGACTGGGCGGAAGCGGGATTTGGTGTGGCGATTGTTCCTGAATTTGCGGTATCCACCAAGCAGCATCTGCATTCGAAAGTGACACCGTTGATGAACTTTTCTAGCACCAGTCTTGGTTATATTGTTCGGCAGAACCAAGTGTTGTCGAAAGCCACCAAGCAGTTGTTAGGTTGGGTGAATGATGAGATTACTCTGTTGCAAAACCAATAACTCCTTCTGATTTCAGTAGCCCACCTCGTGTGGGCTTTTTTGTGTCTGCAAAGCGCAGCTATTTCACCACCTAATAGGCTGTCGAGCTAATTAGATCTCCCTATAAATTATTACTCTCCCAAATCAGAGCCTCAAAATTCATCGTTGACAATGTTTGATAGTCAAACTAAATTCCATTTATTGGTTTGATAATCAAACTACTTGTAAATCAAAGCACTTTTTTAGCAAGATTAATCAGTAACGACTCCTAACATTGAACACACGAGCTAAGGACGCCATTTTGAGTTTTCCAACACGTCATCAACACAACTTCTCTTCACACAATCAGCAAGGTGAAAAGCGTACTTTCTACGTTCTCTTGTTAACTATCATCACCATGGTGGTCGAGATCGTTGCCGGTACTATTTACGGCTCTATGGCGTTACTTGCCGATGGTTGGCACATGGGGACGCATGCTGCAGCGTTTGGTATCACTTTATTTGCATACCGATATGCGAAGAAACATGCCGAGAGCGAACGTTTCTCTTTCGGTACTGGCAAAGTCAGTGTGTTAGGGGGCTACACTAGCGCGATTGCATTGGGTATTGTGGCATTATTGATGCTGGTGGAATCAGTGCATCGTTTATTTAACCCACAAGCGATTCAGTTCAATGAAGCGATCATCGTTGCCTGTATTGGTTTAACCGTGAATGTGGTGAGTATGTTTTTACTCGGTGATCACCATCATGACCACGGACAAGAGCATGGCCACAATCATAGTAAGAATCACGGTCATTCACATAGTCATGATCACGACAGCGACCATGGTCATAAACATGGTGTGCACCACGGACACCATCATGATCACAACCTACGCGCAGCCTACATGCATGTGTTGGCGGATACTCTAACTTCGTTGCTTGCGATTGTTGCGCTGCTATTCGGTAAGTTTTACGGTTGGAACTGGTTAGATGCAGTTATGGGTATGGTTGGTGCTGTGGTTATTGCGAAATGGACCATGAACCTAATGAAGCAGACAAGTCCAATCTTGCTTGATGAGAATATCGACCAAGATTATCGTGATTCGGTAACTGAAACACTGACGCCATACGCGGCGGTAACCGATTTTCACATGTGGAAGGTGAGCGGGCATCACTACTCAGCGGCGATTACTCTTGAATCAAACAGTGATAAAACCGTCTCTGAATATAAACAAATGCTCGCCAAGTTTGATAAGATTAATCATCTTACTCTTGAAGTGCATTCAAACGACCATGCGAAATATAGAACAGCTTAACCAAATACTGACTGAGTTCTACGATAAAATGTCTTCGTGGGAGCAATCTGTTGTCAAAGAAACGGGTTACTCCTTGGCGCAAGTACATACTATCGAAGTGCTTGGTATGCATGGCGCGTTAAGAATGAAAGAGCTCGCAGAAAAGCTCGGCATCACTACGGGCACGCTCACCGTTCAAATCGAAAAGCTGGTTAAAGCAGAGCTGATCGAGCGTCACGAACACCCAACCGACCGTCGAGCGATAGTCGTAGCGTTGACCGATGAGGGTCAGAAGATCCACGTTCACCACAATCAGCTTCACTTGAATCTTGTTAATGAACTCACACAAGAGTTCGAAGAAGATGAGAAAGCCGTATTACTAAAATGCCTGACTAAGATGGTGAAAGCGTTTTAGTTTTTAGTGAGCACAGAGCACAGAGCACAGAACTTAGAATCAAGAGTCAACAACCACGAACACAAATAAATGGACTGTACCTGAATAGGGACGGTCCATTTTTTATGAATCTAAGATATTGAGCTTCATTTAGTCTCCTCTGATCAGCCAAAATAATGTCATTGAAAGCAATAAGGCCAATAAAGTACGAAAGCTTTTTGATTCAAAGCCTTACGTAGTCTGCTGTTCAAGCCTTGTACGACCCGTCAAATAGCTGCCTCCCAAATCTATAATTCAACTAATGTACATGTTGCAAATCTGTGTTATTGATAATTTTAACTTTAGTAATGATTTCATTGGCAGCTCAAATCCAATTGAGAACAGCACGAGTTAATCACTATATAAGCAACCTGGGTTATGCAAGCGACTAGAGCTAGATAGACAAATTAAGTTAGATAAATATAAAAACAAGATAACAAAAGTTACAAAAAAAACTTAGATACCCATAATTAGATTAGTAAAGACGAGTCACATATATGAACATAAAGAAAAAGCTCTATTCATTAGGATTGTTTTCCATTTTCGGCATGATTGCATTGCTGTTTACCACATCACAATTCGCAGACACCACCGCTCAAATGAGCGAAGCCAAACAAATCACCAAAGAACTTGAAGTGCGACTACTTAATCTTCGCCGTAACGAGAAAGATTTCCTATTACGTAGTGATATGAAGTACCTCGCCAAGTTCGACGTAAACTACAATAAATTCTTAGCGTCTGAATCTGAGCTCAATGCAGTGCTCAGTGATTTAGGTTTAGCCAACAGCGCACACCTACGTGAAGATATTGAAACCTACCACACAAGCTTTGTTAACTTAGTAAAAGCGAGTGAAGTGTATGGGTTAGCACGTGACAAAGGCTTGCTAGGCGAGTTTCATACTTTGCTCGATAACATCAGCGCGACAGCCAGCGCTGAACAAAAAATCGAGCTTTACCTGTTCAATGACTTAATTGAAAAGGGTGAGTTTGATCCGAGTGTTCTTTCTATTACCTCTAGTGCTGGAAGCTCAACTGCTTTGATAGATGCTGCGCGCCAAGTGGTTGAACAGAAGCGAGTGATTGGCTTGAAGCACAACGAAGGTCTGCTTGGGCAAGCTCGTTCGGGTTCTCATGCTATCGAAACTCAATTTAAAGAGTTCTCAGCGGTATTAGCGCAAGAAACCCAGCAACAGATGGACAAACTATCGCTGATCAACAACATCCTATGCGTCACGTTACTTGTGGCGATCATTCTGTTCAGCTGGTTAATCGTCCGTTCTATCATTGGTAAGATAGAGTCATTACTCTCGGTAATCCGCAACATTGTCGATTCTAACGACGTGTCTATTCGTTCACACCTAGACGGTAAAGACGAACTGAGCACGCTAGGCCAATACTTCAACCAATTGCTTGATCAACTTGAAGGGCTTATCGCGGCATCGCAATCTAAATCACTTCAGCTAACACAAAGCACATCAAACATGCATGATGAGCTTGAATCGGTCATCAAGCAGTTTGAAGTGCAAGCTAACCACACATCGACCATGACGACATCGGTACAAGAGATGGTGTTAACGATTGGCGAGATCTCAGAAAGCACATCAGTTGCGGCTGAAGGTGTTCATCAAGCAAAAGTGAATGCCGATAAAGGCCGTGAAGTGGTGGTAGATACGATCAGCAACATTACTCAGTTGTCTGAACGCCTTTCTAGCAGCCAAGATTCGATCAGCTCATTGAACCATCATGTTGATCAAATCGGCGATGCAGTAAACATCATCCAAGGAATTGCAGAACAAACCAACTTGCTGGCACTGAACGCAGCCATTGAGGCAGCACGTGCCGGTGAACAAGGCCGAGGCTTTGCCGTGGTTGCCGATGAAGTTCGTGCTCTTGCAAGCAGAACGCACCAATCAACGACTGAAATTACCAGTGTAGTAACGGCAATTCAAAGCCAAATGAACGCTTCGATGACCGAAATTGGTGAATGTAACCAACAAGGCCAACTGACTTTGAAAGATTCGGAAGAGCTCGATGCTAGCCTGCAGCTTATCTTAAGCGACATGGAAAGCATCCAGGGCAACTCTGAGCGTATTGCATCAGCGATTGAAGAGCAGGGTGCTGTTATGGCACAAGTGAGTGACTCAATCACCGAGTTAAACACCATCTCAAGTGATAACAACGCTTCGGCGCAACATTGCTTAGTTGAAGTGGATAAAGTCGCAGAGCAAGCCCATGAGATGGATAAAGCGGTGGCGCAGTTCAAGACTTCTTAAAATTTAGAGTAAACTAAACCAAAGGCGTGGATCATCTGCGCCTTTTTTGTGCCTAAAATTCAACTAGATAAATGACGAGAATAAAAACGGCCCGATCTGGGGGAAGATCTGGGCCGTTATATTACGTATTTAAAGGGGAATTACTTATTTCGGCCTTCCAGCACATCCAGTGCCAGCTCAACCGCTTTATCAATATTGTCGCATCCCGCTAACTTACCTGAGCTGATAGGACCAAGCACGTTGGCGTATAACGAGATCTGCTTATTAAATGGCAGGCTCAACTGCTCATATAACCGCTGTCTAATCTCGGCATGTTGCTCAGGAGCGTGAGCAGCAAGGCTTTTCAAAGTGTCATAAACAAGAGTGGTGGTAGTGTTCATATGGCGCTTTATCTTTGAGTGGGGGATTTCTATTTTAATATCATTTGGGTACAAGTTGCTGTGATATATGTCATACAATAAGTCAAATAAGCTTAGGGTGAGCATTTTGGTCTTAACTGACAAGTGAGAAATCATCAATGATTTTTAACGCACCTGAAAAATCATTGTTTATGTTGAAAGAATGTTGAAATGCAATGACTTCACAACCACTAGCTAAACCAGCCTGAAGTCCTGGAGCCGAGTCTTCAAAGATAATGGTTTTACTTGCGGTTACATTTAATCTAGATAGCGCCAACAAATAAGCTTCCGGATCTGGCTTGTGCATTGAAACATGCTCTTTAGCGATGACAAGATCAAACAAGTGCTCAAGTTTACAAGCTTTCAGTATTTGGTTAGCCATCCACTGTTGCGCAGAAGTTACAACCGCACATTGCTTACCAGAAGATTTTAGTTGCTGTAGAAGGCCAACAACACCTTTATTGATAGATAATCTTTGTGAAAGGAGTAATTGATAATGTTCCTTAAATTTTTCGTTAAACTCTTGTCTCTCTGGTTCGATTCCTCCAATTTTGAAAAAATACTGAACGACCTTTTCCCATTTCATACCCATTACATTTTGATAAATACGGTAGTCAACGATGGAACCATAGTCTTTACAGGTCAGCGCTAATGCTTGGCCTTTGAGCGGCTCGGAGTTTACTAATGTTCCATCCATATCAAAGATAAAGGCGTCGTAATAAAGGTTTATTGGTTCCATTTCAATACGTTAACTCAGGATTAATTCGTTAATGGTGGGTAGCATTCAATAATCTCGACGCCATCGTCTGTTTCTATCGTGATATTTTCAATGCCAGCCGGACAGAAAAATTTATCGTACTTATGGAGTACTAAAATTTCTTCGTCTAATTTAATCGTGCAACTGCCAGCAGCAATAACACCGACATAAAAGTCGCTCTCAGATTTGGTGATGTTGCTAATGACTTTTGTGCGACAAACTCGATATCTGTCGGTTGTTTTGTCATCAATGAGAGACTCTTTTACCGATCCGTCAGCATAAGCTGTTAATAGTTGAGGTGTCTTCTTGTTCTGAGTTGCCACAGCTTCAACCGACTTCTCTGAATAGTCAAAAACATCAAGGCAAAAGTCCAAATCTCGCTTCATGTAGCGAGCTTCTTCAGGAAGTGTATAACCGGCTCGTTCAAACTCAAATCGAACAGCCCAGTCCGATGGTTCCATTATCTCAATCATTAGAATGCCTTCGCCAATCGCGTGAGGCATTCCTCCTGGAATAAAGTAACACTCACCAGGAGAGACTTTGATTTTTTCGAAGCAAGTTTTCAGTCGGTTAATATCTTGTTCAACAATGATCTCTTTCAACGTTTCTTTAGTCGGAGGCGTCTGAAATCCGAGATAAATATAAGGATCATCAATCTCTTCACGAACTTGTAAAATATAGTAGGCTTCAGCCTTACCTGAATTTGAATCTAGGTGCTTTTGGGCAAACTCTCTGGTTGGGTGTGCTTGGAAATGTAAGCGAATTGAAGAGTCTAGAAACTTAATCAAAACCATAGGGTTAGAACCGAATCGACTGAAGTGCTCTTTACCTAAAAAATACTCAGGATCTAGATCTAATAATTCGGCGAAATCGAGTGAGTGATCGCCGATAATCGCAGTTGATTGACCTTCACTGATTGTTTCTCGACCTGGGTTAACAGCTTTAGTGACCGATGCAATCCAGTCTTCAGGAAAATGAGAGTCGACCGGAACGCTTTCGTTATTAATTTGGTCTAAAACCTTACCACCACTGTAAGAGCGCCAAACGCGGTTTTGACCAAATCGAATCAACTTATTTTTGTATTCCATGCCTAGCCCTTTAAGTTCAGTGTTTTTGTTAAGTTATGTAAAGTTTGCATTGCACCAACCTCTTGAATACATTCGAAAAGGTCGACTATCTTATTTACGAATTCGGCATCTGCAAGAAGGCTAGATTCAAAAATACCATCAATGCTTAATAAAGAAATGACAGCTTCACGAGGCGTTTTACTTTCTTGTTTGA
Source organism: Vibrio splendidus (assembly GCF_003345295.1). Classification (NCBI taxonomy): domain Bacteria; kingdom Pseudomonadati; phylum Pseudomonadota; class Gammaproteobacteria; order Vibrionales; family Vibrionaceae; genus Vibrio; species Vibrio splendidus. Next base: position 1,325,528 of record NZ_CP031055.1, read on the forward strand.
TTTGCTTGAACACGCCAGCCATTGGATCATGAACCTCGATAGCATCGCCGTTGTCATCCGTGCCAATCACATAAGCCATCCACCCTGCAATGCCCAACTCTAACCAAGTCGTTTGAGCAGCATTTTCACGGTTATATTTGAGAGATTCACAAAATCGTGGTGGTAATTTCTGACTTCCGTCCATTGCTATCTGAGAGGTAAGATGCTTCAAATTTGGGTTAGAGAAACGTTCAATCAGCGAATCTGCGTAAGCTGCAATGTCAGTTTCCTTTGGTAACGACAATGAAGGCGCTTGCTCATTCATCATGAAGTCTAGGATCACCTTCTTAAAATATGGGTCTGAAATCGCTTCTGACACATACTTATAACCACTCAAGTATCCCAAGTACGCAAGAAGTGAGTGACTACCATTTAGCATGCGTAGCTTCATCTCTTCAAAAGGTATGACATCATCGACAAATTGCGCGCCCACTTCATCCCAATTTGGTCGACCAATTGCAAACTTATCTTCTATTACCCATTGTCGAAAAGGTTCACAAGCGATGGCACATGGATCCGAGTAGCCGATAGCTGTTTCTATATAAGATAAGCTTTCTTTACTCGCCGCTGGAACAATACGGTCAACCATAGTGTTTGGGAATGTGACATTAGCCTCTATCCAAGAATACAACTCCAAGTCGACCAATTTTGCAAAACTAAGAATAGCCGACTTCGCTACTTCTCCATTGTTTTGAATATTGTCGCAAGACAATACGGTGAACGCGTTAATATTCCTTTCTTTTCTGAGTCTTAAACCTTCAACGATATAACCGATGGCGGATACTGGACGAGAAGGTGAGTCGAGATCGAGCTGGATGAGACGATTGTTAACATCAAGAGAGCCAGTACTTGGTTCAATGCAATAGCCTTTTTCTGTGATAGTCATTGAGACTATACGAACGTTTGGATTCGCAATTTTTTCGATGATAGTCCGTTGACCGTCGAGTTCTGGATGCAAGGATTGCGTGATTGCTTTTGATACTTTTATTTGTTCGCTTGCCGCTCCTCTCTCTAAAACGGTGTAGCAGTGACCTTGCTCTCTTAGTTGTTGAATAAGCGTCTGTGAACCAAATAAATTAATGGAACAGATTGTCCAACTTGAGTTTGTATTGTCTAACAATTCACTTGTGTATAGAGCCTGGTGTGCGCGATGAAAAGCCCCTAAACCAATATGAATAATTTTATTATCTTCTTTTATATATTGATTATTAACGTTTTTATTCATTCTATTGAACTCTTACCCTAATTTTGAAATTAGACAGCTATAAAAATTACCATTAGAGGGTAGCATTTATTTGTATGATTTAAATGGTATGTTAACAGTGATTTATTTTTTTGTGAGAAGCGTCAACCAATTGGTAGACCAATTTTGACAGTCAATATCTAGGGGCGATATAAAAGAAAGCGAAAGGTGTTTAGTTTTTAAATATCACGGTTAGGGCTCATTATGAATATCGATATACTTATAGTTATAGGCTACTTCGTTTTCCTCCTCGGAGTAGGTTGGATGTTTCGATCAGCAACGTCATCGACAAGTGATTACTTTAGGGGGGGAGGCAAAATGTTGTGGTGGATGGTTGGGTCCACAGCATTTCTTCAAGCACTGAGTGCTATGACGTTTACTGGCGTAATGGGAAAAGCTCTTGATGTTGGCTTATCCATCTCTGTTATCTTTTTTGCGAATGCTCTTGGTTACTTTTGTAACTACTTATTCTTTGCTGCAAGAGCTCGACAGATGCGAGTTATCAGTCCAATCCAAGGCATTCGCAAACGTTTTGGTCCTGTTAGCGAGCAAGTTGTAACGTGGGCGACGGTACCGTCGAGTGTACTTCAGGCTGCGCTATGGCTGAATGCATTAGCGATCTTTGCAAGTGCGGTATTTAATATCCCAATTGAAACAACGATAGTTGCTGCGGGTATGGTTGTACTTCTTATGTCTCTGGTCGGCGGAAGTTGGGCTGTAGTTGCGTCAGATTTTATACAGATGATCATCATTACTGTTGTTACCTTCATAGCGACAATCGTAGCGATATACAAATCTGGTGGTGTAACACCAATCCTAGAAGCAGGTTTGCCTGATCAAGGGTTTGTTGGAGAAGGGTATAGCTATACCTATTTATTTGTTGGCTGGTTTATCTGTATCTTCATCAAACAGTTCTTCAGTACAAACAATATGATTGATTCTTACCGCTATATTGCAGCCAAAGATACTAATAATGCACGTAAAGCTGCAATCCTGGCGTGTTGTCTCATGGCGTTTGGGCCTTTCATTTGGTTCCTTCCTGCTTGGTATGTAAGCGGGAATTACCCAGATATGTCTACATGGGGCCTCGATGTCCTAGGCAAAGATATTTCTAATGCCACCTATTTTGTCTTCGTTCGTAACGAGATGCCCGTTGGGATGGTTGGCTTGATGATGTCAGCTATGTTTGCTGCAACCATGTCGTCAATGGACTCTGCATTAAATAGAAATGCCGGCATATTCATTAAAAACGTTTATGAACCTTACATGGCAAAAGACAAATCAGATAAATCGATCTTGTTTGCAAGTAAAGTTTCTACCGTGGTATTCGGCTTGTTGATTATTGTTTGTGGCTTGTTCATGAGCAAACTGCAAGATTTTGGTCTATTTGATGCACTGATGATGGTGAGTACGCTTGTCGCGTTCCCTGTGCTTATTCCTTCACTGCTTTGTTTCTTTATCAAGAAGACTCCAGATTGGTCATGTTGGGCAACCATTGCCGTAGGCGCTTGCGTTTCAGCCGTTATTGCTTCAACAAATGCACCAATGATCGAAAGCCTGTTTAATTTATCTGAACCATTGTCTAGTCGTGAATTCGCTGAAATGAAATCGATAACCATGGGCGTAACAGGGCACATTATTATCACAGGTGGTTTCTTCTTGCTGACTCAACTTTTCTATAAAGAGCCAACAGGTAAGCGTGCTGAAGAAATCGCAGAGTTCTTTAGTAATGCAGAAACTCCAGTAATTGTAGAAGATTCGCCTCAAAGCTTCGAAGCTGATAGACAACAGTACATTTTACTTGGTCGAGTGTTATTGGCGACAAGTGCCGCGCTTCTTCTATTAACGCTGATACCAAACCCTATGTGGGGAAGAATGTTATTTGTATTAATGGCAGCGATTGTCGGGTTTATATCTTGGCTATTACTACGAGCTGGTAAGTTAAATGATGTAAAACTAAAAGCTTACACTGTCTAATTAAATAAAATATCAGATGAAGCCTTAATAAGGCTTCATCAAAAAATTAATAATAGGTAATAACTTATGAAGCAAACTTGGCGATGGTATGGTCCAAATGATATTGTAACGCTTAATGATATTCGTCAGGCTGGGGCAACAGGAATCGTAACGGCATTACATCATATTAAGAATGGTGAAATATGGTCTAAAGAAGAAATACTAAAACGTAAAAAGTTAATAGAAGAAAATTCACTTACATGGGAAGTTGTCGAAAGTATCCCTGTTCATGAAGAGATCAAGACTCAAACTGGAAATTTCATTCAATGGATAGAGCACTATAAGCAATCTATTATCAATTTATCTGAATGCGGAGTTGATACAGTTTGCTATAACTTTATGCCAGTTCTTGATTGGACGAGAACAGATTTAGAGTATGTACTCCCAGATGGCTCAAAAGCATTAAGGTTTGACCATATTGACTTTGCTGTTTTTGAGCTATGCATACTAGAACGAGAAGGTGCACATGAAGAGTATTCAAAAGAAGACATTGCACTTGCTCGAACTCGTTTTTCTAACATGCCTGATGACAAAATTGCACAGCTAACATCGAATATCATCGCTGGTCTACCAGGTGCGGAAGAAGGCTATACTCTTCAGCAGTTTAGAGAGCAATTGGATCAGTACCAACACATTGACGGCAATAAGTTACGTGAAAATTTAGTTTACTTCCTAAACGAAATTACCCCAGTGTGTGAAGAGTACGGCGTGAAGTTGGCCATTCACCCTGATGATCCACCACGCCCAATTCTTGGTTTACCGCGAGTGGTATCTACGATTGAAGATATCGAATTCTTGACGCATCGTGTACCGAGCAAAATGAACGGTATTACTATGTGTACCGGGTCTTATGGCGTGCGAGACGATAACGATCTTGTGAAGATGATTGAAACTTTTGGTGATCGAATTTATTTCACGCATCTACGTTCAACAAAGCGCGAAGAAGAACCCGGCAACTTCCATGAAGCAGCTCATCTCAATGGTGATGTTGATATGTATGAAGTGATATTTGCACTTCTTAAAGAAGAAAATCGTCGTACTAATAATGGACAAAGTGATTTAATTCCAATGCGGCCTGATCATGGTCACCAAATTATTGACGACTTAAATAAAAAAACAAACCCAGGGTATTCTTGCATAGGCCGTTTAAAAGGCTTAGCTGAGATTCGTGGTGTCGAGTATGCATTGACTAGGTCTCATTTTAATTAATGTGTTTTCAATTCGATATTGGGTTTTGAAATTAAGCTAACCCAGGGATATTATCGGCTTAGCTTATTTAGTGTCAGTGAAAATATTGATAATCAATAAGGGAAGTCATTACTGTTACTTCCCTTTATTTATAGGTGATGATGTGTCGGTTCAACAAAAATTTGGCGGTGAACTTTCGGATGAGGAATTTAGAAAATTCACCCTATATACAACACAAAGTAATAATAAACATGATGACGAGTCGAGAGCTCAAATCTTAGGCTTCACCAACAATAATGTTCGAGTTGCTCCAGGAGCTATCGTTCGCATTGGTGAAAACCAAATCGGAACACGAAGTTATATAGGCCTATATAGTTACATCAATGGTGATGTGGAGGTTGGTGAAGACGTTTTGGTAGGGCCACATGTTTCTGTCGTTGCGTCTAATCATTTATTTGACCCGACTTCAGAGAGCTTTAGTGGTCGTAGTGATTTGGAAAGCGGAAAGGTCACAATCGCAAAGGGTGTTTGGCTGACATCTGGTGTTGTTGTCACTCCAGGAGTGAACATCGGAAAATGTTCACTGATTTGTGCTAATTCGGTAGTGACATCCAATGTGCCTCCATATTCGATTTTTGCAGGGACCCCAGCGAAGCAAATTGGTCATATTGATGCAGAGACAGGGCAATATCATTGGTCGAAATAGAGGAGTAACACATGCTACAACTAGAAAGAACGCATGATTTCCAAGTTTTTTTGTCGCCTTGTAACGAAATTTCCTCAGTCAATCCCCCAAGTTTCAATTGGCCTCAAGGAGAGTATGGTTCTGCGTATAACATCGAACTTGAAGACAAAGACGGTGAGCAAACATGGGATTGGAAATCGGTGCAGTCTCCTTTACAACCGACATTTCAGTTACCTCAAGGCAGCTATCGCTGGAGAGTGACTTGCCTCAATACTCTAGCAAAATCTGATTGGATTGTTTTTGAAATCACGACGGAGTCAGAAAACTACTTGGCACCGGACGCTATGTCACTATTCTCGCTGTGTACTAATAAAGACCAGTTTATGATGTATCTCGATGAAGATATTGACGCAGTCAGCAATGCTTCATTAAGTGCAAGAGACAAGTTACGCAATAGTGTTGAACTAACTGATATAGATGACATTTTATATTCTAATCATTATCGCCGTGGTAATGAAGAAGGGAAGCGTACAGCTATCGCTAACGTAAGACGTTGGATTGATCGCGATCTTATCGCACTAACATTACTATATAAGGTGTGGGGTGATGAGGTGGCAGGACATAAGGCATGCCAAATTTTATTGCGCTTATCCGAGTGGAGCCCTGAAGGCCCGGCGTCACTGTTAAGGCCTTGCACGTGGGGAGATGAAATTGGCCTGTCAATGACGCGAAATTTGTATCTTGCCTATCATTGGTTGTCTCCATTGCTGACGACCGACGAGTGTTCATTCGTCAGGCCGCTCTTAATTCGATATGCCTATCAAATGGAAGAGCGCTTAGAGCAAGATAAGTTTAAACAGTACCCGGGACATTCACATACATCGCGTTTGCCTGCTTACTTAGGCGTTGCTGCCCTTGTGTTACACAAAGAGTTTGAAATTAAAACTTGTGAACGTTGGCTTAATTACGCCTTAATGATTTACCGAGGTGTGTTGCCTTTCTATGGCGGAAAAGATGGCAGTTGGGTTGAGGGGCCTTTTTATTCTTCTTCCTATACCAAGTGGCACCATCCGTTTTTCTTGTCGGTTGAGCGTTTAAGTGGCTTTTCTTTCTATAATCACCCGTTTTATAAGAATTACGTTAAGTTTGCTTTGGACTTTGTGGCGAATAACGATCGAATTCATCCCTTTGGTGATGGCTTCTGGTGCAAGAGAGAAGGTAAAGAGTGGCCTGGTTTCTTTGCGCAAAATCCACTCAGAATATATGCACCACGGTATGGTTGTACGAAGTCGATATTAGAGTCCAAGAAGTTAGAGTCCAATATTGAGACTTACAAGCTCCATTTATTAGATATAGTACCGACGTATCCGCAGTTACAATTTGAAAAATCGGATCAACATTCAACCGTTTCTAATACGTTAATGACTTCAAATGAGGCGTTTGTTTCTGACGAGACTACTCTGTGCGTGAGCCCTGCGTCGAACAACATTTACTATTCATACGCAGGGTTAGGTAAAACTGCCCATAGTAAAATGTCGGTGTACTACCGAGCAAGTAAGTTTGGTAATAGTTCTCATCGCCATGCTGATCAAGGGAATGTTGCACTAGTCGATGATGGCGTTAATGTTCTTACTCCGAGTGGCAGTTATGGCTATAGGTTTGGTAGCAAACATCATAGTTTATGGACTCGAACTACGCAGGCGCATAATTTACCCTTATTTGGTGGTGTCAATTTAGACGATAGCGTTACCAACGCGACTGAAGGTCAGAAGATAGATTGCGCAACAGCTCAAGCAACAGTAATCACTCGAATTGATAGCAATGAGTTTCAATGTGTCGTTCTAGATCTCGCGAATGCTTATGAGAGTTGTGAGTCGTTTGTGCGAACAATAATACAAGTTGCAGATAACGGGGTCGTTATTGTCGACAACATTAGGCTATCTGAACCCAAATCGATGCAATGGCGAGCCCATACCCCGCTCGAAGTTGTTATTAAGGGGGGAGTGTTGATTTGCACCATGAACAAGAAACTTATTATCTTGGAATGATGAGTGATCCTTCTTGTGTAGTTAAGTTAACAAGTGAAATTGATGACGGTGATGGTTTCAAAGGGAATGTTGAATCTGACGCTCAGAAAGATATTAAACATCTAGAATGGTTCATAGAAGAACAGCAGCAACATCAAGTGGTTATGAGTTGCTTAAAACAACCAATAGATTACGTGTTAACTGACGAAAATACTTTGATACTTGCCCATGCGGGCCAGTCTTTTAAGCTCGATGTAGAAACTGGTGAGGAGATCACTCCGTAAAAATCAGGTGACATAAGTATTTTATGTCACCTATTTTCTAAAGATTCTCTTTTGATGTCGCGATAGCGGGAATGGAGTTAAACAGATAACCATCAAAATTAGGGTCGGTAAAATCAGAAAGCTCTAAAAGCCTAATCTTCACATGTTCTAGATGTTGCCACATCGCTTGCTTGGCTTCGATTGGGTTCTTGCGTCTCATCGCTAGCAAAATAGCAGCATGATCATCTAGCCACTCTTTCCTATAGTCTTGGATCTCGATATGTGTATGCAGTGTCTTCCACATAGGGCTAGACTCACGACGTTCCCACGATTCCTTTAGAATATCGACCAGCACAGAATTCTGTGTCGCTTCGGCAATACACTGGTGGAACATTCTGTCACCAACCGGATTTTGGACATTGTTTTCAATTTCGCGGCGCTCAATTTCTAGAGCTTCACGCATTTTTTCGATATCAGCAGGGGTTGCTTGTGTTGCAGCAAACTCAGCAATACTGCTTTCCAATAACTGTCTTGCTTGAAGCATTTCAAAAGGACCTACATCTTCATTTTGTGCCACTGTTGATGTAGTCGGTAAGTTAACTATGTACACTCCCGAGCCTTTCTTTACTTCAACGAGTCCCTCAAGTTCCAGCATGATGATTGCTTCTCTAACCACAGCTCTGCTCACGGATAGACGCTCAGCAATATCTCGCTCGGGCGGTAAACGACTTCCAATCGGGTAAAGACCATCAGATAGTTCTTTTCTCAAGATAAGACCGAGGGTTTGATAAGGGCGTTTGGGTTCGAAGTTGATCATGGAAATGCAGTGTACCTTTGGATCTGTGGTTTGAATTGAAAGTTTTCGCTAACTCGAAAGTCATTGTAAACGCTTATAAATGTCAATTCGAGTAAAAACCTAACTAATCCAACTCTCATTGTATCAAAGCGTAACGGTTCGTTGTGGTCACTTTTATGTACATGAACAAAAGGTTATCAACTTCGATATTAAACTTTCAAAAGCCGTACAAGGAACGCGCTCATAGTTTTGAAGTGAGATTAAGCGTATTGCGTATAATCTTGAGTTTTTGATCAATAGCACAAGCCGTGAATAACCGCTATGTTCAATAGAGTTATATCACCTAACAAGTTGATATTGATAATAAACAACGGTGCTTGTAAAAATACAGATATAAACTTCAAGCCTAATCTGATTGAGAGTAAAAGGAACAACATGCACTACGACGTATTCAATGGAGATGCAGACGGCATCATCGCTTTACTGCAACTGCGCTTAAATGAGCCGAAAGAAAGTGTACTGATCACTGGTGTAAAGCGTGATATTAAGTTGGTCTCTCAAGTTGTTACTCAAATGATGGAGCCGGGTAAGCAAGGTAACATTTCTTCCGTTACCGTTTTAGATGTGTCGATGGAGAAAAATCTAACAGCATTGCATTCACTGCTAGACGCCAACATCCATGTATTTTATTGCGATCATCATCGAACTGGTGAGGTACCTGACTCTAGCTATTTGGATACTCTGATTGATACCGCGCCAGAGAGCTGCACGAGCTTACTAATTAACCAGAAATTGAATGGTGCGCATGTGGCTTGGGCAATCGCGGCTGCTTTTGGTGATAATCTAAAAACAGTGGCTGCGCGGCTAGCGGATGAAAATGGATTCGATGAATCTCAAACAGAGTTTTTGGAAGAGCTAGGTACCTTGGTGAACTACAACGGTTACGGTTCGTCACTCAGTGATTTGCATTTCACGCCAGCTGAGCTCTACAAAATTCTTTATCAATACCCAAATCCGTTTGATCTTTTGGATGATAAAAACTCTGTATTTTATCGACTACTAACTGCCTATCAAAATGATCGCCAACAGCTATCAAACCTTGCTCCTGTTTATGAAAGTGAAGTCGCACGTGTGTTTGAACTGCCAGGTGAGACGTGGGCAAGGCGCATCAGTGGTGTATTTGGTAATGAAATCGTTAATCAAGATCCAAACCGAGCGCAAGCAGTATTAACGAAAAACCAAGATGGCTTGTCTTACACGGTGAGCTTACGGGCACCATTATCAAACAGAACGGGCGCAGACGAAATTTGTTCTAGTTTTGATACGGGTGGTGGAAGAAAAGCAGCAGCGGGTATCAATCAACTCAATGAAGAAAATAAGATGAATTTAATTTCATTAATTGATACTTATTATTCGCCTGATGTTAAAGGCTAACTGAAAATTAGTCGGGGTGATCATACAAAATTCCACTCCTATATTCCGTTATACGTGTGTATCTCTAGCACATGTATGACGACCAAATCCAAGCTATTTTAGTGATGTCACTCGCAATGGTATCTGGTCTGAGGTCAGTAATTACGGTGTTTTTGAATCGATTTTTGTCGATTTAAAGTTCGTTTTTTCCCATTGGTGATTTTTTATATTTTCGGTTAATTATCTATGTGAATTAAGGTTGATTAAATATTTGCATGGTCAATGTGTCCGGCCGAAAATAACAGCTTTTAGCATTTCATTTTGAATGAAAAGTCAAAATCATATTGATTCTGATATTCAATCTGTGACTTAAAATCACAAGTTAAATCAAAGGTCATCTTTTCCTATAAATTCCATTACTTCTCTATAAATATTCATGATTACAATGAATTGGTTCGGTTGTGATTGGCACAGCTGTTAAGTAAGGAAGTGGGACTAATGTTGAAACGTAAAGCTCTACAATTAGCTGTATCGGTCGGCATGGCCGCAATGTCTGGCGCTGTTTATGCGAATGGTTCAGATATGACGAATCCAGATTCTGGTGTCGTGGTCGGGTATTGGCACAACTGGTGTGACGGTGGCGGCTACCAAGGTGGTAATGCGCCATGCGTGACGCTGGATGAAGTAAACCCAATGTATAACATCGTGAATGTGTCATTCATGAAGGTTTACGATGTGGCTGATGGTCGAATCCCAACTTTTAAACTGGACCCAACCATTGGGCTTTCAGAAGAACAATTTATTGACCAAATTTCTGAACTCAACAAACAAGGCCGTTCTGTACTGATAGCGCTAGGTGGTGCTGATGCACACGTAGAGCTAGAAACTGGTGATGAAAGAGCCTTTGCTGATGAGATTATCCGTCTTACTGAGCGTTACGGTTTCGATGGCCTAGACATCGACCTTGAACAAGCCGCGGTAACCGCAGCAAACAACCAAACGGTCATTCCTGACGCCCTTAAGCTAGTGAAAGACCACTACCGTGCTGAAGGTAAAAACTTCCTAATTACGATGGCGCCTGAGTTCCCGTATCTAACGACAGGCGGTAAGTACGTTCCATATATCGATAATCTAGAAGGTTATTATGACTGGATTAACCCACAATTCTACAACCAAGGTGGCGACGGTATCTGGGTTGACGGCGTGGGCTGGATTGCTCAAAACAACGATGCATTAAAAGAAGAATTCATCTACTACATCTCTGATTCGCTTATCAACGGAACGCGTGGCTTCCACAAAATTCCACATGACAAGCTGGTGTTTGGTATTCCTTCAAGTATCGATGCTGCAGCGACGGGCTTTGTGCAAGATCCTCAAGATTTATACGACGCGTTCGAGACCTTAACAACTCAAGGCCAACCGCTGCGTGGTGTAATGACTTGGTCTATCAACTGGGACATGGGTACTAACAAAAACGGTCAACAATACAACGAGCAGTTTATTAAAGATTACGGCCCGTTTGTCCACGGTCAAGTGACGCCACCACCAGTAGAGGGTGAGCCAGTTCTTAAAGGTGTCGAAAATGCCCGTGTTCTTCACGGCACAACGTTTGACCCAATGGAAGGTGTAACGGCAACCGATAAAGAAGATGGCGATCTAACATCTTCTGTCGATGTTGAAGGTTACGTGGAAACCAGTGTGATTGGCACTTACGTTCTAACTTACCGAGTGAAAGACAGCGATAACAACGAAACCACTAAAGCGAGAACGGTAGAGGTTTACAGCCAGAAGCCTGTGTTTAATGGTGTGTCTGACACTACTGTTGTGTTGGGAACTGCATTTGATGCTATGGCAGGCGTAACGGCGAATGATGCTGAAGATGGCGACCTAACAAGCACCATCACACACACTGGCAGTGTCGATGTAAATGAAATCGGCAACTACACGCTTGTGTATAGCGTAACAGATAGCGCGAACCAAACTGTAACCGCTGACCGTAAAGTGTCTGTGACGGATGGTTCTAACTGTGCAGCTGCATGGGATGCCGATACCGTTTATGTTGAAGGTGATCAAGTCTCTCATGATGGTTCAACGTGGGGAGCAGGTTGGTACACTCGCGGCGAAGAGCCAGGAACAACAGGTGAGTGGGGCGTTTGGAGAAAAGTTTCAGACTCTTCATGTGGTGGTAACCCAGATCCGGGCGATGACTTAGAGCTTGCAGTTTCAGGCCTTCAGTCAGAATATGCGCCAGATAACGGCAATGTTCGTTTAGACCTAACACTGACATCAAATGAAGCTTTAGATGTTACGGCTATGGTGATCAACAGTGCAGGGACTGTGGTTGAGCAAACTCAGGTTAACTTAACGGACAGCCGCGCTATTACCATGGACTTATACGATGTAGCTGAAGGGCAATATGCACTTGAAGTGGTCGGTAAAGCATCTGACGGTGAAATGGTGATGGTAAATGATTCGTTCGCTGTTAAAGACGGTGGCGGAACGACTCCACCTCCAGGTGATTACCCGCCATATGAAGCCGGCACAAACTACGCAGCAGGTGACATTGTAGTGGGCAGTGACAATGGTTTATATGAATGTAAGCCTTGGCCATACACTGCTTGGTGTGCAAGTGCATCTTACGCACCAGCAGAAAGCCAATACTGGCAAGATGCTTGGACAAAGCTGTAGTCTGATAGCTCGACGTTAGCAATATAAAGTAGACGATCAAAGAGAGGCCATTGTGCCTCTCTTTTTTTATGTTCAAACATTTCTGACTTAGAGCTTTAAACATTTCTAACTTAGAGCTTCAAACCTTTCCTAACCTCAAACTCGGTTCTGCATTTTGCTCTAGATCAAAATAAGAGTGATTATCAATTGTATTAATGGGGTGGTAGATGCACTATGCGCACACTGAATTTGCTCTGTTGTGAATATTTGCATAATGAATCTTGCCCAAGTTGACCTAAACCTACTCGTTATTCTTAAACACCTTCTTGAAGAGAAGCACGTTTCCAACACGGCGTTGGCGTTGGATATGAGCCAACCAACGGTGAGTCGTTCTCTGCAGAAACTGCGCACTGTATTTAACGATGACTTGTTGGTGAGAGCTGCTTATGGCTATGAATTGACCCCGAAAGCAGAGGTCATCAAGCAAGACCTCAACTCTGTGCTTACGCGCCTTGAGAAACTGGTTCACGGGGACGTGTTTGAACCACAAACGAGTGATAGTACGGTTCGTTTTTTTGGTTTGGTTCCTCAGGTCTCACACCTTTTGCCAAAAGTAGTGGCACAAATTCGCCAGCAAGCGCCGAATATGGTTGTCGATATCGACTCGATTCCTAAGCGACACTTTGAGCCTCTGTTATCCGGTGATGCGCACTTTGTGTTGTCGACGCATGAGCCATTAAGTTCTGAACAAAACCTGTATCGAATGTTCGTAATCAGTCGCGATTATCGGTTATTAATGAGCAAAGACCATCCTCTGGCGGATAAAGAGATCACCGTTGATGACTTATTGAATAGCCAGCTTGGCCAGATCTCACTGCAAGGGGATAAAAAGCTCTCGATTGAAAGTCGATTTAAAGAGCTTGGTTTAATTGATAAGCAGCGCCAACTCTCGATCCCAATTCAGTTGTCCAACTTCAATATTGCTGCGGATATTGCGGAGACGACCGATATCATCTTTCACTTGCCCACACCATTTGCGACAAAAGCTGCCAATCAACGAGATTTAATTTGTAAACGCGTTCCCAAAGCGATCAGAAGCCCATCAGAAGATGTTTATCTCTATTGGCATAAACGTTTCCATAATGACCCTATGTGTCGTTGGGTTCGTGATTTATTTAAAGAGATATACACCCAATCTATCTAGGTGGTGAATGCTATTGAGGTCATGCTATTAAAATGAATATGTATTGGTTTTATTATTTGAAAGTTGAATAATGAGAATCAATTTTTGGTATGAAACTTTCGTTGATAAGAATGGTACTAGATTGTTTAATGCAAACTATTATCATTACCAATCACATATAAGAATGAATATCATGTCTGAGAGATCTCTTTTGATTCGCAAACCTCTTTTGGTTCGTAAACCCCTTTCGATCGCAGTCGCTGTTATTTGTACCTCACTTTCGGCTAACGTGTTGGCGCAAGAAGAAGCGCAAGCAACAGATGAGCAAATGGTTGTTACGGCAACTCGTACTGAAATGGCACTAAAACAAGCGCCGGCTTCAATGTCAGTGATCACCGCTCAAGACATTGAAGACAGCCCTGGTATTACCTTGGCTGACATCGTTGCAGAATCAACTAGTGTCGAATCTGACTTTGATAGCACACGTGCTGGGCGTCAGATGATTTCTATTCGTGGTATGGATTCAGATTACACGCTTATCATGGTGAATGGCCGTCGTCTAAGCTCAGCGAGTGCCATCATCCGAGGTAACGACTTCGACCTATCGACTATTCCTGCTGATTCGATCGAACGTGTTGAAATCATCCGTGGTCCAATGTCTGCACTTTATGGTTCAGATGGCATGGGTGGCACAATCAACATCATCACCAAGGCTCCTGAAAATGACTGGAGCTCTACGTTAAGCATGGACACGTCTTCACCGTTAGATGGTGATGGCGGTGAAGAGTACTCGATGGGCTTCACGACCTCTGGTGCTCTAATTGAAGATGAATTGTTTGCACGCGTTTCTGTGAACCAAACTAGCCGTGATGCTTGGCAACCCTATTCTGGTACACATAGCTCTGGTTACGACCGCTCAGATGTTACGGCTTCAGAAGAACGAGACACACTAAGTTTACTCGCAAGCCTGACTTGGAATGCGACAGACAACCAAACGATCGACTTTGATTTTGGTTACAGTGACGACGAACGTGAATCATCTGCAGAAAACGTATCATCTGTGATTGAGTCTGACACACGAGTAGTGCGTCAGAGCCAAGCGATTACGCACAGTGGCTTTTGGAGCTGGGGTGATACACAAGTCCGCTACTCACGCGAAAACGTGACTGACAACGACGCTGCGGATTCTGATACTAACTACAGCAGTGACGTAGAAGAGTTAACTCAAATAGCAGAAGCATCAGCGACGACTTATCTTGGTGATAATCATACCGTAACGTTTGGTATGGACTATCAGTTGAGCGAATTAACCAACAAAGAAAACTTGGTCAATGGCACATCAGAAGCGTATCAAGGTGCGTTATTTGTTCAAGATCAATGGCTGATGACTGAGCAACTAACAGCAACCATCGGTGGTCGTTTAGATAAGCACGAATTGTACGGTGAAGAGTTCAGTCCTCGCGTGTATTTGGTGCACCAAGCAACGAATGACCTGATCATTAAGGGTGGCGTGGGTAAAGCATTTAAAGCACCAACATTGACTCAAAACCAAGCCGACTACACAGTTAACAGTTGTAAAGGTGCTTGTGATTTATATGGCAATGAAGAGCTGAAGCCTGAAACGAGCTGGAACTATGAGATTGCAGCGATATACAGCCAACCTCGTTGGAACGTTGAAGGTGCCTTGTTCCGCAATGAAATCAACGACCTTATTGATCGTGATGAAACCTACTGCGAGAATGGCGGAATGTTTGAATCGGGTAAAGGGTGTGCCGATAGTTCTAGCTCAACTGGCTATGTGAAAGGCAAACGTACTTATACCAATGTGTCTGAGGCTGTGGTTCAAGGTGCTGAGCTTACTGGTCAATTCCAAATAACGGATGAATGGGGCGTATCTGGTAACTACACGTTCTTAGACACTGAAGATAAGTCTACTGGTGAAGAACTGCTTGAGCGTTACAAGCACTCGGGTTTAGTTAAACTGAACTGGAACCCAACTTACGACCTGAACACCTTTGTTAGTGCGCGTTACCGAGGTGAGCGTAATATCGAAACTGATTTGACCCAAGAAGCATACACTACGCTAAATATTGGTGGGGTATACAACATTAATGATTCGGTTAGAGTACGCGCAGGCATTACTAACTTGACTGACGAAGCGGTATCACAAGAGCTAGAGAGCATGGGTTATGTTGAAGAGCCACGTACTTACTACGTAGGTATGACTGCGGACTTCTAATCGAGAGTTCGAACACCGATAGCTTGATACAAAAGAACCCACACTGGCTGGATGCTCGATAAAGAGTACGGCGAGTGTGGGTTCTTTTTTGTCTGTGTTTGAATCTGGCTAATTCGTTTTGTATCGACTGACCTAGATTTTTACACAAGCGATCAGAGCATTACCTGATTTGGTATCCCAAGGTAACAGCTTGTCATAATCGTGCTCAAAAATATGAACCTCAAAGTAGGGCTTCAATATCTCGATCAACTCCTTAAACGAGAATGCCACCATCGGGTGTTCATCATTCCAAACTTGTGTCTCACCGGATGTTGTCTTTTCGATACTGAGTTTTAACGCCTGCTTGTCACCCTTGCCAGAGTAATACCAGCCTGAGCTGAACGTGAAATCATCTTGTTCAAGATTGGTGGTGTGTCGAACAAAAAGATCATTGCTGATCTTGTCTTTATCCACCACATTAAAACAGAAAATTCCCTCTGGTTTTAAAGCGCGATGTACGCTCTCAACACATTCTTTTAGCTTCTCGAAACCATCGTTGTAATGGATTGAGTATAAGAAGCAGGTGATCAAATCCAGAGGTTCTGCCACTTCAAAACTGCTCATGTTTTGCACCGAGAAATGGGCTTCGGGGCAGCGAACCTGAGCGATATCTAGCATTGGCGCGTTGAGATCGAGTCCATTACTTTGGTAACCAAAATCGATAAAGTGACGAACGTGTGGACCAGTGCCACAAGCTAAGTCGAGGTGAGTCTTTCCACCATTTCCGAAAATTTGATGTAGCCTACGTACGCAGTTACTTTGCGCTTGATAGTCAATATCAACACACATTAAATCGTAGTAACTGGATAGGTCGGTATAAAGTGCGTTGGAAGAAATAGTAGCTGACATATTGGCGGACATAAGTGCCTACAGCGTTAGCTGATATAATGAGGGTGGCGCATCATATACCGAAATGTCGAAATCGCAATCAAATATTCGATCAAGTTATGTGCTTTAATTCTCGGTGGCTGTACCTTAATTATGTGCGGCTGTGCTCAATTTGTATGGTTAGCCGACTCATTTAGCGTTAGCTTAAAAAGGCGTTGGATTATGAAAGAGAGCTGGTGGGTTATGCAGGATAGCCAGTGGATTATGAAGGAGCACTGGTGGGCTATGCAGGAGAGCCAGAGGAACATGAAGGAGAGCAGGGAACTGCGATCAAGCTAGTGCTTCATAGCAAATCACATCATCGTTGATCGATACTTGATTTTTACCATTCGCTTTCGCACGATATAGTGCATCATCGGTAACACGAATAAGTGTATCAATGGTGTTGGCAGAGTGGCACTCGCATTGGTTGGTAACGCCAATACTCACGCTCGTTGTAAAAGCGCGGCGATTAATGCCAAAGAAGGTATGTTGGTTAAAGGTGTGGCAGATTCGTTCGCTGATGATTTTGGTATGGGCCGATTTCGCTTTTGGAATGAACACAATAAACTCCTCGCCACCCCAACGTCCAACTACGCCACCTAACAACTCAATGTGAGTTTTAATGGTGTCTGCTAAGTACTTAATCACCGTGTCACCCACTGTATGCCCAAATCGATCGTTAATCGATTTGAAGTCATCAATATCAATCAACAGACATGACATCGCCATATGCTGATTAACCGGCTTCTTGAGCCAACCGTAAATAGCACGACGATTGAACACATGCGTTAAATCATCATGCATCGCTCGATGCAGCAACTCCCGTTCTAGTAATACTTTATCGGTGACTTCTTCAAGGATCACTTGTATCGCGTCTTCACCTTCCCAGTTAATCACGTTGTCATAGAGGTTGAAGTATTTGTGGGTGCCATCAAAGCATTGGTTATACACCACGGAACTAAAGTTGGGTGTATTGCCATTGAGAATGTTCTCGCAGCGTCTGATGGCCGTTGAACGCTGATCTTCAGGTACGATGGATAGGATGGAGTCCATCGCAAGCACTTGCTCTATTGAGTCCGCACCTTGTTGTTCTACCCATGCTTGGTTGACCATTAAAGGTTTGAAGTTTCTATGGATCAGGATCCCTTGTTTCGATGTATTAAGTAGCTTGCGATACATGCGATCCGTTTCGTTACGTTTGCGCTGAGCTTCGACTACGGATGTGATGTCGATGATAGTGACTTGGAGGGCGGGTTTACTATTGAGTTCAATAATGTGTGATAGGCAAAAGATAGAGATGTTGCGGCCATTGGCTGGAATATCGGTGTACAATTTTCCTTTTTTTAGTTTGCCTTTTATAGCCTCTAAGTAACGTTTCTTGGCTAGCTCTTGGTAACTGTCAGGAACTAACGCATAAACAAATTCAACGTTCAATAACAGCTCTTCACGGGTTCGGTAACCAAAGATCTGAGCGATTTCGTTGTCGACATCAATAATTCGGTGATTTTGCAGTGTCATGCGCCCTTGCGCGGAATCGAAGTTCTGGCAGGGTGTCGTGGTGGTTAAATCTAATTGAATGCTCATATCGACCTGGCTACTTATTCGTTAAATTGAAACAGGTGTTGTTCCTCGCCGTAGTGACCACACAGGCATTGTGGAACACTTTTATGGAGAGACTAGATAAGAAAAATATGCTATCTAGGTAAGGTCAGTATGGCATTTATAATTTCATGATTAATCGGTAATTTTACTGGTTTAAACGAAGTTTTTGAAAAGAAAACAATCAGGAAAGCAGGCCAGTAATTAAAGCCAAATCACTCAAGCCAAATAAGCGAACTAAACAAGGAGAGTTGAGGTAATGAAACCAGAAATAAAAGCACAGGATTCAATGGGAAACGGAACAGCATTGGAAAGCAGCAAGTCAATAGAAATTAAGCTTGATGACTTGTCGGGTGGGGAAGTCGTTGAATTGCTTGAAGAGCACCTTGCTGACATGTATGCCACGTCACCAGCTGAAAGCGTTCATGCATTGGATCTGGATGGGCTCAAGTCGCCAGAAATTACCTTTTTCAGCGCTTGGAAAGACAGCCAATTGCTTGGGTGTGTTGCCATTAAAGAGCTAAATACCCAACATGCTGAACTGAAATCGATGAGAACCTCACAGTTTGCTCGAAAGTCAGGTGTTGCAAGCCAACTGTTACAGCATGTAATAGACACAGCAACCGTTCGCCAGTATCGACAAATCAGTTTAGAGACAGGCTCAGAAGATTACTTTAAGCCAGCGCGTAACCTGTATGAAAAGTTTGGCTTTGGATACTGCGAACCCTTTGCTGACTATGTGTTGGACCCGCACAGCCAGTTCATGAGTATTGAGTTGCGTTAGATGTGGTCGAAATTGTAGATCGAAGTAAAAGAAAGATTCCCTATCACGTTCGTTCCTCACTGTAGGGAATGACGGGCGGGGTGTATCTCTACGCAGAAAGTGACACGGTTGTAGTTCCTCGCTGTTAAGAGTGAGGTGGTTGTAGCGCCTCACAGTAGGAAGTGACGTGCACAACATTGACTTGATTCCCTAGCGTCATTCCAGAACCGAGGGACGAGGTATGTGGAATCTCTAACCGCAAAGCGAGATTCCCTATAACGCTCGTCCCTCGCTTTAGGGAATGACGAATATCCTGTATCAATGACTAATAGTTAAAGCGTTAGCGTGTTTCTAGTTCTGCAAATATCGCTTCGGCATCTACTACGCTGCCTGAGATAGAAAGGGTACTGAAAGGAACCAAATCTTCTGGGCTTGATGGCTTTTTAACAAGCAGCTCTGGGTAGATTTTTGATTCACCCATTAACATCGCCTTTAGCTCTTTTACCGATAAATCAGGATAGCGCGACCACACCAACGCAGCGACGCCAGAAACGACAGGCGCAGCCATACTTGTGCCACTTTTCGAACCGTAAGTATTCCCCGGTGTGGTTGACAGAATTCGATATCCCGGTGCAAATACATCAACCGATTTCTGACCGAAATTACTGAAGCTTGCGACCAAGGTTTCGTCTGCGTATTTCGCTGATGCGCCCACATCTAACCACGTTGAAATAGCCTTCGAGCGGTAGTGCTTAGCGTAGCGGTTTGGAAAGCTTGGTTTGATGTCGTTATCGTTGCGGCTGTTACCCGCAGAGTGAACGATCAATACGCCTTTACGAGCGGCATAACGGAACGCGTGGTCGACGATGTATTTACGTGGCGAGTAGCTTTTTCCGAAGCTCATGTTAATGATCTTCGCACCATTATCGACGGCATAGCGCACTGCGTTAGCAATGTCTTTGTCTCGCTCATCGCCATTTGGCACCATGCGTACCGCCATGATTTGGGCATGATCCGCGACACCTTCAATACCAATAAAATTGCCGCGTTCAGCAGCGATGATTCCAGCAACGTGTGTACCGTGCGAACCGACAGGGCCTTTTACATCGTTGTTGCCGTAGCCTTTTTCCCAAGGGTTAGAAATGTCATCCCATACAATATCGCCACGCGTATCAAGATCTAAGTTAAGGTGGAAATCTAGAGAGTCTTGATAACGGCTACGACGTGATTCTAGATATTCAAATGAATACCATGAATCAAACACACTCAAAAGCCCTTCAGCTGCAGTTACAATGCTCGGGGTTTCGTCATTCAATAGCGGTTGCAATCCGTTTACGGTGAAGTCTTTGTGATCGGTGAGCTCAAGGATTTCTGCTTTGTACTC
Organism: Vibrio splendidus; assembly: GCF_003345295.1. Taxonomy (NCBI): domain Bacteria; kingdom Pseudomonadati; phylum Pseudomonadota; class Gammaproteobacteria; order Vibrionales; family Vibrionaceae; genus Vibrio; species Vibrio splendidus. The sequence goes on from NZ_CP031055.1 coordinate 1,345,942, forward strand.
ATTAGCTTGATTAGTTGCTGATGTTACGCGATTCAACGCATCTTGGTCATCTTTTAGAGACGACAAATAATCAGATTCAACACCTTGATAGTACTTGCGTTTCTTTCGAGGAATCCAATGTCCATTTTCTTTTAACTCGAGGTACTTTTTGTATTCTCTGGTGACCTCTAATGTATCTTGATCAACGTTAATACCTAACGAGTTACCCAGAAAGTTCCAGCCGTGGACATCATCGATGTAACCATTGCCATCATCGTCAATCCCGTTGTCTGGGATCTCGTCTTCATTGGTCCAAAGTTTGTTTTTGAGGTCTTCGTGTTCAACGTCGACACCCGAATCAAGAACGGCAACGATGACAGGTTGTGGTTGAAGAGGGGGCATCAAGTAGTCGTATACCACATCAGAACCCACGCCCTGAAGTCTTGTGTAGCTCGCCGATAAGTTAAACCAATCGCCGCGTTGTTCATCGGCGTTACTCATCATTCTCATAGAGAAGAACGAAGGTTGAATGGTTTCTCGTGAGTAATCCTCAACAATCGTGCCTTTTACATCTTGAATAAAAGGTGAGTTGATGGGTTGTGGCTCTGGGCTACTTTTGTTCAGAGTCGTAGCTGATACGTGGGTCGAAGCCATAATAGCTAGGGCTATAGTGGTAAGTCTTTGTCCGTGATTCATCTGTGGTGCATCCTTATCATTGTGCGACTAAATAGTTGTGCGACTAACGCTGACTTCTTCGAAACGAAGTGTACAACGCGCAATAAGTCAGTTAAGTGAGAGGGAAATGCCCGCTCAAAACGCAGTTAAAAGGTAATATGCAATCAGACTTGTATCATTCGCTTGGTCAATGAAATGGTAGGAAGATCTCACTGTGATCGATTTTTAATTCTCAAACTTTGAGCTAAATTCTATTAATAAAATCAACATTTATAAAATAGAGCTTGGAATTAAAGATGTTTAAAATCAAGTGATTGGATTGTTAATTATTGTATCGGAGGGTAGGGTAACTCGTTCCGAGTAGAGTCGAAGTATGCGTCTGCTCCTCGTCTTTTGGTTACTCTAATGGCCAAAAATACACGAAACGTGTCATTGATAAACAACAGAGTCACTTGTTAACAATCTGATTAATTGGCAGTATTGTGTCAATTATTACCGTCACTACTTTTACAGATCTTTTTCCATGACGACTTATTTTGCTGGTTTCTCTCTGGGGCTTTCGCTGATTCTTGCGATTGGCTCTCAAAATGCGTTTGTTTTAAAGCAAGGGCTTAAGAACCAACACGTATTGGCAATTTGCGCTGTATGTGCGATTTCTGATGCCTTACTCATTAGCTTTGGTGTGACGGGCTTTGGCGCAATCGTTAAGCAGTTCCCACAAATTGAGCAGTTCGCCCGTTATGGTGGGGCTATCTTTTTGGGTGTCTATTCATTCTTAAGCTTCCGTTCAGCATTTACTGAAAATCACGCCTTAGAAGCCACTGCTGAAACCAAAGACTCGCTAACTAAAGCGATTGCGATGTGTTTGGCATTCACTTGGCTTAATCCGCATGTGTATTTGGATACTGTGGTATTGCTGGGTTCTATCTCAACCCAATATCAACCTAACCAAATGTTGTTTGGCGCTGGTGCAGTATCGGCGTCGTTTGTGTTCTTCTTTTCACTTGGATATGGAGCACGCTTTTTGGCTCCAATGTTTAAGAACCCGAGATCGTGGAAGGTGTTGGAGTTTGTCGTTGGCGTGATCATGGCATCTATTGCAATATCTTTGATCGTCTAGTTACTCGTAATTAGGCATTCAAATATATTATCTAAAGTTCCCACTTAAAATGACTGTCTTTAGTTGCCTTTGTATTTAATTATTTCCACAAAAATGGAATTATTTTTCGTCTTTCGGTTTTGGCGTTCGTCTTAGGGGTACAAATACAAATTAATGACCTAATTCGGAGTCAACCATGATTAAACTTGTTAGCTTTAAAAACTGCCCATTCGTTCAACGTGTAATGGGTGCTTTAGTAATGAAAAATGTCCCATTTGAAATTGAATACATTGAGCTAAACAATAAGCCTCAATGGTTCCTAAATATTTCGCCAAACGGACAAGTGCCGGTATTGATTACAGAAAATGACACGGTTCTGTTTGAGTCTGATGCAATTGTTGAATACCTAGACGATAAATATGCGCCGATAGAAGAGGTGTCTGCAGAGCAAAAAGCACTAGATCGCGCTTGGTCTTATCAGGCAAGCAAACATTACATGCCGCAATGTGGAACGATGGGCAGTAAAGATAAAGAAACCTTTGAGACACGTTTAGCGAATCTTCAAAAATCCTTCCAAAAGGCCGAGAACAAGCTGGGTGACAGCGACTTCTTCAAAGGCGATGACATCTCTAACGTCGACATCGCTTGGCTACCACTATTACACCGAGCGTCAGTGATTAAAGAAGGCTCCGGTTTTGATATGCTTGAAGGCTTCCCGAAAGTACAGAAGTGGCAAGCGGCGCTGATTGAATCTGGCTTGACCGATAAAACCGTTCCTGCGGACTTTATTGAGAAGTTCAGCGGCTTCTACTTAACGAATAACTATTTGGCTAGTCTCGTTGACGCTCGTTAATAATATGAATTAAATTGTAATATATTTTAATAGCAGGTCGTTCTAAATAAATGTCCTCCAAAAATAAAACTCATTCTTCTCTTTATATCTTTTATTGGGAAAAGAGAGAAACAGGATGAGTTTTTATATTTAGGCGTGAAGATTCAGGTTGTTTTTGAGAACGAGTGACAATTTGGCTAGTACGGTAACGACATGATTATAATGAACTTAATGTTGATGATGCTCAGGTTTACTATCAGGTTTATACGTATTTTAGTACTCGTTACTTCTCAGGAAATACATCTGTCTCATAAGTAAGACTGAATTAAATATCTATGATTGTTCGTTTGATGACCTAAAAATCTTGTGGTACTTTCTCATTCGCTCCGCAAATGAACAGTGTTTTATTATTCATTAGGGGCTGCTTATTTAATTTATTTTAAACAGTAACGCAACAGGTGAAATAGTGTCGGAAGCTATTGGCGGTTGATCAACGTTACTGTAGGACAGACAAAAAAAGGGTATTTTCATGCTTAAATCATCATTTCTATTGGGCCTAGTTGGCTTAGTTTCACTTCCTACATTTGCTGCTGGTATTGAGGGTGGTCCATACATTGGCGCCGGCCTTGGTGTGTATCAAGACTCAGACACTGACGGCGCAGGTAATTTAGATGCTGAAAGCATGGGATATAGCCTTTACGGTGGTTACCAATTTAACCGCATTGTAGGTATCGAACTTGGTTACACGGATTATGCTGACTATGAATCATTTGGAACGAAGGTGTTTTCGCCAACATCGCTTTCTGTTGCAGCAAACCTTGGCTACACCTTCGATAACTCAATTCGTCCATTTGTACTAGCGGGCTTGAGCTACGTAGATTTGAACTCAAACAACGCTAGCTCTTTTGATGATGATTCTGGTGCCGGCTTTCATTTCGGTATTGGTGTTGAATACACGCCAGTAGAAAACCTAACATTACGTTTGATCTCACAAGCAGACGCAGTAAACATCGAATTCTTCGATAGAACAACGGGTAATCGATTGGAAAGCCGTGATGTAGCCTTTAGCACAGTAACTCTGGGTGCTTCATACAATTTCTAATGGCTTCTGTTAAATAGCTTAAAGCTAAAGCTATGGACACCCAAAACCGCTCTAACGTTGAGCGGTTTTTTTATGTCAAAAATAACGATTGCTCACGCTGTGGGCGGAGTTGGTCCAAAGCCTGAAATTAGTTGGTTTTCACAAGCTTATAAAAGGGAATTATCTCGACTATTTTGGTAGATTAAAGGTATTACAGACTTCCAGTGAGCAGCAATGAAGATTCTTCACACGTCCGATTGGCACCTTGGCCAAAACTTCTACAATAAAAGCCGTAAGAATGAACATGAACGGTTTTTACAATGGTTACTTGAGCAAGTTACAGAGCACGACATCGACGCGATCATTGTTGCTGGCGATATTTTTGATACCAGCACACCGCCGAGTTACGCTCGTGAGATGTATAACAAGTTCGTGGTCGACTCGAACAAGATCGGCTGTCAATTGGTGTTGTTAGGTGGAAATCACGATTCGGTGTCTGTGCTTAAAGAGACACAACAGCTGCTCAAATACATGGGTACAGACGTGATTCCTAATACTAACGAAGATCATGCGACTCAGGTTGTCGAACTCAAAGGCAAGAACGGCGATGTAGAAGCGCTGGTTTGTGCTATTCCTTTTATTCGCCCTCGCGATGTGTTGACCAGCCAGGCGGGTGTCACTGGCGTTGAGCGTCAGAAGCAACTCGGAGATGCAATCAAACAGCACTACCAAAGTGTTTATGATGCCGCTGTAGAAAAACGTGCGACGTTTGAAAACAGCGAGCACATGCCGATTATCGCTACGGGTCATTTAACGGCGATGGGCGTTCAACAATCGGATTCGGTACGCGACATCTATGTCGGTAACCTTGATGGTTTTGCCGCTGATGGCTTCCCAGACGCAGATTATATTGCACTTGGTCATATCCACCGCCCACAAGTGGTGGCAAAGCGTGAATACATTCGTTACTGCGGCTCACCAATCCCATTAAGCTTTGATGAACTTAAATCTCAAAAGCAGATCTGCGTGGTTGAATTTGTTGAGGGCGTGCGCACCATTTCTCAATTGCCAGTTCCAACGTTCCAACCCCTAGCTGAAATCAAAGGCGACTTGAGTGAAATCGAATCTCAACTGAATCAATATTTAGGCTTAGATAGCGAACAAAGCGTTTGGTTATCGATAGAAGTGCAAGCGCAAGATTACTTGTCGGATCTTCAAGAACGTATGCGCGCACTAACAGAAGGTTTGAATGTGGAAGTGCTTCAATTGCGCAGAGCAAGAGAACGTCGCAATCAGGCATTAGAGCAAGAATCAGCAGAAACCTTATCTGAACTGAGCCCGATGGACGTTTTTAGCAAGCGTATTGCCTTAGAAGAGTTTGAAACCGATTCTGAAAAAGCGCGTTTAGAGCGAATGACGGTGAAGTTTAAACAAGTGATGGTTGAAGTGTCTGAAAGCGCTCAAACACCAAACAAAGTAGAAGAGTAACCAGTATGAAGATTTTAAGCCTAGAATTTGAAAACCTGAACTCTTTGAAAGGACGTTGGAAGCTCGATTTTACCCAATCGCCGTTTGCGGAAAATGGCTTGTTTGCGATTACCGGCCCAACAGGAGCGGGTAAAACCACCATTCTTGATGCGATTTGTTTGGCATTGTTCCACCGCACGCCGCGCTTAAAGAGCATTGCTAAAGGCAATAACGAATTAATGACGCGTGGCACGGGTGAGTGTTTCGCTGAGCTGGAGTTTGAAGTACAGGGCAAAACGTACCGCTCTAACTTCCATCAAAAGCGAGCGCGTGGAAAACACGATGGCGCATTACAAACGCCAACCTGTGAATTTGCCGATGCTGACACCGACAAAGTCTTAGAAACCATGCTGACCAAGAAGACAAAATTGGTGGAGCAGGTAACCGGTCTCGATTTTTCACGCTTCACTAAATCCATCATGTTGTCTCAGGGTGAGTTTGCGGCGTTCTTAAATGCCAATGCTAACGACCGTGCAGAGCTACTTGAAGAGCTGACGGGAACAGAAGTTTATAGCCTGATTTCCGAGCGCATCTACGATCATTTTAAGTCGAGTGAAGAGTCGCTTAATCACCTGAAAGCAAAAGCTGAGGGTGTGAGTTTGCTGTCTGAAGAGCAAATCCAAGCGCTGACCGCAGATCGAGAGACGTTAGAAGTTGAGCAGAAACGTTTAGCCGAGCAACTAAAAGAGTGGCAAGCCCATTTAAGCTGGTGGAAAGACGTGACTAAAGCTGAGCAAACTATTGCGACCAGTGAGCACGATCTTAAAACCACTCAAGATGAACTAGACCGTAACCAACCTTCACTAGAGCGTTTGGCAAACAGTGAGCCGGCTGAAAAGCTGCGCCCAATGCACAAAGATTTAAAGCGTTGCGAACAAGAGGTGAACACTACTCAAGCTCACTTAGATAACAGCATTAAGTTACTTGCTGTTCGTGATGCGGAAAAGCAAGACGCGAAAACTCAACTGACTCAAAGCAGTGACGCTGTTCAGAAGATAAAAACCGAACAACAAGATCAAGAGAAGATCATTGAACAGGTTCGTCCTCTAGATAACCAAATTGCCGTACTCAAAGATAAGCAAACTGCGGCTGTTAATGCAGCGAATACGCTAAACGAGCAACACACGCAGCAGCGTAATCAACAGGTCGATTTAGTTCAAAAAACTGATGCACTGAAGCAACAATATCAACTCAGCACTGAGTACTTAAATACACATCAAGCTGACCAACATCTGGAAAAATACTTAGGTCAGTGGCAAGCAAAGGTAGAGCAAGTTCGTACTCTAGAGCGTCAGCATTCAGAACAACTAAACTCAGCGAAGCAAGCTTTGTCTGCGGTTGATGCTCAGCAAACGATCATCAAAACCTCACAACAAGCTAAGGCATCGCAAGACAAAACTTTAAGTGAATTGGTTGTGCTAGAGAGTCGTGCAAAGCAACAGTGGGAAGCATTGCAAGGCAACACCAGCGAACAAGTATTGAATGCGCAAAAAGATCTGTTGGAGTTTTGGAATCGCAATACGCACTCATTACTTGAGATTAATCGTGGTTTCCTAAATGCCCAACAACAGCTGCACGTTAAAACACAAACACATCAAACTAACACTCAGTTGGTCGACAAGCTTTCGAAAGAGCGTGAAGTGTTGGTGGAGCGATATAAAGAGAAAGAGACTTCGCTTGAGCGATTAACGCGTTTGATTGATCAAGAAGGCGAGTTGGCGAAATACAGAGCAGCTTTAGAATCTGGATCTGAGTGCCCATTGTGTGGTTCAACAGACCATTCGATTGAACAGTCACAAGATATTGCAAATTTGGTTGCTCAAAAAGATAGGGAAAACCTAGAGTTAACGGCCATCAAAAAAGAAGGCCAAGAGCATCGTCAGCAGTTAGATTCTCTTGCCCCTATGATTGCAGCACTTAACGATGACATTCAACGTGCGCAAGCGGATATTCAGCAAGCTCAAATGAATTGGCAAGGCGTTGTCGGCAAGCTTCAACAGAGCTTACCAGATTTCGTTGGCACGGCTCCAGAGCTAGCAGTGCTAACGATTAACGATTTAGGCAATGAAGCTACAGTCGTGACCTTTGCTCAGCAGTGTGAACTTCAACTAAGTCAGATCTCGCAGCAACTCAAAGCGTTGGCTGATACGAAAGCACACTATGCTGAAGCTGAGAAACAACGCTTGTCTGCAAGTGTTATGGCTGACAAGGCGCAGTCTAATCTCGAGTTGGCCGAGCAACGCTTAGCGGATCTGAATAAGCAAAACCACAGCACGAGCGAACAAGTGGCTCAGATAGCTCTAACAAAAGAACAGCAATGGAACGCTCTGAAAGAGAGCATTGTTCAAACGGCTATCGAAGCGCCTGAACTTGAACATATCGATGATTGGTTTACTGCGAAATCACAAGCTTCAAGCTCGTGGCAACAGACTAAACAGCAACAGACCGATATTGAGAAGCAGCTGATCACTCAAAATGCCGAATTGAAAACCTTAGATGACAAGCTAAGCAGTGTTGAGAAAGAGTTTGCGACACTGACGCAACAGAGTGAGTCTTTAGTGTTAGAGCTGACTCGCATTAGTGCTGAAAGGGCAGAGTTGTTTGGTGACAAAGACATTCAAGCCACCAGCAATGCGATGAAGCAAAAAGTCACTGAAGCGGTAAATGCATTTGATGCAGCGCAGTTAGTGCTTAACCGCTGCGAACTGGAACATCGAACTGAGCAAACCAAACACATTAGCTTCTCTGAAGAGTTGGCCAGCAAGCAGTCAAGTTACACACAAGCGTCGAATGCTTGGTTAGAAGCGCTTAAAACGAGCCCATTTGAAGGTGAGGCTGATTTTGAAGCAGCATTGTTGGATGAAGAGGTTAGAACTCAACTTCAAAGCCTGAAGAAGTCTTTAGACGAAGCGATTGTCAGTGCACAAGCTAGGTTGAACAGCGCCAAAACGACACAAGTGGAGCTACAAAACCACGAAAATGCTAAAGCATGGCAAGAGCAAAACCAGCAGCAAGTTGAAGACGCGACAACTGAGTGTCAAAACGCACAACAAAGCCATGCGACAAAGATCGGCGCGATTTCTGCCAATCTTGAAACGGATAGCCAGAACCGCAGCAATCAGCAAGATCTGTTCAAGCAAATTGATGAGCAACAAGTCGAGTTTGATGATATCTCACGTCTTAACTCGCTTATTGGTTCTAAGAACGGCGATAAATTCCGTAAGTTTGCTCAAGGTCTAACACTGGAAAACTTGGTGTATTTGGCGAACAAGCAGTTACAGCGTTTGCATGGTCGTTACGAGCTAAAACGTAAAGCCGATGATGGTTTAGAACTGCAAGTGCTCGACACATGGCAGGGCGATGTGATGCGTGATACCAAGACTTTGTCCGGCGGCGAAAGCTTTTTGGTGAGCTTGGCGTTGGCATTAGCGCTTTCTGATCTTGTGAGCTACAAAACCAGTATTGATTCATTGTTCTTAGATGAAGGCTTCGGCACGTTGGATAGCGACACATTGGACATTGCTTTAAACGCGCTCGATAACTTGAATGCATCTGGCAAGATGATTGGCGTCATCAGTCACGTTGAAGCATTGAAAGAGCGAGTGCCTGTTCAGCTTAAAGTAACAAAACACTCTGGCTTAGGTGTGAGTGAGATGGAGAAGCAGTACAAGGTTGTTGCTTAGCTTCTAGCCATATTCATTAGCGCAGAATTAGAAGCAGATCCCCGACTCAGTCGTTCCTCCTTCTCGAGGATGACGGAGTCGGGAGTTGTCATCAATCATGTCTCGTACTCCCTAACACATGGAACGAACATAATAATTATCGTCATTCCCTAAAGCGAGGGACGAGCGTAATAGGGAATCTAGCTTTGTTGGTTTTACGTTCGTCATTCCCTAAAGTGAGGAACGAGCGTAATAGGGAATCTCTACTAGACGCAGGGAGTGGACTCATCAAAAAGGATACGGACATGCACAAGAAGCCCCATTTACCAACTAAGACATGTCCTATTTGCCAAAAGCCTTTCTCATGGCGTAAAAAGTGGCAGCGCTGTTGGAATGACGTGATCTACTGTTCTGAACGTTGTCGTCGTCATAAGCCAACTTTGGCGTAATTTCTGTTCGTTTTTAGAACACGTTAATAGTTTCGTCATTCATTTCTTAAGTTAATATTTCTATCTGTAAGACAACTAATGTATAAAGGCGGCATGAAGATACCTAAAAGAATACAGCCCTTAGTTGACGATGGTTTAGTCGACGAGGTGACAAGCCAATTAATGAGTGGCAAAGAAGCATCAGTGTACATCGTACGCTGCGGCGATACGATCCGTTGTGCCAAGGTATATAAGGAAATAAGCCAGCGCAGCTTTAAAAAAGCAACGGCGTATCGTGAAGGACGAAAAGTACGAAACAGCCGCCGTGCCAGAGCGATGGAAAAAGGCTCAGGATTTGGACGTGAGCAACAAGAGAAAGTGTGGCAAAGCGCCGAAGTGGATGCCTTGTATAAACTGGCAGAAGCGGGTGTTCGTGTGCCAGTCCCTTATGGCTGTTTTGATGGCGTGCTGCTTATGGAGCTAGTCACTGATGATGACGGTTATGTTGCTCCAAGATTGAACGATGTTGTAATGCCGCCAGAACAAGCGATTGAAGATCATGCAGTGATGATGACTTACGTGGTTAAAATGCTTTGCGTTGGTTTGATCCATGGTGACTTGTCTGAGTTCAACGTATTGGTGGATGAGTACGGCCCAGTAATTATCGATCTACCGCAAGCGGTCGACGCTTCGGCTAATAATAACGCCGAGTGGATGTTGGCTCGTGACATCAATAACATCCGTGATTATTACGCTCAGTTTGCCCCTGAATTGGCGAAAACCGAGTATGCCAAGGAAATGTGGGCTTTATACGAGAAAGGCGACTTAAAGCCTGACAGCAAGCTGACGGGCGAGTTTACAGAAACTAACGATTTGGCAGACATCGAAGCCATTATGCAAGAGATAGACGCTGCGCGAATTGAAGAACAACACCGACGCGAGCGTGTTAAAGAAGAAAAAGAAGGTGTGGACGACAGCAAGTTCAATTGGGCTGAGTAGTCGTAATGATCCGTTTTGATCTTTAGTTAAACATCAGCCATATCTCCTTAAATAATTGATGCATTCATTCTAAAAATAACCCAACAGAGTAACACTCGTTGGGTTTTCTTTTTTAGCACTCATCAAATTTTACCATTCATCAAAGCCAGGGTTTGGTATTCCTCACTACCAGTTTAACTGCTCACCATCGTAAGCGTAGAAGTGCCCACTTTTGTCCGGTGTGGCAGTGCGAATGATATCGACCAATTGATGGGCGACATAGCTCGACTCAAACAACTTACCTTCAGGGACATTGGTTTGAAAAGGCTTCGATAAAGCCGTGTCTGTTGTGCCCGGATGTAACGCTAACACGGTGCCTTTCTTTATGGTACGTTGCCATTCAATCGACATGGTTTTGATAAACATATTGAGTGCCGCTTTCGATGACCGATAGCTATACCAACCACCTAAGCGGTTATCTGAAATACTGCCGACTTTGGCCGATACCACTGCAAATTTTGGATTGTCACTGGCTCTGAGAATCGGCGTGAAGTGTTTCGCCAGTAACAAGCTAGGCAGGGTGTTTACCGAGATATTTTTCAGGAAGAATTCTGGGTCGATAGAGGACAAATTCTTTTCTGGGCCGAGCTCTGGTGTGTGAAGCATACCCACGCAGTTTATCAACCAGTCCAATTTTTCAAACTGTTTGCTGAGTTGCTCAATATCAGCTTCATTGGTTGCATCGACTTTGTGCCAGTTTAAGCGAATGTTTTCTAGTTCTGGCTGTTGAGAGTGGTAAGTCGCGTCGACATGGACATCAAGAAAATCAAAGCGAGACAGCTCAGATAATAGGTGTTTAACCACGGAGAAACCAATACCGCCGCTGCCACCAATGACCAATATGTGTAATCTGAGTTGTTCCACCATTATAAGTTCTCCAAGTTAGTCAGTCGTTGTTCTGCGGTGTCGAGTATCGCTTGTTGGTCTTGCTCATCCATATTGTCCCAAGAGCGATAAAGCATCCCCATTCGAGGGTTGCGATTTAAGGCCTCGCGATGTTTGTTCATGAAGCGCCAGTACAAGCTGTTGAATGGACAAGAACTCTCTCCACTGCGCTCTTTAATTTGGTAATGACAGCCTTTGCAGTAATCACTCATGCGATTAATGTAAGAACCGCTGGCAGAGTATGGTTTGGTTCCGACGATCCCGCCATCGGCAAAAAGTGCCATACCTCGCGTATTCGGCATTTCGACCCACTCAATCGCATCAACATAAATACCAAGGTACCAACTGTCGACTTGCTCCGGAGCAATGCCCGTAATTAAGCAGAAGTTACCGGTGATCATAAGCCTTTGAATGTGGTGCGCATAAGCAAACTCGAGGGATTGATCAATCGCGTGCTTCATGCAATTCATCTTGGTTTGTCCATCCCAAAAGTAATGAGGCAACTGACGGTCTGCTGCGTAGTGGTTTTTGTTTGCGTAAGCAGGCATGTTCGCCCAATAAACACCGCGTATGTATTCTCTCCAACCTAGAATTTGGCGTACGAACCCTTCGACTTGTGCAATATCGATAGTGGGTGCGTTTAGCTTAGAGGAAGCCTGATAAGCCGAAAGTGCCGCATCAATCGCTTCTTGGGGGCTTAGCAGTTTGCTGTTCAACGAAAAGGAGAGGCGACTGTGATACAAACTCCATTTCGAATCGTGCTCGGTCGTCATTGCATCTTGAAACTGACCAAACAGTGGTAAACAGACTTGGCAGAAGTGAGCGAGTAGAGACAGACTTTGCGCTCGATTGACTGGCCATAATAACTGTTCGCCAACTTCACCAATGGTTTGAACTTGATGATGCTCGATGCGTTCTAAAATCGCAGAAATGTCGTTGGCAAACATTAATGGTTGCGGCAGGTTCTCGATGTCTTGTTTTTTTAGCTTCTTGCGATTGTTTGCATCGTAATTCCATTTTCCGCCAACCGGTTTGCCATCGTCGAGCAGGATGTCGAAACGTTTTCTCATTCGACGGTAGAAATGTTCCATCATGATGTGTTTGTCTTTCGGAAACTGTTGTTCTATCTCTTCGAATGGAAAGAGGAAGTGTTCCGTATCACAACAACCTTTGGTTGCATTAGTAAGTTTGAGCTTGTTCATCTGCTCTAAAAGGCGATATTCATCTGGTCGTTGGTATTCAAATTTTTCAGCAGCAAACTCGTGTACATAGTGTTGCAATAGAGCATCGAGATTTTCAAATTGAGTCGTGTCATCCAGAGTTAGGTGGAGTACCTGATGACCTTGTTGTTTGAGTTCGTCGGCAAAGTAGCCCATCGCAGAGAAAAAAGCGGCCACCTTTTGGATGTGCGATGCAACGTAGTCCGTCTCTTGCTTAAGTTCGGCAATGATATAAATGACGTCGTCATCAACTTGTTGAAACCAAGAGTGCTGGATATTGAGTTGGTCGCCTAATACAAGGCGCACGGTTTTGAAGTTCATAACACATCCTGATTGTTGGTTAAGACAGGTTCTTTGCTGCTCGCATTCCACTTATCGATAAACGCATGGTCTGGATCGTACATATCCGTTTGCTTACCCAAATCAAAATGTCGTGATTTAGGTTTAGGTTGCTTAGCATCATTTTGCTTATTGGCTTGGGTGTTTACCTGAGAGTTCAGGGCTCCGGCTATATATGCCCAATTACCCCAGTTTGATGCCACGTCATAGTCAATAAGTTGGCTCTCAAAATAAGCAGCCCCGTGCTGCCAATCGATCCCTAGTTCGTAGATCAAACAGCTGGCCGTTAGCTGTCTTCCTCGGTTAGACATGTAGCCTGTTTCATTAAGCTGACGCATACATGCATCGACAATCGGATAGTTGGTATTGCCACTTTTCCATTTGGCGAAATTCAGGTTCGACGTCGCTGAGGAGTTTGAAGAGTTGAGTTCATGGTTTGAGGTTTCACCGAACAACGAGGAACCCAGTGACAAACACTTCCAATAGAAATATTCGCGCCACAACAACTCAAAGTAGATCCAATAGGTTGAACCGTTACTGCCATGTTCGGTTTCGAACTGTTTCAAATGACGATAAATCGTTTTAGGCGAAACGCAACCGAGCGCTAACCACGGCGAGAACTTGGTTGAGTTTTCGATGCCGTCAAATGCGTTTCGAGTCTGCTTGTAGTTAAGGGCGTAATCATGTGAAAAGTAGTTTTCTAAATGCGCTAGTCCTGCGTCTTCTCCACCCAAACAATCGCTTGTTACTCCGATTTCATCATTTGCTGAACTAAATAGTGGGATTGTCGATATTGGTTCAGGTGTCGCTATTGGTGTTACTGCTGGTGGAAGGCGTGAAATAACCGTCTCACTTTCATTAACGTCCAAGTGTTCGACTAGCTTTCTAAACTTGGTAAACGAGCTTGGGACTTTTGATAATTCAAATGGTAGCTCATGTGAGTCAAACAAGGTCGAGTGATGTGGTAAACACATTACTAAGTTAGGGGACTGTCTTTGTATTGACCGAGTCAATTGTCGCTCGTCGTAGCCGCAATGTGCGTTAGCGAAAAAGTGAGTGACGTGTTGAGTAGTGATGATTTGGCTGGGTGTTTTCTCAGCAGAGCCTGGCTCTATATGGTTACTGTGAATTACGACAAGTTGCTGCCCAAGCTTCACTAAATTTGATTCTAGATTAGCTATCGATTGTGAAATAAAAGCCTGGCGATGTGCGCCATAACTTTGCTCTTGCGCTAAATCAGCAGAGAAATGAACTAAAGTGGGTTCGACAATCACGCAAATGAGTTTATCGACGCTCTGCGCGGCGTAATGGAGCAATTGATTGTCGTTGATTCTTAAGTCGTTCGTAAAAAGATAGAGACCAATCTTTTTCATTGCTTGCACTCGTGATTTGTTAGTTATTAGACGCTTACGAGTGGATGAGCAAACAAGATCACAAATGATTACGCCGAATGGGTAATGGTTGAATTTGGGGAAAGAAGAGGATTGAGGAGGGAATAGAAGCCAACCAATAATACCGATAGAGGCTGGCGATTGAAGCTTGGCTTTATTAGCCCAAACAGCTATTTTTTAAGAGCGACAGTCTTTAGGAGCAGACAGTCCATAGAAACTCTAGTCCGTAGAAGCAGTCAGTCTTTAGGAACGAGCTCTAGTCCATAGGAACGACGAGTATGTCGACAGGAGAAGAGTCTATCAATTGCTTCGAGTGCGAGATGATCTTATGCCAAAAATCATGATGGTGACCACAGAGCATCAGGTCAATGTTGTGCGCTTTTACGGTGTCTTTGAGCTTGTCATTCAAATCACCCGTACCCACAAAGATGTGCTGAACCGGCTGTTTAGCGTAAGCCTCAAACTCTCTTAGTTGTTTTATGGCATCTTCATTGACAGGTAGGTCATTCTCATTTTCTTGAATATCAACGAGTTCTGGGTAGATTTCTCCGTGAGTACCGTCGATATAAACAAATGAAAGTTCCGTTTCTAGTTTGTTCGCGAAGAAGGTTGCTCTATCAATGAGTATTTTCGAGTCATCAGACATTTCAAGTGCGACCAGAATATGTCGGTATTCCATAATTAAAGCCTCTTGTTATTAGTGATGTTACAAGCATAGTTTCTCTCTAAGTAAATGATATCGAAGAGGTCTCATATTGCGTAAAATCATCATTCAAAGATCTTCTAAGTACTCTCGTATTTATATCGCTTTGATTGATAAGAAATTTACAAAAGGTTGTTATAGTGAAGTGAGTTCGATCTTTACGCTTTTTGCTATTAGATAAGCTCGATAGTCCAACTCGTCAATAACCAAGAGGCATCAATGACAGCATTACTCACCATCCCAACTCGAACATTAGGCTTTGACTACGATATTGAGATCCGCGATTGGTCGCAAAAACTTGTCGGTTTTCACGTATTTGAAGATGGTAGACGACCGCTCGATGGTGGTATTGGCTTGAGCTTAAACCTCGTTGAGCAGTTTGATGTGAATGGTCGTTGGTTAGATTCATTGCCAGCTCGTTATCGTGAGATCACCGATGATTTCCCAGAGTATCAATACCAGATGTTGTGGCTCGCGGCGAATACTTATGAAGCTGCTCAACTGCTTGAGTTAAGACCGGTTATCTTGGCGTTAATCTGCATGAAACACAGTGTCGATAACAAGAAAGCATTGGAACTGAGTCGCCTAGGGCAGAAGAGAATCTTAACCAAACTGGGCTTAGACGGCAGTAAAGCCACACTCAAATTTATCGATAAGCTAGAGCTTCATTACAACGTCGGTGATGAGCTTGACCACATTGTGCGAATTCTCGAACCCCTGCAAAGACGTGTTCTTAAATTCAAGCATTACTCCAAAGTTGGCTACACAGCGCTTCGTTTGGACCAAGTTCATCCATTTCTAACCGGCAGTCGATTGGGCATTGCGATGGTGGAAGAGGGTAGGCTTAATGCGCCTTCAAAAATGGCGATGTTCCAAGATGCGATATTGTTAGGACTAGATTTGGAGATGGATGATCCATTACGCGCCATTACCAGTCAGAACTCTTTTGCGATGTTCGAACAACTTCACGATAGATGGACAGAGCAACGTCAACTGCGTCGTTTAGAAGGTAACCGCCCAATGGATAAAGACATTCCTTACCCGGTTCCTTTGCTAGGTAACGACAATATTCATCCGCTTACTGATTACTACGACCTTGAAAAAGAAGGCATGGAGCAAAAACACTGCATTGGTGTTTATCACAATCGAATCATGAGCGATCGCTATGTGGTATTCCGCATGTTCAAACCTCAGCGTTTAACCATAGGTTTACGTCGTGTCCCGAGCAAAGCGTTTCCGTTTGAGATTGACCAAATTTGCGGAAAACGAAATGCACCGCCATCGGAGTCGGCTCGCCAAGTTATTCATGATTGGTTAGAAGCGAGTAAGCAAAAGTATCCGAAGCAATAGCAGTGACGTAGAAGGAATAACAGGATGTTTCAACAAGGTGATTTATGCCCGCATTGTGGTTTGATTATTGTCATGCCAACAGATTTGCAAGCCGAATGCTTAGGGTGTGGCGAAGAGATCAATCAAGACCCTGCAGACGATTACGACGAAGAAGAGTAACTTTATCTACACTGATATAAACCAAGGCTAGGATGGCCGTATTACCCCTTCAAAGGATGGGAAGACATGCAGAAAGTAATCTTTAGAAATTGCGATGAGAGTTCGCCATATTGGAGTGATTTAGAGCGCTTGTTTCAAAGTGAATGGTCGGATTTTAAGTTTAAAGATACCTATAAATACTGCGTACAACTCCCTCCAGTAATAGTAGTGCTTCGCGATAATGTGGTCATTGGTGGCTTGGCATATTCCCATTTTCAGGAACCTCATCAAGTAAGAGATGTGGTTTGGGTCAATACTGTTTATGTTGATGCTCAATGGCGAGGCCAAGGTATTGCAAGTGAATTGATTAATCGTGGTGTAAAACAGGTTTCTTCTACAGTACAAACTCAACTGTACGTGTACACCAATGTAATGGAACTCTACCAAGGGTTAGGTTGGTCAGTCGTCGATATCGACTCAGAAGCAAACCATAAAGTGATGAGTATAGAGCTTATTCGATAAGCTCAGAGCAAAGCCGACTATTAGGTTATCTACCTATCGAGTATTGAACCTATCTCTTTATCAACAACGTATAATCCTGTTAAATTTTCGTTTGAAATGATACCTATATCGCCTTTAAATCAAACAACTCGCTGTTGATTAAAACGATCACTACGATTTATTGCAGCAGTTGTTGAGCACAAAGCCTATATTGACTAGAATGGCGCACTTTTTTTATTTACGTACATACAGGTAATGAACATGAGCGATACTAATTCAAAACCAGCTTTACCAGATCATCTAGCAGGTAACCCACGCAGCCCACACCATGTGGCTGAGTGTTTCGAATACCCAATCGGCATTCGTCTAAATGGTAAAGAGCGTACTGATGTTGAAGAATACTGCATCAGCGAAGGTTGGGTTAAGATCCCTTCTCCAAAAGCGCTAGACCGCCGTGGTCAGCCAATGCTTATTACTCTAAAAGGCTCTGTAGAAGCTTTTTACATCGAAGAATAATCGCTTTGTGTGACGCGCTAATACTTCGTGTAGTTAGCAAATGTTTTGTCTAATTAGCCAACATAAAGTCACTAAGAGTTATTACTTGAAAGGGTCTAGAGAAATCTAGACCCTTTTTGTTTGCTAAATCTATTAGGCTTATTACCTTTACCAGGCGATACCAGCACCAATTGAGAATTCCAAGTCTTCACCTTCTGCTTTATCGAATCCTGCTGTCACTACAAAGCCGCTGTCCATAATATAGGTGGCATCTAAGCCTCCCACCTGTTTGGTTGATCTGTTAGAGAACTCGCGGCTATCTAAAGTTACGTCTGTATGTGTTCGCTTAATCCCGTAACCGGGAGTGATGTACAAGTTTTCGGTGATTCCAATAGGGGCGTGAAACTGATATTCGTTGTCACGTTGTTTGTATTCGTAAGATTCTTCGTCTTCGTTATAAGCCGAACGAGTAAATTCAATACCATAACCTATGCTACCCGGGCCGCGATATTTTATGTAAGAAGCAGACCAATCACGCCAACCACGTTCAGCCGATAGACCAAATGTAATCGCGGTTTCCTCTTGGTTTTGTTCATAGGCTTGTGCGTTAGACATAGTGAACAACAAGACAGCGGCTAATGTCAGAATGGGAAGCTTTTTGATGGTCATTGGATCTCTCGCTTATGTATACAAAATATCGGCGAATTCAAAGTATTGAACGCCAGTAGATTAGTAACCTAGTCCGGATCTTCCTTGAGCTTTTTGTTAGTGTTTTCTTCGTAGATGTTTTGAACGGCATCCTCTTAGGTTTGAGGATGCCTATTTGTTATGGGAATGGGGATAATCGTTATTTTAAAGTACGTAGCTTATTGACCTGCATCTTTGCACGAACTTTGGTAACTTCTGCCTGAGAAGGCAAGTTGTCTTTAACCTTATTTTTAATATCCGCAACTGGGATAAAGTTCCACTGGCCGTTGTGATACTTGACCACAAATGTCTCGCGCTCTATTTCTTCACGGAACACCCAAACACCATCGTCTAGGCGTTTAAAGTCGCCAACTACATTTCCGCTAGTGTCTCTAACTGTCCAAAAGGTATGTTCAGTATCAAGATAAGATTCCTTCTCACCTGAGATCATCTTGTCACCAGACCTGATTGTCACATAATCTTCACGAACGATGATTTCACCGACAGGCTTGTCATCTACGTAGATGCTGTATAGCGTTTCTTCATCATTAGAACGTCGTTTAACGGCGCTTATATGAGCATCACCGTTGTCTTTATTAAAGAAAGGAATGTCTCCCAACTCAGGAATATGAACAAAACCTAAATCTGCTTGAGCTATTCTGTCTTTTAACGTTGGGGCATCGGCACCATAACCAGGGTCGGATTCAGGGTTCTCATAACCGCCATCGTTATCTGAATCATCTAGTCCAAAACCGGGATCGATATTTTCGAAACCATAATCACCATCAAATTGAGGTTGTGCTGGTTCTGAACCACCGCCAGATGAACAACCTGCTAAAACAGCTGTAAGAACGAGTGCGATAAGTGATTTGTTCATGATATTTCCTATCATTTGTTGAATTCGTAAGATGCTCACTGACTAACCTCACTACAAGGTGACGGGTATACACCTTGTGTATAGACATTGCTGCATCGCTTGAGGTGTACAATAAACAACCTTGGTAATTCGATAAATAAACGAAAAGAAATACAATACATCACGATCTGCTATGTGTTATTTATGCAATGCATTGCGCAAGCTTATATTCTGACTCATTCACTATGCATGCTCTATGTGTACCAATCTATTGATCTGATAACTACCACACTGAAGTTCCGAACATTCTGTTAAGTGAAATTGATAATAAATTGCTCACTCGAAAGTATGATTTATATACAAATGCCTTCCTCGAATAAGAAACCAACAAACAAAAACATGAAGCGCAGTCTAATTAAATGAAACTAAAGTGCTGTATTTAAGGTTATTTATTGTTAATGGCTATCTCTATCACAGAAAATAATCCTGAAGCACATACAATTCCCAGGCTTTCGAATGAGCGCTAAATTTTTTCGTTCGAGCATTTTATTTCTATCGCCCAATACACATGAGGTTCCTATGTTTGGAATATTCAAACCTATGGCGCATATCGATCGCTTATCTACCGATAAGATCGATAGCACCTACACACGATTACGATGGCAGCTTTTTCTCGGCATCTTTGTTGGCTATGCCGGTTACTACCTAGTCCGCAAAAACTTCAGTTTGGCGATGCCATACCTGATTGAGCAAGGGTACAGTCGAGGAGAGCTAGGGATTGCTTTAGCAGCAGTATCCATCGCTTACGGTTTATCTAAGTTTTTGATGGGAAGCGTTTCTGACCGTTCTAACCCTCGTTATTTCCTCAGTGGCGGCTTGTTAATGTCGGCGTTGGTCATGTTCTGCTTTGGTTTCATGCCATGGGCAACAGGCAGCATCACTGCAATGTTTATTCTATTGTTCTTGAATGGTTGGTTTCAGGGCATGGGCTGGCCGGCTTGTGGACGAACCATGGTTCACTGGTGGTCGCGTAAAGAACGTGGTGAGATCGTATCGGTATGGAACGTTGCTCACAACGTGGGTGGCGGCTTGATTGGCCCAATGTTCTTATTGGGACTGTGGGCTTTTAACGATGATTGGCGAACCGCTTTTTATGTTCCTGCATTTTTTGCCACTCTCGTTGCTATTTTTGTTTGGTTCACCGTAAGAGATACACCTCAATCTTGTGGCTTACCACCGATTGAAGAACACAAAGACGATTACCCAGACGACTACGACACGTCCCATGAGAAAGAAATGACGGCGAAAGAGATCTTCTTTAAGTACGTTTTCTCTAACAAGTTACTGTGGTCAATCGCGATTGCTAACGCGTTTGTTTACCTTATCCGCTATGGCGTACTCGATTGGGCTCCAGTTTACTTAAAAGAAGCAAAAGACTTCTCAGTAGATAAATCGTCTTGGGCTTACTTCCTGTATGAGTGGGCAGGTATTCCTGGAACGCTACTGTGTGGTTGGATTTCAGATAAGTTGTTTAAGGGCCGACGCGCACCAGCAGGGATCCTGTTCATGGTTCTCGTTACTGTCGCTGTATTAGTGTACTGGCTAAATCCGGCAGGTAACCCAACGGTTGATATGCTGGCACTTATCGCGATTGGTTTCCTTATCTATGGACCAGTAATGCTAATTGGTTTGTATGCACTTGAACTTGCACCTAAGAAAGCGGCAGGTACGGCTGCGGGTCTTACTGGCTTGTTTGGTTACTTAGGTGGCGCAGTTGCTGCCAATGCCGTGCTTGGTTTTATGGTTGACCATTACGGCTGGGATGGCGGCTTCATTATCTTGGTCGGTGCTTGTGTTGCTTCAATAATTTGTCTGCTTTATGCCTTCTTAGGAGAGCGTGAACACCACAAACAAAAAGAACTCGAACAACAGAAAGAAGCATTAACTCAGTAGTTCATTAACTGGACAACGTCATACTAATAAACAACAGAGGCAGGTATATCCTGCTTCTGTTTTATCAAGGGAAACAATAATGAAAACAACGTCACTGTCTCTGACTTTATTAGCTCTTAGCTTATCTGCAAATGCGTTCGCCGATCCTTTAGTGATTGCACATCGTGGTGCTTCTGGTTATTTGCCCGAGCACACATTACCGGCTAAAGCACTCGCTTACGCAATGAAACCTGACTATATCGAACAAGATGTAGTGATGACCAAAGATGACCAATTGGTGGTTTTGCATGATCACTATTTAGATCGCGTCACTGATGTTGCTGACCGCTTTCCAGACCGTGCACGAGCAGATGGCCGCTATTACGCGATTGATTTTACGCTTGCCGAGATCAAATCATTAAAAGTGACTGAAGGCTTTAACTTAGATGACCAAGGTAATCGAGTGGCTGGGTTCCCAACGCGCTTCCCAATGTGGCAGTCTGATTTTCGTGTCGCTACCTTTGCGGAAGAAATTGAATTAATCCAAGGTCTAAACAAGACGCTCGGTTATGACGTGGGCATTTATCCTGAGATTAAAGCACCTTGGTTCCATCGTCATGAAGGCAAAGATATCTCGAAAGCTGTGCTTGCCACCTTGCAGCAATATGGTTATCTATCAAAAGACGACAAGGTCTATCTACAGTGTTTTGATGCCAATGAGTTGCAACGTATTAACGATGAATTAATGCCTGCGATGGAAATGGATCTTAAGCTCGTTCAGTTGATGGCTTACACAGACTGGAACGAAACCATGACTTACAAGGGCGATAAAGCGACGCCGTACAGCTATGACTGGATGTTTGAGAAGGGCGGAATGGCAAAAGTCGCTAGCTATGCTGATGGTATTGGCCCATGGAAACCTATGTTGGTGGACGATGCATCGACCAAAGATAACATCATTATTAAGCCATTAATGAAGTCAGCAAAAGACGCGGGCTTAGACGTTCACCCCTACACGTTCCGTGCTGACCCTGGGAGAATCCCAGCTTATGCCGATAATTTTGATGGCATGTTGGATGTCTTTTACAATCAAGTAAAAGTCGATGGTGTGTTTACCGACTTTCCGGACAAAGCGGTCGACTTCTTAAAACGTTAATTTCCTGCTCAGTTACGAGGTACTAGTAACGAAATACGAAGAGCTAAAAGCACAGCCTAAAGGCGCTTTTAGCTCTTTTTACTTTTTGGCTCTTCTGGTACTGGCCTCGAAATCCAACCTATATTCTTCTTTCTCAGCCCACATTTTGATATTCACTCGGTTTACAGCAATAACCTGACTTGATAGGTTACTTCCGATGCAGTCAAATGCTTAATCTATAAGTATTTATCGGCTCAACTTAATATTGAATTTGGAAAGATCATGGAAAAAAGAAGTAGAGCTTATCTTGATAGCTACCTCAACACATTGCCAGCAGACGTTGCTTCGCAATACACCTCCTTTAGTGCTGATTATTACTGCGCCGACGAGTACAACGCCAACCTCTGCGCGCAGTTGATTTTGAAAGGTGAAAAACAGGCGTCCTGCGGCCTTGAACACTGGTATACCCATGAAGGCGAGACGAAACCCATAGTTGGTCACTTGCAAGTCGTCACCGATTGGGATGGTGAGCCCGTCTGTATTGTTGAGATCACGTCGGTGTCGTCGTGCAAATACAACGAAGTGAGTGCGGAGTTTGCTGCTGCAGAAGGCGAGGGTGACAAAACACTAGAATGGTGGAGAAAAGCACACTGGAATTTCTTCTCACGTGAATGTGAAGAACTCAAGATCTCACCAAGTGAAGACATGTTACTTATGTTAGAGCGTTTCAAAGTGGTTTATCAACAGTGAACTCCCCAGTGAGTGCCATGTTGAATCACGAGGCATGGCACTTTAGTCTTCGTTTGAACAATACAAGATAACTAACAATCACAAGGAGAGTGATGTGAAAATAGCGATATTGGATGACTACCAGAACGTTGTTAAAGACCTCGATTGCTTCAACAAACTCGAACAACACGATGTCACTGTATTTACCGAGACTTACTCAGAGCAAGAGCTCGTCGCTAAGTTGGACTCGTTTGAAGCCATTGTGCTCATTCGTGAAAGAACCGAGATCACCGAAACTTTGTTATCGCAACTCCCAAACCTCAAGCTTATTAGCCAGACGGGCAAAGTGAGTAACCATATCGACCCGCAAATGTGCGAACGATTTGGTGTTACTGTGTTAGAAGGCCGAGGCTCGCCAGTCGCACCCTCTGAATTATGCTGGGCGTTGATTATGGCTGCATCGCGCCACATTCCCACTTACGCTTCAAACCTTAAACAGAACCAGTGGCAGGATTCTGGCTCGCTAGGGTTAGGTCGAACTTTGAAGGGCTTGAAGCTAGGTATTTGGGGCTACGGAAAAATCGGAAAATGCATTACACAATATGCCCAAGTATTTGGGATGTCTGTCGTAGTGTGGGGTAGCAAAGCTTCACGCGATCAAGCACAAACAGATGGCTTCGAAGCCGCAACAACCAAACAAGACTTCTTTAGAGAAGTTGATGTGCTTTCTTTGCATTTGCGTTTGAATGATGTCACCAGAGGATGTGTTACGGCACACTACCTTAGCTTGATGAAGCCGGACTCACTGTTTGTGAACATCAGCCGTGCCGAGTTAGTCGAACCGATGGCCTTGTATCATGAACTACGCGAGATAACGACCAAAACTGCCGCTATTGATGTGTTCGATTGTGAGCCAGTAACAACAGACACCGAACCGTTATTGTCCTTACCAAACGTTACTGCGACTCCACATTTGGGCTATGTTGAACAAAATAGCTACGAACTCTACTTCGATATCGCCTTCGACAACATTCTGTCCTATCAAAGAGATGGCCTATAAAGGCGCGATGACTAATGCAGGAGGCAAGATGACAAAGCTAATCGAATTAACAGAAATAGTCTTATTCGACTGGGGCAATACGCTGATGGTCGATTTCTCAGACGCACAAGGGAAGATGTGTGACTGGGAAACCGTACAAGAAGTGAGTGGTGCTCGTGCATTACTTGCTGAACTCTCCAAAAATCATCAAGTCTATGTTGCCACCAATGCCGGTGATTCAAGTAAAAACGACATCATTCGAGCCTTTGAGCGTGTTGGCTTGTCTCAATATATCTTGGGTTATTTTTGTAAGGCGAGCATTGGCTTTTCTAAGTTCGAACCGGAGTTCTATCCCGCCATCATTTCTAAGCTCGGTGTTGAACCACAACACATCACAATGGTGGGTGACACCCTAAAGAAAGACATTTACCCAGCACTTGAAGCGGGTTTGCAAGCGGTGTGGTTGAATACGGAAGGAGTTGAGCTTAAGTCAGAGCATCCGAATGTCATGCAAGTTCAATCCCTAAGCGAACTGTTGGAGAAGTGCGATTAACTACTTGATATTAAGTTCAGATAAAGCGCTTGTCCGTTTTGACGCCAACTTCTCATCTCTTTGTTATTTAATCCTCTAAGCTAAGTCTAGTTTCCACTATGAGGGCTAGGCTATGAATATCGAACGTCACGGAATATCGTTTGGAATTGAACGTGTTAGTGGTGAAACCATTGTTGTGTTTAAAGCGAAAGGTAAACTCACACATGATGACTATCAAGCAATGATGCCAATTCTAAATACCACGCTAGAAGAACTCGATTCATCCGAACTCAAGATGCTTGTCGACATCTCCACTTTAACGGGATGGGAGTTGCGTGCTGCTTGGGATGATTTCAAATTGGGATTAGAGCTCAATTCGAAGATAGACAAAATCGCGATTTATGGTGATAAAAGCTGGCAAGAATTCGCTTCAAAAGTAGGGGGCTGGTTTGTGTCCGGTGAGATAAAGTCATTCGAAGAGCATGACTCTGCGCTTCAGTGGCTAGTCGATTGATACTATTCGCGGGCAGCTAGAAGTAGTTCGTAAACATCGCCAATGACAGTTGATGAGCATTGTGCTTAAAGGCTGTCATTTTTTGTTTTGACTATGATATTTCCTATTCGATTCAATAGAGTATATTCATTCCAGCGTGTAACATACGCAGGCTTGGTTTGGTCGTGACTAATAACGCGGCCAGATTCAGTAATAACGAGAACTAAAACAGAAATAAGGTCTAACGACATGCATAAGGTAATTGATAAGCTGGCTTGGATATTCATCAAAGACGGCAAGTTGTTGATGGTGAGATCAAAAGGCAAAGAACTGTTCTATCTACCGGGTGGTAAGCGTGAAGCTGGCGAAAGTGATGAGCAAGCACTGGTTCGCGAAATCAAAGAAGAGATCTCGGTAGATTTGGTGCCTGATTCCATCAAATACGTTGAGACGTTTACAGGCCAAGCTGACGGTAAAGCAGAAGGCGTATCGGTGCAATTGACTTGTTATCTTGCTGATTATACTGGCGAACTGTCTCCAGATGCCGAAATTGAAGAGCTTAAGTTTGTGGATGGCAACGACAGAGCAGTATGTTCACTGGCGGCACTGGTTGCGCTTGATTGGTTAGAAGAGAACCAGTATTTACCACTTATCAGTAAATAATGGTTCGTTAATACAAAACGACTGTTTATATAGATCAGTGCTTATGAAAAGCTTGAAGGGCGACTGTCTTTCATCAGAATGTCGAGTTTTCTTTGAGCTTTTTTCGTATCTTGTAGATCCACCACCTCAATCATTTCACACTCATCTCGTACCATCTCATTAATCAGGCTTGGATAGTGTCTGCAATCTTCTGGTCGGTCTAAGTAAATACTACAGGTGTACTTGGCTTGAGCCTTGGTGTCTTTCGTCGGAACCAGCTCCAGAAAAGGGCAGCGAGTTAAACGTTCGCCAGATTCAGGGTCAAACCATATCTCGCTTCCTCGAACATATTCAAAGATGTCTGGGTTGAACAACTCCCACAAATCAATCTCTTCTTGCGTTGCGGCAAGGTCACCATCTCCGTATTTGATACAGCATTTCCCGCATTGATTACAATTTTTCATTAGTGACTTCATTGGTTGGTGAGCTTTTATCATTTTACCACTGATAGGCGTGGCACGTTGACTTTGTTGTTCATGGTTAAACGGTTTCGGGAAGGAGCCTAAAATAGAAGTACTTAATATGACTTTAACTACCTAACACCACTCCAAACAAGGCTGTAAACAGTGATACAATTTGCGCCTAGTAAGTTATTAAAATAAGGCATAGAAATGAGAACCGTATACACCACCGAAGGCGATATCAACGCAAAGAAACAGAAAGACGCTTACCCAAAGTTAGCGCTATGTGATAACTGCGTTCGAGGTTATGTGGTGATTGCTCAAGGCGAACGTACCTACAAGCCATGCGCAAAATGTGGTGCTGACGATTAATGCGCCTTGATAAATACCTATGTAAAAGCACTGACCTAACCAAGCCTGAAGCGATTGAAAACATCCATAATGGCGAGGTGAACGTAAACAATAAAACAGTCACCGATGAATCGACTCAGGTTCATGAAAGCAACACCATCTTGTTAAATGGTACGCTTCTTAAGTTGCGAGAATTTCGATACCTTTTAATGCACAAGCCAGCGGGTACTATTTGCTCCAATATCGATGAGGTTTATCCTTCGCTGTTTAACTACATCGAGGTAGACAAAGCATCAGAACTGCACATCGCAGGGCGCTTAGATGCAGACACAACAGGCTTAGTCTTGATTACCGATGATGGGCGCTGGTCATTCAATATCACGCTGCCAACCAAGTCATGTAAGAAGGTCTATCGCGTGACATTGTCACGAGATATCAAAGACGATGTCGCTGGCAAGTTCAAAGCGGGCATTCAATTGCAAGGCGAGCAAAAACTGACGCGTCCGGCAGAGCTCGAAGTGATTACCAGTAAAGAAGTGCTGTTGACCATTACAGAGGGTAAGTTTCATCAAGTAAAACGAATGTTTGCCGCGGTAGGGAATCGCGTTGTTGGCCTTCACCGTGAACAGATTGGTGATGTTCGTTTAGATGTTGAAGCAGGCCAGTGGCGTTATTTAACCCAAGCCGAAGTCGACTCATTTCAGCAGGGCTCTGAATAAACGCTGTAACCACTTAAGGCGTTAAGCGTGGCAGGAGCAGAATATCAACCCTATAAGGATGTAGGATGGAAAACCTCAAAGTCTCAGAAATTAAGTCTTTCGTACCCACGAAAGACTTCGATTTATCTAAACGTTTTTACCAGTCAATCGGCTTCGAAGTGATGTCTGAATTTCACGATATCACCTATCTACGACACGGCAGTTGTGCCTTCCTTCTGCAAAATTTTTATGAACCTGCGCACTGTCACAATTACATGATGCACTTGCTGGTTGAAGACGTAAAAAGTTGGTATCAACACATCCAAAACTCTAATGTAGTGTCGGAATTTGAAGTTACTGTTTCCGAGGTTGTTGAGCAGCCTTGGGGAATGCTTGAGTTTTGTATCACTGACCCAAGTGGTGTGCTGTGGCGTGTGGCTGAAAACATCAGGCCGCGTTAATTCATCCAACTTGCATTGAGGCCAGTGAAAACTTCAAATTATTCATCTGTTTCTTTATTTATGCCGACATAAGGCAATGATCAAATAGGTTCAAACATGGATATAAAGGCTAAAATGCACAGCCAAGACGTTTACTATTGTGACGACGTTGATTTGGTTGCTGAGCAAATTCAATGCTTAGAAGTGCTATACGATTTCAACCACACTCGTCCGAGCGAAGGCGATAAACGACAGCAAATCATGAAGCAACTGTTCGCCGAAGTCGGTGAGGGCTGCTACATCGAGCCGCCATTACGCGCGAACTGGGGGCGTCACACCCACTTAGGCAACAACGTATACGTTAACTTCAATCTAACTCTGGTCGACGACACAGACGTATTCATCGGCGACAACGTGATGATTGCGCCTAACGTGACCATCGCCACTGGCACACATCCCATCAGCCCAGAACTCAGGCTAAAAGCAGCGCAGTTCAATGTTCCTGTTCGTATTGGCAACAACGTATGGCTTGGCGCACACACTGTCGTACTTCCCGGTGTCACCATTGGTGAAAACTCGGTTATCGGAGCGGGCAGCATAGTCACCAAAGACATCCCAGCTAATGTCGTCGCAGTCGGAAACCCATGCTGCGTGGTACGCGAAATCAACGAACGCGATCGAGAGTATTACCACAAAGACCACCGCATTCCTGATGAACTAAAGTAAGCGATTTTTCACACGCCTGAAATTAGCTGTGACATAACTCATTGTTATGCAATGGCTTAGTTGTATATTACTTGTGCATATTAGAAGCTAGACAGAATTAGTCAGTATTTAAGTGCAGAATTTTCTGTCTGATAGCTGTTATATGTACAGGGAGTTTCAATGAAGAGTTTTCTCAAAGGGATTTTAGCTTATCTTGTTGTGATTTCAGTAGCTCTGCTAATTTCTCGCAATTTTTTTAATTACCTATCCACAATAGACTTGGTTGACTACATTGCATATAGCGGTGTTTTACTTGTTGTATTGGCCGGCATTACATTTGATGGTAACAATCCAGCTAATCAAGACTTTTTGTCGTTAATGATTCATCGTGAACTTGTGTCCCGAACCAATGACTTTCAAGACGAAAGTAATAAAGTAATAAAGTAAGTTTTGCCGTTAATGTCGGATTGATAGGTATATTTTTACTTATTGCTAGTGGTGTAATTGCTTGGCAGATTAGTAAGTAAAACATATAACGAGGCGCCTAAATCTGATTCGTAAACGCGTGCCGAACTCGCTTCGCTCAGACATGGCACACATTCACTCACAGTTTGGCTAAGCGTTGCCTCGTCATTCTCCCCGAGTGAAAGTAACCATCGATATCTAGTATTAATAGTTTGTTTAGGTTCACGGTGCTTTTCTTAACTATTTGTTAGAGTGGCATTTCAGTGTGCACGGAGGTTTTATCATGGGAACTGTAATCGGTTTGGTGATTCTAGCTGCTATAGATTTGTATCTTTTTCGTAAAACAGGGCTTCATATTCATAAATGGATCTCTAAAAAGTATGCCGCGTATCTGTCGGATAAGGGAAACAAAAAATAGCCTTTTCTTATTAAGTCATCGGTATAAAAAGCGTTAGCTGTTATTAATTTTACACACATTACAAAGATTGGAGGATTCATGAAAGGTAAAGGAAAGTGCCTATGTGGCTCGGTTGAGTTGGAAGTAGAGTACGCCAGTAATGAATTGGGGGCTTGTCATTGTAGTATGTGTAGAAATTGGTCTGGCGGTCCGATGTTAGTCATTGATTGCGCTGACTCAGTTAAAATATCAGGTGAATCAAATGTAGTGAGATATAAGTCATCCGATTGGGCTGAGAGGGGGTTCTGCGGTAAATGTGGTACGCACTTGTTTTACTTTTTGGTGCCAAATAATCAGTATCACCTTCCTGTCGGGTTATTGATGCCTGGGGATGACTACAAGTTAACTCATCAAATATTCATCGATGAAAAGCCTGAATACTACGAATTTAAAAATGAAACACAAAATATGACTGGTGCAGAGGTTTTTGCCTACTTTGAAAGTAGAGAGTAGCACTTAGTTTTTATTAGCTTAAGACTAATTCACAAAGCTCGGCATTTTTTAGTTTCGGTCGAGTTTTGTGTTTGCGGTGCAATGGTTTCGGTCAGGTGGTAGCGTTGTTCACGCTTAATCTCCCAGCCTCAACCCCCAATTTGAAGTGCCTCGAAACTCGATTGTGTGAACTCCGAATAGCTGAATAGTTACTCTAATATACACTGAGTTTTCTAATGGCTCTTCGGGGGCGGAAATGACGGATATGGCAATATCAAGTTACCTTGGCTGGTTGTTACTTCTTATAGGTTGTTACCCTTTCTTGCTTGTTGGTGTCAGTATGTTTTTCTATGATGCAGAGCGTAAACAAGCATTAAGGTGGTTGAATGGAGTTAGTTTTCTATTGGCTGCATTCCTTCTTTACATGCATATGCAGACAGAAGTCATCTATGGTCGGGAACTGCTCGAAGCTTGGTATCGTGATAACCCAGAAGATAGGCCTCAATAAAAAGCACATAACAAGTGTTTATCATCCATTTCGGTATATAAGAGTGATGTCAGCCACTTCAAGCGGCGATAACACGTCTATCCAATTATGCTTATTGGAGTGAACCATGCTCTCTTATAAAGTGTCTGATATTTTAGATATTCAAATATTGAGGCTCCGATGAATTTTCTCCGTAAGTATAAAATCAGTTTCCTTTTCTGCGTTAGTGGTCTTTTGTGTTTCATTGCTTATAACACCATCGGTTCATACGTAGATGAAAATGGTGTGTTGGTTGAGCCATTCGGGCTTATTCCTCTATTTTGGCTTTTTGAGTTACTTGCGTTGCTGGCTTTGGTTGTAACCTTCGTTAGACACAGAAAGTGTCAGTAGACCAGTTAAGCTGCGAGTAAACGAAGATGTTTAGTTATCACAAACAACTTAGGCGCGATTCGGTACGCGTGGCATTTTGGGCATGCGGCGGTATTGGTGTTTCCACTCGTTTTAACCTAAGTGGGTTAGGTGTTAAATTTGAGAGCATTGGTAGCGTTGCCATCTGCTCAAGCGGGCGTTATGTTACTAATTGAATTCAACGTTTATAAAGGATGAACATGGTAGTACTTAGAGGAATGCGCCAAGACGAATATCCAGCTTATTGTCAGTATTTTATTGACGATTACAGTCAGGAAATAGCTAGAAACTATGGGCATTCTTTAGACGTTGCAGTCGAATTGGCAAAGAAGGACTTGCATCGCAGCTTCCCTAATGGACTAGAGGGCAATGAGCATTCGCTATTATGCATTGATGCTGAAGTCGATGGTGAATGTAAGCTTGTGGGTTACCTATGGCACTCAGTAAATATTGGGGATAAATCTACGTTTATCTATGACTTCTTCATTTCGAATGAACATCGAGGTCTAGGTTATGGTACTCAATCCATTTCTGCGTTAGAGACCCAATTACTCGCTATTGGTATCAATCAAATAAAACTGAGGGTCGCATATCATAATGAGCGGGCGCTTAAGTTGTATAAAGAAGTTGGCTTTGAGATTACCGGTTTCAATATGTCTAAGAAACTAAGCGGGTAGCCTAAATAGATAAAGCAACATACATAGACCGGCAGGTTTCATTCAAACATGGAGTGAAAATATGAAGTCAGACTTTTCAAAACTTGCGACAACCGATTACGGAAACATACTAAGTAACGACCACTTTATTAATTTTAGTATTGGTCCTCTTTGGCAGGGAATGCCGCCAATTTTTGGAGAAGCGTTTACTGTCCAGTTAACGTCTGGTGATAATTTAATGCTTCATTCAGCCATATACGAAGCACCAGAAGGTTCCATCATTGTAGTGGATGGAGTTGATAGCGAATATGCAGTAGCCGGTGGGAATGTATGCGCAGTCGCTAAGAGTCGAGGTATCAAAGGTTTTATTATTGATGGTGTCATTCGAGATTTGAGTGAAATTTCAGATATGAAGTTTCCAGTTTTTGCGAAAGGTGTTCATCCAGTACCGGGAAAGAAAGAGATCTATTCTGAATTGGGCGCTCCGATCTCTTGCGGGGGAGCAAAGGTCTCTACGGGAGATATCATTGTTGCTGATGTAGAGGGTATTGTCGTTATTCCTAAATCAAGAAAAGATGAAGTGTTTCTAATGGCTTCAAAGAAAGCAAGTGACGAAGCTTCATTAACACTCGCTGAGTGGGAAGCGAGTCATAGGGCTAAGATAGCCAAAGCAATAACGTCTGCGAAACAAAAAACTTAATTGGTGCAGCAAGTTGATTTGTAATGCGTGGCATTTGTCATCAATTAACAGGCGTTAGGCGACAACGAATAAATTCATCCATGGAGAAGAGAGTGATCGTAAGGACTGCGACGAAAGAAGACTCAAGTGTCTTGTTAGAGTTTATTGAACAAAAAGCTGACTTTGACCGGAGTATGAAAGGGTTTAGTGGTGAAATCTCGACAACTATAGAGAAAATCGAACGCACATTATTTGGTGATTACGCATTTGCCCATGCATTAATATTGGAACGGAATTGTGAGCCTTTTGGCTTCGCACTGTATCACGATCGATATTCATCCTTCAGTGGAGAGCCATCAATCTGGCTTGACGACCTAATGGTTACAGGAAATCAAAGATCAAAAGGGTATGGCCGTGAACTTATGTTGGCTTTAAAGTCACAAGCGGAGTCATCATATGCCTCTCACATCTCATGGACGGCAAGTCCACATAATAAGAAAGCGCATGATTTCTACAAAAGGTTGGGTGCAGAGGTTGAGCGAATGGATGGTCAAAGACCTTATTTCCGTTGGGCAATGTGCGATTCGTAAATGAATCAAAAGGGAACTATGAAAATAACGACGCTGGTTGATAACTCTCGACTGGATAACAGGAAAGATTTAGCCGTTGAGCGCGGACTATCACTGCATATTGAAACTGAATCGCTAAAGATCTTGTTCGATATGGGAAGTGGCGATACGTTTTGTCAAAACGCACCATTACTGGGTGTTTAAGTCACGATGAATAAACAAAAACTAAAGAACCTCATTCAACAAGTTCCTGAGCTAATCGAAACAGCCAACGTATGTCGTGAGGTGGGCTTGCCAAACTTCTATATTGCAGGCGGTGCTATCACTCAAATCATCTGGAATGATATCGAAAACAAACCGCTTCTAGACCAAGTCAAAGACTTCGATGTTGTCTATTTCAATAGTACCTCAGCTATCACCGAAGATGAGTTCAAAAACCGCATTCGTTCGCGGTTAAGTCATTGTGTCGACGTGGACGTAAAGAACCAAGCGACCATTCATGAGCATTACGCTAAGAAGTTCGGTTGCTTCATTCAACCGTACGTACGTGCGGAGCAAGGTATCGAGTCTTGGCTCTCTGCGTTTGCTATCGGGTTTACTCTGGATGATTCAGGCGATATCAAGTTGTTTG
Organism: Vibrio splendidus; assembly: GCF_003345295.1. Taxonomy (NCBI): domain Bacteria; kingdom Pseudomonadati; phylum Pseudomonadota; class Gammaproteobacteria; order Vibrionales; family Vibrionaceae; genus Vibrio; species Vibrio splendidus. The sequence goes on from NZ_CP031055.1 coordinate 1,378,769, forward strand.
CACCATACGGTGTAGAGGACGCGTTTGATATGCTGATTAAACCGAATAAGCGAGCAATGGTAGAAGCGAACTACAACAAAATGACCGCTGGTTATAAGGCCCGATGGCAGCAAGTAAAAGTGCTCCCTTGGGGTTGATTGATAGAATGTTAAGGAGTTTTAAGTGAGTCAGGAAGTAAGGGTAGGTGTAGCTGCGGTTATTCTACGTGAAGGGCGAGTGCTACTTGGAGAACGAATTGGTTCTCATGGGGCTCATACTTGGGCAACGCCGGGCGGACACCTTGAGTGGGGTGAGAGCATTGAAGAGTGTGCCAAACGCGAAACACTCGAAGAGACTGGCTTAGTTGTTAGTGCATTTGAGAAGCTAACTTTTACCAATGATATTTTTGAGAAAGAGAACAAGCACTATATAACGCTGTTTGTTGTTGCTTCTGACACAAGCGGAGAGCCTCAGGTGATTGAGCCTGATAAATGTAAGCAATGGGAATGGTTTAAACTAGATGAGTTACCTGAACCACTGTTTCTTCCTCTGACGAATTTGCTTAACGATCCGGTCATCCTTGGGAAGTTAGCGCAGTAAAACAAATTGTTAGGCCGTTGCTATGTGAATACAGGGAGTAATCAAATGGAATTAAAGTGTCACTGTGGAAATGTGAGCTTAGATCTGAGCTCGCTTCCAGACGAAGTCGGGGAGTGTAATTGTTCTATCTGTCGTCGTTATGCTGCCGTTTGGGCGTATTTTTCTCCGGAGCAAGTTCAAATCAACTTGAGCGATAAAACTGAGTTTTATTGTTGGGGCGATAAAGAAGTCGAATTTCATCGCTGCAAGTTGTGTGGATGTTTAACGCATTACGTAACGACAGAGAAATGCTCCGCAGATATCTTGGCTGTGAACATGAGAATGGCCGAAAATGAAGTGCTTGCAAGCATCCCAGTTCGTAAGATCAACGGCGCAGCGTACTAAGTCAACTAACAAGGTACTTTCACTACGCCTTGCAGTATTGAAACGGTAGATTTGGTCGTATTAAGGAGAAGTTCGATGTTCAAGTGTCCAAATTGTGGGGCGTCGGTTTCTATTAAAGAGAAATCGAAGCTACATCCTTCCAAGCACATGCCATGTAAACAATGCGCTCAAGTATTGAAGCCTTTTACTATTTATTACTATTCACTCTTTTTTATTGCCCCTTTTACGGTTTCGATTTCAATGAATTATGCAGGGTTTAGCACTTTAGGTGCCATGGTGCTTACTTTTACATTGTTTTACGTGCTGTTAGTGTGTCAGCCAATAAAGAAAGTAACGCAATAGCCCTCTAGCATTAAAAGCAGATGACTAATCAGCAATAAAATAATGAGACAGGTAAATCATGACATTACGAGTAGTTCCAGAGCTTTATTGTTTCGATATTAATGTGAGCAAATCCTTCTTTGTCGATGTGTTGGGGTTTGAAGTGAAATACGAGCGCCCAGATGAAGAGTTTGTTTATCTAACGCTTAATGGTGTTGATGTGATGCTTGAAGGGATTGCGGGAAAAAGTCGAAAATGGCTTTCAGGTGATCTGGAGTTTCCGTTAGGGCGTGGTGTTAACTTCCAATGGGATGTTATCGATATCGAACCTCTATATCAGAGAGTTAACGAAAGCGCCGCTGATTCTATTTACTTAGCGTTAGAGTCAAAGTCTTATCAATGTGGGGATTCGATCGCGACTCAGAAGCAGTTCATCGTTCAAACTCCTGACGGTTATCTCTTTAGGTTCAGCCAAGATATTCGTTAACACATAAATATTATTGGTTACTTACTACGAGAAACATGGCTAACTAAGTACCTGCTTAAACAAGGAGAGTAGAGTGGTCAACATTCGGGAAATGGCAATTTCAGATTACGACTCAGTGATCGCGTTGTGGTGCCAGACAGAAGGCATGAGTATTCGAGATTCCGATTCGAAAGAAAGCATTGCGAGCTATTTAGATCGTAACCCCGGTCTGAGTTTTGTGGCTGAAAGTAACAGCGAGATCATTGGCGCTGTCTTGGTCGGAACGGATGGACGTCGTGGGTATTTACAACATTTAGCTGTCTCGGCCAACTTCAGAGGGCAAAAGTTAGGTTGTAAGCTTGTCGCAGAGGCGGTCAACGCACTTGCAGGGCTAGGTATCCCCAAGACTCACTTGTTTGTTTATAACGACAACATCAATGCTCAACAGTTTTACGAAAAGTTGGGCTGGTTTCCTCGAGATGAAGTTCGAATGTACTCGTTTAATAGCTCGGATAATAGTAACGTTTAGCCTTATAAGTTAGCGTTGGCTGAGCTTGAATTTGCAACAGGTTCGCGCGCATCCGTCTAATATCAAAAAATCCTTGGAGTATTTAGAAATGTTGTTTTCTAGTCTGTCTAAATCATTGGTTCATGGCTCCGAGTTATGTTCTGAGCTACTCAATTTCTTAACCGAGCATAAGAGTGACTTTGAAGAAAAGTTAATCCCAGATCTGTCATACATCGATGATATGGCACATGTGGTGAACGGCATTAAAATCAAAGACGTTCTACACATCAATTCGAATCAATACCGACTTCAATATTCGTTTGATTGGGAGCTATTTCTCGGCTGTTCAGATAGAAACGAAACCGGTGTAGAGAATGGAAGTGTGCTATTCACTCTTGAGGACAATAATGTTCTTAATATCAACTTCCCAAACTACGGTTCTCGAGATACTAGCGATGAGCTTTAGTCGGTTTTTCGTGCGTGTTGTATAGAAGGAACAACAATGATAGCTATCGAAAAGCTTGAAGAATCACATATGGCGTTAGTTCAGGCCATCCAACTCGCCGATGAACAGGTTAAGTTCGCTGGCACAGCTGCGGAGTTTTTATTAGACGGCAGTGCAACGACGCACTTGCACGTGATTAAGTCTGATAACGAAGTTGTTGGTTTCTTTAAGCTTGATATCGCTTACGCAGATTCTTATGAGTTTTGCCCTGAAGGAAGCATTGGGTTAAGAGCTTTTGTGCTTGATAAAAATCAGCAAGGTAAAGGTTTAGGAACAGGCACGGTGAAGGCATTGTTTCCGTATTTACAAGCGAATTACTCAGCGTATGAGTCGATTTATTTAACCGTGAATTGCAAAAATCCCGCAGCATTTAACTGTTATCAGAAAGGTGGCTTCGAAGATACCAATGAACAGTATTTAGGTGGCGCAGCAGGCCCGCAATTTATCATGCGCGGTCGAATCGCTTAGTTCTGATTAACTGTTGATGAGAAATACCTGCACAGCTGTCTGCAGATTAAGAGTCTTAAAAAATACGAAAAGGAAATTTGATGAAAGTTCAATACCTTGAAGTGGTTACTCCAGGAGTCGATGTTGTTTGTGCAACATACGCTCAGCTCTATAACGTGAAATTCAGTGGTGCTGATGTGAACCTTGGTGGGGCGCGCACTGCAAAGCTATCTAATGGTGGGGTAATAGGTATTCGAGCACCGCTTAGTGAAACTGAAGAACCAACTGTTCGACATTACACGCTGGTTGAGGATATTCAGTCTGCAGTAAATGCAGCCGAGAAACTAGGCGCCGAAATCGCAGTACCGCCAGTAGAGTTACCACGTCACGGCATGTGTGCAATTGTTATTCAAGGTGGCGTCGAGCTCGGATTCTGGGAATTATAGGTGATACATAGCCTTTAGATTGTGAAGGACGAGATACTGCGATTTATGATACGACACCTAGTGTCTTTGCCGGCTTCATGGCATCATTCCACGCAGCTAAAACCCCAACAAGGTATGTTATGAAACAGAATATTGTCCACATTGCACTCGTGGTAAAAGACTACGATGAAGCGCTTGATTTCTATGTAAACAAGCTTAAGTTTGATCTCATCGAAGACACGTATCTACCAGAAGAAGATAAGCGCTGGGTTGTTGTTGCTCCACCAAATTCAACCGGTGTGAGCCTGTTACTTGCTAGAGCTTCCAAGCCAGAGCAACTTGATTTCATCGGCAACCAAGCTGGTGGACGTGTATTCCTATTCTTAAACACCGATGACTTCTGGCGTGATTACGAACGCATGACATCTTTGGGTATTAACTTTGTCCGAGAGCCAAAAGAGCAAGGCTACGGTACCGTTGCTGTGTTTGAAGATCTTTACGGTAACTTGTGGGATCTGCTTCAGTTAAACCCTGAACACCCTATGGCTAATAGGTAGAATAGCTTAGTCAACAACCCTAATTCTAGTCATACGGATTGACAGGAGCGACATGGAAGTCACAAAGTATCATCCCAAGTATTTAACCGCTTTACAGGCAATCTATTTAGAATCGAGACAGAAAACCTTTCATTGGGCTGATACTAACGGTTTTAAGTTATCCGATTTCGACTTAGATACAGAAGGTGAGCAAATATGGGTCGCTGTTTCTGGCAATAAGGTTTTAGGTTTTGCCTCTATTTGGATACCTGAAAGCTTCATCCATCACCTCTATGTTTGCCCGCGAACGCTACGTTCTGGGGCTGGTTCTGCTTTACTCAATACCAGCAAACAACATTACTCTGGTCTGACATTGAAGTGTTTGACTGCCAATGAAAATGCGATTGGCTTTTATCAGTCGCAAGGCTTTGTTATCTCGTCCACAGAGGGAGAGGGATTAGAGCGTTATCACTTAATGACTTACTAAGCTTGGTAATAATAAGCTTAGTAATAACAAGCCCTGCAATTACAACAAGGGTAATCAAGTCGGGAGTTTAAACAGAGAATATGGAAATAAAACAGCTTTCAGCGATTGAGGTACTTCCGGTTAGGCATCAAGTGCTTTGGCCTGATAAACCGATGTCGTTTTGCATGGTGCCAGATGACGAACAAGCAACGCATTACGGCGCGTTTGTTGGTGAGCTGCTGGTATGTGTCGCATCTATCTATATTCAAGACAATGAAGCTAGGTTGAGAAAGTTTGCTACGCTGCCTGAATTCCAAGGGCAGGGAATCGGTTCCAACGTGATTGAGCATGCGATCTCTAACCTCAAAGATTTAAACATCCAATACTTTTGGTGCGATGCACGTACAACGGCTTTAGGTTTTTATCAAAAGTTTGGGATGGCTGTAGAAGGCTCTGAATTTGAAAAATCGGGTGTCGCGTATTACAAAATGTCGGTTGATTGGGAGTAACGGTTCTCTGTAGCTCTGTTAACCCTCCGTATCGCCAAATCATCAACTTAAGTTAAGGAAGCTCATCGTGGAAGAAATAAAAGGCATTCTGCAATTCATGGTCGAAATTGAAAAATTAAAGGATGTTCATCGACAAACAAAGCCAGTTGGATTGGCTCGATATGAAAACTCCGCTGAGCACAGTTGGCATGTCTGTTTGAGCGCGCTCATGTTGAAAGGCTATGCCAATGAAGAAATCGATATTACGCGAGTGATGAAGATGTTGCTGATTCATGACCTTGGGGAAATCGATGCCGGAGACACCATCATTTATGCCAGTGAAACCGAAGAAAACAAGCTCAAAGAGAGAAACTGCGTCGAGCGCTTGCTGAAATCATTGCCGAGCCATTTAAGCACTGAGTACTTGGATCTATGGCTTGAGTTCGAAGCGGGTGAGTCACCGGAAGCCAGATTTGGTAAGGCGATCGATAGAGTGCCACCTTTGCTTCATAACATCCATGGAGGCGGTCACAGCTGGAAGAAGCACAACATATCTAAAGATAAAGTACTGACCTTTAATGGCGAGCGTATTTCTAAAGGCAGTCGTGCTCTATGGAAAGAGCTAGAAGTGCAACTTGAAGGGGCTGCGGACAAAGGGCTATTAAAGTAAAAATTAACTATCTTGCCAAGGAATGACAAAGAAGTTTCAACCTAACAACGTTTAAATTAAACTCGAGAATTCATAGTGTTACTTCAGCGTAGCAAGCCCATTGTTAAAGGAATAAGAACCACATGAAAACCACTGCTTTAGCTTTATTGTTGCTTAGTGTTTCTGGTAGTGCATTTGCAACCAATATTGAAGCGATCGATTACCAAGTGTCGGTCACTATCGAGGATTCTGAATCAAAACTCAACTTCCCAACCTTTAAGTTCGACTCTTTCGGACAGGAAGTCTCATCTCAAATTGAAGAATGCATTTATTCGGGTGTTCTTTCTAAGCATGAAGCTAACGCTATTCTATTAGAGGCCAAAATGTCATGCGATTATGAAAATGGTGAGTCTAGTCGTGAGATGCCTGTTTTTATTCTTGATAAAGAGGGTGGAGAAGCAAGTATCGGGCTTGGAGAAGATGAAGCAAACCTGTGGAAATACACGGTTCTAATTAAAGCGCTTAACTAAATTTCAAACGATACACGGTTACTCTTTTTGTTCTGCTATTGAACACCGCAATGCCAATTAAAGTAGATGCATGACACATGGTATTATCTTGTGTCTCATTTCTTTCTAATAAAACTCTAATGGACAACAATAAGTTCGAGAACCGAGTGATAAGTTGTTAGTATGCATAAACTTTATAAATATTAGTTGGTTTATATAAATGCTTGATAATAAGTATATTAAACACCCTTATCACTGTGAACAGTGCAACGCACTGACCCCACACCTTGCAGTTAACTCTTCCGATGCTGAATCTAAAGCGGACGCTGAATCTGAAAAAAAACAATGGAAGTTAGGCGTGTTGATGGAGTACCTGATGACGTTATTGTTTAAAGGTGACAATAACGTTCCCGGTTTTTATGTCGACAGTGATTATGAATACCAATGTGAAAAGTGTGGGACTAAGTCGTGGCATTAATTGGGTATGAAAATTTGATTCAACCCTAATTTTCGAGCGCTAATCCCCAAAATCAATTAGCTTAAAGAACTAGTTAGCTTTAATAATTAATGAGTTTCAATCAGGCGTATTATTCTTACTTTGTTATGGAGGACAAACGAGTGATATACCCAAAAACTTTAAATATCGGTGACAAAATCGGATTTTTCTCACCGTCATCGCCTGCAACTGTCTTTGCTCCTAAACGGTTTGCTCGTTCTAAACGCTATTTGGAAGAGCAGGGCTTCATTCTGGTTGAAGGTTCGTTAACTGGAGAGTCAGAAGGGTATCGTTCTGGTTCCATTCAAGCACGAGCCGAAGAACTCAACCAGCTCATTCGAGACCCAGACGTGCGCTGCATTATGTCGACCATTGGTGGTAACAACAGCAACTCACTGTTGCCATACATCGATTATGATGCCCTTAGAAACGACCCTAAGATCATCGTCGGCTATTCAGATGCCACCGCATTACTGTTAGGCATCTACGCCAAAACTGGATTGGTGACTTTCTATGGTCCAGCACTCGTCGCGTCATTTGGTGAGTTCCCGCCGTTAGTCGACGAAACCTTCCAATCATTTACTGACATCTTATGTTCGGATTCAAGCCAACATCAGTACACGATGCCTGAGAGTTGGACGGACATCAAACACGACTGGGAAACTCAAGATTCGGCAAAGCCAGTTTACAATAACGAATGGCACTTCATGGGAATAGGTCAAGTAAGCGGTCGCGTGATTGGTGGCAATCTGAGTACCATGGCGGGGATTTGGGGCAGTGAATACATGCCAGAAATTCAGCCTGGCGATATTCTCCTTATTGAAGATTCACTAAAAGGCATTGAAGCGGTAGAGCGTTCATTCGCACACTTATTGGCTTGCGGAGTATTCGATAAAGTAGGCGCTATTGTACTCGGCAAACATGAGCTCTTTGATGACAAAGGGACAGGGCGAACACCCCTCGATGTACTTCTTGAAGTGTTGAACGGTAAAAATGTCCCGATCCTGTATGGCTTCGACAGTTGCCACACCCATCCTATGCTAGTCACGCCACTAGGTGTGCAAGGCACTATTGATTTTGATGACCAGACATTCAAGCTTCAAAGCCAATGGTTAGCGTCGAGTTAGCCTAAACTGATGATAATAAGACGCATTAGAAAAGTGATCCTCTCTGCAAACTGAGAATGGAAACGCGTCTATACTGACATGGGTTACGTCGCTGATTTTGGAAGTGGCGCTATGAATGTAAGTTTGATTAGGTTAAATCTCAGAGGTGACGATGAAAAAATTACTACCACTATGCGCCATTTTACTCTCGGCATCATTTTCAGCTGCGGCTTCTGATGGTTTGATTAAATACCAAAGTAATTACTCAGTGAAAGAGACTGCTGACCGCTTTGAAGAAATCGCCAAAAGCAAAGGTTTGACCTTGTTTGCGAGAATCGACCATCAGAAAAATGCGAGTAAGGTCGATCTTGAATTGAGACCAACGGAAGTCATCATCTTTGGTAACCCAAAAGTAGGGACACCATTAATGCAATGCGCTCAAGATGTCGCGATAGACTTACCGCAGAAGGTGTTAGTCACTGAGGATTCTAATAAAGAAGTATGGCTATCTTACAACGATCCTAATTACTTGGTAGAGCGTCACGCAATCAATGGCTGTGACGAAGTGGTTAAGAAGATATCGGGTGTACTAAGCAAGCTTTCAGAAGCGACAGTGGCGAAAGCTGAATAACCGAGCCAATAAGCACTCATTTAGACCATTAATGGGTGCGACTTGACGATGATATAGCTTCCCAATCAACGTTTGGCTGCATTGACAACTAAGCAACAATATATAAAAGTAGTGTTATGAAACTGAATTTAGCGTCATCTAACCAACGAATTACCATCATTCCATAGGAATGGTGGGATTGTTGATGCGCTTTGTTTATCAAACCCACCCGTAAGGTGGGTTTTTTGTCGCTGTCTTATGGGTTTTATCTGAATAGAGGAAGTCATATGAAAAAGGTCTCGGTTTTTGGCAAGCCTGGGAGTGGAAAGTCCACAATCAGCAAGGCGTTAGCTCTAGCTACAGGGATAGAGCTTCACCAGTTGGACTCTATTGTTTATAAGGCCAACGGAGAGTTTGTTGAACGTGAAGTATTCGAGCAAGCTCATGAGAGCATACTTAAGTCAGAACGCTGGATCATCGATGGTTTTGGCCCTCTAGGCTCGTTTAACACACGGTTAGATGTAGCTGATACCTTGGTTTATATCGACCTTCCTTATTCAACTAGCTACTGGTTTGTGACTAAGAGAATGCTCAAAGGTTTATTTGTTAAACCTGAAGGTTGGCCTGATGGAAGTTCAGTGATAAAAGGCACGATACAAAGTTATAAGACACTAAAGCTGTGCCCTAAATTTTGGAATGATGACTTTAGAGCGCAGTTAGAATTGCGCGCTAAAGAGAAAGAGGTTTACATCATCAGAAGCGTGACTGAATTGAATAACTTTGTCCGCCAACACGTCACTTAACAGGTGAGAGCTTACCTTTCTTTGAAACGCTTTAATTTGCTCATAACTTCATGAAAATATTTAGATTTAATTCAACATGTGGCATATTTGCCATGTGTTGAATTTGTGCTTTAAGTTAAGGCTATAGATATTATGTATGGAAGTGAGAAGACGAGAGCGTTCTGCTGTAACTGTAAGGAACTTACACTGCATAAGTACACTATGTTCAGTAACCAAGCCGAAAAAGCGCCACAAGATGTAAAGAAGCCAGGGTTGCTGGGAATGATTTTATCGTCATTAGCTTCAAGCGGCGGAACCGGTGATTATAAATGTATAAAGTGTGGAACCAATTTGCGAACACCAGACAATCTAGACTGAGTTTGGCTTGGACAAATAAAAACGGGAAGACCTCAATGATCTTCCCGTTAGGCATTACTTAACTCAGCGTGCTATTGGCAGTTTGAGTGAGAAGTCTTATGCACAACACTTCTTGTATTTCTTACCGCTACCGCAAGAACATGGGTCGTTACGGTTAGGTGTCTTTTCGAACGTCATTGTTTTTGGCTTATTTAGCAACGTGTCGAACTCAAGCGTGTTTTCTTCTTTAGTTGCATCAACAGATACAGTAACAAAGATTGAATGCTCGGCCGCGATTGCTTCAACTTCTGCTTTACGAGCTTCAGTTTGAACCATTACCGCAACTGGTGACTCTTCAGTACCCACTTTAACATCGCGGTTTACATTGTAGCCAGCAAGAACGTGGTTCTGTCTTGTTTCGATACGGCCTTTGAAAAATAGTTTCGACATTGGGTACTCACAAAATTTGGGATGACGCTATTCCTATGCTAGGTAGCGTTATAGAGCGGGGGATTATACGCATATATTCCAATTGATAAAGCAGTGATGTGAGTAAAGATTGTTGGTTTTTGTTTGCCAGCAATTATTTGTTTTATAGCTTTGTTCTAATTAGACTAATTTTGAAACTCAAGACAATAAGATTTCCCTTAACAGGGCTTCAAGTGATAAATTAAAATCGTCAATTTAAACAACGAGATACCCCATGAAGTTAGATGCCATTCTGTGGGATTACGATGGAACCTTAGTCAATTCAGTTCCGAAAAATATCGCAATCACCAAAGACATTATCTCTGTGGTCGCGCCACATTTGTCCGGTGATAATTTACCAAAATATTTGTTGAGTGAGGCGCTTTATCACGAAGCCAACCACGGCGCAAAAAACTGGCAAGCCTTGTATGTCGACTACTACGGCCTATCGCATGATGAAATGTTGATCGCCGGTGGAATGTGGGCAGAGCATCAAGAGAAAAATCAAACTGCTGTCACCTTGTTTGACGGGATGAACACTGTGGTAAGTCAGTTTGCTCATCTTCCTCATGGGATTTGTTCTCAAAACTCTCAATTGAATATTCGTGGTGTACTCGACAGTTATGGCATTGGCGATTTCTTTAAATCGGTCGTGGGTTATGACGATGTCTCGAACGGCCACCAAAAGCCACACCCGTTTGGTGGCGTGAAATGTGTTGAGAACATATTTGGCGCCGATCAGTCTAACGAGCTTTGTTTGATGTACATCGGTGACCATGAAGCGGACACACAGTTTGCTCGCAATATTGAAGCAGCATTGGGTAAGAACGCAAAAGTGATTGCCGTGGCCGCCGGCTATAGCCGATCTGAGCCTGAAAACTGGCAAACCAAGCCCGATTATATTGCCAACCATGTCGATGATCTTTTAACGATCATCGGCAAGTACGTATAAAAATCACTACACCTGAATGAATTTAAGGAAGAATAATGACACCAAAACAAGTGGTATTAGGTTTTTGGGATGCAATGCGCAGCAACGATTTTGCCAAGGCAAGCGAATGGCTGGCCGCAGATTTTGAAGGCTTTTGGCCTCAGTCGTCTGAATTGACGGTAGGCCGCCACAACTTCACGGCAATCAACGCTGAATACCCAGCCAATGGTGTTTGGGAATTCACCCTCAATTCAATTGTTTGTGAGGGTAATACCGTAGTAACAGACGTTTCGGTTACTGACAGTGTATTGAAAGACCGAGTGATTACCTTTCACACGGTGGTTGATGGTTTTATTCAAAAGCAAACTGAGTTTTGGCCAGACCCATTTGAAGCGCCGGCGTGGCGATCGCAGTGGGTTGAGGTTGTATCGAGCAATTAAGTTTGTATCGATACGATCAGTTTGTAACGAACAACCAGGTCGTATCGAATAATCAGCTTATATCGAACAATCAGGTGCATCGAAAAATCAGGTTATAACAAACAAGTGGTATTAGGAGGTTTCATTGAGCAAGGTAGTGATTGTAACAGGCGGAAGCCGAGGTATTGGCGCAGCGACGTCTAAATTGTTGGCCAGTAAAGGCTATGCCGTATGCGTTAACTTTATACACAATGAGTCGCGAGCTGAAGATCTAGTGAACGAGATTCGCGAACAAGGCGGAACCGCGATAAGCGTGCGTGCGGATGTGTCTGTTGAATCGGACGTGAAATCCTTATTCGAGATTGCTCGTAACAAGCTAGGTCCAGTGACTCACTTAGTCAATAATGCAGGGATCTTGTTTACCCAGTCACCATTGGTTGATATTGAATTGGATCGCTTTGAAAAGGTGATGAAATCCAACGTATCAAGCTGCTTTCTGTGCAGTAAAGCCTTTATCAAACAAGCTGATGGCGCGGGTTCGATTGTGAATGTATCGTCTGCCGCTTCTCGCACAGGCGCACCGTTTGAGTATGTGGATTACGCAGCATCGAAAGGTGCGATGGATTCACTCACCAAAGGCTTATCGCTTGAATTGGCTTCACGCAATATCCGAGTGAATGGCGTAAGGCCTGGTTGTATCTACACTGAGATGCACGCAGACGGCGGAGAACCTGATCGCGTAGACAGACTAGCTTCGCAGCTACCATTACAACGAGGTGGTACACCAGAAGAGGTGGCTAACTCTATTGCATGGTTATTATCAGACGAAGCTTCGTATGTAACCGGTTCGTTTATTGATATTGCGGGCGGTCGATAAGGCACGTTGGCATTTACACTAAGATAAACCTGTTAAAACCATAAACACGCAACAAAAGTACCTAACTAAAAGAACGAAACTAAGAGTACAAACATGAAAAACTATTTTGAGAGCCCGTTTGTCGGAAAGTCACTCAAAGAACAAGTGACCAACCCAAACATCATCGTGGGCGAGCACAGCTACTATTCAGGCTACTACCACAATCACAGCTTTGATGATTGTGCGCGTTATCTGCTGCCTGATAGAACAGACATCGACAAGTTGATCATCGGCAGTTATTGCTCGATTGGTTCTGGCGCTGTGTTTATGATGGCGGGCAACCAAGGCCATCAAAATCAGTGGGTGAGCACTTTCCCGTTCTTCTACCAAGACGACGAGAAGTTTGAAGATGCGATAGACGGCTTCGAACGCTCTGGTGATACCGTGATTGGTAACGATGTGTGGATTGGCACAGAAGCCATGATCATGAGTGGTGTTAAGGTCGGTGACGGAGCAATCATCGCAAGTCGAGCTGTTGTGACTAAAGATGTAGCGCCATACTCGATTGTCGGCTCAAACCCTGCGCGTCACATCCGTTATCGTTTTAATGAAACTGAAATCGCTCAGTTGCTAGAAATGAAATGGTGGGAGTGGAGCGAAGAACAGATCAAAGGCGCAATGTCGTTGATGTGCTCTTCAGATATCAATGGGCTTTATCATTATTGGAAAGCGATCAAGTAATCGCTGTTACCTGAGCACTTTGTCTCATCGTTACCGCTTTAGTTTATCGCTCTAGTTTGCCGGGTAAGCACAGCGTAATGAATTAGATACCCGCACCGACTTGGAAGTAGAGGGCGGTATCTTCTTCACTAAAAGCAATATCAATCCCTGAAATCAAACCATAGCGTCTTGCGATAAGGTATCGGAAACCGACGCCATAAGCAGCGTGAGAACTTTGATCAAACATGTCTTTATCGCTGTCACCCGCATAGCCAATTCCCGTAAACACCGCGGTTGACCAACGTGGTGTCCATTGTTTGCTTACTTGAACTTCTGCCGCGACGGTGTGTTCACCTTGATAGCGATTGCGGGCGATACCTCTGAGTTCAATGTCTGGGTAATATTGAGGGGAAAGCACGCGTTCATTGGTCGACAATGATTTGTACTGTCCTCGCAATGCTAGGTTCCACTCCTTGTTTAACTCCCAATAGTTCAGCCCTTCCAAATTAAACGTTTGGTAGGTGTAGTCACTGCCAATCGCATCACCAAACCAAAGATATTCCGCGACATAGTTGTATCCTTGCGTCGGATTCAAGAAGCTGTTCTTGCTGTCGTACTCGGCGATGAGACCCAAACCGGAAGAGGTCGGTGAGGTGTTGCCAATGTTGTTTAAGATTTCTTGCGCTTTAGGATGATTATTAAGTGAGAGTGTTGGTGCGAAGAACTGTTGAGAAAAACCCAGTAACCATTGCGAGTCGGGTATTCTAAATTGGAGCTTCTGTATCCCGCCCATGCCTTTGAGTCCTAGCTCAACACCTTCGTTTGGATCGAGTGGAGACAAGGCGTTCGGAGAGCTTTGTCTATAAAAGGTCATGTTGATATCGCCATAACCTAATCCACCAAGGTAGCGTATTGAGTCTTCATTCCAACTGCGTTTGTGACCAACAAACGCCATCCAAGTGCCATTTTCTGTCGCAAAGCCGCCAATCGCAGTGATTGCAGGGGTGAGAAGTTGCGCGCCACCGTCGATGGATTTTTCGGCGAGTTCTTTACGCGTGTTTTTTTGCTCTTCAGATTCGTGCATGAAGATACCAGTGAAGCCGCCACCGTATCCTACCGCAGGCTCTGTAATGAGAATTGGGACAGGAAGAAAGCCGTAGGCATTTTCTGCGAGGTATTCTCCCATATCGAGTTGGCCATCAATTTCATCGATAAAGCTGACGGAGTGTGTCGCCGTAGAAACAAGGATCAGGCTACTTAGTGCTAAAGGTATAAAGGTCATAACATTCCGTATTATTCACTATCCATTAAATTGAGTGTAATCAATCAAGTAGATAGCGCAATAGAACGAGGAGTATTAACCGATATCTCTGTTTAAAAGGCGAATGGAACAGCGTTTACTATTGGATAGTTTCTACGTACGTCAGAATATCCAGAGCATCTTGCTTGGTAATTGTACCTTTCCACGCTGGCATGCCTTGTTCTACATCGCCCTCTAAAATGTCATCCGCCAAAGAGCTTGGGCTGGCAAAAAAGCCGCTCAGTTTATTAGCGATGTTGGCAGGTTTGTGTGGTGATGAAGCGGCAGTGGGGCCATCACCGTGTCCTTTGTCGCCATGACACACCTGACAAAGCTGCGTGTATTTGGCTTTACCATTGGCAAAGTGCCTCGCATCGATTTCTGAGGCGGCACTCGCATTAAACGTCATCATTGCAGCGACTAAACCTAAGAAAGCTAACACGTGTAAGTGGTTCATGGTTTTCATTGTATTGTTCTCAATTATTATTTAACAACGAAAGAATAAGCAGTCGCGAGTAGAAGAAACGTGAATAGGTAAAGCGGGATTAAGCTAAGTTTACAAGTAAGTTTAGAAGTAGCTTTAGACGTAAATTTATAAACAAGTTTAGTTGCGGACGAACATCAATGTGATTTGGGTAAATGATTGATTATATGCATATTGCATAGTATGGCGTGTCGCATTAGCGTGGTGGATGAATTGGAGGGGTATTATGATTAGTTGCAACGATTACGATTATATTGAGATTGTGTGTATGCACCGATACCCAATCAAATTAACGCTGAAGTCTGGTGAGCAGATTGAATGTGTCGGATTAGATACTCAACGCAATGACAGCCGTGAAGAGTGCATTAAGGTCAGTATTCAAGGTGTAGAACAACTTGTCGTACTCACTGATCTTTCCACACTAGAAGTCTGTATCGACAATCCTCATTTTCAGCAGATTTCATTCAAAACGTCATAGGCTTTCAAATGAATAACACCATAGAGCAATGCTATTGCACCGCGTGCCGAGAAGACACACAACACGTTGTTGTGTTGGTCAGAAAGACGAGTGCGTTTGCAGACAAACCTAATCAAAAGCGACACGAGTTTTGGGCGGGAGTGGTTAAAGGTTGGTTCCTTGGCCCGTTTATCGCGTCAATGGATGAGTTTTCTCGTCACCTTGTGTGTGAGAAGTGCGGCCATAAAGAGATTGAAGACTAAGTATTGATTTAATATGCTGAGACTAACGTTGGCTAGGAATGAAAACAAATGAAAGTTGAAACGATTGAAGCCGTAAAGGCGTATGGTTTTTCAGTAAGAACCACTAATACCGATGAGATGGACTCAGCCAAAGCCAAGATAGGGCAATTGTGGCAGGGCTTTTTTGACCAAGCGTTTCCAAAATTAACGCCGGATTCAAAAGTGTACGGTGTCTACACCAACTACGAGTCAGACTTTACGGGTGAATTTGATGTTATCGCTTGTACTAGCGCACTCACCGATAACAATTTAGATGCGCTTGTAGAAACCGAAATACAAGCAGGCAAATACTTAACGTTTTCTGCTGAAGGTGAACTCCCTCAAGCGGTGATCGATCTATGGGGTGAAGTCTGGGCGTATTTCAACGCAGTGGATTGCCCACATGTTCGAACTTACACGACAGATTTTGAATTCTACAAAGGCGAAACTGAAGTCGAGATTTCGATAGCGATTCAGTGATCAGTTTAAAATAAACAAAAGGCTTAACTTAGACTCTAACATCCGGTTAAAGGACTGCAGTATCCAGTTAAGAGACAGTAGTTATCGGTAAAGAGACTGCGAAAAACCAGTTAAGCCTTTGAATATCTGTTCATTCCAAATAAGATACAGTGTCACGTAATTACCTTAATACCCACGCCTTATCTAACCCTGAATTCCCCTAGCTCACCCCAAATTCCCTTAGGTCACCCAAAAAGGCATTCTTGCTTGGTTTCATTCCACAAAGGGTATTGCTTCATGACTTGGGTGTAGAGCTTACTTTCCAAGTGAGCTCTTAACCAACGTCCTACGTTTTGATATTCAGATTGCACAAACCACTTCTTTTCGACTCGTACAAACTGGCTGACAAAAGGCATCACGGCAAAGTCGGCTAAGCTTGGGGTTTCTCCGAAAAAGTAGGGCTGTTCGGTGAGTAGCGTTTCTAGCTGACTAATGAACGCTTCGCAGGCTTGTCGACGTAGTTCAACATCGATGTTTCGATAACGAACAGACGCTCTGTACTTTTCTAAGTGGCCAATAAAATCTTCATCGTTGATTTTGATGAGCTGGTGGACTTGTTGGCTAAGTGTTGGATTACTTGAACGAAGAAGATCTTGAGGATCGTTTTGCTGAAGTGCCCAGTTCATCACATCCAAGCTCTGCTCAATGATTTGTCCATCTGGCAACACCAATACCGGAACGGTACCTTTTGGCGAACTGGCCAATAGTTCGCTAGGCTTGTCTTTGGTAACGATTTCTCGAAGTAACACTTTTTGCTGTGATAGTGCGATGCCCATTCGTCCGCGCATGGCGTAAGGGCAGCGACGTAAAGAATAAAGGATAGGTAAATCGGATTCGTTTGGCATTATTGAGGTCATTTAGTTTGAAAAGTGTTGTTAGGTGGTAAAGAGATCGTGATGTAGGTAGAATACGCGGCTTAAAAATTATAAGTAAGTGAGCGACTTCAAAAATGAGCAGAAAGATTGAGTTATTAGCCCCAGGTGGCGATGTAGAGGCGATTAAAGCAGCTATCGTAGCGGGTGCTAATGCGGTTTATTGCGGTTTAGACACCTTCAACGCTCGTAACAGAGCCTCTAACCTATCGTTAGATGAGTTGAATGGTGTGATTCGCCTTGCTCATGAATACGGTTGTGAAGTGTTTCTGACTCTTAACGTTGTGCTGCTGGAGCATGAAATTAAGAGCATCACTAAACTGTTGAACCAGCTTGTGAACACTAAGCTTGATGGCATCATCGTTCAAGATCTTGGTTTGTTCGATTTGGTGAAAAAGCATTTCCCATCGTTAGATGTTCACGCATCGACTCAGTTAACGACACACAACGAAGGCCAGATTAAGTTCTTGTCTAAAATTGGCGCAACACGCGTTAACTTGTCTCGTGAATTGAACCTGCCAGAAATCAAAATGCTGACGGAAGTGGCACACGACCACGATGTTCTAACCGAAGTGTTTGTACATGGCGCTTTGTGTATCGCATTCTCTGGCCAATGTTACTCAAGCTCAGTAAGTGTGGGTAACTCAGGTAACCGTGGCCGTTGTAGCCAAGCATGTCGTGATGAATACGAAATCACTGATGCAGGAAACAAGTTCCCACTGAACCTGAAAGATAATTCAGCGTACTACGACCTACCTGAATTGGTTGACGCGAAAGTCGACTCATTGAAAGTTGAAGGCCGTATCAAAGGCGCACACTACGTATACACAGTGGTTGATACGTGGCGCAAACAAATTGATAGCTTTGTAGAAAGTGGTTTGTTGATCGAAGACGATTCAAACCTGCACAAAGTATTCAACCGTGATTTCACTAACTCTTTCCTTAAGGGCAACCTAACGAAAGACATGTTCATTGATAATCCTCGTGACAACAGCATGAACTACGCCGTTGATAAAGCGACGAAAGAGAACAATGAAATCTCAGTGGTACAAATTCAAGAAGTGACCAGCGATCTTTATGAAGCGAAAAATGCCCTAGGCAGTGAAATGCGCGACAAGATCGAGTTCCTTGATATTCGTAAAACACCCGTGTCATTGTCGTTTAGCGCTAAGGTGGGTCAACCATTTACGGTGACAGTGAACACACCAAAAGAAAACTTTACGGTTCAATCTCAATCGTTATTGGCAACAGCTAAAGAGACTGCGATTACTCAGGCGTTACTTGAGAAGCGTTTCAAATCAGTGAAGAGTGCGGTTCATACGCTAGAAAACTGTAACTACGACAACTTAGATGAAGGTCTGATTCTTCCTTTGAAAGAAGTGTCGGTCTTAAAAGACGAAATCGATTTCATCTTAAACGGTTCTGTGAAAGTGATTAAGCACGTTGACGTGCCAGCACTACCACAACACCCTAAGGTGAACGAGAAGCCAACCATGTCGATGCTCATCGCGGATGTGGAAGACTTGCACCTGTGTGATGTAACTGAAGCGGACGTTTACTTCAAACTGCCTGAAAGCTTCAAGAAGCGTTGTAACAAGTACATCGACATCTTGGCTGCAAACCCACGTTTGATTCCTTGGTTCCCAGCAGTATTGATCGGTAAAGACTACGACGAAGCGGTTCGTATTCTTGAAGAGATCAAGCCAACTCGCATCGTAACCAACAACACGGGTATTGCCTACAAAGCTTACGAGATGGGTATCGAGTGGGTTGCAGGCCCGTTCATGAACACGACCAACTCTCACGCACTGGTTACGCTGAAAGAAGAGCTGAACTGTGCTGGTGCTTTCATTTCGAACGAGATCAACAAAGGTCAGATTCGTCATATTCGTCGCCCTGAGAACTTCAAACTGTTCTACAGCATCTACCACCCAATCTTGATGATGACTAGCCGTCAGTGTTTCTTCCAAAGAACCGTTGGTTGTAACAAGCCAAGCATCGAAGCAGGTTGTATGTTGAAGTGTGAGAAAGCGACCACGATTACTAACGTGAAAGGCATTTCTTTCGCGGTTGATAAACAGAAGGGTGGCTACCCAAGCATTTACAACCACGAGCAGTTCTTAAACCATGACGCTGTAACGGATTTCTCAGGTCTGTTCGACGAGTTCTTCATTGACCTGACCAACATCGGCGCGGGTTCGAAAGAAGTACAAGACAAAGTAGAGCTGATTAAGCACTTCCAAGGTTTGATTGACGGCGTTGATGGCTCACAACAGAACCTAGAGCAGATGGTTGAAGTTCGAACTAATGCTCAATACGTCCAAGGCTTATAGGGTTCAAAAACTATAAGCTCCAACGTCTATAGCCAAAAGCTTATAAGCCCAGAAGACCAAATAAAAAGCCACTCAATCGAGTGGCTTTTTAATGTCTGAAACTTTCTGAGTCTTTCTCAATCAGCGAACACGTTATTCCGTTACGGCTTCCTGTTTGAAGCATGGGCTCTTTAACGTGTTCATCTTTTCAATTTCGTTGGTTAAGCGTAGCGAGAGCAGGGCTTTTTGGTTTGAAGCAAAATCAAACATCACGATAGTCGCGGTGCCTATGGTCGTCAGTTTCTGCTGAGTTTTACTGACAATCGCGTATTCCATGGTGAATCGGTCATCTTGAATATCAGTGACACGAGAGCCAATCATCAAGGTATCTGGATACGTGACTGGGCGGAAATACTTACAGTAAGTGTCACCAAGAACAGGGCCAACTTTGGTAATCGCCATCTCTTCCATCAGCTCAACGTGCTTGAAAAAATCTAAGCGAGCGGTTTCGAAATAGCGAAAATATACGGCGTTGTTAACGTGATTGAGTGCGTCCATTTCTCCCCAAGCGACAGGGATTTCTGTTACTACCGGGTAGTCAGATAATAGTGCTTCCATGCGAACTCTCTTATTGTTATCTGTGTAGTTAATGTTATCTGGGTAATTAATGTTATCGGCTTATCCTTCATCGGGATAAGTTGTTATTGGAATAAAAACCCTACCGCTAAATTAACAAAACTGCAACACGTGTGATTTAAGTTTTTGAAGCTTGAAACCACACAATGTCAGTGACTTAGTCTTTCATTACTTAATGACTTAAACGCTTTTGCTCTATAACTTAGCTACTCAGGTGTTTGAATTGCAGTTCAACTAGGCGTTGGTACAATTCGCAGCTATTGATGAGAGACTGGTGGTCGCCGATGTCTACTAGCTGTCCTTTATCGAGCACCGCAATCTGGTCGGCGTGTTTAATTGTTGATAATCGATGGGCGATAATGATCGTCGTTCTACCACGCATTAACTCTTCTAAAGCTTGTTGAACGTGATGCTCACTTTCGCTGTCTAGTGCGCTGGTTGCTTCATCTAACAATAGAATATTCGGATCTTTTAGGATGGCACGAGCGATGGCAATGCGTTGTCTTTGTCCGCCAGACAATCTCACGCCACGTTCACCAAGAAAGCTGTGATAGCCTTCAGGCAAGTTCTGAATGAACTCGTGCGCGTGCGCTTTTTTCGCCGCTTCGATCACTTGCTCGTCCGTTGCTTCTGGGTTTCCGTATCGGATGTTATGGAACACATCGTTACTGAACAGAGCAGGCTGCTGAGGAACTAATGCCATCTGCTTTCTTAGCTCATTTGGATCAAACTGATTCAGTTCAACACCGCCTAATGTTACTTTACCTACTTGTGGGTCGTAGAAACGTTGCAGCAGTTCAAATAGGGTGGTTTTACCTGCACCTGACGGGCCAACCAATGCCAACACTTTACCTTCATGAGCCGTTAGCGTGAGGTTGCTTGTTGCGGGCTGGTCTGGTCTTGATGGGTAACAGAAGGTCACATCATCAAAAGCAACTTCTGGTGTCACGTTATCCAGTGGTGTTGGGTTTTCAACAGGCGCAACAATGTGGCTTTCAACTTGTAGAATTTCAATTAATCGTTCTGTCGCACCTGCCGCACGTTGCAATTCACCCATCACTTCAGAAATCGTACCTAGTGATGAAGCAACCATGATCGCATAGAAGACAAATGCAGCCAGATCACCCGCCGACATAGTGCCGTTAATAACATCACTGCCGCCAACCCAAAGCATGCCTGCAATCGCGCTGAACACGATAACAATTACACCAGAAATAAGAATCGCGCGCTGTTTAACGCGCTGGCGTCCAATCTCATAAGCCTTTTCCACTTCTACCGCGAATGAAGCTTTCTCTTGCGCTTCTCGGCTGTAGCTTTGCACCGTTTTAATATGCTCAATCGCTTCACCTGCGTAAGACCCTACATCAGACATAGAATCTTGGCTTTGACGAGATAGGGCTCTTACACGACGCCCGTACACAAGAATTGGAATCAAGATAAACGGCACCGACGCCAATACAATCAACGTCAGCTTAATATTGGTCGCAAACAGCATGATGATTGCACCAATACACATCAACGCGCTGCGCATCGCCATAGAGAACGACGAACCTATGATGCTTTGAAGCAGAGTGGTATCCGTTGTGATGCGCGACATGATGTCGCCACTGCCATTGGTTTCGAAGTAACTCGGATGCAGCGTCACGACATGATTGAAAACTGACAAGCGAATGTCCGCACTTACACGTTCCCCAACAGAAGAAACCAAATAGAAGCGGAAGAAAGTACCAATCGAGATCAATACGACCACGACCATGATGAACTGAATTGCGCTGCCTAAATCTGAGAGTGATTGTTGGCTAAAACCTTGGTCGATAAGAAGACGAATACCGTGTCCGACTGAAAGGGTTAAGCTCGCCGTAAAGATCAGGGCGAGTAGTGCGACGAGCACTCGACCTTTATAAGGCTGAATGAATTTGCTTAGCTCAAATAAAATGCTGAGGCTTTTTTTCTCTGGCTTGGGCTCTGGCGCTTGTTGAGTCGATCGCTGAGTCTGTCGCTGGTTCGAGTCGAGCGTAGAAGAGACATCGTTTTGCATATGACTGCCTTAATGTGTTGTCGCTTTAAAAATAGATGGCTTATTACTTATTACTTGTTACTTGTTACTTCTTGCTTATGGTTTATGGCTTGTTGCCAGTACTGCGCGTTGTTCGCTGGGAAGTAGTTGTTGTTGAGAATAGAACCCATTAAAGCATTTATTGCGCTGTGACGCTCCCTAGGAAATTCAATTTCCAATATTTCATCATAACCAACTGCATAGTTCAAAACGACATTAAAGGAAAACTAAGCATTCTGGTCCAGTCAGTTCGATAGGAAAACGAGGGATTTAACCCTAATTTTTATGCAAGCAAATTGGCGTTAATAGGAGAGTGCGCTCATAAGTTAGCAATCGAGCAATGATTTATAAATTGACAGTAAAACGATTGCTTTTTGTCTCGATATTAACTTTATCAATGACTTGCAATTTTTGGTTGTAAGACCAGTTATAGCGACTGTTTTTTGTGCAATATTTGTTACAAAAATTCA
This sequence comes from Vibrio splendidus, assembly GCF_003345295.1. Lineage (NCBI taxonomy): Bacteria > Pseudomonadati > Pseudomonadota > Gammaproteobacteria > Vibrionales > Vibrionaceae > Vibrio > Vibrio splendidus. The sequence continues at coordinate 1,401,184 of NZ_CP031055.1, forward strand.
ACAAAGTAGTTTTTTATACATTTTTCTTGCATAAAACCTCGGATTGAATAGAATAACCAACAAATGACAATTAATGCAGTATTGTGGCATGAGTATTCAAGTAAAGAGCATCAACAAATCATACGGTGATACCCAAGTTCTTCATGACATCAGCTTCGACTGTGAGAGTGGCGAAACCTTGGTATTGCTTGGCCCAAGCGGCGCGGGCAAGAGTTCACTACTGCGTGTTTTGAACCTGCTAGAAATCGCGGACAACGGCGAATTAGACATTGCTAACGAGCAATTCGACTTTGCTGGTCAGATCCAAGAGAAGCAAGGGCTTAAACTGCGTCGTAAAGTCGGCATGGTGTTCCAGCAATACAACTTATGGCCACACATGACGGTGATGGAAAACTTGATTGAAGCACCAACGAAAGTTGCGGGTTTGGACAAGCAAGAGGCGATCAAGCAAGCTCAAGAAGTACTAAAGACACTTCAACTTGAAGATAAAGCTGACGCTTGGCCACTTCAACTGTCTGGCGGTCAACAACAGCGTGTTGCGATTGCACGTGCGCTGATGATGAAACCGGATGTGTTGTTGTTTGATGAGCCAACAGCGGCGCTTGATCCTGAGATCACCAACCAAGTCGTGAGCATTATTAAAGAATTGAGCGGAACGGGCATTACCCAAGTGGTCGTAACGCACGAAGTCGATTTCGCGAAGAAGATTGCTAGCCACGTTCTGTACCTAGAGAAAGGGTACATCGTTGAACACGGCACCAGCGATTCATTCGTTAATCCGCAGACACCTGAGTTTGCTGAATATTTGACTCATTAAGTAAGTCACTTATTAAAAGAAAGTTGACTCACTAGATTTAGCTAAAAACAACATCGATCAAAACAATCAAATTATAAGAATGGCCACAGGCCGCTATCAAACAGTATTCGGAGTAACAACATGAAAAAGATTCTACTAGCTTCACTTATCGGCCTTGCTTCTTTCAACGCAGCGGCGCAAGAAGAAATCAAATTCGCAATGGAAGCAACTTACGCACCATTCGAATACATGGACGAGAACAATCAAATCCAAGGTTTTGACGTAGACCTAGCAAACGCACTTTGTGAAGAATTGAAAGCAACGTGTACTTTCCACAACCAAGCATTCGATAGCTTAATTCCTGCTCTTAAATTCAAACGTTACGATGCGGCTATCTCGGCAATGGACATCACTGAAGCGCGTCTTCAACAAGTGAACTTCTCTAACGCATATTACGACAACTCTGCAGCATTCATCTCTTTCGAAGGCAAAGTAGCAGACCAAGCAGCACTAGAAGGTAAGCGTGTTGGTGTTCAAAACGGTTCTACTCACCAGAGCTTCCTACTTGAGCAAATGACTGGCGTAACAGCGGTACCTTACTCAAGCTACCAAGATGCATTCATCGACATGAAAAACGGTCGTATCGATTCTGTGTTCGGTGACACAGCCGTTGTAGCAGAATGGTTCAAGAAAGAAGACAACCTAACGTACGTTGGCGACCAAGTAACAAACCAAGAGTACTTCGGTAACGGCTTTGGTATCGCAGTAAACAAGAGCAATCAAGAACTTGTAGACCAGCTTAACGTTGCACTTGCAGCAGTGAAAGCGAACGGCGAATACGACAAGATCTTCAACAAGTACTTCGGTAAGTAATTTATGGAATTAACGGGTTACTCTTTAGGGCTCGTCGAAGCAAGCTGGATGACTGTTCAGCTTGCATTCGTAAGCCTATTGGTTGGATTGGTTCTAGCAGTTTTGTTTGCAAGTGGTGAGATGTCTCGTCGTATTGCAATCAAATGGCCAACGACTGCATTTGTGACGATTGTTCGTGGTTTACCAGAAATTCTGGTCGTACTGTTTATCTACTTTGGTTCGACACAAGTTCTGTTCATGATCACTGGCGACTTCATCGAAGTGAGCCCGTTCTTATCTGGTGTTGTTGCACTGTCACTTATCTTTGCTTCTTACGCTTCACAAACCATCCGTGGTGCTTTGAAAGCAGTTAGCAAAGGGCAGAGAGAAGCAGCAAGCGCGCTTGGTATCTCTCAATCACGTTCATTCTTTCGTATCGTGTTACCTCAAGCGGTAAGACACGCGCTACCTGGGTTAACCAACCAATGGTTAGTGTTACTGAAAGACACCGCATTAGTATCGCTAATTGGCGTAACGGATTTGCTGAAACAAGCACAACTAACATCAGCTGCAACGCACGAAGCATTCACTTGGTACGCGACAGCAGCAGCAATCTACTTGGTCATCACTTTAATCACACAAAGATTGGTAAAAGTGATTGATAGTAAGTTCTCTATTCAAGGTTTGGGTAACAAAGGGGCAATGGCATGAATCAACAATACCTCTCTCAAATGCTTGAAGGCTTAGCGACTAGCCTTCAACTCACAGGCGCTTCATTGCTGGTTGGTTGTATCTTATCGTTGTTAATGACAGTAACGCTGATCCTTAGATTACCAGTAATACATTGGTTCACTCGTGGCCTTATTACGCTGTTCACCGGCACACCATTATTGGTGCAAATCTTCTTGGTGTATTACGGCCCGGGTCAGTTCGATTGGATTCGTGAAAGCTTCCTATGGACTTGGTTAAGTCAACCTTGGTTCTGTGCGATGTTGGCATTGGCTTTGAACACGGCGGCATACAGCACGCTACTGTTTAGAGGCGCATTCAACGCGATACCTGCAGGGCAGTGGGAAGCATGTCGTGCACTTGGCATGGACAAAATCGCAACGCTTAAAGTGTTACTTCCATACGCACTACGCCGGGCCGTTCCTGCTTACTCGAACGAAGTGATTCTAGTCTTCAAAGGCACGTCACTGGCAAGCACCATCACCATCATGGATTTGATGGGCTACGCTCAGCGTATCAACGGCCAAACCTACGACACACTCACCGTGTTCGGTATTGCTGGCGCATTCTACTTAGCAGTGAACGGTGTACTAACGTTGATCTTCCGCCAAGTAGAGAAGAAAGCCCTCGCATTCGAAGCCGCGTAAGCTAGCCACTCACAAGCTTAACTAACGTATAAAGCCTGCCATTTATGTTCGCATAGATGGCAGGCTTTTTTGTGTTTGGGGTATGCGTACAGGTGCTATTTTTATATCCAGTAGTTCGGTTTTTTTGCGAAATTCATACTATATGGAAATATTCTGCATTTTGTCATTCAATGAGCCTATCTATGTTTTAAGTCACTGAAATACTGTGATTAATTGTGGTAGAGTTCCGCTCATATGAAACTAGATAGAATACTTCTGTATTTAAATGCAGAATTTTTCTGTCTAAGAACTGTTAAATGTCACTACTTTTTAGGTTGTGTTTTTAGTGTTTTATATACGCTTTGTTTACTGTTTTACCATGCTGTTTGTTGAGGTTTTTACAAATAGCAAAGCTTAAAAGTAGCGTCGATTGTGCTGTCACTTTCATTGGTTAACTTGTATTTCGTCAATTTGTAAATTGCGGTTTTTTAGCTTTCCAATGTGGCTTTATTTTCAATTCGTCAGCTAGTTTTTGATTTTAGGTTTGAAATCTAAAAGGGTGTTTATAAGCGTTCGTAAACTGTTTAATTATTAGTTTTTTGTCATCTTCGTAAAGTGTTTTCTACGGAGTTCAAAGTTAATAATTAAGTGGCTTTAAATCGTGATTGTTTACGTTATTATTCCAATTCGTTATGCACTTGTATTTGTTTGGTTTCAAACTGATCGTGAGCATTTAACAAGCACTTTAAACGGAACAAAAACAGTTGGCTACGTTTCGCTTCGCTCCACATTATAGCCAACCATTTTTGTCCGCTTAAGTGGGCGTTAGCAGTACAAGGAAGTTATGAGCAAGCAAATTTGGGAAATCACAGTTCAAGACTTATCGGATCATAGTGTCTGGCAGTTTCCTATGTGGAAAGACGATAGTTTTGATGAAACCGTTATTGTTCCTGCAAGTGAAAGTGATGCTTTAGATCCTAATTCAAACATTATCGTCAGAGCTAAATTTCTCGATTCAGAAGGCTTTGAGTTTGTTGGTTTTATAAATTACGGTTTAACTGAGATTGAATATTCTCAACCATGTATGTTCGTAAAAGATGAGGTTGTAGGTTTTTGGTTTGGTATTTCTAAACCAAGTAAAGCTGACTTAACTAAGCTTAATTTTCCAATTGTAGCAACTTCAACCCCAGTTTATGGGTTAAAACCTAAGTCAGTAATCATTGAAGGCTACGGCTATATAAATGAGGGTTCTAGCAGTTGTGTAGTGCACTGCTAACAAGGCACTTAAACGGAACTAAAACAGTGGGTTACGTTTCGCTTCGCTACACATTTTAACCCACAATTTTAGTCCGCTTAGTGCGGCGTTAGTTGCTCAAAGGTAAATCATGGAAATAGCGAATATCTTAGAAAGTCTAGAGCAAATCAGTGGGAGTGAACTAGTCTATTGTTCGATTCCATTTATGGATGTTATGACAGAGGTTTATGTTGTTGGGCAGGTACAAACAGATGTTCCAGGCATTGTACTTGGTGAACGAGAGCCATATTTGTCACACAAAACAGTCTCAGAGTTTATTGCAGAACTTCGAACTTTTGGTGCAAGGTTTCAAAATAGTGATTTTCTCATCGAGTTGACACACATACTCAATGATAAAGAATATGAGTTGCGTTATTACAGATTAAACCGCATAGAAATAGCAGAAAGCAGTGTTACATTGTTTACAGAAAACTCTGAGGTCTACGATTTCAGAGAACGATATGTAGAGCCTGAGCTGGAATAGGCAACTAACAAACGACTATGGCGTCAATGATTAGTTTTTGGCTGTATTTCCATCCCACATGGCGCCATCTCTCAGCATAGAGTTAAGGGTCACAACCATCTTTCGGACACACGCGATTATTGCGACTTTTTTAGGCTTTCCGGCAGCTAAAAGTCGAGCATAAGTCGCTTTGAATACAGGGTTACATTGCATGGCTGACATCATTGCCATATATAACACTGTGCGTACTTGCGCTCGACCGCCTTGGATCACGCGCTTACCTTTGTAGCGTCCACTTTCGCGTGTGATTGGAGCGACACCAATCAGTGATGCCGCTTGTTTATTCGTGATGTAACCAAGTTCAGGTACGTTGCTAATTATTGATGCGGCGGCAATGTTTCCTATTCCGGGGACGCTTTGCAATATTGTGTTTTTAGCCTGGTATTCAGGGCTATCTTCAATGAGTTTAACGAGCTTTTCTTCTAACTTGGTGATTTGATTTTTTATCGTGGTTAGCATTGGCTTGATAGTTGGATGGAGAGAAGCGGGAAGTATCTGGATTCGGTTTTTTCCATGGTTTGCATGGATAACAACTGGTTTCGGCGAATAACTAAGTCACTCATTAAACGTATGTTTTTTGGCTTTATTACAGTAAGAGCTGGTTTGATTGCTTCTCCATAGTGAGCGATCAACTCTGCATCTAAACGATCATTTTTAGCTCTGCGGCCAATAGCACCAGCGAATCGTTTTATGTGGACAGGATTTGCTCTAACAATAGGTAGTTGAGCTTCTGCACATGCAAGAACAAAAGGCATTTCTAATCGGCCTGTTGCTTCAATAACTATACGTTCAGGATTATGACTTTTAATTGTTTTGAGTGCTTTCTTGATTCCTTTTTCATTGTTCTCTACTGAGAAAAATAGGTCTAGTGGCCTGATATGGATGTCTAATTGTGTTTTGCCGGTATCAACTCCAACGTTGATGCTTTGATTGATTTTGGTATTCATAATAAGCTAACTCATGCTTGCGTAATGCGGGTTCAAGACCCAGTCGACTATTCGAGGTTTATGCTTGAAGTCCTATGTAGCGTTCATGTTTGTTATCGGTCTCTCGATAGAGGAGCCAGCGTTTAAACGAACTGCTACATAGAAAGCTTTAGTTGCAGCTAAAGCCTGGGTCTCACATTACCCGATTGGAGTGCTTATTATCCATACAAGCGTTTAAGACAGATTCGCAACGCTTGGCGTTTTCGGTTTGATTCGGCTTTAGTGTTTACGGCACAATACTTTAAGTTTGGTGGTCGCGCTGCTTACTACTTAACGCGGCGTTATAACACAAGCAGTATTACAGCATATAGCAAGGATAGATTATGGAAGAATACTGGAATCCGATGGTTCCCGAATTATCAGTGAGTAATTTTGAAGCGTCGTTATCATTTTACGTCGATGTGCTTGGCTTCTCTGTACGTATTAAGCGAGAAAATCCTGATTTTGTATACCTTGAACAAGAACAGGTTCAGATAATGCTCGAACAAATCACGGATTCAGGGTGGATTACTGGTGAGTTAGTTACTCCATTAGGACGTGGAGTAAATTTTCAAATAGAGCTTTCAGACTTAGATCCGCTAGTTGAAAGACTGAAGAAAGCTAACGTACGTTTTTTTCGTGATTTAAAAGAAACATGGTATGACATTGGTGAAAAGCTATCAGGTGAACGAGAGTTTCTGATACAAGATCTAGATGGTTATTTACTAAGGTTTACCCAGCACCTTGGAGAGAAAGCGAAACCGTCAGAGTAGTGTTATAACAAACGACTATGGCGTCAATGATTAGTTTTTGGCTGTATTTCCATCCCACATGGCGCCATCTCTCAGCATAGAGTTAAGGGTCACAACCATCTTTCAGACACACGCGATTATTGCTACTTTCTTAGACTTTCCGGCAGCTAAAAGTCGAGCATAATTCGCTTTGAATACAAGGTTACATTGCATGGCTGACATCATTGCCATATATAACACTGTGCGTACTTGCGATCGACTGCCCTAGATTACGCGCTTACCTTTGTAGCGAACACATTCGCGTGTGATTGGAGCGACACCAATGAGTGTTATTTGCTATTGAAGTCTGTAGTTTAGAGCGGGTTACTGACTTATGAAGTATGACCTTACCATTTTGGTCATCGGCATGAAGACTAAAGTGGTTTTTGGCTAGGTCGATACCGCAGAAATAAGAATAATCAGACATGGTGCCTCCGATGCATTTAAGTACCGCATAAGTGTGGCAGATCCTCGGTAGGGGGAATCCATGTCATTCGCTATATGCTTCAAGGAAGATGATGAAAAAAATAGTACTTTCAATATGTTGCTTAATGGCGTCCAGTCAGGCTAGTGCTGACGTTAAGCTAGACTTTACCTTCGAGAAAAAGTTTGAAGTGTATGAGGTTAGCGGGAATAGTGTTGAAGAAATTGAACGCCCATTTAACGCTAGACCTGAGTTTCTCGTAAATGAAGGCTTTGACGGGTACACCGCATGGAAATATGACTTCAATACTAATGATGATACTTGCGAAATTAATGAATTTAAGCTGGAAGTTACCTATACACTTCCGAAGTTCGAAATGTCTAAGACTTCAGTTGAATCGGCGGAGGAGTTTCGCCTATATCTAGAAAAGCTCTATCGGCATGAGCAGATTCATTGTGCTCTTGCAGTTAAGTCGATGCATGAAATTTATTTAGCCTTTAAAGGTGGGCAGCGCGGAGGGTGCAGTAGTGCTAATGATAGAGTCATTGAACTTGAAAGTGACTTAGTGAAAAGTAATGCTCTGTTTGACGTTTATACATCGCATGGAGAGATTGAATTAGCAGAGTCTCCTTTTGGTGAGAAGCCTTACTTAAAAATATGCGAAATACCTTTCGCGCCGATGTCACCACGCATATAACAATAAATTTAAGAGTGATTCACAACGCTTGGTGTTATAACTTTCATAGTCTTTATCAATGATTTATCGGTGTAATATTGAAAAATTAGATTTATATTATTGGATTTACAATCCACTATATGTATATTGAGCTCTCTTTTATAATTAAATCAGTGGTTTAAAGGTGAATGCGTTAAAGATCTCTTCAGTAATTATCTCAGGACTACTGATGTTTGGTTGTGCATCTCCAGTTAAAAATAGATAAATCAAATATAGAACTTGTTACGAAATTATAACAAACAATTTAACCTGACTCGCGACGCGTAGCAGTATTACTTCTAGTCAGGTTTAGTGTTTAAGGCGCAATGCAGAATCTTTGCATTGCGTTGCTGCACAAGTTAATTGGGAGTTATGCGCTACTCCAACTTGAGAAGGTAGTACAAGTGGAAACTAGAGTTAAAAAGTCAGTTCGGTATCTTGCCTTGGGTATTCTTATCTATCCGTTTCTTTACATGATACTCAATTTTATTATCCCGATTCTAATGGCGACTTTGGGCGAAGGTGGTCGCTCGTTAGTTGAAATTCTTGAGTATTTTACTTGGTTTATAATGCCTTTTTTTTCGGTGCTCTATTTGTTAGCTTTCTATCATTTCTCGCCAATGTTAGGTAAATGGCATCAATGGGTTGGGTATACTTTGGTTTTTGCCGCTGCGCTAATCGAAATAGCGATGCCCTGGATGGAATCTGGCCTGGTGTTTAAGACAGCATCTTTTCTATGTCAGCTTTTCGAGATAGGCATTTTGGTTAGTTGTCTGTTCGTTTTTAGCAATAAGTTGAGGCCAAATTCTGAGCTTGGAAGTAACGTATAGCAAGTCTTGGTCTCACCTTACCCGATTGGAGTGCTTATTATAAATGCAAACTGCTTCGTGATAACTTTCAACGCATGGCACGTGATAATTTTGTGTTTCGTTGCTCAAACCTTAGCAAGGCGTTATGTGCCAGATAGTCTCGAACAGGTAGGTGTCATGAATAATTTGTTCACATATATATCTGCGATGAAGAATGAGCCTGATGGCCTGTCGATAGTAGAGAAAGTAATAAACAAACAGACTTCCGAAGAAGATGGCATTCTCATGGAAAACAGTGATTTGTTCGTAAAGTTTAACAATGGCGTTGCTATAAAAAAGCTAACTGAGCGTGAATTATCCGGACACGTAACGGGCGCAGTTTGCGAGGAGTGTTGGATTTCATATGAAGTAACAGAACAGCCGAGCGCTTTAAATATAGCGCCCAAGAAAAAGAACTTTATTAATCAATGCCAAGAGTCGTTTGGGCTAAAAATCAATAAGGTTCAATCAAGCACATGACAGACTACTAAAGAGTGATTCACAATGCATGGCATTTTTACTAAGCCTTCATTTTAGTGATTAAGGTGGTGTCTGGCATCTTTGGTATTCCGTTGTTCACCCCTTAACAAGGTGTTAGCTCTACTTGTCAATTCTGCGTATTGGCGGGGTTGTTAGCTACTCAATTGGGTGTTAGGCATCAAAGAGGAAAATATGAAATATCCCAAACTTGTGTTCTGTTCAGTGTTAGCAATCACGTATTCAAATTTCGCTTGGGCTAATGGCTGTGATGCAGTAGACGATAAAGTATTAAATGCAATGGCTAAGGCTTTCGATGTTCGTGTGGATGAAATTGCTATTGATGGTACATTTTATGATCAAAACTTTGATACTGATGTTTTAGATCTCATAACTGTAGTTGTTGATATGGAAGAGGCTATTGGAGTTGATCTTAAAGACGAAGATGTAGTTGACCCGATAGTTTATTTCGATGAAGAAGAGTTTGAGCCAAAAATTAAAGGCAAGGTAACGGTCCGAGAGTTTCAAGAGATTGTCCAAACAGCGTGTGCTAACTCTCTCGGCTAGGCGTTGGTTGTTGGAAGTACCTAAAGGCGTTATGTTTCATTTCTACGTTCGTATTTGCACATTTAAGGAATAGGTTTGATAAATAGATATTCATGCAATGGTTTTATATTTGATGTAGATGCAACTCTTGTAAACACCACACTGGTTATAAATAATATTTGGAAAGAGTGGGCATTGCAAAAAGGAGTTGAGTTTTCAATAGTACATCCACACGTTCACGGCAGAAAAATTAGCGAAACTTTAGAATTAGTAGGTTTTCAATATGCAAATGCGAATGAAGAAAACGTAGTTAAAAAAATCGCAATAAAAGCAATGGAATCAGCTACTGAAATTGATGGAGCACTGAGTTTTGTAAAAACCATACCTAAGTGTTCGTGGGCAATCGCAACGAGTGGTCCAAGAAATGTGGCTGAGACAAGTTTACGTGCATCCGGGTTTGAGTTACCTGAGATTATGATATGTGGTGAAGATGTTAGCATCGGTAAGCCACACCCAGAACCATTTGTGCTTGCCGCTGAAAATCTAGGTTTGAATGCGATGAGCTGTGTTGCCTTTGAAGATTCGCCAGCGGGTGTCAAATCGGCTAAAGAAGCAGGGTGTTTTACTGTTGCTATATTAACTAGTCATAAAGAATCTGAATTAGCTTTAGCTGATCTAATTGTTAATAGCTTTTCAGATCTGGCAATTGAAAACAGAAACGGTTCATATGAACTATGTTGGTGAAAACTTAACAAGGCGCTTAAGTATGATTCGTGAAAGCATACTATTCTCGCTTCGGTCCAATTTGGGCACACGTTCACTCACAGCTTAACGTTATGTAAATGGAGCAGAAATAAGCTATGGAATACAACGTCGTTAAAAATTATAAGGATGATCCAGAATTACCTATTCGAATCGTAAAAGATGAAAAATTGCAGTTTGTAGAAGAATCCAACCCAGAAGGTGATTGGGCAAATTGGATTTTTTGCCGAGGAGAAAATAAAGAAGGCTGGGTTCCAAAACACATATTAGCTGTAAATAACAGTGAAGTAACCGTACTTGAGGACTATTTTTCCAAGGAACACCGTTTGATAGTTGGTGACATTCTAGTAAAGGAACATGAATTAAACGGCTGGATCTGGAGTTATAAATTAGGTAATTCGGAAGAATTAGCTTGGGCTCCTTTAAATCATCTGTGCGCTGTATAAATTCATATCGAAAGTTGCTAAAGCAAGCAGCTAACACTTAGCATTTTCGTTTTGCGTTACGTTTGTGTTTAAGGTTGTCCACTCAAGATTCAGTATTTCCTTGATCACACCTTAGCTTTGTGTTTTGTAACAATGAGGAAAAGATAAATATAATGAACAAGTTAATGTCATTTGTAGTTACGTCAAACTTTCTATCTCTTGGTTTTGTTTATTTGTTCGAACGGTTGACAGGTTCTTTAGCAATCCAGTTCTTGAGTGACTACGCCTTTTACTCAATGCTCCTACTTATTGGGCTCGGCAGCATCTTCTCTTTTTCGGGGCACAAAGTAGGTTACAGCGATCCAAGTAATGTGGCGGGTGTAGCGGCAAGTAGTTTGATTGAAAATAACTCTTCTAAACATACTGTTGTAACTAAGCTTGAAAGTACCGGGTTAGGTGGTCGTTTTTTACTCGCTAGTTTATTCCCTTTAGCTTATTGCGTGATCGCATAGGTCAACTAACCACAATAAGAACTTTAAAAGTGATTCACAACGCATGGCATCATCATTTCAGTAAGTTTAATGACGATTGCACTATGGTCTAAGTAAGGTGCTAGCGTTGTTCATACCTTAATTTGGCGTCATACGAATGGAGTAAATAATGTACAAGGAAACTGATTTTCAACTAAGCCAAAAAGAGTTTAGCTTCAAAAAAGATTCATACCCTTTATCAAAAATTAATGATGTGAGAGTTAAAAAACTCGGTTTGCTCGACAATGTGGGGCAAATAATATTTTGGTTATTTGTCTTCTCTGGAGCAGTTTGGCTAGCAGTTCCAAGCCTTGAAAGTACCCCGCTTTGGCTTAAAGCTATAGTTGTTATCTTAACTTTTGTAGGCTTTGGGTTTGGTCTACTTCATTGTTCAAAATATGCATTACAAATTGAGTTTCGTCATATTGACGATACAGGAGTTCAATGGGTAAATGTAGCTAAGTCTACCTCTGAATCTGACAATGGGTTATTTGAGCAACAAGCTGCGGCACTAAAGGTAGCATTCGAATAACAAGCGCTTAAGTAGACTACCAACACTTGGTATTTTTAACACGGTTTAGCTTGAGTGATTTAGGTGGCAAGTTTGAGTGTATTTGTAACGTTGTCATTTACTTCATTTGGTGTGAACTGGATAGGAGTGAGTCGTGCAAGAAGAGTATATGGATTACTACGCGAAATTTGACGAAGAGAAGCGTCTACTTTCTCAAAACATAACGCGTATTGAATTTGATACAACAATTAATGTTTTGGGGTCTTATCTCGAATCAGCAGGTCGTTTGACGGAGCTTGGTGCGGCTACTGGTCGCTATTCACTTCATTATGTTCGACAAGGTATGGATGTGACAGCAGTGGAGTTAGTTCCAGAATTAGTCGAGCAACTTAAATATAATGCTGAGACCCAGAATTTAGACTTGGTTGTTCACGAAGCAAATGCAACTAACGTGAGTTTTATTGAAAACGGTACTCAAGACGTTGTTTTAGTATTGGGGCCGCTTTATCACATACAATCGAAGTCAGGCCGAGAAGCAGTTTTAAAAGAGGCAAATCGAATATTGAAACCAAATGGTGTAGTTGCGATAGCGTATATCAGTCGTTTCTTTGTGGCGGGTTTGCTTGCCAAAATGTCCAGTAGCTTAGTTTCCCCTGATATTCTAAGTGAATTGAATGAAAGTGGCTTGGTCTCTTCTCCCGATGTAGATCCATTTTTTAGAACGGGATACTTTGCTAAGCCTTTAGAGATTGAAAGCTTGGTAATTGAATCTGGATTTAGTATCGAAAATCATATTGCAACCGATGGGTACGTTCGGTTTATTGGTCAGGAAGTTAATCAACTAAATGAGCAACAGTATCAATCATGGTTTAAGTATCATTTATCGACATGCTCCGAGGTTTCATTGCTTGGTAGCAGTAATCATGGTTTAGTTATTGCAAAAAAATGCATAGGAAAAAGCGCCTAGAACCGATTCTCAATGCTTGGCATTTTCACTGTGCATTGGTCTTAGTTATTAAGGTTCCTTTTAGCGGCTTAGTTATTGCGTTGCTCACCAATAGGGCAGCGTGTATGTTTCATCAATCTAGGAGCTCTTTCAATGTATTATTCTGAGGCTAATTGCCTTTGTGGTTATGTCAAAATCACAGCTAAAATCATCGATCCTAAGTTTACAGTTTGCCATTGTCAGTCATGTCGAACTTGGGGTGGTGCTCCGTTGTTTGCTTTGAAATGCGGTACTCAAGTGAAACTGGAAGGTGAAGATAAAGTAAAGATGTACAAATCTTCTTCTTGGGCTTCACGAGGTTTCTGCAGAAAATGTGGAACCCACTTATTTTTTAAATTCAAAGAAACAGGCGAGTACAATATGCCAGTGGGCTTGTTTCCAAGTTTGGAAGGGTTGGAAATGGATATGCAATATTTTAGTGACATGAGACCTGGTTACTATTGCTTTTACAATGAAACTAAGGAAATGACCACCGAAGAAATCATGGCCTACTTTGCAGACAAGGTATAACTATATGCATAACAATCAGTTTAAGGGTGACTCTAATGCTTGCAGGTTTATCTTACAGTATTGCAGCGTTTGTAGCCCCTTCAACGTGAGTATTGTTTTCCAAAGGAAGATTCATATAAATGAAAAATGTAGTTCAACTTGTCTTTGTCTCTAGAAATCAGTTATTGCTCGCCTTCCGCCAAAATACTGAAGCGTTTGACCAGTATTGGGGCTTTCCTTCTGGACGCATAGAGGACGGTGAATCTCCTCTAGACGCAGCAGAACGCGAAGCTTTGGAGGAAACTTCGGTTAGCACTAAAGAATTGAATTTAGCGGCTGAATTGGTTGACCCTAGTTTGCCGATTCGTCATTATTTTTACCTATGTTTTGATTGGGTTGGCAAAATAGAGAACGCAGAACCTAACTTGTGTCGAGAGTTGCGTTGGTTCAATCTCGACGAATTGCCAGAAAAGTGCACTCCAATAACTTACGTAGCAATGAAAAAAATTAAAAACGCGTTGCGTGACCATCAGCAACGAACTTAGCGCTATAACTTCTTAGCGCTATAACCTAAGAGGGAGATATGGGACTTAGATCATTTGAAAAGGAAGACTATGGCCTACTTATTTGTTGGATCGATTCAGATAAATTGAATTATCAATGGGGCGGCCCAAACCTAGAGTTTCCATTGGATTAAGTTCAAATTAGTTGGCACTGCTCATATCTATACGCCAAATTTTTACTGCGAGGGAATGAACATGAAACAACGACTTTTCAAGAACTTGAAGCTGGCATTAGGGGGTGGCTTTGGTGTTGCCATTCATCAGTACTTTTTTATGACGGATGGTGCGTTTGATTTCTATCGGCCACTTGTGGCGTTTGCTTTTACGTTTGTAGTGAGCAGTATTGGTACACTTCTAAAAGAAAGAATCATGGGTAAGAGGGAAGTTACATGAGAATAACAGAAGCCGTTCGGTCGGATTTAGAATCCTTTTTCGAATACATAGGAGTACAGCTTCTTGAAAATGCGGATGATAACTCTCCACTTTTCCAACCGATCTCTAAAAAGAATTGTGTGGTTTCAGAACAATTTAAAGACAAGTTTCGAAATGGTTTTGAGGCAAGCCTTGGTGAACATGGCTGGAGAAAGCTCTGGGTAATCAAAGACTCTAAGGAACGAGTGTTTGGTCATATAGACCTACGTCATTACGGTGAAGAGTATAAGTTTCATCGTGTGCTTCTGGGCATGGGTGTTGATTCAAGTCTAAGAAAGCAAGGGTTGGGTGTAGAACTGATTAAGTGCGTGACTGAGTTTTGTAACGAAAGCCCAAGTGTCGATTGGTTAGATCTCAATGTTCTCTCGAATAATCTTCCTGCAAAAAATTTGTATTTGAAATGTGGTTTCGAAGTGATTGGAGAAGTAACAGATTGTTACCTTATAGAAGGACAGTTTGTGTCTGAAACAATGATGACACTATGCACAAGAAATTCCGGGTAAGAACGCTTTGAAGAATGAATTATGACACTTGGCATCCTAAGCTTATGTTAGTGCTTAAGCTTGGTGTCAGCGCTTTTACACGGCAACTCTACCTATGAGCTAAAGAGGAATCATGACTAAAATCTATTTCGTGTGTGGCTTTATCGGTTCGGGTAAAACGACTTACTCTAAAGCGCTTGCAGAAAAGCATGGCGCCTTTCGTTTCTCGATTGATGAGTGGATGATTCCTTTGTATGGCGAGCATATGGAGCGTGAGGTTTTTGATAGCCGGCTGGCTACGCTTCAAGGTTTATTCAAGGACTCTGCAATGCAGCTGTTTTCCTTAGGTGTTCCTGTGATTTTTGACTTTGGTTTTTGGCGTGAGTCTGACCGAGATTCTTTTAAAAGCTGGGTATCAAACCTAGGTGTGGACAGCGAAGTTCACTACCTTGATGTTTCCTTTGAGACTTGTAAGCAGAAGGCATTTAGCCGTAACTCTGAACTGGATGGTAAGTCTTACGAAATGACACCTGAAATGTTAGATCTGTTTTGGTCTTGGTTTGAGGTTCCAACTTCAAATGAAAATGTTGTTTGGGTTCAACAGGACACTTAGCAAACTATATAGCCAAGCATAGTTTGAGTTAGCTGATCCTTTATATCGCAACAAGTGAATCGGAGGTTCAATGGACAAAGCAATCAAAACACATTTCGACGAGTATCCCGATGATGTTCGAGGCCGACTTGAAGAGTTGCGCTCATTTATCTTTGAGCTTTCATCTGATTTGGGTTTAGGTGAAGTCGAAGAGTCTCTGAAATGGGGCGAACCAAGTTACAGCGTTAAGACGGGTAGCCCAATTCGAATTGACTGGAAATTAAAATCACCAAACAACTATTACTTGTTCTTTAACTGTAAAACGAAGCTAATCGACACATTCAGAGAATTGCACGACGGCACATTGGCATTTCAGGGTAATAGGGCAATCGTCTTGAACCTAACTGAACCACTTCCTAGGGCACCGATTAAGCAGTGCTTAGAGCTAGCCTTAACTTATCAACAACGAAAACATCTACCGCTTCTTGGCGCGTAGTTCTTACGTGTTGTCATCATATTTCCTAAACTGGTTATCTGTGCTCTAGCTATCACTCTTTAAATCACTAAGACTGTACCATCTTGATTAGTATCAAGAGGCTAGGGAATCTATATAACCAACGCTGATTGTATTGCTTACCGTTTAAAAAGGTGTTCTAGTCACCTTGTATTTCAGACTTAAAGGTAGTTGTATGAATTTAGATAAAGCTAAGAAACGTATCGCAAAGCAGGTTAAAAAAGGCGACCACGGATACCCAAAAATCACGTTAGCGTATTACGGGGCGACCAAAGATCTTGCAACGGAAGTCGCGGTTCAATTTATGTTGGGTGAGGGCGATGGTGTCCAAGAAGAGCGTTTTTCTTGTGAAACCGAAATCCGAGATAATGAACTAATCCAAACGACGTTACTCAAGATAATCGAACGCGCTAATGTTAACTCAGTAATTGAAGTTGAAGGCGTGACGGTTCTTTAGTTGTCTTAGTATCAGTCGGTGCGTTTGAAATTTTCTATTCATAATTTATCAAGGAAGAAACATTATGAAATTAGCTCAGTTAAATATCGCTCTGGCAAAATACCCGTTAGATGCGCCGGAAATCAAAGAGTTTATCGATAACTTAGAGCTGGTTAATGGAATCGCAGAAAGCAGTGAAGGGTTCGTTTGGCGTCTGAAAGATGAATCTGATGACGCCACCAATATCCAAGCTTTCGATGATCCTAATATGATTGTGAACATGTCGGTGTGGGACTCTGTGGATTCGTTAAAGAACTTCATGTTCCGCACACATCACCGTGATTTTATGCGCCGAAAGGGTGACTGGTTTCATCGTTTACCTGAAGATACTTATGTGCTTTGGTGGATTGAAGCAGACCATATTCCCACACTCGAAGAAGCGATAGAGCGACTTGAACACCTCAGAGAAATTGGTGATTCGCCGTATGCCTTCACTTTTAAAACCAACTTTACAGCATCAGAAGCGCCAAAATAGCATTCGTCCAACCAACGTTATGTTCCATTGAAACTAAAAGAGGGGCATCTGTGGTGTGTGGGAGTTGTTGTTGGATGGATCATCGATAGTGTTTTCTGCATTTAAATTGATAAAGGTAAGTTGTGATTGAATTTAAAACGGTCGGTCTTTTTGTACTTACGGCGGTCGCCGAGATTGTAGGGTGTTATCTACCTTATCTTTGGTTGAGAGAAGACAAGAGCATTTGGTTATTGATTCCTGCTGCGATAAGCCTGGCGTTATTTGCTTGGTTATTGACGCTTCATCCTACCGCGACAGGGCGTGTTTATGCAGCCTATGGCGGTGTGTATATTTCTGTTGCCCTAATATGGCTGTGGCTTGTTGATGGCGAGAAGCCGACAACGTGGGATCTGGTAGGTGGCTCAGTTGCACTACTCGGTATGGCGATTATTATGTTTGGCCCTCGAAACGCGTAGTGCATGCATTGAGATGACAGGAAGAGAATAAATCATGGAAAAGGTTGATTGGCACAAGAATCAGATTGATGACAGTACCGTCATAACGGACAGCTACAAAACGACTCAGAACGTGCGTCGATATTTTAAGTCCAAGCTTGGCGAAGAGTTTAAATTTGACCGTGATTTTATGCAGTGGATGAACAATGCGACAGGATTGACTATGGGTGATGCCTTACAAGAGTGGGCGAAGCGTAACGATATAAAGTAACGGATTATCTTGTTGGTAAACTTATTTACCAGCTAACCAGTTCACAAAAATACCGCCGTAATCAACGGCGGTATTTTTTATTACGCTTATTGCATTATTCAGCTGAGAACTGAAAGCAGAGAGCCTAGTTAACGTGGGCTAATTCAACACTCTGCGTTTCGTTTGCGACTTTCCAATCGCCACCTAAGGCTTTATACACGGCAATCGTGGTGTTGGCGGTTTGAAGCTTGGCGGCGACTTGGCGATCTTGCATCGCTTTTTGTTGTCTTTGTGCGTCTAACACCGACAAGTAATCGACTAGGCCCGCTTTGTATAGCGACTTTGCTTTGTTCACCGCGTTATCGACGGCAAGGGTGGCTTCATCGATGCGCTTTTGGTTTTCTTGGCTACGACCATAGGCAAACAAGCTTGAATCGACCTCTGCAAAGGCGCTGTCTACCGAATGTTGGTAATTAAGCGCTGCAGAACGGAACCTTGCTTCGTTCATTTCCACCATGGCTTCGCCTCGGCCACCATCGAACACATTCCAACTGATACCGGCAGATGCCGCCCAACCAAATGAGTCGCTACTGAACAGATCATCAAAGCTTCCAGCCGTCACACCTGGCGTGCCCGTTAGGAAGAACTTTGGATAGCGATTAGCAATGCTTGCGCCGAGTTCTTCGTTAATGGCTGCCATTTCTCGCTCTGCGATTCGGATGTCTGGGCGTTGTTCTAACAAGTCAGAAGGTAAACCTGTCGGAATCACATCGTTCATTCTCGGCAAAGTAAAGTCACCTACTAAACGTTGGTTTACGCTCGTGAGTGATTCGCCTAACAACACCGCCATACGTTGTTTGTGGACTTGCTCTGCTATTTCAAGTTGAGGAACAATAGATTCAGTCGCGGCAAGCATGGCTTTGGCTTGAGCAAGATCTAACTCCGAGCCGTAGCCGCTGCGAACCACTTTGGTGACCAGTTCTAAAGTCTGCTTTTGGTCGGAAATGTTCTCTAGTGCGATCGCTTTTCGCTCTTGAGCGCCGCGATATTGCAGGTAGTTGTGAATGACATCGGCAGTGATCAAGGTATTCAAACCCGATTGGAATATCTCGGCTTGTTCCACTCGAATCGTCGCGGCGTTGGATTGCTTATCTATACGTCCAAACAAGTCCATTTCCCATGCGATGCTTGCACCTAAGAATCCGCCATCGTGTTGCGCTTCCAGCAAAGACATCCCCGTAGCTGATTCAACCGCATCAGAGGCGCCAAATACCGGGCCGAGTAGGGAGTCGTTCTCACTTAACTGGTAGTTGTAATAACCGCCTCCGACATTGATGGTCGGGACTTTGAATGACTCCACAACGCTTTTATATGAGTTCGCCATGCTGATGCGTTCGGCGGCCAGTTTAAGTGGGATGTTCTGGCTTTGAACATCGGCCACTAATTGATTGAGCGTTGGATCATTGAACTGCATCCACCAATGATTGTGCTGTTCATTTTTGCTCACATCGCCTTGATTCACGTCGCTTTGGTTTACATCACCTTGGCTATATAAGAAGGTCTCAGCCATGGTCGTTTGTGGTTCTTCGTAATCAGGGCCAACCGCACAACCTGTCAGCAACAAGGCGAGGGCAATAGGAGCCACTTTAAACTTCGTTAATGGATACATGTTTATTGCTCCTTGTTGAATGAGGTTGGAGTGCCGCTGTTTGTAGACTGAGGTGTTGCATCAAGCACGATCACTGCGTCTTTGATGGCTTCTGCTACCGTCTTCTTTTCTTCAGTTCGATAGAAAAGCTTGTACAGCACAGGCATTACAAACAGAGACAACACGGTTGCCGCAGCCAAGCCACCGATAATGGTTGCCGCCATCTGGTCAAACAGCAGGTCACTGAGCAGCGGGATCATGCCTAGTGCTGTGGTGAGTGCGCCCATTGAGATCGCCATAGTACGGTTAACGGTTGCTTCTTTGATGGCATCAGATAGTGAGCGACCGTTTTTACGTTCAAGTTCAATTTGGTCCATCAATACAATACCGTTCTTGATGATCATACCGGTCAAGGTTACCGCGCCAATCAAGGCCATGAAGCCGAACGGTTTATCCAGCAGTAACAAGCTGAATGTTGCACCCGTCGCCGCAAGCGGTAGGGTGGTGAAGATAATCACTGGCTGTTTGAAGCCGTTAAACATCGCAACCAGGATAATTACCATTAACAACATCGCTTTAGGTAGTTGCTTAAGAATATCGCTGACGGCTTTGTGCTCGTCGTAATATTCGCCACCCCATTCCAAGTAGTAACCGTGTGGAAGGTGGATGGATTCAATTTGCTCTTTAACGGAGTTTCTTACTGCTGCCGGTGTGGTGTAACGACCAACGCCAGCTTGTGCAGTGATGGTTTTTACTCGGTCACGACGCCAGATCATGGTCTCTTCGCTTGTAAGCTCAAACCCATCGATGACTTGACCAAGTGGAACGCTGTGGATGCCCAACAAAGAGCGAACCGGCAAAGTTTCTAGCGATTGAATAGAGCTTTCTGTACCACGCAGTTGAATCGTCACCAGTTCGTCGTTTAAGTTCATACGACCCAGCGGCATGCCTTCTGATGCACGTTTCATCGCGAATGCAATATCTGCGCGGTTAATGCCTGCAAGGCGCATCTTGTCTTGGTTGATGACAGGTTCTAACACTTTGCTCTTTTGACGCCAGTCGTCACGAACGTACTTGGTGTCTGGGTGTTGAGCGAATATAGCTTTCGCTTGCTCTGCTAATCCATGAAGCACCTCGACATCTGGTCCGGAGAAGCGCGCTTCAACACTGAATTTATCCGCCGTCGCCAATTTTAAGCTTATAAAGCGAGGGTCTGCATTTGGAAACTCTTCCATTAACCATTTATCACCACGTGCAATCAACGGGCTGAGTGACGGGAAATCGGTAGCGTTAATCAATATCTGACCGTAAGCCGGGTCAAACGGTTCTGGTTCTATAGTCACTGAGAAGCGAGGAGCACCTGCGCCAACATAGGTTGAAATACTGTCGACTTCCGGCTGTTCTAACAACCATTGTTCGATGCGCTTCATATCCTCTGAGGTTTGTTCAACCTTGGCACCATTTGGTAGCCAGTAATCTAAGAACAGAATAGGTCTGTCGGCTTGTGGAATAAAGTTAACGGCAATGTTCGGGATAGCCAATGCCGTCACTAAAATCAGCGGAATAAGCCCCGTCAGTGCTTTTAGTGGGTTGTCTACTGTCCAGTTTACGCTTTTACGGTATAAGCTCACTTTGGTGTCGTCAGCTTGCTCAGTTGGCTTGATAAAGAACCAACACATCAAGGCTGTGAACGTCATCGCGACTAGCCAAGACAGCAACAGTGAAGAGGCGATGATAAGGAATACTGAGCTAGCGAACTCAGCGGCATCTGTTTTTGAAAAGATAACAGGGCTCGCACCCATGATAGCGATAACTGTTGCGCCAAAGAGTGGTGTTGCTGTCTCTTTAACAGAGTCAATTGCGGCTTTGGTGCGGTCGATGCCTTTGTTGATTTTCACAATCATCATATCGGTGATGACAATGGCATTGTCCACCAACATGCCGAGGGCAAGAATGAAGGTACCTAGCGAAACTCGGTGTAAATCAATTGAAGTCATGTTCATATAGGTAAGGGTCAGCAAGATAGTCAGCAGTAAGCTTGAGCCGACAATAGTTGCGCTCTTTAGCCCCATGAATATGGCTAGGACGATGAATACAATCGCGACACTCTCAAGCAAGTTGCTTACGAAGTTGTCGATTGATTTTTGAACTTCTTCCGGCTGGTTAGCTACCGTCGCGATGTCAACGCCCAATGGCAAAGTCGCTTGGAAATCGCTGACGATTTGATTAATTTCATCGCCAAGTGATACCACGTTAACGCCGGTGACTGGGCTCATCGCTAATGTGACTGCAGGTACACCGTTGTAACGGTTCTCTGTCATCATTGGCTCTTGGTAGCCCATTGTGACGTCTGCAATATCGCCTAAGCGGATTAAGCTGGTTCCTAATTCACTAACGCCACCTTTGATCATCAGGTTTTTGATGTCGTCTAATGAACCAAACTCACTCGACTGTTGAACTCGGATTCGTTCCGTTCCTGCAGAAAACTTACCGGCATCGAAGGCCATGTTTTGCGTATTCAGCTGCGACCAAACTTGTGTGATAGATAGGCCGTATTGCGCCAACCTTTCATCTGGGATGTCGATATGCACAACGCGGGGTTTAACGCCATGCAATTCAATCTTCTTGATACCATCGACGGTCTTGATTCTGCGTTGAAGCTCTTCTGCGTAACGTCTTAGTTCAGCGGGCGATGCATCCTTACTGTGGATAGAGAAAAGCATGCCGTAGACTTCAGAAAACTCGTCTTGTACGACACTGATCTGTGCAGTCGAAGGTAGCAATAACTTCATATCAGACACTTTACGGCGTAATAAGTCCCACTCTTGAGGAAGTGCTTTTGAATTAAGAGACTCTTTTAGATCGACAAACACCATCGACATGCCAGGACGAGACAGTGAACGAAGTCGGTTTAATGATCCCATCTCCTGCAGTTTAGTTTCGACGGTATCCGTAACTTGCTGTTCCACTTCTTCAGCAGAAGCGCCGGGATAGAGTGTTACTACGACGGCCGTTTTGATGGTAAAGCTTGGATCTTCGAGCTTGCCAAGATCAAAGTAAGAAAATAGGCCTGCGATGACACTCAATGCAGTGAAAAACAGGATGAAGGTACGTTGTTTGATGGCGAAATCAGCTAGATTCATCATGATTTACCTACAGACTCTTAACTTGAATATCGGAGAAGTGTTGGCCTTCCATGACGTACTGAGCACCACTCACCACGACGAAATCGCCATCGTTGAGCGTTGATTCAACACATACGGTATTTTGAGACATCGAAACCACGTCCACAGTCACGCCATGAGCTTGTTCGTTCTTAACCGTGAACACTTGCTCGATGCCAGATTGATTCACCAACGCTGAATACGGCAAACAGAAATTACTGCTAGCGTCGCCAAGTTGAGTTGTCAATGTGACGGCTTTTCCTGGCAATACTGACATATTGGTTGTCTCTACATGGTAGGTAACCGCGTAGGTTTGTTTAATAGGGTGAGGTGACGTTGCAATTTCAGCGGTGTACCCAATCAACTTTTTCTCTGAGCCATACCAATTGATAACAGCGGTTTGATTCGGCTTGAATTCATGAATCAAGTTTTCTGGGACTTGGATTTTAACTTCGAGCTGATCAGGATTGTGAATAGTGAAAGCCGAAATGCCCGGCAGGACTTGTTCAAACTGATCGAAGTTCGATGCCGCAACCACACCATCAAATGGGGCGAGTAATTGGGTATAACGAATCGAATCTTTCGCACGGCGTATGTTCTGTTCCACGACTTTAACCGCCGCTTCACTTCTTTCGTAACCGCTGATTGCACGATCCAGATTAACATCGGCAATCGCGTTGTCATCAATGGCTTGTTTCACTCGAGCAAGTTCAGCCTTAGCTAGCTTGTGTGCGGATTTGGCTTCAAGAGAGCGGGCTTGTAACTCTTCCAAGGCGACTTGGTAATCATGAGGGTCTAACTGCGCAAGTGGTTGGCCTTTCTTTACTGACTCACCAACCGAGACCATCATTGTTTGAATAGTGCCAGGCACACGAAATGCGACGCCAGCCGTTTGTGATGATTGCAATTTACCGGTGAAGGATTTTTCAACCTGATGAGAAAGAGGCTCAAGTTGGATCACTTGAATCGGTCGCGTTTGTTTTTGAGGCGCTGTCGCCTCTGAGGTATTACAACCAAACAGGGCGGTTAGGCTTAGTGCAATGACTGTATATTTGAAAATAGGCGTCTGTTGAAATATCGACGAACGCTGAAAAATAGATGAATGTTGAGATATAGGCTTCATGGATTACTCCTGTCAATTTATGGAGTAATTCTATCTTTCAGTCTTGTTTAGATAATCTAGTCTACACGCGAAACACTGTCACATTATTCGTTACAATAGCTATAGTTTTGGAAGTTCTTGTAATAAAAAATCAATCAAAAGCTGCGCGGAATGGCTTAACGCTTTCCGTTGAGGGTAGAGCAGCCATGCTTCTTCTCTTTGGAGATTCTCGTCAGGGAACAGGTTAATCAAGGTGCCGTCTTTGAGTTGTTGTCGTACCAAGAGTTCTGGTAACAACGCGATGCCTCTATGTCGTATTACGCCGCCTTTCACGAAGCCAATGCTGTCGCTGACGACCGAAGGTTCAACTTTGATGGTGTGATCTTTGATCTCCCATTGTTTATCGATGTCGCCACTTGGCCACCTGAAGCAAACAAATGGGTAATTGGTGAGCTCTCTTAGGTTTGAGGGCGTACCTTGTTTCTCTAGAAACTCAGGGCTTGCGACAAAAATACGTTGCAGAACCATCACCTTACGAGCAACCACGTTAGCGTCGCTCAACGTACCACCATGCATCGCGAGGTCTAATCCTTGACGGTACATATCGACAAAGCCGTTGCTAATGTTGCGAATATCGAGCTCAACCTTAGGGTACATATCTTGGAATTTAAACAGAGTCGACTGCATGATGTCGCTGGTTTCAGGTAATAGACCAATCTTAATTTGCCCGTGTGCAACTTCTGAAAGGTTGGAAGCGACATAATTCGCTTTGTCGAGCGCACTTAATGCATTGAGGAGTTCTTTGTAATACAACTCGCCAGATTTGGTTAAGGATAGGCTTCGTGTGGTTCTAAAGAACAGTTGAATGCCGAGAGACTTCTCAAGGTCATTAATTCTACGGCTAACGTTAGCTCGGGGAAGGTCAAGTGCATTGGCGGCGGCAGTAAAACTACCCAGCTCGACGACAGTGGTAAAGAGCTTAAGATCTTCGATTTTCATAACAACGGCATTTAATCGTTTTTAGAACAGTATGTTGGCATCGTATACCAATTGGATTTTAAAATCGAAGCGTTCTTGGTTTTGGCTTGTTTTAAGACAGTAAAAAGCCAGCTGATCAATCATTATCAAAGCTGGCTTTGTGTTCACATCGGACAAGACTGCTCTATTTTTTACCTTGGACTTGGCAACTTGTTCTTTCACCTCACACCATATCAGTTTAGCGACCTCGACCGTCGACCATCACAATGATTGTTTTAGAAATGATGGAGAGGTCAGCGGCAATCCAAGACTTAACAGAACATAGGCTTAATGCGTAACTATGGTCAAAGCCCACTTTACGACGTACATCATCAATACAGGTATCATAACCTTGATTTACTTGTGCAAGCCCCGTAATACCAGGCATTACGCCGTATGTACGGTCAGCAAAATAAGGGATTTCGTTTTCTAGTTTGGTGTAAAAAGTAGGGCGTTCAGGGCGTGGACCAATTAGAGACATTTCACCTTTCAATACATTGAACAACTGTGGGAGTTCATCAAGACGTGTCTTTCTCAAAAAGCGTCCAACGGGTGTAATTCGTGGGTCATTCGCGGTAGCCCAGACTGCGCCAGAACGCGTTTCTGCATCTTCGTACATGCTACGGAACTTCATGATTTCAAAGATTGCCATTTTCTCCGGCGTAGATTTACCGACACGCAATTGGCGGTAGAAAATAGGACCGCGAGAAGTAAGTGCAATTGCCATCGCTATCAATGGAAATACTGGCGCTAACAAAATCACCGCAATCAATGAGCTAACGAAATCGAACGTACGTTTAGCACGTGAGATTTTGTATTGGTATAAGTTTTGAGTAGATAGCTGTTCAATGTTCATCATAATAAGTCCTTAATGATTCGCTCGTGTCCAAGGTGAGTTTTCTAGTCCGATTAGGTAACGAATGCCACCAATGAAGTTGGCATAGTGTCCAACTATCAAATAAGAGATTAATGAAATAGGTTTGTTTACTAGACGCTTTGGCAAGATACAACCAAGTACGCCAATGGTATAAACGGTAACTTGAGCCCATAACAGTGCTTCAAACACCAAGTAGTTACTAAGCAAGATGGAACACACTAAACACACGATCATTAAATATGGTGTTAGGAGGCGAAGTCCTTTTCCTGAGAAGAACGCAAATGCGATGCCCTTGAACTTAGGGCTGAATAAGCCAAACAATCGAATCGCTTGTTGCATGTTGCCCGCTGATATACGAAGTCTTCTTTTGAAGTCTGTTTCTAAATTTGATTCTTCTAGCTCTAATGCAACCATTTGGGTTTCGTATTCTGCGATGTAACCTTGTTTAACGATTTGCATCGGTAAGATGAAATCGTCATTAATAGTGTTGAGTGGAAGCAGTTCAAACAGGTGTGTTCTAAACAAGTAGAAAGCGCCATGAGAACCTAAGCTAGAACCTAATGATGCCTCAGACTCTTTAACGGCTGTTTGATACTGCCAGTAGGCGTTTTCGCCTTCATTGCCTGTAGGGCATAGTTGATACGTTGCGTTTACCACACCAACCTTGTCACTTTCAAAATGAGCCGCTGCAATAAGCAATGCATCCAATGAAATAAGGGCTGATACGTCACTTAGCGCCGTAATATCGCTTTTTATACTTGTCACTTCTTCATTGATAACCGCAACTTTTCCTCGGTTGGTCTTGTGGTCATGTATCTCGAAATAGATATCGCTGCACATCGCTTCTTGAATCGTCATTTCGGCGATTTCTACCGTGTTATCAGTGCAGCCATCACAAGCAATAATCACTTGTAGCTTCTTTTTTGGGTAATCTAATGAAGCAAGGTTACGAACTTTATCTGCGATCCATTGTTCTTCGTTAAATGCGGGCACAAGAATGGTAATGGTGGGTAGTGTGCAATCTTGTTGTTCGTCTTTATAACAACGATGGCTCTCTTCAATTTGACGCGCAGGGTGACTTTTCGCATACCAACGCAGTAACAGTGGATAGGCGGCGTGATGGTAGACAATCAGCGCACCAGAGAATAAGCAAAGTCCTGCAAGCAACCAGTCAATCATGCGCAAACTCCTTCTGAGATATCGTTGTAAGAGGCAACCATTTTTACAATGTCGAAGTTGTCGAGTACGTAACGACGAGGTGATAAAAAGCGTTCATTTTGCTTTTCTAATAGCGCACTAGCTAACCCCACAATGCTGCCGCTTTTGACGAGGGCGCCGCTGACTGGACATAAGGTTTCATCGACAGCTCCTACATTCATCGCGACGGTAGGGATGTTGCACGCCTGAGCTTCTAGTGTAGAAAGTGGCAGCCCCTCATGACGAGAAGGTAAACAGAAGGTATCCAAAGCGCCGTAAAAGGTGGTCATGTCTTCAATAAGGCCAAGGAATATCACACGGTCGCTCAAATTCAAGCGGTCAGTGAGTTGTTCCAGTTGCTTGCGTTTTGAACCATCACCAGCCAATGCGACAACAGTGTTAGTAGGAAGTAAGGTAAGCGCTTTAATCAGTTGGTCTTGACCTTTCACGTGTTCTAAACGTCCCGCACAACCTACGATGTGTTTATCGGTTGGTAGATCGAGTGTTGCTCTCGCGTTTGCTTTTGACATCGGTTTGAACTTCTCGCAATCCACACCGTTTTTAATCGTGATGATATTGTTGTATGAAAAGGCAGAGCGAAGTTGGTTGTAAACACGGGTTGCATCGGCCACCAAAGTTGGCTGAGCGGCTTTAAGTGCTAATGCTTGTAAGCGACGACGTTTGTTATTTTTCAAATGCCATGCATCATGCTCAGTATGAATTCGAGTGGGAACCCCTGATACGCGGGCAGCGTAACCCGCGTAGAGCAGTGGGCCTATGTGATGCGTGTGAACAACATCAGGGCTAATTCCTCTAAATGCTTTGATGAGTTTTATGATGATGTTGAATTGAACACCGGGCTCTTTGTCCAAAAACACGATTTGGTTGTGGTAAGGCTTCAGCTTCGGCCAGTTTGCGATGGATTCTGCTTTCGTGCCTTCAAGACTGACGATCAACACTTGGTCTGTTGGTTTAGCAAGGCGAAGCAAATCTAACGTTAGGGTTTCTAATCCGCCTGGGGCAAGGTGTTGAACAACGTGTATGATCTTCTTGCCATGCTTTGTTATCTGGTTATTCATAATTTGGACCCTGCCTTTATAATTCTTGTTTCGCCTTTCTGACGTTTCTCTTGAAGTAACTTCTTTAAAACGTTTGACTACACAAGGAGATTGCAGGAGTTGTGCCAATTAAATAGTTGCTATATTTCAGTGGCTTATGGCGAATGATTCTAGGGGGATTTTCATTTCTCAAAATGGGAATCAAAACAGAATACGAATGAATGGCTGTTTGAATCATGGTGTTAAATCATGGAGAAAGTTCAGGGGAAATCGAAAGTGGGATCAATAATTGAAAAACGCCAACCGAGAGTTGGCGTTTGCACTAGGAAGCTAAGAAGCTAGCAAGTTAAAAAATGGCTTTAAGGCTAATCAACTCATTTTAGGGATAACAGTAATCACAGGGACACCTAAGATTTCTTCAATTTCATCTTTACGCTTGATTGAAGAGTCAAACAGCTCAAACAATATCGCCAACCCAATGCCAAGGCCGATACCGGCAACGAAACCAGCCAGAACAAATACAAAAGAAGGTATGTTAGATTTGATACTAGGCGTGAAGGGCAAATCGATAATCTTCACACGTTTGTTTTGCTCGAACACACCAAGTGAACCCGTTAGTTGAGCCATTTCATAACGCTCTGTGAGTTCATCGGATAGCTGGCGCTTGATGTCTACCTGACGTTTAAGGCGATACATCTCTTTTGCATTCTCGCCGAAGTTATTCGCCTTGTGTTCTAATTCAAAGATCATAGTACGAAGGCTTTTAGTCTCTTCTGTCAAAGATTCAAAGCGAGCGCGAACCAGTTGTAAACTGTGTAATTGGGTGACTAAAAGAGGTTGGGTATCCGACAGTTTGTTCAGTGTCGTGCTACTTGCAATGTCCCAAAGCTGGTCACTGTTCATCGTAGGTTGAGTTACATCGAGTAAACTCTTTCTCTCATTTTCAAGTCTGTCTAGTTCACGAACTTTAGCCTGTACGGCACTGTGTTTGTTTGTGTATTTGGCTTGAAGTAGAGCCAGTTCACTGCGAATATCGATGATCTGATCTTCTATTCGACCTATCACTGGGTTGGTTTTTGAAAGCTGTTGATCGATTGACCCTAAGCTTTTTTCAACACCGGATAACTCGGCCTCTTTTTCTGCCAGTGTTTGCTTGAGTGACGCTAAGCGATTCAAACTTTGGCTTTGTACCTCAGGCGTCGAATGAACATTCTCATTCATGTATAAGGCAAGGGCTTCTTCTGCTACTTCAAGTTCAGCACTGCGCTTATCTATATGAATTTTCAAGAAGTTACTCGAGTCTTCAATCGAAGAACGTTCTGGTGCTAACAGTTGCTCAATAAAATGTTCACTTACCGAACGAAGCGTCGCTTCCATTCCATCTGGCGTATTTGAGCTTAAGCTGATTTTTAGAAAATCTTTTCCAAGCTGAGTCACCGTTAGACGTTGAGATAGGTCAGTAATGATCTCTTGTTTCTCAATTTCAGGCATATCAGGCGTGGTTAATTGCAGTTCATCAGCGACCGAGTAAAGCACATGTCGACTATGAAGTAGTGTTCTCAACGCGTTAAGGCGGTCTTTGAGCATGGTAGAAACGGCGATGTCTTCCAAGAATGGATTCATCTTGGCCGTTTCTTGAATCAACATACTGGTATGCGCGTCATATTTAGTCGGAGCCAACTTGCTCACACCAAAGCCTACAAAGGGCAAAATAAGGATTGGTAGAACTATAACGTAGCGTTGGCGCCACATGGCATTGATGATGACTAATAACCGCAATTTCAGATTATTCATAATAGCTCCAACATCCAATGTACGAAGTTACCGCGGTTCTGCCAACTGTCTTTGGAGACAACAGATACTGGCGAGTTTTCAAGGTGACGGCTTTGCTCGAGAGCTTCGACCATCTGTTGTCCATTATCAACGGACGTAACGTGATTCTTATAAGGAACCATTGCAGGAAAAGGGGTGGTCACGATAGGAGTTCCCGCGGCTAGGTATTCCATCAACTTTAATGGACTGCATGCTCGGATCTGTTCGTTATCCACGAAAGGTAATAGGCTTACATCCCAGTGTTGTGAATAGCTTGGCAACGTGTGATGTGGGCGAGGCCCCAAGTAATGAACATTATCGAAGTTAGGCAACGACAATGTATCAAGCTCATTAGGGCCGATGAATACAAAGTCCCATTCCGGCATTGCTGTCGCCACATGTTTGACCATGTCGTAATCCAGCCATTGAGATAAGCTTCCGTAAAAACCTGCAGTCGGGCGGTGGTGGCTTGGCAAGTCGTGTGCTCTTGGAGCTGGTGTAGAAAATAGCCCGACATCGACACCATGTGGTAAGAGTTGAGCTTTCTCACTAGGGAATTTGCCCATCAGCTTTTCACTAGCAGCGAAGATCAGATCTGATTTTTCAATCAATTCCAATTCATGCTGTGCGACAGTTTTGTGGTCAACGCCCGCGAGCGCACTAAAGTCATCCCCGCAGTAATAAACAACCGCTGACTCGCCTAAGTGTCCGCACAAATCAACAGCGGTAGGAAGGGAAGTCCATAAGATAGGAGCATGAAGCTTCAGCTCGGCAATAACTGGCTTCAACTGGCGTAACATCATTTGCTGAGCCAGTTTTCTAGACAACTTAGAAGAAGGCGCAGGAATGGTTTTCAAGTTCACAACCGTTATGTTGCCTTGGTCGTTTGAATCAGCGACGTTTTGTGGATCCAGCATGTTTTGAGTAACAGCGTTGCTTCGCCCTGTCAGTTTGTTGAATGCACGATTGATGTCTTTAACTGACAATCTTGGCTGTCTAAGACCAATAGAGTTGACCCATAAGACTTTATGTTGTTTAGCCAAGTGGCGAACCAAGTGTTGAGTCGATGAAGGCAGACCGCCAAAGTCTTCACCAAATACAATTAAATCACGCATGGTCGCCTCCATGAGTCTCTAACGAATCGAATACATCGGACTCTGTCACTTCAACGGATTTAATCTGACCGACAACTCGAGCAGGGTTACCGCCTGCGATTGCAAAGGCAGGGATGTTCTTTGTTACCACGCTGCCTGCGGCTATTACGGCACCTTCGCCGATGGTTACGCCACCTTTAACGGTAACATTGGTGCCTAGCCATACATCTTGTTCAAGAATGATGTCGCCGATTTGCTGAGGGTCATCTCCTTCACCTAGTGCTCGACGTTTTGCATCAAGCGGGTGTCCAGAGTATCCAAACAGGAAAGCGCCGCCAGCGATGCGTACGTTGTCGGAGATAACGACTTTACCTCCAACTGCGATAGTCGATTGCCAACCGATGTCTACATTGTTGCCAATCGACAGTAGTGGGTGTTCCAAGCCTTCA
Source organism: Vibrio splendidus (assembly GCF_003345295.1). Lineage (NCBI taxonomy): Bacteria > Pseudomonadati > Pseudomonadota > Gammaproteobacteria > Vibrionales > Vibrionaceae > Vibrio > Vibrio splendidus. The sequence continues at coordinate 1,432,149 of NZ_CP031055.1, forward strand.
AGCGGTTGGGTACAACCAGAGAATGTCGTGTGGCCAGAGATACGGCAGTTATCGCCAATCGTAATTTGTACCGGACCGCTCACGAAAGGGAGGCCACCGTATAAATACAGGCGTTTCCCACATTGAGCGACACGACCTTTGAAAGCTGGTGTCCAGTAGAAGAACCGAGTAAAACCAGAAACCAAATTCACGACAAGCTTGTGTGCTTGGTATAGGCAGCGATTAAGTACTTGAGGGGTAGGTAGCTCTGTGCTTCTGATGTTTTTCAAAATGATAAACACATTTCTAATTCGAGAATTAGGGTGAAACTTAAGCCAATGTTTGAATTGATGTATAGATACTGACGTCATAATGAAAATCCTCTTTTTTGTTATATAGAAGTACTTTCATATATTGTGCCATTTAATAAGTTTATTATTTTCAATGTGTTACAAGTTGGCTTTTAGATTTTCTCATTTTGACAGGCAGTATGAGATACGTTCGCAACAGCAACAATCAATGCGGAAAGGATATAGATAGGCCAGTTGAAGCCTTGTGTTAGGAAGGTACCCGAGACGATGGTGCCAATTAACCCAGCATATACGGCGTAAGCCGCGGCATTGAGATTTGGGTCGATTGCGTTGGTCGTATCTGAAAGCTGTTTGAGGGTCGAGCGTATTGTTTTTATCAGTGAGCCAATCAATATCAGAAAGATAATCAACCCTAGAAAGCCAGTTTCAGCGAGCACGCCAAACCAAGTACTGTGAACCGCATGATTCAGTCCGTCCCAGTGCGAACTATAAAAGAAGTAATTAGAAAAGAAATTGTTTAGGCCGACTCCGGTTAAAGGGTTATCCAATGCCATTTTGAACGCGGCTTCCCATGCATAGATTCGCCCCATTGCAGATTCATCAACCCCTTGTTCAGCAGCACCGCCTGATGCTCTGTCTGAAATTCCAGCAACAAAGTAAAGGCCAATCGCTCCGATCGCGCCCAAAGTGATCAACAGTGATTTTGAACGTATTACTTTGAACGCAAAAATCCCGACCACTGCTAGCGCACCAAGTAATCCACCACGGCTTTGGGTTGCAACGATAGCGGCCAGTAACAATACAGCGACACCAATACTCAATACACGCTTAAAAGCATGAATGCCATGGGTGGTCGTCTGACTGAGCGCAAACGCAAGTGGAAACAAAAGAACCAGTGCTAAATCATTAGGATCTCCTAACATCGAACCAAAATCACGCCCAATAGTGACACGTGACCCTTCGACTAATCCGATACCATTGATTGAGTTGTTAATTGCAATAAGTGCGACTAACGAACCGGCCATCATGATGATTGTCGATGTCTTTGCTAAGTTTTCGACGCTGTTTACCAGCCACACGATAGCGAGTGTCATCACCATTATTTTCCAATACACGCCTTTAAATTCAGCTAACGCTATTGGACGGTTAGACGCGAAGACCAGGCCGATAAAGACGAGAGCCCAAAAAACAGCAAGCCAGCTCAATGTAGGGTGCCAGAATATTTTAAGTTCTTTGCTGATTAAAGCATGCCAGAGCAAAGCGGAAAGCGCGCCTAGCGAGAGTAATAGCGGTATCTTTAACGAATAGAGTTGAGGTATCGCTTCGTGGATTCGAAAAAATGAAAAGACAACGAACAGTATCACCATCCAAAAGGTTTTGTTAATAACAAACATTCCAGCCAAAGGAAGAAGTGCTAGCGCAACAATAACAGCGGGATGCGGCACGAAGTACCAGACAATACCGAGCCCGACACACAAGGCGCTGATCGTGATGATGACAGGCAATCTATTGGCTTCAGGATTGACCATTGTGACCTCTATTCGCAAATAAACTCTTAATGACTCGGCTCACAATCTTTTGAGACGTAGTTACACATGATGTTAAATATTGCAAAGCGAGTGCCAGTTATGCATTTTTCTTAACTAACTGATTTAGATTTAGATTATTAGGATAGGGCTTAGCCTTGAGTTGAGTTTTGTCATTTTGAGAATCAGTATAAAACTGACTAAAGTACTTAAATCATCAAGTCCAAATAACCAGTTATCTACTAAGACGAGTATTAACGGTCGAGTTGATAGATTTCTAACAACTGCGGGACAACGGCTTGTGGCGAGTATTGGTGTTTGACGGTTTCTATCGCGTTATTCTTGAGGGAGTCACGTTGTTCGCGAGTCAATGACATCCATGAGGATAAATTCTGCTCTAGAACTAACGCGGTTTCTGAATCAGATTCTGAATTGGCGAGGTAACCATTAACTTGGTGAACGATGAGCTTAGGCAAGTTACCAACTGAGGTGGCGAGAACGGGAATGCCGCGAATCATGGCTTCTAATGCCGCCATAGGTAAGCCTTCAAAGCGGGAAGGGATGATTAACAAATCGATTTGGCTCCAGACGTCGTCCATATTGGTCTGATGCCCATGAAAGGTAACATTATCAGGCTGCGATTTAACTAAGGCCTCCATTTCGGGTCCGTCCCCAAAAAGCTCAAACCGAACATCAGGAAACTGTTTGGCTAATGCGACAAATCGATCAGGCGCTTTTTCATGGCTCAATCGCCCCACAAAACCAACATGGAATGGGCCTGATGAAGGAGAGCTTGTTAACCCGGTTGGGACTTTAACAAAGTTATTCAATTGATGGGTTTTACTCGGTACTTTCGCTTTGATCTTCTCACTAACCACGAGCGACTGATCAGAAAGGAAGCTGCTGTAACGGTCGAGCCAGTCATAAAGCCATACTTTGCCTGTTGGGGTTTCACCTGCGTGATAAGTGGTGATTTGTTTGGTATTGCTTAAACGAGGTGAGATTTTTATGAGCTTGCTGACCAAACTGGCTTTGTAACCATGAGCATGGATAAGCCTTGGCTGATAATGTTGAACTGCACGTTTAAGCTGTGTCGCGCTATTACTGCTTGAATCCGCACAGCCAGAGGCTAAATCGGAGAGGTAACTATAAGGGATATGCAGCGCATCTAACTTTTCAACGATGATCGCTTCAGGCTTAAACTTAGTCAAAAGGACGATTCGAACAGCACCTGAATACTGAGCGCTTTCAGATATCAGGCCTTGTGCTAATTCTAAAACATGTGTTTCTATACCTCCAAAAGTTTGGCTGTCAATCAACAGCCAAATCTCATGAAGGTTTACGTTGAGTACACCTTGTTTAGGCTTGATTGTACTCATCTTCCGATTCCCAAGCCTGCTTCTTACGGTAAACGGTAGAAGGGCTAAGTTCTAACAACACAGCAGCGTTTAGCACATTCCCATCGCAATGATTGATCGCGTGTTGAATGGCTTCGCGCTCTATTTGCCACATTGGACGAATAGCACCTTCGTTTGTTGTAAATGCGGGCGTCATCGGGTCGTTGTTAGCGGGAACAACTGACGATTGCTCCAACTCTTCAGGAGTAATCGGTGGCAACTTAGCTTCGGGTGCTTCCACAACAGCAGCTTGGGGCGCCGCTACTCGAATCGGTGTCACTGATTTCGAAGTTGGAGCCGCGTCTACTTTATTAATTGGAGGCGGTAACATGTCTTTGGTCACGCTCGTTTCATTGTTCAACACCACGATGTTACGGATGATGTTTTGCAACTGACGCACGTTGCCTGGCCACACATAACGTTTAAGTAGATTCTGCGTTTCTTTGTCTATGGATTTGAACTTCTTCTTGTCTTGCTTCGCATACAATTTCAAAAAGTGATTAGCCAAAGTCACAATGTCACTTCCTCGTTCACGAAGTGGTGGCATCTCGATAGGCACAACGTGAACACGATAGTAAAGGTCTTCTCTAAAACGTCCTTCTTCGACCTCAACCAGTGGGTCGCGGTTGGTCGCACAGATAATTCTGACATCTACTTTAATCTCGCGATTACCACCGAGTGGAGTAAACGTACCTGTTTGCAGAAATCGTAGGAGCTTCTTTTGCATCTCCAGTTCCATTTCGCAAAGCTCATCGAGAAATAGGGTGCCACCATGCGCTTGCATCGCCGCGCCTTTACGGTCGGTTGTCGCACCGGTAAACGCACCTTTGACGTGACCGAAGATTTCACTCTCCATTAGGTCTCGAGGGATAGCACCACAGTTAATGGCAACGAAGGGCTTACCGTTACGCTGACTCTCCTGATGAATAGCCTCCGCGCACACTTCTTTACCCGTACCACTTTCGCCGTTAATAAACACGCTAGCGGTGGTTGGCGCCACCGAATCAATGATCTTATAGACAGCCTGCATAGGTAGGCAAGAGCCAATGAAATTATGAAAGCGGTCACGATCAAACTTGCTTTGCATATCATCAACGAGGTTCTCTAGCTTAGCTCGTTTCAAATGCAAGCGAACAGAGGTCTTAAGTCGATCGGCTTGAATTGGCTTTTCCAAGAAATCTTCCGCACCGCGTTGGATAAGGTCTACAGCAATATTAACTGAGCCATGTGCTGTCGCGATAATGACGGCGGTCGGTATTTCATTTTCGCTAATCCAATCTAGTACTTCTTCACCTGGCATGTCGGGCAACTTAAGATCGAGAATAACAAGCTGTGGAGAGTGCCTTTCAATGAAGATCTTAGCTTCTGCGCCGGTTTCGACGTGGAAAATATCGTAGGGTTCGTCTTTTACGTACTGCTTGTAGAGTACGGCGAGTGAGGTGGAGTCTTCAACTAACAATACCTTAGGGCGCATTGTGTATTCCTTTTGAAACTTTATCCTAACCAATCAATAACATAGTGGTATGCATCCATCAATACGAGTCTTGTTTATTTGTTATCTACCGCATGCAATCTCTTAACAAACTATAGATGTACTTCTCGCGTTGTTGGTCACGCCGGAGTGCATGTTAATGGTGGCTATATTGATAACCACTATATTGATAACGACTATGTTGATAACGACTATGTTGATAACGACTATGTTGAGTTTTTGTCTGATACTTATGATGAACATCCAAAGTTAACTGAAACCAGCCTCTTTTCTTTCAAGCAAGGCTTTGATTGAACGCTCTGCGAGTTCTAATAATTCGTCAACTTGTCGAAATGCCGCATCATGATTATGTTCTAAACATTGCTTCTCTAGAGCGCGAGCTAACTCACCCAAGGGGCGATTACCTAATGAGAGCGCGGTGCTGCCAAGAGTGTGGACCTCGAACTCAAGTGTTTGAGCGTCTTTCTGAGCGACAGCCTCTTTTATGGCGACCAAGCGTGTTTGTGATTCTTCGACATAATGGTCGATCAAGATCGGGATAATATCCGCACTTGTATCTCGAATCATTTGCTCTAGAACGCTTTCATCAACAAGCTCGCTAACTTCTTGTGAGTTTAGATGTGCAGCTGTGTCTGACGCTAAAGTGGAATTCATCAAACTAAGTCCTTCTATTGAGCCTAATATCCGTGAGTACTAATAAGTTCTAGTCATTTTCTAGAATAATTTCAACTGCTTGCCGTATAAACAGAGCAATTAATTACTATCTCACTCATATTGCTACAGGGTTTGTGACAAGCCTAACGGACTGATTTAAATTTGTTTTCTCTTATGAAATATAAACTTAGGTGCCTATAAACGTAAAGGGCGGGTAGAGCTCAGGAGAAAACGAGGCCGATACAAATAAAAAGACCACTGCAGTGAATTAACAACAGTGGTCTTGGAGGGGGTTAAGTAGTTTAGGCTACGAAGCTTTATCAATCTTTGGCTTTGGGTCAGCTTCTACTTCTTCCTCGCTACTTTCAGAGAAGATATCAGCAACGGCGCTTCTCTCTAATTCACCCTTCAGATTTCCATCTTCGTCGACAACTGGAAGGGAGTAGTCACAAGACATGGTGTCTGGTAGAACTTCTTCAATGACCGCATCAGGTAAAACAGCAGGAACCTCTTCGTAAATCTCATCACTGAAGTCATGAACAGAGGCATCTTCAACGGCGTCTTGTAGGCTCTCTTGTGTGACTAGGCCTTGATAGCCGTCATCCGTTACGTGATAAGCGTAATCGTTTTTCAGCATCTTCATTTGTGCCAGAGCACCTTCAATCGTTTCTGAAGTGATTCGATAGAGAGGAGGCTGCATAACCGTTTCAACCGTCAATGCACGAGCACGGTTTACGTCTTTAACGAACGCCTCTACATAGTCATCGGCTGGATTCAGCAGAATCTCATGTGGTGTGCCTTGTTGTACCAACTCGCCATCTTTCAAAATTGCGATTCGATCGCCGAGACGGAGTGCTTCATCCAAATCGTGGGTGATGAAAACAATCGTCTTATGAAGCTTCTGTTGAAGTTCGATAAGCTGATCTTGCATTTCACTTCGAATCAAGGGGTCGAGTGCCGAAAAGGCTTCATCCATTAACAAGATTTCAGCGTTAGTACATAGAGCGCGAGAAAGGCCAACACGTTGTTGCTGACCACCTGAAAGTTGCGCAGGGTATTGCTTGCCGTAACCTTTCAAACCCACCGTTTCTAACCATTCATTGGCTTTCGTTAAACGGTCTTCTTTTTTGATGCCTTGCACTTCCAACCCGTATGCAACGTTTTCTACCACGGTGCGATGAGGCATTAAGCCAAAGCGTTGGAATACCATCGACATTTTATGACGGCGGAACTCTTCTAATTGCTTGGTATTGAGGCTCATTACATCAATGCCTTCGACCATGATTTTACCCTGAGTTGGGTCAATTAAACGGTTGAAGTGGCGAATTAGAGTCGATTTACCCGAGCCGGAAAGCCCCATGATAACGAAGATTTCACCGCGGTTAATCTCGAGATTAATCTCTTTTAAACCGACGGTATGACCTGTGTCCGCAAGAATCTGATCTTTGTGTTCACCGTCCTGAACTCGGTTCATAACAGACATCGGTTTCGGTCCAAACACTTTGTATAGACCACTAATTTCAATCAATGGTTTAGTCATGCTTGAGTCCTCCTAAATGCGCATTGGTTCTTCTTGCGTATGCCTGTGAAGCGCGGTCAAAAAGAATTGCGAGGGCAACAATGGCGAAACCGTTCATCAAGCCTAATGTGAAATATTGGTTGGTGATGGATTTAAGAACTGGTTGTCCTAGGCCTTTAACGCCAATCATGGATGCGATAACAACCATAGACAGTGCCATCATGATGGTTTGGTTGATACCCGCCATGATCGTTGGCATTGCTAGGGGAAGTTGAACACCCCATAAGCGTTGTTTTTTGCTCGCACCAAATGCGGTAGCGGCTTCAAGAACTTCTTTGTCGACCAAGCGTATGCCTAGGTTGGTTAAACGAATCACGGGTGGGATAGCGTAGATAACCACGGCGATTAGACCTGGAATTTTACCGATGCCGAGTAACATCACCACTGGGATCAAGTAAACGAATGCTGGCATGGTTTGCATGATATCAAGCATCGGTGTAACGATAGATTGAGCTCGATTTGAACGAGCCATCGCAATACCAATCGGAATGCCTAAGAATATCGAAACCAAGGTACAAACAGTAATGATACTGAGCGTCCGCATGGTGTCTTCCCACATTCCAAAGTAACCAATAAGGAGCAAAGAAACGACACAACCTAAAGCCAGTTTCCAAGAACGACTCGCGGCGTAGACAAGGCTGGTACAAACGGCGAGGACTATAATCCAAGGGGTTGAGATAAGAAGTTTTTCAAACCAAACAAGGAATGAAAGAAGTGGGTCAAATAAAGATTCAATCATTTCACCGTATTCACGAGAGAATTCACGGTATGCGCCATCTAGCGTCTTTTTTATGGTTCGTAAATCAGCGCGTTCCATCTCTGGAAAGCTTGATAACCAATTGGTGTCAGCCATTTTATATCCTTATAGTTCGGAGCCACTTGTTCATGCGATGAGGTAATCGCCTATGAAAAGGGCTCCGAATCATGAATAACATCAAGTATAGCGACGTTATTTCCGTATTATTGAAGCGTAATTGCTTGTTATTAAACCAAGCTCTTACAGCTCTGCTTCAACTTTCTTAGCGACTTCTTGAGAAACCCATGGGTGCCATATTTCCGGGAACTCACTCAAGAAATGGATACTCGCTTCTTCACCATCCGCTTGGTTGTCTTCCATCCAAGCAAGAAGTGAGTTCATTTTGTCGTTAGTGAAACCACGTTTAGTGAAATAGTCGTAAGCCTCTGGTGCTCTCGATGCGAAGTCTTCTGTAGTGACTGTGTGCACTGGTGAAGGCGGGTACATGGTCGCTTTAGGTGAATCACAGTCTTCTTTAGTGGTACAAGTTAGGAACTCTTGTTCATTAACACCACTGCCAAAGTCAACTTTAACCATGTCGTATTTACCTAGAACGGCAGTTGGCGCCCAGTAGTAACCAAACCAAGCTTCTTCGCGCTCATAAGCTTTTGCGATAGAGCCAGATAAGCCAGCACTCGAGCCTGGATCAACAATCGTGAAACCACTGTCTTCCAGCTCAAGAGCGTTAAACAAGTTTCCGGCGCTGATCTGACAGTTCCAGCCTGCTGGGCAACTGTAGAATGCTGATGTATCTGGGTCTTCAGGGTGCTTAAATAAGCTAGCGTTTTTACGTACACCTTCGATGGTTGCCATCTCTGGGTATTGTTTAACTAAGTAAGCTGGAACCCAAAAGCCTTCTTCACCGCCATTCACAAGTGCTTTACCTGCGTAGCGAAGACGTTTTTCTTGGACACCTTTGTCCAATGCATCTTTTAAGCTGTTGCTCCAAAGCTCAGGTGCAACGTCAGGCTGACCTTTTTCAATCATGGATGTGCCTGTTGGCATGGTGTCGCCAGGGATAAGTTCAGCATCACACCCATAACCATGTTCTAGGATGAATTGGTCGATATTGGCGATCAGTGTTGCAGAGTTCCAGTTCATATCTGCGATTGTTACGCTGCCACATTCTCCAGCGTTAGCATTACCGCTGGCTGCTGCTACTAACAAAAATACGGAGCTTAACTTGTATTTCATATTGAGTTTCCTTTCTCTTTAATAATACAACTAAGGTAACCAAGGTAAATTGATTATCTAAATTGCTCGATGGTGATCCTTTCCGTGTATTTGAACCATTTGAGCAGAAGGAGGGATGGGTGAAGTTTGAATAGATAAACGTGCAAAGTCAGTGAAGTGTGATTTGCCAATTTATCCACTGTGTTTCAACAGCCATCGGATAACTTTGTCAAACTATTACAAATTCGTCAAAAACCACCTCTATTTATAATCTTAGGGAATAATCGTACGAATTCCATCTTTGATGCGATTTACATGGCACTTTAACCGTCTGTGTCACATTACCGCTAAAGTTAGGCATAGGGCTGTTGATTTCTGAAGGGATTTAAAGGTGGTAAGACCATGGTTGGCGTGTGTGAAATGCGTTGAATGGTTTTTAAAATCTTATTTTCAATAATAATTTCGCCAAAAACACCCAATTTGGTTTTGGGGTATTTAGAGCTGTCACGGCATGAAATTTAATAGGATAGGTGGCTGTCATGGTATCAATGACAGCCATACAGTTGCGTAAGAAACTTATAGTTGTACAAGAAGCTATAGTTGTACAAGAAGCTATAGTGGCACGAAAAAGTTACATCGGCAGGTTTAAAAACTCATTTTGATACAGCTTGTTTGCCAAGCTATCGCGAAGTTTAGTTGGAAGGAATTTCATTCGATTGATTTGTCTTACCAACTCTTGTGCAAAGCTAGGAGTTTGTTTCATGTTCATCACACTACCCATTAGGTTGATACTCTGTGCATCAAGCAGCTTTTTCGCTTGTTCTAGGTGGTGAGTTGACGTTTCACCATAGGCGACAACCATCAATGTGCTGTCACAGGCACTCGCAACAGACTGTGCAGGGATATTCCCTTTGTTAATGTTGAGAAGCGGTGAGGTATCAATGATGACTCTATCGTATTTCTCTAACCATTTGTTCACTACTGTTTGTAGCGTTGTCGGGTCTTTATAAGCAAGCTGTGTTGATGCCACTTGAGGTGCCGGGACACCAATGAACATCCGGTGAGACTCAACATGTTCTATTAACTGCCCCTGTTGACTGTCTTCTAACATGTTCAAATCTTTGAAAGCGGGGTTGTATAAGTTGAGGTCAACATAAAGCGTGGAGTGACCAGCAAGAAGAAAACGTTCCGCTAATGCAGTTGCAACAGAGGTTACCCCGTCACCTGAGTGACAGGCCGTCACACAAATCGATTTCTGTCCGTTAAGTTCAGAAGCTAAATACAGTTGCTCGACTTCGGCATGGGTTGCTGAAATAGTCATTATAAAGCTCCTATTAGTACGATGGTGGTCGTAATACGTAGTATGTCATCTAATCCGACACGTGCTTTTTCGATAAAGCTTTCACGACGATCTGGGATGTAAATGGTGTCACCAGCGCGTAGCACCGGTAAGTTGTAAATATTGGCTGTTTTGCTGAACTCAACAAGGTCGAAGGTACGAGCTTGACCTTGGCAACAAGACATATTCACAATGGTAATTTTCTCTACGTAAGCATTGTCAGTAGGGCCTGCCGCTTCTGCCAATATATCTAGAATGGTCATGTTGTCGTTAAACACATAGCGACCTGGGTTGTTAATCGCACCAAGCACACGAACTGTTTCTTCTTTCGGTGTGTCTAACCAGTTCTTACCTTTCTCTGGGATATAAATGGTGTCACCGGTGGTTACATTGGGCAGTAATGATTCGTCACCGGTTTCAAAGTACAGTGAAAGATTGAGTTTGCTTACTTTAGAGTAGGTTTTATCACGATGCGTGACACGAACGTTGTGTATATCGGCATCCTTAGTAGGGCCGTCAGCCGCAGACAAGATATCAAGGAAGTGCATGTCTTTGGTGAAGCGGTAACGACCCGGTGCATTCACTTGTCCAAAGATATAGATCGAAGCATCAGAGCTTTGACGTACCCATTGAGATTTATTGTCTGAAGGGTCTTGTGGTAAGTCGTGGACACGGACGATAGAGCCTGCTCGAATTTGCGGCATTAGATCTCGTGGCGCGCCATTTCTGATGAAATCATCAAGATTAAACACAACCATCTTTCTACCCGTCACAACTTCAATTTTTGAGGTGTCCGCTCGTAACGTAGGACCGCCGACGTGAGCCAATAATCCCATGAAGTTCATTTCATCTGACCATTCAATACGACCAGGTCGGTTTACTTCACCGATAACGTTAACCGCTCTATCTGGCGCAATTTTCAACCAGGACTTCTCGTTCATGTCGGTTTTCTCTGGAACGAAAATAGCGTCACCGGCTTTAATGCTCGGTGGGTTAGAATTAGGTAGACCTTCTGTGTAAGCCGCTAAATCGAATTTAAGGACTCTGCCATCCGCCTTGATCACACGTATTTGGCGCGATTCTGCAAATCGAGTCGGACCGCCAGCATTCGCAAGGATATCCATGAAGGTGGCGTCTCTTTTTCCTTCAAAAGCACCGGGAGCGGCAACTTCACCCATGACGTAAACCATGTTTGCGCCGGATTTGATCTCTTCTTCTTGCTTCGGCACAAAAATGGTTGCACCCGGGCGTAAGATTGGAAGTAGGCTTTCGTCACCAGAATCTAAATAACGTTTAAGGTTGAATAGCGTAGGCGTGTTGTTTGAAATTACTCGTATTTGCTCAACACTGGCATAACGAGTCACACCGCCCGAGCGCATTAGTACGTCGACAAGATCGGTGCTCTCTTTATAAGTGAACGAACCCGGTGCGTTGACCTCGCCAAATACTTTGATTGAATTACGAGAGTCAGCACTATCACCAGAGTTAGCAAGCTTGGCAGCGTCGAACTCTTGTTCAATATTGCCTACTAATGGCGATGCTGGAACAAAAAGCGAATCCAGTGATTGCAGAGTAGGTAGCGTTGATTCGTCACCTGAATCAAGGAAACGTTTGTAGTTAAACTCTTTCTTGTCCGCGCCTCGCTTAAGAATCAATTTGTCCAGTTGTGCTCCCGGACGTAATCCACCGGCTGCGTAAAGCGCCATTTGGATGCTAGAGCCCAATGACAGTGTGTATTCGCCAGGCTGTTCTACATAACCTTGAACGTAAATAATGATTTGTTGTTCTTTGACGTACACCGAAGCATTCGAAAGATCTTTATAAGCGGTTGCCAGTGATTCTAGAACGACTTTGTTAAGCTGCTCACTGTCATAACCGGCAACAAATACGGCGCCAACTTCAGGAAGTGTAATGCGGCCACGTTTATCCACTTGGAACCCTGTGTTTAACGTACTTTCACCGGGTACGTTAACTTGGATAAGGTCACCGACTTGAACCGCGTCTGAAAACTCTTCGCTCGCATTCACGACATTCGTAAAGCATAACGATAGAGTGATGATAAAAGCGAGCAATGATTTCATAATCCACCTCCCATCTTCTCGGCATTTTTAGGGGAGATAACTTCGATACTTACTCGACGGTTCGTTAAACGAGTGCCGTCTGACTCACCTTCAAAAAGGGGGACGGTTTCACCAACAGATACTGCCTTGATTCGCTGAGCACCTAAGCCAAAAATAGTCAGGTAGCGTTCGACTTGTTTAGCACGTCCAAGTGCCAAATCATCGTTAAATTTTTCGGTACCCGTGGCATCGGCATGACCCGTAACTACAAGGTCTAGAGATTTATGCTCTTTCAATAGTGTGGTCGCCTCGGCAAGTCGTCCCATGTACTTGGGATTGACTTCGGTAGAGTTTTCTGCGAATTGGTTGTCAACGTTAAGCAGGTCGTACAACTGTTCGATAACCGACAATTGCATTCTAAATTGGTTTTCATTTTTTGGTGGTTCACAGCGGGCTTGTGAGGTCACATAGTCCAGTTGGACTTCAAGTTCATTTAAGCGTTTTCTTTGAATGACTAGGTCGTTGGCCGCATCTAGAAGCAGGCCACCTTGCAGTTCACGAGCGATACGATTTTGCTTCTCTATCGCTTGCACAACAGCAGCGGGGAAGCACCAACGGGCGCCTTCTTGAATCAAGGCATCAAGATGTAATTTAGCCAGTTGCCAATCAAAACGTAGTCCGTGTTCAGGACCAAGAGGTTCGTCTGGCATCACAGGAGAAAAGTCAGAATTTTGATAACTAATAGAGTCATAACTTTCAGCCAAACCGCCGGTGCCTTGTTCAGGGTAGCTAGTACAGCCACCTAGAACCAAAGCAGACAGAGAAAGGGCTATGTAGTTTTTCAGTATTTTCATGCCAACGTCCTATGTTTTTACTTTTTATTATTATGTTTTGTTACTTCTAGCTTAGTGGATCTTCATGAATTTGTAGGATTTTTTGAATTTACTGGGATAGCGTGGCCAATACGTAGCAAGTTCATAATTTCAAGAGGCTGGCCAGTCACATTTTCAAGTCGCATGTTGCGCTCACGCTCAGTTAGGCGTTTGAACATGTAAACAATCGCGCCAACACCAGATGAGTCTAAAAACTCAACTTGGCTAAAATCAACTTCGATTTCAGGGTGGCCATCATTTGAGATTACATCGTCAATATCGGTCTGAGCATCACGGCTACCTGCTGCATCTAAATCACCGAAAATAGAAAGAGTCAGTGTCGTTGTATTTAAATCAATCTTACGTAGTTCCATAGCGATATCTCCTTTTGAGTATGTATGGACAATTGCACTGAATATGCCAACTTTTATGTTTATATTTTTCAATAACTTAAATAAAACGCTAATCTCTATCTCATATTGAGAAAGTCGGTTTCTCAATATGAGAACTAAAAATGGGTGAACATTTGAGACCCATAAGTCATTAATTATATGAATGAAATTGAAAGTTAAATAAGGTTGATGTGTGGATCGCATCTTCTAGCAAAGGTTGTCTACCTACGTGTCAGAACGCTTAGGATTAAAGGCGTTTGTTGACCACTACAGATATCAATACGGAGCAGATGATGAGATTAACTAAATTGGCGATAGCAACTCTATGGGCGTGTTCGCTTTCTTCTCATTCATCCTATTTACCTCCCGACCATTTGGTACTCGCCAATACATACCAGCAAGGCATTGATGTTTCTGAATACTGGAAGAGTGAAAAGCTTGATGGGATTCGGGCTCTTTGGGACGGACAACACCTTTATACTCGAAACGGGAATCGCATTTACTCACCGAAGTGGTTTACAAAAAACTTGCCTAAGGTACATCTCGAAGGGGAGTTGTGGGCAGGAAGAGGTAAGTTCCATTTAGTCCAATCTACCGTCCTTGATCATACGCCTAGTGACGTAGCGTGGCGCCAAATAGATTTCATGTTGTTTGATATGCCAGGGGCAGCTGGTGATTATCAAAAGCGCTATTACAACATCTTGCATTGGGTAAGCACGATTGGAGAACCCCATGTCAGCTACATCGAACATGTACCGATTCACAATGAAGAAGCTCTTTTCCATCAACTCGATAATGTCGATGAGAGTAATGGTGAAGGTTTGATGCTTCGTAAGATCACCAGTCGCTATCAAGCCGGTCGAAGTAATGACCTTTTAAAGCTTAAAAGGCATCACGATGCAGAAGCCACGGTTATTGGTTACAAAGGCGGAACAGGGAAGTATAAAGGGATGATGGGTTCGATTTTGGTTCACACAGAAGAGGGTGTTGAATTTTATATTGGAAGCGGGTTCAGTGACCAGATGAGACTTGCACCGCCTGAAATTGGCAGTCAAATCACCTTCCGGTATAACGGCTTTACGCAAAACGGAAAGCCCAAGTTTGCGCGCTTTGTTCGAGAAAAGAGTGAGTATTAATCTCCTGAGTATAAACTAATCGCCCCTAAATTATTTACAGCCGTAAGCGAAAAGAGCCCTGAAAATCAGAGCTCTTTTTGTATGTAATAACGGCGATACCGGTTTAGCGAGTACGAATCTAACGAGAGCTAAATTCTAGCTGAACATCATCGTCTTGTTTATGCATCCAATGCAAACGCATACCCAGCATAATGGCAGCTGATGTTAGGCCGACAATGAAACCAATCCAGAAGCCATGTGCGCCCATAGGTTCAACAATCCAATCTTTCATTCCTAAGATGTAGCCGATAGGAAGACCAAGTAACCAATACGCTACGAAGGTAATGTTGAAGATCGAACGCATGTCTTTGTATCCACGCAAAGCACCTGCAGCGATAACTTGGATTGCATCGGTACATTGATAAACCGCAGCGAACAATAGCAATTGCATTGCAACGGTAACTACTGCCGTGTTCTCCGTGTAAAGTAACGAAACCTGCTCTCTAAACAATACTGTTAATGCCGCTGTCATAAAGGCGGTTACCAAACCGACGATGATACCCACGTGTGTTGCGATCTTCGCACCTTCAGTGTTGTTTTCACCCAACTTATGGCCAACACGAATACTCACGGCGGCACCGATACTCATTGGAATCATAAATACGAGAGAAGAGAAGTTAATCGCGACTTGGTGTGCGGCAACAACCAATGAACCTAATGGGGCAACTAATAAGGAAACCACAGCGAATAGCGTGACCTCGAAGAAGATAGCGGCAGCAACTGGAAAACCAAGTCTAAACAAACGAATTTGAGCTTTAAGTTGAGGTTTGTGGAACGTCCCGAAGATGTTGATTTTAGCCAAACGCTTTGATGTTAAAACATAAGCGAACAACAGTGCAAACATCACCCAATAGACGATAGCCGTTGCAACGCCACAGCCAACACCACCAAGAGCAGGGGCTCCAAGTTTCCCGTATACGAACATCCAGTTTAGCGGAATGTTTAATAGCAAGCCGATAAAACCGATCACCATGGCAGGCTTAGTTAAAGACATGCCATCCGTAAAACTTCTCAATGTTTGGAACAGCAAAAACGCAGGCACAGCAAACATCACCGCGTTCATATAGCCGATGGTCTTATCTGCCATGAGTTGCTCAATGTCCATCCATTCCAATATCAGCTGCGTTTGGAACAGCACGCCAATGATAGGTAACGAGATGACGAGTGCCAAAAATGCACCTTGCTGAATCTCAAATGGGATTTTGACTTGGCGGCCTGAACCGTTCAGTTGTGCAACAACAGGAACCAACGCCATCAAAAGACCTACACCAAATAAGATTGATGGTAGCCAGATACTTGCTGCAATCGAAACCGCTGCCATATCGATAGCACTTACACCACCGGCCATCACGGTATCAACAAAACCCATTCCAGTTTGTGCAACAGATGCGATCAATACTGGGGTCGCAAGTTTGATTAGATTCGAGGATTCTTCTTTGTAACGATGCACAAACAACTCCAAATAAGAGGGAAAATTAGAATAATAGTGTAGGAAAGGACATTCTGAAGGAATCAGAGGCAATGATCTTAAGCTTCCACTGGACGAATCATAAAGAAATGTCACAATAACTGCTATGAAAAACTGTTATTAGGGCGTGTTGATCGTTCGAGCTGATTTTTGCAGCGAATTGCTGGGTATTAATACAAGGCAGAGGCTTTGATGTGTAGCTAGCCTACATGAGAAGCCGATAACGTAGTATAAATGACCAGCAAACGCTGCCCGAAGGGTTCGGCTAAAAGCGTTTTACTCTTTGTTGAGGGAGATTTGCTTAGGATGCTAGGCTACTTCCCCCTCGCCGCGATTAAAACGCTTTTATCTCGAACAAAATTTAACCGCGAAAGGTCAACACGCCCTAGAATGCTAAATAGGAATCTTATGTTTACAGGTATCGTTCAAGGCATGGCAACACTGGTTGCAATAAACAAAAAAGAGCTGTTTCAGACTCATACCATTGAGTTAACAGATGAAATGGTTGAGGGATTAGCAATTGGTGCCTCAGTAGCTCATAACGGTTGTTGCTTAACGGTAACGGAAATTTCGGGCAATCAGATTGCTTTTGATTTAATGCAAGCCACATTGCGATTGACGAACTTGGGCCAACTGAATGTTGGTGACAAAGTGAATGTTGAGCGTGCAGCAAAGTTTGGTGACGAAATTGGCGGACATAGTATGTCTGGCCACATTACTCTGATGGCTAACCTCGTTGATGTGATTAAGACAGAAAATAACTGTACGCTTTGGTTTGAGCTGCCGCAAGAATCAATGAAGTATGTGTTGAGCAAGGGCTACATCGGCGTTGATGGTTGTTCATTGACAATCGGTGAAGTGGAAGATAACCGCTTCTCTGTTCACCTGATCCCAGAAACGCTGAATCGCACTCTGTTTGGCGGCCGTGAAGTAGGCGACCAAGTAAACATTGAGTTTGATCCTCAAACACAAGCGATTGTTGATACTGTTGAACGCGTACTAGCAAAGCAGAAATAGTAGTGACGGTTTATCAATAGCATTTGCCCCCAAAGCGACACCAAGTAAAAGTCGAAGATATTAAAAAAGAGCACATTAGGTGCTCTTTTTCTATTTTTGTCTATTTGTGTTTTTCTAGGCTAGCCTCAAAATCGAGGGGAAGCTCTAAATCGAAGCGTAGCTCCAACTCGACAAGAGAGTAGGTGTTAGAAGACTTGTTCGTCGTCTGCATCAATCGAGAGATTAATTCTGTCTCTGACTTCATCTACCTGCATATCGAGATGAATGGCATTGCAACACGCCGGACAATCGTCATAAAAATCTTGGTTCCCATTAGAAGCATCGAGCATTATGCTGATTGCATGCCCACAGTGGGGGCACGAGACATGTTTCTCTGTGTATTTATGCATGGCTAATTCTCCTCACTGTATCTTGTCCAAATCGTATTAGCTTTAAAGATCGCAGTAGCTTGTATAGATCGCAACAGCTAGCTGTGATTGGTATTAAACGGCCTGTATCTTCTGAATACACGCCTCAGTTTGTGCTAAATATTCGCCGCCAAATTGATTGCAGTGGTTAAGAAGATGGTACAAGTTGTAAATGTCTTTCCGATCAGTATAGCCAACGTCGAGTGGATTGACGCTCTGGTAACCTTCATAAAACTCTTTTGGAAACCCATCAAACAATTCCGTTAACGCTAAGTCACATTCATGATCGCCCCAATAACAAGCGGGGTCGTAACAGATTGGCCCAAAGGCTGAATTCGCTACGTTGCCATTCCATAGGTCACCATGAAGTAAAGAAGGGCGAGGATTGTGGCCAGCAAGACGCATGTTCACCACATCAACGATGTCATCAATATCGCCGAATTCAATGCCTTTCTCTTTTAGCAATTGCAGTTGGAAGCCGATGCGTTGCTCAGAGAAAAAGCGACCCCATTTCTTATGCCAAGGGTTAGGCTGAAGCGTACTACCGATATAATTATCTTGGTCACAACCAAACTCTTTTTGCTCGCCCCATTTATGAAGCTGAGCAAGCTGCACGCCGAAATCAAAGCTGTTATTACCTGTATCAAGCGGCTTAGTTGGCAAGTAATTGAGAATAATGAATGAGCATTCTTTGGTTTTACCAATCAGTACCAACTCAGGCACATAAACGGTGGAAGTTTCTCTTAACAAGCGTAAGTTCTCAGCTTCGATTTCAAACTTAGGTAAAAATTCTCGCTGGTTCACTTTTACGAAGTAGCGTTCATTACCATCGCTAATCATATAGCAATCGTTAATGTCACCACCAGAAACCTTGGTACGTTCAGTAATCTGAAAGTTGAATAGAAGAGTATCTGAAAGTTGTTGAGAAATGGCCTGCCACATAGGAAATCCTCAAAGACTGAAAGTTAAAAAATTGAAGGTTAGAAATACTGTTTGTTAGCCATAGTTTAGGATAAATTTGAGCAATTTATAGACGTACTCGTCAATGTTCTTATCTGTTCTTGATCTTATGTAGAAGCAATTGGCTGATTTGTGAACTCGGGCTGATTCAAGCTCTTTGAAATACAAACAGAAATTGGCAAGGCAAAGTTATAGAATTGTTTGGAACTGGCCTCACAATCGAAACGGTTTTGGTCGAAACAAACTGGAAAAGTAGTTGGAGCTTGTTATTGTCTACGCATCAACTTAAATGTGCTATTAGAGTAGGTTGAAACGACTATAGTTAACGATAGGGCACGTGATCATCTCAACTTGCTAGCTAGCTCTCTATAACTCTTTAAGAGCCGAGTAATGATGGCGTGCTGAGTCTGCAAGTATCTTGACCAACAGACATCTAGCGACACGTATATATTCAGCTATTGGTTTAATATTTAAGCTGAAACACTAACTAGGATCATTTTAATACGGTTTTTGGTAATAAAGTGATGACAAATCGCTTCATTTACATAGTATTAAGCAAGTACGTATTAATCTGCTCTTGAGCTTAAAACGGAGATTTATTGTGGTTGTAGAAACCGATGGCTATTTGGCTCTGATCGAGCACTTATCGTTTAATCTGGATGTCTTTACAAATAGTAATGGCGATACAGGCAATGAGAGTGTTGAAGACATCATCACAGACATGATTTCAACAAACATCATGGCTATTTTTGAGCAAAATCCAGAGTTGCATTCGAGTGTTCGTTTTCAACTTTTGAAAGAAGCCGATGCTGTGGTAGCGGATTTAGGCGAAGTATTAGCGGGTGTATGGGCTAAGAAAGCGACCAACGAGCAAATTGTATTTCTAGATGAATACATCGCGCTAGTGAAGAATCTATTTGATTCTGCTGTTGCTAAATACGACTAACTATTTGTCCATTTCCTCATTAGTCATTTTTTCACGATGATTATGTTCACGATGATAGGCGTTTACGTCGTAGCTTTAAAAGTGACTTCGTTTAGCGGTTAAGACTTTAAACCGCTATAAACGCCTAAAGTGCCAAAACTTAGAAGCCCAATAAGGGTTATCCAACCTCGATATGATGACACCTTTCGATGTCGAAGCATGTAGGAATTGATTATTTCCTAAATACACACCTACGTGTCGTACCGTCATCGATGTTTTGAAAAATACCAAATCACCGCTTGTTGCTTGACCATACGCTATTTCTTTTCCCTTTTTGCTCTGATCTTTTGTGGTTCTCGGTAGGGCTTGTTGTGTCGCATTTTGCACGGCAATTTGAACAAAAGCGGAGCAATCTACGCCTCGAAATGATGTTCCACCAAAATGGTATGGCACACCTTTCCACTGTTCATACACACTCATATAAGCGTTTGTAGTCAATTGTTCTGACTTTGATAAGGGTTTCTGTGCGGTTTGACTAAGCTGAGAAGGCGATGGTGACGAGCTACAAGCAGCCAATGTTGCTAAAGTTATTGTAACTACAGCCATTTTTCTGAATTTCATATGTAACTCTTCTGACAAAAAACTGAAATAAAAACGTCATCAAGGACTTCTAGTATACGAACTAACTTAAGGATATCTCTTTTCGTAGTCAAACTGGATTTCACATGCCCGACACAAATTTATCAATAAAACCCTCACGTTATACATTCTCGCTCATTCAAACCGTCACTGCTGTATTTATTTCCATTCTTTTACTCGTTAGTTTTTTATCATTGGTTAGCATTCGGGGAGTTGAACGAGTCGGAGGACATTTTGACGCACTTTCAGAACAAGCTTTACCCCTTGCTTTACACAATGCCGAATTAACGCAAAGCGTATTAGAGCAAGTAAAACTTCTCACCTATAGCACCCAGTCAACCGACTTAGATGCGCTGAATTCGACAAGGGTTTCAATTGACCAACTCGCAACAGAGAGTAATACCACGCTTGAGGAACTCCTTTTTATCTCCCAATCTTTTCCTGATGCGATCTCTTTAGAGCAACAACAAAACCTTATTGATGATATGGCGCAACTGCAAACCATGACTAATACGGTATTGCTGGCGCAGATTGAGATTCAAAGTAAGCAAAATCTGATCGACAGTAAAATGGGCGAGTTCCGTTATGGCGTTGGATCTATCGGACCAGAAATGAACCGAATCAGCTCATTCTTGGTTGAAGACAACCCAGAAGCGAGCGATGCAGCGAACCGATTTACATCCAGTGCGTCTGCTATGGCGAACACCTTCTTGATGTTGATGATGCAATCTGACATTGATAAAGCACAAGACGAATACCGTCAATTGAGAAACCGAATCGCAGGCCTTAACTTGGCTTACAGCGATTTTGCCGATTGGCACCCAGACATTGCTGAGTTCGCGAGCTTGACGGCGCCTTACGAGATGGTTAAAGAAGGCTTCACCGAGCAAGGGATAATCAAACAAATCCTCTTGAAACTCGAACTGGTTCAGCAGCAAGAGCAAAACTTAACGCAAGTCATCACCCTAGCGAATACCGTCATCAGCACACTGAATCAGTTGTCTTCTACAGCCTCCCAACTGATTGATGAAAGTGAACTCGTTGTAAATCAAACCATCACCAACATTGATCGTGTGTTGTTTATCAGCGGGCTAGTGATAGCCATAATCATCGTGCTCTCATGGTTTGTATTACGTCGCTGGATGAATAAAGGGCTTAAAAACATTACTCAACAACTGAGTTCGCTGGCAGATCATGATTTCTCTAAACAAAGTGAACTACTGGGGCCGCTAGAGCTACAGGTTATTACTTCGAAACTAAATACGGTCGTAAATTCCACCGCGGACTCGGTTCGTTTAGTAACGCGTAACTGTGAAACGCTTTATCAAACGGCTGAAGTAAGCCATGACGCCGCAGAGCAAACCAATTCAAGCTTGAATGAGCAGAACGAATCGCTACAGAATATGATCACCACAATTACAGAACTTGAAGCGTCCATTGGTGAGATTGCTCGTATCTCTAACGCATCGAATGACGACGCGCAGATAGCAGAAAACGAATCAGTTAATGGTAGCCAAGTGATCGGCCTAAATCAGAAGCGATTACAAGCACTTGAGCAATCTCTTAGCCTGAATCAAGAATCGATGACGGACTTGGATATTCGCGTTAAACAGATTCGTGAAATGGTTGACGTGATCAGTGGTATTGCTGAAAACACCAACTTACTCGCATTGAATGCCGCAATAGAAGCAGCGCGAGCAGGGGACCAAGGTCGCGGGTTTGCCGTGGTTGCCGATGAAGTACGAAAACTGGCGAGTGGTACCTCTCAGCAAACCACTAATATTCGTAATATGATGAACGAATTGGTGGCGGCGGCTGATCGCTCACGTGCTTCTGTAACAGAATCGAGAAGCGAAATGGCGAATGCACTGAAAACCAGTGGCGATGTAAAACAAGCCTTCGAGAAAATCGAATTCGCGGTTAGCCAGATCAAAGGCCGTGTTGAACAAATCATGGTGGCAACCGAACAACAAGCCCGTGCGACTGTCGATGTAACGCATTCTATCACTCGCGTGTCTGAGCAGGGTGAGAATACTAAGCTGCAACTTGAATCTATGATCGAGAGTTCAGAGCAAGTTGGTGAGATAGCAGGGCACCAACAAGCTATGCTTCATAAATATGTACTGAAATAAAAAAGCGTGCTCAAATAAACAAGCGTGCTCAAATAAACGTGCGTGCTCAAATAAACGTGCGTGATAGTTAAGTTAGTGTGCGCAAGAGCTTAAGCACTAACAGCACTTAATCACTAACTACGCTTATAACGACTATCGATACAGAAGCGCCCTTAAATTCTCACAAGAATCTAAGGGCGTTTTGTTTTGGCATTCAGCTAAGTTTGTATTTAAGCTAACTTCGTTATTAAGATAAGTTTGGTCTCAAGATAAGCTTGAGCCTCAAACGAATTCAAACCTAGTTTTTCGTCGTCGGGAATTGAGTAAATGGCTGACGTAGCATCAGATCTAACCGTTGTTCTTTACCATCTTGAATCTCTGGAACGCCAATCTGAACGTTATCGTGACCAAGCTTTGGTTGAGCGCGGTAAGTCTTAAACCAGATGTCCCACACAGATAAAAAGAAACCGAAGTTTGAGTGGGTTTCTTTCACGATAACCGAGTGATGAACGCGGTGCATGTCTGGGGTCACAATCACTTTTCTCAATCGCTTATCCATCCACAGCGGAAGACGTGCATTACTGTGGTTAAACATCGCACTCGCATTAAGAACAATTTCAAATATCACGACCGCAATGACAGGGACACCAAGTGCGATTACCAAACTCACTTTGATGAGCATTGAAAGAATCATCTCAATAGGGTGAAAGCGCGTTCCGGTTGTGACATCGATATCTAGGTCCGCATGGTGAACTCGATGTAGCTTCCACAACCAAGGAACACGGTGAAACACCAAGTGCTGCAGGTAAATGGCGCAATCTAACAGTAATACGCAGATCAGAATGGTGAGTTCTTTCGGAAGTGACAGGGTATTGAACAGACCCCATTGGTTTTCTTGCGCAATGACCGCCGCTTGGAATGCTGCAATAGGAATTAGAGTGGCTAATAGAAAGCTGTTCAAAGCAACCAACGCAAAGTTATTCCCCCAACGAAACCATTTGCTTTGAGTCAGTGTTTTACGCGGGAAACGGTATTCCCAAAGCGCACACAATCCAAAAACGACAATAAAACAAACAAGGCGAAGCAGTGATGGGTCTTGCATGGGAATTCCTTCTATCATTCTAAGGACACTGTAAGTACAATCGTGCCACTTTTCTAGAGTTATCGTTATTGTCCATGAGAATCCACGCTTTTCACCGTTTATATCAACATCGTTTGTCCATTGCTACCAAACCGTTTAATGCGCGCGGGTGTAAAGTCGTGCGATGTGAATTCTGTAAAATCAAACAAGACAGCTGTATCTGTGAGCATCAACCTAACGTTGATACGAACGTCGCGACTATGTTGATCTTGTCAGACAACGAAATCTTAAAGCCAAGTAACACTGGCCGTTTGATTGTTGATACGGTTAAAGACAGTTACGCCTACCTTTGGCATCGTACTGAGCCAAATCAAGAGATGTTGGATGTCCTCAAAGATGACAAATACCAACCTGTGATCGTATTCCCTGAAGACTATACCGACGACAAAACACGCGTAGTTCAAGATCTGCCACAAATGCGTGACCCAAACAAAACACTGTTGCTGATTTTCATTGATGGCAGTTGGCGCGAAGCACGACGTATCTTCCGTCGTTCAGAGTATCTGCAAGATTTACCGGTGTTGTCGATTGAACCGGAATCGGTTTCTCAATACATGATGCGTAAGTCAGACAACGAACAACATCTATCAACGGCCGAAGTCGCGAGCTTAGTTTTGAAACAAGCCGGTGAAGAGCAGGGCGCTAAGACTTTACAGCTATGGTTTGAAGCATTTCGTGAAAGCTACATGTTGAGTAAGACACGTTATAAATCGGATCCAACCAAACCAAGCCTGAATGCTTTCATAGAGCATACTAAAAGTGAGACGTCACTCTAACCTTTAACCGCTTTGTGCTGACTTGTTGTTCAAACAGATTCGAACACGAGATAAGTTTGTTATCTATCACGGTTTGTAGGGGGAGTGTTATGGATAATGCTTCCTAGTTGTTTAATTTAAAAATTTTATTTGCCCGAATTTAGGGAAAAATTGGAGAGATTTCATGTATTACGGCTTTGATGTTGGCGGCACAAAAATTGAGTTTGGTGCGTTCAATGAAAAACTTGAGCGAGTAGCAACCGAACGCGTACCAACGCCTACTGAAGATTATCAACTGCTACTTGATACGATTGCCGGTTTGGTCAAAAAGTACGATAGCGAATTCTCTTGCGAAGGCAAAATTGGCCTTGGTCTTCCTGGTATGGAAGATGCGGACGACGGCACCATGCTTGTTGTTAACGTACCGGCTTCAACAGGTAAGCCATTACGCAAAGACTTAGAAGCGTTGATTGGTCGTAGTGTTAAAATCGAGAACGATGCGAACTGTTTTGCGCTGTCTGAAGCGTGGGACGATGAACTGAAAGATGAACCATCAGTAGCTGGCCTAATTCTAGGTACTGGTTTTGGTGGTGGTTTGGTTTTTGATGGCAAAGTATTCTCAGGACGTAACCACGTTGCTGGCGAGCTCGGCCATATGCGTCTTCCTATTGATGCATGGTTCCACCTTGGCGACAACGCACCGTTACTAGGCTGTGGTTGTGGCAAGAAAGGTTGTTTAGACAGCTACCTATCTGGTCGCGGCTTTGAACTGATTTATGAGCACTACTTCGGTGAGAAAAAGAAAGCGATTGAAATCATCCAAGCGTACAACGAAGGCGAAGCAAAAGCAGCTGAGCACGTTGACCGTTTCATGGAGCTATTGGCTATCTGTTTCGCAAACCTATTTACTGCACTTGACCCGCATGTCGTAGCACTAGGTGGTGGACTTTCAAACTTCGAACTTATCTACGAAGAGATGCCAAAGCGTGTTCCTAAATACCTATTGTCTGTAGCGAAATGTCCAAAGATCATCAAAGCGAAGCACGGTGATTCAGGCGGCGTTCGTGGCGCAGCATTCCTTAACATTAAGTAATCGTTACTTACCGTTAAGCGAATTAAGGTTAGATAGTTAAAAGCATAAATAAAAATGCCGCAATCTCAAAAGAGGTTGCGGCATTTTTTATTGTTCAGTGTTTTCGTTTCTTTAGCTCTTAATTTCTTAACTTCTTAGTTCTCAAGTCAAAACGCAAAGCTAGAAACTACAGATCGAGAAAAAGAAGCCAGAGGGCTTATTTCTTCTTTTTTCCAACACCAAGGTTGTCTTTTTGCTTCAACGTAAGCTTAGTGAAGCCTAGCTTACGGAAATAGTTGTCTTGGTAGTTACGAACCGCTTTAGTATCAGAAATAAACTCAAGCTGTTGCTCAGTTTTTAGATACTCAGTGATGTCGATACCTTCAGCTGCAGCTACAGCTTCTTGGATCGTGCGGTGTTCTTGTTTCGAAAACAGTAACTCTTTGTCTTCGTCTTTGTAAGTGTACAGAATGGTACGAGCCATGATGCTCTCCAATAGAATTATTACTTTGCGCGCACTCTACATAAAAACAGTACGTGGCTCAAGGTTATGATAAAAAATCTTAAGATTATCGTTCTTCAGGCCTATCGCTATTTAAGCTTTCTGTCTTTTAAGGAACGAACTGGTTGTCTTTTACGAAACGAAAAGAAAGCCCCGTAACATCGAAAGCTCGATAGAAGAGGCTTCATCTATGTTCTGGCAAAGAGCGCTTCTAAGTCGATTAAAAAGCAGCTAAGTTAATTAAAGATCTGGTAAGTCAACTTAGCTGATTAAGCTTTGAATTAAACGCGCCCCTGCAGAGGAATGATCGTCACTGTCTCACCAACTTTCACCGTATCAACCGCTGGTGAGATTTCAATTAAACAGTTTGCTTCGCTCATTGAACGCAGGATACCTGAACCTTGCTTACCCGTCGTTTTCACCTCAAGCACACCCGATTCATTCATCGAGAACACACCACGGCTGAACTCGGTACGACCTTGGCGTGAACGCAACTGTTCGGTCGCTACCGCGTTCGCTTTAACTGGTGTCCAGTTGGTTTGACCTTGTAGCTTACGGATCGCTGGCTCTACAAAGTTAATGAACGACACCATCACAGCAACTGGGTTACCCGGTAAACCGAAGAAAGGTTTGTCTTCAATTTTGCCGTAAGCAAGAGGGCGACCCGGACGCATGTTGATGCGCCAGAAGTTAATCTCACCCAGCTTATCTAATGCGAGTTTGATGTAGTCAGCATCACCGACAGACACACCACCTGAAGTCAGAACCATATCGGTCTCTAACGACGCAGCGTGAAGTACATCCATCATCTTTTGTTCGTCATCTTCAATGATGCCGTAGTCAACAATGTCACAACCTAGCTTTTGAAGCATGCCGATGATCGTAAAACGGTTCGAGTCGTAGATAGAGTTCGGCTTCTGCTCGCTACCCGGTGCTTGAACTTCATCACCCGTAGAGAACACACCGACTTTTACCTTACGTAGAACAGGGCAGCTACCAAAACCTAACGACGCCATCATGCCCATTTCAGGTGCTTCGATGCGTGTACCACGAGTAAAGACAGGTTGGCCGATTTCTAAATCTTCACCAGCCATACGGACATTTTGTCCAATTGAGATTTTCGCACCTGGGAAGCTAACCTTATCGCCATCTTGGACGGCTTGTTCGCGCATCACAACAACATCAACGCCTTCAGGCATTGGTGCACCCGTCATGATCTTAACGGCTTCACCTTGTTGAACAGTTTGCTCGTAGCTGTGACCAGCCATAACTTCAGCAACCAGTTGGTAACTATCCAGTTCTAAATCTTCACTACGAATTGCGTAGCCGTCCATTGCTGAGTTGGTGTTTTGAGGCACATTGATTGGCGAGATTATATCTTCAGCCAAAACACGACCATAGCCCTGCAATAGTTCAACACTCTCTGTGAGGTCGAGCGCGTCAATGCTATCAACAATCTTTTGTTGGCCTTGAGTAACGGTTAAACCAGCAGGAGAGAACGAATCACAACACACTGCGGGCGTGTTGTCTCTTGAAGACGAACAAGAAGCGGTTTCGCTTATTTTCGAGGAACCGTCAAACGACTGAGCATATTCAATAATGAAATCACGAATCGCTTCTAAGTCACTGATCGCCATTTGTGGCAGTTCGGATTCCACTTGGCTGTCTGCAGCAATGGCAATAATGTTGTCATCGTTCGGGTATAACCAAGGTTTACCGACTTCATCTCTGTGCAATTCAATTTTAGGGAAAGCAATGTTCTTGCAGCCTTCAACCAGAATCAAGTCCAGCGTGTTGGTATCGAAACGTGTCAGAAGGTAATCAAAATCAGCTTCGGCTTCTGGCGTTTCTGTCATCATCACGTGACGGTTACGAGAAGCGATCAACATTTGATTCGCGCCCGCTTTACGTAAGCGGTAACTGTCTTTACCCGGCTTATCGACATCAAAATCGTGGTGTGCATGTTTAAGAACACCCACTTTTAAACCCGCATCAGTCAACAGCGGAAGCAGAGCTTCAAGTACGGTCGTTTTGCCTGTACCGCTATAAGCAGCAAAGCCCAATAGAGGAAGGTTAGGGCGTTGTTTTGAATCTTTCATTATTGAAGCGTTCCGAATTGGGTGAGTTCTTCTGGCGTGTTCAGATTAACAAAGCAGTTAGGAGAATCGCTAAAATCGACATATTCCGTGACACATTCTTTGTATAGCAAGATGATTTTACGATCACCACGCTCCAAAAACGCTTCTAGCTTTGGCAGAACACGTTTGTGGAATAGGGTGAATACAGGTTGCTTAAATTCGCCATCATGCGCGACAAGAATGTCGCTGTTTTCTTTAACTGCAGAACAAAAACGCTCAACAAGGTCGTCACTGATTTGTGGGCTGTCGCAAGGGACAAAGCCGACCCAGTCTGTACTCGCGTTTTTAAGGCCAGCATGAATGCCGCCCAATGGACCTGGATAGTCAGGGAAGGAATCGGAAACAACCGGAGCAAATGCTTGGTAACTGTCTAAGTTACGGTTGGCATTGATAGTGATGCTGACATCTTGCTGTGACAGCTTGTTTATAACGTATTGAATAAGC
The DNA here is from genome assembly GCF_003345295.1 of Vibrio splendidus. Taxonomy (NCBI): domain Bacteria; kingdom Pseudomonadati; phylum Pseudomonadota; class Gammaproteobacteria; order Vibrionales; family Vibrionaceae; genus Vibrio; species Vibrio splendidus. Next base: position 1,460,473 of record NZ_CP031055.1, read on the forward strand.
GGAGAACCGTTGAGCTCAACAAGTCCTTTATCTTTTCCGCCCATGCGGCTGGCCTGTCCGCCAGCCAAAATAACCCAACTAGTTTGCGTTGGAAGCAGCATAAATATTCTCTTGTGCTTTATCTTTCTGAATAACTTGCAGAAGCGGCGATTCGGTCAAAGTATTGTCTTTGATCCACCATTGCTTCTTACATAAGTCGGTTAACGCGTTAGTTTGGTGGCTAGTGATGACTAAACTCGCGCCTCTTTGAAGAAGATCTTCGGCCATTATCACCAATCTTTCAATAGATTCTTTGTCTAAAGAGGCACTTGGTTCATCCATAAGCAAGATTGACGGCTTAAGAATCCAGGCTCGTGCCATTGCAACGCGTTGACGCTCACCACCAGACAACACAGAAATGTGTTCATCTGCCAAGGTTTCTAAACCTACCATTCTCAGCGCATTAATTATTTGAGCTCGCTTATCTTTTTGGCTCTCTTTGTTAAAGCGAATGCCATAAGCGACATTTTGGTACACCGAACCATCAAAAAGATAGGGGGTTTGATGCAGGTAGATAATGTCTTTGAACTTGAGCCTAGGGAATAAGATCTGCTGCCAGCTTTGTGTCGGAGACTTAATGCGGCCAGAGCTTGGCTGAATCAATCCAGACAATATTTTAAGTAGGGTCGTTTTACCCACACCATTATCTCCTTTGAGATAAACGGCATCGTTGGGGCCGATCGACAATTCGGGAATATGGAACAAAACACGCTCTTTGTAGCGCATTGAAATTTGCTGCGTTGTTATTTTTATACTCATGACAGCGTTCCTAAGTTCTTAAATAGCCTTTTCCTCTCACACTGGAAAGGAAAAAGTTAAGGGCTAATGCCAATGCTAATAACACCATACCGAGGGCGACGCCTTGAGCGAATGCGCCTTTGTGGCTTTCCATAGCGATAGCTGTTGGGATGTTTCTTGTCATCCCCATAATGTTGCCACCGACCATCATTGAACAACCAACCTCAGTGACGATACGAGAGAAGGCAGCTATAGTTGCCGCTAAAAGAGGGAAGCGCGTTTCCCAAATTAAGGTACATGCCACACGTGTTGTTGATACACCAAGCGTGCGCGCCGTTTCAACTGCTCGGCGGTCACTGGCTTGGAGAGCGCCGTGCATCATCGCGACTAGGATTGGGAAACAGATCAGCATCTGACCTAGAATCATCGCCTTTTGGGTGAACAGTAATTCCCAATCACCGAGTGGGCCAGAACGAGAGAGCATCATGTACATCAACAAACCGATAACCACGGTTGGGATAGCTTGCAGGGTGTTGATCACCGATAACAATGCCCACTTCCCGGGGAACTCGGTATAAGCCAATAAGAAAGCCATAAGGATTGCAGGAACAATCACTAATGAGATGGCGGACAAAGATACGCTGAAAGATACCGCGACGATTTTCCACAATTCGTGGTCAAAACTCACTAGTAGGTTCATTGCATCAATCGTTGTTTGCCATAGGGTCATGAAGTATCTCGTGTGAATCGATAATAGGTCTTTATCGGTAATGACTGATGTTAATCATAGCTGACACAAACTATTTGAGCTTGAATTGGCCAGCTATTGTTTTTAAGAGTGTTTCGTTAACTGTTTAGCTAAGTGTAGTGCTTGTTGGTTTTGGCTAGACCTTCAACGCTACGCTTTACTTACAACCAACGACTCATTGCTTACAACCAACTGTTCTGCGCTCGCAACAAACTATTCTGCGCTCGCAACAAACAGCTGCTTGCCGTGCAGTTTAAAGTCGTTAATCAATTTCTGACCTTTAGGGTTAACCAGCCAGTCACTGAATACTTTCGCAGCTTGGTAGTTGATGCTCGGGTAGCGTTCTGGGTTAACAAGAATCACTTGGTAAGGGTTAAACAGGTTCTTGTCACCTTGGAAAAGGATTTTAAGATCCAATTTGTTTTGGTAAGCCAACCAAGTACCACGGTCTGTCATGGTGTAGCCTTGCATCTCTGACGCCATGTTCAGAGTAGGGCCCATGCCTTGACCAACACTGCGATAACCACCGAAGTTTGGTTCCATTTTAGTTTGTGCCCAAATACCCATCTCTTTCTTATGAGTACCAGAGTCGTCACCACGAGAAACGAAGGTCACGTTATTGTTCGCGATTGCTTTGAACACATCAGTCACTGCTTTTTGAGATTCAATCTTCGCCGGATCGCTTTGAGGACCAACAATGACAAAGTCGTTGTACATCAGCTTGCGAGGTAGAACCCCGTAACCTTGTTCAACGAAATTCGCTTCAGCCTTTGGTGCGTGAGTCATCACTAGGTCTACATCGCCATTCTCACCCATACGAAGTGATTTACCTGTACCCGCCGCTAGAACATCAACTTTGATACCAGAATCTTTTTCGAACTCAGGCAATAAGTAGTCAAGTAGACCTGAGTGGTAGGTACTTGTGGTTGTTGCCAATTTGATATGGGTGGTGTCTTCCGCGCTGCTAGCCGTGTAACTGACGATAGATAGAGCTGCAATAGTTATGGGAATTGCTTTCATTATTATTATGTCCATTCTGTTATAAATGAATGACATGCCTTCAGTTTTAAAGGGCTCAAAAAAGGGCATGTGCATAAGACGCTAATTGTTGTAATTAGAAATCTACACCTTATAAGCAATCTTAATGCCAATAAATAATGCATCAGATCTCATTAAATTGCTGTTATTTCGGACAAAACTGCGTCATTTAGCCCTCTAAAATGAATCAAAACATGAGCTAGGACAAAATGTCGCACATTGTCCCTGTTGCACAAAAGGTTAATTGGTACACTCTGTCCCAACTTTCCCCACCGGCTAATCATTATGTCTTTACCTAGTTCATCTGCACCCAACCTCAACCCGAACACATTGACTCAATATCAAGCGTTTTCCGTCTTGGTTGTGGATGATGAAATAGGTATGCAAGCTATTTTAAAGAAAGCACTGGGTAAGTTCTTTGGCAAGGTATCGAGTGCGGGGTCGGTTGAAGAAGCCGAAATACTGCGTTCGAGCGAGCATTTTGATCTGATTGTTCTTGATATCAACCTGCCAGGTCGGTCTGGTATTGAGTGGGAAGAGGCGTTTAACGACAACGACAAACGTGCCGATGTGATTTTCATGACAGGTTATGCTGATTTAGAGATGACGATATCTGCGCTTAAGCTTGGTGCTTCAGATTTTATTCTTAAGCCGTTCAACCTCGAACAAATGATACAAGCGGTTCTGCGTTGTATGGACAAGCGCCTTGACCAAAGAATGCAGTATGCGTTGAAGCGTGATGTTAGCCGTCATATCAAGACCGAATTGATCGGCAATTCAGACAAGACTAAACAGCTCAAATTGCTGATCAGTCAATTTGCACCGTCGAGAGCATCAGTTCTTATAGAAGGTGAGTCAGGTACAGGTAAAGAGCTGGTTGCTCGTGGTGTACATGAAGCCAGCAAGCGTAGTGGCCCATTTGTGCCAATCAACTGTGGTGCAATTGCGCCTGAACTTCTAGAAAGTGAGCTATTCGGGCATACCTCTGGCGCATTTACCGGCGCGAAGAAAAACCGTGAAGGTCTATTCAGAGTCGCAAGTGGTGGCACCTTGTTCCTTGATGAAATAGGTGAAATGCCACTGCCAATGCAAGCAGCGCTGTTACGCGTACTAGAGCAACGTACTATTCGTCCAGTTGGCAGTGAGAAAGAAATTGCCGTTGACGTACGTGTGGTGGCGGCGACTAACCGAAACCTTCAAGAAGAAGTCGATAAAGGCCACTTCCGTCGCGATCTGTTCTACCGACTCAATGTACTTAAGATTGATGTTGTGCCATTGAGAGAACGACCGTCTGATCTGATAGAGCTTGTTCCATACTTCACTCGTCTTTTATCAAGTGAACTGGGTATGCCGGTTCCAAACTGGGCACATGAAGATATCTTGGCAATGAATGAATACGAATGGCCGGGAAATATTCGCGAACTTAAGAACCTAGTCGAAAGATGCATTCTTTTAGACAAGCCACCAGCACACTATTGGCGCGAAATTAATGGTGATCCAGCCCCAATCAGCATTTCAGTGACGGTGTCACATGGAGCAGAAATACCAAACTTGAATAATGTAGACGCTGCTGAGGGTTACCCGAACACTTGGACACTCAAAGAAGTAGAAAAATCTCACATAGAACAACTGGTGAGTTTCCATGATGGCAATAAGTCTGCAGCTGCGAGAGATCTCGGTGTGGCGCGTAAAACACTAGAGCGTAAGTACAAAGAGTGGAACACAGAAGGCTCAGAATATGCCGATTAGACGTCATTGGTGGACAAAGTGGGCGTTCAGGTTCAAAACCATGGTGCGTTATCGCCTGCTATTTCTAACATCCGCTCCCATCATTCTTACCTTGTGTGCGCTTGTCGCTATAACACTGTATTGGTCAGTACATTACACGTGGCAGGGTGCTCTGATTGATGTCGATGAACGTTTGGATGTTGCCGACAACAGTATCCATCTAATTCAGAACCAACAGGCCTATAACGTTCAAGCATTTGCTGAGTCTTACAACTTCCGAATCAAACTCACGAGTGATATTTCGAAAGAAGAGCTCACACGTTGGGTTTCTGAAAACAAATCTCGCTATGAACTCGATTTCCTGCGCTGGCGTAGCGTCGAGAGCATGGAAAAAAAACTTGAATACCTCAATATGACACACAAAGAATCGTTCTTTAGTGTATTGAGCAAAAACGAACTCAACGATTTAGACCAAAACCTTGCCAGGCAAGCCGAAGTCCCAATGCTCAATAGTCAAAACGTTGAAACTCGGGGTTTGGTTAGCCGCACCGTTGTGTCGATTCGTGACAAGAATGATCACGTAATTGGTTTTCTTGATGGGGGGATCCTCCTTAATAACAGCACACAGTTGGTTGATCAGATCAGCAATCTCATTTATCCGCAACGCGAGGGGTTCAATCGTCGTATTGGCACCGTTACTGTGTTTCTTGATGACCTACGTGTCAGCACTAATGTACCGTTAAGCAGCGAAGAAAGTGCAGGGCGCGCCATTGGTACTCGTGTTTCTCACGAGGTTCATTCTAAAGTATTGAATGAAGGCAAAGAGTGGCTAGATAGAGCGTATGTTTACGACGCTTGGTACATTACTGCGTATCAACCGATTCATGACCAATTCGATAACGTCATCGGCATGCTTTATACCGGTTATCTGATTTGGCCATTAGTGGAAACATACTTGACTAACCTTGGCGAAATCAGCATTACGATTGTGTTGTTGTTACTGGCTTCTGGTTTGATCGTTCACCGTGGTGCTCGTGATCTTTTCAATCCCATTGAACGCATTCATAAAGTCGTCAAGCTAGTGCAGATGGGGCAAGACAAGCGAATTGGTACTCTTGGTTTGAACGATCAACACGAGCTGACTTTGCTCGCTAAACAATTCGACAAGATGTTAGATTTGCTGCACGAACGTAATCAAGAGATCCAACAAGCTGCTTCAGAACTCGAATGTAAGGTTCATTCTCGAACTGCTAGCTTGAAAGAGAAAACCGAAGAATTAGAACTGCATATCAAGCTGTTGAATCAAGCTCGAGACAAGCTGGTGGTCAATGAAAAGTTAGCCGCGCTAGGAGAATTAACCGCGGGCATTGCCCATGAGATTAATAACCCTACAGCGGTGATTCTTGGCAATGTCGAATTAATGAAGTTTGAACTCGGTGACGAAGTCGCTCGTGTAGACGAAGAAGTCCACGCCATCATGGAGCAGATTGACCGAATCCGAAACATCACACGAAGCCTGCTTCAATATAGCCGTCATGGTGGTGTACAAGATGAGATTACTTGGCAACACATCAATCCAATCGTTGATGAGAGTATTACGCTTGTCAAAACGGGGGCTAAGAAGAAGGGCATTGTGTACGTATCCCAACTGCACGCGAAAACGTCTGTCGAAGTGAACCGCAACCAATTGCTGCAGATTCTGGTTAATCTACAGATGAACGCGATTCACGCTATGGACGGAAAGGGCACATTAACTATTTCAAGTGAAGACTGGGTTGAAAATGGCGTGTCTCATGGGGCTATTGTTCATGTTGAAGACGAAGGCTGTGGTATCAAAGAAGAGCAACTGAAACGTATTTTCTCGCCTTTCTATACCACCAAACGAGACGGTACAGGTTTAGGTTTGTCAGTATCTCAAAGTATCTTGAGTCAAACAGGTGGCGAGATACGTGTCGAATCAGAAGTAGGCAAGGGAAGCCGCTTTAGTATCTACCTTCAGCAAAAAGCGACACCACAGTTGTTGGTCTCAAACCTATAAGTTTTAGCTTTAAGATCGAATCCAACCATATTATCACCTGATAATATTTCTATTGCGCTTGGGCGGTTACATGAACGTTTCAGCCCAAGCACGAAAATTCCGCACTACTAAACTATCGCCAACTAAATCTCAACCTCTGCCCGTTTGACGAGCACCTCCTTTTGGTTATGTAACACAGTGTATATCTTTTGATCTTGATGCATATCATCTGAACTGTACGAATTTTTGATACATTGACCCCAAATTCATAATCAAAAAATATAATAAAGTCAGTCAGCTATGAAATTAAGTAATCTATCTATTAAATCAAAACTTATCTCCATCGTCATTTTATCGGTTGTTCTATTGGTAATGGCGTCATCTTTCAACCTAATGCAACAACGTGAAAGCTCAATGCAAGAGCGCCAAGATAAACTCAGTGCTCAAGTCGAAACCGCGGTCAGCTTAGCGAGCTATTATTACAGCCAACGTAACGTGCTCGGTGAAGAAGTAGCAAAGAAACAAGCGCTGCAAGCGATTGAAACGCTTCGTTACGACACCACTAATTATTTCTGGATCTTAAACCAACAACTCAACGTTGTTATCCATCCATTAAAACCTGAACTCAATGGCAAGAACGCAGGTAACTTTAAAGATGGTGCAGGTAAACACCACTGGCGTGAGATGGTCAACATTTCACGTACCCCAGAGGAGAAAGGGTTTCTTGATTATCAATGGATGAGCCCGCAAGGTGAACTCAAAGACAAGATCTCATATGTACAGCTATTCCCTGAGTGGAATTGGATTGTTGGCTCGGGAATCTTAGTTGCGGATATTCAAGACGCTTTCTATGCATTAGCGCTCAAAGAAGGACTGGTCGCGGTTGTATTATCAGGCCTGTTGTTTGCTATGGGCTACGCGATTTCTAACAATATCCTTGTGCCACTTAACAAGCTTATCGACAACACCCATAAGATTGCAGATGGGGATCTTCGTGTACGCATGAACATGAAACGTAAAGATGAACTGGGCGATATGAGTAATCAAATTGATACCATGCTCAACAAGTTACAAAGCACGCTTCGTACAGCGAATGAATCAGCAGATTTATCCAGTAATATGGCGAGTCACATTGCACAAGCCAGTGAAGAGGCTGCGACCAGTGTTAACTCACAGCATGCTCAACTTGAGTTGTTGTCGACAGCGATGACAGAAATGAGTGCCACCATTTCTGATGTCGCTGTTAATGCTGAAAATACTGCCGCAAGCACCAATAAGGTTGTCGAGCACGCAAATCAGAACGACCAGAACATGCAAGTAACGTCTAAAACCATATCTCAAGTTTCAGAAAACATTTCGACCGCGAACGATCTCGTCAGAGACTTGCAATCTGGTGTCACAGAGATAAGCCAAGTGGTGAGCGTGATACGTGATGTATCTGAGCAAACTAACTTGTTAGCGCTTAATGCGGCAATAGAAGCAGCCCGAGCAGGTGAGCAAGGAAGAGGGTTCGCGGTAGTCGCAGATGAAGTCCGTAACCTCGCAAGCCGCACTCAAAACTCAACCAATGAAGTTCAATCGACGATTGAAAAACTGACTCAGCAAGCCGAGCGTACCTTTAAAGCAATGCAAAGCAGCAATGAGAAAGTCGATCACAGTGTTGTCGCGTCTAACGAAACTCGCCAACAACTCGATGTGATAGTGAATGAGCTTCATAACGCCAACGACATGGTCGCACAGATCGCCGCCGCATCGGAGCAACAAAGCACGGTAGCAACCGAAATGAGTGCAAGTGTCACAGGGATTCATCTTGCGGCTAACGAAGTACTGCAAGCTTCACAGTCGTTAGCTGAGGATAGTCAGAAAATGGCCAACACTACCGAGCACCTAACCGATCAGTTGAAGTACTTTAAGGTTTAACCGCTAAGGTTTTTCATAATGAACTATGCCAGTCACAGGTTTCTTATCTTCAAGAGATGAATCCGAGAAGCCCATAACAAGACACCTCCGCACTTGAGACAAGTTCGGAGGTGTTTTTGTTTGTAGATGACTGGATTGCTAACTCGCTCAACAAAAGAAGAGCATTAAGCCAATCTTGTTAATGTGCAGTCACTGAAATCTTCGGAGGGTTGATATTGTGTTTTCTAAACTCTTTCATCACACGCAAGGTAATATCGGTTTCAAACAGCTTCTCATACGCCGTGTCGACCACATAGGCCTTACAAGTTAGCTGTATCGCCAAGTAATTATCCGTGATCGTCTGTTTGACCAGAACCGTAACAGGCTTCGGCAAATGGATGTAACGACTAGAAGACGCCGCTTCTTGAATCAAGTCTCGAGCTAGGGTGATGTCTTCATTCATACCGACATAAAATGGAATCACCACCTGCATATCCAGCGCGCCATAGTTACCACTGGTCGTTACTTCGTTTAAGAACTTGTTGTTCGGGATCGTGATGATGTCATCGTTCAGGGTTCTCATTCGAACAGAACGCAAACCGATGGTAATGATGTCGCCATAGTTACCTTCAAACGTGACGCGGTCACCAACTTGAAAAGGTCTGTCAATCATCACAGTGATACCGGCGATGAATGATGCTGCCAAGTCTTTAAGCGCAAAGCCGACCGACACGGCGAGGGTACCACCAATCAAAGCCAGTATTTGATCGTTGATTCGAAAGCTCATCATGAACACGATAAGGCCGGTGCTCACGTAAATAAAGAATTGAGTAAACGACTGCAGTTTTTGTAGCAGCATTCGATATTGCACGAACTGACTACCAAAACTGGTCACCAACGAATTGATGAACTTAAGCAACAACCACATTGCGGCAATAACGATCATGGAGAAGAACACGCCGCTCCAACGCACTAAACTCGCAATCTTTGAGATGTTTTCTACGTTAGCTAACTCTTCCGTCGCGAAGGTCGGGAAACTGACAACACTTGCCAAGCCAACAAATAGTAGGATAAATAACTTCTTCATTTTACTTCACCAGTAGATGTTGACGGTCGAGAACATTAGTAATGTGGCGGAACCAGTGCTCAGAAATTCGAGCCTTTTCTTCATGCCAACCAATATAACCACGGCTTTCAAAATAACGTAGAATCCCGGTTATCTCTGCAATGCTCAGCTGAGTACATTCAGACAACACTTCCGGAGACGCTATCTCCAGTTGTACGATAGAGCGAAGTACAGCCAGCATAGGTTTTGGCATATTCTCTAGTTCCTGCGCTTCAGGAACATGGAACAGACGCACCACGGCTTGATCTGTCTCTTTATTGCGGTTCAAAGAGAGCCTAAAGAATCGCAGCGCAACGGTAGGGTTGCCATCAGAGTAGTGCCATAAGATTCGATAGAAGCCTTGGCGTGCACGTTCTTCTTCACTCATGTCATCTTGATCCCACTGCTTAGGGACAACTAAACCATCAAACGATAACGGCTTTTCAAGATCGGTATTGATGCGGCTAGTCAGTAGCTCACCAACTTGTTTCTCTGTCCAACGTGGTAGGAAACACACCAAGTCAAACAGCAGACGCTCGCCACGCGCTCTATCAACAAATCGCCAGCTTGATTTGGCAATCGATATCACGACACGGTGATTCTTTTTAGAACGACGGAGAAGGTTGGTTAAACGAATCAAATCAGACAAGCCACCGACCATTGGCTTAACCAATCGTTGGGCATTATCAATCGCAATTAGGTACGTGGTGTTACTTTTACGTAGGTGCGCCAAGATCTGAATCTCAGTCGCTTCTTCTTCCAAGCCGATGCTCACGGCTAGATGCGCTAAGAGCTCTTGGTAACCCGCGTAAGGGCAACTCACGTAAACAGGCTCTGCGTTGGATACTTTATGCAGCAAGGTATAAAGCAGCGTTGTTGCACCCACACCACGTTCGCCTGAAACAATACAAATAGCAGGGCTGTCCGACATCAAATAACGAGAGAGTTGCTTAACCTCATCACCCGCGTAATCAATTAAGGTGCTATCGATATTACCCGGCAGAATGTACTCATAGGTTTTGTCTCCTTTGATTCGAACCAAGTTTTGTTGGTTTTTATCAAGATCAGACTGCTTAGCCACTTCGATTCGAAAGAGATAGGCTAAGGCCTGACTAAACAACGTGTAACTAGAAAGCAATGCCATGATTCGATGTTGGAAGTTGTAAACACTCAACCAGACGATTCCAATTGCCGTCGCCAGTATATTAAGTAAGAAGGTTTCCTTGCGGTTTACCGCCCAGTTAACCCACACCGGACGATCGGAGATGTGTTGCAGCGTATCGAAGACTTTCGCTCTCCATAATCTAAGTACCGATATCGTGACCAGCACGAACCAGAAAAACAGCGCACTGTAGATCCAGCTGTAAATGGTGCCTTTACCCAGTGTGATGCTCGATATCTGCAAAGTCAGACCTGCAACAATAATACTCCAAACATAGCGACGAATAGTCGATAGTCTCAGCGCGATGACTTCTTGATTTGATGTGCGACCCAAGCGATACGCAAATTCAAGAATAAAGCTGATAGCAATCGAACCACCTAGAATCCACCACGTGAATATTTCTAGGAAAATCAGGTGCTGCAGGCTAGGGATGCTAGAAAGCACTCTCAAAGAAAGTGTGATAGCGATTAACCAAGCAATCGCACGCTCAGCGCGGCTGATATACCAAATCACACGAACCAGAAAAGGAGGGTTCGTTTTCGCTTCGAGAAAGTTAACTCTAAACAACTCAATCAAGCGAGTGCTGTTGGCAAGCCACCATACTAAACCGAAGTAAATGAACAGCACCTTTAGAGAAGCCCAAATGACAGGCACTGGAGAAATAAAAATGTCTTTAACTAATGCTTTAAAGCTACGAATTTGGAAGTAAACAAGATACTCAATATTGAGCTTGGTTAATTCCCACTCTTGTTTAAATTGAGTCACGCCGTATGGGCCAAAACCGGTTAAGCGCTCTTTATTCGCGGAGTTGGTCTGCTCTAACAGGTGCTGCTTACTTACGTTCAAGCTATTCAATGTGACGTAGCTCGTTTGCACGGCAAACCATTGATCGGCGTCGTTGTTATCTCTATAGGCTTTTACCTGTTGCTCGAAGGTTTTGATTTCCAGCTTTTGAACTCGCAGAACTTCGGCAAGTAAAATGTTGACTTGGCGTCTGTCCGACTGCTCCATAAAGAGGGGATCAGGTAGGGAATCAATACGCTTATCCAGATCTACAGCACTATTAGATACCTGAGGCTGAGATTGTAAGTCATATTCCAAGTTGGCATGACTCGGCCAAGAGAGAATGGCCAAAGTGAAGATTAAGAAGCGCGAAAGTGAACGCATAAAAGTCTCTTAGAATTATGAGGTTAGGATTACTATAGTTAGTTAATCTTACTTTGTGAAATCCAACCCCGTATCGGGGGCGAGTACTTTATTCCCGTTTCGGCTGATTTTGTCATGAAATTGTCAGAGATTAGGCTAGTCTTGCCTATGTCTGTTGTTGCTTTGATCGGGTTAGTTTTACTGTGACCAATCAGCATACGATATATTCAATGGTTGGCATGATTTGGGACGTTATATACCGCCCATTATAGGGCGCTGTTCGATATTTTGTTTTTCCTGAAAATAGATGGTTTTTTAACGACAAATAGAAAATCAAAAATGTGAGTCAGCTCAAACTATGATTTGGCTAGGTTATCACTCACTTAATGGCGAGTAATTGCAATCAAGACTTGCAGTTAAAGCCCCGAAGAAGTAACGTTGCGGCGTTTTTCACATTAAAAAGGTAACGGCATTGATCTCCACAGCAAATATCACCCAACAATTCGGCGCTAAGCCACTTTTCGAAAATATTTCAGTTAAGTTCGGCGAAGGCAACCGCTACGGTTTAATCGGCGCGAATGGCTGTGGTAAATCGACGTTCATGAAGATCCTATCTGGTGAACTTGAGCCAAGTGCAGGTAACGTAAGCTACGATCCAAATGAGCGCGTTGCTAAGCTAAACCAAGATCAGTTTGCTTATGAAGAATTCACGGTAATCGACACGGTTATCATGGGTCACAAAGAGCTTTGGGCGATTAAGCAAGAGCGTGACCGTATTTACTCTTTGCCTGAAATGAGCGAAGAAGACGGCATGAAAGTGGCTGACCTTGAAGTTCAGTTCGCTGAAATGGACGGTTACATGGCAGAAGCGAAAGCGGGTGAGCTTCTTCTTGCTGTAGGTATTGAAGAATCACTGCACTTCGGTCTAATGAGCGAAGTGGCACCAGGTTGGAAACTTCGTGTTCTATTGTCTCAAGTACTGTTTGCAGACCCGCATATCATGCTTCTTGACGAACCAACGAACAACCTGGACATGGACACCATCAAGTGGTTGGAAGATACGCTAAACCAACGTAACTGCACAATGATCATCATTTCGCATGACCGTCACTTCCTAAACTCAGTTTGTACACACATGGCTGACCTTGATTACGGCGCACTTCGTCTGTTCCCTGGTAACTACGATGAGTACATGACAGCAGCGACACAAGCTCGTGAACGTCTACTTTCTGATAACGCGAAGAAGAAAGCACAAATTGCTGAACTTCAAACGTTCGTTTCTCGTTTCTCTGCTAACGCATCTAAAGCGAAACAAGCGACATCTCGTGCTAAACAGATCGACAAGATTCAACTAGATGAAGTAAAAGCGTCTAGCCGTCAAAACCCATTCATCCGTTTCGAACAGTCTAAAGAGCTATTCCGTAACGCACTTGTGGTTGAAAACCTATCTCAAGGTTTTGAAGAAGACCTATACAACAAGTTCGATGCGATTTTCGAAGTTGGTGAGCGTGTTGCTATCATCGGTGAGAACGGTGTGGGTAAAACAACACTACTTAACACACTAGCGGGTGCTCTAGAAGCGCGTACTGGTGAATATAAGTGGTCTGAAAACTCAAACATCGGTTACTACGCTCAAGATCACGCACATGATTTTGAAGAAGATCTAAACCTGTTTGATTGGATGAGCCAATGGCGTCAAGAAGGCGAAGACGAGCAAGTTGTTCGTAGCTTCCTAGGTCGTATGCTGTTTGGCCAAGACGACATCAAGAAGTCGGTAAAGGTTATCTCTGGTGGTGAGCAAGGTCGTATGCTTCTTGGCAAGATCATGATGCACAAACCAAACATCCTGCTAATGGATGAACCAACGAACCACATGGATATGGAATCTATCGAAGCACTTAACTTGGCTCTTGAGAACTACAAAGGCACATTGTTCTTCGTTTCTCACGACCGTGTATTCGTAGACTCTCTAGCGACTCGTGTTCTTGAAATCAAAGACGGCAAGATCAACGACTTCCGCGGTACTTACGCTGAGTTCTTGAAAGCACGCGCTTAGTACGCATTAAACATGAATACGTAATACAACGTTAGTACGTATCCCTGATTAAAAAGGCCTCTATCTTTATGAATAAGATAGAGGCCTTTTGTTTATTTATATCACTTCACTTGTATCAGTTTTTCCATCGCAAATACGCCGAGCGGTGGTCTCAAATGCTTGCTGCTAATCAATATTTAAACTGCGCCACAATCTTCTCTAGCTTCACACTCACGTTCGATACTTGTTCACTGCAACGAACAGACCCAGATACCACTGTATGAGTATCACTCGCTAAGTGCGCGATATCAGTGATGCTGCGGTCAATCTCCGCTGATACCATGGATTGTTCTTCAGACGCTGTGGCAATCTGGCTGTTTAAGTCGAACATCTCGCCAACCTGAAAGTGTATCCCTTCAATCGCATTTACCACATCTTTGGTTTGGTGTTTAACTAACCCCGTTTGTTCTAGGCTTACCGACATCTTAGCGACCGTTTTTGCTATTCCAGACGTTAGGCCATGAATAGTCGATTCAATTTGATGGGTTGAATCGTTAGTCATTAGCGAAAGTTCTCTTACTTCAGACGCCACGACTGCAAACCCACGTCCATGATCACCAGCACGCGCAGCTTCTATCGCTGCATTTAGCGCGAGTAGGTTAGTTTGTTCCGCAATGCCCTGAATCGTAGTAACGACTTGGTTGATTTCACGACTCTGATCTTCGAGCTGAACAATTAGGTTTTGAGACTCTGCAATATTCTCGGCCAGCACATTAATGCTGTCATTGGTTGCGTGGGTTTCTTGTAATGCCTGATGTGCATTGTCTTTGATCTTCTCAGCGTTCATCGCCGCATTTTCTATGTTCGCCGTCACTTCATTACTGGTCATCACCAACTCATTAACTGCCGTCGCTACTGATTCAGATTGTTGCTTCTGCTTTTCAGCATTGCTCATACTTTTGATTGCCGCTTCTTCAGAGCTACACGAACTATCGGTCAACACTGTCATCACGCCAGACAGCTCTTTAATATTGCCATGCAGTTTATTGATGAAGGTATCGAAGGAGTGCGCCAACTGAGCAAGTTCATCATTGCCTTTGGCATTCATGCGCACGGTTAAGTCACCATCTCCATTGGCAATTGATTCCATCATCACGTTTATCGCTTTGATTCGCGCAAGTATGTTGCGACCAATAAACACCAACAGCAAAGAGAGCAGCGCAACAATCGCCGCACCAAAAAGGTGTAGTGTGTTTTTGGTATGTGTACTTGCCGCTGTGATAGCTTGGCTTATCTCGGTTTGTACGGCTTCAATGGCTTGTTCTGTTTGGTGGACGTTGCTACGTAAGGCACCTCTAAGACCGAGTTCTGCCGACAAACCTAAATTTGTGTTGGCCAATAGGAGCGTTTCAACCGCAGCTTTGTAGTCCGAATAGGCTTGCTCTGTTGCAACCGACGTTTGAGAGTAGGGTTCAAACTCTTTAAGAGCATCAGCTAGCGCCATATGTGTTTGGTCATTGATATGAGCGAGATAATGGAAGTCTTTTTCAATCAACTCCAACAACGCAAGCTCTAAAGCCAAACTTGATTCAGATTCGATCGCTGATTTTAACGCGGTTCTTTTGCCATCTAACGCAGCGACGAAACCTAAAGGCGCGGTCGTACGTTCAATGTTATTTACTTGTTCGACAATTTGGTGAAACTGCTTTTGATATTGATGAAGAGTGTCCGAAATCCGTGTCATTTGGTCAGACAAGTGAAGCTCGTGTGAAGCTAGAGTTTGGTTCAAAGTCACCAATCGTTGATTCAGGGTGTTGGCGGTTTTGTCAAAGCGTTTTGCGTATTTGTTATCGTGGCGAGACAAGAAATCTTTTTCGTGTCGCCTCAGGGTGAGTAGGTCAACAGAGCTCCTCAAATTTTCAGTAGCAGCACGTTCCAAAGATTCAAGCTTGTCTAAGCTGAACTGCTCATAGATGGCATAGATAAAGACTGAAACAAACAGGGTGAGGTTGATTAGAATGAATTTACTGCGTATTGAAAGAGACAGCGAATGACGCTGAGGTTCTGATGGATTACTCATGGTTAATTCCCTTTAAGCCAGTGACGTTAATATTCATCTTTGTTTTGTAATTAATAGATTCATTAAAATGATGAATATGTAACTAATAGCCTATCAGGTTGTTAAAGCAAGATTCGTTTACAACTAAGGTCGAGGGAGCCGTTATTTATCTACAAGCGAAAATCAGTGGGCACCGTTGATAGAAACCTCCAAGCTATATAGCTTACTAGGCATATCTTGAAATAAACTTTGAACAAATAAAAAATGCCACTCATCAAGGTTGTGAGCGGCATTGTTGTTTAGCTATATTGTTCGCCTAAAATCAACTTTAATTAGGCATGAGCTGGGCTTTTGAATCTAGCTTTCAGACGAAGCCTGTTCGCCTTTTACATCGAATTCAATCTTCTCTGCGCCAGTGAACACTTGGAAACGCAGGCCTTTAGCGCGAGCAATGGTTGTGATACCAAATTGCTGAGCCAAGTCTAAGCCCATTTGCGTTACGCCAGAGCGTGATAGCAGAACAGGAATACCCATCTGCGCCACTTTGATGACCATTTCAGAAGTCAGGCGGCCAGTAGTGTAAAAAATCTTATCTTCACCAGACTCTTTGTTAAGCCACATCTCACCAGCTAACGTATCTACCGCATTGTGACGGCCAACATCTTCAACAAACGATAGAACCTTGTCGTCTTTGCAAACAGCGCAACCATGTACCGCGCCAGCTTTCTTGTAGGTGTCGTTGTAATGAGTCAGTGCTTCTAAAGCCGTGTAAATTTCAGATTGCTTAATCTTGGTCTGAGGCACTTGGTAATCTTCCAACTGCTTCATCACGTTACCAAACATGGTGCCCTGACCACAGCCAGAGGTCACCGTCTTCTTCTTAAGCGCTTGCTCAAGTTGGCTCGTATCTTCTTTGGTGATAACCGCTGCAGAGCTGGTTTCCCAATCGATGATGATAGATTCAACCGCTTCAGGGTCAGAAAGGAAGCTTTGGTTCTTCAAATAACCCAAGACTAAAGATTCAGGGCGCGAGCCAAGCGTCATCAGGGTTACGATCTCTTTCCAGTTCAACATAACGGTAAGAGGGCGTTCACAAGCGATCTGTTTGGTTAGCTTCTCACCATATTCATCAAACACTTCAACTTCGATTGTTTGAAGTGGGTTTTCGCTAGTTTTTATTATGTTTGGTTTTACCACAATCACTTCCTACTTAATGAGATAGGGTTGTAACAAGAGGGTCTAACGCCGTTCTTGTTCATCGATTCTTTAACTCATGCTTAAAGCAAATCTTATTCCAAAATAACGGGTATTCAGGAAAACATGAAGCATTCGATTAAAATAGCGCAAAATATGAGAGTTCACCGAGTGGAGTTGTCTGAAATAACCAGTATCGACTAACGTTATAGTGACAACTTGATAACGAACGCTATAGATACGCTCTCGCAGTTAATCCGTATTGGCGTGTTTATTGCTTTATGGGGTGTATATGATTGCGCACAGTACAAAATGTCCTAAGTGCATTCAGACCAAAGAAAATCAATTGGGTGAAGTATGTCTGAGATAAAAGAATTCAAAGAACAATATGAAAAAACAGAAGCAGCTTGGCCAATCGGTGTCCAAAGAATAGAGAAAGAGATCAAAACAGGTATCTGGGTAACGACACAATGGGAATTGAAGGGGTTTGAACTGTCGCCAGAAGACGATGCCCAAGACGTTTGTTTACTCCAATTACATAAAGACGAGCGTACAGACTATCGTTTCAACCTAAGCTCTCAGCAACCTAAGCTTTTCTTAGTGATGGATAATGTCGATTCTGGTGTTAAGCCAGTTATTCAGTTACTTACAGCATCACAAACTGTTGCAGGGCAATACATGGACGGTGACAACCAAGTCCTTTCATACGACATTCCGCTACCTGTGCAAGCTTGGATGGAAGCCTTCATAGGCCGTCATGGTGAGTTGCTAGAAGCAAGACGTAAGAAACGTAAAGGTGCGGGTAGATCAAATGGCAACTAACTTCTTTAGCCGTTGGTCTCAACGAAAGCTTGACGAATCCACTGACGAAGCTTTGGAAGTAGAGCAAACACTGGAAGCACCGGAACTCACTTCCTCTGATTCTTCATCTTCTGAGATTTCGTCTGCTGATCTTTCTTCTGAAATGGAAGCAGCAGCGCCTCAGTCTTTAGATAGTGATCCTTTAGAAACCAATGAAGAAGTTCATGCTGCTGACGTTCAAGATCCCGCACCAGAAGCCACTGAAGACTTGTCTGTTGCTCAATTATTGGTATCAGAAGCCTCAGAAAGCGTAAAAAAAGCCGCATTGCGTAAATTATTCCTCTCAGAAGAATTCAATGTTCGTGATGGTTTAGATGATTACGACGACGATTACAGTAATTTAAAGTCTCTTTCTGAAGGGGTTGCGGAAACCCTGCGTGATTGGGTTAAAGATAAAACGGAAGAAGACACTACGCCAGAAGAAGACCAAGTCATTGATAATAAAGATGAAGGCTCAGTTTTAGAAACTTCTGAAAGCGATCTTGAGGCATCTGATAATGAACTTGAAACTTCAGAAAGTGCCGAAATAACCGAACAAGAAAAAGGACTGTATAAAAACACAGTATTAGATAAAAGCGCTACCACATCAGACGAAGATGACCTGAAAGAGATGGGACAAAATATACCACACAAAGAATAGGTACATTTTGACTAAATACTCAATGAACCGCTTGCGACAAAATGTCCCAAGCGGTTTTTTTATACGCACAATAAACGCTATAAAGAATTAAACTACTGATATATAAGGTTTATTAAATTGGCATGGCATTTGCTAAATAACGTTTATTATCAACTTTTTTGTAGATAGACGAATTCATAGTCTGACGAGCGAGACACTGGCTAAAGGGTTAGTTGTTAACGGATTACTCAGCAAGTTCTCTATCGCTTACTACAATGAAGGTTGAACAGATTATCCATGTCCAAAGATGGAACTGAGCAATGCTTAAACAATTATTAGAACAAGCAACTTCAAATAACGCTAAAGCAAGACTGTATGCATTTGAAAATACAGTTGAGTTAACAAATCTGATTCCACCTACTGTTAGCTACGAAAGCGGCGGTAATACTCTTGTTATTGGTCCAACTGCGATCATTGAAAGTGCTGCGGCTCAATTACCTCAATTGACGAGCTTAACCTTATTGTCGACAGACGGCGAAAAGGGCAAAAACCCAGAACTGTACTTCGCGAATTCGGTTCAAGTATCCGGTTTCCTTGGTACGTTTGAAGTTATGATTGAGAGTAAAGGCACATCAAGCAACTTAGCGAAAATCGCGATTAATCACGATTGTTTCGATGTTGTTCTAGACCTATGTCTGAATAGCTGCATGACAGAAGAAGTGCCTGTACCGGGTTATTACCCAGTGGGTCGAGGCTATCCAAAACTGGCCGAAGCACTGGAAGAGATTCCAACGCTAATGGGTACATTTGATAAGCCTAAGTTCTTCCGTTTAGACACTGACCTTTGTGCGCACAGTTCTCGTGGCGTAAAAGGGTGTGAACGTTGTGTTGATGCTTGTCCTGCTGGCGCGCTATCAAGTGAAGGCTCAGACAAAACAGGTCACAAGATCGAGATTAACCCTTATCTATGTCAAGGCGTCGGAACTTGTGCAACAAGCTGTCCTACAGAAGCG
This sequence comes from Vibrio splendidus, assembly GCF_003345295.1. Lineage (NCBI taxonomy): Bacteria > Pseudomonadati > Pseudomonadota > Gammaproteobacteria > Vibrionales > Vibrionaceae > Vibrio > Vibrio splendidus. The sequence goes on from NZ_CP031055.1 coordinate 1,479,874, forward strand.
ATTACCTATGCGCTTCCAAACCCTGACGATACTCAAAAGTTCATTGAACGTACGCTAGCTAACTATGAACATGCGGGCGGTCTGGATCCAATCGTACTTATCTGTAGCTCTCGTCATGAGACTTACAATGTAATGGCGCTAAAAGCACTACCAGATAACGTTATTCCAATCGTTGTTGAAGAACTGCCTTCTATTGGTATTGATACTTGGTTTGCAGCGCTTGTGAATGGTGCGACTCAGGTTCTGTTTGCTGCTTCTCGTTTTATGCCAGAGACGATCATTCGAGTTCTGAATAACGAAGTAGGGATTGCTCAAGAGCTACTAGACCAAATCGGTGTTCCAAAAGAAACCATCGATATCCTGTATTTAGAATCTCTCCGTGAAGGGCCTCCAGCACTGTGCGTTGATTCTTTCGACCTTGCACTTGGCGATCTTCAAGGCAACAAACGTCAACGTCTATTCACTGCACTCGATGCGATGTCTTCATCTCGAATTCCTGTAGAGAATATCGTTGAACTTCCTTCGAATGCACCATACGGCACGGTTTCGTGTGAAAGCAAAGATTGTACGTTATGCATGAGTTGTGTTGCGGTTTGTCCTACACGTGCTCTTCATACCGACGGTGCTTCTCCATCACTTAAGTTTGTAGAACAAGACTGTATTCAATGCGGTCTGTGTGAAAAGGCATGTCCTGAGAATGTTCTTACTCTGACACCTCGTATGAATTGGGTGAAAGAAGAACGTCAACAAGCAGTTGTGATTCATGAAGAGAAAGCGGCGGAATGTTTACGCTGCCATAAGCCATTCGCTCCACAGTCTATGATTGACATGTTACAGAACAAGTTACGCGGTCACTCTCATTTTTCAGATGAAACTGCGATTAATCGTATTGCGATGTGTGAAGACTGTCGTGTAGTGGACATGTTCGACTCAATGGCTCAAGACCCATTGAATCAATTGAAATACTAGGAGTTGGCATTGGATACTAATTTGGATCAGGCACAAGAGCCTGAGCTCGCAAAAGAATTAAAGCAAGAACAGACACTAAGAACTGAAATCTATTTGGTTCTTTCTGCATTGTTCCGTAGCGCACCTTCTGAAGAGGTCATTGATTTCCTAAAGACGTTAGACATTGAAGCGTCTGAGAGTGCAATGCAAAAAGCTTGGATTGCCATTCAACAAGCGGCAACGGAATCAAATCGCGAAGCGTTAGAAGACGAATATCAAGATCTGTTCATTGGCATTGGCCGTGGAGAGATAGTTCCATTTGGTTCTTGGCATAGAACTGGCGCCATGATGGAAAAACCATTAGCAGAGATTCGTCATGATTTAGAGCTTTTAGGCATTGAACGTGATGATCAAGTGAAAGAGCCAGAAGATCATATTGCTGCATTGTGTGAAGTAATGGCAATGCTAACTGGTGAAGAAGAAGCGCTTCAACAAGCCGTTTTCAATAAGCATCTTGGCCCTTGGTTTAACTCTTTTACGCGTCAGCTTGAAAGTGCAGAAAGTGCGAACTTCTACAAATCGGCAGCTCAGCTGTGTGAAGCATTCCTAACGTTAGAGCAAGTGCGTTTTAGCGTTAATACAAAAAGCAGTAAACATAAATTAAAAATTGATGTGAAAAACGTCACTGATTACGAGTAATCGAGCAGTACGCGATTATATCGATAGAGGGGCATTAAGCCTCCAAAAAGATCTACCGCAAGGTAAGGAAGCAATGATGAAAGATAATAAAGAAATAAACACAAGCCGTAGGGACTTACTCAAAGGCTTAACAACTGCAGCCGTAGCGGGTGCAGTTGTCGCTGGAACAACGAAGGTGGCAACTGCTTCAGAAACGGTTGAAATGCCGAAAGAAGACATGAAGAAGACGGGCTATCGTGAAACGCAACACATTCGCGATTACTACGACACGCTTTAGGAGATAACGGATGAAACTTGTCAAACGCTCCGATAGTGTGAGCAAAGAAACCAATCAACTGGGTGTGTCTCGACGTGCCTTCATGAAAAACACCTCTCTAGCGGCTGGTGGTGCGGTAGTAGGCGCTGGTCTATTCGCTCCGGGTATGATGAAAAAGGCGGAAGCTAAGTCAGTCGACCCTGAAGCGAAAACAGAAGTGAAACGCACTATCTGTTCTCACTGTTCTGTGGGTTGTGGCATTTACGCTGAAGTTCAAAACGGTGTTTGGACGGGTCAAGAGCCTGCATTCGATCACCCATTCAACGCTGGTGGACATTGTGCGAAAGGCGCAGCTCTGCGTGAGCACGGCCACGGTGAGCGTCGCCTTAAGTACCCAATGAAATTGGAAGGCGGTAAGTGGAAGAAGCTTTCTTGGGAACAAGCGATTGAAGAGATCGGTAATAAAGCGCTAGAACTTCGTAAAGAGTCTGGTCCTGATTCCGTTTACTTCTTGGGTAGTGCAAAACACAGTAACGAGCAAGCTTACGCATTCCGTAAGATGGCGTCGCTTTGGGGCACCAACAACGTTGACCACCAAGCGCGTATTTGTCACTCAACCACAGTAGCCGGTGTTGCAAACACTTGGGGTTACGGCGCGATGACAAACTCGTTCAATGACATGCACAACTGTAAGTCGATGCTGTTCATTGGTTCGAACCCTGCAGAAGCTCACCCGGTTGCGATGCAACACATCCTAATCGCGAAAGAGAAGAACAACTGTAAGATCGTTGTTGCGGATCCTCGTCGTACGCGTACTGCTGCGAAATCTGATCACTATGTTTCTCTACGCCCGGGTTCAGATGTTGCGTTTATCTGGGGTCTGTTATGGCATGTCTTTGCTAACAAATGGGAAGACCAAGAGTTCATCCGCCAACGTGTATTCGGCATGGACGAGATCCGTGAAGAAGTTGCGAAGTGGAACCCAGCAGAAGTTGAGCGTGTAACAGGCGTTAGCGAAGAAGACGTTTACCACACTGCAAAACTGCTTTCAGAGAACCGTCCGGGTTGTATCGTTTGGTGTATGGGTGGTACTCAACATACTACGGGTAACAACAACACACGCGCTTACTGTGTACTTGAGCTTGCGCTAGGTAACATAGGTAAATCAGGTGGCGGTGCAAACATTTTCCGTGGTCACGATAACGTACAAGGCGCAACTGACCTTGGCGTACTATCAGACACGCTACCGGGTTACTACGGCTTGTCTGAAGGTTCTTGGCGCCATTGGTCTAAAGTTTGGGATATCGACTTTGACTGGGTCAAAGGACGTTTTGACGACAACGCATACGGTGGTCAAAAGCCAATGAACAGTGCAGGTATTCCTGTCTCTCGTTGGGTTGATGGCGTGCTTGAAGACAAAGACAAGATTCGCCAACGCGAAAACATCCGCGCCATGTTCTACTGGGGTCACGCGGTGAACTCTCAGACTCGTGGTCCAGAGATGAAGAAGGCGATGCAGAAGCTGGATATGATGGTTATCGTTGACCCATACCCAACAGTAGCAGCAGTAATGAACGATCGCACCGATGGCGTTTACTTGCTTCCAGCAACCACTCAATTTGAAACCTACGGCAGTGTAACGGCGTCAAACCGTTCTCTACAGTGGCGTGACAAGGTTGTTGATCCTCTGTTCGAATCTAAGCCTGACCACGAAATCATGTACCTTCTTTCTAAGAAGCTTGGTTTCTCTGATCAACTGTTCAAAAACATCCGTGTTGAGAACAACCAACCATTGATTGAAGACATCACTCGTGAATTCAACAAAGGTATGTGGACGATCGGCTATACAGGTCAAAGCCCAGAGCGTTTGAAAGAACACCAACAAAACTGGCACACGTTCCACAAAACAACGCTTGCTGCAGAAGGCGGCCCAGCGAATGGCGAGACTTACGGTCTGCCTTGGCCATGCTGGGGCAACCCAGAGATGAAACACCCAGGTACGCATATCCTTTACGATACGTCTAAACCTGTTGCTGAGGGCGGCGGTAACTTCCGTACTCGTTTCGGTGTCGAATTTGAAGGTCAAAGCCTATTGGCTGAAGACAGCTACTCAAAAGGCAGCGAAATCAAAGATGGTTACCCAGAGTTCAGTGACAAACTGCTGAAACAACTGGGTTGGTGGGACGACCTAACAGCAGAAGAAAAAGCCGCTGCTGAAGGTAAAAACTGGAAAACTGACGTTTCTGGTGGCATCCAACGTGTTGCCATTAAGCATGGTTGTATTCCGTTTGGTAATGCGAAAGCGCGTGCGATTGTTTGGACATTCCCAGACCGCGTACCACTGCACCGTGAGCCACTTTACACGCCACGTCGCGACTTAGTTGCTGATTACCCAACTTGGGATGACAAAGAAGCGATTTTCCGTGTTCCTACGCTTTACAAGTCGATTCAAGACCAAGACAAGTCTGGTGAATACCCGATTATTCTTACTTCTGGTCGTCTGGTTGAGTACGAAGGAGGTGGTGAAGAAACCCGTTCAAACCCATGGCTAGCCGAACTTCAACAAGAGATGTTCGTTGAAGTGAACCCGAAAGATGCGAACGACATCGGTTTCAAAGATGGTGATGATGTTTGGGTTGAAGGTGCTGAGAAAGGTCGAATTAAGGTGAAAGCGATGGTTACTCGTCGTGTGAAACCTGGCCTAGCATTCCTACCATTCCACTTCGGTGGCAAGTTCCAAGGCGAAGATTTGCGTTCTAAGTATCCAGAAGGCACTGATCCTTACGTTATTGGTGAAGCTGCAAACACAGCAACCACATACGGTTACGACCCTGTCACGTTGATGCAGGAAACGAAAGTAACCCTTTGTAATATTCGTAAAGCGTAAGGAGTCTTAAAATGGCTAGAATGAAATTTCTTTGTGACACCAAACGTTGTATCGAATGTAACGGTTGTGTCACTGCATGTAAGAACGAAAATGATGATGCTCTGGAATGGGGTATTCAACGTCGCCGCGTTGTAACACTGAACGACGGTGAACCGGGTGAAAACTCTATCTCAGTAGCGTGTATGCACTGTACTGATGCACCTTGTATGGCAGTTTGCCCAGCAGACTGTTTTGAACATACAGAAGACGGCATCGTACTTCACAATAAAGATCTATGTATCGGTTGTGGTTACTGCTTGTTTGCTTGTCCGTTTGGCGCACCTCAATTTCCTAAACAGGAAGCCTTTGGTGAGCGCGGTAAAATGGACAAATGTACCTTCTGTGCTGGCGGTCCAGAAACAGAGCCAGGTTCTGTGGAAGAGCGTCAGAAGTACGGTGCGAACCGTATTGCTGAAGGCAAGCTACCAATGTGTGCTTCTTTATGTTCAACCAAAGCACTGCTAGCGGGTGATGCAGAGAAAGTCTCTGATGTATTCCGTCAGCGTGTTGTTGAGCGTGGTGCGAAGGGGGCAGGCTGGACAGACGGCAATGACCTTTCTTACGATGCGATGAAGAGCTAGTTAGGAGAGACATATGCTTACAATGTTTAAGCGTCTCTTCCTTGTTGTGCTGCCAATGTTGGCAGCACTAACAATGCTGTCTCCTATGAGCCATGCATCAGAGACTAACGCTTCACAAACTCAATCGAGTAGTGCAGAAAGAGAAATCACACAACTTGCTGGCGCCGATTTTTGGCGACAAGTAAGAAACGGTGAAGAAGGTTACACCACATCTCAATCTGCTGAGCACGGTGTGTTGATCAGTACTCCAGGTCAAACGTGGTACATATTGAAGGAGAAGTGGATGTCACCAGCCGGTGCTGTCGCTATCTTTGGCAGTATTGCTTTCGTTACCTTAATGTACGTTGTGATTGGCCCACTAATGCTGAGTGCGCCAAGAACGGGTCGTAAGATCAAACGTTGGTCGCGACTTGACCGCGCACTGCACTGGAGTATGGCGTTTACCTTCTTAACACTGGCTTTCAGTGGTTTGATGTTGGTTTACGGTAAACACTTCTTGAAACCTTATATCCCAACCGATTTATGGGGCTTCATCGTTCTATTGGCGAAGCAATACCACAACTACATCGGCCCGATTTTCTATGTGCTGTTGATGGCTGTTCTTATCAAGTGGTGGCGCAAGTCGATCTTCAAAATGGTCGATATCCAGTGGTTTATAAAACTGGGTGGTATGGTCGGGAAACATAAAGGTTCTCATCCATCTGCAGAGTTTTCTAACGCGGGTGAGAAAGCGCTATTCTGGCTATTGATTGTTATGGGTAGTGTCGCTGCGATCAGTGGCTTGGTGTTAGATTTCCCAATCTTTGGCCAAACACGACGTGATATGGAGCTTTCGAACTTAGTTCACATGCTTGCTGCTCTGATCCTTATCTGCGGCTTTGTGTTCCACATCTACATCGGCTTGTTCGGTATGGAAGGTGCACTTGAGGGTATGGTAACAGGCGAAGTTGATGAAACTTGGGCTAAAGAACACCATGACCTTTGGTACAAAGAAGTGATGGAACAAGAGAAAAATGGCGCTGAGCAAAGCGCAAATGTAGCAACAGAGAAAACGGAAGGGGTGAATAAGAATGAACAAACCTCATAAAGGTATTTGGGTCGCTTACATCCTAAGCTGCTTTACACCATTTACTTGTCTTCTCTCTGGTGTGGTCGCGATTATCTACGCAGGCTATCGTTTAGATAAAGGGGAAGACGGCGAAGTCGTGGATACGCATTATTACGGCTTAATTCGCTCTTTCTTCTTGAACCTGACGTTCTTTGTTGTGCTTATCGTAACGGTAGCGACCTCTAATGGCGTGTTGATCGGTGTGAACGATTACTGGTATCAAAACCATATAATCGATGATATCGCTTACTACATTCCCTATGTCGGTATGTTGTTTGGTGGTGTGGCGATTGTGGTGTGGTTTATTCGTATGTATCAAGGCATGCAGCGCTTAAGTCAAAACCTACCGCAAAACCCGACAACAGGACCAAACCTGTAGTGAGTATCAGACGAACTAGATAACAACTTATCTAGAACGATTTACTCAAAGCAACCATCGTATAGAAAGCCCAGTGATTCGAGTCACTGGGCTTTTTTTATCCACCTAAAACAAGTGTCTAGTCAACTTAGAAGAAGATTTTTAGCTAATTCTTCAAAATATTTGGGGTAGCTCTAAAACAGAACCAAACCTGATATTGACCGCGCCAATATGGTGCAACTCCCTTAATTGGTGCAATTAATTTTAAACATCCCTCCATATCAAATATCCAAAAAAGTGCAGTGGTAATTTTAACCCTTTTAAATCATAAGCTTAGAATAAAAACTTGTTGCACGGAAATTACGTGAGCGTGTTGGAACGCATCTTGCGTTCACTGTTGAGTCTTTAATTAATTACGACATCAATTCGCACGGTTCTAGTGCAATTGAGACAAAGCTAAGGGAGAGAGCTTTAATGAGTCAAACGGTTACCCAAGTTCATAGCGCAGTAGAGAGCTTGACGCAGAGTTCAGACACTCTATTTTTATTATTAGGCGCCATCATGGTCTTCTTAATGCACGCAGGCTTTGCATTTTTGGAAGTCGGTACAGTAAGAAAGAAAAACCAAGTCAATGCGCTGGTTAAGATCCTTTCGGATTTCGGCGTTTCTGCCATTGCCTATTTCTTTATCGGTTACTGGGTGGCTTACGGTGCGCATTTCTTTGCAGATGCAGAAACCTTATCGCAAGGTAATGGTTACGAGCTGGTGAAGTTTTTCTTCTTGATGACGTTTGCAGCGGCGATTCCAGCGATCGTTTCTGGTGGTATCGCTGAGCGTGCACGTTTCTATCCAATACTCATCGCAACACTTTTCACCGTTGGGTTTGTTTATCCATTCTTTGAAGGCATCATTTGGAATGGTAATTTTGGTTTCCAAGATTGGCTTGAAGCACAATTCGGTTATGGCTTCCATGACTTCGCAGGCTCTGTAGTTGTTCACGGCGTTGGCGGTTGGATTGCTTTGGTCGCGGTTTACTTCTTAGGTATGCGTAAAGGTCGTATTCGTGCAGGTAAACACACTAACTTCGCACCATCTAACATCCCATTCTTAGCACTGGGTTCTTGGATCCTATGTGTGGGTTGGTTTGGCTTCAACGTGATGTCAGCTCAAGCTATCAATGGCATCAGCGGCCTAGTAGCCATGAACTCACTTATGGCGATGGTCGGCGGCATTCTAGCGGCTTTAGTCGCAGGTAAAAATGACCCAGGCTTCATCCACAATGGTCCTTTGGCTGGTCTCGTAGCGATTTGTGCAGGTTCAGACTTAATGCACCCACTTGGCGCTCTCGTTACGGGTGGTGTAGCGGGCGCATTGTTCGTTTACCTGTTTACTTACATGCAGAACAAAACACAGATTGATGATGTGCTGGGTGTATGGCCATTGCACGGCGTGTGTGGCGCTTGGGGGGCATTGCAGCTGGCATCTTCGGCCAACAAGCACTCTGGGGACTAGGTGGCGTGAGCTTTGGTGCGCAAATCATGGGAACACTTGCAGGTATTATCGTCGCTCTAGTCGGTGCATTGGTTGTATACGGTGTTCTAAGTAAAGTGACAGGCCTACGTTTAAGTGAAGAAGACGAGTTCAACGGTGCGGATCTTTCAATCCATAAGATCTCTTCGATTAACGAAGACTAACGTCATCAATCTTGATGAGTGTTAAGCCCATGCTAGACACAAATTAAATTATAACTAAGCGGCTTCGGCCGCTTTTTTGCGTTTATGGGAAATAGAAAGCAATACGAGTCAGTCAGAAAGGAGATTGAGAAAGAACGAAGGAGAACAAGCGAGTTATGTCACAAATAATCAATGAATTCAGTTGGCTAAGACTATGGTCTAATCCCTAAAACTATTGTTGGAATTTGAACAGTGCTAAGCTGTTACAAAGTGACATATTGAAAAGGACGTTATATGCATTTCCCATATCGAAATATCGTAATTCTTACTGGCGCCGGCATCTCTGCGGAATCAGGAATACAAACATTCCGAGCACAAGACGGATTATGGGAAAACCATAAAATCGAAGACGTTGCGACACCTGAAGGGTTCGAGAAAGATCCGGATTTGGTACAAGCGTTCTATAACAAGCGTCGTCACGGCCTGCAAAGCGAAAGCATCCAACCAAATTCGGCCCATAAGGCGCTAGGTGAGCTCGAAGAGAAGCTAGATGGCAAAGTAACGATCATCACTCAAAACATCGACAACCTGCACGAGAGAGGCGGTAGCAACAATATTATTCACATGCATGGTGAACTTCTTAAGGCACGTTGCAGCGAATCAAACCAAGTTCTAGAGCACAAAGACGATATCCATACCGGTGAATTGTGCCATTGTTGCCAGATTCCCGCGCAAATGCGTCCACATATTGTTTGGTTTGGTGAAATGCCATTGAGAATGGGCGACATTTATTCAGCGTTAGAAGAAGCGGATTTGTTTATCTCGATCGGCACATCAGGTGTGGTTTATCCAGCCGCAGGTTTTGTGCATGACGCGAGAATGCATGGTGCGCATACCATCGAGATAAATCTCGAACCTAGTGCGGTTGAAAGTGAGTTTAAAGAGAAACGCTACGGTAAAGCCAGTATTGAAGTGCCGAAATTAGTGGGTGAGCTGTTGTGTTCAGAGAAGGGCTCTTTAACCGCTTAACTAATCTTTATCCACTATATATGGCAAATGTACATTGACCTAAAGAGAATTAGAGTCGTATGTATGTTTGCCTTTTTTGTCTCTATTTTTTACCTGTCTTACGGCCAAATCAGCCACTAAATAATGGAGTAATTAAGCTCGTTGATCTGTTCGCTGCGCTTTTTTCATTTCGTACATCGCTTTATCTGACTCATCAAGCGCCTGTTTAAAGTTCTCTCGACTCGTTACTTCAATACCGTAAGAGAAGCCGATGTTCTCTCCATGTAATAGGTTCGTCACTTGGGTTACAAACTCGCCACCACGGCCAAGTTGTGCAGTCGCGACAAACTCATCACCGCCAACACGAAACACCATTTCATCTTCTAAGGCGGCTTGGTTGAGCGCTTGAGAGAAGCGAACGATCATTAGATCGCCAACTTTATGGCCTTTACGGTCATTGACTCGCTTTAACCCATCCAAATCGAAATATATGAGTTCGAATTCTTTCAGCGTGATTGCGTCAAACTTCTTACGATTATACAAGCCTGTCAGCTCATCTTGCTTGCTTTGATCTTTCAATTTGGTTGTAAGTTCAGTTATACCGTAAGCAATAAGTAGGAAGGCTATTTGCAACAATCCATCTTCAAGAAAGGTGTCGAGTAACTCGTTTCGGTCGGCCCATTCATCGAGGTGTTTGAGCTCTGTGAACACATCATAAAGCAAGTTAAAAATAAGTAGTAAAGCACCATAGCGAAGGGCTTTATGAGGGCGAATAGCATGACGAGCAACGTAGTAGATGTACATTATAATCACGAGCGTGTTCGTTTCAAAAAACAGATCGTAATTGGAATCTATGTGAATAAAAGAACTCAGCCCAAGCATCAAGAATGACGCGAGAAGCATCAGTGTCACAACCAATAAAATAGGGTTTGTTGGCATATTAAATCGCACTCTATATTGTTTGATGCAATCCTATATAAAGTGTAGATAAAAATAAAGCGGCTTACGCCGCTTTATTAACCTATCAGTAACAATCTAGTTGTTTACTTTAAGTTTTTGGAAGTACTCGTCATAAATAACGCTCGCTTCGCCAACTTCATCTTGCCAAACGCCGTTATCCATCACTGATTGCGGTGGGAAAACGTTCTTATCTTCAGCAAATTCTTTAGGAAGAAGAGGGTAAGCCGTTTTAACTGGCGTCGGGTAACCGATCTCTAGAGCAATCTTAGCGGCGTTTTCAGGGCGAAGAAGGAAGTCGATCATCTTATGTGCCGCTTCAGTGTTCTTAGCGCCTGCTGGAATCGCTAAGCTGTCCATCCAGAAGATAGCGCCTTTCTCTGGCCAGATGATGTCAATCGTTGCGCCTTCTTGACGTGCCATGTAAGCAGAGCCATTCCAAAGCATACCAAGAGACACTTCACCCGCTAGGTAAGGGTTCGCAGGGAAGTCTGAGTTAAATACCAATACGTTTGGCATTAGCTTACGAAGTTCTTCGTACGCTTCTTTGATTTCTTCAGGGTTCGTTGTGTTTGGAGAGTAACCCAGTTTAGACAGTGCGATATGGAAAACCTCACGAGAGTCATCCATCATCATCAGTTGACCTTCCCATTGTGTATCCCACAGATCGCCCCAGTTTTTAATTGAAGACTTGTCTAGCATATCTGAGTTGATACCAATACCCGTTGCGCCCCAGATGTATGGGATCGAGTAGTTGTTGTTTGGGTCAAATGGCTTATCTAAGTAATTTAGGTCCAAATCTGCAAAGTGGCTTAGCTTAGTTTTATCAAGCTCTTGAAGCATGCCTTCTTTACGCATCTTAGAAACGAAGTAAGTAGAAGGAACCACTAAGTCGTAACCCGTACCTTGAGTTTTTAACTTAGCGTACATGCTTTCGTTAGACTCATAAGTTGAGTAATAGACTTTAATGCCAGTCTCTTCTGTGAAGTCTTCTAGTACTTCATTTGGAATATATTCAGACCAGTTGTAAAAATACAGTTCTTGGTCAGCTGCGAAAGAGGGTGTAGAAAGTAAAGTAGCAGCACACAATGCGCCGGTATACAGTGTTTTTTTCATTACTGTTCCGTTCATTTGTTTGATTTGGAGCTGGGTATTGAACCCAAAGTAAATGGATTTCTAAAAATCGCGCTAAATTATAGCAGTGATATAACAAAATAGGCAGCCTAAGCTGCCTATTCGTTGATATTCTTATTTTTAACTTGTTGATTACCTAACTAGGCTTGTTAAGTAAACCAGTTACTTATTAGCCTCTGTTGACCAGAGCAATTAGATAACGAACTCGTTTACTGACCGGCTTTAAGCTTCATGAAGTAATCTTCGTACTTCACTGTCTTATCGCCAACCGCAGCTTGCCATTCCACACGGTCAAGGTCTTCTTGTGATGGGAACAAAGCAGGGCTGTCTTTGAACTTCTCGTTAGACGCTTTAACTGCCGTTAGGTAGCCTGTGTCACGAGATATTTGCTCTGCGATTTCTGGGCGAAGTAGGAAGTCGATCATCTTATGAGCCGCTTCTACATTTACTGCGCCAGAACTGATAGCGAAGTTATCAACCCAACCGATGCCGCCTTCTTTAGGGAAAACCAGTTTAATCGGCAGACCTTCATTTTGCGCTGCAGCAGCAGAACCGTTCCAAAGCATACCAAGACCCACTTCACCAGACATGTATGGCGCGCCAGGGTTATCTGAGTTAAACACAAGAACGTTTGGCATCAGCTTACGCAGTTCAGCGTAGGCTTCGTCGATTTCTTGCTCGTTAGTCGTGTTACCTGAGTAACCTAACTTACGCAGTGCGATGTGGAACACTTCACGCGTGTCGTCCATCATCATCAGTTGACCTTCAAGCTCTGGCTTCCATAGATCAGCCCAGCTTTGGAAATCTTCTGGATCGTACATGTCTGTGTTAACAGCTAGGCCAGTGATCGCCACTACGTGTGGAATAGAGTAGTCATTGTTCGGATCATATGGCTTATCTAAGTAGTTTGTATCTAGATTCGCAAAATTGTTCAGCTTGGTTTTGTCGATCTTTTGAAGCATGCCTTCGTCGCGCATTTTAGACACGAAGTAGGTTGAAGGAACCACAAGGTCGTAACCTTTATTGTGCGTTTTCAATTTTGCGTACAAAGTTTCATTCGACTCGTAAGTCGAGTAAATCACTTTGATGCCAGTCTCATCCGTGAACTGTTCTAAGATCTCACTGTTGATGTAAGGTCCCCAGTTCATGAATACCAATTCTTTGTTATCTTTTGCAAACGATGGTGCAGATAACATTGAAAGCGCACATGCACTACCAGCTAATAGAGTAGCCCATTTTTTCATTGACGTTAGCTCCAAACTAAACGTTGCCCGAAGGCACTAGATAGAAAAACAGAATGGCAATTTACCATTCTGTTTATGAATAACACTTTTGTTAAACTTGAATCTTATCAAGTCCGTCTCAGTAAAGAGTAGGAGACTTACTTGATTTTTTCTCTCGCTAATAACTGAGAAATAATCACCAGTATTAACGACACCACTAACATTACTGTTGCTAGAGCGTTGACCTCTGGAGATATACCGACTTTAACCATCGAGTAAATCTTCAGTGGCAAGATTTCATAGGTTGGGCCCGTTACGAAAGAGCTAATGATCACATCGTCCAAAGACAGAGTGAAGCTCAATAACCAACCCGCAGCCACCGCTGGCTTAGCAAGAGGCAGGATGATCTGTTTTAGAATCGTCCATTCACTTGCACCTAAATCTTTTGCGGCTTCTAACATCTTCACATCAAAGCCATTCAAGCGACTGTAGACCGTGACAACAACGAACGGCAGACAGAAAGTAATGTGCGCTGCAAGTAGGGTAAAGAACCCAAGTTGCACACCCATTACCAAGAATAGCGCAAGAAGCGAAATCGCCATTACGATATCTGGTGACATCATCACGATGAACAACATGCCATTGACGATGCCTTTACCTTTAAATTGGTAACGGAATAGGGCTACTGCTGTCAGGCTGCCAACAATCGTTGCGGCAGTTGCTGAGAACACCGCGACGTTGATCGAGTGCCACGCAGCCTGCATTAGGCTATCGTTGTTAATCAGCGCGTCATACCACTTGGTGGTAAAGCCACCCCATTTCATACCAAACTTATTGGCATTAAAAGAGTTGGCAATTAATACGATAATAGGTAGGTATAGAAAAGCGTATACCAGCGCCATAAAGCTGAACTTAACTGTGCGACCCATTAGTCTAGCTCCACTTTCTTATTCAATAACTTGCCTGCACGGTAGTAGGCATAAAGCATCACGGCCATAGCGGTAGTCAGTGCAATACTGGTTGCGGCGCCAAACGGCCAATCACGGGCATTAAGCACTTGGCTCTTAATGACGTTACCGATCAACAGGTTCTTAGCACCGCCCAACAAGTCTGAAATGTAGAACATTCCAAGCGCAGGGAGCAATACAAGTAAACAACCACCGATAATACCTGGCATCGTTAGGGGTAGAACAACCTTCAATAGCGTTTGAAGTTTGTTTGCACCTAAGTCTTTAGCCGCTTCTAAATAAGTATCGTCTAGCTTTTCGATAGCTGAGTACAACGGCAAAATCATGAACGGGAGTAGGATATACACTAAACCGATCATTACTGCCGTTTCTGAATACATGATACGAAGTGGCTTATCAATAATGTCTAACGCCAACAAACCTTTGTTCAACACACCTTGAGTACCCAGAACCACTTTTAATCCGTAAGTACGAATTAAAGAATTTGTCCAGAATGGCACAATCACTAAAAACAACATGATTGGACGCCATTTCGCAGGCATTTTTGCCACGATGTAGGCAAATGGGTAACCAATAATTAAACAAAGTAGGGTTGCGACTATCGCCATATAGAAAGAGTGCATCAGCACTTTAAAATACAGCGGATCAGCCAAACGCAGGTAGTTGTCGAGAGTGAAGGTCATCTCGATCAAGTTCGCTTCGTCACGAGTTAGAAAGCTAGTGCCGATGATCATGATGTTTGGAATCATCACGAACAGCACTAACCAACCTGTGATTAAAGCAACAATCGCGTTTTGTAAATTAAACTTCTTGCTCATCTTCTAACACCACTTCCCAGCTCTCAACCCAAGTTACTGCAACTTTTTGGCCCAGTGAGTGATCAACATCAGGGTCATCTTCGTTGAAGAATTCGCTAACCATGACACGCATACCTGATTCAAGTTCTACGACTGAATCTAATGTCATGCCTTTGTAGGTTCGCTCGACAATGTGGCCGACAATACCGCTTTGGTCCGACTCTTTAATTTCTTCGATACGAAGATCTTCAGGGCGAAGTAGTACTTGCAGTTTTTGGCCCGGTGCTACGTCTTTACCATGATAGATAATTGACTCTTCACCTTCGATTGTCGCAACAATGCGCTTTTCATCTTGACGAGATTTCGCTGTCGCTTCGAATACGTTAATTTCACCAATGAAACGAGCAACAAATAAGTTCTTAGGCTCTTCGTAGATTTCTCTTGGTGTTCCGTCTTGTTCAATCACGCCATCACGCATAACAATAATACGATCAGACATGGACAATGCTTCTTCTTGGTCATGCGTTACAAAAATGAACGTGATACCAAGTTGACGTTGCAGTTGTTTAAGCTCAATTTGCATCTGTTTACGTAGTTTGTAATCTAGAGCAGACAGAGACTCATCCAACAAAAGAACTTTAGGCTTATTAACGACAGCACGAGCGATTGCGATACGTTGCTGTTGGCCACCGGATAGCTGGTGTGGCTTTCGTTGTGCCATTTGTTCTAGGCGCACCATTTTTAAAGCATCCATGACACGAGGTTCAATCTCGGTGTTTGGCACTTTTTGCATGCGTAAACCAAATGCCACATTGTCGAAAACGGTCATATGTGGGAATAGGGCATAGCTTTGGAATACAGTGTTAACATGCCTTTGTTCAGCAGGAACTTGGGTTACATTCTGTTGAGCTAATAGTATTTCACCACTATCTGCCGTTTCAAACCCTGCAATCATTCTTAGTACCGTGGTTTTACCGCAACCGGACGGGCCTAATATCGTGAGAAACTCACCATGATTTACGTTTAGATCAAGATTGCCGATGACTTCCTTACCATCGAAACTTTTACTAATGCCAGTTAACTGTACGACTGGCTTTCCTACTGATTTTTTAGCGTTCAACGTCTGTTTTTCTCCACCTTGGTTCTATTTGAGACCTGTTGCTATACACCTTTAAGGCGCGCATCATAATCACCAAAAACGTGAATTCAAAGCATTTTTTACCATTCATAGATAAAAAAATTCGCAGGTAAAAGTAAACATCCTTTACCATACTGTTATTTATTGGGTTCTCACCCTAACAAGTGTCTAATTATTAACCATTAAGACGCAAAAGCAAGCCTTGTTACAGATTCATATTTTAGTTTGCAGCCGACATATGGGTATAATGAAGGCAATTTTTTATCAATAAGTTAGGTGGCTTCGTTTAGTTGGCGCACCTAGGTATCAATATGAACAACGACATCGAAAAAGATTTTAATTTGGGCGGTAGTATCGACCGTGCACTTTCCGGCGATTATGAGCTCAAAGCAACGGCTGTATTCCAAGAAGCTTGGAAACATACGATAAGTCACTTTCTTTCGTTTTCCCCTGCGATTGTTGCGCTGATGTTCGTGCAATTGGCTATCTTTTATATCGCACTAAAACTGCAGCTTGGTGACCCCGCGATTATCTTAGACGCGGTTATCGACCCAGAGGCATTTACACCACAGGTCGTTGAATCCATTTTTATTGCTAACTTCAGCTACGAAGTAATCAGCGCGCCTATCTATGCTGGCATCTGTTTAATGGCAATGAGCCACGCCGCAGGCTTACAAACCAAAGTACGTCATATCGGAAAAGGTTTACAGTTCACGGTTCCAGTCATTCTCGTTACTTTGTTCAGCCTCATGCTTCAAGGCATTGCAGGTATGCTTTTGCCATTTTTGTCTATCTACTTCTCACTAGCATTCAGCAATTCAATTCTGCTGATTTGTGATAAGAAAGTACCGCCAATGCAATCGCTGCTGCTTTCTCTAAGAGCGGTAAATAAGAAAATCTTCGTCGTCGCATCTATCTACTTAATGGTTATGCTGATGTTCATTGTGGCGGCAATGATGTACGGCATTGGCTTGATATTCGTTCTTCCGTTTTTCTTTCATGTGAAAGGCATCATCTACCGTGAAATGTTTGGTATCAAACTGAAGGTTATTGCGTCAGATCGACATAATAGTGATGACGACAACAGCAACGGTGACAGTAATAACGACGGCAACAACAGTAACGATGGTAACAAAAACAAAAACCCTCAGGTGTTCGATGCGTAATAATGTCAAAGGCAGCGCAAGTAAATCACTTGCGCTAAAGGTAACTGCACTGGCGATCGTGGGTTCTATCTCACTGGTTGGTCCATACATTTACCAAGAAGAAGAGCGCCGACGTTCAGCAGACCAAAGTTCAAATACATCAAGTGAGTTTGGTGATTTGACCGTGGCTTCAGATCGACCAAATTTTGCTGCTATCGAAGATGTGAACGTGAAAAAAGACACATTCTTTTCGTTCCTTCGCCCAAGCATCAATATTGAAAACAAACGTATCACCAAAGAACGCGCGTTTTTAACTAAGCTATCTGAATCTGGTTTGAGCAATATTGACTCTGAAGACGCGTCTTATGCGAAAAGGCTAGGGAAGTTGTACAGCTTACCAGTGCCTAGTGAAGGTTTAGATCAGGCATGGCTGACAGAGATGCTGAGCCGTGTCAACGTACTGCCAGAGGCGCTAGTACTGACACAGGCTGCTAATGAATCGGCTTGGGGGACATCGCGTTTCGCCACCAAAGCCAACAACTATTTCGGACACTGGTGTTACACCAAAGGTTGTGGACTTGTTCCGCTACAACGTAACGAAGGTAGTTCGCATGAAGTGGCTACATTCTCTTCAAGCCAAGAATCGGTTCATCGTTACTTCATGAACTTGAATCGTAATCGTGCTTATGCCGATTTAAGAGCGATTCGAGCAAAACTGGCTACTCAGGGCGACGATTTGTTAACTACTGAATCTGCGACAGAGCTAACCAACGGCTTGCTAAAATATTCTGAGCGAGGTTCAGACTATGTGACTGATTTACAAGCTATGATCCGTCACAACGAGGTATACTGGAAAAAGTAACTCGATTTGGTCTCAGTTTGGTTAACCACGAAAGTAAGTTATCATCCAAACGGCATCACACAAAGAGCAGCTAACGGCTGCTCTTTTTAATTATGAACGCTCAACTTCGACAAGATTATAATAATGAAAAAGACAGTACTCGCTCTATTAGCCACTTTAAGCCTTGGCGTTTCTCTTCCTGCTTCGGCGCAAGAATACATGTTCACGTATTCTAAACTCTATACTCAGCTGAAAAACAACACCAAAGAAGGGCACGATGATGTCAAAGTTGCGGTCTTCTTTGTTGACCAACAAGCACAGAAAACCTGTCACATCAGCAAAGCTTGGATGGAGAAAGAAGAGCATTACGAAGAGTTGAAAGTGTCTCCTGCGAATGAGCTGCTTCTACCGGTAGATAAAAACCTACGCTCAGCAAACCCTCTTATCTTTGTACAAACCCAAGAACAAGAATGTGCGTATTCGCTCGTCGTAATGACTCAGGAGCCTTTGGCTGGAACGGTTGAGGTTACACAGTTAGAAAACCTTTTACCACAGATGCAAGCGATGCTAGAAGACGTCAGCGGCATGTTCTCTAGTTGGTTCACTCCTGATATTCAAGGTTTGACGCTAGAATTTGATAGTAAACTTGAAGGCAACATTACTCTGTCTAATGGTAAGCAAATCCCAATCAAAGAAGGGCGTGCGAAATTCACGCTGGACGAACTGAATGGAAGTAACAGCATCACGTTACCAGAAGCCACAGTTCGTGTTTTGCCTTACATCCCTGCGCAATAATAACTACCGGCCAGAAGCTGTTTGCTCAGCTTAAGATCTTGACGAAACAGCCTGTTCTTCTTTGAACAGGCTGTTTTCGTTTAAAGTCTTAAACCTAAACCTTTAAATCTTGCCAAATCACACATCTCAACGGCCTTTCATCTTTGATTCTTACCTCTTATTGCGACATATTTTTCTCACCGCTAGAGGACAGATCGTATGATAAGGCGGAATCTTTCTCCTGCTTGGCTTGTTTATCCTGTCGTTACTGTTCCAACCTGAAATAAAAATCCGTATAATCCACGCCCTAAAACAGTCCCACTAGCAATCTACAGTCGGTAATACGACGGTGTGAGAGTCGCAATGAACCAAAACGAAAATAAAAAAGATACACTTGAATTCAACAAGCTTCAGAAACTTCTAAGAAGAAATGTTGGGAATGCCATCGTCGACTACAACATGATCGAAGAGAATGACGTAGTAATGGCGTGTATTAGTGGCGGTAAAGATTCATTTGCGATGCTAGACATTTTGCTACGTTTGCGTGAAGCAGCACCCATCAAATTTGATGTTGTTGCCGTAAACCTAGACCAAAAACAACCGGGGTTCCCTGAGCATATTCTTCCTGAGTACTTTGAAACTCTGAACATTCCTTACTACATTGTAGATAAAGATACGTACTCAGTGGTAAAAGAAAAAGTGCCAGAAGGTAAGACAACTTGTGGCCTTTGTTCACGTCTGCGTCGCGGTACTTTGTACTCGTTTGCAGAGAAGATTGGCGCAACGAAGATTGCTCTAGGTCACCACCTAGACGACATTGTTGAGACTATGTTCCTGAACATGTTCCACGGTGCTCGCCTTAAGGCTATGCCACCTAAGCTTCGCTCTGACGATGGTCGTAACGTTGTAATCCGTCCTCTGACTTACTGTCGCGAAACGGACCTAATCAAATACGCAGAGCATAAAGAGTTTCCGATCATTCCGTGTAACCTGTGTGGTTCTCAAGAAAACCTGCAACGTCAAAACATCAAAGCGATGCTAATTGATTGGGATAAACAGACTCCAGGCCGTGTTGAGAAGGTCTTCAAGTCAATTCAGAACGTGAGCCCAAGCCAATTGGCTGACCGTGAGTTGTTTGATTTCATTAACCTTCCACTGGATCGTAGCGAAGATCGCAAAGCATACGAATTCGAAGAAGCTGAAATCTCGTCTTCAAACATTGATGAGTCAATGTTCATCGACGTAACTAACCTATAACGCGATATAAACGATTCTGTTGTTGGAATCGCGTAAGCTTTAGATAAACAAAAACGCCTCAAGCATTGCTTGAGGCGTTTTTTAATTATAAAAAAACCAACTATTTAGACAGGTTCGGATCGAGCGGGCTAACGTAACCTGACGGTTTAAGAGCCAGTACATCGCAGTTAATCTTATCGATGACATGTTCCGCAGTATTGCCGATAAACACGGCAGACAAGCCAGTACGACCAGTTGTACCAAGGATAACCATAGCCGCATTGTGTTCAGACGCTACACGAGGAATAACATCTTCAGGCAAGCCTTGCTCAACCACGGTTTGCTCTTCACACATACCGTGTTTCTGGCGTAGTGCTTTCATCGCGGTTAAGTGATGGCCACGAACCGCATCAGTATAAGAGGTTGGGTCAAACTCTGGCAATTCGATTGTGATATTCGCAGGTGTCACCGGGTAGGCGTTCACCAAGAACGGTTCAGCATCCAAACGACCAGTGATCTCAAGTAATCTGTCGACCATCGTATCATTGAGCTCTAAGTGAGCTTCTGTTTCAGAGCCAACATGAACGGAAGCGTAGATCTTCGCGTGTTCTGGCCAGAAATCATTTTTAACCAACAGCACTGGGCTAGGGCACTTTCTTAATAGGTGCCAGTCGGTTGGAGTAAAGATGACCGATTCTAAGGTATCGTGCTTACGCGTGCCTTTGATCAAAATGTCATGCTCGCCACTGTAAACCTCAGCAATGATCGCTTCATACGGGCGATTATGCCAAACCACTTGTACGTTAAATTCAATAGAATCATCAAGGTAAGGAGCAGCAACCTTATTCATCCAAATTTCACGCTGATGAATTACGCCTTTGCGCATTGCGTCTCTCTCATCGACAGAGAGCATAGATGTCATTTCATACGAGAAGTCGTAGATCGACAAAAAGAAAGTGATGTGGCTTGTTGAAGTGCTTTTCTTGGCAAGTTGGATAGCACGAACTAGAGCAGGTTGCTCATCGTGATTAATGTCTGCGACAACTAAAATTTTGTTATAGATACTCATAACTAAGCCTACTTTTCAGACCGAACATATAAATAATGTAGCGTAGTTATGGAGAGAATAAGAGAAATATAAGAGGTTTTAAGAGAGAAACATGATGTAGCTCATTATTGAACTACATCATTGATATCTAGACTATTCTTTTGAAACGCCAGCAAGTTCCATCAACGCATCGTGATCTTCGATAGTGATGTATTTACCTTTAACGCTCAAGATGTCCGCTTTTTGGAAACGACCTAACAGACGGCTGATTGTTTCAACAGTCAAACCAAGGTAGTTACCAATATCGCCACGAGTCATCGTTAAGCGGAACTCACGAGGGCTGAAGCCACGCTGAGAGAAGCGAGTTGAAAGGTTGTAAAGGAATGCCGCAAGGCGCTCTTCCGCGTTCTTTTTAGAAAGAAGCAGAATCATTTCCTGGTCACCTTTAATCTCATTACTCATCAAACGCATAATCTGCTGACGCAATTTAGGCATTTTCCCTGATAAATCATCGAGAATCTCATATGGAATTTCACATACCATAGAAGTTTCCAAAGCTTGAGCGAAACTAGGGTGTTCGTCACCCGTGATCGCGTCAAAGCCAACAAGATCGCCCGCTAAGTGGAATGCAGTAATCTGCTCATCACCTTGCTCGGTAATCGTATAGCTTTTAATCGTTCCAGAGCGAATAGCATAAAGAGACTTAAGTTCGTCTCCCGCTTTAAATAGCTCTTGGCCTTTTTGAATAGGTTTCTTTCTTTCAATGATCTGATCAAGTTGATCTAGCTCAGATTCATTCAAAGTAAATGGGATACAGAGTTGGCTAATACTACAATCTTGGCAGTGGATCGCACAGCCACCAGACTGAACTCGTTTCGTCACAGGCTTTTCAGAAATCATAACAATCTTTCACTATTTGATATACGTCAATATTTTAGCATTCCTTAATCCTAAAGGGTAGTAAAAAAACCGGATTAAAGACACCACTATACGGTATAAATAATGAGCTGTAGCGCCATATAACCGGTATAGAAGCCGTAAATGAGGATTAAAATTGCGCCAAACTGGCGAAATAAGTCAGCTTGTTGCAGTTTTTTGAGGAAATTGGCGCCCATTCCAACCGTGAGCATCGCTGGAAGAGTACCTAAACCGAAAGCAAGCATGATACCAGATCCGTTATACCAACTTCCTGACACTGCCGCCCACGTTAGCATTGAGTAAACAAGACCACATGGAAGCCAACCCCAGATAAAACCAAAAGGTAAAGCATGGCTAGGGTGCTTCAATGGTAGAAATGATTTGCCTAAAGGTGAGATATAACGCCATAGCTTCTGTCCAACTTTTTCAAAGAACAACAAGCCAAACCACCATTTACCAATATACAAACCTAAGACGATCATAAAACCAGCCGCAAACAAACGCAGCCAGCCCAGCAGAGCATTAAAATCGCTCAGCTGACCTATCGAAGAGATTGCACCACCAATCACACCGCCAATCACAGCATAGCTTAGCAAGCGCCCTAAGTTATAAAGCAGGGGAATGACAGGGGAAGGTTTACTGTTGCCAATCGAAAGAAGCGACGCAATACCACCACACATTCCCATGCAATGGCCTGCGCCGATCAACCCAACAACAAAGGCTCCGATCCAATCAGGCGTCATCGTTCTTTTTGTCTAAGTTAGTTTGGATTTCTACGTTAGCTTTCTCATTATTGACAGGTTTACTATCAGAATGATGATGAACATTAGTATCTTCATCAAACAGAATGTTATGGCCTTGGCGTTCAAGGTCTTCAAACTGCTCGCTCTTCACTGCCCATAGAAAGATTCCAACAGCAATGCACACAAGTACGATCGCAATTGGAATGAGTATGTATAAACTTTCCATTATTTACCTTGCTCTTTTAAAAGCCTTAACGAGTTAGATACTACAATAATAGAGCTAGCAGACATGCCAACAACGGCAATGTATGGAGCAACCAAACCTGCGACAGCCAAAGGAAGAATAAGTAAGTTATATCCTAGTGACCAAGCTAGGTTTTCACGGATTATCCTACGCGTTTTTAGCGCTAAAGTACGGGACTTAAGTAATCTATCGAGCTTATCACCCAATAGCACCATATCCGCAGAGGCTTTCGCCACATCAGTACCGCCGCCCATAGCAACAGACAGGTGAGCACCGGCAAGAATAGGGGCGTCATTGATACCGTCACCAACCATCATGGTGATGTCACTTGCGTCTCTAGAGTTTAAATAAGCCAGCTTGTCTTCCGGCTTCGCGTTAGCAACAATGTCAGTAATACCAATCTCTGCAGCAACAGGCTTCGCATTAATCAAAGAGTCGCCAGTCAGCAGCGTGGTTTTGATTCCCGCTTCTTTGAATTGCTTAATAAACTCGATACTTTCTTTGCGAATCGGATCTTCATAAGTGAATGTTGCAATATGACGACCAGACATCGACAAGTAAATACCGTTACTTTCAGATGGCTGAGCTTCACCTAGAATGAACTCGCTGCTACCAATCGCCACTTCTTGCCCATTCAACTCGCCAGTAATGCCCGAGCCAATCACGTTGTTTACCGACTCCACTTCGATATCATCAGAAATATAAGTTTTGAACGCTTTAGCGATAGGGTGGTTAGCGTGTTGCTCTAGGCTTGCTGCAGCTTGCAAACAAGTGTCTTTATCAAGGTCAGCAAACGTCTCGACTTTACTGATACGAATATCACCTTCAGTCAGAGTGCCCGTTTTATCGATGATTAAGTGGTTTACCTTGCACAAGGTTTCAAACACATGGCCTTTGCGCAGCAAGATACCGAAGTTACCCATGCGAGAAGTTGAGCAAGTAATCGCGGTCGGCGTCGCAAGAGACAGAGCGCAAGGGCAGGTCGCCACTAATACTGAAAGCATGATCCAGAAAGCGTCTTCTGGTCGTGTTTGATGCCAGTAGAACCAAGTCCCGAATGAAATGATTAAGATAACCGCGACAAAGTATCGAGCCACCACATCGGCGATTTCAGCAATTCGGGGTTTAGACAATTGAGCTTCATCTTGAAGACGAACGATATTAGAAATAACCGAATCCGCTTTAGAGGTCATCACTTCCAATTCAAACGATTCATCACCATTCAATGTGCCAGCAAAGACCGTATCACCTTCATTCTTGACCACATGGATAGATTCGCCAGTCAGCATGGATTCATCGATATGAATTCTGCCAGACAATACTTTGCCATCTGCGGGAATATGTTCACCCGGTAGAACGCGAATCTGGTCGCCAACTTTTAAGGTTTTTACCGGTACTTGCTCACCGTCTAGCGTTGTCGCCATCGCAGGAACGAGCTTAAGCAGGTTACCGCTAGCTGCTGCAGCTTTACGACGCGCGCGCATCTCAAGGAAACGACCAAGCAACAAGAAGAAGGTGAACATCGAGATAGATTCAAAGAACACTTCACCTTGCTCTGTCACTGTTGCCACTAAACTCGCAACGTAAGCAAATAGCAGAGCGATCGAAACGGGTACATCCATACCCAATGTTCGGCCTTTAATACTGCGCCACGCATTAATATAGAAAGGTAACGCAGAGTATAGGAGAACAGGTGTTGCGAAGATCAAACTTACCCAACGGAAGTAACTTTTGAATTCAGGTTCAAGGCTGCCAAATACTTCGAGGTAGAGCGCTACAGCTAACATCATGACTTGCATGGTCGCTAAACCAGCAATACCAAGACGATAGAGATAATTCTTCATCGATCGATGATAGGCGGCTTCTTGTTGATCAGCCTCGAATGGAGCGGCTTTGTAGCCTAGGGTATGGATTGCAGACAACAGCTCGCTCAGTTTAGCCTGAGTGTTGTCCCAGCTGAGCAGGGCGCGGTTAGTCGTGGTATTAACACGAATGCTAACAACCCCTAACTTTGAAGAGACTTGCTTTTCAATAAGCCATGCACAAGCAGCACAAGAGACACCTTCGAGTGACAATGTCACTTCAGATGTATTTTCAGAGTTACGGACGAACTCCAATTGAACATCTTCGTTGTCGTAATGACTGAGTGCCAGAAGTTGCTCTGGAACTAGATCCGCTTTTTCAGCCGGAGCGGTACGATATTGGTAATAAGAGACCAAACCGCTATCAACGATTGTCTGGGCTACGGTTTCGCAACCTGGACAACACATCGGTCGAACCGATCCTAAGATTTCCACTTTAAAATCCGTTTCCGCTGGTACATCTTCACCGCAGTGATAACAGGATTCACACATAAGCTTTAGTTCGTTAGTTGAGTAGGAGTATCAATTGGGAAGTTCATGCGACCTTGCACTAACCATTCAGAATCATGCGGAGAAAGCTCGATAAACCATGGACCTTGCATTTCATGGTCCAGAGTCAACGTGTAGTTCCCGCTCGCATCAGCGGTCAGTAGCTGAGTAAAATCACGGTCAGGGAGCGTTCGGTGCACGAACATTGCACTAATAGCAGGGAAGTGGTCTAGCTTGCCTTTGTCTAGGGTAATGATAACTGAATTACCTTTCTCGCTAACTGAAGCTGATAGGCCAAGCTCTTTAGCAACGTTTACTTTTGAAATGTCGACATTAATACCTTTACCTTTTTTATAGTAATCTTCAGTGACAACGTTAACTGAATGGTTGGTAAGTATCGCGACTCGAACCAATGTTAGCATAGAAACGCCAACGGTTAGGAAGATCAAAAACCACGGCCAAAACTGCTTATACCAAGGTTGTACCATATTATTATTCTCAATATATCCAATGAAATAAAACTAATTTTTACAAACACTTAAGGTTATAACTGTAAAAGAAAGACAGCCCCTTAAGAAGGGGCTGTTATTATTATGTTACTCTTTATCTGAGTTGCTGAGGCTCCAGACGTAGGCAGCGACGAGCTGAACCTTATCCTCACCGAGGATGTCCTTCCAAGCCGGCATTACACCAGAACGACCGTTCATTACTGTTTCAGTTACATCAGCACGAGAATCGCCAAACAACCAATCGCGGTCTGTTAGGTCAGGAGCACCAACAGCAGGGTTACCCTTGCCATCTGTACCGTGACACGCAGCACACACTACGAAACGTGCTTTACCAGCTTCTGCTTCACGTACGTTCACGCTACGACCAGAAAGGCTAAGAGTGTAGCTAACCACTTCTTTAACGCCTTCTTCGCCAAGTGCGTCTTTCCACGCTGGCATTTGACCGACACGACCATGCATGATGGTAGTAACGATCGCTTGTGGTTCACCGCCATATAGCCATGCATCGTCAGTCAAGTTAGGGAAGCCCTTTTGACCACGAGCATCAGAACCATGACACTGAGAACAGTTTTGCAGGAACAAGCGTTGACCAACTTTGATTGCGTCAGCATCTGATGCAATGTCAGGAACAGAACGAAGACCGTTCTCATCATGAGCTAGCTTCTTAAATGCTTCGCCAAAGTAAGTGTTCGCGTCATCAAGCTCTTTTGCGTACTCATCTAACTGTTTGTTAGCTTGAGCTGCCGCGATTGCAGAGCGAGACTCTTCTACGCTACGAACTGTTTGGTTTGAACTCGTCCAACCTAGTAGACCTTTAAAGTTGCCAAGGCCCGGGTATAGAGCAAGATAAACAGCTGCAAACACAATTGTGCTAACGAAAAGGTATGTCCACCATTTAGGTAGTGGGTTATTAAGCTCACGAATACCATCGTATTCATGGCCCATGTCATGACCTTCTTCTACACCTGTTTTATCGTTGGAACACCAACGAAGTAAGGCTGCACAGCCAATCAACGTACCGATTGTGATGACTGTTACCCAAATACTCCAGAATGTACTCATTACTTCGTCACTCCTTGATTTTTATCTTTCGCAGGTGCTTCATCAGCGAACACTAGGTTTGCATCTTCGTCGAAGCGCGACTTACGATTTTTACCGAAAGCCCACCAAACGATGCCGATGAAACAAGCAAAAACAGTAACAGTCCAAACACTTTGAAATGTAATAATGTCCATAATTATTCCTTATTTCATTGCGTGGCCAAGCGATTGAAGGTAAGCGATGATTGCATCCATCTCTGTTTTTCCTTCAACATCTTGTTTAGCGTTAGCAATTTGTTCGTCTGTGTAAGGAACACCAAATTGATTACGGAAGATTTCAAGCTTCTGCTTAGTCAATTTGCCATCAAGTACATTCTCAGCAAGCCATGGGAAACCAGGCATGTTTGATTCAGGAACAAGTTCGCGAGGGTCGAGAAGGTGAACACGGTGCCACTCATCAGAGTAACGATCACCAACACGCGCTAGATCTGGGCCAGTACGCTTAGAACCCCATAGGAATGGATGTTCCCAAACACTTTCGCCAGCTACAGAGTAGTGACCGTAACGTTCAGTTTCAGAGCGGAAAGGACGAATCATTTGGCTGTGACATACGTTACAACCTTCACGAATGTAAATATCACGACCTTCCATTTCCAGAGCAGAGTAAACGCGTAGGTTTTCTACAGGTTCAGTCGTTTGCTTTTGGAAAATAAGCGGGGTGATTTCTACTAAAGCACCAAAGCTGATTGCGATAACAATTAAGATCGCGAGTAGACCAACGTTTTTCTCGACCAACTCATGGCGATTATTTGAATTTGAGCTCATTCTAAATCTCCTTAAGCCGGTTGAGGGATAGCTTTAAGGCTATCTTTAGGTGCAGAAACAGTTTTGTACGTGTTGTATGCCAGTAAGAACATACCAGATAGGAAGATAAGACCACCTAAGAAACGTACAAAGTAGAACGGGTAAGAAGCTTCTACAGACTCTACGAAGCTGTAAGTCAATGTACCGTCAGAGTTAACTGCACGCCACATCAGACCTTGCATCACACCAGAGATCCACATTGCAACAATGTAGAAAACTGTACCAATCGTTGCTAACCAGAAGTGAACATTGATTAGAGATACAGAGTACATACGCTCTTGACCAAATAGTTTAGGAACTAAGTGGTAAACCGAACCAATTGAAACCATAGCAACCCAACCTAACGCACCAGAGTGAACGTGACCGATGGTCCAGTCCGTGTAGTGAGATAGTGCGTTAACCGTTTTAATTGCCATCATAGGGCCTTCGAAAGTCGACATGCCGTAGAATGATAGAGAAACGATAAGGAAACGTAGGATTGGGTCGTAGCGAAGCTTATGCCACGCGCCAGATAGAGTCATAATACCGTTGATCATGCCACCCCAAGATGGAGCAAACAGAACCAAAGACATAACCATACCTAGAGACTGAGTCCAGTCTGGAAGTGCAGTGTAGTGTAGGTGGTGAGGACCAGCCCAGATATACAGTGACACAAGAGCCCAGAAGTGAACAATCGACAAACGGTAAGAGTAAACAGGGCGACCAGCTTGTTTAGGAACGAAGTAATACATCATACCTAGGAAACCAGCTGTCAATAGGAAGCCTACCGCATTGTGTCCGTACCACCATTGCACCATTGCATCGATCGCTCCGGAATAAATCGAGTACGATTTAAACGCAGATACAGGAACAGCTAGGCTGTTAACGATGTGCAACACGGCAACCGTGATGATGAAGGCTCCGAAGAACCAGTTAGCTACATAAATGTGCGATGTCTTACGCTTAATCATGGTTCCGAAGAACACGACCGCAT
This sequence comes from Vibrio splendidus, assembly GCF_003345295.1. NCBI lineage: Bacteria > Pseudomonadati > Pseudomonadota > Gammaproteobacteria > Vibrionales > Vibrionaceae > Vibrio > Vibrio splendidus. The sequence continues at coordinate 1,508,334 of NZ_CP031055.1, forward strand.
AAGCTACCCACACAAGAGTAATAGCAATATCGATTGGCCATTCAAGTTCTGCGTATTCTTTACCAGAGGTTAGACCTAACGGTAAAGTAATTGCAGCGGACAGGATAATCGCTTGCCAACCCCAAAAGGTAAAGGCTACGAGAGGGCCACCAAAGAGACGCGTCTGACAGGTACGTTGTACAACATAATATGATGTTGCAAACAGCGCACTTGTACCGAACGCAAAAATAACCGCATTAGTATGCAGGGGACGTAAACGACTGTACGTCAGCCACGGCGTATCAAAGTTTAGCTGTGGCCAAACTAATTGAGCGGCAATCAAAACACCAACGCCCATACCGACAATACCCCACAAAATTGTAACGAGGGTAAATTGACGGACGACCGTATAGTTGTAGTTTTGTTCAAGCTGCTTTTCTTGGCTCATTTGCATGCTTCCAATTTCTTATTTACTACACTTTACTTCCAACACGACTCACGTCGTAATGCCACCCAAATTAGAAAAGGAAATTCAGCCTATTCAGGGCTTTATTTCCACTTGCTGATTTTAAAAAAAAGTGGCATTTTCAACGCGACACTATACTTGAATTAACAAATCAATGACAGAGTAGTAACCTTACGCTTGGTCTGGAATTGGATTTTTATTTAAAAACTTTGAACTTTGTAACAAGGAGTAAAGATTATAATGGCGGCACAAAAGCTAACAAAAGGCAGGCTTGTTCAAATTATCGTCATGTTGGTTATTTTAATAGCGGCATTTACTTGGAGAACAGTAACATACGATAATCACGAAACAGTAAGCTGTATAATTTCAAAACCGTGTGAATTTGGTATTGATAATCATAATGTTTTAATTTCGGGCGATAGATCAGGGTATTCAATCGAAACATCTAAAACTGGCAAATTTATCATTAGCTACAATGAGAGTGGAATTCTAGAAGAAAAAGGGCCATCGAATTGGCTGTTACAAACTAATGATAAGACCTCCTCAATAACAGTTACATTTCCACAACAGATAAGCACGTTTTCCGTAAACCTTTCTAAAGAGTAATAGAGGGAAAACTGAGTCACGCCTCGGTTCTTTTGATAGAAATATGTACCAAATCAGTGAAACACCATGCATTAAAGTGTTATAAAGAGGACATTAACAAAGTTTCCCGGAATCTATGAAATTTCTATCAAAAGTCTCTTATTCCCTAGACGATAAAATCGCAGTAGATGAGTTGCTCAGTGGAGTAGAAAACCCTGACGATATTGCCTGTCTTATTTGCTACTGCACAGAAGAGTACTCAACACTCGCTGTGCAGAGATATTTCGTAGATGCTCTCCCTAACACCCCAATACATGGCTGCACCACTTGTCACGGCATTATGACCGAAACTGGGTTCCACTCCGGCCCAGTGATAGGCGTACTCATCATCTATGACTCTGGGATCAACGCCTATGGTACGGGTATCGAGCATTTTAGCGACTCCATAAACCAAAGTACCTTTAGCGCCATCGATAAAGCACTTAAGAACGCCAACCGAGAAGGTGAAATCCCTGATCTTATCTTACTGCATTCCACTCCAGGCAATGAAGAGAAGGTGATGGCGGCTATCGATAAGAAGTTTGGTACTGAGGTACCTGTTATTGGCGGCAGCGCGGCGGACAATCAGGTTTCTGGAAACTGGAGTATCTTTACCGAAGAGTCACTCTCTATCAATGGCGTATCTTTAACTGTGGTATTTGCATCTCAGTCCATCTATTCGTCTTTTAGTGCAGGCCATACGCCCACTCGCTATTCTGGGACCGTGACCAAAGTAAGAAACCGAATATTGTTGGAGATTGACCATAGACCAGCCGTCACCGTTTATAACGAATGGACCAATTTCCATCTAGGTGGTAGTGATGATGGCTATATATTCGAAAAGTCGTCCGTGTATCCGCTAGGGCGAAAAGTTGGCTCTTCATACGACTACCCATATTTCAAATTGTCCCACTCAATCAGAGAAACAGAGTGCAATGGAATCGAGCTATTCACAGATATCAGTGAAGGCGACACCATTTATTTGATGCAGGGCTCTAAACAGCAATTGATAAGCCGTGCCGCTAATATTATTCACTCTTCTTACTACAACGACATGGATTTAGAAGAGAAACTAGGTGCGATCAACATCTTCTGTGCAGGTCCAATGTTGAACCTTAAGCAAGATATGGACGAAGTATGCGATCAAATAAATCAAGCACTTAACGGACTCCCATACATATGCCCATTCACCTTTGGTGAACAAGGAAGGTTATCTGGCGGTGAGAGTGCGCACGGAAATTTAATGGTATCGTCTGCAACGTTTTATAGGTTGAAAAAATAATGGGCTCTGAAGGTCAAGAAGCGCTGCAAGAAGCACGTATTGAACTGCAAAAACTAAAAGCCCGTGAGCGAAAACTGGCTGAAGAGAACAGGGTGATCTTATCAACCATCTCTGCGATCAGTAAGGCAAGTAACATATCTGAGATATTTTATAGTCTTGAATTTGTGCTCAAAAAATACATTAAGTTTGATGACTTTATCGTAATATCTAGGGTAGGGAACGAAGGCAATTTCAAAACCCTACTAACCAATAACAAAGTCTTCGAACAAATGAATTGGAGTGATTGTGGCAAGCTATCTCGAGTGATCAATGGAGAATGCGCCATCCTTTTTGAACCCAAGTCTCTAGGTGAATTCAATTCCTTACATCCTATTATCCTCGATCAAATCAACTCTGTTCTAATTACTGGTATCGATAGCGGGCTAACACAATCCGTCATCATCTTTATCCACTCCAATACCAAGCACTTTAGTGTTGAAACCAAAGCAACCCTAAACCGCTTTAGACCACTGATTGAGCGTGCGGTTTTCGATATTGAAAACAAAGAAAAGCTTGAAGCAACCGTTCGAGAACGAACAGCAGAGCTTGTCACAGCAAGAAAAGACGCAGAAAGAGCCAACAAGGCCAAGTCTGAATTCCTCGCAATGATGAGTCATGAATTAAGAACACCGCTAAATGCCATCATTGGCTTGATAGACACGCTGAAATCCACACCTCTGAACGACGAACAACAGTCTATACTGCTTAATATGAGCACATCATCTGAGCTTCTACTGGCAATTATCAGTGACGTATTGGATTTTTCTAAGATTGAATCTGGATGTTTCTCACTAGCACCTCAATGGAGCAATGTAAGAGACACTGTAACTTTTGTATTGTCTGAACAAAAGAAGACAGCAGACGATAAAGGGTTGGCGCTAACGGTAGCTAGCGATATCCCTGAAGGTGAACTTCATTACATCGACCCAAGTCGCTTAGCACAAATCCTATTTAATTTGATCGGTAACGCGATAAAATTCACTGAACGCGGGCATGTTCATGTTTCTATCAAATACCTGCAGAGCTCATTCTATATAACAGTAGAAGACACCGGGATTGGCATTAGCTCACAACAACTTTCGTCGCTATTCAGCCCATTCGTGCAAGCTGATAGTACAATCACACGCAGATTTGGTGGCACCGGTTTAGGCCTTGCGATAACCAAGCGACTGGTAGAACTGATGCGAGGACGCATATCTGTAGAGAGTGAACCCGGAAAAGGTTCTAAATTCGAAGTGCAGTTACCAGTGCTTACCAGAGTCACGAACAATCTAGCTCACAGTGAAGAGGACAAATCTTCAAGAGAACTCAGAAGTCGCTATTCAGTTTTAGTTGTCGAAGACAATCCTACAAATCAAATGGTGATTAAATTGATTCTAACGCGACAAGGCCACGAAGTTTTTATCGCAAGTAACGGTGAAGAAGCAATTGGATTTGTTGAAAGAGGAAACGACTCGATAGATATTATCTTGATGGATGTGTCGATGCCCGTAATGGATGGCCTAACGACAACTAAATACATGAGAGACGCGAACATCAAAACGCCAATCGTCGCGCTAACAGCACACACATCACTAGAAGATAAATATTCCTGCTTAGATGTAGGCATGAATGATTTCGTCACCAAACCAGTAAGAACCAAAGAGATCACAGAGGCTATCGATCGATTAATGCTTGAAATCTAATAAACGTATTCTTAATCGAAGATTAGGATATATGTTTATTAGGTATTTTATGGTAAATAGCCTTACTGTTAAATAGAACGTCAATTTGGTAGATAAACAAGAGGCAGGGCATCACACAAAGATACCTGCCTTATAAACGCCAAACTAAATTTAACATAATATACATAATACGCAGTGACTGTGTTAGAGCAATTTAGTAATGCCCGGTTTGAGCCATTTTAAAATGTCCTCCTAAGCTTTCCTATATTGGTCTGCTTAGGAGTTATCCGGATGCTTATTACTATGAGTGAAAAAGATATTCATCGATTCAAGGTGCTTACTGACGTACGTGAAAAACGACTACGCCAAGTTGACGCTGCTATCATTTTGAATCTGTCTGCGCGTCATATCCGACGTTTGGTAAACAAACTGGTCTCTCTTGGCGCTCAAAGTCTTACACACGCAGCGCGTGGACGCCCAAGTAATCGACGCTACTCAGAACATTTCAGAATTGAAATACTGAAACTTATCCGTGAGCATTACTCTGACTTCTCACCAACGTTCGCTCTGGAAAAACTGACTGAACGACACAATCTATCCGTCTCTAAAGAAACACTCCGTCAATGGATGATCGCCGACGGACTGTGGCTTCCGCATTCACAACGCAGACCTCAGGTCTATCAGCCTCGTTACCGACGTGACTGTCTTGGAGAATTGATTCAGATAGATGGCTCCCATCATGACTGGTTTGAAGGCCGCTGTGACAAATGCTGCCTATTGGTGTTCATTGATGATGCGACTGGCCGTCTGATGAACCTAAGATTCAGCGAGACAAAATCCGCGTTTGACCACATGATGACCACGCGTGAATACCTCAATGAGCACGGCAAGCACTCGATTTTTCGAGTGAATCAGGAGAAACACAAACAAGTTGGCCAAACTCAATACGGCCGCGTGTTGAAAGAACTGGCCATAGAACTCATCTATGCCAACAGCTCCCAAGCCAAAGGCCGCGTTGAGCGAGCCAACCTTACGCAGCAAGACCGACTGGTTAAAGAGATGCGCTTACAAGGTATCGACACCATCGAACAAGCCAACGCCTGGCTTCCCTACTTCATCACCGATTTTAACCATCGCTTTGCCAAGCCCGCACAGTCCCCGAAAAACATGCATCGTCCGGTTCGAGAGTCAAAGCAGAACTCGACGATACTTTCAAGTGCAAGAAACCCTCAAGAGTCAACTAGAACACTTCCTTTATTAAATTAACCTTACGATTCTCAAATACAGGCTCTAAGCCATTTAGTCCAAACAAAAAGGTTACGTTGTATCTTATTTTCAACTAACCTACTTTAGTTCGCTATTGCTTAACTGCAAAACAAACCACTTAAACCGGTCACTATTTCGTGTTTAAATTTTGATCTATCAAACAGTTGTGCCAATAAATTTGGTGATTGAGCAATCAAATGCTATGCATTCGGGTATGAGTAAGGAATTAAAGTGTTAACATCAAGCAATGTTGTAAACTAGGTGTTTAATATGTTGCCTAAACTTTATAAGTTCAGATCTCTCCACGACAGAAACATACAATCTATTGCCGAATGTTCGTTATGGTTTGATTACGCTAAGACCTTTAATAACCCATTTGAGTCTAACCATCTGCTCGACAAAGAACTTCAGAACGATTTCAAGGTTATGTGTTTTTCTCAGTCGAGTGACCACCCAATACTATGGTCTCAGTATGGCGACAACTTTAAAGGCATGTGCATCGAGTATGATCTCAATTGTTATAATGGTGAGGCCAAGCTCAATTGCTTTGAAGTCCAGTATGAAGACGACCCAAACATGTTCCACTTAGAATCGTTGAATGAATTCCAAACATCTGAATTGGAAGCAGAAATATTTAAGATCAAGCATTCTAATTGGCGTTACGAAAAGGAATATCGCTGGGTGTTACCTAATGAGGAGATACTCGGCAATAAGCTGTACCTTAATAGAGAATGCCTAAGTTCTGTGATCCTCTCTGAACACGCTCCTGCCGACAGGAAGCTTAAAGTTCTGATGACTTGCCAACGCCTTGGTATTCCCGTTAAACATGCAACAGCCAAACAAGAGTCGTTTACATTCGAAGTGGTCATTTAAAATAACACACCAACTGATCCAGTAACCGCCCAAAGGTTACTGCGTAACAAAAAGGGAGCCACATTAATGTAGCTCCCTTTTCCTTTACATGTTCGTCGTCAGTTGTCCAGGCACTCTACACTGCATTTGTTCAATTGTCGTTATAGACATTTGAACTGTGGAAAACCAATAAGGGCGATGCTTAACGTTAAACAATTCGCTGTTATCCAACGCTTCGAAAATAGAAAACTTTCGACCTTGGGCGAGAGCCGCGCCATAAACTGTTCGCTCAAGCACGGGGATATCATTCACTTCCTCTAGAAGCGCCCTCTTAATGAACAGATTACTTGGGCTCCAATCTACAAATTCAACGATATTTTTTAGTAGCTTAAGCTCCAATTTCTCTACCATTACTTCGAGAAACTGTGTGTTTGGTATCACCTCTGTACAAGCATAATATTCATCATGCTTGTCACTTGCTTCACGATAACCAAGCATCGTTTTTACCAATGCATCTTCAAAAGTTGAAGAAAAGTGGTTACAAATCAAGAATAAAGGCAGAACTCTCAAAACACCCAGTAGAATACCGACGTTAGGATCTTTTACCGACGTTTCTTGAAGTCGAATTCGAGTCGCATTTGAAGTCACTACCAGATGCTGCCAAACCTTAGGCGAGATGTGCTTGATGTTGCCATCACTCCATTTAATAAGCTGTTGGCTCATCAGCAATGGAAACAACAAACGACAGTTTCTCGATACCTATTTGGCGCGCTGCAACTTTAGGATCGAGAATTACCTTGGATTTTTTACCATACTTTTCAGTGAACTCACGATTGGAAACAAACTCGATTAAGCTTGAACTTAATGCACTACTTTTGGCTGATATTTCATGAAGCTTAGAAAAGTTTAAGGATGGCGAATAGCCAACATTAGCGAACTGGTTGTAGTCTGGTAGCTCTGAAAACAATGTGCTTATTAAGGTCCCTTGAAGCTTCTCAAGCATAAGCTCCGAGGCTGCATTACTTACATCATCGACCACGTAACGCAGTGTTTGTTGCTTCGCGACGACTTTCTCACGATGAGCGTTAACTCTATCTTGTTCACAACGCAATAAAATACGTTGATTGTGAGATATTCGGTCAGATTCATCAAAAATAACGCTATCACAGTATCTATTTTCCAAACTCAGTAATGTATCTACCGTAGATTGTTCGAGTTTATACTCCGGAGAGATCAGCCACCGATTAAAGCGAGCCTCAACATTGATAGAGACTTTTCTAGATATCTCAATCACTTCAGGGGGGTAATTTTTATGTGCTAACAACAACAGTGACTTTCCTTTGCCCTAAATGCTCTTTTGTCGGCATATCCTGCCTTTATAATAAAACTAATATTAATAGAAATTAGAGATTGGTTCACGTAATTGTTTCAATAAAATTAAGGTTATTTAGTTATAGTGCATGACATCGGATTATTATGTGATATGGAGGCGGATGTACTTTTCAGGAAAGCTGTATTTGAACTTTTTCTTCCTCGGTAAGTGCTTTTTAGCTTGTTTGCATGCTTTGCTATCGCCAGATGTCCTAACCTTTTTAATTCTTGCATAACCTTTAGAGTGCTTCATTTCTATCATCAGGTCGCAATAACCATCAAAATCAATATTATTCTTGTTGAGCCCTTTCAGCATTGTGGCTTTGATTTTTTTGGCTACGGGGTTAACCAATGCATCGTCGGCAAAAACAAATGGGGATAAAAAAAACGACAAGAATATTAGATATCTCATACTGCTCTCTCTTTATTGGGGTTGAGAACAGTATGCTTACAGTTAAGGGGGATGAAGAATTAACTAAGTATGACGTTTTACTAGATAACGCGTAATTCTCGACAATTACGCTTTCTTTGAACCTTTGGATTTAAATCCATTATGCGGAAATACGTTACGAATACGTTGTTGAACGCTTTTAGGTACATCTTTAGTAAATTTGAGATTGTAACCAGAGCGTTTAGCATACACTTTCAGTTCGCCCTTGAAGGAATTATTGTGGCCAATTTCTTGAAGGTTGTGCTTAAAGCTCGGTGGAAGATGACCTTTAACTTGTTCGATCGCCCCGTAACTAAACTTGATTTTCAATACCGGCCGATCAACTGCGACTAACCAAAAAACCAACGCTGCACCAATTAAGATTACATACATCATAATGTCACCACTACTGTTGACGGTTATTTATCGTCAGAAAGGAGCTTACTCAAATCTTCTTTAAGACTAGTAACCGTCTTGCTGGCCTGCTCACTTCGAGACGCTTCGCTAACCAAATACTCTATCGCATCAGATAACGTACAACCGAGTTCGTTTGCTCGTTGAGATAACTTCTCCCAGACTCGATAATCAAGATCGATAGACTTCTTTTTAGTATGAACTTGCTCAGCGTTGAAATGGCGCTTACGTTTGGCTCTGATCGCTTGCTTGAGCTTGTTATCAAGCTCAGGCGACATGTTATTTGAGATCCACTCAAGAACCCCTGTAGGTTGGTGTTCTAGCTCCAACAAAGCTTTCACGGCAACATCAGCTTCACTTGAATCAATATGGCACGTGATCGAATCACCTTCTTTCCATTTTTTTACCAAGTAGTTCCATTTCCAACCACATTCTAAATTTTCAAGCTGCTGATATTTCATGTCTAATCTCGAGAGTTAACCTAGTGACAGCGTAACCCATAATAGGTCACTTAACAATTATTGTCTTGAAAGAATAGACCAAGATCATACTTATATTAGCTTAGTGTTTAGTAACTACAACATAGACCTATATGAGTCCTCGGTTTTTCTATATACTCCCTACCTTATTATCATAATCAGACATTTAAATGACTCAAGTAGATTGGCGACATGTTACGCCTCAGTACGATGAATATAGCGCTCAACTAGAGCAATTTCCTGACATATCTCCTTTCACATTCTCAGATATTCAACATAGATTTAGAGATGCGCTAACCCGTTTTGTACGCCTATCCAATCTTTCACGAGTTCTACTTGTTAATGCGCCTGACAACTCAATCTATCGTCAACTTATCGTTGAATCTTTGACGACAGAGTTAAAAGACGATGCTCAGCCTGTTATAAAAACCGAATCTTTAAATGCAGCCGCTTTATTTGACCAAGTTCAGTCTAAAAATGGTGAAATTGTAGCGACAAAGCCAGGTCTACTTTCTAGAGCGAACAATGGTTACCTCGTTGTCTCAGCGAATCTGATCCTTGCAAATCCAGGAAGTTGGTTGTTATTGAAATCCGCACTTCTCGGTGAAGCAGTCGAACCAATTAGCAGTTTTCCAGAGCATCTAAATCAAACGCCTATCGCTGCACTGACATACAACATTAAGTTGATTGTTGTCGGAGACCGCGCTCAACTTGGTGATCTGGATTATCTAGATGGCGATATTCAAACAGGGTTTTGCCTATTCAGTGAAATAGAACAAGATATTAAGCTTTCACACGATACTTTGACCCAATATCTTGGGTATCTAAGATGGCTTCAGCAACGTTATAACCTCCCATATATTACGCAACAGGCACTAATTGGGATTCTTACCGCTGGCGCGCGTGAGACTGAAGATCAGAGCTATATCCCTTTATGCCCTATTTGGCACAATGCGCTATTGAGCGAAGCTTTGGTTGAAGCGGACAATGGTGACATTGATATTCACCATATTCAGCAAGCTCAACAACATAAATACAACCGCGAGTCTTACCTTCCTGAACGTGCTCTCGATGATATTCGAGATGGCCAAGTCATCATCGAAACAGAGGGTGAGCAAGTAGGACAAGTTAACGGCCTGACGGTTATTGACGTTCCTGGACACCCTATTTCTTATGGTGAACCAGCTCGTATTTCCTGTGTTATTCACTTTGGCGATGGTGACATTACCGATGTAGAAAGAAAAGCAGAGCTTGGTGGCAACCTTCACGCTAAAGGCATGATGATCATGCAAGCGTTTGTAAGTAGCGCGCTAAACCTTGAAGATCCGTTGCCATATGCTGCTTCTGTTGTGTTTGAGCAATCATACTGCGAAGTTGATGGCGATAGTGCTTCTCTTGCTGAGCTTTGCTCTCTGGTAAGTGCTTTGTCGGAATACCCTATCAATCAACAAATAGCGGTAACAGGCGCAGTTGACCAATTCGGTCGTGTACAAGCCGTTGGTGGGCTAAACGAGAAAATCGAAGGCTTCTACCATGTGTGTAAACACAACGGGCTAACTGGCGAACAAGGTGTGATCCTTCCTAGATCTAACTTAAGACACCTTGCTCTGAAGCCAGACCTAATTGAAAGCATCAAAAACAAAGAGTTCCATATCTGGTCTGTGTCTAATGTAGATGAAGCGATTCCTCTTATTATGAACGCACCATTTAGGGACGAAGAACAAGAAAGCGTTCTGAGTAAAATCGCGGAACGTATTGAAAACTTTGAAAGACATGAGCACCCTATTGGAATCGTTGGACGCATTAAAAACTGGTTTGTCTAGTACTGATCGGACTTGTTTAGCGTACACCTGTTCACTAATATGCACCTATCAAAAATCGGAGTAATTGATAATGCAAAACAAACGTGATTCTTACACTCGCGAAGATCTTCTAGCATCAAGCCAAGGCGAACTATGGCCAGAAGGTCCTCAACTACCAGCACCGAACATGTTGATGATGGATCGCATCACTAAAATGTCTGAGACTGAAGGTGATTTCGGTAAAGGTTTGATTCTTGCTGAACTGGATATTACTCCTGACCTATGGTTCTTCGACTGTCACTTCCCTGGCGACCCAGTAATGCCTGGTTGTCTAGGCCTTGATGCAATGTGGCAGCTTGTTGGCTTCTACCTTGGTTGGGTTGGCGGCAAAGGCAAAGGCCGTGCTCTAGGTGTTGGTGAAGTTAAGTTCACTGGCCAAATCTTACCTACGGCTAAAAAAGTAACTTACGAAATTCACATGAAGCGTGTTGTTAACCGTCGCCTAGTAATGGGCCTTGCAGACGGTCGCGTTCTTGTTGATGGTAAAGAGATCTATGTTGCTAAAGATTTGAAAGTTGGTCTTTTCCAAGACACATCAGCATTCTAGTCTAATAGTTAGATTTTTAATAAAGCAGCCAATGGTTGCTTTATTTTCATTCCAACGCATTTAGTTATAGTGCACTAAGATGTGACTAAATAACTCTCATCAATTATATATCCACCAGCAAAACAACCTTAAATCAACTTCTAATCAGCAAGTTCTCGGTTTATAAGGCCTTGTATGGTTCTCAGAAATTAACAAGGCTCCAGCTGTTATACAACATGGAGCCTTGACCTTTGAATATGTTCGCCCTATCTACTTATAGAGACCTGAATGCTTATCATCTTTGGCATCACGCCAACCACCTAACCAATACGATTTAGAATCCATTTGGCTATATGGGCAAGCTTCTTGTGACCTGCCGTTTAAACCAGCTTTGTAACCTTGAGATTGTGCTCGTTCTAGGCGATCACGCTTTTGTCTCTTCATAGTGCAGTCCTCATACGGGTGTTCGTTTACTAACATACAATGATTACAACTTCGTGGAGTTTTGTTGACTCCAACTTTAAGAATCGACCACTTTTGCACTTTTCTCAAGGCGAAAAAAAGCCCGAGTTCAGAATTGTGAACTCGGGCTCAAGAGATAAAATTATTTAAATTTTCTACGGAACCCTAATAGGCCAAGTACAGTCAAACCCAACCAACCTAGGCTACCGCCTTGACGATCAACTTTCTCTGTATCAGCACTACGAGTTTGGATATCGGCTTTACCTTTACCAGCGATAGGAATCAACTTAACAGCAACAACCTCTTCAACTGCATTAGATGCTGCACCGCCACAATATGAGTTATGTGACGTTGTATCATATGCTTGTGTTGTTCCACCAACGGTACACTTGATAGCGGTGGCTGAGATCACACCCGCATCATTGATATCGGAAGCATCAATAATTCGGAACTTGTTGTTTTCTCCAGAAGCGTTACCATCATTTGTTAGATCATCTAACCACCAAGCTTTGCTCTCAAACAGCGCAATCCTTGATGCATCAGTGCCAGTCGCTTGATATGGGTAAATAAAACCACGGTGTCTACGCTCACTACCATCTACTTCACGAGTCGTCTCAGCATCAATCTGGCCAACAAACTCATTGAAGTTGTTAACAGCTTTAGCTTCACCGCTCGAACCATCAAAGAAAATGCCACCAGACAAGTATGTTGCAGTAGGAGTAGATGCTGATGCATCAGTTACAACGAAAATCTTATTACCTGCGCTACCATTTTCAGGAACTCGACCATTACGCTTAGAGTTACCAACAACAAACAAGTTGTCGTTAATATCGGTCGCAACAGAGTTACTGTATTTGTAATCGTTAGACGAGTTAGAGTTGACCTTAGCCCCCTCAATTGATTTGGTCGTCCAAGTATTCGCGCTGTCAGCTAAGTCCAGAGATTTACTGATGAATACAGATGCATTCATATCTTGCAGATCGCCACTACCATCAACAGTATTGTAGCCTACGCCATAAAACTTAGTACCCGACTCAGTAATTGAACGCATGCTGCCTTGGGCGAAGTAATCGCCTTGTTGGGCGTTGCCACTTCTGATCCAATCAATTTCTTTTGTTGTAGTACCATCCCAAATTGCTGCTTTTGAACTAAACGTTGTATCTGAAGTGTCTGTTTTAGGGCCTTTCGTAGATACACTACCTACGTTATAAACAGTACCGTTACTTGCTGTTATAGCTTTCCATGCACGAGTTTCTGAGGTACCTGTAGGCCCAACTGTAGTTGTGAACATCGCATTACTACGGATGTTACCATCAGACTTAACACCTAATGGTTTAGCCTTATCATCTAAAGAGTTAATGACCGTATTGCGGTTCTCAAACGTAGACCCACCCTCAACAAATGCTTTTGCATTTACATAACTTAGGTCGTTTTTTTCCTTGCTCCAGGTATCATTCCAGCGGTTTTCTGCCCAACTTTCACACGTAGAGTATTGCAGCTCAAGTTTACAATAGTTTTCGAAATCATCGCGCTCTTGGATATATTGAAATGGAGCGTCCATTGCGAATGGTACTTCTTCACGATAACTTACAGCTTCAAGAGTATTGCGACTTTCGCCAGCAAGCTTAAATGTACTATCCGCACAGTTAGTTGCATTAGAATCAAAGCAACCTAGAGGTAACTCATCATCAGGTAATGCTGCGTTAGCGTTGACAGCTTTACCAGGCTGAATCGCAACACCAAATATTTCAGAAGCACCAGTAATAGAAGGCGTTACTTCAACTACCTTGTAAAGCGCAGCATTCGCATTAGTTGCAGCAAAAACTAATGCTGCAACTGTTGTTAATTTAAATTTAGTACAAGTCATTATTACTTCTTAACTTTCCTGTTGTAGTGCCTCGAGCTCTTCCCAGCGCTCAAAAGCAACTTCAAGCTCCTGCTCTACTGCAGATAGCTTATCTAAAACTGGTTGTGTCTGCTCTACAGATTTTGAGAAGAAGTCTGGATCATTAACTTCTTGCTGCAGAGTTTCAATCTCGGTTTCCAATTCTTCCAAACGCAAAGGTAACGTTTCTAATTCTCGTTGTAGCTTATACGATAACTTCTTAGGTTTAGCTTTAACTGGCGCAGTTTTGGGAGTTTCCTCAACAACTTTCTCCGCCTTTGCTGGCTTTTCAGCCTGACGATACTCCAGCGCTTGTGCTCTTTGTTTCTGAGCATCATGGTAACCACCAACAAACTCTTCCACTACGCCGTTACCTTCAAAGATCCAACTTGTCATAACCGTGTTATCAACAAACTGACGATCGTGGCTCACTAAAAGAAGCGTACCCTGATAGTTGGCAAGCAAATCTTCTAAAAGTTCCAAAGTTTCGATATCTAGATCGTTGGTTGGCTCATCGAGAATCAATAAGTTATTCGATTTAAGGAAAATACGAGCTAATAACAGACGGTTTTTCTCACCACCAGACAGTGCCTTCACAGGAGTACGAGCACGTTTAGGAGAGAACAAGAAATCTTGTAGGTAGCTCAGTGCATGACGCTCACGGCCGCCTACTGTCACTTCTTGCTTACCATCCGCTAGGTTGTCAATTACTGACTTCTCAGGGTCTAGGATTTCGCGGTATTGGTCGAAGTAAGCCACTTCAAGTTTAGTACCACAGTGCAGACGGCCTGAGTCAGGCTTAAGCTGATCAAGAAGCAGTTTAAGGACAGTACTCTTACCACAGCCATTAGGGCCGATCAGAGCAATACGATCGCCACGCATAATGTTGAAGCTGAAGTCCTTAACAATCTCTTTGCCTTCAAAGCCAAAGTTAAGATTCTCTGCTTCGAATACAATCTTGCCTGAACGTTGGCCATCGTCAATTTGGATAATCGCTTTACCCTGCACTTCACGACGATTGATGCGCTCTTCACGTAACTTCTTAAGGGCACGTACACGGCCTTCGTTACGCGTTCGACGAGCTTTAATACCCTGACGAATCCAAACTTCTTCTTGAGCAAGCTTTTTATCGAATTCAGCGTTCTGCATCTCTTCGACACGTAACGCTTCTTCTTTCTCTAGCAAGTAGTTTTCGTAATCGCCAGGGAACGAGCTCAGCTTGCCGCGATCAAGATCAACAATGCGTGTTGCCATCGATTTGATGAAAGCACGGTCATGCGAGATAAAGATGATTGAACCACGGAAGTCTTTCAGGAAGCCTTCTAACCATTCGATTGTCGCAACATCCAGGTGGTTAGTCGGTTCGTCGAGTAGAAGCACGTCAGGGTCACATACAAGCGCACGAGCGAGCGCCGCTTTACGTTGCCAACCACCAGACAAATCGGTCAGTTTTGTTTCAGCAGTGAGTTTAAGCGCCGCCATTACGTTACTTACGCGATCTTCGAAACGCCATGCGTTGGCATGATCCAACTGCTCTTGCACACGAGTAAGACGATTTAAGTTCTTTTCGCTAGGGTCAGTACCAATGAGATCCAAAAGATCATGGTAGATCTTCAGCTGTTCGCCGATTTCCGCTAGGCCACCAGCAACGTAATCATAAACGGTGCCTTCTTCATTACGCGGTGGATCTTGCTCAAGGCGAGAGACAACCACATCTTGTGTGATTTGCATCTTACCGTCGTCCATGATGATGTTCCCTGACAGGATTTTCATCAACGTAGACTTACCCGCACCATTGCGCCCTACTAAACACACACGTTCGTTTTCTTGCAGTGCAAAGTCCGCACGATCTAATAACGGGTGATCGCCAAATGCTAATTGCCCGTTATGAATTGTAAGTAATGCCATTCTTTTTTAACCAATCATTAAGTTCTAACAAGCCAAATGGCCAGTTAAGCTCTGAGCTTTGAGAAAAGTCAGAGCTTTCAAATTTGAGCACAGGAATAGTGACCCCGTAACGGGAAAAGAGCTCATCATCAAATGCAATGTCGACAACGTTGACGTGATGGCTAATGTTTAACTGTTCCGTGAGTTTGAATGCCATCTCACATAGATGGCACCCTTCTGTACTGTAGAGAGTCAGCACGCTATATCCTTATACAATCTCTTAATTACTTATGTGTAATCAACCAGCAGTTATGAATGTGCTTGTTACGAGAGAAGTCCAATGGAAGCGTTTTAGCTGAGATGTTCTGAGCTTTAAGACCTAACTCCTCTAGGCCTTCTACATCCATTTTGAAGTGACGCTTGTTGTTAGAGAACACAATCGTGCCTTCTTCACGAAGAAGACGCTTGAGGTTTTCCATCAATTGAATGTGATCACGCTGAACATCGAAAGATTGATCCATACGCTTAGAGTTTGAGAACGTTGGTGGATCAATGAAGATCAGGTCGTAAGAGCCCTGCTCTTTAACCAACCACTGTAAGCAGTCAGCTTGAACAAACTGATGTTGACGACCAACACGGCCATTCAGCTCCATGTTCTGCTTTGCCCACTCAAGGTAGGTATTAGACATATCAACCGTTGTTGTAGAGCGTGCACCACCCACAGCAGCATGAACAGAAGCACTGCCAGTGTAAGCAAACAAGTTAAGGAAATCTTTACCTGCAGCCATTTCACCGATACGACGACGAGTGATCTTATGATCTAAGAACAAGCCCGTATCTAAGTAGTCGTGAAGATTAACAATCAGCTTAACGCCGTATTCGTTCACTTCTAGGTTAGAGGAGTCTTGAGCCATTTTTTGATATTGAGAGCGGCCTTTCTGCTTCTGACGAACCTTAAGAACCACGTTGTTTGCTTCAACGCCAGTGACTTGAATAGAAGCACGGATGATATCGGTTAAGCGACGTTTTGCTTTCTCTTCCGGTACATCTTTAGGTGCTGCGTATTCTTGAATCACTAGGTGACCTGGGTATACGTCAATCGCTACATTGTATTCTGGTAAGTCCGCATCGTAGATACGGTAACAATCTAATTGCTCTTTCTTAGCCCACTTGCCAATTTTACCGATGTTCTTTTTAAGACGGTTTGCGAAGTCTGGAGCAATAAGTTGCTCTTGTTCACCCGTTGGACGCTCTGACATCGGACGATCAGAGATTGAGTAGTTCTTTTGGTGACACGGTAACGCACCATTGTTCAATTTGAACTGTTTGTCTGCACGCATACGTAGGCAGCTAAGCAGTTCGTCTGAACTAGAGAAGATAGACGCGTTACAACCGCCAAATTCCGCTTTAAGTTGTGCACCGAATGCCGTGTAAAGTGCAATAAGACCCGGCTCTGTACCAAGACGCTCACCATAAGGTGGGTTAGAAACAATCACACCATCAGCAAACTCTGTAGGACGCTTAAGCTTTGCTGCATCACCTACTTCGAATTCAATCAGCTCTTCAACACCAGCACGACGAGCATTGTCACGCGCTGTTTTGATCATGCGCTCGTCATTGTCGTAGCCATAGAACTTACATTCTACTTTCTTAACGCCACGACGGCCTTGAACGTTCGCTTCAGCTTTTACTTCAGCCCACAGCTCTGGTTCAAAATCTTCTAGAGATTCAAAACACCACTTCTGGCGTTTAACACCCGGTGCCATGTTTGCAGCCATCATTGCTGCTTCAATCACTAACGTACCTGAACCACACATTGGGTCTAGGAAAGGCTTAGTCGCATCCCAGCCACTACGAAGAAGAATCGCTGCAGCAAGGGTTTCACGCAATGGTGCGCGACCTGATTCTGGACGGTAACCACGTTGGTGAAGACCGCTACCTACCATATCAACACCAAGAATCGCTTTGTCACGATGTAGACGAACGTGAATACGAATATCTGGATTTTCTTTGCTGATAGACGGACGAGGCAAAGACTTTTTCTCAAAGCTATCAACAACGGCATCTTTTACTTTCATCGCACCGTATTGGCTATTACGGATTTCGTTGTTCGTACCATTGAAATCAACAACGAAACGCTTAGTGCTATGGAATTGATTTACCCAGTTAACCGCAGTGGTCGATAGGTAAAGATCCATGTCATCCATACAAGTGAATTCTGAAAGGACACGTACAAATCGAGAAGCCAAACGGCTCCACAAACAACAACGATAAATTTGCTCATTGGTGGCTTTGAATTTAACACCTGCTTGAACAGGTTTTGCGTTTGTAATCCCTAGTTGGGTTAGTTCTTCAACTAATAAATTCTCAAGGCCATTTGAGGTAACCGCTAGATATTGATTCATAGTGTTCTTTTATTGATAAAAATGAGCTCGATTATACCTGAATTTGTTACCAGAGCATCACACTAAACTCGTCTTTTCATTGAATCTTTCGACTAACTGCTTAGCAAATGGTCAGTCATGAAGCGATCGCTTACCCGCACTCCCTTACAACACAACAACTCTCAATCTCACAGAAATAACACTCATCGATAGGCTTAAACCATTAAATGCATTTATATTCACCCTTAAACTGGTATATACCAAACCGAAATTTAGGTTGAAATTTAACAACAAAAGACCCAAAACAGGGAATAAACAGAGGAAATCCGCTATCGATAGTGGGAGAATCGGTCGAAATTGAGGTTAAAAAAGATACGTTTTTTACAAATTAAATAAGTGAACAACGTCATTCAAATGAATGAACTACGTCGTATTTATTGAGATAGGCTTTTTTAGGCACAAAAAAATCGGCTATTAAGCCGATTATGGGGAAGGTATTACAGGTTTATTCGTAGCGATATTTGGTCGAAATAGTGCTCTATTAACGCTCTAGGTTAGAGGTTAACCCACCATCGCAATATGCGTTTGATGAAGGATAGCATTTGCGTCAGTCATTCTATCGTGCATGACTTTAATCGAGTCTCCAAATCGTAACCCTTTTGAAGGCGTTAGGAGGAACTCTTCTAGGTCTACAAATGCACATAAGCTCGCACACTCTCCTACTTCTAATACAATGAAGTAACCAAGGCTATGCTCGTTATGCATTTGTACAATATCCCCTTCTTGAGGATATTCATGGCCAACGCCTTGTGAGTCGAAGAACCAGCTTTTAGGCTGTACAGGCTTATGAAAACGCTTCGCGGCCACACAATAAAGTGCAAGCTCGGCTTGTCGTGGCTCAGACAGTTCTAAGCCAGAAATTTGTTCTTTGAAGGTTTGGTAGGAAGATGCATCATCAACAGTGAATTCATTATCTTTAAAAGCGCAGTCCACCAGCTTATTGCGGACCAGATTCGTTTTAAAAATCATATCCTCTCCGAGGTTTAGCATCAATGAACATTGCTGCTCATCGTAATACCAACTCCATGTATCGCTAGGTTTAAGCATCATTTCGTCTCACACTGTTGAACCATTCCATTAGGTAAAACGCAAAATTACCTTCAATTACAGTAATTTTACTGTGCGATAGGCAAAAAAAAAGAGGAAATGAATTCCTCTTTCTTATTGCTTTTCTCTACAACTCAGTGAGTTACAGTGTCTCTTTTATTAAGACGATGCCGGATTGTAGTCTTTGGACTAAGATCGTTTTTACGAACTATAGATTTTTGACGATGTCGCCTACAAGGCCTGGACCTTTGTAGATAAAACCAGAGTAAACTTGTACAAGCTTCGCGCCCGCCATCATTTTCTCTTTTGCAGCAACGTAAGAGTCAACGCCACCTACCCCGATGATCGGTAGTTGGTCACCCAGCTCCTCGTGAAGTTTGCGAACAACTTCAGTACTGCGAGATTGAACTGGACGTCCGCTTAGGCCACCCGCTTCATCGCAATGCTTCATGCCTTCAACGATACTGCGATCCAATGTCGTGTTGGTTGCGATCACACCATCGATCTTATTTTTGATCAATGATTCGCAAATCTGACTGATTTCGTCATCACTTAGATCCGGCGCGATCTTAAGAGCAAGCGGGACATATTTGCCATGCTTCGCTTCTAATTCAGATTGCTTGGTTTTTAGTTCAGACAACAAATCATCAAGTGCTTCGCCATATTGTAGTGAACGAAGTCCTGGAGTATTTGGTGAAGAGATATTTACCGCAATGTAACCCGCGTATTGGTAAACCTTCTCCATACAGATAATGTAATCTTCTGCGCCCTTTTCAATTGGCGTGTCTTTGTTCTTACCAATATTGATACCTAAGATGCCGTCATAGTTCGACTTCTTAACATTCTCAATTAGGTTATCTACACCTAGGTTGTTAAAACCCATGCGATTGATAATACCTTCGGCTTCAACAAGACGGAACAGACGTGGTTTGTCATTACCTGCTTGTGGACGAGGAGTCACAGTCCCTACTTCTACAAAACCAAAACCCATTGCGCCAAATGCATCAATACATTCGCCGTTTTTGTCTAGGCCGGCAGCAAGGCCAACTGGGTTTTTAAAAGTAAGACCCATGCACTCTACAGGTCGGTGAGGTAATTGTTGGCGATACAAAAGATCAATAGGTGTGCCTGTGAAGCGTTTGAAATTTTGAATTGCAAGATCATGAGCCTTTTCGGCATCAAGTTGGAAAAAGCCAGTTCTGGCTAGACGGTAAAGCATTGTGCCTCCGATAGAAAAAAGCGCCGTGTAAACGGGGCGATATTATTTACTTATTTACCCAACTATTCAATCTATTACTGTCTGTAAGGGTAAGATAATCGAGTTTGCTAACGAATGAGGTTTATTATTAAGCAAACGTTACCGTATCCTCCGGCGAATCACCCATTTGACTATCATTCGTGTAACGAGCATCAATTAGAAGCTAACTTGACTAACCATAAGTGACTCAATGAAATAATTGGACACGTCATTCACTATTCAGCCAAATGACACTATTCTCCTAAATAACATTGTTCTGCCAAATAACACTGCTCTGCCAAACGAAAAAGGCAGACCTAATGGCCTGCCCTTGTTTCTTTTCGTTTTTATCTAATCGCTAGTCTGTCGACGTGCAGTTTAGATTCAATAGCATCAATTCACGTAGTGCTACTGAGAACTTAGCAAACTCATGAACCGAACCTACTTTGAATTCGTTCAAGATGCTTTCCCAACGATGTAGAGAAACCGAATTGCTTTCCATCCAATCATCAAGCGCTTTAATCACATCAATATCTGAGGCACAACCGCAGTTAAGTACTTGGCCAGTTAGCTGACGTTGCTGCCAATCCAGATCTTCTCTGAATGCTGCACGCGCCAGTGCTTGCCAGTTGTTGTCTACTGCTTGGCCATTGATTTGCTTCAAGAACCAGTGCAAAGACAAGCGATCACCAAGATTGAAGTAAAGCTTAGACGCCTGTTGTACTGTTTTACCTGTTTCACGAGCTACTGTGGATATATCCAGTGCTGAGTACAAGCTAGACAAACGTGCGACGGAATTGGCTAACTCAGCGTTTACGCCTTGGTCAATCCATAGCTGTGCCATTGCGTTATGCTCTTCTACTTCAGAAGCCACTAGGTTTTCATCCAGTTTCTCTGTGATAGTAAGAACATCACCTTGGTAAAGTTCAATCAGAGCTTTCACTGACTGTTTACCAGTACGGTTTCTTAGCAACCAACGAGCCAAACGACGAAGTGTACGACGAACATGGTAGATCAATTCGTATTGAGCTTCGGAACTTGAAACATTGTCCAGTTCACGGATGCTCTTCAGAACTTTACCAAGACCGTAGATTTCACGAGATGCTGCGTAAGCATTTGCAATATCAACGATATTTGCACCCGTCTCTTCTTGCAGACGAGTAACAAAGTTACAACCCATTTCGTTAACCATTTGGTTAGCCAGTGCCGTCGCAATGATTTCAGAGCGTAGTGGATGGTTATCCATGTGCTGAGAATAGTTACGACGTAACGCTGTTGGGAAGTATTGCATAAGCTGTTGAGCATGGAATTCATCATTAGCGATATCATCACTAACAAGATCTTCTTTAAGCACCATTTTTCCGTAAGCAACAAGTACAGAAAGCTCTGGTCTTGTTAGGCCTTGGCCCTGCTTTTCACGCTCAAGTAGTGTTTCGTCGTCTGGAATGTATTCCAAACCACGATCCAAGTACCCTGCTTTTTCCATTGTATGAATAAAGCGGATTTGCTCTTTGACTAAGCCAACACCTTGATGCTCAGTAACCGAAATAGACTCAGCTTGGCAATATGCGTCGTCTAGTACGATTTCGCCAACTTCATCTTCCATCGATTCAAGCACTTGGTTACGTTGCTTAACGGTTAGATCACCATTAGATACTAACCCGTTCAGGAAGATCTTAATGTTTACTTCATTATCCGAACAGTCAACACCACCAACGTTATCAACGAAGTCGGTATTAACGCGGCCACCCGTCAGCGCGTATTCAATACGACCCAATTGAGTCATACCCAAGTTACCACCTTCACCAACAACCTTAGCTTTCAGGTCACGGCCATCGATACGAAGCACGTCATTTGCACGGTCACCAACATCAGTATGAGTCTCGTTTGAAGACTTAACGTAAGTACCGATACCGCCATTCCAAAGAAGATCAACCTGCATAGACAAGATCGCTTTGATCAAGTCATTTGGTGCCATTGATGCTTTCTTGGTACCCAGCATTTTCTGAATTTCAGGCGTCAAAGGAATCGACTTCGCTCTACGAGAGAAGATGCCACCACCTTGAGAGATAAGGTCTTTGTTGTAATCTTCCCAGCTTGAACGAGGCAGATTAAACAAACGATCACGCTCTACCCAGCTTGATGCTGATTCTGGATTCGGGTCAATGAAGATATGCATGTGGTTAAACGCAGCTTGCATGCGAATATGCTTAGACAACAGCATGCCGTTACCAAACACATCGCCCGCCATATCACCTACACCAATAGCAGTGAAATCCGTTGTTTGACAGTTGATGCCCATCTCACGGAAGTGACGCTTAACAGATTCCCAACCACCTTTCGCGGTAATACCCATCGCTTTATGGTCGTAACCGTTAGAACCACCAGAGGCAAACGCATCGCCTAACCAGAAGTTGTACTCATCAGACACTGAGTTTGCGAGATCTGAGAACGTTGCTGTACCTTTATCGGCAGCAACAACCAAGTACGGATCATCTTCATCGTGACGAACAACACTCTTCGGTGGGATAACCTCACCTTCAATAATGTTGTCTGATACATCTAGTAGTGCACGAATGAAACGCTTGTAACAACGTTGACCTTCAGCGAAGATTTCATCACGGCCAGACATCATGTGCTGACGCTTACAAACGAAACCACCCTTTGCACCAACCGGTACAATTACAGTGTTCTTAACTTGTTGTGCTTTAACTAGGCCTAGAATCTCAGTACGGAAATCCTCTTGGCGATCTGACCAACGTAAACCACCACGAGCGACTTTACCGCCACGTAGATGCACACCTTCAATGTCTGGTGCGTAAACAAAGATCTCAAACGCAGGAACCGGCGCTGGAATATCTGGAATCTCGCTTGGTCTCATTTTCAGAGCCAACCAAGGTTTAGACTGTTTGTTGTCATCTAACTGATAGTAGTTAGTACGAAGCGTTGCTGTGATCATTTCCATGTAGCGACGAATGATACGATCATCATCCAAGCTTTCTACATGATCCAACTGTTCAGTGATCTTCTTAATAAGATCTTGTTGGCCTTTCGCGCTGCCCTTCAATTTAGGATCAAAACGCTTGCCGAATAAGCTCACTAACCCTTTCGCTAGATCTGGGTAATGAGACAATGTGTCTTCAATGTATTGTTGGCTGAATGGGAAACCAACTTGGCGCATGTAACGCGCATACGCACGTAAGATTGAGATTTCACGTCCAGAAAGACCTGCACCCAATACCAAACGGTTGAAACCATCGCTGTCTAACTCACCCGCCCAAATCGCAGCAAAGGCTTGTTGGAATAGATCGCGAGCTTCACGAAGATCAATCGTCTTGTCACTCTTATGCAGCATCGAGAAATCAAGGATCCAATAAGTCACCCCATTGGTCTTGCGCACTTCATAAGGTGATTCACCAATAACGCGCAGGCCAAAGTTTTCAAGCATTGGCATCACATCAGACAAGTGAATCGGCTCATCACTGTGGTAGAACAATTTCAAACGAACGGCTTTAGAGTCTACCGCTTCTTCTTGAGGGCGGTAGAAAAGCATGCCAAGTTTGTTGTCTTCACTTAGTGCCTCTAGACGCTCGATATCTGCAACAGCAGAACCAGGCATCATGTCTTCTTTGTACGAACGTGGGAATGCACGCATGTACTCTTTCGATAATGGAAGACCTTTGCTCTCACCGAAGTTAGCAACGATTGATTCAGACAGGCGGTCATCCCACGTAGACGATACTTCCATTAAATTTTGCTCAATTGTTTTCACGTCCACATCCATGTTGTTGTTATCAACACGAACAATATAGTGCGTTCTTGCCAGTGGGCTTTCAGAGAAGTATGTCGTGAATTCGACTTCTTCTTCGCAACCAAAGTATTGCTTCAAGATGCGCTGGGTTTGACGACGAAGCTCGGTGTTGTAACGATCTTTTGTGACGTAAACCATACAGCTGAAGAAACGGCCAAACGGGTCTTTGCGAACGAACAAGCGCAGAAGATCACGATCTTGCATTTGTACAACGCCCGTACCGACTTCAAGTAGCTCTTCTTCTCGAGCTTGAAGCAGTTCATCACGCGGATAGTTTTCTAGAATATTGTGCAGTGCTTTGTAAGAATATGAACCCTTACGGTAACCACTTGCATCTAAAATACGCTCTACTTTCTCGCGAACTAGAGGAATGGTTTCAACGGTCTGGTTATAAACGGCAGAAGTGTAAAGACCGGTAAAGCGGTGCTCACCGATGACCTTGCCGTTTTTATCAAACTTCTTGATACCGATGTAATCATTGTAAGCTGGGCGGTGAATGCGTGAAGCCGTGTTGCCCTTGGTTACGATCAATACATACGGTTTTTTCGCTTCTAAGCGTGCCGAGTCAGAAAACTCAGACAGCTTAACGTTACGTACACGATCTGAATTTGCGAACAAACCAAGGCCTTGCTCCTTGGTAGGTTGTAGTTCAGTGTCGCCATTCACAGAAACAAGGTCGTATTCCTTGTAGCCCATAAACGTAAAGTTGTGCTCGCCTAACCAACGAAGGAACGCCAGAGTTTCATCAAAACGCTGACTATCAACTGGGATCGTCTCTTTTTGCTGTTCAACTTGATTGGTTACTTCTTCAAGTCTTTCTACCATTTGTAGCCAGTCATTAACCACAAGGCCAGTATCGGTAAATATATCCAGCAGCTCGGTTTTAAGCGCTGTCATTTCAGCTTTGCTACTAAGACGGTCAACCTCAATATGGAAAAGCGATTGGAATGCACCTTCATTGTTGCTGACACCAACAACACTTCCCTTATCAGAACGGGAGATTTGTGTTGGGTTGTGAAGCATAAGGTGAGAAGAGAGGTCGAGGCGAGTTAATGCCATTTTTACAGAATCAACGAGGAATGGGCTATCTGGTACCACTATCTCGACGATAGTGTGAGTAGATTGCCAGCCTTGGCGACTTACTGTCGGGTTAAAAACACGGACAGAGATTTCGTCGGCTTTCTTTTCATTGATGTGATGCCATAAGCTAACTACAGCACCGTATAAATCAGATTCGTTTCTCTGAGTCAGGTCGTCGTGAGAAACGTTACTAAACAAGTGTTGAGCAAGTTGAGTTACGAGAGGTCGATGAGCAAGGTCAAGTTTGTCTTGAATCAGTTTGTACACTTTTTCAAGTAAAACTGGAACCACAGTTTCACGTGCGGTCATAGTCACACTCCACAATTAGAATTATATTTTATTATTAGGGGGCTTACTTAAGCTAGTGTTTGAATTGAGCCGTTGAGCTCTTTCCTACTAACGAGTTAAGCAAAGGTAATGCATTCATTTATTGTAAAAGCATTATTGATAAATAGTTAATTGTTTTGGAGGTGGTAAGAGGTGAAATGTTTGATTATGTGATTAAGATTCCTTTTAACTCACTAGGCACGCTAAGGTTTACAGAGCTTCCAACTTAATAAACTTATTTTTTTGGTCAGTTGTCAGTCTAAACTGCCCTCTAACCCCTATTTGTGTAAGAAAAGGTCTGAACCGAGTTGCAGGTAACTGTAGGCGTAATCCAGTAGTCGTTATCACTTGGACTTTACTTGCCGCACCAGAATAGCTGGCCAAAAACTGCTGATATGAGATGTTAAGTTGGAAAATATAGCGATTCATACAATACCTGTGTAAATATACAGTGCCAGTACTTTTTGGCACTTAACGATGTCTGACTGTACAACTGAGCTTGAAACTGCTCTAGCTTATCGAAAATTCGATAACCCAGAAACAAAAAAATCAGTGGCAGATATTATCTACCACTGATGACTTTTTGTTATTAGTAAACCGTTTGTTAGCAAGCCGCTTATTAGCAAACCTCTTATTAACAAACAGTTACGTGAATGAGCGCGAGCTTAAGCCTCTAGTGCTTTTGCCACTTTCTCTAATAAGTCATTCGCTAGGTTGTCCATGTTCTTCAGCGTCTCAAGTTCTTTCTTGATTAGAGCTTGGCGTTCATCATCATATTTACGGAACTTAAGCAGCGGGTCAATCAAGCGCGAAGCCACTTGCGGGTTGCTGCTATTCAGCTCACGTAGGATCTCGCCAGCAAACGCATAACCTTGTCCTGACTTGTTGTGGAATTGAACCGGGTTCATATTTAAGAACGAACCAACCAAGTTGCGAGTACGGTTCGGGTTCTTCAAACTGAATGCTTGGTGTGACATAGACGCCTTGATCACCTCAAGTGCATTTGAACTTGGGTTTGTTCCTTGAAGAGCAAACCATTTGTCCATGACAAGACCATCATGTTTCCACTTGTCGCTGTAATCCGCCATTAAAGTTTCACGACATGGGAGTTGTGCACTGTTCGCCGCGCCCATTGCTGCCATTGTGTCTGTCATGTTGTTTGCTTGCTGGTACATAGCGACAACCAAGTCATCACCCTTTTCAGTATGAGCCAAGTAACTTAGACAAACTTTACGCAGAGTTCGCTTACCAATTGAATCATGGTCAATCGTGTATTCTGTTAATGCGTGAATGTGGTAAACCGCAGCAAGTTCATCTTCGAGCTCTTTCGCTAGAGTCACTTTCATCGCTTTCAATACAGATGCAACCGCATCGATATCGACACGCTCATACCAACCAGACACTTCATTATGACTTGGTAGAGAAAGCATCTCTGCAATAAACGCAGGTTCTAACGAATCGCTGAGTAATACACCACGGAATGCATCAACGACTTCAGAAGAAAGTGCAAACTTTTGACCTTGTTGAACGTTATCTACGTTGCTACGGATGTATTTCGCTAGCAGCATTTGCCCTGCATCCCAACGAGAGAATTCGTTACGAGCATTCACCATCAAGAAGATCAGCTCTTCGTCTGAATAATTGTATTCAAGTTTCACTGGCGCAGAAAACTCACGCAGCAGAGATGGAACTGGTTGCTCTGAAACGTTTTCAAACACGAACGTTTGTTCCGCTTCTTTCACATCTAATACATTGTGAACTGGCTGACCGTTACATTGTAACTCAATCACTTCACCTGACGCTGTGTATAGCTCGATATCTAAAGGGATATGCAGAGCTTGCTTTTCAGTTTGCTCATGAGTTGGCGCTGTTACTTGGCGAGTCGTTAACGTGTATTCTTTTTTCTCTGCGTCGTAATGGCTTTCAACAGAAAGTGTCGGGGTACCTGATTGTCTATACCATAAACGGAACTGAGACAGGTCAACACCCGATGCATCCTCCATTGCCGCTACGAAGTCTTCACACGTTGCAGCCGTGCCATCGTGACGTTCAAAGTACAGCTTCATGCCTTTCTGGAAACCTTCCTCACCCAACAATGTGTGGATCATTCGGATCACTTCACTGCCCTTTTCGTATACCGTCAATGTGTAGAAGTTGTTCATTTCTATCACTTTTTCAGGGCGAATTGGGTGAGACATTGGGCTCGCATCTTCAGCGAATTGTGGGCCGCGAATAATACGAACGTTATTGATGCGGTTTACTGCACGAGAACCAAGATCAGAAGAAAACTCTTGGTCACGGAATACCGTTAAACCTTCTTTCAAGCTTAACTGGAACCAATCGCGACACGTTACTCGGTTGCCAGTCCAGTTATGGAAATATTCGTGACCGATAACCGCTTCTATACCTAGGTAATCTGTATCAGTTGCTGTTTGGTCATTTGCTAAAACGAACTTAGAGTTGAATACGTTCAGGCCTTTGTTTTCCATCGCACCCATGTTGAAGAAATCAACGGCTACGATCATGTAGATGTCTAAGTCATACTCAAGATTGAAACGCTCTTCGTCCCACTTCATTGAGTTAATCAAAGAAACCATCGCGTGGTTTGCGCGGTCTAGATTGCCTTTGTCGACAAATATTTCTAGATCAACATTACGACCTGATTGTGTGGTGTATGCGTCACGAAGTACATCGAAGTCACCCGCAACTAAAGCAAACAAGTACGCTGGTTTTGGATGTGGGTCTTGCCATTTCACCCAGTGACGACCGTTTTCAGCTTCGCCTTCATCGACACGGTTACCATTACTTAATAAGAATGGGTTTTCAGCTTTGTCTGCGATGACTGTTGTCGTGAATTTCGCCAACACATCTGGGCGATCCATGTAGTAAGTAATTCGGCGGAAACCTTCAGCTTCACATTGAGTACAGAACGCACCACCCGATTTGTACAGACCTTCAAGTGCGCTGTTCCCTTCAGGGTCAACTTCCGTAACGATCGTTAATGTAAAATCTTTCGGAAGATCATTCAAAGTAAGTAGAGTTTCAGACTGTTCGAACTGCGCCCACTCCTTACCTTCAACCAAAACAGACACCAACTTCAAGCCTTCACCATCAAGTACTAATGTCGAGCTTTCCTTCTCCTGCTTAACACTAGAAACAGCGGTAATGATGGATGCTGAATCGTACAAATCGAAAGTAAGATCGATTTCAGAAATAGTGTGAGATGGTGATTGATAATCTTTACGATACTTGGCTTGAGGTGTATGTGCCATGACGGGTTCCTTTTGATCGTTATACGTAATTATTTTTTAACTGTATATATCTAAAGGTTGAGCGCCAATAAAACAAGGGGAATATTAAAAAAAGGAGGCATTGTAGGAAAATGCCTCCATGTTTTGCTATTTTATCAATCAAATCAGACAGGAACGGCTAAGAAATGAACTGTGAACCATATTATCAACGAGCCCGACTTTACAGCGAGATATAGTGCTTAACGAATGCGATTGAGCACCGCAAACATGTCTCCTTCTTCACCTTGAAGCGTCAACACATCACTGTTCAGTGTGTAACGAGTACCGTGTTCGCCATTTTCATACAGCAGTACTAACTGGTCGCCTTCGGTGTAATACACTCCGCGACGAATGACTTCCCCCCCTTCTTCATCGGACACTCGGAACATGAAGATAAAGTCAGGCTGAAGCACTAAATCCATTTTTTGAATGTTACTGGCACGCAAATCGCTCCCGGAAAGTTCTGCGCTTGACCATATTCCCGCCAGGGCGTTGGGCAAGGCTTTGGTGAACATCACACCGTTGAGATTCAGCATATTGTGATTACTGCTGTAAGCGTAAACCTGAGGCTCAGAAGTATTTAAACCCAAAATAATCGTGTCTTCATTGGCGTTATACAAACCTTCCCAATGGTCGACACTATAGTCTTTCTTCTGAATATCAATAGAGAAAGAGTAGTTTGAATCGAGAGTCAGTTTGATTGCTCTAAAGTTTTCAGTACCTTGCTCAGGATCTGGGTTCATCAAATACCAATCACCAAGCAACAGAGGTAGGTCAAAATGAGATAGATTGCTATCACTTTTTGGTTGTTGATCGCTCGAAGCAGCTACCTCACTCCCAAAAGCAACAAAACTTAAACAAGATAAAAATAGTAGAATCCATTTCATACGCGCCCCCTCGTTTTCTTTAAGCTTAGGCACGTAATGAATAGAAAGCGAAAAAATATGATCCAAGTCACTAAATTTTAAGTGCAAAGTAACTTAAATGTCATTATTCGATGCAAAGTAGAGCTAAATGACCCTGAGTATTGAGTGTTCTTTGCGACAATCTCAACGGTTACAATCAGGTATTCCTGTCAAATCATAGACACAAAAAAAGCGAGCCTAGGCTCGCTTTTTAAATTGTGCATCTTTAAACAATCACCTTTAACAGATATTTGCTCTATTTCTTGATCATATCCAGCATGATAGCAACAGACTCATCAAGATAAGCATCCGGGGCTTCATAGTCTTTAGGAATATCATCTAACGTTTTAAATGCCTCTAATTTAGCGGCCTTTTGACGTTGGTTAATACGATCTAGACGAAGCGTATCCGCATCATCGCTCTCTTGCTGACGTACCTTTTCATTCAAAGAAAGGTCGTTATCGTCTTTATCTGCCTTATATTTTTCAATATCTTGCGCAATAAAGCCGAATTCCATGTCAGTAGCAATGCGAGCTTGATGTTGGGCAGTCAAAGCAATTATTTCTTCATCGTTACGCTGTAACACTGAATAATTTGCTTTATCAATACTGTCCCAAGGCAGAGCATTATCTTCAACACTTTCACCGGTATCAGCAGGATCAATTGGCGTTGGGTAAGCAATATCAGGCACTACACCTTTGTTTTGCGTACTGCCACCATTGATTCGATAGAATTTCTGGATTGTGTATTGAACATAGCCCAACTCTTTATCGAATAAATCATAGATATGATTCAAAGAGCGATGTTGTTGCACCGTTCCTTTACCGAAAGAGTTTTCGCCAAGAATGATTGCACGACCGTAATCTTGCATCGCTGCCGCAAAGATCTCAGAAGCTGAAGCACTGTAGCGATTGACCAATACCGTTAGTGGGCCTTGGTAACTAATTTCGCCATCAGTATCACTGTTCACTTTGACACGACCGTAGCTATCACGCACCTGAACAACGGGTCCCTCTTTGATAAACAAACCAGAGAGTTCAGTTGCTTCAGTGAGTGCACCACCACCGTTGTTTCTCAGATCAACAATAATGCCTTCAACACCTTGCCCTTTAAGCTCAGTGATCAGTTTGTCTGTATCTTTAGAAAGACCAACATAGAAGCTGGGTACTTCTAGTACACCAATCTTCTTGCCATCTTTCTCGATAACTTCTGATTTAACAGCGCGGTCTTCTAAACGAATCTTATCGCGTACAATTGTGACAACGTGACTTTTTGCATCTTTACCATCTGGCAGGATCTGTAGCTTAACTTTGGTCCCTTTCGGTCCTTTGATTAATTGCACTACATCGTCTAAACGCCAGCCGATAACATCAACAATCTCTTCGCCATCTTGACCAACACCAACAATACGATCGCCGTCGCTCAATTGCTTGCTGTTTGACGCAGGGCCACCAGCAACGAGAGATCGAATAACGGTGTAGTCGTCAGTCATCTGAAGTACAGCACCAATACCTTCTAGAGATAGATTCATCTCTGATTGGAATTGCTCTGCATTTCTTGGAGAAAGGTAGCTGGTGTGAGGATCAACTTCACGCGCAAATGCGTTCATGTAGATTTGGAAAGCATCTTCATTATGCGACTGCGTGATACGCTTCATCGCATTGTTGTAACGCTTTTCCAAAACTTCTTGAATCTCTGGCCATTCTTTACCAGTAAGTTTTAGGTTCAACGCATCGTATTTAACACGCTTCCTCCAAAGCTCATTCACTTCGGCGATATCTTTTGGCCATTTCGCTTCATTGCGATTGAGCTCAATACTTTCATCGGTATCAAACTTAATCTCAGTGTCTAGCAAAGACAGCGCATACTGAAAACGTTCAAAACGCTTCTGCATAGAAAGATTATAAACATCGAAAGCAATCTGGTTATTACCCGCTTTCAGCTGATCATCAATTTGAACAGATGATGAGGAGAAAGAGTCAATATCAGCTTGAGTGAAGATATTACGATTATAATCCAGCATCTCTAAATAACGATTAAAGATAGCTTGAGAGAAATCATCGTTGAGATTGAAGTGTTTATAGTGAGAACGAGTAAATCGAGAAGTAACACGTTTACTAGCAGTTTCGTGTTGGGCCTCAGGAACGAGTAAAGGTAAATCGTCCTGATCTAATTTGGCTTCAAGAGCCTGAGCTGAAGCTGCTAGACAAAAGCTAGCAGCAATCAGTGTCAATTTTGAACGGCATTTCATGCGTAGGAGTATCTCCTTTAAGCGCGCAAGTGCTCCGCTTTAACAACCATTTGTAGGCCGTTTGCTAACTGAACACGCACATCTTCCTTATTGATTTCAACAATGGTCGCAGCCATGTTTCCTGTGCCCATGTTCACATTTACTTCTTTGCCAGCGATGAATTCGTCAGCGTTCAAAGCGCGTGTTTCTACAGGCTTTTCTACTTTCGGTGCTTTAGGCGCTTGACGACGAGGCTGTTGAGCTTTCTTCGCCTTAGCTTTCGCTTTGCCTTCTTCACGAGCTTTCTGTGCTTGTTCTTTACGACGAGCCTGAACTTTCGCTTTGCTTTCTGCAAGTGTAGCCTTAGCGTGCTCAACGTGCTCTTCTTCTAATGTGCCACACGCGTTGCCGTCTAGGTCAACACGATCTGCACCAGCTTTTACGCCGTGCAGGTAACGCCATGATGATGTGTACTGTCTTAACGCTGCACGAAGCTGAGTCTTACTTACTTTTTCGTCTTCATTTAGACGTTCAGCAAGATCTTGAAAAATACCAATTTTAAGTGGTTTTGCTTCACCTTCTAGAGTAAAGCATTTAGGGAAACATTCAGCAATATATGCGATAACTTCTTTGCTGTTTTTTAACTTTTCAGTGTTTTCCATGTGGGTTCCTGGTTTTTGCGGTTTTCCGCGAGCATTAAGAAAATATTTTTACGTATTATAGAGAGATGCTTGGGAAAAACCACAGTAAGAGAATAATTTATGCCTTGTTCGCGTGCGAATTAAGCACCTTTTCCACTTCAGCCATAAAAAATGTCAATCCGTCTTCATCAATTTGAGAAAAACGACCAATATTTGGACTATCGATATCAAGAACACCCACAACTTTGCCATCAATAGAGAATGGAATAACGATTTCTGAGTTACTTGCCGCGTCACAAGCGATGTGACCTTCGAACTCATGCACATCATGAATACGCTGAACTGTATTTGTCGCAACCGCAGTTCCACACACACCGCGCCCTACCGGAATTCGAACACAGGCAGGTTGACCTTGGAATGGACCCAGAACTAGTTCGTCTTTTTCCTTAGCTAGGTCTTGCTTGATTAAATAGAAACCCGCCCAATTCAGTTCATCCAATTCCATGAATAATAATGAACTAATGTTTGCAAGATTTGCAATTAGATCGGTTTCAGATTCAATTAATGCAACGGCTTGTTTGGTTAAGCGTTGGTAATGTTCTATTTTCATATTAACTTCCAATTAAATTGAGACTTCCATTATCAAGAGAACGCAGTAAAATGCGGTCATCAAACTAAATAGGACTTATTCTCATTACAATGAACAATTCAGAAGACACTATTAGCCGTTCTTGGTTGATAACTCAAGTAAAAAAACACAAGTCCAAATTACTGTTTGCTAACTTTGTTGCCATTATTGCAACCCTAATTAGCGTCCCTATCCCTCTACTTATGCCACTCATGGTCGATGAAGTTTTGCTTGATAAGCCAGCTTCAGGGTTAGAGATGATGAATCAGCTACTTCCAGTCTCATTGCAAACGCCGACTGGTTATATTGCGCTTACTCTCTTGTTGGTTATCTTAATGCGCTCGGCCAGCCAAGCGCTGAATATTCTACAAGGTCGCCAATTTACTTTGGTTTCCAAAACGATCACCTACCAGATGCGTAGCAAGATGATCGATAAACTTGGCCGCATTAGCATCCGACAATATGAGACCAAGGGCAGCGGCGGTATTAATGCCCACCTAATTACAGACATAGAGACCATTGATAAGTTCATTGGCTCGACCCTTTCTAAATTTATCATCAGTTTCTTAACGGTATTCGGAACCGCTATCGTCCTACTATGGTTAGAGTGGCGACTTGGGCTATTTATTTTACTCGTCAATCCTGTTGTTATTTATTTTTCTCGTAAACTCGGCAGCCGAGTTAAACACCTCAAAAAATATGAGAACCAGTCTTTTGAGCGTTTTCAGAATCGCTTAGTGGAAACCTTGGATGGCATCTATCAACTCCGCGCCGCTAATAAGGAGCGTATCTTTCTTGATGAACTTAAAGTTCAAGCAAACCAAGTAAGAATTGATGCTGATAAATACGCTTGGCAATCGGAAGCTGCCGGCCGTGTTTCGTTTCTACTGTTCCTATTAGGTTTTGAACTATTCCGTGCCGTCGCAATGCTAATGGTGTTATTCAGTGACTTGACGATAGGTCAGATTTTTGCGGTGTTCGGCTATTTATGGTTCATGTTAGGCCCTGTCCAAGAATTGCTAGGGATTCAATTCTCTTGGTATAGCGCGAAAGCAGCGCTGCAACGTATTAACGACCTACTGCAACTAGAAGAAGAACATCGCCCTGTTAGCAAGGTAAACCCTTTTGATGACCATAAAGAAGTGACAGTCGACATTGAAGACGTTACATTCTCTTACACATTAGAAAACACTGTTTTAAACAGGCTATCGCTACACATTCCAGCAGGAAAAAAAGTCGCCTTAGTGGGTGCTAGCGGTGGTGGTAAATCAACGTTGATCCAGTTGTTAATCGGGGTTTATCAAGCCGACTCTGGTTGTATACGCTTTAATGGTGAAACAACGGACGACATCAGCTTTGACATAATACGCAGTCAAATTGCCGTTGTTTTACAACAACCTATACTCTTTAACGATACATTAAGGCATAATCTGACCCTTGGTGCTGAATACGATGAAATGTCGTTGTGGCGGGCGCTTGAAGTCTCTCAAATGCAAGATGTAATCAAACAGCTGAGTAATGGCTTGGATACGCAAATTGGTAGGAATGGCGTTCGACTGTCTGGCGGTCAACGACAACGCTTAGCGATCGCCCGCATGGTGCTGAGTAATCCTAAGTTTGTTATTCTTGACGAAGCGACATCTGCCTTGGATACAGCAACAGAGTCAGCACTGCATAAAGCACTAAGCGAGTTTTTGAAAGATCGCACAACTTTGATAGTGGCTCATCGATTATCAGCGGTGAAACAGGCCGATCTAATCTATGTTTTAGAAGATGGGCAAGTCACACAGACGGGAACGCATGGTGAATTGGTTGAACAACAAGGACTATATCAAACACTCTATGGCAGTGTGCAATCGCACGCCTGATGTTTATTGTTCTAGAGATTTAAGTCAGTGTAGTTCTAGGCATTTAAATCAGCTTAAAGGTCTGATTAGTGTTTCAACTTGGGAGGTCGCGTGACCTCCCCATCCGAAACCAACTCTTTATCGACTCAGCACCAGTTGTCAACTGAGTCTCCGTTGACAACTAAGTCTCCGTTAAGAACCGAGCACCAGTGCGACAGCAGCTCTGTACGTCTGTGCCAGGGCTGCGAACTCCCTGTTGATAAAATGGATATCCCTCTGGGGAAATCCGCATATTGTCCAAGGTGTGGCACCCAGCTTTACCGAGGCGGTACACCTAGCCTGTCTGGAAACCTAGCAATCGCGATTACCTGCTTATTGCTATTTATCCCCTCACACTTTTTTGAATTTATCAGTATTCGTCTGATTGGCGTCATGATACCTGCGACGTTACCATCAGGTGTCTTTACTTTAATGGGTGAAGGCTTCCCTCTACTAGGCCTACTCATCCTATTCTGTAGTTCGATCGCCCCGTTACTCGTTTGCACCTCTGTGCTCGTCACTCATGCAGCACTGCGCTTTAAGATTTTCACGCCATTTAGGTATGCGTTATCCATCATCCAGACATTAAAGCATTGGATGATGTTGGATGTATTTCTGGTAAGTTTGGCTGTCTCATGCTTCAAACTGCAGGATTACTCAGATATTTTTGTCGGCCCTGGTTTAGTTGGATTGATTTTACTGCAGCTTTTCAGTGTATTACTGGTAAGCCGTATCAGTGTGCGTCGCTATTGGGAAGCTTGGGCTCAAGAGTCTGATTACTCTTTTGTAGAAAGTAAGAACGTACACTGCCACAACTGCCATCTTTCTCAACCTGACGGTCATACTTGCGTACGTTGTCACCATGACTTATATCACCGTAAACCCTACTCTATACAGAAGACATGGGCTCTACTGTTTGCTGCGTCAGTGGCTATCGTACCAGCCAACGTTATTCCTATTTCTATCCTTATTACAAACGGACAAAGGCTAGAAGACACAATAATTTCTGGTGTCGCTTCGCTAATCAATAGCGACATGTATGGCATCGCAGCGATCATTTTTATTGCCAGTATCGTCGTACCTGTTGCGAAAATACTTGGCCTAACGTACATCTTAATTTGTATCAAGATGAAGCGCGCGGTTTACCATAGGCAGCGCATGACCATCTATTTCATTGTGAAGTGGGTGGGAAAATGGTCGGTGATGGATCTGTTCGTTATTTCGATCATGATGACCTTGGTCGACCGTGGACAGATTTTAAACTTTACACCAGGTTATGGTGCAGTCGCTTTTGGTGTCGTTGTTGTTCTCACGATGCTGGCAGCAGAAAGCTTAGATCCTAGGCTAATTTGGGATAACTACACCTCTAAAGATGAGTCAGTGAATGAACAACGATAACCAATCACAAATGTCATATTCACCAGAAGTAAGGAAAAACAAAGGCATTTCACCTTTGTGGATTCTGCCGATATTAACCGTCGCATTAGCCGGTTGGTTAGTCATGAAATCGATACACGATGCAGGGCAACGTGTGCAGATATACTTCTCAGATGCCGCAGGTTTGGTCGCAGGTCGAACAACGATTCGTTACCAAGGCTTAGAGGTGGGTATGGTGCGCGACATCACCTTGTCCAAAGATTTATCGAGCATCTATGTCGATGCTGACATCTACCCAGAAGCGAAGAAGCTACTTTCAAAGGGCACACGTTTCTGGCTCGTAAAACCAACGGCGAGTTTGTCTGGTATCTCAGGGTTAGACGCGCTTGTTTCGGGTAACTACATTGCTATTCATCCTAGCGAAACCAAAGAAGAACCAGAAACCGTTTTCCAAGCTCTAGAATCCTCCCCTTCTGATTTATTGGCCTCTGAAGGTCTAAATATCTCACTGACGACCAAAGATCTGGGCGGTGTGTCTGTTGGCTCTCAAATCGTTTATCGTAAAATTCCAATTGGTGAGGTTTACAACTACCAGTTAAACGACAACGCGAAGTCCGTTACGATCCAAGCGTCGATTAAAGATGAATACAGCCATATCATTACCGACCAAAGCCGTTTTTGGAATGTCAGTGGCTTAGGTGCCAGTATTGGATTTTCAGGCGTCGACGTGCGCTTAGAAAGCCTAAGCGCGCTGCTTGGCGGTTCAATTGCGGTTGACTCTCCCGGAGAAGGTCAGCCCGTCGAGATGAACACCAAGTTCAAGCTCTACCCAGATTTGAAAACTGCCGGTCGTGGCATCTCTATCAAAATCGCCGTGCCAGATGACAATAAGATCAGCGCAACTGGCGCTCCGATCATGTATCGAGGCATAGAAATCGGTCAGATCACTGATTTATCTTTAAGCGAAGGTCGCGAAAACGTGGTTGCATCTGCCGCTATCCAACCGGCATTCAGCGACTTTTTAAATAGCGGGAGTAAATTCGTTTTAGAAGAAGCTGAATTGTCACTCACTGGTATGAAAAACATTGCCAACTTAGTGACAGGTAACTTTTTAACCTTAGTACCGGGCGAAGGTGAAAAGGCACGTCGATTTACTGCGATTCGTAAAAACGAGTTCAGTCAGGAACAAGAAAAGTCAGTTGCGATTCGCTTAACATCAAACAACTCATACGGATTGGATGTCGGTACACAACTGCTCTACAAAGGCATTGCCGTTGGCTCTATCATTCAAGTTGGCTTAGTTGATGGTGTTGGTACTGGCTCTGACAAGCACGAAGTGTTTATGGATGCGCTTATCGATAACGAATATGCGCACCTAATCAAAAGTCACAACCGTTTCTTTGTGACAGGCAGTGCGACCGCAGAGCTGACCGAATCAGGTCTAAGTGTTACTGTTCCACCGGCAAAACAGCTTCTTACTGGCTCGATCAGCTTTGTGAGTGAAGGTAAACCTGAAGCTCGAACTGACTACCAACTTTTCCAAAGTAAGTCGTTAGCAGAAATCGCTAAGTTTAATCAGTCAGGCTCAAAGACGCTTTCGTTATTTGCTAGTGAGTTACCTTCAATTTCTAAAGGCAGCCCACTGCTCTACCGTAACCTACAAGTGGGTAGCATTTCGGATTTTCAGCTTGCTGATGGTGGTGTAAGAATCAAAGTCACGATCGAAAATCGTTACACGCACTTACTCAATAAACATACCGTTTTTTGGAACCGCTCAGGCGTTGAGATTGATGCTTCGCTATCGGGTATTAGTATTAAAGCGGCACCCGTTAAAACGCTAATTCAGGGTGGTATTGCTTTTGATTCGCTTCCCGGTATAGACAATAAGCTTGGCGATGTGTGGAAGCTGTACAAAGATTCTAAATCCGCTCGAAAATTTGGCCGCGCGATTACGATTACCTCTTCTGGCGATCAAGAAGTCAGCAAGGGTATGGCGATCAAATACCAAGGTGTCACTGTAGGTGAGGTCACTTTGGTGATCCCTAACTTCAATAAAGGCGGCATTGAAATTACCGCGCGAATCTTACCTGAGTACGTTGACAAGATTGCCGTGGCGAACAGTCACTTCTGGTTGGCAGAACCTGAGATCGGCCTTAATGGCATCAAAAACGTCTCTGCGCTTCTCTCTAAGCACATCAACGTAGATCCGGGCAATGGTGACAGAAGTACGAAATTTAAGCTTAGCAAAGGACCAGTGCAGCCTGAAGGCAAGATATTCCAGCTACAAAGCGAAACGCGAGGCTCGGTGTCTGAAGGCACACCTATCCTATTCCGTGAGCTAGAAATCGGTAGTGTTATCGATGTTCAACTAGGCGAGTTTGCTGATCGCATCATCTCTACGATTCAAATAGAACCTGACTACGCGTATCTGATCCGCGCAAACACTGTGTTCTGGAACGTGTCGGGTGTCGATGTTTCTATCGGCCTCTCTGGTGCAAACATCAAAGCCGGAACGGTAGACAGTTTATTAAGAGGCGGAATTACCTTCTCAACGCCACCGACGAGTGAACTTCAGCCTGTGGCAAGCGAAGATCAGTCTTTCTACCTATACCCTCAAGCAGAAGATGAGTGGAAATCATGGAGAACCGCGATTCCTCGTCCATAGAGTGAATCCTCAGAAGCCCCATGCAAATTAATACAGCTTAACGAAGATTAATTCTTCATCAAAATGCAGCCATTCGGCTGCATTTTTGTTGTTTGCCGTAAATATGGTTTAGGACGACCTCATTTTGCTTTAAACTCCCCGCATTAATGCAATAATTCGAGATACTCTTTTGCACGCTAACGTATATATTCCTGAAGAATTCCTAACGCACATCGAAGCGATCATGCCTAGTCACCTAGATATGGCTTCTTTTGTTGCCTCATGCCAAAAACCACTTCGTAAAAGTATTCGAGTCAACACACTGAAAATCAGTGTTGAAGACTTCCTAGTACGAGCAAAAGAGAAAGGCTGGGAACTGGAACCTGTACCTTGGTGTGAAACAGGTTTTTGGATTACAGCCGATGAAAGTGAAGCGCCTCTAGGTAATACGGCAGAACACATGTCTGGTCTTTTCTACATCCAAGAAGCCAGTTCTATGATGCCACCTTCTGCACTTTTCCAAGGCGAAGCTGATTACCAAGCCGTGCTAGATACTGCTGCTGCCCCCGGTTCTAAAACAACGCAAATCGCTGCGCTAATGAATAATCGCGGCGTGTTGGTTGCCAATGAATACGCTGCAAGCCGTGTGAAAGTACTTCACGCCAACATCGAACGTTGTGGCGTTCGTAATGCCGCACTCAGTAACTTCGATGGTCGAGTTTTCGGTGGTTGGTTGCCAGAACAGTTTGATGCTGTCTTGCTGGATGCACCCTGCTCTGGCGAAGGTACCATTCGTAAAGACGCTGATGCGATGAAGAACTGGACGTATCAATCTGTAGTCGATATTGCTGACACGCAAAAAGACCTGATTGAAAGTGCATTCCATGCTCTTAAACCTAATGGTGTTTTGGTTTACTCAACATGTACGTTAAGCACCGAAGAGAACCAACAAGTGTGCCATCACCTAAAAGAAACCTTTGGTGATGCGGTTGAGTTTGAATCTCTTGAATCACTATTCGACAACGCAAAAGCAACGACTACTGAAGAAGGCTTTCTTCACATCTTCCCTCAGGTGTATGACTCTGAAGGTTTCTTTGTTGCACGTATCCGTAAACTAGCGTCTGTGACTCCACCAGAAGTTAAAAAACGCATGGGTAAATTCCCATTTGAAAAAACGTCAAAGAAAGCTCAGCAAGAAGTCGCTGAACAACTGCTGGGCGCACTCGATATCGAACTACCAAGTGATACTCAAGTTTGGATCCGAGATAAAGACGTTTGGCTATTCCCTGAGGCGCTTGAGCCTATGATCGGTGCATTCCGTTTCTCTCGTATGGGCATCAAGATCGCTGAGACCCATAAAAAAGGTTACCGATGGCAACACCAAGTCGCGACAACGCTCGCGACAGGTCATGAAGCTAACATTGTAGACCTCAGCATCGAAGATGCTCGAGAATGGTTCATGGGCCGAGACGTTCGTCCAGAAGGCTTATCCGGCAAAGGCGAAGTGCTAGTAAAATACAACGGCGCAATCATCGGCCTTGGTAAATGGGTAGGTAACCGAGTGAAGAATGGCTTACCAAGAGAGCTAGTACGCGACAAAAACCTTTTCTAGTCGTTCGATTAAAGCTCTCACTGTACTGAGAAAAACAAAAAGCCCAAACAACATTCATTGTTTGGGCTTTTTCTATTCTTGTCGGCTAGCTCATTTCAAGGGAAGCACTGAAAAATCAACACTTAATTATACAAATATCAATTCAAGTCGCTATTTCCAATAACAAAAATCGCTTATTAGGGAATTTAAACTAGACTTCAGTCTAACAGTCAAAGAATTAAAACGATTAGCGTAGGCTCTTCGGAGCCCTTTCCCCTAAGCCCAAACAGGAAGGTTTGGGCTTTTTTTTAACCGACAAGCTCGCTTATTTAACTAGGCTGATGCCTTCTTTGTCGATAGTGATCTTGCCAGACTTGTACAAACCACCAATTGTCTTCTTGAACGTACCTTTGCTGGTTCTGAATGCAGAGAAAATAACTTCCGGAGAAGATTTATCATTCAAAGGTAAGTAACCACCTTTCTTCTCAAGCAGATCGAGAACCTTAGTGCTTAGGTCATCCATTTTAGCCACACCAATTTTCTGAAGAGACAAGTCAATCTTACCGTCTTCTTCACGAACGTTTTTAATGTAGCCTTTTAGCGCTTTACCTATGAACAGCTTACCGATGATGTCTGATGGGAAAATCATGCCCCAATGCTCACCGTTAACGATCGCTTTGTAACCTAACTGGCTGCGCTCAGCGATAATGAGATCCACTTGCTCGTTTTGCTTATAAGTCGCAGGCGTGTTGTCTAACCACTTGTTGAACTTTGTTGTACCTACAATGCGGCTAGATGCTTTATCAATATACACATATACTAAGATTGACTGACCTTCGTTTAAACGGCCACGTTGCTCGCTGAAAGGAACAAGAAGGTCTTTACCTTTCACGCCCCAGCTCATGAATGCACCGGTGCTGTTTACGCCTTCAACCGTCATCAAGCCAAACTGCCCCACTTGAGCAATTGGTTTTTCAGTCGTTGCAGCGATCTGGTTGTCAGAATCAATGTATAAGAAAACATCCAGTTTTTGACCAATTTCAACACCTTCAGGAGTAAATCGTTTTGGCAGCAACACGGTTCCATAGTCGCTAGCGTCAAGGAATACACCGAAGTCGGCTTGCTTTACTACTTCTAAGTTGTTTATTTGACCAATATTAATCATCAAGATTTTCTCTACTTTAAATTTGGCGGTGATTATACGTGATCTCTGATATGCTTTCGCTAGTTTCATTCATATTTTTACATTCTAGGAGACATCGTTGATCACCGTTGATAAACAAGATGCGATAACACTCAAAATTAACCATGCAATGGCGAAGACCAAAAAGCTCGACATGGACGTTTATCTATTCATTCCCGGTGAACTCGGACTCACTCCCGAAGTACTTTCTGAAAGTGCCTTTTTCTACAGCTCAATTACTCAAAAGCGCGCCTACTACAGTGACAAGACACTGTTACCTTTGGTACACAGTCGCTTGGCAAAACGTGGACGCTTATCAACGACACAGTA
The DNA here is from genome assembly GCF_003345295.1 of Vibrio splendidus. Taxonomy (NCBI): domain Bacteria; kingdom Pseudomonadati; phylum Pseudomonadota; class Gammaproteobacteria; order Vibrionales; family Vibrionaceae; genus Vibrio; species Vibrio splendidus. The sequence goes on from NZ_CP031055.1 coordinate 1,550,473, forward strand.
TCGTGTGAGTTTGAGTTTGTTCGCATATCAATATGTTATTGCTTTAGATAAAGCCGTGAGCAGTTTAAATAAGACTGATAGTGACGACGTAACAGCGGATGAGGTTGATGAAGTCATTGAGCTCGCGTTAGACATCTTGAAGAAGCTTCGCCGAAGTATTCCTTATGAAGAAAACCTCAAACGCTACTACGCAAACATTGATAACTATCTTTCTTGGTACACAGAGCAAAAATTCTTATCTCTGGTCTCTCATATGCCGCGTGGCAGTGAGTACTCGACGATAAAAGAGCGACTCTTGACGCTGTGTGACAAAGAGACAGCCCATCGTAAACTTAATCGCTATAACTCAGCCAAAGTTCGTGAAGACGTAACGCGCCTGAGTAACAAGATGCGACTGCTGCGACGTTTGATAGAACACCCTATCGTACTCAAGGAGAAGACCACCTCCATGGGTAAAAACGTTAAGCGTGCCGTTAAAGGTATTGCGACAGGCTTAGTCATGGTGGTCGTGACGACAACCGTCATATTGGCTCGTGATTTTCTAGGAGAGATTACCGCTTCTTTCATCGTGTCGATGTCATTTATCTACGCACTGCGTGAAATATTTAAAGATGACTTGAGAGACATCCTTTGGCGTTGGCTTCGTAAAGGCAAACCCAAGTGGAAGCGTCGCTACTTTGACCCAACAACCAATAAATCTGTCGGCCACAAGCTTGAATGGTTGGACTATGCGAACTTTTCCAAGTTAGCTGACCGTATTCAATCAATACGCAAGAAACGTGTCGTTCAGCGTGAAGAGCAAGTCTTGCACTATCGTTCACATACCGAGATGTCGACGTCAACATTCATGAGTGGTTACGAGGAGACTCGTGAAACGTTATCGATCAGCCTGAGAGCGCTGACACGCTTGATGGACAAGGGGTCAAATAACGTATATCGCCTGAATGAAGGGCAAGTAAGCCGTGAGTCTGTCGAAAAGCGTCACCTGCTCAACCTGATCATTAAGGAGAACAATCACGATACTGAACCGACCTATTACCGTTGGAAAATCGTAATGAACCGTTCAAAGATCGTTGATATCGAGCAAATCACCCAAGAGTCATAGCGTTGTTACGGTATGTGGATACTAGATTCACATACCGCTCTTCCACTTGTTCTACGAATGCCTTCAGTTGAACTATGATCTTCAGATTTAGATTCCGACCAACCTTATACTTCCGAGCTATTTTCTAGAAGGAACTTTCTTAATCGAAAGCGTTAGCGTGAACTCCGCCATTGGTTCATCGCCATGCAAAGACGGACATGTCGCGATTATGGTCACGGGTTGATTCACACGCTCGCCAGTAGACATAGTTTCAGCCAGCATAGTGTTGATCAGCTCACCATCGTTACAAGTGAAGTGTACGTCACCTTCCGGGCGCTTCAAGAAGTTACCTGTCACCTCTTTAAATGCCAACGAGATCTTTTCGCCTTGCTGCTGGGATTTACTCATTGCAAGAAAGCCCCCCGCCACATCAGCACCTACTGCTAACACACCAAAGTACATGCTATTGAGGTGGTTCTTAGTTCGTCTTTTGAGAGGAATTTTCACTTCAACATGTTGATTATCCAGCGCGAGCAGTTTTGGTCGGCATAGCCAGATCAGAGGCACTTTGAAAAAGCCAAACATGCTCAAGTAGAAATTTGCTTTTTGTAGAGGGGTCAACATTCGAGTTACCTAGTCAAATAAGTCATCAGACCAGTTAATCGATTAGCGCTCGAGATGTCAAAAAAATGTTACAAAAAAGAGATATCATCGCATAATGATATCTCTTTCATTCTCAAAGCTTTATTGCTTTAAATAAACTCATACAGCAAGTTGATTTATTTAGACAATAAGCTGGTCTATGCAGTAACGACTGTCTCAACACCGTCAAGATCAGCGATAAAGCCTTGTAGACGCGGGTAGTCCACCAAGCCTTGAGTCACAAGCAGGACGGGCTTCTTCGCGTTCAGCGTTGCTTTAACAATCATACTCAACAAGGTAATAACCGCCTCGTTTTGTGGATCAAAAGCATGTTGCTGAGCTTCATTGTGCTTGTCCACGCCTAAAGTGAAAGACGCTAAGCTATCAACGTTCACTACAACACCATCAAAGTAATGCAGCAATCTTTCGCTTAGTAGCACTGCAGACGGCACATCGCACGAGAACAGTACTTTCAAACCATTAAGGCCTCGCGGTAAGCCTTGCTCCGCAAGCAAATCAATAATCTTAGCGGCATCGCTTAATGCTCGTACATACGGTACAACCACTTCAACGTTAATACCCTGCTCTCGCAACGCTTTAATTACCTGACACTCTAAAGCGAATGCTTTGCTGTACTCTGATGTTGCATAACGAGCAACCCCACGAACACCTAGTGCCGGGTTTATCTCTTCGGCTTCACAGCTACCACCAAGTAGTGAACGGAAGCCATAGCTGTCAGCACTACTTAACGCGATACGAACAGAAGTATGATTTGGCTGAACGGCAGCTTGGATGGCAATCACTAAGGTTGAAACAAAATGCTCATCGACTGTTTTATCGCCAAGGATCGCATCTAAAGAGGTTTTTTCGATATCAGTCAGTGTATCTAAGTGACTTTCAATACTTGGGTGATAGAAGATACGATCCATAACCAATTCAGATAATGAAACGTATAAGTGGTTAGAATTATTATTATCGTTGTAAGAAGGCAGCACATCACCTAAGACTAGTTCTGGGTGCAAAGTGCTTTGATTTTCTTGAGTCATTGCTGCTCCAGCATTTTTATGTTGTGTTCAAACGAAAATACCGATAGCTGCCTGTTAATACAAGTGAAAATCCCTTATTTGACGCTGGCCTGCTGATAAAAATAAGAATATTAGCAATAACAGAGATAACTTTGACTTAAGAGAGTTTATTCCTCTGTTCAATTCCGTTATCTTAACCACTTCGCAATAGAATAAAAAAGCCATCACATGCCATTAAAAACTGATGAGTTGAGAACCCAAGCTCTGGGTCCTATGCCAACTCCTGCCGAACTAGGCAATGCACATCCTATTACTGACGACGTTGCTGAGCGCATTAAAAATTCTCGCCGCCAAATCGAAGATATTCTAACAGGTCGTGATAACCGCCTATTAGTTATCGTAGGCCCTTGCTCTGTTCACGATACAGAAGCGGCACTTGATTACGCTGAGCGTCTAAGTCAGATTCAAGACCAGTACAAAGATGAACTGTTCGTTGTAATGAGAACCTACTTCGAGAAACCTCGTACTGTTGTAGGTTGGAAGGGTTTGATTACCGATCCTAACCTTGATGGGTCATATGCACTTGAAACAGGCTTGAACAAAGCTCGTAAACTTCTACTAGATATCAATAAGCTTGGCCTAGCTACCGCGACTGAATTCCTTGATATGATCACCGGTCAGTACATTGCAGACCTTATCACTTGGGGCGCAATTGGCGCTCGTACGACTGAATCTCAGATTCACCGTGAAATGGCTTCTGCACTGTCTTGCCCAGTTGGTTTCAAGAACGCAACTAACGGCAACATCAAAATTGCTATTGATGCGATTCGTGCTGCGCATGCATCACACTACTTCTACTCTCCAGATAAGAACGGCCGTATGACGGTTTACCGTACTTCTGGCAACCCATACGGTCACGTAATTCTACGTGGTGGTGATAAAGGCCCTAACTTTGATGCTGAATCTGTAGATAACGCATGTAAGCAACTGGCTGAATTCGATCTACCTCAACGTTTGGTTGTAGACTTTAGCCACGCTAACTGTCAGAAACAGCACCGTAAACAGTTAGAAGTTGCACAAGACATTTGTGAGCAAATCAATTCTAACAAGAATCAAATTGCAGGCATCATGGCAGAAAGCTTCATTGTTGAAGGTAACCAGCCAATGACAGATATCAACAACCTAGAATACGGCAAGTCTATTACTGACCCATGCCTAAGCTGGGAAGATACTGCAACAATGCTAGATATGCTTGCAACAGCAATTAAAGATAGAAACTTAGCTTAAGGAAACAACACAATGCCATCATTTGACATTATCTCTGAAGTAGAAGCAGTAGAACTGCGTAACGCGGTAGACAACGCAAACCGTGAACTGTCGACTCGTTTCGATTTTCGCGGCGTTGAAGCAAGCTTTGATTACAAAGATGAATCAGTAAAATTGACTGCTCAAGACGATTTTCAACTGAAGCAAATGCGCGATATCCTTCGTAGCAACCTGACAAAGCGTAATGTTGATCCTAACGCGATGGAAGCGAAATCGGCAGACCAAACAGGTCGCACTTGGCACCAAACGGTTATCTTTAAGCAAGGTATCGAAACGGATGTAGCTAAGAAAATCGTTAAGCTAATCAAAGACAACAAAGTTAAGGTTCAAGCTTCTATCCAAGGCGACAAAGTTCGTGTAACCGGTAAGAAGCGTGATGACCTACAAGCTGTTATGGCTCTAGTTCGCAGCGGTGAACTTGGTCAACCTTTCCAGTTTGACAACTTCCGCGACTAATTTTTGAGTTTGAGCGACCGCTTACTTTAGGTTGCTCATTCATCAGCACAATGTCGTGTTCGAAATAGCAAAAAGCCACTTCTTTGGGAAGTGGCTTTTTATTTATCGAGTCAGTCTTATTCAGCGTCTCTAGCCGATTTCAAACAACTAGAAAGCGCTCACTTCAACTAAAATCTATCAACTCAACTGAGCACTTTGGCAACAGACAGTTTAAGGTCTTTGCCGGCCAGTAAATTGAACTCAACACTCGCTGGTGGAATAAAGACACACACTCGCAATTTCTCGGCTCTCGCTTGCTCAAGCTTGGTCGACAGCTCTCCACTGTCAGCATAACCTTCTCTTTCTGCGTCTCGGCGGCACAGGTCGACAAATTCAAATGGACAATCGCTCGGTGAAAGCACTAACTCTGCTTCTTGCATCAAACGTAGGGCCTTCATAGGCAATAACTCAACGTCTTGCTCAAATTCGATCCAAGTTACCTGACCTTCACTATCAACTTGCTCAGTCAGCGACTGTTGATAATACGATTCAAGTTGCTCCCTATCCGTCACTTGATTGATAAAACTGGATGACAAAAAGCGTTCCCAGAATTTGCGGCGTTCATCAACAGTAGGAAAGGACTCCTTAATCGAATTGCGTTTTGATGCACCAAAGTCCGCAATCAAACCTATGTTTTGTGGCAATACCGTTTCGAGTTTTTCTCTAATATTTCTCACCAAAACAGGTGATGCACCCCCACTTGAGATCGCAATTTGGATTCTTCCGCGATTTATCATTGAAGGAGTGATGAAGTCACAATAGGGTAAGTCATCGACCACATTGACAAGAATACCCATTTTTTTTGCATCATTATGTACTTGATGATTTAGGTTTGGGTTGTCTGTTGTTGCCCACACTTGTAAGTAGTTTTTCGAGATAAGTTGTGAAGAGTAAAAATTTTGAATCCAATGTAATTTATTATCATCGACAAGCTGCTTTAAGTAAGGCTCTACCTTTGGGGACACTAACGTGACATCCGCCCCAGCTCTTAACAAGCTATCGACTTTTCGGCAAGCAACCTCACCCCCACCTACCACTAAGATCGGCTTATTTTCTACATCTAAAAACATTGGGAAATAACGCATGTTCTTCCTTGAGGTGACTTCAATAACTATTCAGCCATGCTACCAAATTTGGAGCATATTAATAACTATCCAAGTACAATAAAAATATTTATTCACCAAATTTCAATCTTTCTGAAGTTTAATGTTTCATCATTGTGACATTGATTCAGAATATTAACCTAGTCAATTGTCAATATAAAAATCTAAATCTCGTTGCACCAACAGTGTGAAGCGCTGCACTATTTACATTAAGTTAACATTTGGTCATTCTAATTGTGTTCGGATTTGTGATTTCATTCAAAATTCTTTTTAAATTATACATTTGTGAAAGTACAGATCCTTTCCTAACCTTATAAATAGTTGTTTAAATCGCACACAGTTTCATTTGCAAAATGCAACCAGTTTGATTTGAGTAACAAGGTCATAGAAAACGCAACACATATAGAAAAACTCAAATGAGCACGAGTATCAGGTGTCACCTGGTTAACAAGGAAGGATACAAATGACAAATAAACTAACACTTCTTGCTTCAGTAGTAGCTGCATCAACTGCGATGATGGCAACATCAGCATCAGCGGCAGAAAGCACTCTGGACAAAGTCACATCTCAAGGTTTTCTAACTTGTGGTGTAAGTACCGGTCTTCCAGGGTTCTCTAACCCTAACTCAAAAGGTGAATGGGAAGGAATTGATGTTGAGTATTGTCAAGCTCTTGCAGCGGCTGTACTCGGTGACAAAACTAAAGTTAAGTATGTACCTCTTACTGCTAAAGAACGTTTTACCGCGCTTCAATCTGGCGAAATCGACGTACTATCTCGTAACACAACATGGACACTACATCGTGACACAGCTCTAGGTCTGAACTTCGTAGGCGTTAACTACTACGATGGTCAAGGCTTCATGGTTAAGAAAGAACTCGGTCTTACAAGTGCTCAAGAACTTGATGGCGCTTCTGTATGTGTTCAATCAGGTACAACGACTGAACTTAACCTAGCCGATTACTTCCGTAACAGTGGCATGTCTTACAAGCCAGTGGTATTCGATACGGCAGCACAAACATCTAAAGGCTTCGACGCGGGTCGTTGTGATGTGCTAACGACTGACCAATCTGGTCTTTACGCACTTCGCCTAAACTTAGCTGATCCTAAATCTGCACAGGTACTTCCTGAAATCATCTCTAAAGAGCCACTAGGCCCTGTTGTTCGTCAAGATGATGACAAGTGGTTCAACGTCGCTAAATGGACACTTTCAGCAATGATTAACGCGGAAGAGTACGGTATCTCATCTAAGAATGCTGACGAAATGCTTAAGTCAAAAGATCCAAACATCAAACGTATTCTTGGTGTCGACGGTCCTAAAGGCAAAGGCCTTGGTATTCGTGACGATTGGGGTTACCAAGTCATTAAACAAGTTGGTAACTACGGTGAGAGCTTCGAACGTACTGTTGGTACAGGTTCACCACTACAGATCTCTCGTGGCGTAAACGCACTATGGAATGCGGGCGGCTTTATGTACGCTCCACCAATCCGTTAATAAATTTACAAGCATCAATTAGGGCGGACTTTTCCGCCCTATTTATTAAATGGATTTGAGGTTATAGCAGTATGAAACCTAATGAAACTATTTCTCCAGCTCAGGCAAAGCCACAGCCCAAAAGTGCCAACCTTTTTTACAACCCCACTTTTCGCTCAATTGTTTTCCAAATTATCGCCGTCGGGGCGCTTTGTGCTTTCTTTTATACGATTGTAAATAATGCACTCACTAACTTAGATTCCCGTGGTATCGCCACTGGTTTTGATTTTTTATCCCAAGAAGCTGGTTTTGGTATCGGCTTAACACTGATTGAATACGACGAAACATTCTCATACGGTCGTACCTTCTTTATCGGTCTTCTCAATACCGCTTTGGTTTCTGTACTCGGCATAATGTTAGCCACGGTACTGGGCTTTAGTATGGGTATTGCAAGGCTCTCTTCAAATTGGTTAGTTAGCCGATTTGCAGCTATCTATATTGAGATATTCCGAAACATCCCTCTTCTGTTGCAAATCTTTTTCTGGTATTTCGCCGTTCTACAAGCCTTACCTTCTGCTCGTCAAAGTATGAGCCTTGGTGAAGCCATTTTCTTGAACGTACGTGGTTTGTACTTCCCTGCACCAGTGTTAGAGCAAGGCAGTAGTATTGTGATCGCATCATTGATTACGGGTGTCATCGCTACTTTTGTTATCAACATATGGGCTAATAACAAGCAAAAGCTAACCGGCCAACAAACACCAATGTTGCGAATTGCTGCGGCACTGATTGTGGGCTTACCATTGGTAACTTACTTTGTTATGGGCATGCCTATCTCTGCGGAGTACCCTGTTTTGAAAGGGTTTAACTTCAAAGGCGGTATTAGCATCATCCCTGAACTGGCTGCGTTGATGCTTGCTTTAAGTATCTACACTGCAGCGTTCATCGCCGAGATTGTGCGTTCAGGTATTAACGCGGTAAACCATGGGCAAACAGAGGCTGCGATGTCTCTAGGTCTCCCTAGAACACGAACCCTCAAGTTGGTGATTATTCCACAAGCATTAAGAATTATCATTCCACCATTAACCAGTCAGTATTTGAATCTGACCAAAAACTCATCACTTGCGATGGCCATTGGTTATCCCGATCTTGTTTCTGTATTTGCAGGAACAACATTGAACCAAACTGGACAAGCTATCGAAGTAATCGCGATGACAATGGGCGTCTACCTGACTCTAAGCCTATTAACATCCGCTCTAATGAACATATACAACCGCAAAGTAGCGTTGGTGGAGAGATAAGATGAGTACACATCAATTTCAACCTGATCTTCCGCCTCCAGCGAATACTGTTGGACCTGTCGGTTGGTTAAGAAAAAATCTATTTAATGGACCAATTAACAGTGTCGTCACTGTGGTCCTTGGTTATTTTGCTTTCACTTTATTGTGGGCAATAGCAGATTGGGCATTCATTAATGCTGATTGGATAGGAACAACTCGAGATGCCTGTACAAGTGATGGAGCATGTTGGGTTTTCATTAGTGTTCGTTGGGACCAATTCATGTATGGCTTCTATCCAGAAGCTGAACTGTGGCGCCCTCGCCTTTTCTACGCAACGTTAGCTATTTTTGTCGTTTTGTTAGCTTACGAAAAAACACCTAAGCGCACGTGGATTTGGTTGTTCTTCGTAAACATCTACCCGTTTATCATCGCTGGCTTACTATACGGTGGTGTATTTGGACTAGAGGTTGTTGATACCCATAAATGGGGCGGTCTACTGGTTACGCTGATCATCGCACTTGTTGGTATTGTAGTGTCACTTCCTATTGGCGTTGCATTGGCACTTGGGCGTCGTTCAGAGATGCCGATCATCCGCAGTATGTGTACCGTTTACATCGAAATTTGGCGTGGTGTACCGCTGATTACGGTTCTATTTATGGCCTCGGTAATGCTTCCGCTCTTTTTATCAGAAGGGATGGAAACCGATAAACTGATCAGAGCGTTGGTTGGGGTAGTACTATTTAGTGCGGCTTATATGGCAGAGGTAATCCGTGGTGGTTTGCAAGCAATACCAAAAGGTCAATACGAAGCCGCTGATGCTTTAGGGTTGAGCTACTGGAAAAAAACAGGGCTTATCATTCTACCTCAAGCTCTTAAAATCACGATTCCTTCAATTGTGAATACCTTTATTGGTTTGTTCAAAGATACCAGTCTGGTTTTAATTATCGGTATGTTTGATGTATTGGGAATTGGCCAAGCCGCGAATACCGATCCTGAATGGCTTGGGTTTTCAACAGAAAGTTATGTATTTGTCGCGTTAGTGTTCTGGGTGTTTTGTTTTGGCATGTCGAGATACTCGATTTGGCTAGAAAACAGACTTCACACCGGTCACAAACGATAATTAACAAGATCAAGGACGTATTATGACGCAGCAAACAGAAAACAACTCTCAAGGTCTTATGATCGAGTTAAAAGACATGAACAAGTGGTACGGTGAGTTCCACGTTCTTAAAAACATCAATTTGGAAGTTAGAAAAGGCGAGAAAATTGTTATTTGTGGCCCTTCTGGTTCAGGTAAATCAACGATGATTCGCTGTATCAACCGATTAGAAGAGCACCAAAAAGGTCATATCTTCGTTTCAGGTAATGAACTGACAGAAGATCTGAAGAACATTGAAGCCGTGCGCAGAGATGTAGGTATGTGTTTCCAACACTTCAACCTATTCCCTCACCTAACGGTTTTAGAAAACTGTACTCTGGCCCCTATTTGGGTGAAGAAGATGCCGAAAGAGGAAGCTGAAGCAATCGCTATGAAATTCCTCGAGCGTGTAAAAATCCCTGAGCAAGCGGATAAATTCCCAGGACAGCTTTCAGGTGGCCAACAACAACGTGTGGCAATCGCTCGTTCTTTATGTATGAACCCGCAAGTCATGTTGTTTGATGAACCAACATCGGCACTCGACCCGGAAATGGTTCGTGAAGTACTAGACGTTATGGTTGAGCTTGCCGAAGAAGGCATGACGATGTTGTGTGTAACGCACGAGATGGGTTTTGCTAAAGAAGTTGCCGACCGCGTTATCTTTATGGATGCAGGTGAAATCATAGAAGAGAACAACCCTGTCGACTTCTTTGAAAACCCACAATCGGACAGAACGCAGAACTTCTTGAGCCAAATCTTGCACCATTAATGTGTTATGATGCATAAACTATAGAGGCGGCTTAGGTCGCCTCTTTATTTTTCAAGGTTATAGTTAGTTTTTCAAAGGTTATAAATCATTAACCAGTAACTATGAAAGTTTGAACATCGAGTATTAGCGACACTTTATACGTCATTAGAAACACTTTGTTACACCTTAAGAAACACTTAACCGACTATTTTGATTATTATTTTAGGTATACAAAAGGAATGAAAGACTTGATTTTTCGAACTTTCAGCCCCATAAATGTACTAATAACTATTGAAGTCACCTTACGAGGAAGATTATGAACAGCCCTATGTTTTCACGCACAGCATCTCAAGAAAGTGCTCTGCAAACCAATAAAGTGTTGCGTAACACCTACGCACTACTGTCTATGACACTACTTTGGTCTGCTGTAGTAGCAGGCGTATCTATGGCGATGAACCTTCCTCGCCCTGGTCTTATCATTATGCTAATTGGTTTCTACGGCCTACTGTTCCTAACAGAAAAGAACCGTGACAATAGCATGGGTCTAGTCTTCACATTCCTATTTACAGGTTTCTTAGGCTACACCATTGGTCCAATCTTAAACATGTACGTTGGCGCAGGCATGGGTGATGTCATCCTTACTGCACTTGGTGGTACAGCATTAGCATTTATGGGTGCATCAGCTTACGCACTGACGACTAAACGTGACCTTTCATTCCTTAACGGTATGCTAATGGCTGGTTTTGTTGTTCTGCTAGTAGGGATGGTTGCAAACATCTTCCTACAAATGCCTCTACTGTCGTTAGCAATGAGCGGTATGTTCATCCTATTCTCGACTGGTGTTATTTTGCTAACAACGCAAAGCATCATCCGCGGCGGTGAAACAAACTACATCTCAGCAACGATTAGCTTGTATGTTTCTATCTACAACATCTTCATCAGCCTACTAAGCATCTTAGGTATTATGAACAGCAACGACTAATCATAGTTCGTTCAAAATTGAGCCCAAGAGCCTGTCTCTTGGGCTTTTTTGTATCTATAGTTGCAATATTCCTAGAGATAACGACGATATTTCTTGAGAAAGGCAAACGTGGTCATGTACCCTATTTACTGAGTTAAACTGATTCTGGACTAAACATGTTTGAATATAATGGCAAACAAATTGAAACCGACGCTCAAGGCTACCTATTGGACTACACACAATGGGAAGAAGGTATGATTGAGATTCTTGCTCAAGACGAGGCGATTGAACTGACTGATGCGCACTTAGAAGTGGTACATTTTGTAAGAAGCTTTTACGAAGAATTCAAAACCTCTCCGGCTGTTCGTATGCTCGTTAAAGCGATGGAAAAAGCGCACGGCCCAGAGAAAGGTAACAGTAAGTACCTATTCAAATTGTTCAAGAAAGGCCCCGCTAAACAAGCAACCAAGCTCGCAGGTTTACCTAAACCAGCAAAATGCTTGTAACGCTTAAACAACTTTAGGTTACTCTCAAGGTAAAAAGGCAAATACTGTAGTGCGCTAGCTACAGTATTTTAAACTCATCTATACGTACATCCTGTCGCTCACTTTCTTTAACTCGATGCATCACTACTTGGTCTACTGTCGCACTCGAAGGACCAATATTGAGCCATGCGTGGAACTTCTCTATGTCCTTACCCTTTCCGACAGCTAACACTTCAACTCGGCCATCATTTAGGTTCTTTGCATAGCCTGAAATGCCCAGAGCTTGTGCCTGCCTACTGGTGTGATAGCGAAAACCAACACACTGAACTACGCCTGATACGACAAAAATATATTGTGAACTTTCCATAACGTTGCCTCATAAATTGTATGAATGATATAGTTGCGACTCTATTCATTCACCGCTTATTGGTGGACTTACTTCGAGTATAACGATTATGAAAGAAATCCCATTTCGTTGGATTGACAAATATCTCATTCACCTAAAAATCCAAGAAAAGTTCTATCTACTCTTCTTATTACCTCTTCTCGCCCTGGTTATATTAACTCTTGTTTTAGATAGCGCAGCGGACTCTTTACTTGCTCATCTTTATCAAGAAGAAATGCTCCTGATGAAAGGGCTTATCGAAGCGGGTCAACTGACGAAAGATCAAGTTGCTCAACTTGTCAGTAATTCTGAAACCATCTCTTTAGGCTATGGTGTTGGTTCCGTCTCAGTTATGAACGGTGCATTCAGCTTGGTTGCTAACCATGATCAAAACTTATGGTCAGCTCTATCTACGACTCAGGTTTCAATTATCGCAGTAACCCTAACGCTGATCGCGCTGGGTGTTTACTACATCATGACTTTCATCGGTGGCGCAATGTTCTCTATGAACAAAGCGTTAAGCACGCTAGCGAGTGGTGATCTCACCTGTCGTATGAACTACTTCCTCGTTCGTGATGAGTTCAGTGAAATCGCAATTACTATTGATAAGGTAGCAGAACGTGAACAAAACATGGTTCTATCAATCCAAGAGTCTGTCGCACTCATGCAGCAGATCAGTTCTGACTTAAACCAGTCGACACAACAGAGCTCAGACATCTCGGGTAACCAACAAGAACACCTGAATAGTTTAGCAAGTGCAACGGAACAAATGGCAGCTACGATTCGTGAAGTCGCTACCCTTGCTCATGAGTCTAGCTCTCAAACTATGGACGCTCGCGGTGTTGCACAGAGTGGCCAAGTAAAAGTTTCAAATACATTGGAATCTATCTCAAGCCTATCTCAAGAAATTCAATCAGCTTCGCAAGCGGTAGAAGAGCTTGATGCTAACGCAGCGCAAATTGATGAAGTGGTCGCAACCATCAATGGCATCTCTGAACAAACTAACCTATTAGCCCTGAATGCTGCCATTGAGGCTGCACGTGCTGGCGAGCAAGGTCGTGGATTTGCTGTTGTTGCCGATGAAGTCCGTGCCCTTGCCGGCCGTACTCAACAAGCAACGGTTGAAATCCAGAGCATGATCGAATCATTACAACGTAACAGCCAATCACTGACAAAATTGATGGAAGTGACTGTTAGCAATGCTAACGAAGGTCAAACATTGATGTCGGAAGTAAACGTTGAGATTGGATCGTTAGCTGAAAAGAACCAATCTATTTCTGATAGCAGCACTCAAATTGCTACTGCTGCTGAAGAGCAAGGTGTTGTTGCTGACAACATTGCACAAAGTGTTGAAGAAATTCGTCATCAATCAGACAGCATCTGTGAAATGATCAGTAAGAGTAATGTAAATGTTGACCAACTTCGTAAGCAAAGCGATACGATGGAAGGTTTGCTGACAGGTCTTAAAGCTTAATACTCACATCTAACCACTATGTGTTAATTAATCATTGCTAGGGCTGCTTCTGCAGCCCTTTCTTATTTGCTTTTCCCTTGTACTTCCCCGACAATACCCCTCCTTCAAATTCAACAAACAGAGTAAATTATGACTCCTTCAATTCATCTAGCTAAAGGCCGAGATAAATCACTACGCCGTAAACACCCTTGGGTATTTTCACGCGGTATCGATAAGGTCGAAGGCGAACCACAACAAGGTGAAACTGTAGACGTATATGCTCAAAATGGTCAGTGGCTCGCAAAAGCAGCTTACTCACCAGAATCTCAAATTCGCGCTCGTGTTTGGACATTTGAAAAAGAAGAAATCAATAAAGCGTTTTTCATCAAAAGATTTAAAGACGCACAATCACTACGTGATGATATCATCGAACGTGACGGCCTAACGGGGTACCGATTAACAGCGGCTGAATCTGACGGCCTGCCAGGTATTACTATCGACAAGTACCAAGACTTCTTAGTTTGCCAACTACTGAGTGCTGGCGCGGAATTCAACAAAAGCGTTATCGTTGAAGCTTTAGTTGAATGCTTCCCTGAATGTAATATTTACGAACGCTCTGACGTAGCGGTTCGTAAAAAAGAAGGTTTAGAGCAAACCGTCGGCGTACTGCATGGCGTAGAGCCACCTAAGTCAGTAGTCATTGAAGAAAACGGCGTGAAGATCAGCGTGAACATTATGGAAGGCCACAAAACGGGCTTCTATATGGACCAACGTGATAGTCGCAAAGAATCTATGAAGTACGTTAAAGGCAAAGATGTCCTTAACTGTTTCTCATACACCGGTGGCTTTGGCCTTTACGCACTTAAAGGCGACGCGAAGCGTGTGATCAACGCAGACGTATCTCAACTTGCTCTTGATACAGCTAAGTTCAACGCTGAACTTAACGAGTTTGATATCTCGAAAAAGCGTGCTGTATTCCTAAACGCTGACGTATTCAAACTACTTCGAGAATACCGTGACCAGGGCACTAAGTTTGACGTAGTGATAATGGACCCACCAAAGTTTGTTTCAAGCAAGAACAACCTAACTTCAGGCGCTAACGGCTACAAAGACGTTAACATGCTAGCAATGCAAATCCTGAAGCCAGGTGGAACACTACTCACCTACTCTTGCTCAGGTTTGATGGGGGCTGACTTATTCCAAAAGATCATTGCTGATGCCGCTCTAGATGCGGGCAGAACAGTGAAGTTTGTTGAACGCTTCGAGCAAGCTGCCGATCACTTGATCGATACAGCTTACCCAGAAGGTTTCTACCTAAAAGGTTTTGCTTGTAAGGTGCTTTAATTCTAGTGCTTTAGAGTCTAGTTTTCATAGCCAAATAGACGTAATAAAAAGGTTCATCGCGGATTCACGGGAACTAATAACAAAAACGGTAGTAAGTGATATGGTTTAGTCGCCAAACAAAAATCATACACAAACTACCGTTTTCATGCTGAATCATACTTTCCTATCTTCATTCTGAGAAGGCTTTCAAATAGTAAAGTCTCATCAGACATCATCACTGATTAACCTGATTTTTAAACCTAACTCTGAGGCTAAATACCTTTGTGGCCTTGGAGCCGAAGCTATCCATGAATATCAATGGCGCCATGAAAAAGAAGCTATGTTGATCGGTGTTCCTGTTGAACTTTCCGTTCAAACACGAAGAATTAAGTGTTGTGACTGCGGTATAAAAACAGAATCTCTATCTTGGTTGGAGCCTTCTGCTCGTATAACGAAGCGCCTCAAAAGCTATATAGAACAACTACCTCTTCATGACGAAAGAAGCGGCTTTCCCCGGAAAGCCGCGATGAAACTTAAAAAAGGGCCTTTCGGCTCTTTTTCTAATACTTTAAATTAGTCCACTTGAAGTATATTCAAAATTGCTAACATGTCAGATTGAGAATAGTGTCCATCAGGTTGTTCTGTAAACTCATTGAACTGAGTTGCAGCATGATCAAGCACAATGGTTTGATTTTCAGAGCCAAATGGGATTGTTAAGGTAAGATCTTCCCCATCAATTGAAACATCAATCTTTGACAGTAAATCATTCATGTCAGAACTTCCGGTATCAGACACAAGCTCGGACAAATCGATATTATCACTATCACGATTAAAGTCAGTAATCACATCTTCTTGGTTATCTAATGAGTCATCAACCCATTTGAAGATGTCATCACCTTCTCCGCCAGTAAGAATATCATTACCCGTTCCGCCAATAAGAATATCATTACCCGAACCGCCAACTAATGTATCGCTACCAACACCGCCTCTCAAAACATCATCGCCAATACCACCATCTAAATAATCATCACCATTACCACCATAAATTAAGTCGATACCTTCTTGACCATAAACACTATCACTACCATCGCCAGCATGAGCTGCATCGACATGCGCAGAAGGGCTATAGCCACTAACAAATGAGTCGAGGTCGTGTTCATTCAGTTTTGAGGCATCTGAACCAGCTGCAAACTGATTTTTCTCAACAATAGCAGCTTGATAAGCTGATGGGGTTTCATCAAAACCAGGGGTATGACTCTCGCCAAGCATTATTGTGTCATTACCATTACCAGAAGCAACATGGTCATTACCCGCTTGACTATCAATAATATTAGCATCACCAATATCATAACGAACAGGCGTTAAGCCTGGCGACTGCACCCAACCCGATGTGATCTGATCATTAAAATCACCGGTCAAAATAAGATCACTATCAGAGGTAATAGGGGAAGTGTTAACACCTTCTTTAGCAATTACAAAATCAATAACTGCCGGTACTGATTTAGCTGAACTATCGTTAGAGGCTTCAAGCGCAATCGAAGAAACTGTCAATGAAAAAGAGCCTATCATCGCCTTATCAAATGCAAGTTTAGCGACTTGTAATTGCTCAGTAGTAAGTGTGATCTTACCATCAATTGGTGTAAGAAGTACCCCTCCGACATAGATATAACCACCTAGAGGAATATTACCAATTTCATAACTTAACGACTCAGAACCGTCAATATCAACTAATGAACCATTAATATACTCGACAAGTTCAATATGAGTTTGTGGGTCGGAATTTCCAGCTTGAACTCCATCGTGTTCTACTATTTTAATATCATCAATAAGAACGCCACGGCCTTGTCTATTATCTACCCCAGACTCAATCAGTTGAATATTGGTAATATCATCAGATCCCATAAAACTAAACTGAACTTCATTCCAATTTAGTGAATTATCACCTATGCCTGAAGCACTCCAAGTTCCCACAACAATACCATCAACAACAACATCAAACGAATTAACCGAAGCTCCATAGCCGGGTCTAGGTGCGACATCAAGCGTAATCGTGTACAGTTTTCCTGAAGTTGTATCAAGATTTGTTTGTATACCACTAGCATTAGCAAAATTTTCAGAGCTGTTTAGTTCAACAATATTCTGCCCTTCCGATGCATTAACCGTGATATAACGACCATTACCAGTCAGCATTTGAGACCCATTAACCCAAACTTCAATCGATTCAGCCCCCGAGGCAGGCTTCCAAGCTCCAACTTGACTATAAAACCCTTGACCATTGACTCCTGTTTCAAACCCTGAATCGAAAACAACTTTACTTTCTTCCAGCGGTTCAATCGTTGGAATATCAGCTACAGCCTCAACTTTGATATTAAGGCTAGCACTAGCACCAGTATTCGTCGTGTACTCAATAGCTGGCACATCCCCACTCCAATGAGATATTGGAGTAAATACATAATCACCATTAGATTCAATCACAATTGAACCAATCCCACTCAGTGTCAAAGCATTGCCAGCCATCGAAATTTGACCATCGACACGGAAACTATCAACTGTGAGTATATCGTCTTGATCATAATCATTAGTCAAGACATTGCCTGTAGCGCTCTGCTCTTCTTTTACAAAGCTTGTATCCGAATCGAGAGCTGGCGCATCATTAACTTTACTAACAAAGACAGTTACTTTTGCTGTGCTTGACCCACCATTATTATCAGAAACTGTATAAGTAAATGTAGCCTCTCCGCTATAGTTCTCTGCTGGCTCAAAAATGATTTTACCCGTTATAGGGTCAATAGACGCTCTTCCATTATTTTCATCTTGTACACTAATAATGCTTAACACATCGCCATCAGGATCTGTGTCATTACCTAATAGTGTTTCTGGATCAATTATTAGCGCGACATCTTCTACGGTACTTAACTCATCATTTAATGTAGGAGCGTCCAACAATGGAGTAAACGCACCAATCAGATTACCGTCTTCATCATACTGGCCAATGTCAATATCAAGTACAGCGTTACCGCCTTGGTCCCAATAAACAATTTCTATGGTGTGATAACCAGCATCAGTAATTTCAAAAACATCATGAATTCGTTCTGTTGGTGATTGGTTACGGTCCACTTCAGCAACGACAACTCTATCAATTACGATTGAATAACCGTCGTCAGCATTCACCTTAAGCGCAAATTCCCCTTCATCTAAATAAATTGCCCCAGTTAAATTGAACACCCCATCGGTTGTTCCGTTAGGAACATTGCCAGAAATACTATCCGCGTCGTCACCTAAGAAGTCTCTTAATTGCGTATCATCATCGACTCCACTCGTCACGCTCAAGGAGTAATCAAGATCCGTTGCTGTAAAAGTGACATCTGGATCACCAGCGTTAATCACTGAAAGGGCAACCGCTACACTGCTCACTTGACTATTGTGTCCGTAATAAGCGCCTGATAAACCTTGAGTATGTGTGTATGTGTCATCGTTGGCGTTTGGCGCTTCGTTCACATCCGTTAGGTTGATGGTGAACGTCGCGTTGCTGCTTGTGCCATCCGTTGAGGTCGCCGTGATCTCGATGGTCGGAGCCGTATCGGTTTCGTAGTCCAGCTTGCTGCCGTCTTTCACCGTCACCACGCCTGTGGTCGCGTCGATTTCGAACGCACCGTTGTAATCGTCTGTCAGCGCGTACGTCACTGTGTCCGTCGCATCCGCATCCGTCGCCAGACCCGTGATCTGCACTTCGGTGCCATTGACCGCACTTTCACTGATCACGTTCGCATCTGTATCGCTATCAACCACTGCGCTGATGCCGCTTTCGCTCGTGTCATCCGTTAGGTTGATGGTGAACGTCGCGTTGCTGCTTGTGCCATCCGTTGAGGTCGCCGTGATCTCGATGGTCGGAGCCGTATCGGTTTCGTAGTCCAGCTTGCTGCCGT
The DNA here is from genome assembly GCF_003345295.1 of Vibrio splendidus. NCBI lineage: Bacteria > Pseudomonadati > Pseudomonadota > Gammaproteobacteria > Vibrionales > Vibrionaceae > Vibrio > Vibrio splendidus. Next base: position 1,569,315 of record NZ_CP031055.1, read on the forward strand.
CTTTCACCGTCACCACGCCTGTGGTCGCGTCGATTTCGAACGCACCGTTGTAATCGTCTGTCAGCGCGTACGTCACTGTGTCCGTCGCATCCGCATCCGTCGCCAGACCCGTGATCTGCACTTCGGTGCCATTGACCGCACTTTCACTGATCACGTTCGCATCTGTATCGCTATCAACCACTGCGCTGATGCCGCTTTCGCTCGTGTCATCCGTTAGGTTGATGGTGAACGTCGCGTTGCTGCTTGTGCCATCCGTTGAGGTCGCCGTGATCTCGATGGTCGGAGCCGTATCGGTTTCGTAGTCCAGCTTGCTGCCGTCTTTCACCGTCACCACGCCTGTGGTCGCGTCGATTTCGAACGCACCGTTGTAATCGTCTGTCAGCGCGTACGTCACTGTGTCCGTCGCATCCGCATCCGTCGCCAGACCCGTGATCTGCACTTCGGTGCCATTGACCGCACTTTCACTGATCACGTTCGCATCTGTATCGCTATCAACCACTGCGCTGATGCCGCTTTCGCTCGTGTCATCCGTTAGGTTGATGGTGAACGTCGCGTTGCTGCTTGTGCCATCCGTTGAGGTCGCCGTGATCTCGATGGTCGGAGCCGTATCGGTTTCGTAGTCCAGCTTGCTGCCGTCTTTCACCGTCACCACGCCTGTGGTCGCGTCGATTTCGAACGCACCGTTGTAATCGTCTGTCAGCGCGTACGTCACTGTGTCCGTCGCATCCGCATCCGTCGCCAGACCCGTGATCTGCACTTCGGTGCCATTGACCGCACTTTCACTGATCACGTTCGCATCTGTATCGCTATCAACCACTGCGCTGATGCCGCTTTCGCTCGTGTCATCCGTTAGGTTGATGGTGAACGTCGCGTTGCTGCTTGTGCCATCCGTTGAGGTCGCCGTGATCTCGATGGTCGGAGCCGTATCGGTTTCGTAGTCCAGCTTGCTGCCGTCTTTCACCGTCACCACGCCTGTGGTCGCGTCGATTTCGAACGCACCGTTGTAATCGTCTGTCAGCGCGTACGTCACTGTGTCCGTCGCATCCGCATCCGTCGCCAGACCCGTGATCTGCACTTCGGTGCCATTGACCGCACTTTCACTGATCACGTTCGCATCTGTATCGCTATCAACCACTGCGCTGATGCCGCTTTCGCTCGTGTCATCCGTTAGGTTGATGGTGAACGTCGCGTTGCTGCTTGTGCCATCCGTTGAGGTCGCCGTGATCTCGATGGTCGGAGCCGTATCGGTTTCGTAGTCCAGCTTGCTGCCGTCTTTCACCGTCACCACGCCTGTGGTCGCGTCGATTTCGAACGCACCGTTGTAATCGTCTGTCAGCGCGTACGTCACTGTGTCCGTCGCATCCGCATCCGTCGCCAGACCCGTGATCTGCACTTCGGTGCCATTGACCGCACTTTCACTGATCACGTTCGCATCTGTATCGCTATCAACCACTGCGCTGATGCCGCTTTCGCTCGTGTCATCCGTTAGGTTGATGGTGAACGTCGCGTTGCTGCTTGTGCCATCCGTTGAGGTCGCCGTGATCTCGATGGTCGGAGCCGTATCGGTTTCGTAGTCCAGCTTGCTGCCGTCTTTCACCGTCACCACGCCTGTGGTCGCGTCGATTTCGAACGCACCGTTGTAATCGTCTGTCAGCGCGTACGTCACTGTGTCCGTCGCATCCGCATCCGTCGCCAGACCCGTGATCTGCACTTCGGTGCCATTGACCGCACTTTCACTGATCACGTTCGCATCTGTATCGCTATCAACCACTGCGCTGATGCCGCTTTCGCTCGTGTCATCCGTTAGGTTGATGGTGAACGTCGCGTTGCTGCTTGTGCCATCCGTTGAGGTCGCCGTGATCTCGATGGTCGGAGCCGTATCGGTTTCGTAGTCCAGCTTGCTGCCGTCTTTCACCGTCACCACGCCTGTGGTCGCGTCGATTTCGAACGCACCGTTGTAATCGTCTGTCAGCGCGTACGTCACTGTGTCCGTCGCATCCGCATCCGTCGCCAGACCCGTGATCTGCACTTCGGTGCCATTGACCGCACTTTCACTGATCACGTTCGCATCTGTATCGCTATCAACCACTGCGCTGATGCCGCTTTCGCTCGTGTCATCCGTTAGGTTGATGGTGAACGTCGCGTTGCTGCTTGTGCCATCCGTTGAGGTCGCCGTGATCTCGATGGTCGGAGCCGTATCGGTTTCGTAGTCCAGCTTGCTGCCGTCTTTCACCGTCACCACGCCTGTGGTCGCGTCGATTTCGAACGCACCGTTGTAATCGTCTGTCAGCGCGTACGTCACTGTGTCCGTCGCATCCGCATCCGTCGCCAGACCCGTGATCTGCACTTCGGTGCCATTGACCGCACTTTCACTGATCACGTTCGCATCTGTATCGCTATCAACCACTGCGCTGATGCCGCTTTCGCTCGTGTCATCCGTTAGGTTGATGGTGAACGTCGCGTTGCTGCTTGTGCCATCCGTTGAGGTCGCCGTGATCTCGATGGTCGGAGCCGTATCGGTTTCGTAGTCCAGCTTGCTGCCGTCTTTCACCGTCACCACGCCTGTGGTCGCGTCGATTTCGAACGCACCGTTGTAATCGTCTGTCAGCGCGTACGTCACTGTGTCCGTCGCATCCGCATCCGTCGCCAGACCCGTGATCTGCACTTCGGTGCCATTGACCGCACTTTCACTGATCACGTTCGCATCTGTATCGCTATCAACCACTGCGCTGATGCCGCTTTCGCTCGTGTCATCCGTTAGGTTGATGGTGAACGTCGCGTTGCTGCTTGTGCCATCCGTTGAGGTCGCCGTGATCTCGATGGTCGGAGCCGTATCGGTTTCGTAGTCCAGCTTGCTGCCGTCTTTCACCGTCACCACGCCTGTGGTCGCGTCGATTTCGAACGCACCGTTGTAATCGTCTGTCAGCGCGTACGTCACTGTGTCCGTCGCATCCGCATCCGTCGCCAGACCCGTGATCTGCACTTCGGTGCCATTGACCGCACTTTCACTGATCACGTTCGCATCTGTATCGCTATCAACCACTGCGCTGATGCCGCTTTCGCTCGTGTCATCCGTTAGGTTGATGGTGAACGTCGCGTTGCTGCTTGTGCCATCCGTTGAGGTCGCCGTGATCTCGATGGTCGGAGCCGTATCGGTTTCGTAGTCCAGCTTGCTGCCGTCTTTCACCGTCACCACGCCTGTGGTCGCGTCGATTTCGAACGCACCGTTGTAATCGTCTGTCAGCGCGTACGTCACTGTGTCCGTCGCATCCGCATCCGTCGCCAGACCCGTGATCTGCACTTCGGTGCCATTGACCGCACTTTCACTGATCACGTTCGCATCTGTATCGCTATCAACCACTGCGCTGATGCCGCTTTCGCTCGTGTCATCCGTTAGGTTGATGGTGAACGTCGCGTTGCTGCTTGTGCCATCCGTTGAGGTCGCCGTGATCTCGATGGTCGGAGCCGTATCGGTTTCGTAGTCCAGCTTGCTGCCGTCTTTCACCGTCACCACGCCTGTGGTCGCGTCGATTTCGAACGCACCGTTGTAATCGTCTGTCAGCGCGTACGTCACTGTGTCCGTCGCATCCGCATCCGTCGCCAGACCCGTGATCTGCACTTCGGTGCCATTGACCGCACTTTCACTGATCACGTTCGCATCTGTATCGCTATCAACCACTGCGCTGATGCCGCTTTCGCTCGTGTCATCCGTTAGGTTGATGGTGAACGTCGCGTTGCTGCTTGTGCCATCCGTTGAGGTCGCCGTGATCTCGATGGTCGGAGCCGTATCGGTTTCGTAGTCCAGCTTGCTGCCGTCTTTCACCGTCACCACGCCTGTGGTCGCGTCGATTTCGAACGCACCGTTGTAATCGTCTGTCAGCGCGTACGTCACTGTGTCCGTCGCATCCGCATCCGTCGCCAGACCCGTGATCTGCACTTCGGTGCCATTGACCGCACTTTCACTGATCACGTTCGCATCTGTATCGCTATCAACCACTGCGCTGATGCCGCTTTCGCTCGTGTCATCCGTTAGGTTGATGGTGAACGTCGCGTTGCTGCTTGTGCCATCCGTTGAGGTCGCCGTGATCTCGATGGTCGGAGCCGTATCGGTTTCGTAGTCCAGCTTGCTGCCGTCTTTCACCGTCACCACGCCTGTGGTCGCGTCGATTTCGAACGCACCGTTGTAATCGTCTGTCAGCGCGTACGTCACTGTGTCCGTCGCATCCGCATCCGTCGCCAGACCCGTGATCTGCACTTCGGTGCCATTGACCGCACTTTCACTGATCACGTTCGCATCTGTATCGCTATCAACCACTGCGCTGATGCCGCTTTCGCTCGTGTCATCCGTTAGGTTGATGGTGAACGTCGCGTTGCTGCTTGTGCCATCCGTTGAGGTCGCCGTGATCTCGATGGTCGGAGCCGTATCGGTTTCGTAGTCCAGCTTGCTGCCGTCTTTCACCGTCACCACGCCTGTGGTCGCGTCGATTTCGAACGCACCGTTGTAATCGTCTGTCAGCGCGTACGTCACTGTGTCCGTCGCATCCGCATCCGTCGCCAGACCCGTGATCTGCACTTCGGTGCCATTGACCGCACTTTCACTGATCACGTTCGCATCTGTATCGCTATCAACCACTGCGCTGATGCCGCTTTCGCTCGTGTCATCCGTTAGGTTGATGGTGAACGTCGCGTTGCTGCTTGTGCCATCCGTTGAGGTCGCCGTGATCTCGATGGTCGGAGCCGTATCGGTTTCGTAGTCCAGCTTGCTGCCGTCTTTCACCGTCACCACGCCTGTGGTCGCGTCGATTTCGAACGCACCGTTGTAATCGTCTGTCAGCGCGTACGTCACTGTGTCCGTCGCATCCGCATCCGTCGCCAGACCCGTGATCTGCACTTCGGTGCCATTGACCGCACTTTCACTGATCACGTTCGCATCTGTATCGCTATCAACCACTGCGCTGATGCCGCTTTCGCTCGTGTCATCCGTTAGGTTGATGGTGAACGTCGCGTTGCTGCTTGTGCCATCCGTTGAGGTCGCCGTGATCTCGATGGTCGGAGCCGTATCGGTTTCGTAGTCCAGCTTGCTGCCGTCTTTCACCGTCACCACGCCTGTGGTCGCGTCGATTTCGAACGCACCGTTGTAATCGTCTGTCAGCGCGTACGTCACTGTGTCCGTCGCATCCGCATCCGTCGCCAGACCCGTGATCTGCACTTCGGTGCCATTGACCGCACTTTCACTGATCACGTTCGCATCTGTATCGCTATCAACCACTGCGCTGATGCCGCTTTCGCTCGTGTCATCCGTTAGGTTGATGGTGAACGTCGCGTTGCTGCTTGTGCCATCCGTTGAGGTCGCCGTGATCTCGATGGTCGGAGCCGTATCGGTTTCGTAGTCCAGCTTGCTGCCGTCTTTCACCGTCACCACGCCTGTGGTCGCGTCGATTTCGAACGCACCGTTGTAATCGTCTGTCAGCGCGTACGTCACTGTGTCCGTCGCATCCGCATCCGTCGCCAGACCCGTGATCTGCACTTCGGTGCCATTGACCGCACTTTCACTGATCACGTTCGCATCTGTATCGCTATCAACCACTGCGCTGATGCCGCTTTCGCTCGTGTCATCCGTTAGGTTGATGGTGAACGTCGCGTTGCTGCTTGTGCCATCCGTTGAGGTCGCCGTGATCTCGATGGTCGGAGCCGTATCGGTTTCGTAGTCCAGCTTGCTGCCGTCTTTCACCGTCACCACGCCTGTGGTCGCGTCGATTTCGAACGCACCGTTGTAATCGTCTGTCAGCGCGTACGTCACTGTGTCCGTCGCATCCGCATCCGTCGCCAGACCCGTGATCTGCACTTCGGTGCCATTGACCGCACTTTCACTGATCACGTTCGCATCTGTATCGCTATCAACCACTGCGCTGATGCCGCTTTCGCTCGTGTCATCCGTTAGGTTGATGGTGAACGTCGCGTTGCTGCTTGTGCCATCCGTTGAGGTCGCCGTGATCTCGATGGTCGGAGCCGTATCGGTTTCGTAGTCCAGCTTGCTGCCGTCTTTCACCGTCACCACGCCTGTGGTCGCGTCGATTTCGAACGCACCGTTGTAATCGTCTGTCAGCGCGTACGTCACTGTGTCCGTCGCATCCGCATCCGTCGCCAGACCCGTGATCTGCACTTCGGTGCCATTGACCGCACTTTCACTGATCACGTTCGCATCTGTATCGCTATCAACCACTGCGCTGATGCCGCTTTCGCTCGTGTCATCCGTTAGGTTGATGGTGAACGTCGCGTTGCTGCTTGTGCCATCCGTTGAGGTCGCCGTGATCTCGATGGTCGGAGCCGTATCGGTTTCGTAGTCCAGCTTGCTGCCGTCTTTCACCGTCACCACGCCTGTGGTCGCGTCGATTTCGAACGCACCGTTGTAATCGTCTGTCAGCGCGTACGTCACTGTGTCCGTCGCATCCGCATCCGTCGCCAGACCCGTGATCTGCACTTCGGTGCCATTGACCGCACTTTCACTGATCACGTTCGCATCTGTATCGCTATCAACCACTGCGCTGATGCCGCTTTCGCTCGTGTCATCCGTTAGGTTGATGGTGAACGTCGCGTTGCTGCTTGTGCCATCCGTTGAGGTCGCCGTGATCTCGATGGTCGGAGCCGTATCGGTTTCGTAGTCCAGCTTGCTGCCGTCTTTCACCGTCACCACGCCTGTGGTCGCGTCGATTTCGAACGCACCGTTGTAATCGTCTGTCAGCGCGTACGTCACTGTGTCCGTCGCATCCGCATCCGTCGCCAGACCCGTGATCTGCACTTCGGTGCCATTGACCGCACTTTCACTGATCACGTTCGCATCTGTATCGCTATCAACCACTGCGCTGATGCCGCTTTCGCTCGTGTCATCCGTTAGGTTGATGGTGAACGTCGCGTTGCTGCTTGTGCCATCCGTTGAGGTCGCCGTGATCTCGATGGTCGGAGCCGTATCGGTTTCGTAGTCCAGCTTGCTGCCGTCTTTCACCGTCACCACGCCTGTGGTCGCGTCGATTTCGAACGCACCGTTGTAATCGTCTGTCAGCGCGTACGTCACTGTGTCCGTCGCATCCGCATCCGTCGCCAGACCCGTGATCTGCACTTCGGTGCCATTGACCGCACTTTCACTGATCACGTTCGCATCTGTATCGCTATCAACCACTGCGCTGATGCCGCTTTCGCTCGTGTCATCCGTTAGGTTGATGGTGAACGTCGCGTTGCTGCTTGTGCCATCCGTTGAGGTCGCCGTGATCTCGATGGTCGGAGCCGTATCGGTTTCGTAGTCCAGCTTGCTGCCGTCTTTCACCGTCACCACGCCTGTGGTCGCGTCGATTTCGAACGCACCGTTGTAATCGTCTGTCAGCGCGTACGTCACTGTGTCCGTCGCATCCGCATCCGTCGCCAGACCCGTGATCTGCACTTCGGTGCCATTGACCGCACTTTCACTGATCACGTTCGCATCTGTATCGCTATCAACCACTGCGCTGATGCCGCTTTCGCTCGTGTCATCCGTTAGGTTGATGGTGAACGTCGCGTTGCTGCTTGTGCCATCCGTTGAGGTCGCCGTGATCTCGATGGTCGGAGCCGTATCGGTTTCGTAGTCCAGCTTGCTGCCGTCTTTCACCGTCACCACGCCTGTGGTCGCGTCGATTTCGAACGCACCGTTGTAATCGTCTGTCAGCGCGTACGTCACTGTGTCCGTCGCATCCGCATCCGTCGCCAGACCCGTGATCTGCACTTCGGTGCCATTGACCGCACTTTCACTGATCACGTTCGCATCTGTATCGCTATCAACCACTGCGCTGATGCCGCTTTCGCTCGTGTCATCCGTTAGGTTGATGGTGAACGTCGCGTTGCTGCTTGTGCCATCCGTTGAGGTCGCCGTGATCTCGATGGTCGGAGCCGTATCGGTTTCGTAGTCCAGCTTGCTGCCGTCTTTCACCGTCACCACGCCTGTGGTCGCGTCGATTTCGAACGCACCGTTGTAATCGTCTGTCAGCGCGTACGTCACTGTGTCCGTCGCATCCGCATCCGTCGCCAGACCCGTGATCTGCACTTCGGTGCCATTGACCGCACTTTCACTGATCACGTTCGCATCTGTATCGCTATCAACCACTGCGCTGATGCCGCTTTCGCTCGTGTCATCCGTTAGGTTGATGGTGAACGTCGCGTTGCTGCTTGTGCCATCCGTTGAGGTCGCCGTGATCTCGATGGTCGGAGCCGTATCGGTTTCGTAGTCCAGCTTGCTGCCGTCTTTCACCGTCACCACGCCTGTGGTCGCGTCGATTTCGAACGCACCGTTGTAATCGTCTGTCAGCGCGTACGTCACTGTGTCCGTCGCATCCGCATCCGTCGCCAGACCCGTGATCTGCACTTCGGTGCCATTGACCGCACTTTCACTGATCACGTTCGCATCTGTATCGCTATCAACCACTGCGCTGATGCCGCTTTCGCTCGTGTCATCCGTTAGGTTGATGGTGAACGTCGCGTTGCTGCTTGTGCCATCCGTTGAGGTCGCCGTGATCTCGATGGTCGGAGCCGTATCGGTTTCGTAGTCCAGCTTGCTGCCGTCTTTCACCGTCACCACGCCTGTGGTCGCGTCGATTTCGAACGCACCGTTGTAATCGTCTGTCAGCGCGTACGTCACTGTGTCCGTCGCATCCGCATCCGTCGCCAGACCCGTGATCTGCACTTCGGTGCCATTGACCGCACTTTCACTGATCACGTTCGCATCTGTATCGCTATCAACCACTGCGCTGATGCCGCTTTCGCTCGTGTCATCCGTTAGGTTGATGGTGAACGTCGCGTTGCTGCTTGTGCCATCCGTTGAGGTCGCCGTGATCTCGATGGTCGGAGCCGTATCGGTTTCGTAGTCCAGCTTGCTGCCGTCTTTCACCGTCACCACGCCTGTGGTCGCGTCGATTTCGAACGCACCGTTGTAATCGTCTGTCAGCGCGTACGTCACTGTGTCCGTCGCATCCGCATCCGTCGCCAGACCCGTGATCTGCACTTCGGTGCCATTGACCGCACTTTCACTGATCACGTTCGCATCTGTATCGCTATCAACCACTGCGCTGATGCCGCTTTCGCTCGTGTCATCCGTTAGGTTGATGGTGAACGTCGCGTTGCTGCTTGTGCCATCCGTTGAGGTCGCCGTGATCTCGATGGTCGGAGCCGTATCGGTTTCGTAGTCCAGCTTGCTGCCGTCTTTCACCGTCACCACGCCTGTGGTCGCGTCGATTTCGAACGCACCGTTGTAATCGTCTGTCAGCGCGTACGTCACTGTGTCCGTCGCATCCGCATCCGTCGCCAGACCCGTGATCTGCACTTCGGTGCCATTGACCGCACTTTCACTGATCACGTTCGCATCTGTATCGCTATCAACCACTGCGCTGATGCCGCTTTCGCTCGTGTCATCCGTTAGGTTGATGGTGAACGTCGCGTTGCTGCTTGTGCCATCCGTTGAGGTCGCCGTGATCTCGATGGTCGGAGCCGTATCGGTTTCGTAGTCCAGCTTGCTGCCGTCTTTCACCGTCACCACGCCTGTGGTCGCGTCGATTTCGAACGCACCGTTGTAATCGTCTGTCAGCGCGTACGTCACTGTGTCCGTCGCATCCGCATCCGTCGCCAGACCCGTGATCTGCACTTCGGTGCCATTGACCGCACTTTCACTGATCACGTTCGCATCTGTATCGCTATCAACCACTGCGCTGATGCCGCTTTCGCTCGTGTCATCCGTTAGGTTGATGGTGAACGTCGCGTTGCTGCTTGTGCCATCCGTTGAGGTCGCCGTGATCTCGATGGTCGGAGCCGTATCGGTTTCGTAGTCCAGCTTGCTGCCGTCTTTCACCGTCACCACGCCTGTGGTCGCGTCGATTTCGAACGCACCGTTGTAATCGTCTGTCAGCGCGTACGTCACTGTGTCCGTCGCATCCGCATCCGTCGCCAGACCCGTGATCTGCACTTCGGTGCCATTGACCGCACTTTCACTGATCACGTTCGCATCTGTATCGCTATCAACCACTGCGCTGATGCCGCTTTCGCTCGTGTCATCCGTTAGGTTGATGGTGAACGTCGCGTTGCTGCTTGTGCCATCCGTTGAGGTCGCCGTGATCTCGATGGTCGGAGCCGTATCGGTTTCGTAGTCCAGCTTGCTGCCGTCTTTCACCGTCACCACGCCTGTGGTCGCGTCGATTTCGAACGCACCGTTGTAATCGTCTGTCAGCGCGTACGTCACTGTGTCCGTCGCATCCGCATCCGTCGCCAGACCCGTGATCTGCACTTCGGTGCCATTGACCGCACTTTCACTGATCACGTTCGCATCTGTATCGCTATCAACCACTGCGCTGATGCCGCTTTCGCTCGTGTCATCCGTTAGGTTGATGGTGAACGTCGCGTTGCTGCTTGTGCCATCCGTTGAGGTCGCCGTGATCTCGATGGTCGGAGCCGTATCGGTTTCGTAGTCCAGCTTGCTGCCGTCTTTCACCGTCACCACGCCTGTGGTCGCGTCGATTTCGAACGCACCGTTGTAATCGTCTGTCAGCGCGTACGTCACTGTGTCCGTCGCATCCGCATCCGTCGCCAGACCCGTGATCTGCACTTCGGTGCCATTGACCGCACTTTCACTGATCACGTTCGCATCTGTATCGCTATCAACCACTGCGCTGATGCCGCTTTCGCTCGTGTCATCCGTTAGGTTGATGGTGAACGTCGCGTTGCTGCTTGTGCCATCCGTTGAGGTCGCCGTGATCTCGATGGTCGGAGCCGTATCGGTTTCGTAGTCCAGCTTGCTGCCGTCTTTCACCGTCACCACGCCTGTGGTCGCGTCGATTTCGAACGCACCGTTGTAATCGTCTGTCAGCGCGTACGTCACTGTGTCCGTCGCATCCGCATCCGTCGCCAGACCCGTGATCTGCACTTCGGTGCCATTGACCGCACTTTCACTGATCACGTTCGCATCTGTATCGCTATCAACCACTGCGCTGATGCCGCTTTCGCTCGTGTCATCCGTTAGGTTGATGGTGAACGTCGCGTTGCTGCTTGTGCCATCCGTTGAGGTCGCCGTGATCTCGATGGTCGGAGCCGTATCGGTTTCGTAGTCCAGCTTGCTGCCGTCTTTCACCGTCACCACGCCTGTGGTCGCGTCGATTTCGAACGCACCGTTGTAATCGTCTGTCAGCGCGTACGTCACTGTGTCCGTCGCATCCGCATCCGTCGCCAGACCCGTGATCTGCACTTCGGTGCCATTGACCGCACTTTCACTGATCACGTTCGCATCTGTATCGCTATCAACCACTGCGCTGATGCCGCTTTCGCTCGTGTCATCCGTTAGGTTGATGGTGAACGTCGCGTTGCTGCTTGTGCCATCCGTTGAGGTCGCCGTGATCTCGATGGTCGGAGCCGTATCGGTTTCGTAGTCCAGCTTGCTGCCGTCTTTCACCGTCACCACGCCTGTGGTCGCGTCGATTTCGAACGCACCGTTGTAATCGTCTGTCAGCGCGTACGTCACTGTGTCCGTCGCATCCGCATCCGTCGCCAGACCCGTGATCTGCACTTCGGTGCCATTGACCGCACTTTCACTGATCACGTTCGCATCTGTATCGCTATCAACCACTGCGCTGATGCCGCTTTCGCTCGTGTCATCCGTTAGGTTGATGGTGAACGTCGCGTTGCTGCTTGTGCCATCCGTTGAGGTCGCCGTGATCTCGATGGTCGGAGCCGTATCGGTTTCGTAGTCCAGCTTGCTGCCGTCTTTCACCGTCACCACGCCTGTGGTCGCGTCGATTTCGAACGCACCGTTGTAATCGTCTGTCAGCGCGTACGTCACTGTGTCCGTCGCATCCGCATCCGTCGCCAGACCCGTGATCTGCACTTCGGTGCCATTGACCGCACTTTCACTGATCACGTTCGCATCTGTATCGCTATCAACCACTGCGCTGATGCCGCTTTCGCTCGTGTCATCCGTTAGGTTGATGGTGAACGTCGCGTTGCTGCTTGTGCCATCCGTTGAGGTCGCCGTGATCTCGATGGTCGGAGCCGTATCGGTTTCGTAGTCCAGCTTGCTGCCGTCTTTCACCGTCACCACGCCTGTGGTCGCGTCGATTTCGAACGCACCGTTGTAATCGTCTGTCAGCGCGTACGTCACTGTGTCCGTCGCATCCGCATCCGTCGCCAGACCCGTGATCTGCACTTCGGTGCCATTGACCGCACTTTCACTGATCACGTTCGCATCTGTATCGCTATCAACCACTGCGCTGATGCCGCTTTCGCTCGTGTCATCCGTTAGGTTGATGGTGAACGTCGCGTTGCTGCTTGTGCCATCCGTTGAGGTCGCCGTGATCTCGATGGTCGGAGCCGTATCGGTTTCGTAGTCCAGCTTGCTGCCGTCTTTCACCGTCACCACGCCTGTGGTCGCGTCGATTTCGAACGCACCGTTGTAATCGTCTGTCAGCGCGTACGTCACTGTGTCCGTCGCATCCGCATCCGTCGCCAGACCCGTGATCTGCACTTCGGTGCCATTGACCGCACTTTCACTGATCACGTTCGCATCTGTATCGCTATCAACCACTGCGCTGATGCCGCTTTCGCTCGTGTCATCCGTTAGGTTGATGGTGAACGTCGCGTTGCTGCTTGTGCCATCCGTTGAGGTCGCCGTGATCTCGATGGTCGGAGCCGTATCGGTTTCGTAGTCCAGCTTGCTGCCGTCTTTCACCGTCACCACGCCTGTGGTCGCGTCGATTTCGAACGCACCGTTGTAATCGTCTGTCAGCGCGTACGTCACTGTGTCCGTCGCATCCGCATCCGTCGCCAGACCCGTGATCTGCACTTCGGTGCCATTGACCGCACTTTCACTGATCACGTTCGCATCTGTATCGCTATCAACCACTGCGCTGATGCCGCTTTCGCTCGTGTCATCCGTTAGGTTGATGGTGAACGTCGCGTTGCTGCTTGTGCCATCCGTTGAGGTCGCCGTGATCTCGATGGTCGGAGCCGTATCGGTTTCGTAGTCCAGCTTGCTGCCGTCTTTCACCGTCACCACGCCTGTGGTCGCGTCGATTTCGAACGCACCGTTGTAATCGTCTGTCAGCGCGTACGTCACTGTGTCCGTCGCATCCGCATCCGTCGCCAGACCCGTGATCTGCACTTCGGTGCCATTGACCGCACTTTCACTGATCACGTTCGCATCTGTATCGCTATCAACCACTGCGCTGATGCCGCTTTCGCTCGTGTCATCCGTTAGGTTGATGGTGAACGTCGCGTTGCTGCTTGTGCCATCCGTTGAGGTCGCCGTGATCTCGATGGTCGGAGCCGTATCGGTTTCGTAGTCCAGCTTGCTGCCGTCTTTCACCGTCACCACGCCTGTGGTCGCGTCGATTTCGAACGCACCGTTGTAATCGTCTGTCAGCGCGTACGTCACTGTGTCCGTCGCATCCGCATCCGTCGCCAGACCCGTGATCTGCACTTCGGTGCCATTGACCGCACTTTCACTGATCACGTTCGCATCTGTATCGCTATCAACCACTGCGCTGATGCCGCTTTCGCTCGTGTCATCCGTTAGGTTGATGGTGAACGTCGCGTTGCTGCTTGTGCCATCCGTTGAGGTCGCCGTGATCTCGATGGTCGGAGCCGTATCGGTTTCGTAGTCCAGCTTGCTGCCGTCTTTCACCGTCACCACGCCTGTGGTCGCGTCGATTTCGAACGCACCGTTGTAATCGTCTGTCAGCGCGTACGTCACTGTGTCCGTCGCATCCGCATCCGTCGCCAGACCCGTGATCTGCACTTCGGTGCCATTGACCGCACTTTCACTGATCACGTTCGCATCTGTATCGCTATCAACCACTGCGCTGATGCCGCTTTCGCTCGTGTCATCCGTTAGGTTGATGGTGAACGTCGCGTTGCTGCTTGTGCCATCCGTTGAGGTCGCCGTGATCTCGATGGTCGGAGCCGTATCGGTTTCGTAGTCCAGCTTGCTGCCGTCTTTCACCGTCACCACGCCTGTGGTCGCGTCGATTTCGAACGCACCGTTGTAATCGTCTGTCAGCGCGTACGTCACTGTGTCCGTCGCATCCGCATCCGTCGCCAGACCCGTGATCTGCACTTCGGTGCCATTGACCGCACTTTCACTGATCACGTTCGCATCTGTATCGCTATCAACCACTGCGCTGATGCCGCTTTCGCTCGTGTCATCCGTTAGGTTGATGGTGAACGTCGCGTTGCTGCTTGTGCCATCCGTTGAGGTCGCCGTGATCTCGATGGTCGGAGCCGTATCGGTTTCGTAGTCCAGCTTGCTGCCGTCTTTCACCGTCACCACGCCTGTGGTCGCGTCGATTTCGAACGCACCGTTGTAATCGTCTGTCAGCGCGTACGTCACTGTGTCCGTCGCATCCGCATCCGTCGCCAGACCCGTGATCTGCACTTCGGTGCCATTGACCGCACTTTCACTGATCACGTTCGCATCTGTATCGCTATCAACCACTGCGCTGATGCCGCTTTCGCTCGTGTCATCCGTTAGGTTGATGGTGAACGTCGCGTTGCTGCTTGTGCCATCCGTTGAGGTCGCCGTGATCTCGATGGTCGGAGCCGTATCGGTTTCGTAGTCCAGCTTGCTGCCGTCTTTCACCGTCACCACGCCTGTGGTCGCGTCGATTTCGAACGCACCGTTGTAATCGTCTGTCAGCGCGTACGTCACTGTGTCCGTCGCATCCGCATCCGTCGCCAGACCCGTGATCTGCACTTCGGTGCCATTGACCGCACTTTCACTGATCACGTTCGCATCTGTATCGCTATCAACCACTGCGCTGATGCCGCTTTCGCTCGTGTCATCCGTTAGGTTGATGGTGAACGTCGCGTTGCTGCTTGTGCCATCCGTTGAGGTCGCCGTGATCTCGATGGTCGGAGCCGTATCGGTTTCGTAGTCCAGCTTGCTGCCGTCTTTCACCGTCACCACGCCTGTGGTCGCGTCGATTTCGAACGCACCGTTGTAATCGTCTGTCAGCGCGTACGTCACTGTGTCCGTCGCATCCGCATCCGTCGCCAGACCCGTGATCTGCACTTCGGTGCCATTGACCGCACTTTCACTGATCACGTTCGCATCTGTATCGCTATCAACCACTGCGCTGATGCCGCTTTCGCTCGTGTCATCCGTTAGGTTGATGGTGAACGTCGCGTTGCTGCTTGTGCCATCCGTTGAGGTCGCCGTGATCTCGATGGTCGGAGCCGTATCGGTTTCGTAGTCCAGCTTGCTGCCGTCTTTCACCGTCACCACGCCTGTGGTCGCGTCGATTTCGAACGCACCGTTGTAATCGTCTGTCAGCGCGTACGTCACTGTGTCCGTCGCATCCGCATCCGTCGCCAGACCCGTGATCTGCACTTCGGTGCCATTGACCGCACTTTCACTGATCACGTTCGCATCTGTATCGCTATCAACCACTGCGCTGATGCCGCTTTCGCTCGTGTCATCCGTTAGGTTGATGGTGAACGTCGCGTTGCTGCTTGTGCCATCCGTTGAGGTCGCCGTGATCTCGATGGTCGGAGCCGTATCGGTTTCGTAGTCCAGCTTGCTGCCGTCTTTCACCGTCACCACGCCTGTGGTCGCGTCGATTTCGAACGCACCGTTGTAATCGTCTGTCAGCGCGTACGTCACTGTGTCCGTCGCATCCGCATCCGTCGCCAGACCCGTGATCTGCACTTCGGTGCCATTGACCGCACTTTCACTGATCACGTTCGCATCTGTATCGCTATCAACCACTGCGCTGATGCCGCTTTCGCTCGTGTCATCCGTTAGGTTGATGGTGAACGTCGCGTTGCTGCTTGTGCCATCCGTTGAGGTCGCCGTGATCTCGATGGTCGGAGCCGTATCGGTTTCGTAGTCCAGCTTGCTGCCGTCTTTCACCGTCACCACGCCTGTGGTCGCGTCGATTTCGAACGCACCGTTGTAATCGTCTGTCAGCGCGTACGTCACTGTGTCCGTCGCATCCGCATCCGTCGCCAGACCCGTGATCTGCACTTCGGTGCCATTGACCGCACTTTCACTGATCACGTTCGCATCTGTATCGCTATCAACCACTGCGCTGATGCCGCTTTCGCTCGTGTCATCCGTTAGGTTGATGGTGAACGTCGCGTTGCTGCTTGTGCCATCCGTTGAGGTCGCCGTGATCTCGATGGTCGGAGCCGTATCGGTTTCGTAGTCCAGCTTGCTGCCGTCTTTCACCGTCACCACGCCTGTGGTCGCGTCGATTTCGAACGCACCGTTGTAATCGTCTGTCAGCGCGTACGTCACTGTGTCCGTCGCATCCGCATCCGTCGCCAGACCCGTGATCTGCACTTCGGTGCCATTGACCGCACTTTCACTGATCACGTTCGCATCTGTATCGCTATCAACCACTGCGCTGATGCCGCTTTCGCTCGTGTCATCCGTTAGGTTGATGGTGAACGTCGCGTTGCTGCTTGTGCCATCCGTTGAGGTCGCCGTGATCTCGATGGTCGGAGCCGTATCGGTTTCGTAGTCCAGCTTGCTGCCGTCTTTCACCGTCACCACGCCTGTGGTCGCGTCGATTTCGAACGCACCGTTGTAATCGTCTGTCAGCGCGTACGTCACTGTGTCCGTCGCATCCGCATCCGTCGCCAGACCCGTGATCTGCACTTCGGTGCCATTGACCGCACTTTCACTGATCACGTTCGCATCTGTATCGCTATCAACCACTGCGCTGATGCCGCTTTCGCTCGTGTCATCCGTTAGGTTGATGGTGAACGTCGCGTTGCTGCTTGTGCCATCCGTTGAGGTCGCCGTGATCTCGATGGTCGGAGCCGTATCGGTTTCGTAGTCCAGCTTGCTGCCGTCTTTCACCGTCACCACGCCTGTGGTCGCGTCGATTTCGAACGCACCGTTGTAATCGTCTGTCAGCGCGTACGTCACTGTGTCCGTCGCATCCGCATCCGTCGCCAGACCCGTGATCTGCACTTCGGTGCCATTGACCGCACTTTCACTGATCACGTTCGCATCTGTATCGCTATCAACCACTGCGCTGATGCCGCTTTCGCTCGTGTCATCCGTTAGGTTGATGGTGAACGTCGCGTTGCTGCTTGTGCCATCCGTTGAGGTCGCCGTGATCTCGATGGTCGGAGCCGTATCGGTTTCGTAGTCCAGCTTGCTGCCGTCTTTCACCGTCACCACGCCTGTGGTCGCGTCGATTTCGAACGCACCGTTGTAATCGTCTGTCAGCGCGTACGTCACTGTGTCCGTCGCATCCGCATCCGTCGCCAGACCCGTGATCTGCACTTCGGTGCCATTGACCGCACTTTCACTGATCACGTTCGCATCTGTATCGCTATCAACCACTGCGCTGATGCCGCTTTCGCTCGTGTCATCCGTTAGGTTGATGGTGAACGTCGCGTTGCTGCTTGTGCCATCCGTTGAGGTCGCCGTGATCTCGATGGTCGGAGCCGTATCGGTTTCGTAGTCCAGCTTGCTGCCGTCTTTCACCGTCACCACGCCTGTGGTCGCGTCGATTTCGAACGCACCGTTGTAATCGTCTGTCAGCGCGTACGTCACTGTGTCCGTCGCATCCGCATCCGTCGCCAGACCCGTGATCTGCACTTCGGTGCCATTGACCGCACTTTCACTGATCACGTTCGCATCTGTATCGCTATCAACCACTGCGCTGATGCCGCTTTCGCTCGTGTCATCCGTTAGGTTGATGGTGAACGTCGCGTTGCTGCTTGTGCCATCCGTTGAGGTCGCCGTGATCTCGATGGTCGGAGCCGTATCGGTTTCGTAGTCCAGCTTGCTGCCGTCTTTCACCGTCACCACGCCTGTGGTCGCGTCGATTTCGAACGCACCGTTGTAATCGTCTGTCAGCGCGTACGTCACTGTGTCCGTCGCATCCGCATCCGTCGCCAGACCCGTGATCTGCACTTCGGTGCCATTGACCGCACTTTCACTGATCACGTTCGCATCTGTATCGCTATCAACCACTGCGCTGATGCCGCTTTCGCTCGTGTCATCCGTTAGGTTGATGGTGAACGTCGCGTTGCTGCTTGTGCCATCCGTTGAGGTCGCCGTGATCTCGATGGTCGGAGCCGTATCGGTTTCGTAGTCCAGCTTGCTGCCGTCTTTCACCGTCACCACGCCTGTGGTCGCGTCGATTTCGAACGCACCGTTGTAATCGTCTGTCAGCGCGTACGTCACTGTGTCCGTCGCATCCGCATCCGTCGCCAGACCCGTGATCTGCACTTCGGTGCCATTGACCGCACTTTCACTGATCACGTTCGCATCTGTATCGCTATCAACCACTGCGCTGATGCCGCTTTCGCTCGTGTCATCCGTTAGGTTGATGGTGAACGTCGCGTTGCTGCTTGTGCCATCCGTTGAGGTCGCCGTGATCTCGATGGTCGGAGCCGTATCGGTTTCGTAGTCCAGCTTGCTGCCGTCTTTCACCGTCACCACGCCTGTGGTCGCGTCGATTTCGAACGCACCGTTGTAATCGTCTGTCAGCGCGTACGTCACTGTGTCCGTCGCATCCGCATCCGTCGCCAGACCCGTGATCTGCACTTCGGTGCCATTGACCGCACTTTCACTGATCACGTTCGCATCTGTATCGCTATCAACCACTGCGCTGATGCCGCTTTCGCTCGTGTCATCCGTTAGGTTGATGGTGAACGTCGCGTTGCTGCTTGTGCCATCCGTTGAGGTCGCCGTGATCTCGATGGTCGGAGCCGTATCGGTTTCGTAGTCCAGCTTGCTGCCGTCTTTCACCGTCACCACGCCTGTGGTCGCGTCGATTTCGAACGCACCGTTGTAATCGTCTGTCAGCGCGTACGTCACTGTGTCCGTCGCATCCGCATCCGTCGCCAGACCCGTGATCTGCACTTCGGTGCCATTGACCGCACTTTCACTGATCACGTTCGCATCTGTATCGCTATCAACCACTGCGCTGATGCCGCTTTCGCTCGTGTCATCCGTTAGGTTGATGGTGAACGTCGCGTTGCTGCTTGTGCCATCCGTTGAGGTCGCCGTGATCTCGATGGTCGGAGCCGTATCGGTTTCGTAGTCCAGCTTGCTGCCGTCTTTCACCGTCACCACGCCTGTGGTCGCGTCGATTTCGAACGCACCGTTGTAATCGTCTGTCAGCGCGTACGTCACTGTGTCCGTCGCATCCGCATCCGTCGCCAGACCCGTGATCTGCACTTCGGTGCCATTGACCGCACTTTCACTGATCACGTTCGCATCTGTATCGCTATCAACCACTGCGCTGATGCCGCTTTCGCTCGTGTCATCCGTTAGGTTGATGGTGAACGTCGCGTTGCTGCTTGTGCCATCCGTTGAGGTCGCCGTGATCTCGATGGTCGGAGCCGTATCGGTTTCGTAGTCCAGCTTGCTGCCGTCTTTCACCGTCACCACGCCTGTGGTCGCGTCGATTTCGAACGCACCGTTGTAATCGTCTGTCAGCGCGTACGTCACTGTGTCCGTCGCATCCGCATCCGTCGCCAGACCCGTGATCTGCACTTCGGTGCCATTGACCGCACTTTCACTGATCACGTTCGCATCTGTATCGCTATCAACCACTGCGCTGATGCCGCTTTCGCTCGTGTCATCCGTTAGGTTGATGGTGAACGTCGCGTTGCTGCTTGTGCCATCCGTTGAGGTCGCCGTGATCTCGATGGTCGGAGCCGTATCGGTTTCGTAGTCCAGCTTGCTGCCGTCTTTCACCGTCACCACGCCTGTGGTCGCGTCGATTTCGAACGCACCGTTGTAATCGTCTGTCAGCGCGTACGTCACTGTGTCCGTCGCATCCGCATCCGTCGCCAGACCCGTGATCTGCACTTCGGTGCCATTGACCGCACTTTCACTGATCACGTTCGCATCTGTATCGCTATCAACCACTGCGCTGATGCCGCTTTCGCTCGTGTCATCCGTTAGGTTGATGGTGAACGTCGCGTTGCTGCTTGTGCCATCCGTTGAGGTCGCCGTGATCTCGATGGTCGGAGCCGTATCGGTTTCGTAGTCCAGCTTGCTGCCGTCTTTCACCGTCACCACGCCTGTGGTCGCGTCGATTTCGAACGCACCGTTGTAATCGTCTGTCAGCGCGTACGTCACTGTGTCCGTCGCATCCGCATCCGTCGCCAGACCCGTGATCTGCACTTCGGTGCCATTGACCGCACTTTCACTGATCACGTTCGCATCTGTATCGCTATCAACCACTGCGCTGATGCCGCTTTCGCTCGTGTCATCCGTTAGGTTGATGGTGAACGTCGCGTTGCTGCTTGTGCCATCCGTTGAGGTCGCCGTGATCTCGATGGTCGGAGCCGTATCGGTTTCGTAGTCCAGCTTGCTGCCGTCTTTCACCGTCACCACGCCTGTGGTCGCGTCGATTTCGAACGCACCGTTGTAATCGTCTGTCAGCGCGTACGTCACTGTGTCCGTCGCATCCGCATCCGTCGCCAGACCCGTGATCTGCACTTCGGTGCCATTGACCGCACTTTCACTGATCACGTTCGCATCTGTATCGCTATCAACCACTGCGCTGATGCCGCTTTCGCTCGTGTCATCCGTTAGGTTGATGGTGAACGTCGCGTTGCTGCTTGTGCCATCCGTTGAGGTCGCCGTGATCTCGATGGTCGGAGCCGTATCGGTTTCGTAGTCCAGCTTGCTGCCGTCTTTCACCGTCACCACGCCTGTGGTCGCGTCGATTTCGAACGCACCGTTGTAATCGTCTGTCAGCGCGTACGTCACTGTGTCCGTCGCATCCGCATCCGTCGCCAGACCCGTGATCTGCACTTCGGTGCCATTGACCGCACTTTCACTGATCACGTTCGCATCTGTATCGCTATCAACCACTGCGCTGATGCCGCTTTCGCTCGTGTCATCCGTTAGGTTGATGGTGAACGTCGCGTTGCTGCTTGTGCCATCCGTTGAGGTCGCCGTGATCTCGATGGTCGGAGCCGTATCGGTTTCGTAGTCCAGCTTGCTGCCGTCTTTCACCGTCACCACGCCTGTGGTCGCGTCGATTTCGAACGCACCGTTGTAATCGTCTGTCAGCGCGTACGTCACTGTGTCCGTCGCATCCGCATCCGTCGCCAGACCCGTGATCTGCACTTCGGTGCCATTGACCGCACTTTCACTGATCACGTTCGCATCTGTATCGCTATCAACCACTGCGCTGATGCCGCTTTCGCTCGTGTCATCCGTTAGGTTGATGGTGAACGTCGCGTTGCTGCTTGTGCCATCCGTTGAGGTCGCCGTGATCTCGATGGTCGGAGCCGTATCGGTTTCGTAGTCCAGCTTGCTGCCGTCTTTCACCGTCACCACGCCTGTGGTCGCGTCGATTTCGAACGCACCGTTGTAATCGTCTGTCAGCGCGTACGTCACTGTGTCCGTCGCATCCGCATCCGTCGCCAGACCCGTGATCTGCACTTCGGTGCCATTGACCGCACTTTCACTGATCACGTTCGCATCTGTATCGCTATCAACCACTGCGCTGATGCCGCTTTCGCTCGTGTCATCCGTTAGGTTGATGGTGAACGTCGCGTTGCTGCTTGTGCCATCCGTTGAGGTCGCCGTGATCTCGATGGTCGGAGCCGTATCGGTTTCGTAGTCCAGCTTGCTGCCGTCTTTCACCGTCACCACGCCTGTGGTCGCGTCGATTTCGAACGCACCGTTGTAATCGTCTGTCAGCGCGTACGTCACTGTGTCCGTCGCATCCGCATCCGTCGCCAGACCCGTGATCTGCACTTCGGTGCCATTGACCGCACTTTCACTGATCACGTTCGCATCTGTATCGCTATCAACCACTGCGCTGATGCCGCTTTCGCTCGTGTCATCCGTTAGGTTGATGGTGAACGTCGCGTTGCTGCTTGTGCCATCCGTTGAGGTCGCCGTGATCTCGATGGTCGGAGCCGTATCGGTTTCGTAGTCCAGCTTGCTGCCGTCTTTCACCGTCACCACGCCTGTGGTCGCGTCGATTTCGAACGCACCGTTGTAATCGTCTGTCAGCGCGTACGTCACTGTGTCCGTCGCATCCGCATCCGTCGCCAGACCCGTGATCTGCACTTCGGTGCCATTGACCGCACTTTCACTGATCACGTTCGCATCTGTATCGCTATCAACCACTGCGCTGATGCCGCTTTCGCTCGTGTCATCCGTTAGGTTGATGGTGAACGTCGCGTTGCTGCTTGTGCCATCCGTTGAGGTCGCCGTGATCTCGATGGTCGGAGCCGTATCGGTTTCGTAGTCCAGCTTGCTGCCGTCTTTCACCGTCACCACGCCTGTGGTCGCGTCGATTTCGAACGCACCGTTGTAATCGTCTGTCAGCGCGTACGTCACTGTGTCCGTCGCATCCGCATCCGTCGCCAGACCCGTGATCTGCACTTCGGTGCCATTGACCGCACTTTCACTGATCACGTTCGCATCTGTATCGCTATCAACCACTGCGCTGATGCCGCTTTCGCTCGTGTCATCCGTTAGGTTGATGGTGAACGTCGCGTTGCTGCTTGTGCCATCCGTTGAGGTCGCCGTGATCTCGATGGTCGGAGCCGTATCGGTTTCGTAGTCCAGCTTGCTGCCGTCTTTCACCGTCACCACGCCTGTGGTCGCGTCGATTTCGAACGCACCGTTGTAATCGTCTGTCAGCGCGTACGTCACTGTGTCCGTCGCATCCGCATCCGTCGCCAGACCCGTGATCTGCACTTCGGTGCCATTGACCGCACTTTCACTGATCACGTTCGCATCTGTATCGCTATCAACCACTGCGCTGATGCCGCTTTCGCTCGTGTCATCCGTTAGGTTGATGGTGAACGTCGCGTTGCTGCTTGTGCCATCCGTTGAGGTCGCCGTGATCTCGATGGTCGGAGCCGTATCGGTTTCGTAGTCCAGCTTGCTGCCGTCTTTCACCGTCACCACGCCTGTGGTCGCGTCGATTTCGAACGCACCGTTGTAATCGTCTGTCAGCGCGTACGTCACTGTGTCCGTCGCATCCGCATCCGTCGCCAGACCCGTGATCTGCACTTCGGTGCCATTGACCGCACTTTCACTGATCACGTTCGCATCTGTATCGCTATCAACCACTGCGCTGATGCCGCTTTCGCTCGTGTCATCCGTTAGGTTGATGGTGAACGTCGCGTTGCTGCTTGTGCCATCCGTTGAGGTCGCCGTGATCTCGATGGTCGGAGCCGTATCGGTTTCGTAGTCCAGCTTGCTGCCGTCTTTCACCGTCACCACGCCTGTGGTCGCGTCGATTTCGAACGCACCGTTGTAATCGTCTGTCAGCGCGTACGTCACTGTGTCCGTCGCATCCGCATCCGTCGCCAGACCCGTGATCTGCACTTCGGTGCCATTGACCGCACTTTCACTGATCACGTTCGCATCTGTATCGCTATCAACCACTGCGCTGATGCCGCTTTCGCTCGTGTCATCCGTTAGGTTGATGGTGAACGTCGCGTTGCTGCTTGTGCCATCCGTTGAGGTCGCCGTGATCTCGATGGTCGGAGCCGTATCGGTTTCGTAGTCCAGCTTGCTGCCGTCTTTCACCGTCACCACGCCTGTGGTCGCGTCGATTTCGAACGCACCGTTGTAATCGTCTGTCAGCGCGTACGTCACTGTGTCCGTCGCATCCGCATCCGTCGCCAGACCCGTGATCTGCACTTCGGTGCCATTGACCGCACTTTCACTGATCACGTTCGCATCTGTATCGCTATCAACCACTGCGCTGATGCCGCTTTCGCTCGTGTCATCCGTTAGGTTGATGGTGAACGTCGCGTTGCTGCTTGTGCCATCCGTTGAGGTCGCCGTGATCTCGATGGTCGGAGCCGTATCGGTTTCGTAGTCCAGCTTGCTGCCGTCTTTCACCGTCACCACGCCTGTGGTCGCGTCGATTTCGAACGCACCGTTGTAATCGTCTGTCAGCGCGTACGTCACTGTGTCCGTCGCATCCGCATCCGTCGCCAGACCCGTGATCTGCACTTCGGTGCCATTGACCGCACTTTCACTGATCACGTTCGCATCTGTATCGCTATCAACCACTGCGCTGATGCCGCTTTCGCTCGTGTCATCCGTTAGGTTGATGGTGAACGTCGCGTTGCTGCTTGTGCCATCCGTTGAGGTCGCCGTGATCTCGATGGTCGGAGCCGTATCGGTTTCGTAGTCCAGCTTGCTGCCGTCTTTCACCGTCACCACGCCTGTGGTCGCGTCGATTTCGAACGCACCGTTGTAATCGTCTGTCAGCGCGTACGTCACTGTGTCCGTCGCATCCGCATCCGTCGCCAGACCCGTGATCTGCACTTCGGTGCCATTGACCGCACTTTCACTGATCACGTTCGCATCTGTATCGCTATCAACCACTGCGCTGATGCCGCTTTCGCTCGTGTCATCCGTTAGGTTGATGGTGAACGTCGCGTTGCTGCTTGTGCCATCCGTTGAGGTCGCCGTGATCTCGATGGTCGGAGCCGTATCGGTTTCGTAGTCCAGCTTGCTGCCGTCTTTCACCGTCACCACGCCTGTGGTCGCGTCGATTTCGAACGCACCGTTGTAATCGTCTGTCAGCGCGTACGTCACTGTGTCCGTCGCATCCGCATCCGTCGCCAGACCCGTGATCTGCACTTCGGTGCCATTGACCGCACTTTCACTGATCACGTTCGCATCTGTATCGCTATCAACCACTGCGCTGATGCCGCTTTCGCTCGTGTCATCCGTTAGGTTGATGGTGAACGTCGCGTTGCTGCTTGTGCCATCCGTTGAGGTCGCCGTGATCTCGATGGTCGGAGCCGTATCGGTTTCGTAGTCCAGCTTGCTGCCGTCTTTCACCGTCACCACGCCTGTGGTCGCGTCGATTTCGAACGCACCGTTGTAATCGTCTGTCAGCGCGTACGTCACTGTGTCCGTCGCATCCGCATCCGTCGCCAGACCCGTGATCTGCACTTCGGTGCCATTGACCGCACTTTCACTGATCACGTTCGCATCTGTATCGCTATCAACCACTGCGCTGATGCCGCTTTCGCTCGTGTCATCCGTTAGGTTGATGGTGAACGTCGCGTTGCTGCTTGTGCCATCCGTTGAGGTCGCCGTGATCTCGATGGTCGGAGCCGTATCGGTTTCGTAGTCCAGCTTGCTGCCGTCTTTCACCGTCACCACGCCTGTGGTCGCGTCGATTTCGAACGCACCGTTGTAATCGTCTGTCAGCGCGTACGTCACTGTGTCCGTCGCATCCGCATCCGTCGCCAGACCCGTGATCTGCACTTCGGTGCCATTGACCGCACTTTCACTGATCACGTTCGCATCTGTATCGCTATCAACCACTGCGCTGATGCCGCTTTCGCTCGTGTCATCCGTTAGGTTGATGGTGAACGTCGCGTTGCTGCTTGTGCCATCCGTTGAGGTCGCCGTGATCTCGATGGTCGGAGCCGTATCGGTTTCGTAGTCCAGCTTGCTGCCGTCTTTCACCGTCACCACGCCTGTGGTCGCGTCGATTTCGAACGCACCGTTGTAATCGTCTGTCAGCGCGTACGTCACTGTGTCCGTCGCATCCGCATCCGTCGCCAGACCCGTGATCTGCACTTCGGTGCCATTGACCGCACTTTCACTGATCACGTTCGCATCTGTATCGCTATCAACCACTGCGCTGATGCCGCTTTCGCTCGTGTCATCCGTTAGGTTGATGGTGAACGTCGCGTTGCTGCTTGTGCCATCCGTTGAGGTCGCCGTGATCTCGATGGTCGGAGCCGTATCGGTTTCGTAGTCCAGCTTGCTGCCGTCTTTCACCGTCACCACGCCTGTGGTCGCGTCGATTTCGAACGCACCGTTGTAATCGTCTGTCAGCGCGTACGTCACTGTGTCCGTCGCATCCGCATCCGTCGCCAGACCCGTGATCTGCACTTCGGTGCCATTGACCGCACTTTCACTGATCACGTTCGCATCTGTATCGCTATCAACCACTGCGCTGATGCCGCTTTCGCTCGTGTCATCCGTTAGGTTGATGGTGAACGTCGCGTTGCTGCTTGTGCCATCCGTTGAGGTCGCCGTGATCTCGATGGTCGGAGCCGTATCGGTTTCGTAGTCCAGCTTGCTGCCGTCTTTCACCGTCACCACGCCTGTGGTCGCGTCGATTTCGAACGCACCGTTGTAATCGTCTGTCAGCGCGTACGTCACTGTGTCCGTCGCATCCGCATCCGTCGCCAGACCCGTGATCTGCACTTCGGTGCCATTGACCGCACTTTCACTGATCACGTTCGCATCTGTATCGCTATCAACCACTGCGCTGATGCCGCTTTCGCTCGTGTCATCCGTTAGGTTGATGGTGAACGTCGCGTTGCTGCTTGTGCCATCCGTTGAGGTCGCCGTGATCTCGATGGTCGGAGCCGTATCGGTTTCGTAGTCCAGCTTGCTGCCGTCTTTCACCGTCACCACGCCTGTGGTCGCGTCGATTTCGAACGCACCGTTGTAATCGTCTGTCAGCGCGTACGTCACTGTGTCCGTCGCATCCGCATCCGTCGCCAGACCCGTGATCTGCACTTCGGTGCCATTGACCGCACTTTCACTGATCACGTTCGCATCTGTATCGCTATCAACCACTGCGCTGATGCCGCTTTCGCTCGTGTCATCCGTTAGGTTGATGGTGAACGTCGCGTTGCTGCTTGTGCCATCCGTTGAGGTCGCCGTGATCTCGATGGTCGGAGCCGTATCGGTTTCGTAGTCCAGCTTGCTGCCGTCTTTCACCGTCACCACGCCTGTGGTCGCGTCGATTTCGAACGCACCGTTGTAATCGTCTGTCAGCGCGTACGTCACTGTGTCCGTCGCATCCGCATCCGTCGCCAGACCCGTGATCTGCACTTCGGTGCCATTGACCGCACTTTCACTGATCACGTTCGCATCTGTATCGCTATCAACCACTGCGCTGATGCCGCTTTCGCTCGTGTCATCCGTTAGGTTGATGGTGAACGTCGCGTTGCTGCTTGTGCCATCCGTTGAGGTCGCCGTGATCTCGATGGTCGGAGCCGTATCGGTTTCGTAGTCCAGCTTGCTGCCGTCTTTCACCGTCACCACGCCTGTGGTCGCGTCGATTTCGAACGCACCGTTGTAATCGTCTGTCAGCGCGTACGTCACTGTGTCCGTCGCATCCGCATCCGTCGCCAGACCCGTGATCTGCACTTCGGTGCCATTGACCGCACTTTCACTGATCACGTTCGCATCTGTATCGCTATCAACCACTGCGCTGATGCCGCTTTCGCTCGTGTCATCCGTTAGGTTGATGGTGAACGTCGCGTTGCTGCTTGTGCCATCCGTTGAGGTCGCCGTGATCTCGATGGTCGGAGCCGTATCGGTTTCGTAGTCCAGCTTGCTGCCGTCTTTCACCGTCACCACGCCTGTGGTCGCGTCGATTTCGAACGCACCGTTGTAATCGTCTGTCAGCGCGTACGTCACTGTGTCCGTCGCATCCGCATCCGTCGCCAGACCCGTGATCTGCACTTCGGTGCCATTGACCGCACTTTCACTGATCACGTTCGCATCTGTATCGCTATCAACCACTGCGCTGATGCCGCCTATATCGTTAGTACCGGTCACAGTAATTATGATGGTTTGGGTATCTGTACCACCTTCGCCGTCATCAACAACAACTATAAAGCTATCGCTGCCGTTGTAGTTCTCGTCTGGGGTATATGTCCAATTACCATTTTCGTCAACGACTACTGAGCCATTCGACGGTTCTGTGACTTTGCTAAACGTTAACTGATCGTTATCTGCATCGGTTACAGTGAGTGATCCACTTACTGGAGTATCTTCATCTGTGGTGACAGAGACATCTTCACCGACAGGTGAGTCATTAATAGGAGTAACACCGATATTCACGGTTATTGTGTCTGTGCCGCCTTGGCCGTCAGAGACTTCTACCGTAAAGCTGTCATTACCGTTGTAATTTTCATCTGGAGTGTAAGTCCAGTTACCATTCTCATCGACAACAACTGTACCGTTTGATGGATCTGTAGATTTACTGAATGACAGAGAATCGCCATCTTCATCTGAAGCTGATAATGTTCCGTTTACTGGCGTATCTTCATCTGTGACAAAAGAGACAGTGTCACCGGTAGGTGAGTTGTTGTTATCAACAAAAGTGGGATCGGTATTAGGTTGCTCAAACGAACGGAAGGCATCTAGAAGACTCAAGCTTTGAGTACGAGACATACCCAGTGCTTCAAAACCCGTAGTAACGAACTCTGTACCAGGAATGGTTTCTTCACCATCACGTTCAATAGTTCCGCTAGAAGCCAAACTTGAACCATTTTGACCAGCAGCGGTAGCGAATTCCTCACCTAGCTCGGTCGGGTCTTGACCTTCTTCTAATGCGGCAAAGATATTTGCAATATCTTGGTCGAGCTCAATTTCGCCTTCTTCTGATGAGAAGCGTTTTGCCGATACCTGAGGTTCATTGGACCCGTTCTGAGATTCAAGAACGACATCCCCTGCTTGTAGTGGTTGGCCTTCTTCTAAGACTTTAATCGTACCATCTACCGAGATAACAATGCGCTGGCCAAGTGCTAATGCACCACCCAAATTCAATGTTGTCATGTCCATATAAACCCCTAAAAAAGCATTTCTTGTCATTAACGTCAAAATAGTGACATTATATTTATAATATTAGGTAAAATATAACACTTAAAACTATATAATTCATAGTTATGAATGCATTTTTTAACAAAGTGATATACCCCACAATAACAAGGGTCACACAGAACAACATTTAAAATACTCTCAAAAGTGAGATAAGTTATTGTGCTAACGTAAAATAATTGAGATATTAATAGACGTTTCAAGTGCTTCAAAACATCATAAAACGCAGAATAATTGGTAACAAATTGACAACCATTTACGAGCGCCATTTTAGCGATCGTGATTTTTTTGGCGGTTCATCTAAATTTTGTATATTATCTAGCAAAATTAAAACTTAGATGTGACTCATTTTGGAGAGATGCAAATTGAATAGGATTCAAACAACTACATTAAGTTTAGCCATTGCAATGGCCTTTCCAGCTGCGGCACAAACTCTAGAGCAAGCCGTCGCTTTTACGTTGGAGAGCAATCCTGACATTAAAAGTGCATACAATGAGTACGTTAGTAAACGTTATCTTAATGATGCTTCTGGCGGTGCTTATCGTCCAAGTATAGACTTGGATGGAGGTATTGGTTACGAACATACCGATCTAGCAACTAACTCAAGCACGACCGATCTGACTCGGAAAGAAGCGACAATTACGCTAACTCAGCTTATCTGGGATGGGGCTAATACATCGAATGATATTGACCGTACCGCGGCAGATGCGGAATCAGTGCGTTATCAATTGATATCTAATGCTCAAGATATCGCATTAGAAGTGACCAAGGTTTATCTCGATGCGGTAAAAGCCTATGAAGTGCTTTCACTCTCTGAAAACAACCTCGCAACCCACAAAAAAATATACAGCGATATTCGCAAGCGTGTTGAATCAGGTATTGGCTCAACGGCAGATATGTCACAGGTAGAAGCACGTATTGCTAAAGCGCACGGTAATTTACTTGCGGCGCAAAACAACCTTTTTGACACTCATACACAATTCAAAAGGCTTGTGGGTCAATCTCCGTTAGGCTTAACCTTCCCTCGTGCAGATGCAGGCGCTATCCCTTACACGGTTGATGGCGCATTAGCAAAAGCGTTTAATCAGCACCCAGTAATTAAGATTGCACAAGCCGATGTAGACTCAGCGAAATTTCAATACAAGCAATCTAAGAGCACCAACTACCCAACGGTTTCTTTTGAAGCCGCTCAAACCTGGCGCGATGATGCCGGTGGCACTCCAGGCAGCAGTGACGAGTTTTCTGCGATGGTTCGTTTAAGATACAACCTTTACAACGGCGGTTCAGACCAAGACCGTGCAGAAAGTGCCGCTTATCAACTAAACAAAGCGAAAGACCTCCGCGAGAGTACTTACCGTAATGTAGAAGAGAGCTTGCGTCTTTCATGGAGCGCACTTGATTTAACCGTTCAACAGAAAGAGTTTCTATCTGACCACGTAGACTCGGCATCAGACACCGTTATCTCTTATGAGAAACAATACCGTATCGGTAAACGTACCCTTCTCGATTTGCTTAACACCGAGAACGAACTGTTCGAAGCCCGCAAGGGCTATCTGGATGCCAAATACGACGAACAGTACGCGAAATACCGAGTAATGAATGCAACAGGAAACCTGTTAACTGGGTTACGCGTCGAAACCCCTCAAGAATGGAATGAAAAGGTAGAATACTAATGAAGCTGATAAAGACTGTATTTCCGCTTTGTCTCATGATTGTCTCTGCCAACGTTTTAGCTGAAACAAGCAATGAAGAATTTGAATATCGAGCTCTTCCAGACATCACGCAAATTTATGATCTCGAAGATGATGATAATGACGGCGTAATTAACGCACGAGATCTATGTCCCGATACGCAAATTGGTGCAGAGATCGATAACGACGGTTGTGGTTCATATTTTGAATCGTCAGAAAAGAAAGAGCTCCACATACTCTTTGCTAATAACTCTACGGAAATTAACCCTGTTTTCCTAGGGCAGATACGCCAGATGGCTGCGTTTTTGAAGCGTTACGAGGGTACATCGATTGAGTTACAAGGTTATGCCAGCAAAGTCGGCAATGCCAAACACAATTTAAAACTGTCAAAAGAACGAGCATCCCACGTAAGGCGTGCCCTTATCAGTAATGGTATTCAACCATCTCGAGTCAATATCGTGGGTCATGGCGACTCTGAATTCAGCAGTGATGACAGCCAAGTTAATCACGCACTACATCGAAAAGTTGTCGCTTCCGTTGTTGGATTTAAAGGCAACATCAAAGAAGAGTGGCACATCTTCACCAAAATAAAAAAGTAGGCTCTATCCTGCGCTTACCATACTGAAACGTGATCTTTAGTTAACGTTTCAGTATGGTGATAATTCCTTGAATAGCATGTACCTAAGCCGTCTATAATGTTAATCTTGCCTCGTTATCAACATAGAGAATTAATCCATGAGCAAACTAACAGCTGATACTCAAGCAAATCTAGAACTTTTCGTTTCTGAAACACAAGAAACTAAACTGGTATGGGGCCTTCGTAATGAAGAAGGTTGGCTAGCATGTGACTCAAGTGAATTCGAAAGCAGCGAAGTGATGCCTTTTTGGTCTTCAAAAGAAGATGCTCAGACTCACAACGTTGAAGAGTGGGCTGACTTCGAAGTATTAGAAATTCCACTAGATATCTTTGTAGAAGATTGGTTACTGACTCTAGCTGAAGACGGCGTTCTTGTTGGTATTAACTGGAATGCAACATTAGAAGGCAAAGAACTTGAGCCTTCTGATCTAGCGAAATTATACATCTAATTTCCGATATCGGTCGTGCGAACAGTACGACCGATACACCTCTGATAAATATCAACAAATTAGAGACTTACCTCGCATAACCTCCTACCCATACCATTCAAAATTTGAAGCAACATCAAACTAATAATAGAATATCGTTCTTTATCTGATAGATCGTTTCTTGTGACTCACTCTGTTTTTATTGCCCTTCTACTGTTCATTAGCTTTTATTCTCATGGCCAAGTATCAACACAAGATCGTCACCAGGACTCTCCTTTCAACTCATCTAATTTAGATTCAAACACGACTCCAAATGCTGATTGGAACGCACTCTATCTCTCGACTCTAACTCATTCCCCATCGCGTGCATTAAACATGCTGCAAACCCGTTACACTGGTTCTACCGTCTATGGGGATAAGCTTTACCTTTCATCTCTGTTATATCAATACATGAGCCACCGGGATCAACCGTTCTATGGAATCGCTTCAAACGACAGTGAGTACCAAGCGATTGAAGAAGCGTTTATTTCTGCATTGATGAAAGATGGCCAAGGCCAATATGAGGAAGCGCAACAAAGCTTTCTGACACTATTGGCGAAGATGCAATCACGCAGTGATTTGACTGGAAGAGCCCTGCTAAAATACCAGCTATGCCGATCGCTTAACGAGCAAGCTAAATATCATCAAGCGAACTATTACTGTTCTGCGCTTCAATCAGATTTACATAACATCGCTGACCCTGTGTTACCAAAGTTTGGTACTTATCGAGTCATCGCTAACAATCACCATTTCCGCAGTGACTATCAAGCCGCGCTAGATACCTACCTATCACTGATAAACGTGTTCCCACAAGGACATGACATTTCGGGGATCTATAATGATGTGGGTAACTTGCTTAAAGAATTAAAGCAATATGAAAAATCGGCAGAGTACCTCAAAGAAGCACTCACATTAAGAGAAAGTGCTTCTGATTTGATGAAAGCACAAGTGCATCATAGCCTTGCAGATCTCTACCTTAACCAAGAGCAAAGTGACTTAGCAATTAACCACTTTCAAACAGCAAGAACACTGCTGAGCTCATCTTCACATAGCTACGGTAT
Source organism: Vibrio splendidus (assembly GCF_003345295.1). Lineage (NCBI taxonomy): Bacteria > Pseudomonadati > Pseudomonadota > Gammaproteobacteria > Vibrionales > Vibrionaceae > Vibrio > Vibrio splendidus. The sequence goes on from NZ_CP031055.1 coordinate 1,601,780, forward strand.
CGCACTAACAAGTCTTGGCTTAGGAAAAGCTTACACTCAAATTAGGGACTATGATTTGGCAAGAGGTTACTTAGTCAACTCTCTGTCAGCTTCGAATGAATTAAGTAACGACGTCATTCGTATTAACGCTTACTTGGCTATAAGCGATATGTTCGAAGAGCAAAAGCTGACAACCGAGGCGCTCAATTATGCTCAGCAAGCTCTAGAAGTATCCGAGCAAGTCACAAGACACAAGTACATCGCTCAGTCACTCCTGCAGCTTTCCGACCTTCATCAAGCGCTCAGCGATTACCAGCAAGCTTTCTATTTCTACCAGCGATACTCATCTATACAAATTGAAACACGCGATATCGATAACAGGTTGGCTTTTGAAGCACTAGACCTGACCCACGCTAAATATGAGCAAGAATTGGAAAATTCTTTCCTGATAAATCAGACAAAGCTCGACCGCGTTCAAATTGAAAAAATGGAACATCAAAGATGGTTGTACAACGTAATTGTTATTCTGTTGCTGTGCGCCGCAAGCTTTACGGTATTAGCAAACAAAACGATTCGCACAAAAGCTTCCATCGATGCTATGACGAAAGCATATGGCCGGACCGAGATCATACGAAGAATCAAAAGAGTCAGACGCTGTAAAGGAACGGACAAGCAACATGTCCTCGTTCTGCTCGATCTGGATAGATTCAAGAAGATCAATGATGAACATGGACACCCTACCGGTGATAGAGCGCTCGTCCATATTAGCCAGCAAATACGAAAACACTTAATGAATGACGAATTGTTTGGTCGCTTAGGAGGCGAAGAATTTCTCATCATGCTAACCAATACCAAGCCTGTAGACGTGCGAGAGCGCGTCGAAGAGCTACATTACGCCATATCAAGCACCGTTTTCTTAACAGAAAGCAAAAAGCCACTTAATGTAACCGCGAGTTTTGCTTATCTAGCAACCTCAAACGCATTAAGTGACTTTGATGACTTGTACTCTGTGCTTGACCAAGCACTGTATCAAGCAAAGAGCAACGGCCGAAACTGCATCATTGATGCTTACAACGAACCAATTGATTGACCTGAGGTTATTTATTCTCAGTCTGTTTGCGAACCAACTCAGCCATAATACCTTCACGATCACCTAGGTAATCGTTAAGGCCAACTTTACGCAGTTCACACGCTGGGCAATCGCCACAACCATCACCGATGATGCCATTGTAACAAGTCAGTGTTTTATTGCGAACAAGCTCAAGTGCTGAATATTGGTCGGCCATCGCCCATGTTTCAGCTTTGTTCAGCCACATCAGTGGTGTTTTAATATCAAGCTTCTTGTCCATGCCCTGTACAAGCGCAGAATTCATCGCTTTTACAAAATCATTGCGACAATCAGGATAACCAGAGAAATCTGTTTCACACACACCAGTAATCACAGTTTCAGCACCGATTTGGTACGCGTAAATACCGGCCAGTGTTAAGAACAGAATATTACGACCAGGAACAAAAGAGTTTGGTAGTCCATTCTCTTGTAGCTCATGAGACACAGGAATATCGTCACGAGTCAGAGAGCTGATAGCCAGTTCATTCAACAGAGTCACATCCATCACTTTGTGCGCTTTCACACCAAGCTCTTTCGACAACGACTCCGCAACTTCAATCTCGAGTCTATGGCGCTGACCATAGTCAAACGTAATCGCATGAACTTCATCATACTCTTTTAAAGCTTGAACAAGACACGTTGTTGAGTCTTGACCACCACTGAATACTACGACTGCTTTTTTCATCTTAAATCCTTACGAGAATCTTCTACTAGCGACTTATCTAGGCCAGTAAACAAATGCAACCTATGCGATGCTCAAATATTTGTGAGTTTGAATAGATAAACGCCAGTTACGTTCAATACAAGTATCAATACACAGTTGCGTTGCACGTTCTTTTTGGCTAATCGGCTGAAGTGCAATGACTGTATTTTCAGGAACATCGGCTCTAGCAATAAGAGCATCTAGTTGCTCGATATCTTTACCTGTACCAACAGGGTGCTTGATTTCATTCGCACGAACGAGTGCGCTATCAAGGATATCCAATTTGGCTTTCATTGCGACTTTTGGTGACACCGTAACCCAAGTGTCCGTTGTGGCTTTTACTTCTGATGTTCCGCTGGTCTCAATCTGACAGCGACAACCGTGCTGCTCAAATGCTTCAGTAAGAGGGACAAGATCATAGATGCACGGCTCACCACCAGTAATCACAATGTGCTTCGCGGTGTAACCTTGCTTGATATATTCATTCACGATTCCTTGCGCATCGATTGCAGACCAAGTCGGTGAATCCTCTGTCTTAACCATAATATCACCAAGGCTCGTTTCATCTTCCGGCAACGCTTCCCAAGTCTGTTTGGTATCACACCAAGAACAGCCTACAGGGCAAATTTGCAGTCGAACAAAAACAGCAGGAACGCCGGTAAATACGCCCTCGCCCTGGATGGTTTCAAACATTTCATTAATCTTGTACAACTTACCCTCAGCTCAATCATTTGATGAAATTAATCAACCGCAGACCTTAAAGCACTTGCCCCTTTTGGTCAAACAAATGAGTACTGATAAATGAGTTGATCAAAGCCCTAGCCTGAACTTTCAAGTTCCCTTATCCTTTCGCCCATTAGATTTCGTTAGCTTTTAATTTTTTAGTAAGGAACAACATGTACAAACTGATTGCTCTTGATATGGATGGCACACTGCTCAACAGTGATAAAGTAATTTCTCAAGAGAACAAAGACGCGATTGCCAAAGCACGCGCTGCAGGTGTGAAAGTGGTTCTGGCTTCTGGTCGTCCTTTAGAAGGCATGCAGAGTAAGTTAGACGAGCTTTCAATCAAAGGCGAAGATGACTTTGTGCTCTTCTACAACGGCTCTATGGTTCAAAACGTCTCTACAAAAGAACTCATTCACAGTGAGATCAGCAATGGTGAAGCCGCGAAAGAGATCGCAGCCCTCGCTGTACAGCTTGGCGGTTATGTTCATGCATTCAGCAAGATTCATGGCTTAATCACGCCTGAAAACAATGAGTACACAGCTATTGAAGCGCGTATTAATGGCTTAGAGATTACCGAGTTCGACTTTTCTCAACTAGAAGACGACCACGAAATCATCAAAACTATGATTGTCGCAGAACCAAGCAAGCTGACTGAAATCATCGGCAAGTTGCCACAAGAGCTTAAGGCTCAATTTACTATCGTGCAAAGTGCACCATTCTTCTTAGAGTTCCTAAACCCGAATTCAAACAAGGGTGTCGGTATTGAGGCGATAGCTAAGCACTTGGGTATTACAGCAGAAGAAGTAATCTGCATGGGTGACGCTGAAAACGATCATCATATGCTTGAATACGCTGGCCTTGGCATTGCAATGGAAAACGCAATGGAAGAAACCAAGAAACTGGCGGATCACATCACAGCGAGCAACGACGACCATGGTGTAGCGGTCGCGATTGAGAAGTTTATCTTCAACTCATAAACGCTCAGCAGCTATAGTGAGAATTACTTTTTGCTTGTGGCACAAATGACAAAGGCTGTGCACTGCACAGCCTTTTTTGATTTTATATTATTCGGTTCGCCTACTCTCTTTTCCATGGCAGACGAAACGCCACTACACCAAATAGAATCAAGATTGGGAAACGTAAGGTCTCAACGATAAATGAAGCGATGCCACTGAATGAGACGAAACTTCCAGCCCAGCTAATCAGTAGATTCCCCGCTAACAACATAGCCATCACTCCAAATACAATCTTGAATGAGAACTGGCCGACCAAAGGCTTCGAATCCGTTAACGTTACTAAGCATGCAATCGTCATCAAAATTGCTACCCAGAAAGAGAATGTTGGCAGTGGCCATATCACCGTGAGAACAATCGACAGTAAGCACAATGCCCACCAGACACCTTTAGAGCTTAATAAGGCACTAATATCAACATCAGGTTTCGCATCTAATCTCACGATGTGCCAAGTCGTTAACGCGCCCAATACGCCTCCCATTAAGACATCACTAAAGAACGCACTGCCTGAATAAGACGTAAATAGCATAATCCACAGTAGGCCCGCGAGCACTATCAAAATCGATTTTTGCTCCAAGAGGCGCTTTAGTTTCCAAAAGACTAACAAGGTTAAACTCACCCACAAGCCAGCCAATAAACTTGGAAAGCTATAGCCACTGCTCATCACTAGCTTCAATGTTGGCAAGTAAGCATGCGGACGTGGAAAACCAAACCCTTGGTGGGCGATTAAAGTGAGCAATGTCACCGAGATCAAAGTGAAGCCAAACTTCAACGCGAAGTTACGGCCAAAATGCCAAGCAATTAGCGGCAATATCACGATGAAAACCCATGGCTTCGCTAACGAGTCAGTTAAAAGCACAGTATTCGCAAACACGCTTGGCATATTCTCGAACGCGTTTTGAAGCGACACAATCCAATTTAATTCAACTTGATGGACTTTCGGTGCCGCGCCCACCAGCTCAGTCACATACGTCACAGGTTGATCTGTCGCGGATAGAAAGAATTCGTTAATCTCAGACCATTGCTCTGGGTAACGGTATTGATTGGCTTGCAACTCAGTAGGTGGCAATAACATCGCGCGACTGACTTCCACACCATAATGAGGAGCAAACCAGATTGGTAGCTCAAAGCCACCTAACTCATTTCGAGCTTTGTAACTGATCACTTCAGAGTCAGAGACACAATCATACACAACGGCACTGTCGGTATATCCCAACACATCACCGACCGTCACGGACAAGCCCGCCTCTTCCCAAGTTTCTCGTTGCGCCGCGACCGATGGCGGCTCACCAGAAACCACAGTGCCTCCCGGTAGAGACAATTGCCCCGTGATCAATTCATCAACCAATACGATTTGGTTATCGGCACGTACTACACACAAGGCGCCCGCGATATGATCGGGCAAAGTGTTGCTTGCCCAAGCGGAAGTAGTACTTAAAAGAGATAATATGAAAACTAATAAATGTCGAATAGCCAACGAGTTTACCTAAAAATAAGAGAAAAAGTTAAAGACTGCTCTAGTGTAATCAAACACGCACAAAATCGCTGTCTACGTTTTGTGCAAAGCCTTCCTCATCCATTGAATGTGAGGTGTGAACCCCATTTTTTGATAGAAGTCCTTGGCAGGTGAATTAAAGTCCCAAACCTCTACAAAGACTTGTTCAACCCCATAATCATCAAAAGTCGCTTCAACTTTGCTAAACAACTTTTCAGCAATCGATTCTTTTCGATAATCAGGCAAGATAAACAGTTCATCAACACTCCCCATCGGCACCGGTTTACTCACCGTTGAGATAAGCTCACAAAAATGTCCGGAGATAAAGCCAACAATGAGCTCACCTTTTAATGCCACATAGACTAAGCATTCAGGATCATCCAAGTAACGTGCAATGCTTTTTTCCTGTTCAATCTCTTCTGCCGTTTTAAAGTGCTCTGGGCTAGCAAGGTGGTGATGATGGTGGAGATCGAACATTAACTCATTAAGTTGTTCCAAATCCGTATGCTTTGCAGCCCTTAAGGTGACATTCATGACTATTGCGCTTCTCAAACCAAATTAATATCTAAACTGAGTCTAGTTTACTTGCCGTGAGTATCTATACAAGTTATTGAATTAATTCATTGTTTGAAGTGCGTATTTTAGATACAAAAACGGCCACATTACGTGGCCATTCTGTTTGAATGATTTTGAATTAAACGAATATCTAGGCTTTAGCTTTATGCGCCGTTATCTTCTTTATCTTCTTTGAGTTCAGCAAGCTGTTGTTCTAGTTCGATAAGTTTAATTTCAGCCTCTACTTCAGCAACTCGCTTTTCTGCATCGGTGCGATTGTCTTGCGCTAGACCATCGGCAGTGACTTGGGTTCGTTGTGCGTTTCTCGCATCATCCGTATCTTTCATTGAACCAGCAACACCACCGGTCACACCACCTAATGCAGCGCCCTTCACGGCTAAGCTCGCATCTCCAGTTAAAGCACCTGCTGTCGCTCCTAATAAAGCACCACCTATTGCACCACGATTACGCGCTGCGTTTTCATTTTCGTTGTCAGTTGCAGGTGATGCACAACCAGAAAGAGTCACAATCAGTGTCGCTAAAAGAAAAGGTTTAGTGAATTTCATAGGAGTCTCGCTTAGTTCTTTGTTTGGAGTAGAGTCATCTTAAGCAGAACCGTTAACCAGATAAATAAAGCCACCTTTAGACGATACATCATTTTCAGCTATGTATCATTCATCCACCACATAACTGATTGATGATATATGTCTTTGCGCTCGCTTTATCCTGACAAACAAAAAGGGCGACCAATAAGGTCGCCTCAATCGATCTTTCTCTATAATTCTTCTCTTTCAGATGCCACTCTTAGCCTTTGGACCAAAAGTTTTGCATATTTTCTGCGCTAGGGGGTGGCCTAACACCGCAATCTCGATAATGATTTTTATCGCCGATCCCCAGTATTTTGCCATTTTCGTCGTCAATCATTGCGGCAACTTTAACACCGTCTCCCACATGACGAGTTAACACGACAATTTCACCGGATCTTTCAGACCTTACCGCGCCTAAGATTTGATATTCGTAGCGACCTTTCCTTGAATTAACGATCATCTTCGAGTTAATCGGGTCGGCTTCATATCTCACTCCAATATCAAAAACCGCTTGATAGAGATCGACGCCAGTCTTGGATACACATTTAAATATCTTGGGATGACTCATTGGCTCTAACAACGCTCTACTCGCTTCATCCTTTGAAATACTGGCACTAGCAGCACCACTGATCATTAAAGCAATCAACAAAAAGTAAGCTCGCATAAAAAGACCTCAATATGTGGGATTCATAATGAGGTCATAGTAAACGCAATGGATAAGCGGATAAATAAAGTAGAGTTTAGGTAAACCATCACGCTGGCTTATGTATAAATCAACAAGCCGAAAATGATACTACCTAAACTGCGACGTCTATTTACCGAGCTTTTCAGCAATTTCAGTTAAGCTGGTAGGGTCGTCAATCGTCGAAGGCACCACATATTGTTCACCTTCTGCGATCTGTCGGATAGTTCTGCGTAAGATCTTACCTGAACGTGTCTTAGGTAACCTCTCAACAACCAAGGCTTGCTTAAAACAGGCGACCGCGCCAATCTCATTGCGAACCTTGCCAACCAACTCCGCTTGCAACTCAATGCCATCGACTTTTACGCCATCTTTCAGCACAACTAAACCAAGAGGTAGCTGCCCTTTTAAGTCATCGTGAATACCGACTACCGCACATTCTGCAATGGCTGGGTGACCACCCACTATCTCTTCCATTTCTCCCGTCGACAGACGGTGTCCCGCTACGTTTATCACATCGTCGATACGGCCCATGATAAATAGATACCCATCTTCATCAAGATAGCCACCGTCCCCAGAAACATAATAGCCCGGGAACTGACTCAAATAACCCGATTCAAACCGATCATGATTGCGCCATACCGTGGGTAAGCAACCAGGCGGCAATGGTCGTTTAAGTGCCACAAACCCTTGTTGATTCGTTTGTGCGATTTCACCCAATTCATTGAGGATCTCCACTTGGTAACCGGGTACTGGCTTGGTTGAAGAACCCGCTTTTACAGGCAAAGATTCAAGCCCTGTCGGATTTGCAGAAATAGCCCAACCCGTTTCTGTTTGCCACCAATGATCGATAACCGGTTTATTGGTATGAGACTCGACCCAATCCAATGTTGGCGGGTCCAAACGCTCGCCAGCCATGAAAATCGACTTGAGTGATGATAAGTCATACTTGGTGAGCAACTCACCTTCAGGATCTTCTTTCTTAATGGCTCTAAATGCCGTTGGAGCAGAAAACAATACATCGACGTTGTACTGTTCACACACACGCCAGAATGCGCCGGGATCTGGTGTTCGTACTGGCTTGCCTTCAAACAAAATGGTCGTGCAGCCATGAATCAATGGCGCATAAACAATATAGGAATGCCCCACTACCCAGCCGACATCGGAAGCTGCCCAAAACACACCATCTTGCGGCATATCGTAGATAGTGCTCATCGAGTATTTCATGGCGACCGCGTGACCACCATTATCACGCACCACGCCTTTTGGCTTACCCGTCGTCCCTGATGTATACAGTATGTATAGTGGATCAGTAGCTAGAACAGGCACACACACATGAGGTAATGCATCGCTAACCGCTTGTTGCCAAAGTACATCACGTTCATTGTTCAATTCGGCTAGAGACTGCTCTCTTTGGAATACCACGACTTTTTCTGGTTTCCAACGGCTGTCCATGATCGCTCTGTCAACCATTGGCTTATATGGTAGAACCTTGTTTATCTCGACTCCACAAGACGCTGTAATCAACACCTTCGGCTCGGCATCTTCAATTCGAACGGCAAGCTCATGAGGAGCAAACCCACCAAACACCACCGAATGCACCGCGCCTAGTCGTGCACAGGCCAACATTGCCATCGCCGCTTCAGGAATCATTGGCATGTAGATCACCACACGATCGCCTTTGGTAACGCCTTGCGTGGCTAACATACCAGCGACTTTAGCCACTTGGTCACGCAGTTGTTTGTAAGTGTACGAGGATTGAGTTCCTGTAACTGGAGAGTCGTAAATCAGCGCGGTATTGTCACCTCGCCCATTTTCACAATGATAATCAAGCGCCAGCCAGCACGTGTTCATCACCCCATCAGGAAACCAGCGCTCAATACCGTTATCGTCAGTTTGTAATATCGTTTTTGGTGGTTCAAACCAATCTATCGCTTGTGATTGTGTTTCCCAAAACGAATTAGGGTCTTCCCTAGCCCATTGGTACTCGGTGATATAGTCTGTTTTTCTGTTCATTTGATTCGTAGCAGACATAGTGCCTCCTCCATGCTTTATCCATTTGTCCAAGCGACTAGCTTTTAGCAGTGTCACTTGGGTGCACTCTTTTCTCAGCGTTGTGTTCGTGAATATTTAACCGTTCACGACAATCGCTTTACTTAGGAAAAGGCACACGGATGGCACCTTCCATGATCACTCGGGCACTACGACTCATAATCGCCCTCTCAATTTTCCACCCACTTTCGGTCTGCAACGCTTTCGCACCTACCTTTAAGGTTCCTGACGGGTGGCCAAAGGTCACCGATTCACGTTGGCCTTCACCAGCAGCCAAATTAACAAGAGTTCCAGGAACACTTGCAGCAGAAGCAATCGCAACCGCAGCCGTTCCCATCATAGCGTGATGAAGTTGTCCCATAGACAAAGCACGCACCAGAAGGTCAGTATCTTCGGCAGCAACCGATTTACCACTAGATGCTTGGTACGCTTGAGGCTTAGCAACAAACGCGACTTTCGGTGTGTGTTGGCGTGATTCGGCTTGTTCTAGGGAATCAATAAGACCCATCGCAACCGCACCATGCGCTCGGATAGATTCAAACAGCGCCAAAGCTTTGGCATCGCTATTGATATCCGATTGAAGCTCTGTGCCTTGATAACCCACCGATTCAGCATCAACAAAAATAGTCGGTATTCCTGCATTGATGTATGTTGCTTTGATGCAGCCCAATTCGGGAACATCTAAAAAATCGACAACATTCCCTGTAGGGAACATCGAACCACTCGCATCGGCAGGGTCAAGAAAATCGACTTGGATCTCAGCGGCAGGAAAAGTCACACCATCAAGCTCAAAGTCACCTAACTCTTGGACTTCACCATTGGTGATAGGCACATGAACAATAATGGTTTTCTGGATATTCACTTGCCATACTCGCACCTCAACAACACCGTTTTCAGGGATACGAGTCAAGTCAACCAAGCCACTATGAATAGCGAACGGACCGACCGCTGCAGACAAGTTCCCACAGTTACCACTCCAATCCACAAACGGCTTATCTATCGCCACTTGGCCGAATAGGTAATCAACATCGTGATCGGCTTTACTGCTTTTCGAAACAATCACGGTTTTACTGGTACTCGATGTAGCACCACCCATACCATCGGTTTGTTTACCATAAGGGTCTGGACTGCCAATCACTCTCAACAACAATGTATCTCTCGCTTCTCCAGCAACTTGCGCTGATTGAGGTAAATCACTTAGATTGAAGAAAACCCCTTTGCTCGTGCCTCCTCGCATATAAGTTGCAGGCACTTTGATCTGTTTGTTTGTCATATCAAGCTCCTACTGTGCAAGAAAGTCTTTGGCAAAACGCTGCAATACACCACCAGCGCTGTACACGTTCACTTCGTCTGCAGTGTCTAGTCGACAGGTCACGGGAACATCAAGCTTTTCACCGTTTTTACGAGTAATGACTAGAGCCAAATCAGAACCTGCTTGGATGTCACCATAAACGTCGTAAAGCTCGGTACCGTCCAATTCTAAGGTGTTGCGATTGGTCCCCGCTTTGAATTGCAGAGGCAGTACGCCCATGCCAACCAAGTTGGTTCTGTGAATTCGTTCAAATCCTTCAGCCACAATCACTTCAACACCCGCTAAACGCACACCTTTGGCAGCCCAGTCACGTGATGAACCTTGTCCATAATCCGCACCCGCCACGACAATCAAAGGCTGTTTACGGTTCATGTAGGTTTCTATCGCTTCCCACATTCGCGTAACTTGACCTTCGGGTTCAACTCTTGCTAGTGAACCTTGCACGACATCTCCACCGTCCTTAACCATTTCGTTATACAGCTTAGGGTTGGCGAATGTTGCTCGTTGCGCGGTTAAGTGATCACCTCGATGGGTCGCGTAAGAGTTAAAGTCCTCTTCCGGCACTTCCATTTTGGTGAGGTATTCCCCCGCTGCGCTCGAAGCGAGAATCGCATTTGAAGGGGATAAATGATCCGTAGTGATATTGTCACCCAGAATAGCCAAAGGCCTCATACCAGATAGGCTTCGTTCTCCTGCAAGAGCACCTTCCCAATAAGGTGGTCTGCGAATATAGGTACTTTGAGGTCGCCAGTCATAAAGCGGTTCAGTCGTTACCTGCTCTTCGTCTGGCTGGAACATTTTCACGTAGATTTGTTGGAATTGCTGAGGCTTAACATGCTCACCGACAACCGCATCAATTTCTGCATCACTTGGCCACAAATCACTTAGATAGATTGGTTTACCATTGTTGTCTGTACCTAGGCTGTCTTTTTCGATATCAAAGCGAATCGTACCCGCTAAAGCGTAAGCAACAACCAATGGCGGTGACGCTAAAAACGCTTGTTTAGCATAAGGATGAATTCGACCATCGAAATTTCGGTTCCCAGACAAAACAGCGGTTGAATACAGGTCGCGGTCGATGATCTCTTGTTGGATTTTAGGATCTAACGCCCCGCTCATCCCGTTACATGTCGTACACGCATAACCGACGATACCGAAGCCTAGTTTTTCCAGTTCAGGCAACAAACCGGCGGACTCAAGATAAAGCTTGGCAACTTTTGAGCCTGGAGCAAATGACGTTTTTACCCATGGCTTACGAACTAATCCAAGCTGATTGGCTTTCTTAGCCAACAATGCTGCGGCGACTACGTTTCTTGGATTACTGGTGTTTGTACAAGAAGTGATTGCAGCAATAATCACAGCACCATCGGGCATCTGATCATCGCTGTACTGCTTAGCATGCTGCTCTCTCCAAGATGCTTGACTGATGCCTTGTTCAGCCAGCTTTCTGGTTGGCAAACGACGATGTGGATTGGATGGCCCTGCTAGATTGCGCTCAACCTTCGATAAATCAAACTCTAATACACGTTCGTATTGAGCAGAGTCTAGATCGTCAGCCCATAGCCCTGTTTGCTTGGCGTAGCGTTCGACTAGTTCAACCTGCTCAGGCTCTCGACCAGTGAGTTTCAGGTATTGTATGGTCTGCTCATCGATATAGAACATACCCGCTGTCGCACCGTACTCTGGCGTCATGTTGGAGATGGTTGCGCGGTCACCAATGGTCAGTGCACGAGCCCCTTCACCGAAGAACTCTAGATAACTGGAAACCACTTTTTCATTTCGAAGAAACTCGGTAATCGCGAGCACGATATCCGTTGCAGTGATCCCTTCTTGTCGTTGGCCAGTTAACTTAACCCCAACAATATCAGGTAGTCGCATCATAGAAGGACGACCGAGCATCACCGTCTCAGCTTCCAATCCACCAACACCAATCGCAATAACGCCCAGAGCATCAACGTGCGGTGTATGGCTATCGGTACCAACACAAGTATCAGGAAATGCGATGCCTTCTTTGGATTGAATCACTGGAGACATTTTCTCTAAGTTAATCTGGTGCATGATCCCGTTACCCGCAGGAATCACACTCACGTTTTTAAACGCGGTTTTACACCATTCAATAAAATGAAAACGGTCTTCGTTTCTGCGCTCTTCAATCGCGCGGTTTTTATCAAAGGCTTCGCTATCAAAGCCTGCGTGTTCCACTGCCAGAGAGTGATCAACAATCAGTTGGGTTTCAACAACGGGGTTCACCTTGGCAGGGTCTCCGCCTTGGTCGGCAATCGCGTCTCTTAATCCAGCCAAATCTACTAGGGCTGTTTGACCAAGAATGTCATGACATACCACGCGCGCAGGATACCAAGGAAAATCTAAGTCGCTCTTGCGTTCAATGATCTGTTTTAAGCTGTCTTCAAGGGTTTCAGGATCACAGCGTCTTACTAATTGCTCCGCCAATACTCTCGACGTATAAGGCAAGGTTTTATAACTGCCCGGAGATATCGCTTCTACCGCTTCGCAAGCATCGAAATACTCTAAATGGGTTCCGGGTAAAAGTTTTCGGTACTGATTTTTATCAAGGTACTGAGCTTGTTCAAGTTTTACATCAGACATACATCCACCATTATCTGTTAAATTCTATTCGTTGGTTCTCGAGGCCTTATCACAAGAAGAGAAAAGTCACCTCGATATATAAGTCGGCTCGATATAGAGGACTAACGTAGATGAATAGGCAGCCAGTCTTGATGCTCTGGGCCGGTGTAGTCTGCACTTGGACGAATGATGCGATTATTTTCTCTCTGTTCGAACACGTGCGCCGTCCAACCCGTAAGGCGGCTCATCACGAAGATCGGAGTAAATAATTTGGTTGGAATATCCATGAAGTGGTAGGCCGATGCGTGGAAAAAGTCCGCATTACAAAACAACCCTTTCTCGCGCTTCATTACCGCTTCAACACGTTCTGAAACGGCGTAAAGCTGTTTATCACCCACCTCTTGAGCTAGCTCTTTTGACCAACGCTTGATTAGAGCATTTCGTGGGTCGCTTTCACGATAAATGGCATGACCGAAGCCCATGATTTTGTCTTTGTTAGCAAGCATCTGCATGATGTTAGTTTCTGCTTCATCGGCGGTTTTCCAATCTTGGATCATTTCCATTGCCGCTTCATTCGCACCGCCATGTAAAGGACCTCTTAGTGTGCCAATTGCTGCTGTAACGCACGAATGAATATCTGACAGTGTTGATGCACAGACACGGGCAGCAAAAGTAGATGCGTTAAACTCATGCTCTGCGTAAAGCGTTAGCGAACAGTGCATTACCTGCTTATGCAGTTCACTCGGCGCTTTATCTGTTAGCATTTTCAAGAAGTAGCCACCCAGACAGGCTTCGCTTTGATCTTCAGTATCAATGCGCACGCCATCGTGGCTAAAGCGATACCAATAACAAATAATCGCAGGGAAAAGCGCAAGCATTCGTTCGGTCGCGAACAGTTGCTCAGAGAAGTCAGACTCTTGCTCTAGATTACCTAACATTGAACAACCCGTTCTCATCACATCCATTGGATGAGCGTCTGCTGGAATAAGCTCTAGTGCTGCTTTCAAAGGTTGAGGTAAGCCGCGCAAACCAACCAACAATGTTTTGTAATCGTCTAGCTCTTTTTCACTGGGTAAGTGACCTCTTAGTAGCAGATGCGCCACTTCTTCGAACTGAGCATGATTAGCAAGGTCGGTAATGTCATAGCCACGGTAAGTTAAACCCGTTCCTGACTGACCTACCGTACATAGCGCCGTGGTTCCCGCACTCTGACCACGTAGACCAGCACCACCGATTGCAGGTGCGCTGGCTGGTGCACTTTCTGTATTTGCGTTTTGTTGTTGATTTTCTGTTGAAGCCTTATCGACAGCTGCTTTATCACTCAAAGATACAGACATGGTGAACTCCTTTTCTGTGTTAGCCGCCTGCACTCTTTGGTGCTGCCTGTTTATATGTCCGATGATCTTTATCATCGGTACTGGATATGGCGACTAACCATTTCACGTTATTGGATTAAGTTGATTTTTGATTAATTGAAACTGGTTTACCCTTCACTTGAAAACAACTGATCAAGCTTATTTTCGTAGTCGTGGTAATTCAGGTGTTCGTAAAGCTCTTTACGGGTTTGCATTGAATCCAACAGAGCTTCTTGATTGCCTTCAACTAACAAGTGCTTGTAAACATTCTCCGCGGCTTTGTTCATCGCACGGAACGCACTCAATGGGTAAAGCACCATGTCGACACTTGATTGTGCTAACTCATTACAGTTGTAGAGTGGCGTTTGGCCGAACTCAGTGATGTTGGCCAAGATAGGCACATGCTTACCCGTTGCTGATTTCAGCGCCGCCGAGAACTTCACGTATTGATCGAGTTGATTCATCGCTTCAGGGAAGATCATGTCCGCACCCGCTTCAACACACGCAATAGCTCGCTCAATCGCACTGTCTATTCCTTCAACCGCCAATGCATCCGTACGAGCCATAATTACAAAGCTTTCGTCGGTTCTGGCATCGGTTGCCGCTTTCACTCTATCGACCATCTCTTGCTGGCTAACAATTGCTTTATTTGGACGGTGACCACAGCGTTTCTGAGCCACCTGATCTTCCATGTGAATTGCCGCTGCTCCCGCCTTTTCCATCGCGCGAATCGTACGTGCGATATTGAACGCGCCACCGAAACCCGTGTCGATATCCACCAGCAAGGGCAAATCACACGCATTGGTAATACGTTCAACATCCACCAACACATCGTTTAGTGTGGTGATGCCTAAATCAGGCAAACCATAAGACGCATTGGCGATACCTCCACCAGACAAATAAATGGCCTGATGACCCAAGTTCTTTGCCATCATCGCGCAATACGGATTCACCGTACCGACGATCTGCAATGGATCGTTGTCTTTCACAGCTTGGCGGAACTTTGCTCCTGCTGATAACTTCATAATGACGCTCCCTGTTAATTGTTTATTTCTAACTTTTATAACTACTGATGTTTAGCTCTCGCCAACGCAGATCCGCTGGCAAATATCAGTAGCCCGTTAATCAAGACCTTTGGATTGAATCTGTTGCTCTATAAGCAGTCGACTGCCCGAAATGTGTCTTCGCATTAGCATTTCCGCTAACTCTTCATCACGGTTACGAATCGCTTGTAGGATGTATTTGTGTTCATCAAGCGCCTCTTTTGGTCGAGACTGTGCTCTAGGCGATTGGTAGCGATACATTCGCAATAAGTGATAAAGCTCATCACACAACAGCGAAATGAGCTTGCTATTGCGGCTGGCTTTAATGATTCGATAATGGAAATCGAAATCCCCATGTTGGTGGAAGTAGGAAGAACCTTCGACTTCATCGATGTGCTTCGAATGTGTCGACAATAAGCCTTCAAGCCCAATCAACTCTTCTTGTGTGATGTGTCTCGCTGCTAATCGAGCCGCCATGCCTTCCAATGCCTCTCGCACTGCGTAAAGCTCTAATAATTTGTCTGCTGAAAAGGTAATAACTCGCGCGCCTACATGAGGAATGCGCTCAATAAGCCCTAGCCCTTCAACCCTCATTATCGCTTCACGTAATGGTCCTCGACTGACTTCGAAGCGTTTAGCCAGTTCAGGTTCCGAGATCTTACTGCCCGGAGGTAATTCACCGTTAACAATCGCCTCGACTAGGTATTCAGTCAGGCTTTCCGACTTGGTGTTTTCTTTGTCGCCAACACGAGTTTTCGTGTTTGCACTTAAGGTGAGATCTTTTATCGCAGTATTCATATTCACGCTGCTCACTTCTGATTGTTGAGCCTTAATTGTCAACAATTCCATAACATGAACATAAAATACACGATCAAATTGTCGACAATCAAGTGAATTGTCGACAATTTAGACTAAGGTAGTATTTTTATTAATCGGTAGAGAAGTAGTAAAACGAAGCCACAAAAGAAAATAAATAGATGTTATTCATTAAGTTAAATCGTGAGCAAGCTTCAAACCCTTACCCACCCCAAATTTGCTCGAAAACAATGTGTCGACAACTGACAGTCAACTTTCAGAGATAGTATTCATTTCTACTCATCAGCTATTTAGACCAAAAAAAAAGAGAAGCAATGATCGCCTCTCTTTATTATCCACAAGATTAACACTCTCAAAATTGGTTAATCACGAGACATCAACATAGTGCTTGCCAATAAAGACATTCCTATTAGCACTACCCCTAAGTTACCAATCTCACCAGCAAGCCCTAATCCCCCACCAATTAAACAGTAATACAACAACCCTAGAACCGCCCCGGCCGTGCCTGCTTGGTGCTTATAATTGACCAACGCCGTACTAAATATATTAGGACTTGCCATACCAAACCCTACAACCACAGCAGCCATTCCTAATAGAAACCAAAGGTTGTCTTGGTAAAAGTACACCTGAATAGCCCCAATAAAGCTGATTAACACCGCGATCTGAATGAGTCGTTGGGAACCCCATTCTTTTACTAGCAATCGTTTATTCATCGAGCTTCCTAAAACAGATGCTGCCGCTAATATCACGCCACTGTAACCAAATTCAATGGAACTTAAGCCAAACTGGCTGAACATAAATGGCGCTAAAGAATAATAGCTAAACATCATGACGTTAAAGCAAGCCACAAGAATCGCACTTTTCCAAATATCCCTATCTTTTAGCATTACCGTGAAAATACCAATAAAACTGACCGTTTTGGTGTCAGCAGGTTTCGTTTCGGGTAAAGAAAAGGCGGATACGATCAGCAATATAAAAGCCATGACAAGCAGTAAACTGAACACCACTAAGTGTCCAAAATATTCAGCAATCAATCCTCCTGACATTAAGCCAACAACAGGGCTGATTGATACTGCAACGATTGCTAACGAAAACACTTTCCCTAGCTCTTTGCCTTCATAGCTATCACGCAATATTGTTTGCCCAATAACTGAGCCTACCGCCGCCCCAAAAGCTGAAACAACCCGCGCAATCATGACCATATCAAATTGAGTTGCCGTTATGGCTAACAGGCAACCAACGCCATAAGTAAACAAACCACACAACATGGCTTTTTTGCGCCCAACAAGATCAGAAACTCGTCCCCAAAAAACAACACCCATAGCAAAAGCAATAAAGTAAATCGACAAGGTTTGACTAGCGCTTGCCATTGATACACCAAAATAATCAACTAAGTGCGGCAATACTGGGCTGTAGATAGTTTCAACAATTTGGGGGAACATCAGCAAAACGATGATCAGTCCCATATGGGGTTTTTTATTCATATTATTCTCTTCTAAAACTGGAATAAGAGAAGTATATGGATTTCATTTATGTTCAAATATCAACAGTAGGACAACAAACATCAAAATAAGGACAAATCATGTTGATCGATGACAACACACCTTTTTATGTTGATGGAATGCCCTATCCCTTTGTCGGCATTGCCGCCCAAGTCGGCAGGCACGATTCTGGTATGCATACACACAACCGTGCACAATTGTTATTTGCACCACATGGTTGCATCAGTATTACCCTCGACGGAATGCATTGTGTGTTGCCGCCCACCAAAGTTGCCTGGATACCCGCAGGAATTGAGCATTGTGCAACCATGACCAATGTCGTGGCCTATCGCTCGCTTTATTTTGATCCTCATCGTATTAAAAACTTGCCTGAAGAGTTAAGTATTCTTAACGTCACACCACTACTAAAGGAGTTGATCGAACGAATGGCTTTTTGGGATTGGGATAAACCTAGTGAAAAGCAACACAACACATTGGCGTTGTGTTGCGAGGAACTTTCTTACGCAGAAAGGAACGAGCTAACGCTGCCTTTACCCAAAGATAAACGATTAGCGTTGTGGTTAGAAAAAGTGAAACTAGGAACACAGTTACCTCAACCACTCAATGAAATGGCCAAGCATATTGGAGCAAGCAGCAAGACCGTTAGCCGATTATTCATCAAAGAAACGGGGATGCCTTACCAAGCTTGGCGTCAACAATGGCGGCTGTTAAGTGCCATTAAGCAATTGTCAGAAAAAAAGAGTGTCTCTGTGGTTGCCCACGAGTTAGAGTTCTCCAGTGACAGTGCGTTTATTCATTTCTTTAAGCAACACACCGGAGAAACCCCAACTCACTACATGAAGTGAGGTCAACAGCCATTCATGCTTTCTGGCAAAGTTAAGCAGCGACGCCTTCAACTACATATTTTGATAGGTCTATATGATCGATCTGTTCCGGTTTTAAATACGTTTCGGCATAACGGATATGTGTCCCGCTAGTTAGGAACAACCTAAACAGTTCTATATCGAGATGCTCGTCCAACGCCATTTTGTACATGATATCGACAGCAACACTAATCGGCTTCGCTTTCTTATACGGCCTATCCGCAGCGGTTAATGCCTCAAAAATATCGGAGATCACCAGAATACGTTCTGGAATTGAAAGATCGTCGCCAGTCAACTTCCTTGGATATCCTGTGCCTTTGAGTGTTTCGTGGTGCGTCGAAGCATAGCGAGGAACACGGCTTAGCTCTTTCGGGAATGGCAGATTCTCAAGCATCTTAATCGTGCCAAGCATATGCTCATTTATCTTGAATCGGTCTTCAGCAGTTAACGTACCACGTGCAATGCTCAGATTGTAGACTTCGCCTAAGTTGTATAGATGCTCCGGCACATCCATTTTGATTTGATGTTTCGGGTCAAACTCTAACGGCCTATCTCTTTTAACTATATGTTCAGGCTTATCACTTAACAGCAGCTCTGTCGCTGGCAAACTTGAACTCGATTCTCGATTCAAGGCTTCTATCGGTGATAGACCAAGTTGATCATCAAAGTTACGCATCCAAGTCGTCTCAGCTATCGAACGAATGCGAGCAACTTTGTCGTCACTCATGAACTCACCACCAACATTTGATATCGCGATAAAGGCAAAGTCATCTTGTAGCTGCTGTTTCGTTGCCGCAAGCTCATCGGCTATCAGTTGCGTTGATAGAGTACCTTCAAGTTGTTTTCTCAAAGCAGTGATTTCCGCATCACGCCAAAGTACTTCAAAACGAGTTCTCACCTCGTGGATTCGGTTGTAGTTCGCTTCTAGCTTCGTACCTTTATCGACGATGTGTTCCGGTGTCGTGATCTTGCCACAATCATGAAGCCAAGCCGCAATTCTAAACTCACGGCGTTCGTCATCATTTTTAAACTCAAAGTCTTTGAAGTGCTCAGATTGTGATTGTTCAGCCGCGTCAGCCAACATCAAGCCGAGTTCTGGTACACGATTACAATGCCCTGCCGTATAAGCGGACTTATCATCGATCGCTTGAGCGATGAGCTTGATAAACGACTCAACAAACGCCTCTTGCATCTGTTCATGTCGTTTAATCTCCATAGCCATATCTTTTACGGCAACAGATAATTCCCACACTTCTTTGATTCGAGTATCAAGAATTGTCACGTTGTCATAATCACGCAGCTTAACCTTATGAGTCTCTTCCTCTAATTGGCGAATTGGATGCACTATCGGCGCACCAAAAGCCCAAGCAATAGGCAACGTCAAACTCATCAGTAACACCGTTACACCAACAGAGGTTGCTAGACGTTTATTGACTGTACTGAAGACTTCAGATTCGGGAATCAATACCGCAAAATACTCAGAGTAGTGTTCGCCCGTGTCTATTTTCTTTAAATAGAGATGTTTGATCTCGCCATTCAACTCTACCCTTACCATACTGCCTTCAACCGTTGCTTCCTTAGTCAAATCATAAAGTTCAGTATAAGGAACCGTCGTATTCGTATTAAAGCCGGTATCATGCAGCCACTTTTTCGCTAAGGCATCAAGTTGTTCACCACTTAACTTGCTGATAGCTTGATCAATGATTGGGAGCAATTGTCTATGCTTGCTCTGCAGCACCAAATGGAATTGGTTTGAGTAGTTCTGTTTTAGATCTTCTAGAGTCCCATTGACAACAAGGCCTGGCTGGAAAAACCTATCTAATGCAAACGAGAGTACGGGTTCTGCTTCTAAGAAAGCAAAGTTCTCTTCGCTTTCAATTGAATTAAATGCAGACTCTAGGTTTTCAAATTCAACTAAATCAATGTTCGGAAAATCCTCTCTCAACTTAGGAATAATTGACCACCCAGATAAAATGGCAACTTTTTTACCTTCAAGCTCGGCATAATTAGTGACAACCTTCGCGCCGACCCTTGTCACGATAGAAAATGGCAATTCATAAATTGGAGTCGTGTATAGGCCATCTATGCCATTATTTTTATAATTTTGAACCGATTGCAAGCCATCAATACTTCCTTCTTGAAACTTACTGACAAGCTCGCCCCAAGAGAAACCGTTAACAAATTCAAACTTGATCCCTGTCATCTCACCAATCATTTTAAGAAGGTCTATCGCATAGCCGTTTGGTTTTCCCGCCACTGAAAAGTCCATCGGCCCCCAATCATTTTGATTAGACACTAACAGCGGAGGGGTATCGTTAACCAAGGCTTGCTGCTCAGACGATAGCATCAATGTTGGTACATCAAACTCCGATTCCTGATTGTTAACCTTGAGGTTAGACGCAATAATATTACCCGATTTCGAATATAAGAAAGACTCCACCTTACTGTCTTCTGCTAAGCCAAGCGCCGCACTTGATAGTTTGCTAGCCAAAGAAGACAACACAATATCAATACCAATCACATGTTGAACTTCAGATTCTATTTTTGAATCAAACGCTAAAGAATAAGTTTGCCCGGTAATTTGTAAATGCTGGAAAAGATATGGCTGAGTTTTTTCGACCGACTGAACATTAGCAGAAACATACCAAGGCCTGGTCGTTGGAAGGTAGTTGCTCTGCTCCGTAGTTGAGTTTCTTAGCGTAAACTCTTGGTCAAAATATTTCGTCGTACGGACGCGCTCCTCCCCTATATTATGAATCTCAACCACAACCCAACGGTCCGTTTGTTGTGCACCGATTTTTTCTCTAACGACAGGGGCAGATTCTAGATTAATAATTTGGAAGAAGTTTTCATTAGACGAGCCAATGTAAATACTATAAAAGAGAGGGTTATCTTTAATTGCTTCTGAAAGAATAGTACGCGACTCTTCTTTAGATATTTTGTTACTTATAGAACGTTTCACTGAAGAAAGTAAACGCGCGGTATTGGCTGCGTCAGAATCAACCGCGCCGATATAGTTACTCAGCTCTTGGGACACCATCGTCAACTTTGATAGGGTATTCTCAGTCGCCATTTTTTTACTGAAGTAATATTGCAGTGAAACCGCAACAACAGCGGTAAGAAATGTCGCGAGTAAAAACATTCCTCCAACAGTAAATCGTAACGAAATTTTTTTGTCTGTCATTATTCGATCCTTGAATAACCACTAGCTCAGAAATGTAACGTGCCAGCTATAATCATATTATTACAGTAGCACTGCACACCTAGCAACATATTATTCTATATATTAAAGAACGCCTCTCCATATCACTCTTTGTGTCGCAATAAGTACCCTCTTTAATGATACACAGCAGTATAAAGCGACCAGCAGTCAAAAAAATTGTTCACATAAACTCAAGAAAAACCTAGTTATTATTGCTGGAAGAGTCCTATAGCCACGCCTCCGTGAACTTTATGAACTTTATTCACCCAATGTTCTTTATCCTCAATATCGCCGCATTACAGACATTTCATTAACACACCGTTAACTTTAGCTTCATCTGCTAAGCAATATCCTACTCATCTGTTTAGTAGCTGGAAATAAAACATAAGTTTCTCTCCATTGAAGAGATCCCCTACATAAGGAACGTGAACCATGTTCAAGGCACTGAAACCTACTCTTGCGGCTTCTATTATCGCAGCAACCTTTTCTTTCAACACTTTTGCTGCTGACGTAGAAAAAATCCACTTCCTAATCCCTGGCGGCGCTGGTGGCGGTTGGGATATGACAGCTCGTGGTACGGGTGATGTATTAGTGAAATCAGACATCGTTGAAAATGTCTCTTTCCAAAACTTGTCTGGTGGCGGCGGCGGTAAAGCCATTGCACACCTAATCGAAACCGCTCAACGCCAAGAAGACACGCTGATGGTGAACTCAACGCCTATCGTTGTTCGTTCACTGACGGGGATCTTTCCTCAATCTTTCCGTGACCTAACTCCTGTCGCTGCAACCATTGCCGATTACGGTGCAATCGTGGCGTCTGCGGATTCGAAGTACGACACTTGGGAAGATGTAGTAAAAGAGTTCGAAACCAACCCACGTAAAGTGAAAATCGCAGGTGGTTCAGCTCGTGGCAGTATGGATCACCTTGTGGTAGCAGCGGCGTTCAAAGGCGAAGGTTTCGACGCTAAGAAAGTACGTTACATAGCCTACGATGCAGGCGGCAAAGCAATGGCAGCGCTACTGTCTGGCGAAACACAGCTTCTTTCTACTGGCCTTGGTGAAGTGCTAGAGATGTCTAAATCTGGCCAAGTGAAAGTGCTTGCTGTAACGGCACCAAAGCGTCTTGACGCTGCACCTAACATCCCAACACTGACTGAGTACGGCAACGAAACCGTATTCGCTAACTGGCGTGGTTTCTTTGCAGCACCGGGCACAAGCCAAGCGAAGATCGACGAATGGAATGTAGCGCTTGGCAAAATGTACAAAACCGATGAGTGGCAAGTGGTTCGTGACCGTAACGGTTGGATCGACAACTACAAAGCTGACAAAGATTTTTACGCCTTCCTAGAAGACCAAGAAAAACAGATGGGCGACCTAATGCGTGAGCTTGGTTTCTTGAAATAACCAACAACCATAGAGGGCCTATGTGCCCTCTTACTCTTTCCTTGTTTCGCCGTACATGAGTTAACTTCAAACTCCTTTGTTTATTCGTAGACGTATTACTAACACTTGTCGATTCGTTGTAAACGCAAGTGGCTGATAAACCAGTACCGTAATTCGCTTACCTTTGGTTAGTGATCCCAGACATTTCATTGACTCGCTCATGTACGGCTTTTTTACTTTTTATACCACCCCAAATGGAGTTGGATATGTCGGACTTACCAACCAAATTTCTGAGTAAGGAATCTTTGCTTTCGAAGGATCGCATCGGAGCCATGCTCTTTATGCTTGCGTGTTTATGCTATGGCTACCAAACCACGCTGATTCCTTTGTTCCCCGGTGACGAGTACGAACCCTTCACAGCAAGAACCTTACCTATCCTGCTAACGTTTATCGGCATTGGCCTTTCGTTGATCCTGCTTATAACCGGACAACCGGATAAAAAAGTTACATGCGACACTACGCCGCTGAACTGGAAACTGCTTATTGGCTTCTTGGTATTAATGGCTCTGTACGGTGTTGGACTGACTTATCTTGGCTTTGTTTTAGCAACCAGCTTCTTCTTACTTGCAGGCTTTTACCTACTGGGTGAGCGCCGCAAAGCTGTCTTATTTGGCGCGTCGTTTCCTTTCGTTATCGCGTTCTTTCTTTTATTAACTCAAGGCTTAGATATCTACCTAGAGCCTGGTTTAATCTTCACTCTTTGGTAGGGATAACATTATGTTAGACGGAATTTTACAAGGACTTTCGACCGCCGTGATGCCAATGAACATCATGATGGTAATTGTTGGCTGTTTTGTTGGTACCTTTATTGGAATGCTACCGGGACTCGGTCCAATTTCAGCAATCGCGTTGATGATCCCGATTACATACGGCCTAGATCCTTCTTCTGGCCTAATCTTGATGGCTGGTGTGTACTACGGCGCTGTATTTGGTGGCTCGACGTCATCAATCTTAATCAACGCTCCGGGTTGTTCTTCAACGGTAGTAACCGCATTCGATGGCTACCCGATGGCACAAAAAGGCCAAGCTGGTAAAGCGTTGGCACTCGCGGCTTACTCTTCTTTCACTGGCGGCACGCTTTCGGCAATAATGCTTTTGATTGCGGCTCCGGCTTTAGCAAGCGTCTCATTGAGCTTCCAGTCTTCAGACTACTTCGCATTGATGCTCTTAGGTTTATCGGCAGTAGCGGCGTTTGCGGGCCCAGGTCAGGTGATCAAGGCATGGATGATGACCATTCTTGGTTTGATGCTATCTACTGTTGGTATCGATAAAGGCGTCGGTGTTGAACGTTTCACTTTCGGCCTAACGGATTTGATGGATGGCTTTAGTTTCCTACTTCTTGCTATGGCAACCTTCGCTTTAGGTGAGACTTTAATGGGTATTTTGAAACCAGAGAAAGACACTAGCGGCGAAGAAAGCCAAAAGATGGCTGATATTGGTAGCATGAAAATTACCAAAGAAGAGTTCAAAGAAGTGGCGCCAGTTTCGATTCGCTCCTCTATTCTAGGTTTCTTTACGGGTGTTTTACCGGGCGCAGGTGCAACTATTGCGGCATTTCTAAGCTACGGTATGGAACGTAGCCTTGCGCCAAAAGACAAACAGAAAGAGTTTGGTAAAGGCAGTATTCGTGGTCTTGTTGCTCCTGAATCTGCAAACAACGCAGCTTCAAGTGGTTCATTCGTTCCGCTACTGACGCTTGGTATTCCCGGCTCTGGTACTACCGCAATCATGCTTGGCGCCCTAATCGCTTACGGTATTCAGCCGGGTCCTCGCTTGTTTGTTGAACACCCAGATGTATTTTGGTCAGTCATCATCTCGATGTACTTTGGTAACATCGTACTGGTTATCTTGAATCTGCCTTTAATCCCTTACATCTCTAAACTGCTCGCGGTACCAAGAACAGTACTACTGCCAATGATTATCTTCTTCTCAATCACAGGCGTGTACTTGGTGTCTTTCAACACGATGGATGTTTTTGTAATGCTCATTGTTGCGATGGTCGCGATTGCGCTGAGGTTAGCTAACTTCCCACTTGCCCCATTACTCCTAGGTTTTATCCTTGGTGGATTAATGGAAGAGAACCTACGACGTGCATTGATGATCAGCGATGGCGAGCTGAGCTTCCTATGGGAACGACCAATCACGATGACGTTCACTATTCTGGCTGTGCTGGTATTATCTAGCCCAATCTTAGTAAAACTATTTAGAAGCTTTAAATCGAAGCCAGTAGAAGTGTAAAACTCTACCAAATCAACTAAACATCAACGAAAGGAGCCATTGGCTCCTTTTTTCGTATCAGCACTTCAAAAAAACCGCAGCTCTAAGATGGTAGCAAACTCACAATCCGACTCCTGAAAAACACATATCCCTGATATTAATAACAAAATCAAGTAAGGTGATTCATCATTTAACGCATTGGATTCAAAACTATGGATTGGTTGATTCTATTCTTATCGGGAGTGATTGGCGGTGTGCTCAACTCAATTGCGGGTGGCGGTAGCTTCATCACCTTCCCTGCTCTTTTGTTCGCTGGAGTTCCACCAATTGCAGCCAACGCAACCAATACCTTTGCTTCATGCGCTGGCTACATTAGCGGAGCCTACGCTCTACGCCACGAAATTCAATCTGGTACTAAGCAGCTAAAACTGACCATTGGTTTGTGTATCATTGGCGGCGGCATTGGTGCATTTTTACTGCTGCACACACCAGAAGCGCTATTTACTCAATCCGTCCCTTGGTTGTTGCTGTTCGCCGCTCTGCTTTTTACCTTTGGTGGCACACTCAATAAATGGCTTAAGCAAGCAACAGCAAAACATAAGCATGCCACCAGCGCAGGGGTATTCTTTTCCGCTTTATTGCTTTTGGTCGTGTGTATCTATGGTGGTTACTTTAACGCAGGTTTGGGGATAGTAACGTTGAGTTACTTAGCTCTGGCTGGTTACACCAACATTAATGTAATGAATGGCATCAAATTGCTCGTGTCTGCGTGTGCATCACTCGCGGCAATCGTGTTCTTTGTTGTGAATGGTTCGATTGATTGGCCGTCAGGCATGGCAGTATTATTTGGTACATTGGTTGGTGGTTACTATTCAGCAAAAATCTCTCGCCGCATCCCACAACAATATGTTCGTACCACAGTGATCATCGCGAGCTTTTTGATCACCGCTTACTTTTTCTATGCTAATTAGACATTCGGTTTAATAAGGCTTGCAACTGGAAAGATAAAGCAAAAAGACTCCACCCTTCTCATACCGATTTCGCTATTTTATTGCTTATAAAATAACCAAGCCAAAATGTGTGAGGCGAGTCCTTCAATTAGCAAATTTGATAACAATTTAGACTGTTTTTTAGCCTTTATTTGACCAAAGGTGGGATAATTTTCCTGTCGAAAGTGAGACTTCATTAGGAGGCGTTATGAACATTAAACTCGGTCATGTCATGTCATCAAGTCGACTCATTTGCTTTGTCGCTTTTCTTGCTGCCACATTCGCATGGATCTTAAAAATGCCCGCTCTGTTTTCTGTGTCAGCGCTATTCTTGCTGATCAGCGCCATTGTTTATGTCGTTGACCTTTGGAAGAATCAAAGAAAGAACCGCGAAGCTTAAGACGAGCGATTAAGCGACACGCATTAAAAAAGGAGCGCTTAGGCTCCTTTTGTATTTTATGCTTATCGCTTTAGCTGATTAGGCTATTTCAACGGCTTTTCTAGCGACGCTTTTCTATTAGCGATAGCCTTACTTAGCGACGAAAATTACGACCGTTACCGCCGCGGCGCTCTTTAAATGCAGACGCTGCTTTAGCTTGTGATGCTAGAATCGATTCAACCGTCAATTCCATTGGCTCACGAGGTTCTAACCCGTGGCGGAACGTACGTGAACGCGGAGGCATTTGGTATTCAATATCAGATGCTTTAGGCATACGCTTGAAACGGTAAAGGTAGAAGTTTTCAACCTTCTCACGAGCCCATTCAGTCTTCTTCAGATATTTAACAGCACTTGCCACCGTTGGCTTAGTGTTAAAGCAGTTCATGCGCATTGCTGCATCCAAAATTTCCCAACCGTAATGATCCACTAATTCAGTGATCATAGTATCTAGCTTTAAGCCGTGCAGTGGGTTGTTTTGTTGCAGTTCGATTCTTTCGTCTTCAGTCATATCTTTACCTTTTCCAAGGCAGCTCACGGCCTTGAATATACTCTAGAACACCGTCATCACTGACCATATCTAGCTCAATCATTTGGGCATTACATCCATTGCCCTTATCTATGCCTTTATGATGGCATAAAGCATGCTCGTTATCCTATTTATCTTTCAATTTAATTTTAAAATGGTCACTTACTATCCTAATGTCGCGTGCAATACCGCCATGTACTCCCGATTATTGCCTCTCTTAGATTTCGACCAAATTCGTTCAAGTTAACAAAAACCATGATAGAAGCATGAAATATCCATAATTTAAGTAATGAATTATAAATTTATTAGAACGCAGTATTGCTAATTAACAGCACGATGCTATGTTAGAAGTGGTATAGAAACCTACAAATAACGATATTAAACAATGATATAATTATAAATAAAGGTTGGCTTTGACCATGTTTGACTACTCAAAAATCAGCAGAGTAGCCGCCCAAGATAAAGACATTATCGCCA
The DNA here is from genome assembly GCF_003345295.1 of Vibrio splendidus. Taxonomy (NCBI): domain Bacteria; kingdom Pseudomonadati; phylum Pseudomonadota; class Gammaproteobacteria; order Vibrionales; family Vibrionaceae; genus Vibrio; species Vibrio splendidus. Next base: position 1,629,453 of record NZ_CP031055.1, read on the forward strand.
TCGTTGATGATCTCTTTCGGCTAGCTCGCGAACATTACCCCATTCTGTCTAGGCTCTCGGTTGTGCTATGCAACGAAAATAGAGCGTCGAATTACTTTGTTTCGGACACTCTGTGCCAAGAAGCCGAACATCGCTACGTTGAGCAAGAACTTACGCCAGAATCGGCTTTGTCGCGCATGGCTGAGTCTTTAGATACCCGGATCATCAACGACCTCACCACCATTAGCTCAACCAAACAAATATCTCACCTGCTCGATCTCGGTCATCAAAGCAGTTATACAACACCGATTCATCATCAAGAAAGTAATCTTGGGTTTGTATTTATCAATGCTTCATCAACAGGATTTTTTGCTAACCAAACTATTCAGTGTGATATCGCCTATCTCACTCAAGTCATCTCTAGCCTTTTCGTTCAGTGGTTTGAGCGCCAACGTCACTTTCAATCCTCTTTAGCGATAGCTTTAAACATGGGTCATGCTCGAGATCCAGAAACCAAAGAACACCTAATTCGTATGGGTAAATACAGTGAAAAAATTGCTCGCACTCTGTCGCACACCAAAAGAGAAATCACCCACCAATTCATTCATCGAATACGGTTGTATGCGCCCTTTCACGACATAGGAAAATATCGAATTCCAGATAAGGTGCTATTCAGTAGCGCGCGTTTCAACGAAGAAGAAAGAAACATCATGAACAATCACACCTTGTATGGCGAAGAGATGATTGATGACGTGGTTGCCCTTTCCCACCACAGCTCGATGTGCAGTGAAGAGATTCAATTCATTAAGAATATTGTGCGCCACCATCATGAACGGTTTGATGGCTCTGGATTACCTGATGCTTTGAGTAACACAGCGATACCACTCGAAGCTCGAATAGTGACATTAGCCGATGTATTCGATGCGCTGATGAGCAAAAGAGCTTATAAGCACGCGTGGACACTCGATGAAGTGATGGAATACATTGAAATGCAGAACGGTTCAATGTTCGACCCAGAGTGTGTTGTGGCTCTTAAACAGAACCTAGACGGCTTTATGGCAATTCGGGAGCAATACAATGACGATGCTCAGCCGCACTTAATGACAGCTTAAACTATGGCTTCTTTGTTATTCAAGCCTAAGTAAGAGAACGTAAACCAACAAAAAAGGATGCCACTGAGGCATCCTTTTGTTTTCTAGTTTGCAGCTGAAAGAACAAATTTGTTCTCTACTGATTCTAACTAACGATTATACGTCGTAAGTTGTAGAAGCAGTGTCGCCGCCTGTACCAGTCCAGTTTGTGTGGAAGAATTCACCACGTGGACGGTCAGTACGCTCGTAAGTGTGAGCACCGAAGTAGTCACGTTGAGCTTGTAGAAGGTTCGCTGGAAGACGAGCTGTTGTGTAGCCGTCTAGGAACGTTAGTGCAGAAGTCATACATGGCATTGGGATGCCTGATTCCATAGACTTAGCTGCAACTTTACGCCAAGCGCCCATGCAGTTGTCTAGGATGCCTTTGAAGTATGCATCTGAACCTAGGAATGCGATCTCTGGGTTCGCTTCATAAGCATCACGAATGTTGCCTAGGAATGCAGAACGGATGATACAACCGCCACGCCACATAAGTGCAACGTTACCGTAGTTTAGATCCCAGCCGTTTTCGTTCGACGCTTCACGCATTAGCATGAAACCTTGAGCGTAAGAGATGATCTTAGAAGCAAGTAGAGCCTGACGGATTGCATCAACCCACTCTTGCTTATCGCCTTCAACTGGAGCAACAGTCTTACCGAACAGTTTCTCAGCTTCAACACGTTGATCTTTAAGTGCAGATAGGCAACGAGAGAATACAGACTCAGTGATTAGAGTCAGTGGGATACCCATGTCTAGTGCGTTGATACCAGTCCATTTGCCTGTACCTTTTTGGCCAGCAGTGTCTAGGATTTTCTCAACTAGCGCTTCACCGTCTTCATCTTTGTAGCCAAGGATGTCAGCAGTGATTTCTACTAGGTAGCTGTCTAACTCAGTTTTGTTCCAGTCAGCAAATACAGCCTGCATTTCGTCGTGGTTCATACCTAGGCCATCTTTCATGAACTGGTATGCTTCAGTGATAAGCTGCATGTCACCGTATTCGATGCCATTGTGAACCATCTTAACGAAGTGACCAGCACCGTCGTTACCAACCCAATCACAACAAGGCTCACCTGCGTCAGTTTTCGCAGAGATACCTTGGAAGATAGGCTTAACCGCTTCCCAAGCTTCAGGAGAACCGCCTGGCATGATAGAAGGACCGAAACGAGCGCCTTCTTCACCACCAGAAACACCAGTACCGATGAAGTGGATGCCTTTCTCACGAAGAGCAGCAACACGACGGTTAGTGTCCGGGAAATTAGTGTTACCACCATCAATGATGATGTCGCCTTTGTCTAGAAGTGGTACAAGCTTGTCGATGAACGTATCTACAACGTCACCAGCACGAACCATAAGCATCACTTTACGTGGCGCTTCTAGCTTCTCAACTAGCTGTTCTAGAGAGTAAGCACCAACAATGTTAGTACCTTTAGCTGGGCCTTCTAGGAACTCGTCTACTTTCGCAGCAGTACGGTTGTGAGCCACAACTTTGAAGCCGTGGTCGTTCATGTTTAGGATAAGGTTCTGACCCATTACTGCTAGGCCAATTACACCGATATCACCTTTCATTATTTATATCTCCTTGCGGCTATTCGCACTTATGCGATAGCACTTGCTGCATTTGAATCTAGGAACCACTCTGTTTCGCCAGTTTTAGACTGGATTTTCGCTGCCGGGTAAGGCAGTTCTGAAGCAGGAGTTGTATGAATTTCTTTAACGATCTCGACTTTACCTGCGCCAAGCACTAGGTAGCTGATTCGTTTTGCTGCTTCTAAAACTTTCGCTGTTTTAGAAACACGGATCTGACCCGACTCTGGGTGAGAAGCTAATACAGATAGGTTCTCATCTTGGTAGTCAGTTACACCCGGGAATAGTGAAGCTGTGTGGCCGTCTGCGCCAACACCGAGCAGAATCCAATCGAATACAGGCGTGCCGTTTTCAGTTGGAATCACGTCTGCCATCTCTTTTGCGAAACGCTCTGCTTCTGCTTTAGGCTCATCTTCACCACGGATGCGGTGGATGTTCTCTGCCGGAAGGTTCACGTTCGAGAAAAGTAGCGCGTTCGCTTCGCCGAAGTTGCTTTCTGCATCGTCTGGTGCAACGCAACGTTCGTCGCCCCACCAGAAGTGAAGGTTATTCCATTGAATACCTTCCGCGTATGGAGCTTGGGCTAAAAGCTTGAAAAGCATTTTTGGCGTGCTGCCACCAGACAGTGAAATGTGAACAGGTTTGCCCTGCTCGCTGTATGCTTTCATTTCATTTGCTAGGTTTTCAACGACCAATTCTGGCGTTGCAAAGATCTTGTGGTTGATCATAGTTCGCAGTAATCCGTGTCTGTTAGGTTTTTACATGGGAAACGCCATGCGCGGCCATCACGTTGCAGAAGCTCATCCGCTTCTTGCGGGCCCCAAGTACCACAAGCATAGCCAAACAGTGCTTGAGGGTCTTGTTTAAAGTCTAAGATTGGTTGAACGTACTTCCAACACGCTTCTACTGCATCGGTACGTGCAAACAGAGTCGCATCACCGTTCAGTGCATCAAGAAGAAGACGCTCATAAGCCGTTAGCATTTGAGTTTCAGGCAAGTCAGAGTAAGAGAAGTTCATTTTCACTTCTTTTGCTTTGAAACCTGCACCTGGCTCTTTCAAACCGAAGCTCATCTGAATACCTTCATCCGGTTGGATACGGATAATCAGTTTGTTCTCTGGTGCATCTTGACCAAACACTGGGTGTGGCGTGTTCTTAAAGTGAATCACGATTTCAGTCACACGTGTTGGTAAGCGTTTACCCGTACGTACGTAGAAAGGAACCCCATTCCAACGCCAGTTGTTGATGTGTGCTTTAAGACCAATGTACGTTTCAGTACGAGAGTCATCTGCTACACCCGGCTCTTCACGGTAACCAGGCAAATGCTGACCACGAACGTCTGACGCTGTGTATTGACCTAATACTAAATCTTTACGTAAGTCGTCTTCTTCCAGTGGTTTCAGACACTGAAGCACTTTAACCACTTCGTCACGAATAGAATCTGCATTGATTTGAGCTGGTGGCTCCATGCCAACCATTGCTAATACTTGTAGCAAGTGGTTTTGGAACATGTCACGAACTGCGCCAGAACCGTCGTAGTACCCGCCACGCTCTTCAACGCCAAGGAACTCAGCACCTGTGATTTCAACGTATTCAATAAAGTTACGGTTCCACAGTGGTTCAAACATCGCGTTTGAGAAACGAAGCACTAGAAGGTTTTGTACCGTCTCTTTACCAAGATAATGGTCGATTCGGTAGATCTGGTGTTCTTGGAAGTGATGATGGATCTCTTCATCTAACGCTTGAGCTGATGCTAAGTCGTAACCAAATGGTTTCTCGATGATCAGACGACGCCAGCCGTTCTTTTCATCGTTCAGGCCATGCGCAGCAAGGTTTGCTGGAATCACACCGTATAGGCTTGGCGGGGTTGCCAAGTAGAACAATGTGTTATGGTTTTCGAATTGGTAGTCTTGCTCAAGCTTGTCTAGACGTTGTGCTAAACGAGCGTAGTCGTCTACATCTGAAGTGTTGATCGCTTGATAATGCAAATGTTCAATAAATGCATTCAGCGTCTCTGGCTCAGTTTTTTCCATTTCCTGAAGAGACTTCTTCAGCTTCTCACGGTAAGACTCATCGCTGTACTCAGTACGGCTCACTCCAAGAATCGCAAAGGATTTTGGTAGTTGATTGCTAGCATACAGGTGGTACAAAGCAGGAATTAACTTGCGGTAAGTTAGATCTCCCGATGCACCAAAAATAACGATGCTGCTGTTTTCAGGTATTACCATCATCTTTCCTATAAAAACAAGGTTTTTAGTATTCGCCAAAGGTATCAGCGACATACGAAAATAGATAATAGGTCTTGGCTATTAAATCAATAGCGAGTGCCTATTACACTTGAGAATGCGTTTGGTAAACGAGGGTGAAAGCTATCACCTCTATTCGGGACAGTATTGTCTATGAGTATTTGATTTACATCAACCACTGTGAAAGCAATCGATTAAATATTGACTCATTTCGAACAAATTCTAATCGATAGCTCAGTTAGCCGAGCCCGAGAGTGAAGCAAATCGGTATTCTCAAACATTGTAGTCAAGAAAGAACGGTATCTGGTCGGTGGAGTGAATAATAGGAAATGGAGAGAAAGGCAAAACCAGCCTATTCAACTGGCTTTATATTTATTTGACAGCATCGCGTTTGTCTTTGTGACTTGTTGTCGCTAAATCTATCTTCTAGCTTTGTTGTAGCAGCGTTCTGGGCGGCCTACTGACCCGTAATTTAAGTCAGCCACTAACTCGCCAGTCGTGATTAGAAATTCCAAATAGCGTCGAGCGGTGGTTCGACTCGCTCCAATCCGTTCACCTGCTTCATCTGCTGTAATATCAGCAATGTCGGCTTGTTGAAAAATGGCTCTAATTTTATCAAGCGTTACGCCATCAATTCCTTTGGGTAATGTTGACACTTTTCCTGAGTCCGCTTTCGCGTTGGCTTGCAGCATCTTATCGACCAAACCTTGGTTCAAATCAGACACACTTTCAAACTCTTGCAGCTGCGATTGATATTTTTTCAGCGCCGCTTCTAAGCGAGGAAACATCACAGGTTTCAGCAGATAGTCCACGACTCCACCGCGCATTGCCTGTTGCAAGGTATCGACGTCTCGCGCAGCAGTAATCAAAATCACATCACAACCCTGATTACTACCACGAACGTGGTTCAAAATATCAAGCCCGCATCCATCCGGCAGATACACATCCAACAAAACCAAGTCAGGCTTTAATATGTCTAATTGCATTAACGCTTCAGACTGCGTGGTCGCAATCCCCACCACATCAAAGCCACCCATCTGTTCTAAATAACGATGGTGTAGCTCTGCAATCGCAATATCATCTTCAATGACCATGACTCTCGTGATTGCGCTCATTTATGTTCTTCCTTTAACCATGCTTTTTCCGTCACGATGATCTTCACTCGATCACTTCGCGCTTAATTATTATTGTGCTTCTTTTGGCAGATAAACCGTCATTCGCGTACCAAAATCGTGGTTGTCGACCATTTCAAGCTGTCCTTGATATCGGTCTGCCAGTTGCTTTATTAAATACAAACCGACGCCGCGATTCTGTTTCGCTTTGCTTGATACGCCTTTTTCGGTGAGTGCTTTCGTCGCCAAGTCTTTCGGCAAACCACACCCTTTGTCTTCTACTTCTACGATAATTTCATTACCAAAATCACTGATTGAAACTTCAATAACTCGACGCGCTGGAGTAATTTGACCCTCTTGCTTAATAGCCGTCATAGTGGCATCAAACGCGTTATCTATCAGGTTGCCAAGAATCGTCACGACATCCTCTGCGTTTAACCAAGCGGGTAATGCCTCAAGCCTTGATCCCTCTTCGACTTTAAGCTCTAACCCAATCTCTCGAGCTCGTTCTGTTTTGCCTAAAAGCATGCCTGCAATAAGAGGGTCTTTCACCGTCTCTCTTAAGAATTCAATTAAGCTCTGGTAATGAGCGGTTTCTTGACCAATCAATTGTTGAACAGAGTCCAGCTCGCCCATTTGAATCAAGCCACTGATCGTATTGAGCTTGTTTTGATGTTCATGCGTTTGCGAACGAAGTAAGTCTGCATACTCTTTAGTTTGAGAAAGCTGATCGGTTAAATCGTTAATCTCATCTCGTAATCGGAAACTCGACACCGCACCAACCACTTCACCCGCCACTATAATTGGGCTGCGGTTGGCAATGATTCGCTTATTGTTCAGGTACAATTCAACATCATGATCAGTATCACCCGTTGATAACAGCTGCTCTAAGTCACTGCCCACCAACACATCTGATAGACGTTGCTGATTGAGTGCTTTATCTCGGTCTATAGACAAAATATCGCAAGCGCTTTTGTTTATTGAGCGCAAAATACCGTTCTTATCAATGCTCAAAATACCTTCTTTCACGGTACTCATAGTCACATCTAACTCGACATACAGTCGGCCGATCTCTTCGGGTTCAAAGCCTAAAATAGCGCGTTGAAAGCGACGAGACACATAGCTTGAAATCAAAGCGTTGACCGCAACCACCAACAACGCCATCACAATCAAAAAGGCTAAATAAGGTTCGATTCGGTCTTGTAACGAGTCCAACAAATAGCCAACCGACACCACGCCAATGACAGTGCCTTGTGGGTCTTTAACCGCGGATTTCCCACGGACAGAGAAGCCAAGTGATCCTTTGGCCGTCGACACATAAGATTCACCCAACACCAATGCTTTTTGGTTATCACCACCGCGCATTGGTTTACCAAGCCTGTCATCATAAGGGTGAATCAGGCGGATACCTTTATCATCTCCCACAACGATAAACGCCGCGCCAATGAGCTGGGTAAGGTTTCGAAATTTAACTTGAGTTTCTTCAGACAGAACGTAGGGAACGCCATTAGGGCCCATCGTTCCATTTTCTTGAATAATGCTGGTGACAAGTGGCGATTCAGACAGAAATTCAGCAACACCTAACGCTTTCAAACCCATCTCTTGCTCTTGAGATTGTTTGATATAATAAAAACCAGCCGCTGAAAGTATCAAAAGTTCAACAAGACCAGTGACCGTCATGATAATCAGCAGCCTTTTACGGAAGCTGATACTACTCCATTTCATATTCCACCGTCCCTAGTGTTAGATGAGCAATGTTAACACCAAGTTAATTAGATGACCTTTCGACGTACGTGAATTTGTGACAGTTACTCAACTAAATAATTGAGCAGATTATTAATTGATAATCCTTTACGTTATTCACCTCGATCAATCGTTCGCTTTTAGAACGGATTAACTTGAAAATCAAAATAAACGAATAAATATTGAGCTAGATCACTAAGCTTTTAGGTGTTTTTTAGGTTGTTTAAAATAAATACAATTATAATGGTTGCATATGAAGAAGTTTATTGTTGCCAAGCCATAAGTCATGATTTTCAGACTCAGTTTTAAATCGAAATTTCGGTTAACAAAAAGACAACAACTCTTCGCTCACTGGACGTATCTATAACGAAACGTTGCACGCTCGCCGCTAGGATTGTTGAACAAACAGGTTATCAACCTAACCTCATTCATACATCTCTATTCACACTATAGGCCAGCATGACAACTCAGAGGTGCCTGATAAAGCAGCGCCCAATAATAAAACATTGATGAGCAGGAAGTATCGATCAGTGGCAACCAGTGGCAACGTCCAATAGAAACAGGATTAAAAACATAACGTATAAACATTGTTGAAAAGGAAACCAGGCAATGAAACGCGATAATTTTGGAATTTGTCTTACTAAGACCATGCTGTTCAAACACTTGCAATCAACTTTTACTCACGTAAGAGCCTATGAGAAAGACGGTACCTCCCCTCTCGATCTCAAGGTATTGTTAGCGTTCCCGCAAATGTCGGGCAGAGATTTATTACAAACAATGCAAGGCTCAAGACAATTGGTGTGGCGCGCCGATCACCATTGTCCTAGCTTTAAATAAGCCACTTCATTTTGTAAAACACCTCTATACTGAACGAAAAGAGCACGCTTTGTCGTGCTCTTTTCGTTTCAGTGATCTTTGTTATTCACATCACGTATTTTATTACATTAACTTAACGAGTTATGCGTGTTTCTAATCATATGAGACAATCAACTCAAGACAAATGACTATCACCCTGTTAACATTAGAGTTAATACTCTAATTTGGTATTTAATGCAGATGACCAAACCAAAATTCCGTTACCTTGCGATCGCTAGTATGCTTCTCGGCACCATGACTTCGCCAGGCTATGCTACCCCGCTCACTTTTTCTGAAGCGTGGCAAATATTACAAGAGAACAATAACTCCCTTGCCGCTCAACAAGCGAATGTTGAGCGTTATCAGCACCTTCAGAACTCAACAAGTAGCCTCAACTTGCCTTCAATCACCTTAGGGGCTAACTACACGCACCTTGATAGTGACGTGACGATTAATGGCGAGCAATTCGGCGATAGCTTAAGTGGAGTAAAACCAGGATTTGCTCCCTTCTTAGCTCAATTAGGTGGTGTTACTTCGACTATCACTGAACAAGACATTTTCAGCTCTTCCATCCGTGCTATTTGGCCTATCTTTACCGGCGGACGAATTACCGCTGCGCAAACTGCTGCCGAAGGTAAAAGCGAAGAAGCGCAAAGCCAGTTGTTGATGGAAAGACAAGCTCGCTACGAAGACTTAAGTAAATATTACTTCTCGGTGATCTTAGCGGAAGATGTAGTCAAAACACGTCAAGCCGTTGAAGCAGGATTAACTCAACACCGTGATTTCGCTATCAAGCTTGAACAGCAAGGGCAAATTGCACGAGTAGAACGCCTGCAGGCGGATGCCTCTTTAGATAAAGCCGTTGTCGAGAGAACTAAAGCTCAAAACGATCTTAAGATTGCTCAATTAGCGCTGACTCAAATCCTTGGTCAGAGCCAAAGTGTAGAACCCTCAGAGCAACTGTTTATCAATAAGAGCCTGCCTCACATGGATGTGTTCATTGACCAAACACTCATGACCTACCCCGGCCTTAAGATTCTTGATGCAAAAGAGAAACAAGCAAGCAGCTTAATTAAAGCTGAGAAAGGTAAATACTACCCAGAGGTATACCTTTATGGTGACTACAGCCTGTATGAAGATGACTCTCTCGCCAGCGAAATGAAACCCGATTGGTTAGTTGGCATTGGTGTGAATGTGCCGCTACTTGACACTTCTGGCCGTTCAGACAAAGTAGCCGCCGCTCACAGTGCTGTCTCGCAGGTTCAATTCCTGAAGTCGCAAGCTAAGCAAGACTTAACCGTGTTGGTACAGAAGACTTACCTTGAAGCAAACCAAGCAATTGAAGAGGTTCAAGGCCTAAACTCAAGCTTGGCTTTGGCTCAAGAAAACCTATTGCTCCGTAAAAAAGCCTTCACTCAAGGACTCTCGAACTCGCTAGAAGTGGTTGATGCAGAGCTCTACTTTGCGAGCATCAAAACCCAGCAATCTGCTGCGCGATTCAAATACCTAATCTCTCTGAACAAGCTATTAGCGCTAACCAGCGAAATGAATGCTTACTCGAGTTACTTAACCTCTTCTGTTCCGTCTGATTTCGACTTAAAAGCAGACACCGATAGCCAGTCAAAAGGATAATTCATGAAACCTATTAAGCCCCTTCTTCTGTCTTTAGTTGGTATCGGCGTTATTGGCTGGGTCGGATACAGTTTTTACCAAGCTTATCAACCTCAACCTGTTAAGCTTCAAGGTCAAATCGATGCTCAGCAATACAGTATCTCATCGAAAGTACCTGGCAGAATTGATGAAATATTCGTGCGTAAAGGTGATTTGGTTGAAAAAGGCGAATTGATCTTTTCTCTTCTTAGCCCTGAGATTGACGCAAAGCTAGAACAAGCCAAAGCCGGTCAAAAAGCTGCTGGCGCATTAGCACAAGAAGCAGAGAATGGCGCGCGTACTCAACAGATCCAAGCTGCTAAAGACCAGTGGTTGAAAGCAAAAGCAGCAGCCGATCTCATGGACAAAACTTATCAACGTGTAAACAACCTTTACAACGATGGTGTGGTTGCCGAGCAAAAGCGTGATGAAGCCAAAACTCAATGGCAAGCGGCGAAGTACACCGAAAGCGCTGCGTTCCAAATGTACCAGTTAGCGCGAGAAGGTGCGCGTGACGAAACCAAAGTCGCGGCAGCTCAAAAAGCGTTAATGGCGGCAGGTGCGGTGGCGGAAGTTGAAGCTTACGCAAAAGACACGCAGATCCACAGTTGGTTTAATGGCGAAGTGTCTCAGGTGCTATTGAGCAGCGGTGAGCTCGCACCACAAGGTTTCCCTGTTGTGACTGTTATCGACACCAAGGATGCATGGGCAGTACTTAATGTGCGTGAAGATATGCTTAAGCATTTCGAGAAAGGCAGCCAGTTTGAGGCGTATCTACCGGCTCTGGATAAATCATTAACTTTCCAAGTAACTCACATTGCCGTAATGGGTGATTTCGCGACTTGGCGTTCAACAGACGCAGCACAAGGCTTCGACTTACGTACTTTTGAAGTAGAAGCGCACCCTGTTAATACTAGCGAAACACTGCGTATGGGCATGAGCCTTGTGGTTGAGCTTTAGGTGACGTATGTCTGCTAACTATCGATCTACAGGTTCGCAATCTAAAGGCTCACAATCTAGAGGCTCGCAATCAACTGAGCATCATAGAGCGAAGAATACCTTGCTTAGGCAGTGGGCGATTGTCCGCAAAGACAAATGGTTGTTGTCTTGCCTAACTTGGATCCCTTTGCTGCTTGCTGCTAGTATTTGGCTGATTTTTTCACAAGGGATCGCTCGAGACTTACCGGTTGCGGTTGTTGACTTGGAACACAGCCAAATTTCGCAACAGTTCACACGTCTTGTTGATGCATCACCAACGCTGCAAGTCACTCAGAAATACAGCTCAGCGAGTGAAGCGGCGAAAGCGATGATTGAACGTGATATCTACGGTTATGTTGTGATACCAAGGCATTTTGACCGAGACCTTCTGCTCGGTTTGAATCCGCAAGTGTCTGTGTTCTACAACAGCCAATTTATCTTGATAGGTAAGCTAGTGAATTCGGCGTTGTTGCAGGCTCAGGGGACTTTTAACGCGCAACTTGAGGTCGTTAAGCAGTTATCACACGGTGATACCACGGTGCAATCCGCATTAGGCCAAGCAGTAACAGTGCAAAGCCAGATCACGCCATTGTTCAACAAGAACACCAGTTATGCTCAGTTCTTGGTGTCTGCGGTTATTCCTGCACTATGGCAGATCATGATTGTGGTGGGCACGATATTGGTTTTGACGGCGAACGTTAGAGCACGTGGTCTTCATGCTTGGTTATCCAACGCCCCGATGAAATCACTAACATCAACACTAGCGCCCTACCTTGTCTTGTTTTTGATGTTTGGTATCGCGTTTAGCTTTTGGTTCTATGTCCTCTTAGACTGGCCGTTTAACGGCAGTTTTGTGGCACTGACTGTCGCCCAACTGCTTACCGTCATCAGTTGTATCATCATGGGTTGTTTATTTTTCTTCTTAACGCTTGATCCTGCAAGGGCGATGAGTTTCGCTGGCGCCTTTACAGCACCAAGCTTTGCGTTCATGGGGATTACCTTTCCAGTAACCGACATGAACACAGCAGCGCAAATCTGGAGAAGCTTATTGCCCGTGAGTCACTACATCGAAGTACAAACAGCACAATCAAGTTATGGCGCGAGCGCGGCACAGTCGCTTATCAGCCTCTCCTCAATGTTTTGGTATGCGATTCCTGCTTTCGTGGTGATGTTGTTGATTAAGAAACACTTGGCGCAATCGAATCTGTCTGCACAAACGGATCTAACAGCCCAAGCAGCCCTATCTGCAAAAGCAACACCTTCAACACCTTCAACACAGCAAGAGAAATCTGAACAATCAGCACCACAAGGAGTAAAACGATGAGCTTTACTCAACTGCTCAAGCAAGAACTCTTAGCGGTACTGCGTAACCCTGTTGTACTTCTTACGGTATTTGGTGGTGTGGTCTTCTATTCATTCTTGTATCCATTGCCTTACGCGCACCAAGTTCCTCAGCAGCTTAGAGCCTCGGTAGTAAACTTGGACAAGAGTCAAAGCAGCTACCAATTAGAACGAATGGTGGATGCCACCTCTCAAATCGAATTGGTACGTCGAGACTCCAGCATCGCAGATGCAAAACAAGCCGTACTTAACCAAGAGATCGGTGGGTTCCTCGTCATTCCAGAAGATTTCTATAAAGACCTGCTGCTCGGTAAGAGCCCGACGCTTTCTTACGCCGGCGATGCTTCTTACTTCTTAGTGTATGGAACCATTGTTGAAGGGCTTGCCAAGGCAGGTGGCACGTTAGCTGCACAAGTTAAGGTCAGTCACTTGTTAGTAGAAGGAGTGCCTTTAGAATCCGCAGCCAAAGGCTACAGCGCGTTTAGCTTGAACCTAAAACCAACGTTCAATAGCCGCATGGGATATATCGATTACGTGGTTCCAGCCGTCTTTGTGTTGATCCTGCAACAAACCTTAGCCATGGCTTCTGGTTTAGTTGGGGCAACCCAAAACGCTCAATCTACGTTTGGCTATTGGAGTAAGACCTCTCCGGCAAAACTAATGCTTGCTCGTTGTTGTACCTTAGTCGGCATTTATTACTTGTTGTCGATGTACTATTTCGGCGCGAGCTTTTCGATGTATGGAATAAATTTGCTCGCCTCAACGACACAGATTTTGACTTTACTGCTACCCTTCTTATTGGCCAGTTGTTTGATCGGGATTTTTATTGGTGAGCTAGTGCCAAGAAGAGAATTAGTCACGGTTGTGGTGTTAATCAGTTCAATGCCGCTGATCTTCTCTTCAGGTTTTATCTGGCCTGTTGAAATGATGCCTGAATGGTTAGTACTGCTGTCACAGTTATTCCCAAGCACACCAGCTATCCAAGGTTTCTTAGCGCTTAATCAGATGGGTGCATCTTGGCAAGAAGTGGCGTCTCAATGGACATTGCTATGGGGACAAGTCGCTTTATGGGGTTCGTTATTAGCACTTAAGCTTTACCACAAGTCGAGTAAACGTATCACTGGATCCGTGTAGCGCTAGTCTCTAAACGCTAAGCCTCATGTTCATCGTAAACCATTAAAAAGGCTCTGATAAAGGGCCTTTTTAATACCCTCTGGCCTGATTCCATCTTCAGCCATCAATTGTTTAAACACTTCACAAGCACATATCGAATATTCAAACTCGCCGACTTCCCTGTGATCCCCCCACTATAATTCACCTTAGCCCGTCGCTATAACAGCTACTGCATATGCCTTTTGCAACCTAAAAAGCACCGACTTATTCCAAAACAATGACAAAACCCGAACAATTGTAAATTTATTGTAAAAATTTCTTTGAGGGTATTATTTTTATGTATAGGATTATCAGTAGGGCTTGGTAGGCCGAATACCATAGTCTTATTAGTTCACATACCAAAAGGATATCCATACAAAGCAAGATCAGTACTTATATTTATTTCGTTTTTCGACCTAGCTACAGCCGTTTATGTTGCCGTTGAATGAAGTAGATAAATCACTGAGATGTAAAAAATCAAATAAAAAACAAACACAACAGCAGCAAACATAATTTAATAAAAAGACAGGGAAAACCATGAAAAACTTACGTGAATTATTTTTTGGGTTTATATTATTGTTTAGTTCCAGTGCATTTGCAGAAGAAGGATCATTTAGTCAAAGTATCAGTAACTTGAGCCAAAGTGTTGATGGTTTTTTCAATGACTACACAGGTTGGTTCGTTGGATTAATATTTAAAAGTGTTCCACTTGGTGAAGCAAACTTCCCGATTATTGTTGGCTGGCTATTGCTCGCTGCGATCATCTTTACTGTTTACTTTGGCTTTGTTCAATTTAAACGTGTCGGGATGGCAATAGACATTATTAAAGGTAAGTACACAGACCCTAACTCCAAACACGAAGGGGAAGTTTCTCACTTTCAAGCGTTAACAACCGCGCTTTCAGGAACTGTTGGGCTTGGTAATATTGCCGGTGTGGGTGCTGCACTCGCGATTGGTGGCCCTGGCGCGACATTCTGGATGATCTTGTGTGGTCTTCTGGGTATGGCGTCTAAGTTCTGTGAATGTACCTTAGGTGTGAAATACCGAACTATTCTACCTTCCGGTGTTGTTTCAGGTGGTCCAATGTACTACCTAAGCCAAGGCCTAAGCGAAAGAGGACTCGGTGGACTAGGTAAAGCCCTTGCAATTGGTTTTGCGTTAATGTGTATTTTAGGTGCGTTGGGCGGCGGTAACATGTTCCAAGCTAACCAAGCACATGCCATGTTAACTTACGCATTCGATGTACCGAGTGAATACGGTGTGATCACTGGCCTTGTACTCGCTGCTTTAGTTTTCTCTGTGATTGTTGGTGGTATGCCTTCTATCGCATCGGTAACGGAAAAAGTTGTTCCTTGGATGGCTGCTCTGTATATCGGTATGGCTCTGATTGTTATCGGTTCTAATCTTGATCAAGTTGGCCCTGCGTTCAGCGCAATCTTTACAGGTGCATTTACCGGTGAAGGTGTGGTTGGTGGATTCATTGGTGCCCTAATCCAAGGTCTAAAACGTGCAACATTCTCAAATGAAGCAGGTGTAGGTTCAGCAGCAATTGCTCACTCAGCAGTAAAAACAAAAGAACCAATCACTGAAGGTCTTGTATCACTACTAGAACCATTCGTTGATACGGTAATCATTTGTACAATGACGGCATTGGTAATCACTATCGCTGGCTTAAACGTAGGTCCATATGATGGAACAGGTTTAACGGGCGTAACGCTTACTGCTGCATCGTTTACTGAAACTGCAGAAGTGTTCAAATACACACTTGCTCTCGCGGTAATCATGTTTGCGTTCTCGACGATGATTTCTTGGTCGTACTACGGTCTTAAGGCTTGGACTTACCTATTTGGTGAAGGCAAAACAACGGAACTGATTTTCAAAGTGATGTTCTGTGTGTTTGTTGTTATTGGTGCGACGATTCAGTTTGGCGCGGTAATCGACTTCTCTGATGCAGCCATCTTTGCGATGTCTATCTTCAACATTCTTGGCCTGTACTTCCTAATGCCTGTTGTGAAGAAAGAACTGCAATCATTTGTTGCTCGTGTGAAATCAGGTGAAATCAAAACTTACGATAAATAACGTTTAGTAGAATGATGTTGATCTGATAACTAGTTTAGGTCTCATAACGATACAGTTCTAATAAACGAGACTGTTCTAAAAATTTTTGTAAGACCCTTTGCTTGAGAAAGCGAGAACAGGACTGCAACTTATCCAAATCCCTACTAGCTTTGCTTGTGGGGATTTTTATGCCTGAATGGTTGGGCTATTTACTATCCTCAATGCCCTGCTCACTCTTTTCGCCCTTTTCACTCTTTTCATCATCGTGCTCAACGTCGAAACGACGAACTAATTCTTCTACTTCGATCATCTCTTTTTGCGCTAGTGGCGAACGACAATCATCGAAACAATAAGCTATGGTGCAGTTCTCACAAAGGTACTCTGGCATCACTTCATCCCTTGTCGTCAAAGCAGCCAAATGCGAGCTAGCAATCGACTGCATGTTCATCCTGAACAATACTATTATGCAGCGACTCTGATCTGAAAATATGTATGCAAAGTCATTTAATAGACAACAAGTAACATATCATTGCGGATATACGTAACTATTCACAAATATCTAAGAAAACAATGAAAACACTCAAATAATCAATAATGAGAAAGCACCGGTTCTATGCTCCCGAGAAAACGCAAAACGCCCACATCACGTGTGTGATGTGGGCGTTTCAATATTTACTGTAAACTATCTTTGGGTTGATTAAAGCCTGTGGCTTATAGACCCATCTCTTCAGTGAGCGTTTTGATCTGCTTAAGATCCATGGTGTGGACTTCAATCATTTGTCTGATATCACTCAGACGAGAGTTAGCGTTATCCTGCTTCTCACACGCGTCAGATTTAGCATCCCATGATGTGCCATCTAAGAAAACGTCGCACGCCTCCTTCAGAGAACCAAGGTTCTGCTCAAGTTCATTTTTTTCTTTCTCAAGCTTTTCAAGTTCTTGAGAGATCTGTAATTCTTTTCGGAAAACTTCACGCGAACGCTCAAACAAGGTCGATTGCATATCAGCTTGACGATTAAGTTTCTGGTTGTCTTGCTGAGTTTGCTCTAACGTTTGCTTCTGTTCGTTTAGCTGCTGCTCTAATGAGTAGTTCGCTTTCTCCAAAACCGAAGACTGCTTCGCTAGGTCTTGGAGCTCTTTTTGATGTTCTTCTGTTTGTTTTACTAGAGCGGCTTCTACTTTTTCATCGATTTCGGTATCGACTTTTGCCACTTTAGTTTCAACGGATGTCATCAACTGTGTTTTGCTGTCATTCAGTTCTTGATAACGAGTTTCGAGTACCTGATAAGTGGACTCCCACTTCGAAGCCGTGATTGTAGAACCGATCAAGCCACCTAACGCCAAACCTATAACCGCAGCAATGCCGATATAAAGCTGACTGCGCTTATCGCGTTCTTCAATAACAACCACTTCATCTTGTTCGCTTTGTCCAGATTGCTGGTTCACTAGCGGGTACTCCCAAAAATTTGTTTAACGTTACACGGTCACTGATACTGATACTGATACTGATACTGATACTGATACTGATACTTTAAGCTCAGTTAAACCTATTACCCAAGCCAGAAGCACTTGAGCTTTGCTTACACGTTCGTCTTATCTACTCAAAGACAGGTTTAACGAGTTAACTCCGAAATCATCAAGCTCGCCGTATACAAAAGGAAGCTGCTAACGATAACGATCACTACCCCTTTTTGCAGTTTTTCGTTTGTCCGGTAACGAAACAGCACAAATGCCAAAGCCAATAAAAAAACAATCGCTATTAGTCGAGTCATAACTCCTCCTTGTTTCTCTATTTTATACCATTTAAATAAGCAAGTTACGTCAGAGACTCGTTGTTTGATCATTTAGTTGAACAACATTTAAGCAAACAGATATTTTGTAGCTGACATCACATTTTATATGATCTAGGATACGTCTACAGATTACCTAATTATTTAGGTAATTGTTCCGATGAAGACTGCAGGAGAGTGGTTTTTAACTAAATATTAACATTTAGTTAGATTGACCCGCCGAAGAAGTAAATCTTTCAGGTGCTTTATGCTGGAGAAATCCAGAAAAGTGAGGACTGTCGTTGGAGGAACCTCTGGAGAGAACCGTACTACTTTTTTTGTAGCAAGCGGTCGCCGAAGGAGCAAGCTTAGTGCCCGTTACTTATCTATAAGTGATTCGCTAAGTGAAACTCTCAGGCAAAAGGACAGAGGAGTGGAAAGCAACAGCCTTAATTAACAAAAGAATTCTATCTAGAAATCCGTCTGTATTAAGTAGTGCTATCGATCCCTGAGATCCGCACTGCCTTCCCTCTTCTCCTTAAATTTTATATTTATTAAGGGGAAACTATGAACCATCTACAAGCTACACTACAAACCATCAACCAATTCGTTTGGGGACCACCACTGCTTATTCTGCTAGTGGGAACGGGGATCTACTTTACTTTTCGCTTAGGCTTACTCCAGTTTAGACACCTCCCAACCGCACTAAAAATGGTGTTCACCAAAGACAAATCCGGTACGGGTGACGTATCGAGTTTCGCCGCTTTGTGTACAGCACTTTCAGCAACTATTGGTACAGGTAACATCGTTGGTGTAGCGACCGCAATTAAGATTGGTGGCCCTGGAGCCCTATTCTGGATGTGGCTTGCCGCTGTCTTTGGTATGGCGACCAAATACGCAGAATGTCTACTTGCCGTTAAATACCGCAGAACCGATAGCAATGGCGAAATGGTTGGCGGCCCAATGTACTACCTGCAATACGGTGTCGGCTCACGAATCTTAGCGGTAATGTTCGCTGTCTTCGCGTTAGGTGTTGCCTGCTTCGGTATTGGTACCTTCCCACAAGTCAACGCTATCTTAGACGCAACTCAAATTTCGTTTGGTGCTTCTCGTGAGATGTCTGCTGTCGTTCTTACGATATTGGTGGCAGTGGTAACCCTTGGTGGTATTCAATCTATCGCGAAGGTAGCAGGAAAAGTGGTTCCAACCATGGCAATTATGTACATCGTCGCGTGTTTGAGCGTGCTGGTTTCAAATGCCGACCAACTACTGAATGCCATTACCCTTGTGGTTACCTCTGCGTTTACCAACACCGCTGCAACCGGTGGTTTCTTTGGTGCAAGCATCATGCTTGCTATCCAATCAGGTATCGCTCGTGGTGTATTCTCGAACGAATCTGGTCTTGGTAGTGCGCCTATGGCAGCAGCAGCGGCTAAAACGGACTCGTGCGTGAAGCAAGGCCTTATCTCGATGACAGGTACCTTCTTTGACACCATCATCATCTGTACGATGACAGGCTTGGCGCTTATCTTAACGGGTGCTTGGCAAACCGACCTCTCTGGTGCTGCGATGACCACTCATGCATTCGCTGTGGGTTTAAACGCCGATACTCTAGGTCCAATGTTAGTTTCGATTGGCTTAATCTTCTTTGCGTTTACAACGATTTTAGGCTGGAACTACTATGGTGAGCGCTGTGTTGTTTTCTTACTAGGTACCAAAGCCGTACTACCTTACAAAATCATCTTCATTGCGTTGGTTGCCTCTGGTGCATTCCTAAAACTCGACATGATCTGGCTGATGGCTGATATCGTGAACGGCCTAATGGCTATTCCTAACCTAATCGGTCTTATCTTGTTACGCCACGTTGTCATCGAAGAAACAAAGCTATTCTTCAAACCTTTAACTTCTTCAAATGATTGTGAAGCCGTTAAAGCATAACTTGAATTGATTGAATACCAAGCCCGCAATAAATGCGGGCTTTTTTATTGATTCAACGCTTCAAATGACTACATTATTACTTGTCCTATATACCCAAAAATATAATAATATATTTATTCGGCGACTGTTCTAATTAAAATAATGAAAAGACTAATAAAAAGGTCACTAATAAAACCAACGCTTAATTAGATGTTACTTATATTTAACAGGTTGTGTCTAAATAGCGTCATTTTTATCATAAACGAATAAGAAACATTTTGTTTCAACCACACAAAAAAACACCATAATAAAATATGTGACTTTAATTCACATATGAGTCAGTTTATAGTCATCTACACTCTTGAGAGAATTATAATAAAAATAAAATGTTGGCTATATGATCAAATTTGACCCAATTAAAAACCGTATTTATAACGACGAACGTTCTATTAAAATAGGATATCGTGAGACTCGTGTTTTAGAGTTATTACTTAAAAAATCTCCCGAGATTGTGCGCAAACAAGATATTATTAGTTTCGCATGGGGAAGCGAATTCATTGGTGATACGTCACTAGCGAAATGTATCAGCTTACTTCGCCAAGGATTCGTTAAGCTCGGTATCAAAGAGACGCCAATCGTGACTGTGCCAAAGGTTGGTTACCGCCTTATCGATGGTTGTGTCTTGATCGAATCGCAGCCACAAAGTGGAGCCACTATACTTCTCACTCCAGTGAGCGACCACATATCACTAAGTCATACCAGTTCACTAAGTCATACCAGTTCACTAAGTCATAGCAGTTCATTAGGTAATCGCTGTTCACAAGGTCATGACAGTTCACAAGGTCAAAGCAGTATTGCGCTCTCTCTTGCAAGTAGCCATGAATCTGAATCTAAACAGACGACACCTGCTTATCAGCACGTCGGCTCATACCGAAATAGACTGTGTTACTTCACTACTGGATGTTTGCTGCTGGCATCCGCGTTATTGGCTTTCGCTAAAGTTAATGAGAGAAACCTCAGTGATATCAAGCCAGTTAACCGACTCAACGAGCAGTGGATTGGTCAAGTACAAGTTTTCCAAGATCCTGAAATGGCGATGACTCCTGAGCTAGAAAGCATCCTCTATCAGTATCAATGTGACTGTGTGGCGTACGTTAGCGAAGAGCCCGCCTATTCAGAACTCTCCGTACTCAACAAAGCAACACGCCAGTCTGTCAATATCTTTTACACGTCAACACAATTGGATCGAGCTAGCACCGAGCTGGCGCTATTCCTAGAGAGAGGCCAACTATGATGCCATTCGTTGCACTCATTTCCGCATTCGCTTTATTAGTTGGCATATGGAATATCCCTTCGCCCCAACCAAAAGAAGAGCATCGCTATCAACATAGCGTGGTGGACTTCATAATGGATGACAATGTATTACGTACCGATGGATTAACAAAAATAAGTAACAACGAAGTCCTGCACCTTATGTCAGTCCAGGACGACAACATGCCCAACCCGATTGTCCTGAGATTCAAAGGAAAAGCTAACCCTTCTCAATCATTTTTCTTTTCTATATCTGGTACCATCGACTTAGTCTCTGTACAAAAAATAAATAAAACAATGAATGACAGCCTATTGTCACCTTATCTTTTAATCAACAATGACCCATTAACGATAAAGATTGATATCTTAAGTTCAAATGATTTATTTGCCATAATAAAAACGTGTAATACAGGCCGAACACAACTTCTGGCTAAGCGATAATTAGGAACAGTTTTTCCACCAGCAACCGCAACTTTATTATCAAATGACGATCTTTGCCGATATTACACATAGAAAACGGATGGTTATTTTTATTCTTCTATCAGTAATACAATGGCGACTTGATCCTGACTTAAAGTGTTTCAATGTTAAAAAGGTCGCACATCAAGATATCCAATCTAGATTTAGACTCCTTATGGTTCAATAACCGCCTTAAAGTTACGAACATTGTGAATGGTTATATCTAGCTTTCTACTTAACCATTCACATCAAGCGTAACGAATTAACATCAAAGCGTTTTGACGTTTAAGCCCAAATAATAACACTCTATTTTTCTAAAAACGGTTTGAGCCCCATCAAATAATTTCCTTTAAGTTGCATACACTTTCACCCTAAAAATACATTCAACAATACAACTCAATGAATTTAAAGGGTAAATTAATTCAAGCCTTTTCAGTATCTATCTATTTATCAACATGAAAAAGTGAACTTGTCTTGTTAACTACACGGCACACAAAACATTATCAAAATAGAAAAATTACAAACGAGGGAATTGTTAATGATTAGTATAAACAGAAGTCTCTTAGCAACCGCAGTGTTGTCTGTTCTATCAACCGGTGTAAACGCAAAGGTTTACCCAGACCAAATAGTGTTTGACCAACTTGGTGAAGATGTATGTCGCTCTGGTTATCGTCCTTTAGACCGTTATGAAGCCGAAGAGCAGAAGAGTGCTTTGGTCGCTCGTATGGGCACTTGGCAGATTACCGGGTTAAAAGGAAACTGGGTAATCATGGGACCTGGTTATCATGGCGAAATTAAACAATCAAACAGCGGGTCGACGTTCTGTTATCCGAACAATGACCAATCTGAAATACCAAATTACTCTGCTAAAGCCGTCACAGAAGGCAGCGAGATAGACGTTGAATATGACTTAGTAAACAACCGCAATGATTTTGTACGCCCTCTTAGCTATCTAGCTCACAACCTAGGTTATGCATGGGTTGGCGGTAACAACAGTCAGTATGTTGGTGAGGACATGACCATTAACCGCTCGGGTGACTCTTGGGTGATACAAGGTAACAACAGTGGCTCTTGTGATGGTTATCGTTGTAACGAAAAGACTAAGATCACCGTCGATAACTTCACCTACACCGTTAACGACAATAATTTTTGGCACGGCGATGTCGTCGAGTCCGATCGTGAACTGGTTAAGACCGTTTATGCAACGGCAAGAAACAGAAGCGACATCGCGCAGCAAGTCGTTGTCGACCTAAAAGTCGATGAGTCTACAAATTGGTCGAAAACGAATAGCTATGGGTTCTCTGAAAGTGTTCAAACAGAGAATACATTCAAGTGGCCTTTGGTTGGCGAGACTAAGCTTACAATCAAGTTAGAAGCGAACCAGAGCTTTGCTGAAACCAATGGCAACTCCACTAGCGAGCAAGTAACACTGCAAGCTCGTCCTATGGTTCCAGCGAATTCGGAGCTGCCGATTCGAGTTGAGTTGTATCGTTCAACCATCTCTTATCCTTACCGATTCAACGCTGACATCAGTTACGATGTTGAATTTAACGGCTTCCTTCGTTGGGGTGGTAACGCATGGCACACCCACCCAGACAACCGCCCGTACAAAGCTCACACCTTCACTATGGGTCGCAGCAGCAATGAATCAGCCGATATTCGTTACCAATGGGATCACAGATACATTCCAGGCGAAACGAAATGGTGGGACTGGGGTTGGGCGATCAAAGAAGCCGGTTTATCAAGCATGCAGTACGCGACTGGAGGAAGCTTACGCCCATTCCACTCTTACGTATCTGGCGATTTTAACGCTGAATCTCAATTTGCAGGCACCATTGAAATTGGCCAAGCAACGCCAATTACCAACAGTGTTCGAAGCAAAAGAAGCGTCGATTCAGTCAACGAAACCACTGAGCGCATTGGCGATATCGAAGTTACCACCAACTTCAATGCAGATGAGTTGAGTGACTTAGGTTTCGAAGGCGCTGAGATGAACATTAGCGTTGTCGAATAACGCAGTAGCTCACATCTAACACTCGATTTACCAGTAACAAAAAAGCCCACGGCAGTGTTTAAATACAAACCTAACGTGGGCTTTCTTCGTTTTAATTCAATTGTGTAGAGCCTTTAGGACGACTCGCAATAACCTATACCCAAAACGGTTCAGATTATACTGGCTCTTCCATCAGAAGCTTAACACCCAGCCCCACCAGCACCATGCCCGTCACACCTTCCATCCACTTCATAAAGCTCGCGTTCTTAAGCAAGTTTTTAGCGGAGTTCAATGCCCCAGCCAAACTGCATTGCCACACCATCGCAATCATAAAGTGCACCGAAGCCATCACCATGGATTGCAATAAAGGCGATCCTTCAAGGTTTACGAATTGAGGCAGAAAAGCCAAATAGAAAACCGCCGTTTTCGGGTTCAGCACATTAGATAAGAAGCCTTCGCGTAGAGAGCGCTTGGCACTGTATGCTTGCTTAGCTTGCTCCCCGACCTGCATCCCGCCGCCATTTTTCATCAAAGCGCGTAGACTGCTTAAGCCAAGCCAAATCAGGTAAACCGCACCGACCATTTTAACGGCTTGAAATAGTTCAGCAGATTGAGCAAGAATAGCGGAGATCCCTACAGCTGAGAAAAAAGCATGCACATAAAGACCGCTACAAATACCAAAGCTGGTCATCACACCGTCAGATAAGCCCGAGCGGCTCGTATTGCGAATCACCAATGCCGTATCTAAGCCCGGCGTTAGCGTTAAAATAGTGATGGCAATTAGAAATGCCTCAAAGTTCAAAATATCCATATTATTGTCATTGTTGTTCAGCGATCTATCATCAATACCGTGTATCTGAACAATTCGCAAGCAACAATTGCCATCGGCTATACAAGTCACTGATTTTGTGCACAATGGAACAGTTTGATTTGTTAATAAATAGTAAATTCTAGGCATCGTACTGCCTCATGCTTTTATCGCTATATCTTCGACTACGAAGTACAGCGTCATTAAAAAGCAGAGCCATAATCAAAGTACATGAGAGATGAACCTTAAAGCTGACGCTGTCCTAAGGATCATTTAAAGAAACCAAATTAAGAGTAGTCAAATGAGCGCATTCAAAAAACTAGTCGAGCACTCTCAAAAATGTTCACGCTTTCAACACCTAGCCTCTATTTGTGGTTGGGACCAAGCTTCAATGATGCCTGCCGGTGGTAACCAAGCTCGTAGTGAAGCGATGGCCGAGCTTTCGGTTCATATTCACGGGTTGATGACGCAACCACAGCTTGGCGATTGGATTGCAGACGCTGAAAACGAAGCGCTAAATGGCGAGCAACAATCGTCTCTGCGTGAAATTAAACGCCAATGGCAACAAGCTAACCTACTTCCAGAAAAACTGGTTGAAGCGAAATCTCTAGCAGGTTCAAAATGTGAACATGCATGGCGAAGCCAACGTGGTAACAACGACTGGGTTGGGTTCGAAAAGAACTGGCGTGAAGTGGTTGAGCTATCTCGTGAAGAAGCGCAGATCCGCGCCGACGCAGCGAACCTAACGCCTTATGATGCGATGCTGGATATCTATGAACCGGGCACCAGCTCTGCTTCGCTTGATACCTTGTTTGCAGACGTTAAAACTTGGCTTCCAGGCTTGATTGATGAAGTGATCGAAAAACAGTCGAGCGAGCAATTTAATGCGCCATCTGGCACCTATTCAACCGAGAAACAGAAAGCACTGGGTTTAGAAGTCATGAAGCTGCTTCAGTTCGACTTCGAACACGGCCGATTGGATGAAAGTGTTCACCCATTCTGTGGCGGCGTACCTTCAGACGTGCGCATCACAACCCGATACGACGAAGCGGAATTCGTTCAAAGCTTAATGGGTATTGTGCATGAAACAGGACACGCACGTTACGAACAAGGCTTACCAAAGCACCTAGCAGGACAACCGGCGGGCGAAGCGCGCTCTATGGGTATCCACGAATCTCAATCTTTGTTCTTCGAGATGCAAGTCGGCCGCAGCGACCCGTTCATCGGGCACTTAGCAAACCTCGCTGGTCAGCAGTTCTCAGGCTCAGAGTTTGAGAAAGAGAACTTCCAGAAGATCTACACTCGCGTGAAGAAAGACTTCATCCGTGTCGACGCTGATGAGCTGACCTACCCTGCACACGTTATCTTGCGATACGAAATTGAGCGTGATTTGATCAACGGAAAGATCAAACACACCGATGTTCCTGAGCTTTGGAACACCAAGATGCAGTCATACCTTGGCTTAAGTACTCAAGGTAATTTCACCAACGGCTGTATGCAAGACATCCATTGGACAGACGGCGCATTCGGTTACTTCCCGTCGTACACACTAGGTGCGATGTACGCGGCTCAGTTCATGGCTTCAATGAAGAAAACGGTAGATGTGAACGCTGTAATTGAAAATGGCGACCTATCACCTATCTTCACTTGGTTAGAATCAAATATTTGGAGCAAAGGCAGCCTGCTTAACACCGATGACTTGGTGAAAGGCGCAACAGGCGAAACCTTGAACGCGCAGTACTTCAAAGACCACCTAAGAAGCCGTTACCTTTAGTGTTTTATTAAAGAGTTTTCGAACAAAGAAAACTAGGTAATAGACGAATAAAAAAGGCTGAGCAGATTATCTGGCTCAGCCTTTTTACTCTTCAGACCTAGATCATTTATCTCCCGTGAGCATGCTGAAGAAGGTCTGTCTCGACTCTGGTGTGTTGTCTCTATGAGTTTCGTATTTTACATGCGTGTTTGCATCGACTGCTTTTGATAGCTTGATGCTCCAAAGCGCTTTCATTTGGTTCGGTACAATTGAATATCGGACATCGATAATACGCAGATCGTCTGTTGGGTCCTGAGCAATATAACCATTCGAGAACCAGCGGAAACGTTCAATGTCTTTGGCTTGTTGAGAATCAAGGTCAAGCCAAGGTAAATCCCTGCCAACGCTCAGCTTAGCGATCGACTCTCCGGGATACGTGCTTACCGATGTACCAACCCGCACTGCGTCTACATGATAATGAGCCTCTGTTTCGTACACTACTTTCCAAACTAAGATGTTCGCAAAGCTCGGCTTAGCCTCTAATCGAATCGGCTGATGTTGTCTTTCTTCGGCTAATTGCCATCCAACTGCCTCTGCCCTGTCTCTCTGAATCATCCCTAATGTTGGATAGATTAGAGCCCAAGCAAATGCGACACGCGCTAACCAAGGCGCTCGTTTCAACGTTGCAAACACAAGTAAAATTAAGATGGGAAGCGTATAAACAGGATCGATGATTGATATGGTATTCCAAGCAAAACGCGCGTTGGTGAAAGGCCAAAGTAACTGCGTGCCATAAGTGGTACAAGCGTCTAACAGTGCATGAGTGCCGTAACCTAGAGTACAAAACAGCCAGCTTTGTTTGAAAGAAAGCCCGCGCCTTTTTGCAATGAGATGATGCAAAACCAAGGCACAGATCAAACTGCCAATGGGGATAAAGAAGAGTGAATGGGTAAATTGTCGATGAAACTCCAAAGCCAACAAAGGATCAGTCTGTGACTTAATCAGTGCATCTAAATCTGGAGCCAATCCAGAGAGTAGACCTAATACCCCAGCGACAACCAAGTTCTGTTTTTTGCTTGCCGACTGTGACAAAGAAGCGCCTAATACGCCCTGCGTTAAAGGATCCATAAACCACTCATTGATAGCATTCCGTTGAATCAAACAAGATACATTTAGCTATAGCAGTGAATCCCGTTAAACAACAAGATTTCATCAACATACTCATATACATAATCGTATAAATGTAGACTGGCAAACAAAAAAGAGCAGCCTCGTGACTGCTCTTTTTGTTTGAATTTAACGATAGTTCTTACTTCTATATCGCTTTATTAGCTTACAACTCTTCCCAATTTGTCAGATCGCACTTCCGATATGTCCAAAGATAATACGCACTCATAAAAACAGAATAAAATGCACCAGCGATGAATGATTCGTACAGCAAGTTTGAAAAGGTCACTCCCTCTCTCGATATACTTAACAGCGATATCAAAGGAAGGAAAAAGACAAAGAATTCGACAAAGCGCACCACTACATTTCGTCCAAAAGACACATAATAAGGCGGCCTTAACTTAAGTCCTGCCTTTCTTAACCATTGATGCAATGGCGGGTTGTAGTTCCATTTTAGAATTTTGGCGGCTTGGAGTTGCAAGAATGCCCTTTCAAGCTTTGTTTTATAACTCATGTTGGAGATTTCCCGCGGCATCATAAATTCCTTTGGGTAAGTGTTTGACCAAATTTAAAATATTTATAAAACAGGACAATTCTATTATGAGCCATGATGCATTAAAAGGCGTTAATGCGGCGATTGATGGACTCAGATCGCAATTAGACATTTACATGCGTTTTCTCGCACCTAAATGTCTAATTGATAAAGAAACTGAATCAGTTACAGGACACCGAGCGATCT
Organism: Vibrio splendidus; assembly: GCF_003345295.1. Lineage (NCBI taxonomy): Bacteria > Pseudomonadati > Pseudomonadota > Gammaproteobacteria > Vibrionales > Vibrionaceae > Vibrio > Vibrio splendidus. The sequence continues at coordinate 1,657,196 of NZ_CP031055.1, forward strand.
TTGCTTAACGAGCAACCATGCTTGCTGCGATAACAACCAACAGTACTGAGAAGATTTTCTTAATCGTTGGAACCGGTAAATGGTTGGTTGCTTTTGCACCTAACGGAGCCGTAAACCAAGAAGTGCATACTATACCCAGCAACGCAGGTAGATAAACAAAACCAGCAAAACCGTCAGTTAGAGCAAAGTGGCTGCTGCCCGAACTGATATAGCCGATTGAACCAAATAACGCGATGACAATGCCACAAGCTGACGCACAACCGATGGCCTTTTTCATATCGACAGAGAAAAACGTCAACAGCGGAACCAGTAATGCACCACCACCAATGCCAATCATCGCAGACAAACCGCCCGTGATCGTTGTCAGGACGGTTAAGATGCCCTTATTTGGCAGTTTTCTTTCTTTAGGCGCGTCGTTTTTGCTGCTTAAGAACATCTTTATTGCGATAAGAACCACACTCACTGCAAACACAATACGAACAACTTTTTCTGGCAACAAAGCCGCCATAAAGCCACTAACCAATGCGCCAAGAGCAACCCCTAACATGATCCAAGGCGCCAGATCCCAAGGCACGTTTCCATTCTTGTGGTGAGCAAGTGCAGAAGAAGTTGAGGTGAACAGTATCGATGCCAACGAGGTAGCGATGGCCGCAACAACCACTTGATCCGCAGGTAGAATCTCTAAGTGAAGTAAAATGCTGCTTAGCACCGGAACAATGATCAGCCCTCCGCCAATCCCCAAAAGCCCGGCAAGAAAACCAACACCACTGCCTAATAATGCACAGTATAAAATCAACAACAGCAATTCACTCATTTCATCCATCTCTTAATTAAATTAATTGTCTTAAATAACGCACTATTAATGTGGTTATATTTCCATCAAGCTAATTAATATAACTGACACCGACTTAAACATTCAAACAGAATAGATCATGAATATTCCTCATGTTCAATGTGAAGTAATACCATTGTTAAAGGTGAACCTATCCACGTATAAAAACCTTAAGCGATTAACTTTATACGACAGTAATGCTACTAAGCATTAATTTCAGACAGCATAGCCTTCGATTCTTAATCTGGTCACAAGAAAAAAATAAAAGCCGTTTTAATACTAAAGACCGAGAGAATCAGAAAACAAATTGGGATACCAAATCAGCATGAATAAAGAATTTAATTTTACGATTAAGAGCATTAGCCTCGACGAAAACTACCAGCCTGCAGACAGCACGCGTATCACAACCAACTTTGCTAACCTGGCTAGAGGCGACAGCCGTCAAGCGAACTTACGTAATGCACTACAAATGATCGATAATAGTTTCAATGCGTTAGCACACTGGGACAACCCTAAGGGCGACCGTTACTCTGTTGAGCTTGAAATCATTTCTGTTGATATGGACATTGAAAGCAACGGTGAAGCATTCCCTTCAATTGAAGTGCTGAAAACCAATATTCTGGACCGTAAAACCAACGAACGTATTGAAGGTATTATCGGAAATAACTTTTCTTCCTATGTACGAGATTATGACTTTAGCGTACTTCTGTTGGATCATAATAAAGGCCAAGATAAATTCAGCATTCCAGAAGATTTTGGTGATTTACACGGCAAGCTTTTTAAATATTTCGTTAACTCTGAAGCATACAAAAATAACTTTAATAAACCACCTGTTATTTGCTTAAGTGTGTCAGATAATAAAACCTATTACCGCACTGAAAACCAACACCCAGTATTAGGTTTTGAATACCAACCGAACGAGTCTTCTTTAACTGAGCAATATTTTAAGAAGATGGGCTTACAGGTTCGTTATTTCATGCCGCCAAACAGTGTTGCACCTTTGGCTTTCTATTTCTTTGGTGATCTACTGAACGATTACTCGAACCTAGAGCTTATCAGCACCATCAGTACCATGGGCACGTTCCAGAAAATCTACCGACCTGAGATTTACAACGCGAACGCGGTTGCGGGCAACTGTTACCAACCAAATTTGAAAAACTTGGATCACTCGCTAACTCAAATCGTGTACGACCGCGAAGAACGAAGCCAGCTAGCTGTTGAACAAGGTAAGTTCGCAGAAGAAAACTTCATTAAGCCATATCAGTCGGTACTAGAAAACTGGTCTGCCAACTACGCGCTGTAATCGATCTACTTTACGCGCATTAGGAAACATACGACCCACTTTGGGAATCTAAGGACAGGCAGAATTATTATGAAAACATTATTACCGACTTCAACAGCAGGCAGCTTGCCCAAGCCGTCTTGGCTTGCACAACCAGAGACGCTTTGGTCTCCATGGAAGCTGGAAGGCGACGAGTTAACGGATGGCAAGCAGGACGCATTGCGTGTGTCTCTGCACGAGCAACAACAAGCAGGCATTGATATTGTGAGTGACGGCGAACAAACACGTCAGCACTTTGTAACGACCTTCATTGAACACTTGAATGGCGTTGATTTTGAAAAGCGTGAAACCGTTAAAATCCGTGACCGTTACGATGCAAGTGTACCGACAGTGGTTGGCCCAGTTTCTCGTCAGAAATCCGTTTTTGTCGAAGATGCGAAATTCTTACGTCAGCAAACTGACCAACCGATCAAATGGGCTCTGCCGGGGCCTATGACCATGATAGATACGCTTTACGATGCGCATTACCAAAGCCGTGAAAAGCTCGCGTGGGAATTTGCGAAGATCCTAAACGAAGAAGCGAAAGAACTTGAAGCTGCAGGCGTTGATATTATTCAGTTCGATGAACCTGCGTTTAACGTGTTTTTTGATGAAGTGAATGATTGGGGTATTGCTTGCTTGGAAAGAGCCATTGAAGGGCTTAAGTGCGAAACTGCAGTACATATTTGTTATGGCTACGGCATTAAAGCGAATACCGATTGGAAAAAGACGTTAGGCACAGAGTGGCGCCAATACGAAGAGGTATTTCCTAAGCTGCAGCAATCGAATATCGACATTATCTCTTTAGAGTGCCACAACTCTCATGTACCCCTTGAGCTACTTGAACTTGTTCGTGGTAAGAAAGTGATGGTCGGTGCGATTGATGTGGCTACCGACTCCATTGAAACACCGGAAGAAGTGGCTAGCACTCTTAGAGAAACACTTAAGTATGTTGATGCAGACAAACTCTACCCTTGTACTAACTGCGGCATGGCACCCCTGCCTCGCGAAATTGCCTCAGCGAAGCTTAATGCGCTCAGTGCTGGCGCAGAGATCGTTCGTAAAGAGCTTTCAGCGTAACGCTTTCCTAAAGAACAAAAGCCATCCCCTGAAGCCTAAGTATCATATCGATGCTTAGGCTTCCGTACTCTTCTCAACTTCCACTCTCTATTTATCTATTTATCTATTTATCTATTTATCTAAGAAGGTAGCCATCTTCTTCAAAGTGATTAGCGCCTTATCAAGCTCGTCTCTTTCAATGCTTTCAGCGCCACTTTCAGCCCATACTTCCTGTTTTTTATCTAATAGCGAATACGCTTCCTTGCCCTTTTCAGTCATGTTAACCAGCTTTGCTTTTTTGTGATTCGGGTTATCAAGCCAAGTTAGCAGGCCATCTTTCACCATGATGTCGGTAACACGCTGAGTCGCTTGTCTGCTTTGCCCCATAATACGAGCAATTTGAGAAACCGTGACCAGATCATCGGACTTCTCGATCGCACCCATCACCTTCCATCTGGCACTGCTTAACCCTAACTCTTCGGTTAATTTGTCACCCTCAGCATTCAATAGACCACTGACCTTAAAGATCTCTAGTGCGATCTTTGTGAAAACTTCTCCATTCGTATCCATAACACTCACTTTGACAACATGCTGTCATTAAATTAGACTTAAACCAAATTGACAACATGTTACCAAATTGAAGGCGCAAATGATATGAAACCAATAATCCACAAAACAGCGACATTAACAGCAACACTGTGTGTCGCGACATTCTTTACCAGCACATTGTTTGTAGAACTGTTTGGCACTTTGGAATCAGTGAAGCTAGTCAAGTCGATGATCGTTTTTCCGGGCTTGTTTATTCTTGTCCCAGCCATTGCGATCACTGGTGCGACCGGTGCAGCTATGGCAAAACAACGTAAAGGGAAAATAGTTGAGCGTAAGAGTAAACGCATGCCAATTATCGCGTTCAACGGGATCGTTATTTTGATTCCGGCCGCTTACTTTTTAAATCAGTGGGCAAGTTTAGGAGAGTTCGACTCAGTGTTTTATGGCGTTCAGGTTTTAGAACTGATAGCAGGCGCGACCAACCTAACACTGATGTCTTTGAATATCATGGACGGCAGAAAGTTTCGTCCTAAGAAGGCAACACAAAGCTAAGCTCATCGTATTTAAGCAAACAGATGAGCTTTATACGCGGCTGTTTACCAGGTTTTATCTAAGTCTTGAGCATATAAAGAGATCGCTCGTTGGTACTCTTTGATCGCTTCGCTATTCGTCGTGGAAACTAAAAGCTCAAGTAACAGCGATGTCGCCTCTTTATGGCGACCTAAATTGTACAAGCACATAGCGTAGAAAGGTTTCACTTCTATCGAGTCAGGATACTCAGCCATAGTCTGTTCGAAATAGCTTAAAGCCTCTGCATAGAGACCAAGGCTTCGATAAGTACTCGCCAAGCCGAACAATGCATCAAAACGCTCTACTGAAGAAAGCACGCCAGACAGAGACAGCACATAGTGATCAATCGCCTGTTGCTCTTTGCCTTGGTTGTCGTAAGACCACGCAATCTGTAAATGAGCTTTCGCCGCATAGTTTTCATCAGTGAGTAGCGTTGCCAGTAAGTCACGCGACGCTTGATACTTCTCTTCTTTTCGCAGTTCGATTGCTTGTTTGATAATGGTGTCCATAACTCTCCCTGACGCTTAAGCGCTGTACTATGCGTTCATTTCCTCGAACATCTGTTTATAAGACTGAGTTTGCAGTGCCGATTGAGTCAGCCCGAACTTACTGGCTAACAACTCAAGCTCACTTTTATACACAGACAACTTAGACTCATCATTCGTCATGATTGCAAACTCAGCAAAATCACCGATACCCGCAAGAGAATCGACCGTGATATGGAACTCTCCAACAAAGTAAATACTGCGAGTTTTCTGCGCTTTAAGAATCACTTTGTATCCCAAGTTCTCTAGCATGCTCTTGGCATTCGTCGCATCGGTTATATTTGTCGCTTCGCATCGATCAGGCTCAGGGCCTTTTACAATCCATAACTTGATGCCCGACGGCTCCATAGTACGAATACACAAGCTTTTGTTCTGAGCCTGTAAGCTTCTATCAGGGCTATCGAAATACCAATCGCATTCTAGGTTGTCTTGCAGCATTACTTCATGAGGAATTAGGTTCAAAGTTTCCAAGAACTCAGACTTAGAGCTAAGTCGATACTTCAGCTCAACCTCATATTTACCTTTGAAATGATCGTTAGTCATAGATTAGCTCGATGCAAAAAAGGCGATACTAGCACACGAACCGCATCCGAAATACAAACTGACGCACAACACAAACTAAAGCCGTGGAACTATGTTCGACACGCTAACACACGCTTCCATTCTTCTTGGCTCATTGCGCCTTTAGAAAGGTAAATATTGTGTTTCTGCATTGCACCTTTCGTGTATGAAAGTTTGATGAATGAGCCAATTTCCAACGGAAGAAAGCTGCGCTGTAAAGTCACATCACAAGCAGATCCATTTAAACGTACGTGACCGTTCGTGATTTCAAATGAGCTATCGCGAAGCTTCCACCACAACATTAGAATTTTTATTAGTGGAGGAACACAAATTATCAGCCCTATGGCTAGTAGCAATGAACGATCACCGTCTGATATCCAATAGACAAGACCTAATGCAATAACAATAAACAGCAACTCTGAAAATAAGTATTTAATAAAATTTAATTGGATACGACTGTCCATGATTTCTCTCGGTAATACAGCATGATGAAGATGTGAACAACTTAGTTGTTCAACGAAAAACTAACGTGATAGTAAATCACCAGTTACTTAGCACTATGCTCCTTTATGAAAGGAGTGATTTTTTCAAGTAATTGTTGTTGCTTCTCTTGAGCCTCTGTCATGCCAATCTGCGCTCCAAGCTTTGCTAACTCTGGCGATTTTTGTATCAGCTTTTGCCCAATTGGCGTGTCGTAGAACTCTATTATTTGGTTCATTTCCGTAACGGTAAACTGATTAGAATAGAGCTTTGCAATTTCGATACGCATTTTTACTCTATCAATATCATTTTCAAACCAATCTTTATAAATATCTTTTAGTTGGTCAGTTTCTTGAGAGTTAAGCTCAAGCTTACCCGCAAGCTGATTAACGATTGGCAACATGGCCTCGAAGCCACCTAACATTTGTTTGTCAACATCCATCGCCGTCAACAATTCTTGCGCAGTTTCAAACTCAACGGAAGTATTAGCTTGTGCAAATGTACAAATGAAAACTGACAAGACTAGACTAAACCCTTTAAACATGCTGATTCCTTTTATTTGATAGAATGCTATGGCGTATAGCGGTTATTAAGCAGACAGCGTCTGATTTATAATCCTAAGCTTTCTGTTCCGTTCTTTACGTCACTAATCTTACTTGAATTATTTTATAAATAACAAGAGGTTATATAACACCAATCCAACTTTATTGGAGATATGCAACATCGCACAAGATTTCACAAGTTTATTTACAAACAACTCAGTTCCGTTTTGATTGATACCTGCTCAAAATTCTGAAAACTGATAGAAATAACAATATGAAAACCCAAAGATATAATTATTGATAGATTTTAAATTTAACGAAATTAGCACATTAAATTCAAAAATTATTTACGATAAATAATAAAAATTAATCTCTTAAAATATTGTCATAACACATGATATTAGGTTGCTGAATATAGACTTACTATAAAGATGTGGGAGAAGATATTTAGATTAAAATCAGGAAAAAAGAGCCCACAACGTCAAGTAAGCTAGAAGATATCAACCATTCTAGGTACGTCGTTCAGCTTCACTGCACACGCTGAAAAATAGTCAGAGTTGATAGTGATATTTTTAGAACGTTAGTTATGTGTATCGCTGCCAGTTGTACTCCATTTGCCGAGCGACTACCGTGGCAAATTCTAAACCATAGCGCTCAGATATCAGATGTAAACTCATGTCGATGCCTGAAGAAATGCCTCCTGAAGTTGTGTACTTCTCCGACGTTACCCATCGTTTATCACTAACCACATTTAAATCAGGAAACTGTAATGCCAAATCGGAAATATCTTCCCAATGGGTAGTGACAGTTAACCCCTTAAGTAAGCCAGCTTTAGCCAATAAAAACACGCCAGTACAAACTGACACAATTTGTTCAGCATTTGGCTCAACGGATACCAACCAATCCAGTACATTCGACTTGTTCATCTCGTCAGTATGCACACCGCCAACTACCATTAACAAATCTATCTCTGGATGATTTTGTAACGAGTAGTCAGTCAGAACCTTAAGCCCACCACGGGCGACAACTGGCTCGGCGTGCTCAGAAACCATGAATACATTTAGATCTTCAGCACCTAAGCGCTTTGCCGTACTAAAAACTTCAAATGGGCCAGAGAAATCGAGAACTTCTGCTTGATTATAAATATATATACCGATGTTCATTGTACCTCCATGTACAAAATGATGAATATTTTGGCCTACCTTCGCATCTTATTTAACTAATTAACACACCTGTTTAAAAACTCGAACATGTAGATAATTGACTTGTTTACAGCTGCCTATTTTCAACTGCGATAGAAAGAAGATGTGCCTGTATAACAGAGATCGTGAACACGATTAACGGCACGACTATTGAAAATAACGAGACGAAAATTATAAAGCCAGACATAAACAACTTCTCAATGTAACCAGTGCTATGAGCCCAACCCGCAACGTGACCGTCTGCAAAAAGACCGAATGCACCATAATAATAAAATGCATAAATCACAGCAGACTTATGCCATGAACCTCGTTGAAGGTCATCTATTGTATAAATCGATGCGAAGCCAGCTAAAACAACGCCCAACCATAAGAACACAAAGTCGATCAGGTAAACTGACGCTGTGGCTAGATAGTCTCCTCGAGAAATTAGCCATACAATTCCAAACCCTATAGTAAGCGTAATGAACGCATTTTTAATTATTAACCATCTCATACTTTCCTCCTGGATTCAGTATGGATAGATGCCAATATAGGATTGTATGAAAACCCGATCTTTTCGAGCTGCCTCAATAAATTTGGGGAGAGGAGTCAACGTGCGTTAAAGTTAGTCGCAACTTCTTCATTATCTAACAAGTGCGGAACTGAAAATGCTATTAAGTGAGCTATCTTTAATGCTTACGTGATTGTGTGTGCTCTGCTGGCTATTGAGCCAACTACACTAAAACTTGGCGAGTGTTCCTGATGAAGTAATGCACCTGACGTTCAATTTTTAAATCGACCATCTCCGTTGGGCGACACCCATTTGGACATGCCATACGAGGTGTTGTGCCAAACAATCGGCAGATTAGTGGCCTTTCTTCATACACTTCGCACCCATTAGGCCCTAAATGCACACAGTTATATTCATCTAAGGCCGCTTCATGTTCCGCGTCAGATTTCATTGGTAATCGCGACATTTCTTCCGAGGAGGTCGTCACTGGCCCACAACAATCATGACAACCCTTAACGCATTCAAACGCTGGAATACTTTCGCGGAGGTATGCAATGATTTCTCTATTATTGTTCATCAATATCTTCTTCTCATGTAATGCGCGATCATTATAGAGCAATACATAATTCGCTAGAAGTTGAGAACTAACCTAAATCTAAGGCACCGCGGTCTGGCGAAGTCATCAGGACCACTACGTATGCAAATCGTCGGTACGTATGCAGAACGCAGAACGATAGTTACACCAAACCAATTTGGAACAAAAAACATCATGCATTAACTATCCGTTGGAATTATTCTTAAGCTCGCTTTCCAAACTTTACGGGTTCAATACCTTTATTTGTAGGTCTAACAACGACTGTATTGGCAATTAAATCATGCCAACCTTGTTTCTTTCCGCTAAACGCAATCCAAACAAAGCCAAAACACAGTGGAAGAATACTTACGTAATACGCAAGGTACCTTAAAATTGATTTGCCCGTAGAAAGCGCCTCTCCGGTCTCCGCATTCACAACTTGAAGCTTCAAAGCAATTTTTCCTGGAGTGCCTGATCGATAAACCCAGAATATAACCGTTGCGATAAAAGGGAACACCCAATTTAACAACATATCCCAACCGCCTAAGATGAACTCATCTGAATCAAAATAGTAGTCACCATATACCCAATACAATAAAGGCATAGTCACAAGCAAGAACAGGAAGGTATCAATCAACGCAGCTCCTAATCGCACCCAAAAGCCTGCATACTCTAATTGCTCATTGTCCATAAAATATCCTATTTGTTTTGTTTAAATCACATTGCAGCCGAGCGCTCTGTTGAATTGTGATTACGACTATCAACTAAAACGATTGGCACCCAAAGTAAAAATGCCAAACGTTGTGAATCTTACCAAATCAATGCCTAGCGCACAGATTATCGCTGCTTCATAAACGCCACAGCTAACCCAGAAGATACGAATGTAATACCTGCACCAATATTCAACCCTGATACTAACTTAGGCTTGTTCCTGAACCACTCTGACAATTGAGACGAGAAAACACCCATTAAGCTAAAGCCAACTGCCGTTAATAAAGCAAACCAAACGCCATAACCGATCATTTGAGTTGTCACTGACCCTAAACTTGGGTTTACAAATTGAGGTACAAAAGCAAGAACAAACATACCTGGCTTTGGATTAAGCGCGGCAGATAGAAAACCCGTAGAAAAGATGACTTTTAGAGGCTGTTTTTTCGCTGGTTCTAATGTGAACAAATTTCTCGTACGAAGCACTTTCACACCCAAGCAAATTAGGTAAGCTGCGCCAACGAGTTTGACAACGTAAAACGCTACTTCAGAAGTTTGAATGAGAAGGGTAAGCCCAAAGGTCGCGGCAACGACATGAAATAGAATACCCACCCCAGAAGACATACCTGACATTATTGCTGCCAATCGGCCTTGGCTTAAACCCCGACCTATAGCGAGCAAATTATCCGGCCCCGGAGAGATAACTAGCAGTAAACAAGCCAGCGTGTAAGTAACAAATATATCTAATGGAAACATAAAACCTCATTGTAGTATGGCTCTTAGTGCTAACGTCACGTTAGTTAGTGAGAGACACATCCACATCAACTGTTTCATCGTACACACAAAAATCGACTGAGACGTGAGCCCGTATTACGCAAGCACGACGAGTTAGCCTATTATGAATCAAGCCTCACTTCAAAACATATATATCGGCGTTAATGTGGTAAGTCCCTGTTAGATATTCACATCCGTCCACCAGACTTATTTTTACTCAATAGAGCAAGTACAATCTGCGAATCGCTCGCGTTAGCCGAAGGTCGCTTGTCATGTTTCCTCCGTGAAACTAACGATGAATAAAGATGCTGGTGATGTGACTGGCGTATTTGAGAAGCAAACCGGCTCAAATGGTGCTCTATAAACTCGATATCTGCGCGATAAAAATCATCAAGAGAAATAGCTTAGGGCTCTAGCCAATAGAAAGTTTGCTGTCTTTCTGCTTCGACCATTTTAGGCTCATCATTCTGAACCGTATTCAAAACCACATAATGAATCTCACCACCGACGTTATTCAGAGCTTGATGAGTGCCGAGCAGTTGTAAATCTTCAAGATCCGTTTCTTCCCACAACTCTCTAACTGCGGCTTAGCTACCGGAATCAACTGAACCTCCAGGGAATTCAAAAACCATACCTTGACCATGCCTAAACCTCGTAACAAAACGACCAACTGGAAGCAATACAACCAATCACTCATTAATCGCGGATCTCTGACCGTTTGGATTAGTGAAGAAGCGATAAGCGGGTGGGCGCAAAGCAAACATAATAAGCACGGGAGGCCACGTCGGTTCAGTGAGTTAACTATCACGACTGCGCTCATGGTGAAGCGAGCTTTTTCTATGCCACTGAGAGCGCTGCAAGGATTTATCGACTCGATATTTAGACTTGCCAATGTTCCATTAAGTTGTCCACATTACACCAGCATCAGTCGTAGAACCAAGCAGGTTGAGGTCTCATTTAAGACTAAAATGAGAGGAGCAATATATGCACCGAATGATTACGTCTTTCAAAGACAAACGCCTTCAGAAAGCTTCCTTCGGTGCATATAATTTCAAGCGACTGACATAAATGACTAGCGCAAGAAACTAACGTAAATGGCTAACGCAGACTAACGTAAGAAACTAGCGCAAGCGTCTCAACACAACCTGCTGGTCAAGCTCATTCTGATAGTCCGTGTAATCAAGCCCTTGATCAAATATGTACTCAGTGACAAGAGTGCGAATGCATTCAACTAACGTGCTTGCTTGCCAAGGCTTTTCAAAGTAACGGTCGATACCTGCTGCATTAATCGCATTGATGGTATCGGTGTGAGTGGCCTGCCCCGTAAGAAGAATTTTCTTTGTATTCGGAAAGCGGCTGTCATGGAACACGTCAGTGAGTAACTCCACACCCGTTTTCCCTGGCATCACATGATCAGACACGATGACGGTAATGTGTTCGCCTTCTGCGTCAAGTTCATCAATGAGATCAAGCACTTCTTGTGCTGATTCACAATCTTCAATATTCAGCCAACTCGCCAGCGGCTCTAAATCTTGTACCACTGCGCTCAGTACTTCTCTCTGGTCATCGACACAGATTAAATTAAGCTTCTCCATGTTCACCCTCTACTGGTAACTTGATTCTAAATACAGTTTTAGAAGCATCACTTTTCACAATGATGCTTCCGCCATAACCCGCCACAATCCGCTTAACTATTGATAAACCCAAGCCCAATCCAAACGATAAACCACCTTTTTTAGTGGTGAAGTTGGGCTGAAATACCTTTCTACGAGTCACCTCGTCTATCTCAGGGCCGTTATTTGTGATCGTAACTAATATTCTTTTCTTACTTAATCTGGTTTGAATTTCTATTGCAGCATCGTCTGAATTCGACATTGCATCACAAGCATTCTTTACAATGTTGACCCAAATCTGAACGAGCTCTGTTTTCGAGCCTTTAAAAGTCGGCAAATCTGCAGGGCTCAATCGCACAGATACTCTACGTAACTCACTTTGTAACAACGATAAGGCATGGTTAATAGAGTCATTAATATCAACCGCTTCTTCGGTGTCAATATCAACTCTGCCAAGTTGTTTAACCGATTTTACGATGCCGACGGTGTGTCTAGATGCCAAACGTAAATCATGTAAATCACAGCCCATCTGCCAAAAACGAATCGCTTCTTCTGGGTTTTTCAGCCAATGTTTTGAAATAACGTCTGTTGCAGATAAAGCGTCAATTGGAATCGCCTTTGCAAGAGAGCGAGCAATGTTTTTGTCTAAACCATATTTTCTTTCAAATTGTCGCCCACGTGTTCGTGCTTCTGACGACGACGTTTTCTGACCATGCATTAACCCAAAATCGAAAAATTGACTGGCTTCTGGATGCACTTCTTCAAGTAGATCCATGATGACCGTTTCAAGTCGGCCAGATTTACTATTTACTACACCAATAGCGTTGTTAAGCTCATGAGCAATCCCTGCAGCCAATTGACCCAAGGTTGTCATTTGCTCAGCAGTATGTAACTTCTCTAGCGCTTTTTGTTTCGCAATCGCTTCCTGTGTTGCACGGCGTTGACGACGCGACAACTCATTGACAATCACAGGTGTGAACTGTGCGGTAAGAGGGCCAAAGTTACGTTCATCTTCTGCAGGCGTGTCTTTATCGATCCACGCTAACTCAACATCGGTTTTAGCAACAACCGTTGAAGATGCTGTCCAATTACCTGAAAAGAAGCTATGAACGCCTATAAAAGCCCCACTACCCGCGCTAAAAACGCGTACTCGCGGTGCATTCGCTTCGGTATAAAACCCTTCCAGTTCTCCACTAAACACATAATATAAACGAGTGTTTAACGCTGATTGTTCAATAATGGTGTTACCGGCACGGCACGTCACCCGACGTTCTGTCTGATTAAAATAACGATCGATAAGTGCTTCTAGCTTTTGTTGATACACGTATCGTTATCCTATGTGACCAATTGAATGTAGCACCCACACCATAACAAAACTCAGTAGCACACCAACCACACCTAAAATAATACCGATTCTGGCCATTTGATTACTTTGCACATGACCAGTGGCATGAGCCAACGCATTCGGTGGCGTACTGATTGGCAACGACATACCTAATGAAGCGGCAAAAGTCACAACCAGAATTAACGTTAACTCACCGCCGAGTGGCGTGAGTGAAGCCATAGACGAACCTAATGCAGCCATAATTGGCATTAACAAGTTAGCCGTTGCGGTATGAGACATAAAGTTTGCCATTACCAAACACAAGAACGCTGCTCCGAACAACACCACATATGGTGAGTAAGCATCAAACGGTATGCTGTGTACCACGAGCCTTGCTAAGCCAGTTTTATCGAGAGCTAAACCAAGCGCAATACCACCTGATACAAGCCACAATACGTCCCAAGAAATTTTCTTCAGGTCTTCTTTATTGATGATCCCTGTAAGTGAGAACACAGCGACAGGAATCAGAGCGACGGTATAAGAGTTCATGCCATGGCTTGAGCCCATTAACCAAAGAATGATGGTTAGCGCAAAAGTGGCGTATACCGCAATGGCTTTGGGTGTTTTAAGGAATTTACCTTTGATGCTTAGCTCGATTTTCTTTTGGTCAGCTTTGTACATAAAGCCTATTAAAAACCACGCTAACGCCATCATAATAACGACAAACGGCACACCAAATGCCATCCATTCACCGAACGTAATTAGGTTGTCGCCAACTAAATATTTAAGTGCGATAGCGTTCGGGGGGGTACCGATCGGGGTACCAATTCCACCGATGTTAGCGGCAACAGGAATACAAAGCGCAAACGCTATACGTCCGGGGTCTTTCGGGCCAAACACAGCCAGTACCGGCGTTAAAATAGATAGCATCATTGCCGTTGTTGCCGTGTTAGACATAAACATCGAAAAGATACCAGTGATCAACATTAAACCGAGCATCACAAACTTTGGGTCTTGTCCAAATGGCTTCAATAATACACGGGCTAAGTTTACGTCTAATCGATACTTAGTGGCGGCCATCGCTAAGAAAAAACCGCCCAAAAACAGCATGATGATTGGGCTGGCGAATGTCGCCATTATGTCGCTGTATTTTAACAACTCACCAAAATGTTCCTGCCCATGCTCAAACCTTAAAAAGATCAGCCCTTTATCCGACAACATCAACAACTGCAGAACGATAATAACAACAGACGTCGCGTAAATCGGGATGGGCTCGAACACCCAGCACAATGCCGCTAATAAAAAAATCGCGATAACGCGTTGTTGAATAATCGTAAGACCTTCGAATGGAAACGCTGATAGCGGCATTACGAGGATAATGAAAGGAATTAAAATAGGGATAATGTATTTAATATAGGGGCGCATAGCACAAAAACTCTTCCTGAGATAACAACTACTTAGAAATTAGATTTACAGTTCTAATTTAGATCCGACAACGAATTATCGACCTCTTATCACTATCTCACTATCGGCTAGATCAATGATTACGTAATCACGATATCCCCTTTTTCGATTCTGTGCGCTACCTCTACGTTTGTATGTCATTTATTGTTGCAATTAAATTCCGAGAAACAAAAGGCAAGCGTTCGCCTTTGCGTGGGAGATCCGTGACATTTGACACCTGATTGGTTTTCAGAAGTAAAGAGCATAGCTGCATTATCGAGTAGCTCTTGTTCTCATGCCGCTGCATTAAAGCAGCATACGCAGCTGGGTATACCCCGTTTTCCAATATCCTGTGAATACGAAAATCCGTAAACTCTGGCGCTTGTAGCGTTGCAGACTACTCGCCTAAAACTTCAATCTCAGTTTGGTCTATCAGCTCACTCGTTTTAAGCCACACATTGTCGGTTGTGCCGAAATAATCGTTAAGGTGATTCGCAGCCAAATAAGTTTTTAAAGAATGAGCTTGATGAATGCTGGCACTGCTATAAAGTGCCTTTTCCAGTAATTGGTCACTTGTCATTTTTCCTCCTTGAAACGTGCTCCTTGACTCTATGATGAGAAATGGCGCCATGTGAGATGAAAACACAACCAAAAATGAATCATTGCCGCCATAGTCGTTTGTTATACGATTCTATGCATCCTACTTTTCGATGTGTTCTTCAGTTAGTAGCGGAATAATCTTGGGCTCCAGATCTTTACGTAAAGTTGCTGCATGAGAGAGCAGTTTCAAAGACATATTTTCAAAAATATCCAATTGTTCAAGACTTAAACACCTTGAACTTCTATTCCTTACCGGCTGAAGCATTTGAAAATTCCCGTAAGTATGGACACTAAACTTCATTTCAATAGCCTGAGAATCTGAATGTGCAATAAGCTGATTCCTGAGCTGGATTAAAAACTTATGTAAGGAAAGTTCGTCAGGTGATAGAACTTTTAATGCGGTATTAGGTAGATCAGGCACCCTAATTTGATTTCGAGAGTCATTTCCAGAAAATGGCTTACAATAAGATAAAATCATCGTATTAGTTAATGCAGAAAGAACAAGAGAATTGCCTTCGAAATCAGCGTAAAGTTTATTATTCTTAATATAGCTAACAATATCGTGAGCTTCTTTAAAGTCTGCAAATGAGATAGCAACTCGCTTGAATTGCCTAAACAAACCGTCACTTTTTCTATCCACAACAACCTCTAGTTTATTCGAATCGTATAACGAATGACATGGATTCCCCTACCGATGATCTGCCACACTTATGTGTTAGTAAAATTCATCGAAGGCACCATGTCTGAATATTCTTATTTCTACGGTACCGACCTAGCTAAAAGCCACTTTAGTCTTCAGCTGAAGACCCAAATGGTATGGTAACACTTCATAAGTCAGGAACCCGTTCTAAACTACTGACTGCAATAGTCAAATATGCCACTTCACTCAATTGAAACACCTTAAACACACAACTAAACCGAACAAAAAATGCGAACGTTTGTAAGTCCGTCTTAAGCGTTTATTATAACTAAATTCTGCGGATCACATTTGTTTTCATTATGAATTTAAGAAGTGAATATCGAATGATCCTTTCCATACCAATAAATGTCGGTGACCGCTTGATAGTTTTTTTCATATCTTTATCTTCCAATACTGGTGTTCCATGATGCACTTCTTCATTATTATTTAAATAGTCAACAGACATCCAGCCAGAAGGCGTTTTTCCTGCATGCACATACTTACTTCGTAAAGTATAAGCGGCTTTTAATCGTTGTTTGATATCAGATTTAGTTAACTTTTCAAAATCATGCTTCGACTCAGTTCTATCGAAAAACTCATCATCCAAACAGTCGATTAAAAATTTACAGAATGACTCTGAAATACCCATTAACTTTTTGCTAACTTTCTTATGAAGTTGTTCACCATCTTCACCTAGTTTTTTCAGTTTTTCTAGTAGTTGCTTACTACCCTCATCGAGTAGATCGTCAGTGTCATATTCAAAATATGAAGCCAATATTTCACCAGCAGTAATTAAGCTAAGAAAGGCAAGTTCAGGGTTTTCTTCGACTATACGAAGAGACTGAACATAAAAACGCCCTGCGTACCAAAAGGTCGACTGAGCGTCAACAGTATCCTCATCATGTTGAAATAAAACGTCTTGTATTAGATTTATGTTCTCAAGGTTTAACTCTATTTCATAATCAACTCTAGGCTTAGAACTGTTTATGGTAAGATTTTTGTTATGTATTTTATGATTTGAATTGAGATCCGGAAGGTAAGCCCATCCATGCTGTTGCAAAAGGCCATGAGAATCAAATACTTTCCCAAAAAGAACTGACAATGCAATGCAGAAGTTCTCTCCAATTTGGCTATAGTTAGGAATTACAATAGTGTCCTTTTTGTACTCCGGAGTTTCGACTGTCACCTCGATGTACTGCTTGTAAGTCCTTTCATCTTTTCTCGCCGACTTCACACCCAAATTTTCATTAACAACGACAGCTCTAAAAACATCATTTTCGTAATGACCAATAAAGTGAGACGGAGTTGAGATCAAAAGCTTTGTAATGTCTTTTCGGGGCATCGGAAGTGCCATATTTATTCCTTAGTTATAACGCCCAGCTAAGTAGCTGACAACGCTACCACTACACTTAAATTTACCACTTAAATCACTGAAACCAAACGGAGTTTAAAATGCCAAGCGTTGACAGTCTGCTTAAATGCTTGTAGCTGCCTACCGAAAGCTAAATGGCCCTAATCTCACAATTGACGTCGTCAAAGTCACTGGGTTGTAGTCTATTTCTAACCCCATAAACGAGAACGAGAGTGACTGGATAGTACCTTCATTTATCCCTGCCCCCTCTGAGTGTGTTAGATCTAAATCTTGGATTTGATCTTCAACTGGAGTACCCGCGCACCGAATAAACAACTTTATTTCTTGAGAAGGATTCAATCTTGCCGACTCGATACTCAACTCATTTTCGTTGTGTATCACTGTCATAGAAGTAGGAGATACCTCGAAATTTTCAATTGGTGCAGTTGTTTTCAGTCGCAGGATAATATTGTCCGTACCTTTATTACCACGACTTGTAACCGTAATAGCTACTGGAGAATGAGGCATATCAGAGATGAATGATTCAGGCACACCAAAATCTGAAAGTTGCGATACCTCATAAGTTAATTTTGCGACCTTACGTGTACTGAAGTGTGTATACATAGCCCAAAGTAGTGCTAGCGCAGCCACTACTGCGGAGCCAATTGAGACCATTGTTGCAGTATCCAATTCCAAGAACTATCTCCAAATAAACAGCTAAGTAAAAACAAGGGCATTCTAAAGTATAAGTTGCATATATGTCACTTCATGAATATATGTAAGACTTCCCGTTGGGGCAGCTAACGCCGCGTTAAGGTGTGAGCGGCGCTTGCCTATACTTTGAGCGAAGCGAAAACGGCAAGCGTTGCGAATCACTCTTAAATGCTTGTTAGGGTACTTTGATTGCTGATATATCTTCACTACCCCAGCCTTTTAAAACTTGTTCTTTGTAAATATTATTTTTCCTGCGATATATAATTTCAAAGAGCTCTCTTCCTGCGGCTGTCAGGTTACAATTTGAGAGTGAAAAGTATTTTTTATTTTCTGGCAAAGTCAGTTTGTATTTTTCATCGAAGTACTCTAATGAAAATGAACACAAGGGTATTCGATAACCATCCCATATGTTTATTTCAACTAATCCGCATGTTTGAAGAGTAACAAAATCACGAAACTCCAAAGCATCGATCCCCATAGAACCAATACCATCGTCATCTTTCTCTATTTGGGACAAGATCACCCATGATGACTCATGCTTCCACACATATTGGGCTAGATTTGAAAACAACTCCGCTTCATTTTTTTGCAGTGTTTTTAAAACTGATAATGTGCGAATAGAAAACGAGCCAGGTTCAGAGACTTCGCCAGCAAGAATCTTTGCCCATATCATTTGCATTGAGCTTCTACTAATATTCTGACAACTATCAAAAAAGTTTAGTAACCACTCTTCGTCTATCAGTTCTTCAGAAACTGAGTCTGGCAAGTTATCCAAAGACATTTCGATTATGGATTCAATGTTCTGCTGTCTAACAACTTCTTTATGGTTCAAGCGAGCTAAAGCTCTAGCTTCAATATCTGAAACCTCAACTCTAGCTTTTGCTTCTATAACCGATGCATCAGCATTTGCCTTTGCTATTTTTCGAATTTTCGTCGGTTCATATAATGTACCTATTGCACACTGAACAGATTCAATCAATTTGGTCACTGGCTGAGACAACTCGCCAAGACTAATTGCTGATATTTCATTTTTTGTCATAAATTCTCCTGTGCCCTCACGCCCTGTTAAGGTGTGAGCAACGCAATACCGAAGCTCCCGAATACCACCTTAAACACAAAACGCAACGCATAGCAAAAATGCCAAGCGTTGCGAATCACTCTTAAACAGATTATTAGGGCTCTAACCCGCGCTCAGAATAGGCCAACCATTATTTGCACGCCACATTTCTTCACCTAGTTTAAGCATAATTTTTTCGGATGCTTTTGAAGAGGTCTTTAACTCATTTTGTAGGTAGTAAAAGCTCCAATTATATTTATACAAACAACTATAGTTCGATAGGGCTAATGCTGCGGTACCTTTATGCCCAAACGTATGCTCACGAGCTCGATCTTTGAGCTTCTTGGCCATACCTGAATAGACTGGCGTGATCCCTAATTTTGAAATAATGAGTGGTGAATCAAATAGAGATCGAGCTCTTTGACCTAAATTATAGTTCTTACACTTTTTAGTCTCATCAGCTTCATTTGCATATGTCTTGGGAGGAGCCGGAAGACCTTTAAGGATTTCTAACGGTGTATCAGTAGCTAAGAAATACCAACCAGGCTTATTTGGTATTTCAGCATGCCAATCAGATTTATCTAAATCAATCTTAGCTTCAGTAAAATCTGAACTAATCAGATCCTGTAATTGTTTCATATTTGCCTCTGAGCCCTGACGCCCAATTAAGTAGCTGACAACGCTACCAATACACTTAAATTTGCCACCGAAATCACTTAGGCTCAACCAAGTTGAAAATGCCAAGCGTTGACAGTCTGCTTAAATTACTTGTTATGTGTTGGCTGCGCGCGATGCTAGCTGGTCATTGTATAGATTCACTGCATAGTCTGTAGCTTTCGAGACAAAATGATATCCCGCCATCGCCACCACTTGATATTGTGGACTATCGCTTTCAATACCGAATACTTTTAGTGCCGAGGGGTGAATAAGCTTTGAACTTAATTTATAGAAAAAATCATAGTCCTCTAGATAATCATGCTCATTAGCTAAATTCCGCATATTAAAAGGGCGAGTTATGACGTTTTCAAAAGGAAGAGTAGTCGTCTCTTCCTGAAAAACACTTAAAGCGCCTTCTGGTATGGTATAACCCACCGCTTTACACTTTTTCACAAATGCAGCGTTTAGATCGTCTCTGTCACCTGCTAACTGAGCATAAAACCTTTTTAATGAACCTTCATTTGAGTTGACTTCAAGCAGGATTAAGTACAATTCAAAAATGTTTCTGCTTGCGAGTGTTACTACCGAGTTATTATTTCGATTTCGAAGCCACAGATCGACTTCATTATTAATAGCCTTGAAAAGGTGAATATTTAGCAAAGACTCTTTAGTCAGAGACTCCACTTCCCCCATCGAGCCTTCTATATGCGTAAGATCCCTATGGCACTCTTCAAGCATACCAACAATTTTTTTCTTTCCGTTCAAACTCATACACCACTTTATCAAATATATCGAGATATCCCGAACCAACACATAACGCCTTGCTAAGCGGATAAAAATGGTTGGTTAAAATCGCGAAGCGATAACCGATTTTTTTTATTCCGTTTAAGCAACTTGTTAGTATTAAATGTGCACAGCGACCAAATAATTAAGATGCATTTTTTCCTTGTCGTAAGGAATATCGTATTCAGTAAATATAGTTTTGAATTGACTAATTACTCCGTGTATAAAATAGAACAATTCAACTTCTTCATTGCTAGGTAAAACTATCATGGCACTATTTTTTTTCTGTTCAGTACCTGGTATTTTATTGAAGTCGCCATCTAAGTCTACGTATTCTTCTTGTGCAGAAGCCACATTTGACACACTCCGAACACCATCACTTAAACGAAAGTGTTTAGATGTGTTTGCTATATCTCGACAATACTCTAGATATTCACTCTGATTGCATCTGATATGAAAAGCGTTTTTACCTGCACCATCTAGATTTAGGAAATCAATACACCAATCTCTTATCGAATGGCCTGTTACAACAAAATTAAAAAGGTGATCAAATTTACATTCGACGCTTTCTGCTATATGACACTTTCGCCCATCTCTTAATAATTTATACAACATGTCGCGTGGTTCAGAAAATCCATGCAAGATACTCATATTTATCCTTTAATACTAACAGCTATTAGACAGAGAAATTCTGTATTTAAATGCAGAGTTTTTCTGTCTAGTTTCTTATGTAGCTTATCTTAAGCGACTTACTTTATTCATAACAACAATTTATCGTTCTTAGTTTGTGATTGAACAAGAAAATGTAGATTTTTTCTGTCTAACAAGATCAAATGTAGAAAAGTTGAGTTCTGTACTTAGTGGTATTGTTAAAACAAGTTTACTATTGACAATAAAGACAGTATTTCCACTTCCAAAAATCTGGTTATGTACTAATTTATAATTAAGATTAAATCAGAAAAATATCGAGGTTAACTTAGATAAAGTTATTCTATAAATTCAAACAAACCGGATTTTAATAACCCCCTACCCTTCATATGTTTACGATAAATAATAAAATTGGATTTTATAAAAACAATTTGATCAATAAGAACCTTTGTAAACTTTGAATTACATACTCTAAAAATAAATCTCCCTGATAAACTTGTCATAGTTCCAAATGCTCTTCCAATCTTGATTCGCAACACATGGCATTAGCGTGTTGCATATAGACTTCCTATAAAGCCGTTGGGAAGAAGGAGTTTATATTAAAATCAGGAACGAAAAATGAACCAACAACGTCAACTAAGCTGGAAAATAGCAGCTATTCTAGGTACATCTTTTGGCTTTAATGCACACGCTGCAGAAATGGTCAGAGTCGATAACGATACACTGCTACAACAAAGCCTCGTCGCGCAGTCGAAGAGTGTTGCTCCACTAGAATTAGGTTTTTCTGAAGTTAAACGGGTGGTATTGCCCAATGGAAAAACGAAGGTCCGCTACCAACAAACTCACTTAGGTTTACCCGTCTTTGATACTTCGGTCGTGGCCACTCTCTCCAAGAACCAACCCACTCAGGTGTTCGGCTCCATGGCACAGGGGATCAGTGGAGACCTATCCAGCATCGCGCCAAAACTGAATCGAGAACAAGCGATTGAAGCTGCGATATCCTCTCATCGCACGTTTACCGTCGGCAAAAAGTCGATTGAAAATAAAAACGCGAAACTGATGGTGAGATTGGATGAGAACCAAGTCGCCCAAGTGGTGTATCTGGTCGATTTCTTTATCGCGTCCTCTATGCCAGAGCGCCCTTTCTACTTTATTGATGCCACGACTGGCGATGTGCTCCAAAAATGGAATGGGCTAAACCACGCTAAAGCATTAGGTACAGGCCCAGGTGGCAACCTCAAAACCACTCGATATGAATATGGTAGTGACTTCCCTAGCTTTCCCATCGACAAAACAGGCACAACTTGTACGTTAGAAAATGAATCAGTTAAGACAGTCGATTTGAGGAACGGAACGTCCGGCAGCGCAGCCTACAGCTACAACTGTGCCGACGGAACCAACTACACCGATCATAAATACATTAACGGGGCATACTCGCCTCTTAACGATGCGCACTACTTTGGTAATGTCGTATTCGATATGTACAAAGAGTGGATGAATACGTCGCCGTTAACTTTCCAGCTGACGATGCGAGTTCATTACAGCACGGATTATGAAAATGCCTTCTGGAATGGTACATCAATGACTTTTGGAGATGGCAAAAATACCTTTTACCCATTAGTCGATATCAACGTAAGCGCGCACGAAGTCAGCCACGGGTTCACCGAGCAAAACTCCGGTCTTGTGTACAGAAATATGTCAGGCGGTATGAATGAAGCCTTCTCAGACATTGCGGGCGAAGCGGCTGAATACTACTTGCGTGGCAATGTGGATTGGGTGGTCGGTAGCGATATATTCAAGTCTGAAGGTGGTTTGCGTTACTTTGATCAACCTTCAAAAGATGGTCGCTCGATTGATCATGTCTCTCAATACTACGATGGTTTGAACGTTCACTTATCTAGCGGTGTTTACAACCGCGCCTTTTACCTTTTAGCGAACAAATCGGGTTGGAATGTACGTAAGGGCTTTGAAATATTCACAGTCGCAAACCAACTGTATTGGACGGCAAATAGTACCTTTGATGCCGGTGCTTGTGGCGTAGCGAAAGCCGCAGCAGACATGGGTTATGTGGTTGCTGATGTTGAAGATGCTTTTAATACAGTAGGCGTTAATGCAAGTTGTGGTGTGACGCCTCCAACTGGCAATGTATTAACGAAAGGCACACCGATTGCGAACCTAAGCGGGAATCAATCTTCGGAAAGCTTCTACACGTTCACTGTTGATTCTGCATCAAGCGTGACGGTTTCAATGTCTGGCGGTTCAGGCGATGCAGACCTTTATGTGAAATCAGGAAGCAAGCCAACCACATCAAGTTACGACTGTCGCCCTTATCGTGCTGGAAACAATGAGCAGTGCAGTGTGAGCGCTCAGCCGGGTGTAACCTATCATGTGTTACTGCGCGGATACTCGAACTACTCAGGGCTAACATTACGTTTAGATTGAGTTAGAGCGAGCCTCTTAAACAAGTTATAAAACGAAGAACTAGCGGTTAACCGCGAAATAAAAACCTACTCACTTTGAGTAGGTTTTTTCGTGAAACACCAGTGTAGTTAATAATATTGTAAATTATTTACTGATACGTTTATTAATTTATAAATATCAAGGTTACTTAGGCATTGTTTTATAAAAACAGTTTAAATTGAGATCCTGTGCTGCACAACGAAACAAAAATAACTGACTAACTTTTAAACACATTCACGTTACTGATAGGTTAATTCTTATAGGGCAAATGCTCTATTAATGATAAAAATTAAAATAAGGATTATTTATGAGACCATCTATTTCTATCAGTATGGTGCTTGCAACGACAGTGGTTGGCTTCCAGTCTTTTGCGCAAAATATTGAGACAACTGATTCATTAGGTATTGCAGAAAGTAGCGCAGCGCAAAAGCAATCTTTGGCTTTACAAATCAGCGAGCGTTATTCCGATCTTGAGCTTTCCCTAAAGGCTCAAATCTCAGAAAAGAACTTATCCGCGCCTGTCGATAAATTGAGCTCTACTCAGCCCTACTCTGCATTTTCAAGCAGGATGCAGAAAGCGGACCTTGGTTATCGCAAAATGAAAGGGATCAACGAATTCAGCGACTCTGTGTTAGAAATTCGCATGGCTGATGAAGCGATGATTGAAGCCTGGAAAAACGGCGAAAGCCCATTATTTGCGTTTGAACCATCAGGTGATGATTCGAATTGGCAATACATTGAAGCGTATGACGTGTACGGACAGGTTCATGAACTCGATGTGTACCAAATGCCAGACGTCCCAGTATTTGTCGTCGATAGCAACGGTGCTGAAGAGCTCAAAGCAGGCTTAATGGCAATGCAGGCTGAAATGCAGAAACTGGGTACAACAACGCAAATTAATTCAGGCTCCAAAAACACAAGCAGCAACAGTGAAAGCCGTAGCACTAAGACACAAACATTTATTGGTAAGGCTACGCGCTCCATGGCTATGTCAGAACCTGAGCCGTTGAATACCACTCAGTTAAAAAAGATTCGTTTGGCTGTAGACCAAGAACCGTGGATCTCTGGAAAAGCTGAAATCTATGCCATTGTGACAGGGGTAGATTCAAGCCGCTTAGAGCCTCAAATAGATCTAGTAGAAATGCCTTATCTGGATTATGACAAACAGACGTACTACCCAAATCAAACCGTCATTTTCTGGCCTCGCTACCGTTGGGGCGCTGCAGATATGATCTTAATGGAGCACGATGATGGAACAGACTATAAAGCGCTAGCAAAACTCTTAGTTCAAGCCGCAGAAGAGATACTGAAGATGATTCCTGATCCAGAAGTTCAGGGTTACGCGATCATCCCTCAGATCACAGGCAAGATTATCGATGTGATTCCTGATGGTGTATTAGTGAATGATGATGACTTTGTGGACGTGTACTACACCTTAATGCAAAACACCTCTTATGTTGATCACCCAGGTGCCGGCGGAAATGCAGTAGCTTCGTTCGCCCCGGTGACTATCTCTCCTACAGAGTAGTTGGTACTTTCTTGATTAGGGCTTTCTCGGTTAGGGCTCTGCCACACAAGCCCTAACGCTTCGTTATTCGAGATGACTCAGCGTATATACCTCGTGTAAATAAACTTTAGGTATATACGCTTTTATCGCTTTAGGCTTTAGGGAGCATGCAGAGAGGACCAATTATAGAGAGTAATCAAACACGATGATGTCGTCTAACAGCGGACGAAATACATCTTTCAGCGCATCATGCTCTGGATGTGGAAGATAGTTCTGACGCCCCTTTTCATCCGTAAACGTCATTAAAACTGAATGGGTATAACCTTGGTTCTTATTCTCTGGGCTATCATTTAACCCCCACTCTACTGAAGTTACCCCGTCAACCTTGTTTGGCATCGCTTCAAACAGCATCTTTAGTTTTTGAACCTCTGAAGCCTCTGCGTTTTCTTTAAACTTAATCAGTAGAATATGACGAATCATTCCCGTTTCTTTTTGAGTCATTCCTAGTCCTTTTCGAATCGTTCGCTTACTGGCTTGTAATGCTTAACCAACACCTAATAGCGAACTAGAGTTAGAGTTAGAGTTAGAGTTAGAGTTAGAGTTAGAGAACAAAATGCCACACGTTACACAACATGCCAAGGCTAGATCACTAGGTTTTATAAAACACTCCAAATCCCAAAACAAAAAATGCTGCACCCGAGGGCGCAGCATTTCTTATGACAATGATAGTAAGGTTAATACATTAATCTCGGCGGCCATTCAACTGGATCGCTTGGTCTTGATCAACGTTCTTTTGGAATTTTATTCCACCATTAGCCGCTTCATTTCTTCCTTCAAGAGTAGGGTTAGACTCTACACGCTCTGCGTTTACCTGATTACCCTCGCTTCTTGTCATATCGATGGTTCCTGTATAAGTTCCATCAGCAGCAAAAGCAGTATTCATTGAGATAGCCATCAAGCCTAGTGCGATTAACTTTTTCATACATCACCTCTTATGATTTTTTAATATTATATTTGTTTGGTTGTTGAGTTTCTTTGTTGAAATAACTTTAACAACCGAATATCAGCTTTTCGAGGAAAACCAATATTTACTAAATGGAAACTCGTTGATAAATCAAAGAAATAGTTCACATCTTGACGTTGTGCTGTCTTAAAAGCTGGCAGTGATGATTATGATATTAGAGTCAGATGGTCTTTAGGCTTTCACTGCGCCAAAGATTAGCATCGTTATCATCTAAGCAATTCGGAGTGCTTGTGGACATCAATCTCGATATTCAGAATATCTTGGTCATCAAACGTATGTATGAGCTTCGTAATGTTGGCTTAGTTGCAGAATCGCTAGGAAAAACCCCAGGGGCGATCAGTAAGAACCTTTCGAAATTAAGAGTACAACTGGACGACCCACTGTTCATTCAAACCAAGCATGGGTTCGAACCAACGACATTTATTGAAAACAATATTGATAATTTTGAGCAGATACTAAGCAGTGTCGAGGCGATAAAGCATCAAGAGTTCTGCCCTGTATCTTATCAGGGAGATGTAAAAATCTACGCCAATACACTTTTTTGGGAGCGCTTTGGTTCTAAGCTTTACCTCACTCTGAGTAAAGGAGCCCCGCATGTTCGCTTCTCACTGGAGAGATGGAGCACTAATGTAAAAAACAGAATCATCGAGGGTGAAGACGCAATAGCCGTTCACTACTTTGATGAAAGCCTGCCGCAGTCCATTTCACAGAAAGAGATTGGAAAAGGAAAAGTCGTATTCTTTGTGAGAGAAGATCATAAAGCACAAAGCTTTAAATCGCTCGTCAACTATCCAATCATCTTATTTAAAACCCCGGGCTGGAATGACAATAAATACCCTATTCTCGATCGCCTTCGAAATATCGGATTTCATGTCGATCCAAAAGTGGAAGCCGATCACCCCGCAATGATCCACGATATTGTGCTGAAATCCGATTATTTTGGAATCACCCTAGATGGCAGTGTGCCAGAAGGGTGTCGCAGCATTGATTTACCAGAAAAGCTCACGATTGATGTGAGTTACGTGATGAGTTGCCGTCGTTCTCAGAAAGATGCTCCATTGAATCAGTGGTTATTCCAAATGTTGAAGTCGACCCTGAAAAACAAACAAGCGTAGCCTCAATCAATCCGCTCATGCTCAACCGCCCACGATTTCACTTCCAGACTTCCGCAAAAGAAAAGGCTCCCGGGGGAGCCTTTGATTATGTTTCTAGTGACTATTCGCTTATGTTTTTATTTTAAAATGCTTCTTCGAGCGTTTGTTCATTCTTTTTTTCTGTATGTTTTTCAACGGTTTCTACCTCTTTCAAGCGCGCTGTAAAGTGTCTTAACACAGGCGGTTCATAGGTAAAGTCGAGCCCTTTTACTTTCCCTGCATTCTCTTTTACTTTCTCGAATGCTTCGATGATGAAGTCCATGTGGGTTTGTGTGTACGTCGCTCTTGGAATAGTAAGACGCAATAGCTCCGCAGGGCATGGGTGCTGTTCACCTGTCGCTGGGTCGCGGCCTTGCAGCAATGAACCAATCTCAACCGCTCTAATACCTGCCACTTTGTACAGTTCGCACGCCAAAGCATGTGCGGGGAACTGACTAGCAGGAATGTGTGGAAGCAGTTTACCCGCATCGACAAATGCGGCATGACCGCCTGCTTGCTGACACACGATACCCATTGCTTCTAATCCATCAACGAGATATTGAACCTGGCCAATGCGGTACTCCAACCAATCTTGACGCATACCGTCGTATAGACCCACGGCTAAACGCTCCATCGCGCCACCTTCTAAGCCACCATAGGTTGGGAAGCCCTCTTGAACTACACACAGTGTTCGACACTCTGTGTACACATCCATGAAAGAATCGTCTTTGAAGCACAACAAGCCACCCATTTGCACCATCGCATCTTTCTTAGCAGACATAGCTAAGCCATCCGCGTATTTGTAAGACTTACGCGTGATTTGCTCGATTGTCCAATCTTGATAACCCGCTTCGCGCTGTTGAATGAAGAAGGCATTTTCAGCGTAGCGTGCAGAATCCATAATCACTGGAATATCGTACTTCTGAGCCACGTCATACACAGCTTTCAAGTTCGCGATTGATACTGGCTGTCCACCAGCCGAGTTACAGGTAATGGTACTCACGATGTAAGGAACGTTGGCAGCGCCCGCTTCTAAGATCGCTTCTTCCAGTTTCACAACGTCGAAGTTGCCTTTAAAGTCGGCATTCACTGAAGTATCGAACGCTTCTTTGGTGTAGACGTTTTTCGCTACACAACAGTTCACTTGAGTGTGACCTTGTGTTGTATCGAAGAAATAGTTAGACAGGGCGACCATTTTGCTGCGATCGAGTCCTTTCTCCATTTCACGCTTCTTGATAAGAACAGGAATGTAGATCTGCTCGGCTCCACGCCCTTGGTGTGTTGGAATCGTCAGTTGGTAACCAAAAATATCTTTCACTGCATTCGCCAACGCATAGTAACTTCGGCTACCACTGTAAGCTTCATCACCCATTAGCATCGCAGCTTGCATGCGTTGGGTGATAGAACCTGTACCACTGTCGGTCAGTAAGTCGATAAACACATCATCACTATCCAGTAAGAATGGGTTCATGCCCGCGTCAACAATGGCTTGCTCACGATATGCAGAGGTTGTTCTTTTTACTGGTTCTACAACGCGAATACGAAACGGTTCTGGTAGATGCTTGAAGTTTTCCATAATAGTACCTTTCAACAAATTCAGCCTAAACGGGAAAAGCCAAATTCATTATTTTTAAATGTCACGAGTCATCACCATTAATTTAATTTAACGCACGATCACTCTCGTAATAATTACGATGAAAAATTAACAGCTAGAAATAATTTATTTAATCAATAACGTATTGATTAGGATCCAATTAATAATAACGAATAGATAAGAACTTCATGCACAACAACACAAATAGCGGCCGCATGGGTTACGAAGCTTCTTAAAGACAAAATTAACAGGATTGGCAAAGCTCAAGGGCTCTGCTGGCGCGTGACGCCTAGAGGGTACTACTCTGAAGAAAGGTGAAACGAGAGCTGGTGATCTAAAGTATACCAAGCTAACAAGGTTAGCCATGTGGTTGATTGCCATTTCAGATACATGTTCACAATATATCCCTACGTTGAAATCAAGGTGATCCGAAATTTAAATATAGTGTAATTGTTTTATAAATACAGCGAAAGAAAGTATAAATGTGATCAATATTTAGAATGGCAATTAAATACCATAGCGTGTCATATAAACTGTGAATCCCATCAGTTTATATACTATTAAACTAGTTCGTTGAGTTACTTAATAATATCGAATCTCTTTTAAACTCAATACTTATCTAATAAGGGGCGAAGATGGTTGTTTTCTAAAAAGCTCTCATCTAATAAAGCCAAGCACTAAAACTCGCCGACCTAGAATAGCTAAGTTCTGATGAGCCTCAAGCCCCCCACCAGAACCGTATTCGCAGTGAATGACTTACTTCTTCTTAACCACTTGTTTAATCGCCATTTCAGCCAACTTCGGTGTCGCAGCTTTCAGTGCACTTGGTGCGACCTTCTTACCGGCCTTCACTACTTTGTTCAGTTGACCTTTAACCGACGTTCCCCGTTTCATTGCCTCCAAACGTTGGCGGTTTCTTTGCACATTATTAGCATCAGCTATGCCTTCGATTAGCATCTGCTTGAGTGCTTCTAAGCCAAAAATCGTCTTTTCTGGCGCAATAGCGAGCGGCAACACGATATCAGACTGCAGCAATATATGGTTGTATTCGAGTGCTTGAGCAATGATCTTTGCTTTGGCCGATGTTGGGTTCTCTAAATCATACGGAGGTTGCCACTCATCGACAGGCTTTAACCTATCTACTTGATTGACAACCGAGACAACTATCGGCTTCTTGCGTGAGATGTTTTTAGGATCGTCATAAAAAGCATCAAACTTGCCCTTCAATTGCTTATCCAGTTCACGAGCCGATTGATTGGCTTTAAGAACCCAAAGTACAACATCGGCTTGGGTCATCTCTTTAAGCATCAGAGCTTCGGTTTTGGCATTGCCATCCAGCCCTTGAAGATCAACCACTCGAACATCATTGTCATCGACAAACGCGTTGTATACGGTTGAAGTGTCGGTTGATGGCAATACATCCACCTCGGCAACGAGCTCCTGCTTGAGCGCATTAATCAGTGACGATTTACCTGAGCTTGTTTGCCCCACCAGCACAATTCTTACTGGCTCTAATTCTGGTGCAAAGCGTTGTTCATCTATTTCAGAAACATCAGACGCTCTTAATGCTTCATCTTCAATGCTGAATCGACCGCTATAGAGATCAATCGCTACCGCGGCCACCTCATCGAGTAAGGCTTGTTTCGCGGCGTATTGCATGTCATCCACCACGCCTTTGGTCATAGATGATGTCGCTTGCTCTCGACCTAAATCAGAAACAACTTTTAGCGGGTTCAAATACAGATTCTTAAGGTGATTGCCCCAGATAGCGGCTTTAACGATCTTCTGCCCTAGCTCACCGTACTTGTCATAGGCTTCGTAGCCCGCTTTGATATAGGAAACCTTAAGATACTCAATTCCCGGTATATGTTCCCGTACCACTAACTTGTATCGTCGGCTCACTTCTTCAAACAGCTTCAGCCCTTCAGGGATTGAAAAATCGAGTGATTTCTTATCAAACTTTTTGGCGACGAACTCAAGTACCTCTATACCGGTTTGGTCGAGATTACCCCACTCGATGTCGACCATTAATTGTTGTCGTACATGGTGTTTCGAGTCGTTCCAGATTGATAGCTCTGCTTGAGACCATTCATCGGACGCTTTGACCAACGCATCATTGATGTCTGAATTCTTGGGCGATGCTCCGGCTTCAGGTTGAACATCACTTTCATCATGTGAAGAAGAGTCGCTATAAGTTGATTTACGCGAAGAGCGGCTAGAAATGAATAAAGGAATCGTGAACACCAAGGTACTCACCGCAATGGCAATCGACATTTCCAATAGGTAGCCATATTTGATCGCCAAGAAAAGACCAAAGGCCATCATGATGATGCTAGGGAAGATGGCCGAAATCAGAGCAATGCCCCAACGTCCACTAGACAGAACCGCCAATAATCGAAATAGGTTTCTAATTTTCTTCATAGCCCGACGCCGCCTTACCTTTTTTCAGGGATTCTTTGTAAATCTTTTGCATCTCTTTCTCAGAGACTTCTTCGCCTTTGTTCTTATGATAGAAGTAAAAACAAGCCGCGCGACCTAAACCATAGCTGGTACCGAAACTCATGGCGGCGGCTGCAACCGCTCCGACCGTTTGACCATAAACCGGAATCAACTTTATCAGCTGTCGAGTGCCTAGCTTCATTCCGTATTGCAAAGCAAAGCTGCTTCCCAAAGTGCCTATCAACTCACTGAAGACTCTCTTGTTCCATTCGACCCCATATTGGTTCGCCAAACTGTGGAGCATTTTCGCTTGAATCGCAGGTACAGACACTAAGCCAACACCCGGAATCAGGTCGCTCGCCGCTGCGCTTCCCGCGTACCAAAGCACTTCGTTTTCGACTTGGTCAAAGTTGGCTTCTTCTTGAGTGGAATGCTCTTTGTCTACCACCATCATTCCAATAACAGGAAGGATGTTGGTCAGCTTTTCTAACAAAACGTCATAGTTGTAAACTGAGCCACTGTTATTACTCAAGTCATCCGTTTCGAAATCCACTGCTACTGACTCAAGCCCCTTACCCCAAGCCTTCTCTACTTGATTGATGTTGAACTGAATTTGTCTTGCGCGGTCTGTTTCATTGGAAGACAACACTGCAGTATGAACAAGCAACAAGTGTTTAATTTTCTTTTGCTTCTTAATCTGTTTCAGAGCTGTAAGTACGGCAGACTGTTCAGGCTCATCGGCTTTCATCACCACGACTAACGCATTACCCGCTTGGCCGATCTCTTCTAGATCCTCTTTAGGATCATAATCCGCCTCACCCAACCCTCTGGTATCGAGGAATCGCATTACCGGCTTAATTTGAGGAAACTCATACGACATTGCCGTCATAGTGCATGGAGCAAAGCCATTCCCCACTTCAATAGAGGAATCACCCGTGACCGCTTGAATAAACGATGACTTGCCCGCTCCCGTTTTGCCCAACAGCCACAGCGTCGGCAGATGCTGACGTTGGTATTCCTGAGCCTGTGTGAGGTCTGGATTCTTACTCGGATTGATGAAATCTTTTATTTGATCAAACATGGTTGGCTAACGCTCACTTAATCTTGAAATTCGGGGTGGTGACAACGCAATACTAGCTTATATAATCACAAATCCTATTAGACTTATGTTTGTTCAGTCGCACAGGTTTACAATACCTAAACACTTGTTTTTATGTGCACACTTATTTTGTCTACACGCTTTTTTATACGTGCGTGTATCACTATATTGATTCACGCATCGAATGAACAACAAACACAGAGAAGTAAAAGGTAAGTATGGAACAAATCTATTTGGCGGGCGGTTGCTTATGGGGTGTACAAGAATTTATCAAATACGTTCCGGGTGTCATCAGCACAGAAGCAGGCCGTGCGAATGGAAACTCCGCACAGACAAAAATCGATGCCGTAAAAAGTAATACAACGGAAAACGGTACATCAAATAATAGTGGCTATGATGGCTACGCGGAGTGTGTCCAGATAGAGTTTGACCCAAGCATCACTTCAGTAACCATTCTGATGGGACATCTGTTTGAGATCATCGACCCATACAGCGTCAATAAACAGGGCGTCGATGTGGGTGAGAAATATCGCACTGGTGTTTACAGCACTAATGCCCTGCACTTAACTGAAGCTGAGCGCTATATTACCTCTCGTGATGATGCAGACCGAATCGCTCTCGAGATCCTGCCATTGACCAGTTATGCCGCCAGTGATGATATCCACCAGCATCACCTTAGCCAGTTCCCTGAAGACCACCACTTGTGCAATATTCCTTGGGATCTGCTGCATAAGTATAAATAACAGTAGTCACGACGTAAGATTGAGATGGTCACGACGTAAGATCGATAAAGCCTCAACAGGCATTACCCGTTGAGGCTTTTTAAGTTTTAATGACCCAGACAGCTATCGTAAATTTGTTTGATAGCTCAAACCATTAAGCGTTTAGCATTTAGCAATAAGTTACTTAGTCGTATTCTCAAGCACGTAATCTGGACCCGCCGTTTCAGCCGTCACGACCGCAAGTTTAGACACGTCTGCACCTTCGCCTTGGTAAGCGTTAATGCCATTCTCAACCGTCATTTTTGGCAGCTCAACCGAGTAGCTCGAAATCTGCTCAGATGCTGTCACTTGGCCAACATATGTTTCATTGTCATACGTTGCACCCACTAACGGGTAATCTTCCGTTGCGCGAACACTGACAAACTCTGGAGACTCTGAATTGTCGACAACGTTATGATTAAACGCGATATCAACACCGGCATAAATCTTTTCAACTTCGGCATTATTGAACAGGCTCACACGGTGAGTTTGATTGCCATAGATAATGCCCCACTGTGTATCAACCAATGAGTTGTTCTCAATGGTGATGTTTTTAGGCGTCCACTGTTTGTTAAGCTCTTTGCCTTTAACCGACTGATCTAGCTCTTCGCCGTTTGCCACATCAATGATACCTGTATTAATCACAATACCACCACGTAGGTCAGCATTGCCTTCAATTACACCGTCACGTCCACGTGTATTCGCAATGTAGTTATTACGGATAACATGGTCTTCATCATAGATTCGAATACCACCAGTTAAGTTCTTTTTATTACCTAGAATAATGTTATTTTCAACACTACTTCCTTTACCATGACGCAAAGAAATCAAAGCAGAACTTTCAAAAATTGTATTACCAGAAATTGTGTTGCCACCCGACTTAACTGAGACAAGCTCGCGCTCGCCATCCATGTCGATCATCAAGTTATTCACGAATTTTGAATTGGAATCCCACTGAGAGGATTTTGAATCACCAATACGAAATGCTTCCCAGCTGTTGCCGTTGTAACGAATCGCTTCTTTGATGTCGAATTCATTAAACTGATTCGGTTTCTGATCCATGAAGATGTTATTAGCAATCAAGTGATTGTCTGCAGAATCATCTTTCTGTACACCAATCAACGTACCGCGCTTTTGTTTGCCTTCAAAGCGGTTGTTGATCACTTTGCCGTCTTTACCCCACAGAGAAA
Organism: Vibrio splendidus; assembly: GCF_003345295.1. Taxonomy (NCBI): domain Bacteria; kingdom Pseudomonadati; phylum Pseudomonadota; class Gammaproteobacteria; order Vibrionales; family Vibrionaceae; genus Vibrio; species Vibrio splendidus. The sequence continues at coordinate 1,691,479 of NZ_CP031055.1, forward strand.
CCCACAGGTATCTCGGGTATTCAGAACGACGCTCATCGGGTTGATATTCATAAGCGTGGTTAAAGTAGTAAAAGGTTGAATTTTGTAAAGTGTTGTTGTCACCCATCATTCGAACGCCGCCAAATCTTTCGTTTGGACCACCTTCGGTAAAGACCAAGCCATCTAGCGTGATGTCATCACCTTTAAGTTCAAACTGAACTAGGCCAGTTAACCATACAGAACCGGCTTGCTCTGCTTTAACGGTAATGTCATTCGCGGTAATAGTTATTTGACCTAAGTTCGCGTATTTACCGTTAGGAATAACAACTTCGTCGCCATCTTTTAGGTTTTCAAATTGTGCTTTAAGCGCGGCTACTTGCTCTTCTGATGCAACGTTTATTGTATTGCCATCCACCTCAGTTAAGCGGTCACTACTCAATAAGTAACTACGGTCGATTTCGCTGATCGAAGGTACCGCTTGTTCAGCCATGCTGACCACGGGAGCTGCTTTTTCTTGAGTCGTGCAGCCTGTCGCGAAAGCTAACGTAAACGCGCTAATAATGCTTACCGATAATAGTTTTTTGTTCATCGTACATCTCACATTAAAGTTTGGATTATAAAAATGACGACCACCCATTTAGGTGGCCGTGATGTTATTTAGGATGCGTATTAAATTAGCCTTCGGCTGGAGTCACTTCGTCTTGTTGCTCGACTTTGTCATCGACTGCTTTAACAAGTAACAGACCAACAGAGAACACAATCAAGCCACACAGAACGAATACCATGCGTCCCCACATTGGGTTTGGCAGTACAAACATAGTCATTACGCCCACACCCGCTACCGCGATAAGTGAACCCAACATACGACGTTGCTTGTTATCCAGTTTCTTCTGTTCATTACTTTCAGCAACTAATGGTGTCGCTAGGTTGTTGAAGAACTTGTCTACGTCTTTCTCACGGTGCGCCGGTAATGGCTTGTAGAACAGCGTTGAAAGAACAAAGAAGCCAGCAGTAAATATGATGTGACCGATAAGACCGATAGCCACTTTTAGGTCAGACCATTCACGGCCTGTCAGTTCATTCAGACCGAACCAGTTTTGGATCATGTCAGCAGTGATAACGAAACCAACGAAGTAAGAAACCACACCACCGACAACTAGCGTGCCCCAGCCTGCCCAATCCGGTGTTTTACGGATGAAGAAGCCACAAAATGCTGGAATTGTCATTGGGAAGCCGATCAACGCGCCCACGTACATCATGGTGTCGAAAAGGCTCAGACCTTTAAGCGAGTTGATGAACAGTGCAACCAAGATGATAGCGATGCCGAAGAAAGTAGACGTGAGTTTAGAAACGACCATTAGCTCTTTCTCTGTCGCTTTAGGGCGAAGAATCGGCTCGTAGAAGTTCTTAACAAAAATACCTGAGTTACGGTTTAGACCTGAATCCATTGAAGACATGGTTGCAGCGAACATCGCGGCAATCAGAAGGCCAACCATACCTGCTGGCATGTACTCTTGAACGAAGTAAAGGTATGCGAAATCAGCGGCTTTGCTGCCAGCTTCAGGGTAAGCGGCTGCTAAATCAACACCTTGACCAGCCATGAACCAAGAAGGCATGAACCAAATGATTGGACCAAGCGTCATCAGGATACAGGCAAGTAAAGCTGCTTTACGTGCGTTGTTTGAGTCTTTCGCTGCAAGATAGCGGTAAGAGTTCAGCATGTTGTTCGTGATGCTGAACTGCTTCAAGAAGATGAACACTGCCCAGATGCTGAAGATGCTTAGGTAATTAAGGTTATCACCCGTAATGAATGAATCGGTTGGGAAGTCATTGATGATTTGTGTAACGCCGCCACCGTGGTAGACCGCTACTACAGCACACGTTACGGTCACTGCCATAATGATAACCATCTGCATAAAGTCAGATGCGATTACTGCCCATGAGCCACCTGTTACTGACATTACCAATACAACCAAACCCGTTAGGATAATCGTTGTCGTCATGTCAAAGCCGAAGATACCCGATGCGATGATCGCAAGGCCGTTCAGCCAGATACCCGCAGAGATAACACTGTTTGGCATGCCCGACCAAGTAAACACTTGCTCATTAACCTTACCAAAACGCATACGAATCGCTTCAATAACCGTCACAACGCGCAGTTGGCGGAACTTCGGAGCGAAGTATAGGTAGTTCATCAAGTAACCAAATGCGTTAGCGATGAAGATAATCGCTACTGCAAAGCCATCAGTAAAGGCTTTACCTGCTGCACCAGTAAATGTCCACGCACTGAACTGGGTCATAAATGCGGTTGCACCTACCATCCACCACAGCATATTACCTCCCCCACGGAAGTAATCACTCGTCGTACTTGTAAACGTTCTGAACATCCACCCTATTGCAATTAAGAATAGGAAGTAGATGCCAACTATCAGGGTATTGAGTTCCATCTTGAGACCTTTTATTTATGTTTTTTTGTTAGGTTCACTATAGATAGATGACAAGCATATTTGTACTACAATAATCCAAATGCGTGACAGTGATCTTACAGTCCGAGACTCAATTAATCATACAAGTGATCGAGTTCAAAGTTGCACCGCCTGCGATCATAATTCCTCAAGTGAGTGCAGCCATCCGCACTAAATTTCGACAAAAACCCCAAAAAACATGAACTACCTCTCTAATAACCGAATAATTATCGACAAAAACCATCATTCGTCACGATCAAAGCTCGAAGGAAAGCAACAGAAATATCGCTAAATATAATTTATAAAAATGAATAACATCGATACATTTGTATTACAAATATAAATGAAAACTTGCTCTGAAAAGTTCCCTATATGCGTCCGTCATTAATGCAAATTTGAAAACCATTATTAGATACTGACAGTGGTTCTCGGAAGTGAAATGCTTTTAACACACCAGTTACACTTTCCCCTCGTCCATTAAAAAGGTGTCATTATGAAGAAATACGTTCCAATCTTAATTGCTCTTAGTACGGTATCTTCTATGAGCTATGCAGCCACCAGCGATGATGCTGTTGACTACTTACAAATGCGCAAAGGTGTGGCTTATCAAGTAAACCACTCAAAACCCTTTACTGGTCAATTTGAAGAGAAGTTCGATAACGGCCAAGTCGCGACCCAAGCTCAATTTGCCGATGGCCTAGAACTTGGGTTAGAAACCAACTGGTATCCGAATGGCCAAGTCGCTTCTAAAGTGAATTACGTTAAAGGTGAGCTGCAAGGTAAGGCCGAGACCTGGTATCCAAACGGACAGAAAAAAGCGGAGCTCAACTATAAAGACAATGAACTGTCGGGTGTTGCCTCTCGCTGGTATCCGAATGGCGAACAAAGCCTAACAGCCGAATACAGTGACGGGCAAAAAGACGGATTGGTAACGGACTACTACCCTAACGGTAATAAAGCTAGCCAAGCGAAGTTTGATGAAGGTGAAGTCGCGAACGGAAAACTTACTCGTTGGAATACTAACGGAGACAAGGTTGAAGAATTGACCTTTAAAGACCACAAAGTCACATCTAAACAGGTGTGGATGCCCACAGAAAGCTAAACCTCAAGAGCAGCTCTCACTGAGTTTGATATAGCTAAACGACTGCAGCGAATCCGTCTGCAATTAAGCAACAAGAGCAAGATACACGACAAGAGAAACGAACATTCATGTGACTAAGCGTGAATGTTCGTGGCTTTTTCACTTGCTCTTTTCTCTACCACTTCCCCTCATCACTTAGGTCCGACTATACCTCAATCTCTCGTTATTATTTACAGCACTCCATCTAGTGATAAAACAATCACCAATAGTCATTGAAAATAATAAATATTTAACTTGCGCATAACCTTTCCATAAAATACTGTAAGCAAACGTTTCCGTTGCGAGTCAGATCCCAGTTATCCGCTTGTAAGCTACTGATCACGCAAATAAGAGAAACGAGATTCCCAAATACGTTGTTGAGTCATATTGTTTTGCTTTGGTGCCTGCCTATGAAAATTAAAACCTCCCTTTTTAGCCTTGCTTGTTTATCCATTATTTCGTTATTGGTTGTCGTCTCATTCACTGAAATGGCAAACCTAAAGCTGATCAAACTTGAGAAAACCCTGATCGAGGTGAAATCGCTTGAAGTTTCGATGCTTCAACTAAATCGAACGGAACTAGAGTTTCTAATCAGTCACGACAAAGCCCTCAAGCCTGAATTCGCCAAAGAGTATTCACACTTTCAACAGTTGATGAATAGCTTCTCTGTTTTACTCAAAGAGTCAGACATTGCTGTACCAGAGTTAGACAAGCTGACACGAGAAGTAAAACAATACGACAAAGATTTTTCATTGATGGTAGACGCGATTGAACGCAACCCAACAAAGGTAAGTGAACTGAAATCAGAAATGAAAATGCTGTTTGAAGATATCATCTCGATATTTACCGACGTTGAAGGTCGTTTAGAACAACAGGTCGAATCGATTCAACAAACCATTACCACGTTTATTGTGAGTTCCGTAATCGCCATCACGGTATTGCTGATGGCCTTATCCTTTGGGATCTCATCACGTGTCGCTAAGAAGATAGCCTCGTTAAACGCAACCATGTTGCACGTATCCCAACAACGTGACTTTACCGTTAAAGCGGAAGACAGCGGTTCAGATGAAATTGCGGATATTGCCAAGTCATTTAACACCGTATTAGAAGATATTCGTCAACTTATTGGTCAAGTACAAGGGTCGATTCAAGAGCTCGGCAACATTTCGAACCAGTTGCAACACGACGGCATAGAAGTGGAAAGCGCTTTAAACAAGCAGCAACGACAAACAGAAAATATTGCGACCGCGATAAATCAAATGGGCAGCAATATCCAAAGTGTTGCGACCAATAGTGAAAATGCTTCAGCAAATGCACAAACCAGCTTCTCCACGGCAAATGATGGCCTGAACGATGTGGCCTTCACCAGAGACACAATCAATACGCTTTCAACTGACTTAGTGAGTGCGAGTGAAGAAGTGAATCGTCTTTCTGTGCACTCAGAAAAGATCAATACCGTACTAGAAGTGATTAAAGACATTGCTGAACAAACCAACCTACTCGCTTTGAACGCCGCTATTGAAGCAGCGCGCGCTGGAGAGCAAGGTCGTGGTTTTGCGGTCGTCGCCGATGAAGTGAGAACCTTGGCTGGCAGAACACAGCTTTCAACCGAAGAGATCTCAACCATTATTCAAGGGGTTCAAGATCAAACCCAAATGGTGGTTAACACGATTCAAAATTGTTGTGAAAAAGGTAACAGCAGTGTCGACTCTTGTGAGAAGGCACATTCAAGAATCACATCGGTTATCGCAGACATGGAAACCATTCTAAATAACAGTTTAGAAGTCTCCAATGCTATGAAGGAGCAAAGTGAAGTTACGTCAGAGATCATCGAAAACGTAGATGCCATTAAACAGCTGACACTGACAAATGTAACGAGCGCTTCAAAAAACGCCGCTTCTGCAACTTCAGTAGTAGAACAGACAAACTCACTTGAACGCGCTGTCATTAACCTAAAAGCCTAGCTCTTAAGCCGCGGCTTACACGCTTATTGCGCTTCAAACGACTCTCTACTCAAATTTCAGATAAAAAAACGCTCATGTTGCCTGTATCAACATGAGCGCAAGGGTAGATCTTCGACTACCGTCTCCTACCTTTCTAAACGAAAGCAGAAGTTATAATTAGAATAGTTGGGAGCAATAATCAAAATGCTTTCGCAAGCACTTCAACGATTTCTTCTTTGTCGCTAATAAGAACAACGGGTAACCATTCGAACCCTGTTCATTCCTATCAAGTTCATATCTATATAGCAGGCTATGTCACTGCCTTGCCTACTACATTTCAAATCATCTCTGGTCGAGCTCTATAACACCTAAAACAAATGCCTAGCGGTTTAAAGTATTTTGGCTTTTAGCCATTTTCCTTTCTAACCATTGAGCCTTTAAATCATTTTTACTTATCCGCTTCGCAGCGTCAGTTCATGCAATCAACACAGCAAAGTTATGTGTTGCTACAGAAAGTTAGTAAATAATAATGTATTACAAATAAAAATGACATCTAAAGATTCAATTTTTTGCTGTAGCGCACATTAATTGATGAACAAAACCCTTAAAAACCATTATCAACAGACAAATAAAACACTAAAAATCATAAGCTTACCTAGAAAAACCAACTTTGTAACCCTTTGTAAATAGTGGTTTTGTCTCCACAACACGATCCAATTCACAGATCATACACCTTCAAATCGTTAGCATATTTGTATTATTTAAATGCAAAACAAATTTGAAATGGCAAAGAAATCGTTTCAACAAAAAAATGCATTGAAGACAAGAACTACTCTATTTGGCTTGTAATTATGGCCAATACTCAACCTATAAATATGGAATTAATACCATGAATAAAACTAAAATCGTGATTGCGGTGGCATCTGTACTCGCTGCTGGCTCTGTATCTGCGGCGTCTTTCGATATGAGACACGAATACAAGAGTCATACAGATCAACACGCTACTCGTGTAAAACTGGGCGATAGCATTGGCAACTTCCTTGTAGATATCGAAGCGAAATTCAAGGGAGAAGACGGTAAATTCATGGAAGATTTGAAGAATAACGGTTGGGAGCTTGGTCTAAATTACCGTCATGTACTAAACGATAACTGGACAATGACTTACGGTATGCCAATTGAAGGTCGCGAATCTGGTGTTACGTACAAACCTCAAGTTCGTGCAACATATAAATTGGATAGCATTGACGGTTTAAGCCTAAGTGCACGTTACCGTTACGATATGAGACAAAATACTAGCACAACTGAGTACGAGCTCGACGGTAATGGTGACATTGTCGGTGTTGAGAAAAACATTGAAAACCAACGCCGCCATCGTCTAACGGCAAACGTTAACTACTCAATGGAAAACTGGCGCTTTGGTTTAGAAGGTAACTACTACAAAGCGGATGGATATGACATCTACGACAACGACGACACCAACTACGAGTTGAACGCAAGTATTCGCCACATGATGGGCCAATGGGCACCATATGTAGAGTTTGGTGATGTGAGCACTTCATCGACTAAAGCGACTCGTGAACTACGTAGCCGTGTTGGTCTAACTTACAGCTTCTAATCGATAGCTATATAAATAATCTAAGATAATTACTGTCCTAATTTTCTTAGACCTAAACAAAAGCCAGCTTAATCGCTGGCTTTTTTTCCTTTCAAATCGATTCGTTCAAATAAGAGCCGAGTACTTAACGCTCCTCACCCTAGTGGCTGATCCGATAGAGAAATGCAACGGTCACGTCATCGTTAGGCACAACTCTCTTTTGTTGAGCTAAAAACAATTCTGCAGTTGATACTGCATCAGCAAGCGCATTATGATTGTTGTATTCAGGAAGCCCGTATCTTTGGCGAGTGCCTGCTAGAGTCAAATCCACTTCTTGATGGTTGCTGATCGCTTTCTCCATACTCTTTTCGATACACAATGTGTCTAGCCAAAGCAAAGGAATCGCTCGTAAACCATAGCAACGAAGAAGATATTGGCTAATGAACCTCTCTTCTACCATGCACGCGTGCGCGACAATAATCTTGCCTTTCGCTGCTTCGAAGAACGTCAGCATCGCATCATGAATAGAAGCGCCCTCTTCCAACATTTGCGGCGTAATATGGTTGATCACAGCGGTTTCGGCGTTGATCTGCGAATCGTTATCCAGGTAAATATGCTTGGCGGACGCTAAGTCTATTCGCCCCTTGACCACATCGACCCAACCCATGGACAGAATCAGATCTTGTTCGCTGTCTAGACCCGTGGTCTCAAGATCCAACACGATATAGTCACTGTCTTTGGCCAAGTCCGCCATCTCTGGACACGGCTGTTCAACAAGATCGTGTAGTGCTTCAGGCAGTTTAACCGTGTTTAGGTATTGTTTTCGCTTGCGCTTGACTCGCTCAAGCGGATGAAAATAATTTAACAATGCTCTCATTAGCGCGCTCCGAAACGAATCTTCGCCGCCTCTTGGAGATCAGCAATGATCCTAAAGGCATCTTTCAAGTGCTTACGTTCAAAGCTACCAAAACTGTCTGGGTTGATGTTGTTGTCAGGCACATCCCCGTTCTTCAGCGCTTCAAGTTGATGACCAAATCGGAAAGAGAGAATGAACTGGTAAGCACCCAGAATGTTCTTAAATGCGTCATCGCTCAGCATGCCTTTTTCATTGGCAGCAGCGAAACGTTCATCAGTGGCTGACAAGTCGCACTCTACAGCAAGGCCATAAATACGCGCTAAATCAATAATCAAGTTGATGGCGTATTTCTTCACGTTCAAGGTTTTCTTGTTCTCACCCGATTTCTCTAACACCAAGCTGTTGAAGATACCCAAAGGTGGATTGGTATTGACCGCATCTTTCACGAGCGTACTTAGGAACTCACGGTTGCCGCGAATATTCGTATGCAGCTCATCACGAAGAATGCCTTCGAACTCACTGTTGCCATAAATAGTACGGATCTCTAGGAACACACTGATGTTGAGTAGGCGTTCGTACTCAGGGTTTGCGACCCATTTTTTATAGTAGTGCTTCCAAACATTGAGTGGCTGACACCATTTTGGCGTCGCTGCCATGAATTTACCTGGGCATAACGGGTAATCGCAGCTTGCCAACCCGTTGGTCACCATCATCGCTAAGTGTTTGAAGTAAATACGGTCACTGTCTGTCGCATCATCAGCCAGTACAATCGCACTGTCTTGATCCGACAGCATGTGAACTTCGTTACGCGCGTGTGAGCCAGCTACGATCCAAGAGAAATCACACGGTGGTGGGCCTAACTTATCAATCGCGATCTGAATCAATCGGCGGGTGTAGGCATCCATGATCATGGTCATTACCTTACCGACGGTTTCCGGTGCAACCTTGCCTTCCACCAGCGCTTCAAAAATAGCTTGTCGCTCTGGCGTAAACGAAGACATGGTTTTCACACTGCCCGCGTATTTGATTTTCTCGATTAAGAAGATCGCTTGGACACGGTGGTTTTGAACTAAGTGAGACGTGGTGAGGAGACCAACGACCTTATTCTCTTTCACGACGGGCAAGTTACGGATATTGAATTGCATCATTATAGATGCAGCATGCAGCACTAAATCATCCGGCTTCACTGTGAGTGGAGAGTGTGTCATTACCTCTGAGATCAGGCTATCAGTGCTGACACCGTGGGCGATCACTCGCTTAGTCATGTCTCGGTCGGTGATCAAACCAACAATGGTGTCACCTTCATAGATCACCGCACACGGTGAGCGTTGATGAAGCATTTCAACCGCAACCGACTGGATGGTTTGCTCAGACTTAACAATGGCCACCTGCCCGCTTGCTACTTCCTCGACTTTACGAATGAATAGGCCTTTCTCTTTATTTGACCACACCACATCCAATGCCGACTTTAAGCGAACCTGCGCCTGTGAAGCGAAGTGTTCTGCGCAACTTGGAAAGGCTTTGAAAAGCGTTTGAAGTGCCGAGTGTGGAATCACATAAAGTAAGGTGTTCTCAATTGCGATGGCTCTGTAGCCTTTCTCGTCGTTAACTTCAGAATCTAAGAATGTAAAACCGAACAAGTCTTCGCTACCTAGACGTGCGCGAAGCACACCGTCCGATTTTCGTTGCTCCATAGAGCCAGTTCGAATGATATAGAGCGACTTTTCCTTGCCCGATTCACACAGATCAACCACATCCCCTTTGCCGAGGTAAGTTATCTGAACATTAGAGGCAAGTTCACGCAGCGCTTCTTTAGGGATCTTATCGAAAGGGTCTATCTGACCGATAAACTGAAGAATATTTGGTAATAAAGACTGAGGCATAATCACACTCGCAATAATTTGATTAGTATTATTATATAACTAACGAGACTAGTTGCTAGTGGTTTTAACAAAACAGCAAAGAATAGGTTAAATATTGGACACTGGTCAGGTTTTCATCAAATTTAGATATAAAAAAAGCACGTATTAAACGTGCTTTCCTGGTGTACCTTTTAGTTCCAATAAACCAGTTCCAACAAAGATTCAAAGTAAAAATCTTTTTAAAACCATTAACTAGCGATTGGTAACCTGTGGTTCGTTTCTAGCAAGTGACTCGCTGATGCTTGACGCGCTTTATCACTGTTCCCCGCCATGATTGCTTCATAAATTTGGCGGTGTTCTTCAATGCAGGTACTTCCTTCTTCAGAAGAGTGAGAAATAAAGTTAACAAACATAGTCGTCAAGATATTGCCGAATGGTAAGTAAAAGTCGTTCCCTGTCGCGTTGAAGATTAGGCTATGGAACTTCATATCAATATCTAGCCAACGCTCTTTATCAAGAATCTCTTCGCTAGATATCTCCACCATTTTTTGGAAAATTTCTGATAGTTCAATTCGTTGTTCCGCAGTTGCAAATTTTGCGGCCAACGCACAAGCTTCAGGTTCGATGGCACGGCGCAAGCCTAAAAACTGATGGCAGAATTGGTCGGTGTCAGCTAAACCGTCCATCCATTCGATCAATTGTGGATCTAAGAAGTTCCAGAACGCGCGGTCAACAACACGAGTACCAATCTTAGGGCGAGATTCTAATAGGCCTTTTGAAGTAAGAAGCTTAACCGCTTCTCTTAATGCTGTTCTACTGATGCCAAATTGCTCACACAGAGCCATTTCACCAGGGATAATAGAACCTTGAGGCAAATTGCCCGACAAAATACCACGGGCGATTTCACGTGCAACTTGCACATGAAGGCTTCGCTTAGAGCCTGAAATAGAATTGAAATGACCAGCCATGTGTCTACTTACTTATTAGATATGTATTATTTAATTCGTACTATAACACCGATTAATATCTCTACCAACTCAGCATCATAATAACGTGAGGTCACGACCAATATAGGCTTGAGCATTATTTTGATAATCTTGTAAGTGTTAAGATCATCAAACAAAACAAATCCATTTATTCATACAAATAGTTCTTATTTACACATTTTTGTATGCGTGAACTCACAAAACCACTCTTACTCTCACTATTTATGTCGGTAATGATCAGTTTTTAGATGAACACTCTTGAATATAGCAAGTGTTATTGTATGATTTATTAACGCAAATAATCTACAATATAGGCGACTCTGATGTTTAACGATTTAAAAGGCAAACGCATTTTAATTACTGGCTCTACTGCTGGTATGGGCTTAGCTACTGCACGCATTTTTGCAAAGTACGGCGCAAAGATTGGCATCAATAGTCGTGCTTTCAGCCCAAAAGTCGATGACGTTCTTACCGAACTCACCGCATTGGGTGGCGATGTTGCGTTTTTTCCTGCAAACCTAATGGACACATTAGAGTGCGAAAGGTTAGTCAAAGAGTTCACCGACCATTTTGGCGGCATGGATGTGTTGATTAACAACGCAGGTGGCCTTGGTGGGCGTGCAAGTCTAGAAAATATCGATGACGAGTTTTATGAGCGAGTGATGAACCTAAATGTTCGATCCGCGCTGATGACAACTAAGTTCTCTATACCACACTTGCGTGCATCTGCTGCTCTATCGGGGCAAACATCGTGTGTGATTAGCACGGGCTCTATTGCCGCTCGCGAAGGCGGTGGTGTGGGTGCTGGTATCTATGCCGCATCTAAAGCGTGGTTACACGACATTCACCGCAATTGGGTGAAAGAGTTCGCGCAAGACAATATCCGTTTCAACATTGTTTCACCGGGCACGATCGACACCGCATTTCACGATGGCAAGAGCGACGATCTGAAAGCGACCATTGCTAACAATATTCCAATGGGACGCTTTGGCAATATTGATGAAGTTGCCCCTTCATTTGCTTTCTTTGCATCGCACGCTTGCAGCGGGTACATCACAGGGCAAATCCTAGATGTTAACGGCGGACAGATAACGCCCTAGCTAGCTGACTTATATAAACTCATTAAGTTATATAAAGTCGTTAAGATCGTCACACTAAATAAGGTCATCAGACCCAAGTAGATGAGGGAAAACCTCACACTATATTAGACGTATACACTGACACTAAGCGCCAGATTCGTCTGGCTTTTTTTGTTTTCAAAGTTTCAATTTCAGGTGGTTTAAATGTCAATATTTACATTGGTGGAAGATTCAAGCCGCCGAATTCATGTTCAAGTCGCGAGACAAATTGCTCGCAAAATCTTGTCTGGCGAGTTGAAAGAAAATCAGAAGTTACCTAGCGAGATGGAGCTGTGCGAGATCTTTGGAGTCAGCAGAACTGCCCTTCGAGAATCCACTAAGCTGCTTTCAGCAAAAGGGTTGATTGAATCAAAGCCTAAAGTGGGCACTCGTATCAAACCAAGAACGCAATGGCACTTTTTAGATCCGCAATTACTGTATTGGATCCAAGACTTAGAAGACACTAAACCCTTCTTATCTCAATTCTTAGGCTTAAGAAAAGCGATTGACCCAGAAGCATGTGCGCTTGCGGCATCTAACGCTACGGTAGAGCAACGCAAAGAGCTTTCGATTCTTTTCCAAAAGATGACTATCGCGGCAAACGGCTTTGATTATCAAGAGTGGACAACCAACGATCATCTGTTTCACCAAACGATTTTCTTATCGACGGGTAACCAGTTTTACATTCCGTTCGCGAACATTCTGTCGACGATTTTCAAACAATTTATCGACCACTCTGCCGAAGGCGGTCGTTTCTGTTTAGAAGAGCACAAAGCGATATACGACGCGATTATGTCAGGCAATGCGAATCAGGCTCGAATAGCCTCTCAAGCTTTACTTGATGATGAAAATCAAAAGCTGTCTAGGGTTGAATTAGCCATCGCATAACCAAGATTGACCAGACTGACTCGTGTATCCCAATACACGAGTCAGTCATGTTTTAGCACCCATTTTTAACCATCCATTACCGTAGTGTTTCATCTTTAAATGTTGAACTCGGGTCCTCTCAGAGAAAACTTACGGTTACACACATAAGGTGTTGTTTGTGTCTACACAATCGTATGTAAGGAAAAATTTCTCTCTCGCCTGGCCCCTAGCCCTAAACGGTATATTGATGCAGTCGATGTTGATGATCGATACACTGCTGGTTTCTCCTCTTGGTGAAATACCTTTGGCTGCCATGGGAATTGCGACGACTATGGTTGCCTTTGTACTCGGTATTCAAATGGCGCTGGCAAACGGCACTCAGCTAGTATTGAGCCGCGCCGTGGGTTCTGGCATCACCGCTTCATTATCCAAAGCGTTTTGGGCAGGTCTGTTCATCAACTTAGGTATCGCGACAATATTTTGGTTTCTGCTCACCTTTTTAGAACAGCCTCTAATTCAAGCCTTAACCGACGATAAAGCCCTTTACCTAGAAATTAGCCACTACCTTGATATCTCAAAGTATCTCGTCATTTTCACAGCATTAACGCAAGTGATTATCGCCCTATTTAATGCATTAGGAAGAACCAAAATACCGTTTAAAGGGTATTTGATTGAATTGCCGATCAACGCTGTACTTTCTTATGGACTCATTCACGGCTTTTCGAATTTCGAAGGTATTGGTGTTCAAGGCGCCGCGCTAGGCAGTGTTATTGCTATCACCCTTCGCCTTGTGTATCTGGTTCTTTGCGTGTATTTGAGCTCAGCAATTTCACTCAAATTAGACGCCCAGCGATCTGAGTTCATGACAAACGTTCGTCGTCACTTTATCGAGATATTCCCTGTCGCAGCAAATGTAACCATGCTATTGATTGGCGCAACGATTTATCAGTTACTGTATTCGCAACTTAACATCAACGCGTATGTTGCGATTACTTTAGTGATGCCTTGGATCAGGGCTGTCTCTCAATTTATTACTGCTTGGGCTCACTCTTCCGCGATTACTATCAGCCAAGCGATTGGCTCTAAAAAGATGGATGACCTAGTCAAAAATGTCGATACCAGTATTGATATTGCGGTTGTCATTTCTTTTGTGTGTGCAATCTTGTTCGCAGGATTAAGTCTGGTTATTGGTGACATTTACCCGAACTTGGATGAGTCTACCTATCAAGCATTGGCCGTTATCGCCCCACTCTACATCTTCTTACCGATTGTTCGTGGCTACAACACGGTTCATGGGAATGTATTAAGAGCCCTAGGAAAAACGACCGCAGTCTTCAAAATCAACTTTACTGGTCAATGGGTAATTTCAATTCCATTGTGTGCATTGATCATCTTTGGATTAGACGGTTCTATCTTTTGGGCGTTTGCTATCCAACCATTCGAAGAGATAGTTAAAGCTTTCCCATTCCGTCACTTGGCTCGTAAGTCTCTTAAAGAGTTTGATGCCGACAAAGCCAAAGAGTTGATGTATGACTAAACTCCGTATCTAATTGCCACCAGAGCTTTACTCGAACTTTCTAAAACAACCTTGTCTTTTGACAAGGTTGTTTTGTTTTAGCTGTACTTTTCATTGGTAGGCTTCAGGTACACCCTCTTTGATACCAAGGTCAAATTGTCACCAAGGTCACATTAATAGCAAGGCCATCTTAAAACTCATATAAAACAAAAAGACCACTCAACAATCGGTTAAGTGGTCTTCGATAATATTCCTTAAGGACTGCGTCTAGTTAGCTTATTGGTTATGCTATGTACTATTTACCATTCAACTTAAGTGCTGAGAAAGTCACACTGTTGTAATCGCCATTCTTTTTATCAACAGCGAAATCGCCAGTACCGCCACAACCAGGCCCCCATACAGGGTGAGAATCGCTCACGCTACATTGGCCGTATGCGCCCGCTTTGTAATAGAAATCATCTTCAGCATAACCCGTTGGTGAGTCAAGCTCATCAATACCCTTGCTCAGGTCGATTTCATACTTAACCGTATCGTGACGCTCTGTTTCAAACGTTAGGTACATCATGGTGCCTTTCACTTCCACTTTGTAGCTAAACTCTTCACCAAGAGCAATGCCCGCTTCACCCGGTTCTGCTGGGTTTTCCCAAGTGTTACCCCACACTGGATAAGCGATATCGGCACGGTTAGGATCTTTTTTCTCTAGGTTACGTTCATAGTTCCAGAATACTGAACCCATTTCTTGATCAGGAAACTTCTTATAGAAGATCTTTAGTGGTTCATTGCCGTGACCGTAACCGGTTCCTGCTTTGATTAACTCGTTGTGTTTTTTAGCATGAATCTGACCAACCACAACAGAATGCGCTGGGTATTTTTCTGGGTACTTTGCGTTAACTGAAACGTGATTCACTTTTAGTGTCGCTTCTAGTGTACCGCCAACCGCACTGTACTCGTTTGCTGATGGATGGCTCGACAGTGCCCACTGGTTTCCTTTATCAGCCGTATCGATAGAGAAGTCAGCGCCTCGTGGCATTTGTCGTAATTCAGAACGCGCATTCTTCGAATTTTTTGTCGTAATCGCTTGGTTTTGAACTTCAAATACAAGGTTACCGTCTTTATCAAGATGGAAGAAATCACTATGTGAGTAGCTCATCATGGCTACCCCCTCTATTTCATCAACACGACCATCTTCATTAATATCTGAAGGTATGGTTATTTTCCAATTATGCATATCGAATTTATCAGCAGGTACGGGGTAAGAAACACCGTTATTTGCGAAAGTAACCATTGGTACAGTCGCTAATAACGCCACTGCTAATATGTTTTTCTTAAACATGACTCATCCTTTATTGTTAAATAAGTACCAAGTTCTCTCAGCACAGAAAATACTTTGAACACTGATTCGCAATAACTATTTTCTTCAATTTAAATAGTCCAACCACAAAAACTATGGTTAACAGCTTGTTAAACACACTCAAATACAGCTCTTATCTTTTCGAACAAGATCTCTTGGATAAAGCAGCCACTCCTAACAACCAAGGTTGCCATCACCACCAAACCCCAAAGATAAATCGAATATTTGTCTTATTTTAACATTTTTAATTTCGTATATTCTCAAGCATTATAAATATGAGAAGCGAGTCATGCTCAACCTAATAAATAGGCGCAAAACTGGGACATTCATTACATTTAACTATATATTCACTCCATTATTCAGAACTTCTTGATAGATGTCACAGAAATACTAAGCGGTAATAAATACTATATTTGTCATACATTAATTCAATACCATTTATGGTATTAAATTGTGAGCCATGGGTATATTGGATGTATCCAAAATAAAAATAATAGTGAGACAAAGGTATGAACTCTGTTACAAAAATTGCTGCAATTGTTGCTACAACTCTTCTTGCAGGCACAGCGACTGGCGCAACTCTTGATTACCGTGCAGAACATAAGCATGAAGACGATAAATACGCGCATCGTATTAAAATTGGCGGAAGTACGAAAATAGCAGACGAGACAAAGCTATATTTTAGCGTTGAACAAAAGTTCGCTCCAAATGCAGAAGGCGATATATATAACCAATTGGAACGCGGAGATTCTGAGTTTGATTGGGGTGTTCGTTATGCGTTAGATGAAAAGTGGTATTTGCAGCCAGGTATGCCTATTACGTTCGGCGATGAAAAAACAACATTTAAACCACAGTTTCGTGTTGGGTATAAAGCTGACTTCGGCCTAACAACGGCTCTTCGTTACCGTCATGAATTCCAAAACTACACAGACAGTTCAAGCAGTTCTCTCACAAAAGTTAACGGCGACAAAATAGCATTAGCTGGTGAGACTGTTCAGCAAGGTAAATTTACATTGACTGGCGCTTATAAATTCCAAGACGAAGATTTAAAAAACCTTCAATTAAGTTATGAGGCGAACTACGTCAAAAGCTACGAAGATCAAGTCAAAGCGAATGGTGAAGATTGGGAATGGGATTTAGGTGTAAAAATCGGCTATAAATTCGATAACCTAAGACCTTATGTTGAATTTTGGACATCAGATTACGGCTCAGCGGAAGAGAATGAACGTCAGTTAAAAACACGCGTTGGTGTTACATACTCATTTTAAACATGGTGACTATCCATTCTTTAAAAAGGCTTATAAATTTATAAGCCTTTTTTATGGTTCATCGCGGCTTTCCGGGAAAAGTCGCCTTTATATTCAGTAAGTATTTGTTTTATATTCCTTTTTAGGCACTCCGCTATACGAGCTTAAAGCTCCAACCAAGATAGAGATTCTGTTTTTATGCCGCAGTTACGACACTTAATTCTTCGTGTTTAAACAGAAAGTTCAACAAGAACACCGAGCAACATGGTCTCTTTTACATGACGCCATTGATACTCATGAATAGCCTCGGCCTCGAGACCACAAAGGCACTTAGCCTCAGAGTTAGGTTTAAGAATCAGGGTAATAAGTGATGCTGTCTGATGAGACTTTATTATTTGAAAACCTTCCTAGAATGAAGGTAGGAAAATATGATTCGGCATGAAAACGGTCGTTTGTGTATGGTTTTTGTTTGGCGACTAAACCATATCAGTTACTGCCGTTTTTTTTTAGTTCCCGCTAATCCGCGATGAACCTTTTTTATTGACGAAGTATCCTAAAACCCAAAACTTGTAGAACGAAGCCTTAGGATTAAATAAAAGTAGTCCTATCGGTAATGAAAAAATGGCAGCTAATAATAGCTGCCATTTTAGTTGTAAATTCAACTTATTCATTATTCCTGATACTGATCGTGCGATACGTCTAGCTGGTAGAAAGTCGCTTGTGAGTAATCGTCTAGGTCGCCGCTGATGTTTTGGTTGTAAACACCGGCTTTGAAGTACATGTACTTGCCGCCTGCGTCGTAGCCGCTGTTGCTCATATCAACCACTTGTACAACATCGTCTTTGCCTTCACGCATTAAAGTAACTGTCATCGTGTTGCCTTTAACGTCAATGCGGTAGCTGAACACTTCGCCAAGTGCGATACCATCTTCACCTACTTCTGCCGTCATATCGCCCACGAGAGGGTAGAAGTCCTCTTTTGTTGCGTCTTGGCTTTCGTGTGCAAAGTAAACTGCGCCCGTAGCTTGGTTTGGCAATTTACGGTAGTACAAACGAATCGGCTCATCGTTTTGATCGTGAATCTGACCAATGATAAAGCGACCTACTTCATTCGCATTACCTGTCGTTGTTGCGTGGTCGATTTTCAACGTCGCTTCTAGAACGCCGTCGATACCAGCCGCCGACTCTAAGTCAGATTCAGGCGCGCTTGAAAATACCCAGTTGTTCTTGTTAACACCTTTAGTACTAATAGACTGATCACCACGACGCATCATTTCACGAAGCTCTGTACGCGCGTACTTAGTGTTTTTAGAGGTACGTACACCCTTCACATAAGCCTTGAATACTAGGCCGCCATCATCAGCGGTGTAGAAGATTTCAGGGTGTTGGTAACCGTTTGCAAGGTTCCACTCAGAAACGTCATCAGGTTTGCCATTTTTATCATGATCGAAAGGCTGAGATAGATACCAATGAGTCATATCAAAGTTTTCGCTAGGTGCATTACCTGCTAGAGGTGTATCAGGTAAGCTCGTTGGTAGAGGTAGCGCAGTGCGTGTTTCACATTTAACTGTTGTCTCACAAGGGTAAACCGCTGCTACACCGAAGTTACCAGAGCGTAGATCTTTGCGCGCATCTTTACGTGCTTTTTCTGCCGCTTTCATTTCAGCGATAATCACGGCTTCTGCTGCTACCACGTCTGAAGTGATGATATGGCTAGCAGGACATGCGTTAATGCTACAGTTAATCGCCGCTAATCCAGTCACACTGTTCCAACCGTTTTTGGTGTTACCGTGACCAACGTATCTTACGTAGCGTGCTTGCACTGCTGGCTCAAATTGGAAACGCTCTAGGCCGATCGCTTTACCTGAGCTTAGTTGGTTTTCTAGTACCGTTGTCCAGCTTTCGCCATCGACACTCACTTGAATATCAAATTTAGATTGGCGCTGATTACCTTTACTGAAAGATGCCTGAACCGCGTCAAACTCTTGTACTGAACCATAGTCTAGCGTTGCCCACTCGCCGTCACCCGCAGATGACCAACGTGTAGTTAGGTCTTGGTCAACGAGACGATCAGGTCCGTTACCATCATGGCTACTAGCGGTAACAGCAACTGGCGTCAGAAGCGCTTCACCAGTTTCTTTGTTATTTGGAAAATCAGCAGTAGGCGTGCTCGTGCTCGCACAACCAACCGCAAGTAGAATAGAAGAAGCGAGTAAAGTTTTTAGAGTAATTTGTTTCATATTTAATCCATTATTATAATACAAAGACAGCATTCGTAAGTGAAAGCTAAATCAGCAAACACGAGCTATAAGGCGATTCACCTATCAGTATTTGCGATAACATGAAAATATTACGTAATCTTATAATACAAATAAAACACTTCGTTGGATAAATGAGACTAGGAACACTTTCCGATTTTTCCATACTTTAACTGGATCACATTCCCTATTGATAAAAGACAATATATAAGAATTTAGAATGTGAAATGAGCTGGTAAGGGCAGAACAAGCGAGCTGTAATAGTGTATATTTGCATGGTTCGAGCAGAACATCTTATAGTTCGCCATTTTGAAGATTAGGTTTTCCGTCTCTTCATCTCATCCGCATAAAAATAATCACTGACATAACCATCGAAGTTACCACCTTTGACTTCAGAGGTTTTATTGCCCTCCTCTCCATTAGGATCAGACGCCTGAAGATCTGAGCTGGAAAGGATGTTTTGATACTTAGCAATATCATAAGGCGCAACAACACCATAAGAAGTACCTGGACTGGTGTTATCAGAAGAGTCATTGCTATCGCTTGAGCTGCTTCCACCGCAGCCGTATGTGAGCGAAGCGAGCGCAACGATGATGATTGGCTTATTCACATTTATCTCACTTATCCATAAGAGTAGAGTGATAATGCATATTTGTACTATTTTATGTCAATTATCTATTTATCAGAATGTGAGATGCGGAAAATGAAGTGAAATTAACGGATATTGCGTAGAATTAGATTCAAGAACAACGCAGAAAAGCCACTCTAAACTCGACAGTTAATGAGTGGCTCTCAGATCAACAACTAAACTTAGTATGTTGATTTTTAGATATAAATATTAGAAAGATTAAACCTTAAAGCTGCTCATCAACTCACTAACGCTACCGTTAAGTGTTTTGATTTCTGCTGATTCAGTCAACTGATCTTGGCTTAGCTTATTAAGTTCCTCAACAAAGCTTTCAATCTTATGCATGTTCTTAGCAATGCTCTGAATAAGGGCGTTTTGCTCAACAGATGAACCCGAAATGTCATTGTTGAAACGACTTACTGTTTCCATCTGCTCGGTTAGCTTCGCCAACATGTTTACCGCTTGAACCACTTGAGCGCGAGTCAGTTCACAGTTACTTTTGGTCAACTCAATCGATTTAACCAAACCATCTGATTTAGACTGCAAGCCAGATAACGCTTCATCAATTTCAGAGGTACTGATTTGCGTTCGGTTGGCTAACGCACGGACTTCATCAGCAACCACCGCGAAACCTCGACCATGTTCACCCGCTCTCGCCGCTTCAATTGACGCATTCAATGCCAGCAAATTAGTTTGTTCCGCAATCCCGCCAATCACAGACACGATAGACTGGATGCTCTGCGTTTCATTGGCCATTGAGCGAATATCATCAGAAGTGGTGCAGACTTGCTTCTCAAGATCACTGATATAGGTTTCCGTCACGGTGTTAATCTGTTTAGTCTCATCACTGAACACAGCCGCTTCTCTTGCTGCTTCTGCCGCGGACTGAGAACTCTTTTCTACTTCATTCGATGCTTCAGACAAGCCGTTAATCGCAGAGACCACTTGAACCGTTTCATCAGTATGAACTTGCAGTACGTCGCTGGTTTCTTTACAGCCTTCGCGAATACTCAGTACCTTGGTATCGAGATCCGAGTTCTTATATTTCACATCCTTAACCATCTCTTGTAAGCCGATAATGAACAAGTTGATGTCTTTGGCGATATGTCCTAAGTCATCATTCCCCTTCTCAGCAAGCCTTTGAGTCAGGTCTCCGTTACCTTGAGATAGGTCGTGGACGATTTTGCGTAGTGACACGATTGGGCGATAAAAACGATTTAGAAGCAAAATCATCAATATCACCGAGCCAAGCACACAAGCCACGATAAGGATGCGCGCACTCGACATCACGCCATTCAACTGATTGAGCGCGAGCTCAGGGTCAATACTAGAGATCATGAACCACTCTTTCTGGCTGCCAATATCCACTTTCTTGGCCATCAATATTCTCTGGTTACCATCAATCACACCCTCAATGAATTGATCAGGCTGTTCAATGGCACTGTTGAGTTTCATCTGCGTATCTGCGGAAGATATATTGCTTTGCGGAAGTACGTTTTCGATTGTTGAAGCGACCACCATGCCCTTCTCGTCGATGATAATGCCTTTGGCTTCGTAGATGCTGTCCAACTGTTCAAGTTGCGTTTCCAAATCGTCAAAACGTATGTCGGCCATGATGACGCGATCTTGGTATGAGTACGTCACACCAATCATAGGCACTTGAGTACTCTTAGTGAAAAACTGATCACTAAAAGATAAGCCTGATTTCAATTTCGCTTGTTGATACCAAGGTCGAGTGGTTGGATTGTACTTTTCTTTGATTCCAACACCGTTAGGGAAAGACTCTGACGGACGAGAAGTGTAAGAACGGCCGTCGTCAAAACCAACTACGATTTTATCAATGCCACCGAGCTTGGCTGCGTAATGCATAAGCGCTTCATTAGGCACTTGGTATGGGGATTTCATGAACTCTTGTGCGACAGAGTTTACGGTATCGATAGTGCGCTGAACGGTACTTTCTATTTGATTAATTTCTATCGTTAGCGAGTGGTCAATCTCGTTATAAATCGTTTGGTTTACCTGGTCTGCTGCTAAGTCAAGCGTAAACCAGTTCGTAAATGCCAACGCACTAGAACTGACGATCGCCACCATTAAAATCAATTTTCCTTTAAACCCTAGAGACAATTTTGAATTCATAAAACTCATCATCCATATCAACCTATGTCTATTATTTTCATCCGAATGAAATGGTCATTTTTTACATTTTCGAAGATACGGGAAGCGAAACTTGTTCATGCCGATCCATCGTCACAACCACTACTTTAATTAATATTGTATGTTTAATTAATGGAGCTTTCTGTGAGCGATATTGACATATTAAAACTGGCTAAAACCACCCTGTGACATAGGTATCATTTATGAGTCTTGGCTTTTAACGCGATTGGGAAAGAGCAAGTAAATCACGAAAAATGATCGAATTTCAAATAACCATCAAACAAATTCGCCGATAATACTTCTAATCAAATTATTGATGTCAATTTCGATTCGCTGACTAGAAAGTGAGCCTTAAGTCACATTCTCACTAACCAACCATTCACTAAAGGCATTCAACCTTTAGATTTATTTGTAATACAATAACCCCTAATGTATGGTATGCTTGAATCATAACTTAAGTTATTTCTGGATGCTTTTGTGCAATTCAAAGTGGTAATTGAAGCAACGCGCTTTAAGGTCATTGAACACGTTTAATGTAGAGACTGTCGGGGGATCTCGTTAATCGTTATTTTACTTGTCTTGTTCATTGGTTTTTCCAGACGGCTAGTCCGAATACGCCCACACAGTCACCAGCTGTGTGGGCTTTTTTTTGCTTTCTTTTCGGACCAGACATTCGAGCAGTGTTAAACCATCACCAGCAATCAGTTAAGTGCACTGGTTTAAGCTTGCGGGGAAAAGTGAGTGAACGAGTGGGTGCTAGAAGGCTTTGAATTTGCCGTTAGAAATAGGAATAAATATAGATATAGAAAAAATAGGAATTGAGGCAGTAGCAGAGTTAAACAGAGTTTTGATTAGGTGTAGCTGAGGGAATTGAAGTAGAAGTAGAAATAGAAGATTTTAAACAGGGAACAAAGGATTGGATATGGCAGATAAAAACGAACCTCGCTGAGGTATCGCCGCCCAGAAGACAAGCGATACCCTAGCGAGGTCGTACGTCGATTACTTCTCTAGTTTAGCGAAGTAGTCGAAGATTACTGGTACATCGTTGTTACCCATGCCGGCATCAACAGCAGCTTGTAGGCTTGTTGCAGTACCTTGAGCGATTAGAGACTCAGTACCTAGCTCTTCACAAAGTGCAAGGAAGTAACCAAGGTCTTTGTTAGCGTTAGCAACAGAGAAACCTAGCTTCTCTTCGCCGTCTACTGCGTAGAACTTACAGAATTGCATGAACGGAGAGTTAGATGGACCTGCAGACATGATATCAAACAGTTGTTGGCCATCAACACCAGCGCGTTGAGCAACAGCGAAAGCTTGAGACATAGTTGCAACAGTCGTCATGCCCATGAAGTTGTTTACAAGCTTAGTTACGTGACCAGAACCTAGAGCGCCTAGGTGGAATACGTTTTCGCCTTGCTCTTCAAGAACAGGTTTAACTTTGTTGAAAGTTTCCATGTCGCCAGCAGCCATGATGTTCAGAAGACCATCTTTAGCGTGTGCAGGAGTACGACCTAGAGGTGCGTCGATCATGCCCGCGCCTTTTTCAGCAAGAGCTGCGCCGATTTTCTTAGTAGAAGCAGGGATAGAAGTACCGAAGTCTACTAGTACTGCGCCTTCTTTGATGCCCGCAAGAACACCGTCTTCGCCGTATACGATTTTTTCAACAACAGCTGAAGTTGTAAGACAAAACTGAACAATGTCACTTGCCGCAGCGAGTTCTTTAGCAGAAGTGAATGCAGTCGCATTACCGCGGTCTGTAACGCGAGCAACAGCTTCAGCGCTTAGATCCATTACGTTTACGTGGTAGCCGCGCTTTTGCAGGTTTTCAACCATGTTGCCGCCCATAAGACCTAGGCCAATGAAACCGATTACAGGTTTAGTCATGTTCAAACTCCAAATATAGTATTGTATGATTATATGCTCATTATAATAACTACGTCTTTCTCGTTTCGCAATAGTTTTAGGGCATTGATTTGATGGTTAGACGCAAGTTGTGACGGGGGTTCACTTTACGAGAAAATATGGGGCACGCTTTGTACTTACAGGAACTATATGCCACCTAAAAAACCGTCTATTGATGAAATAACATACGTTAAATGTCATACGATTAGTAAGAACAAGCTACGCCTTTACCTATGTATAGTTCACTATTCCCTTACTCAGCCAGTGACGAAGGTAGTTCACGGTAAAACTGACTAAACCGCCGTGACGCTAACTAAACCGTTGTAAGACTGGGCTCAGTGCTTGAGTTACTTAAGACGGTGGTTTCCACCAGGCCAATCAAGTTTTCTTTCAACCTGATCGGTTTGCCACTTATCCAACTTATCCAACTTATCCAACTTATCCAACTTATCCAACTTATCCAACTTATCCAACTTATCCAACTTAACTAGCTAACTAACTAACTAACTAACTAGACAAACAAAAAACTCCGAGCTTTCACTCGGAGTTTTTAGTATCTAGCTTCTGTTACTTCAGCGGATTACAGTTCGATTGAAACCGTTTCACCGTCAACATTGAGTAGTAGCGTGTTGCCTTCAAGCTTATGAGACACTTCAACTTGCTCGCCTTCGTTCTTATTAGGAACGAGAAGCGTCAGGATGTTGTGCTCTTTCGATGGCTTGAATTCCACTTCAACGTGACGGTGGATTTCAAGATCTTTGAACTCGTATGGGTCAACTTCGCCGAAGCCTTCAACGTTCTTAACTGAAGTGATGTTATCAGCAGACTCGTTGATGAAGTTTACGCCTAGGTGTGCAACTTCGCCGCGGATAGTGAAAGACTTGTCTGCCACTTCATTTGCGAAAGTTGTGTGCATTAGCCAAGTCATGTCTTTCTCTTCAGAAAGCGTAGCCTTGTCTTGCATTACGAATACTTTACCTTGAACGAACCAAACTTTACGCTTGTAAGATTCGATTTCAGGAACGAAATACTTGTAAGATGCCGTTGCATCACCTTCAACCATCTTCACATCAGATTCTGTGTCGAAGTCAGAAATAGTGCCGCCCGATTCGATACAGAAACGATCTTGGTGGTTTTCGTAGCCTGTGTTCTTGTTCTCGCCGTACTGACCTTTACCGCCAAACAGTGGAAGGTTTTTAGAGAACGTTTGACGACGCCACTTAGTGTGCATGTCTACACCGAAACCACCGTAGTAACCTGTTACTGACGCTAGCGTTTCACCAAATGCGTGAAGCGTAAATGCGTTTTGGTCACCGTGAGAGTGGCTGATTGAGCCAAACGGAGAACATTTGAATACCATGTGAATATGGTTATCACGCTCAGTCATCTTGTTGTGGAATGCAGCCCAACCCGTGATTGGGAATACTTTCAACAGTGGATCATTCGATGGTGCTTTCTCTTCAGGAGCATCCCAAAGGAAGTTAAAACGAAGATCGTCGTAACCGAAGTCCCACCAACCAAAGTTGTAGAATTTAGTGTGTGCTTCAGTATCACGGCCTTTCAGTTGGTTGTAGTACCAAACGTACTCAGGCTTCTGGTTAACACCTGCGTAGTGCTTGATGTTGTAAGCCAGTTTTAGACCTGGGAAATCGCCGATTGAAGACTGGTCACAGAAGCTCGCGCGCTTAGAGTGAACAGGCATACAATAAAGCGGGAAGTCACCGGTGTTTTCATAGAATGTTTTGTTAAACATGTCTACGCCACAGTATGCTTTCAATAGATCGAATGCTTCGCCTAGGAATGCCGTTTGTGTGTTCCAGTAGTCTGGACCTTCAGCCCAACCGCCGTCTACACCGCCCCATGGTGGGTAGTGTACTGCGTAGTATTCTAGAGCGTAAGCGATGTACTCGCCTGCTTTCGGGTGATCGTGGTAAAGCGCGATACACGTTGGGATGATAGCAGAAGAGATAGAACGAACACCGTGGCTGTTTAGCGGGTTGTTTAATAGGTCAACCGTCACTTTCAGGTGGTGCATGATTTCGTCTAGACGCTCAATCAAAGCATCTTGAACTTGCTGACGTTCTTCATCTGTGAAGTAGCCGTGTAGCCAGTCGTAACCCCAAGCCATTGCAGCGATGACACGGAAAGCCGCTTCGTCGTTGTAGCCACGAGAAGTCACGCCTTCTGGATCGTACGTAGACAGTTTTAGAGTCCAAGCTTTTGCTTTAGCAATGAGCGCTTCGTCTTCTTTTACAACACCAGCAATCGCTAGGTTACGTGTCGCGTTCAGTGCCATTTGGCAATCAACGTACATTTGACGCCAATAAGGACGCCATAGAGAAGCTTTACCTACCGTCTCAGCTGGGTACGCTTGAGGCTCTTCAAAAGGCGCAGTCTCAAGAAACTTAACGGTAGAGTTGTTGTAGAAGTCATCAAACATGCAGTGAGCTTCATCAGCTTTCACTTTTGCTTTGAATTCTTCTAGCTGATCAGCTTGAACAAGAAGACGCGGACGTGCTTCGCTCAAGGTGTCTAGGAATGATAGGTCGAAGTCACGTGTTTGAACTTCGATAGGGAGTAGGTCTACAAGATTACCTGCTGAAGTATCATTCTCCAGCTTCATCTTCCTGATTGCATCAAGAGATTTTTGGTCGCTCATTCTAACTCACTTATTTTTCAAGTTGATTGAAAGGAATTAGCAACAATATACGTATTATTGTAGGACAATTGAATGTATTTCGATTCGATCGTACAATTTTTTACAGTTTTCGTGATTTAGGTCTGATGTTGTAAGCCAGGCGTGTTTACTCACTTCGCAAAACAAAAAATGCGACGCTCTTTCGAGTCGTCGCATTTTGTCTAAACGTTCGCTAGCTATTAGCTTTCAGTTACCGCTTTAGCTTGCTTGCCGCCGTCATCGACCGCTTTCACAAGTAGAACACCGACACCACCAACTATCACACCACATAAGATGAAGACTAGGCGTCCCCACATTGGGTTAGTCAGAAGAGCCATCAACATGATACCAACACCCGCTACCGCAATCAGTTTACCAAGCATTTGACGTTGTTTGTTATCCAACACTTTTTGCTCTGCCGATTCAGCTACTAATGGTGTATCTAAGTTGCCAAAGAACTTATCAACATCCGCTTGACGTTCTTTTGATAGAGGCTTGTAGAACATCGTAGATAGTACGAAGAAGCCACCAGTTAGCGTGATGTGAGCAATCAGACCAATCGCAACTTTAACATCAGACCATTCACGTCCTGTTAGAGTATCAAGACCAAACGCCGCTGCTACCATCTCTGCGTCGATAACAAAACCAACCACATAAGATACTATACCACCAACAACTAACGTACCCCAACCAGCCCAGTCCGGAGTCTTCTTGATGAAGAAACCAAGGAATGCAGGAATCGTCATAGGGAAGCCGATTAACGCACCTACGTACATCATCGTATCAAACAGGCTCAAACCTTTAAGCGAGTTGATGAACTGTGCGATAAGGATAATAGCGAAGCCAAATACCGCTGAAGTAATTTTAGATACGGTTACTAACTCTTTCTCAGATGCTTGACCTTTACGAACGATTGTTTCGTAGAAGTTCTTAACGAAGATACCTGAGTTACGGTTTAGACCAGAATCCATTGAAGACATTGTCGCTGCAAACATCGCGGCAACTAATAGACCAACCATACCTGCTGGCATGTACTCTTGTACAAAGTATAGGTAAGCAAAATCACCCGCTTTTTTACCTGCATTCGGGTAAGCCGCTGATAAATCAACACCTTGGCCTGCAATGAACCAAGAAGGCATGAACCAAATAAACACACCACACAACATCAACACACAAGCAAGCAGTGCGGCTTTCTTTGCATTCTTTGAGTCTTTAGCCGCTAGGTAACGGTAAGAGTTAAGCATGTTGTTAGTAATAGAGAACTGCTTAACGAAGATGAAGAATGCCCAAATCGTAAAGATGCTTAGGTAGTTGATGTTGTTGCCCCAAAGGAACGAACCACCATCTTGTACTGGGAAGTTGTTAACAATCTCACCAACACCACCACCTTGAACAACCGCTACAACCGCGCAAGTTACCGTTACCGCCATGATGATAACCATCTGCATGAAGTCAGATGCGATTACCGCCCATGAACCACCTGTTACCGACATCGCCAAGACCACTAAGCCAGTCACCCAGATAGTCATGTTCATGTCGAAACCGAAGATACCCGAAGCGATGATTGCTAATGCGTTTAACCACACACCCGCAGATACCACTGAGTTCGGCATTGAAGACCAAGTGAATACTTGTTCGTTGGTCGCACCAAAACGCATACGAATCGCTTCAATTACCGTAACAACGCGAAGTTGACGGAATTTCGGCGCGAAGTACGCGTAGTTCATGAAGTAACCAAATGCGTTGGCTACGAAGATGACCGCTACAGCGAAACCATCGTTATACGCTTTACCTGCTGCACCGGTGAATGTCCATGCACTAAACTGGGTCATAAAGGCGGTTGCACCAACCATCCACCACAACATGTTACCGCCCCCGCGGAAGTAGTCACTAGTAGTGCTTGTAAATGTTCTAAACATCCAACCTATCGCAATCAAGAATAGGAAATAAATGCCGACAATAATCGTGTTGAGTTCCATCGTGTATCCTTTGTCCGTTATAATTTGTTACGAGGACTATAGGAAATTCGACTCTTTATTTGTAGTACAATAATCCAAATAAGTGATGGTGATCTTATTTTGATTGATTAAGTTAATTATATATATGACATAGGATGGAATATGACTAATCCATTAAGCAAATTGTTAGGGTTTTAGGTAAAAACCCAAAAGATCAAACACTTAAAATAAATTTTACCTTAAAAACAATAACTTAAAACAAAAGTAAGACTTTGCACACTTATTAACAAATACAACCGAACACATATAAACATAAAGACCTAAAAAATAATAAAAGAGAATTTGAGACCAAATTCACATCATTCATCACACAATAAACCAGTGTTTTTTATCAAAATCGAGCGGGTAATATCATTAGAATTCAATTCAAACTTGTGTAGTGCTCTTATCTTTAGATCTAAATACAAATGGATGTGAAATCATCTCAATCGAATGATTATTTAGACCATTTCCTGATGAGTTAAGAGAGGGAGTTTAAGATGCTGTCTCTGAGAGTGATAAAGAAAGCGTGCAAAGATTAGGGGGTATTGAGCAACCTGAATAGCTTAAGAAATATGGGAAAATGATTGAACCAAAACAGTGCAACACACTTCTTAAAAACAAACAGATTAGTTCGCTTAAATGTTCGTATGTATCCCATGGTTTTATAGGATGCTCTGTTATCACGCCAAAATTTTCGCCCATATGAATTAATAGAATGATGACCATATGATGATGAGTTTATATCTAATGAATAAGCCAAAATAAGCTGGCGCTGAGTGCATTTATTTCCAGCTCAATAAAAGACCAGAATCACACTATTTCCGAAACAATACGGTTAAAACAAGATCGAAGTCTAGTTAGAAGACTTCCGGCTGTGATCGCTCCGCGCTTCCAAGCTTTCGTTAATTGAAGAATTATTGTCATACAATATTCTATATATCTAACCAGACATAAGGACATGTGGCATGCGCTCAATGAAAGATATCACTCAAGACGCTATCGATATCGTTAAACCCTCTATCGACAAGCTGTTTGAAAGAACCAATAGAAAAGAACTGCATATTGTCGTTATGAATCCGCACCTCAAGCCTTGGGAAGCCTCTTTTGAAGATGCCATTCTTTATGAAGAGTCTTTAGGAGCCCCTGATAACTGGACTATCAAGTTTGATCACCTTGCTCGTAAGAAAGCTCAGCAAGCATGGCGAGAATCGACAAGCAACCTAACACTTCATTCTCAACACCCATCTTCATTACGTGACGAAGACTTACTGTTTTATGGTTCGTTTGTTTACGGAAACGTGGTTGTTGCCTGCAGTGGCGTACAACAATGGTATGACATGCTGATCAGTGGCTGGATAGCGGTGGCTATTGAACAGCTAGCAATGCACGAATACCAAACAGAAAAAGCAGAAAACCCTACAAAAACATATCGCTAATAATTAGAAACAGAAGGAACTTACTATGAGTAAATTATTGAAATCCATCATGCTGGCAGCCGGCATACTTGTTTCTGCAACGTCGATTGCAGCAGACTACCCGAGCAAAAACATTCGCTTAGTTGTCCCATTTGGCGCAGGCGGCGGTACAGATGCCGTTGGCCGTACCCTTGCCAATAGTGCGAAAGACATTTTAGGACAAAATATTTCAATCATGAACCGTACGGGTGGTGCGGGCGCCGTTGGTATGAGCTTTGGAGCTCAGCAGCGTGCGGATGGTTACACATTAACAGTAGTAACACGTGAAATCGCTTCGCTTCCTCAAATGGGTTTGATGCGCCATACAGCAGACGATTTTAGACTCATTCGCTTAGTCAACTTAGACCCAGCAGTAGTGTTGGTTGCAGCAGATAGCCCATACAACACCATCAATGACCTAATCAAAGAAGCAAAAGAAAACCCAGGCAGCGTAAAATTTGCTTCAACCGCTGCGCCAAACTTCTACCTCATGTCTTTAGAAAAAGACCAAGGCATTAAATTAAACGCTATCCCTTACAACGGTGCGTCTGAAGCAATTCCTGCCGTATTAGGCCACCACACAGACGTAACCATGGTGACACCGGGTGAAGCTATCGCTCAACTTCGTTCAGGCCAACTAAAAGCATTAGGTGTCATGTCAGAAGAACGTATTCAGTACATTCCTGATGTTCCTACTTTGAAAGAACAAGGTATTGATGTTGTAACAGGTACATGGCGTGGTATTGGCGCTCCAAAAGATACGCCTGATGCGGTAATTGAGAAACTAGGTGCTGCATTTGATGAAGCAATGGCAAGTGAGGAGTTCAAATCTTTCATGGCGAAAGGTGCGATGACTATTCACAATCTTGATGATAAAGCATTCACTGCATTCGTTGCAGAAGATACAAAGTCACTTACTGAATTAATTCAATAATCTCAACTCATAGGCACAACGACAAGTTGTGCCTTTTTATCAGTTTGTATCTTTCCCTTGCTTTACTTTTTAGGGGTAAATTCTATGTCTAACGCCAACTTAAATCGAAATGTCGTCTTCCCTTCCATCATCATTATCCTTAGCGCAATTGCACTCGTGTTGATTACTCAGTTTGATCGTCCTATGTATCAAGATGCCAGTGTCGATGCAAAATTTTTTCCAATGATGATTGTAATTGCTCAAATTGCTATCTGCATTGTTCTCATCGTTCAACACAAACTTAAAGGTGTATCAGAACAACAAGAAGCGATGGTAAGTAAAATGTCCATCTTCGGCGTTGCCTTTCTTATCGGATACGCATTACTCATCAGTGTCGTTGGCTACCTTTACGCGAGTTTGATTGCATTTATGTTCTACCTCGTTTACTTCAAAGTTAAGAAGCCAATCTACTACGTTGTCGCCGTTGTTTTTGTTTTTGCGGTTTACTATTTGTTTGGCGAGGTGTTCTACATCGCGCTTCCTGAAGCAATGTGGTCATAGGAGGTCATAATGTTTGAATATCTAATTGATGGTCTCGCGACAGCTGTGAGCTTTGCTGTACTTCCTGTCCTTGTGTTTGGTGTGCTAGGTGGGGTTATTTTAGGTGCATTACCCGGCCTAACGGCGACAATGGGCGTTGCGATACTCCTTCCGTTTACCTTTGGCATGGAACCAACTTCAGCCCTTGTGATGTTAATCGGTGTGTACATTGGTGGTATTTACGGTGGTTCGATTGCCGCAATACTGCTTAAAACACCAGGGACACCAGCTTCGGCAGCAAGTGTACTCGACGGTCACACCATGGCTGTTAGAGGGCAAGCTGCCAGAGCATTAAGTATTTCTGCTGTGGCTTCATTTATTGGCGGATTATTAAGCACTATCGTTCTTATCGCAATTGCTCCCAAATTGGCGACGTTCGCACTGCGTTTTAATGCACCAGAATATTTTGCACTCGCTCTGTTTGGTTTAACTATTATTGCGAGTGTTTCTTCAAACAACATTTTCAAAGGATTATTAGCTGGCACGATTGGGTTGTTGGTTTCTACCGTTGGACTCGATCCAATCAGCAGCGTACCAAGATTTACTTTCGACATTATGGATCTCTACAGCGGAATCAATGTCATCCCTGTTTTGATCGGTTTGTTCGCTCTTTCTGAAGCGTTAAACCAACTAGAAAAGCTGTTCTCCGAAAAGAAAGTCGTTGCGCCGAAGTTTGACCATAAACTATTGAGCAAAGGCGACCTTAAAGAAATGCTACCAACCGCAATAAAAAGTGGTTTGATGGGAACAACCATCGGTTCTGTACCGGGGGCTGGTGCTGATATTTCGGCATTCGTTTGTTACAACGAAGCAAAACGCTCATCGAAAAATCCCGAAGAGTTTGGTAAAGGATCAGTTCGAGGTCTAGCAGCAGCCGAATCTGGAAACAACGGTGTAACGGGTGGTTCGTTAGTTCCATTGTTAACACTTGGCGTTCCGGGGGATGCTGTGGCAGCGGTTCTTCTTGGTGCACTTATAGTACAAGGACTAACACCAGGGCCTCTGCTGTTTGCCCAAAACCCCGAAGTGGTTTATGGCGTATTCAGCTCGATGTTGGTTGCTAACCTTGTGATGCTGGTAATTGGTTTACTGGGTATTCGTTTCTTCTGCCGCATCATTGAAGTACCCAAGATCATCATGATCCCAATTATTGTCTTCTTGTCGATCGTTGGTGCTTACGCGATTAACAACTCGATGTTTGATGTGGGTATTGCGATCGGTTTCGGTCTATTGGGCTTTATCTTAACTAAACTGGATATTCCGTCTTCGCCAATTCTGCTTGCGATAATTTTAGGTCCAATGGCAGAAACAAATCTGAGAAAATCACTGCTGATGTACGATGGCAGTTGGTCTTTCCTTTACGAGCGCCCTATTGCTCTTGCGTTTATCGTGTTGGCTATATTCTCTGTATACTCAACGTTAAAGATGAAGAAGAAGCAGAAGCAGAAACGAAAGCAAACTGAAGAACATCCATAATGAGCCGCTCGTTTAACCTATAACGTTCAAATAATTCAAAGCCAGAGACACGAGTCTCTGGCTTTTTTCGTACACAAAAAGCAATAATTTTCGTAAACGACAGACAACAAAAAAGGCATGCGCTTGGCATACCTTTTAAAGTCGTTTATCCGAACGTGAGATGGCTCAGGTTCGCTTTAAATCGTTTCTATTACGCAGTAGCCAAACGGTGGTTAGCATCTTGCAAGTGAGCTGCAGACACAACTCTCGCCTTGTCACTGTCACCGGCCATGATAGCTTCATAGATTCTACGGTGTTCATTGATGCATGTGCTTCCCTCTTCAGAAGAGTGCACAATGAAGTTAATGAACATGGTTGTCAGAATGTTGCCAAATGGCAAGTAGAAGTCGTTACCGGTCGCATTGAAGATCAAGCTATGGAAACGAGTATCAATGTCTGTCCAACGTTCTTGGTCAAACACTTCAGCTTCATCCACTTCGACCATCTTTTGGAAGATCTCTGAAAGCTCGATACGTTGTTCAGCCGTCGCAAATTTTGCCGCCAGTGCACACGCTTCAGGTTCAATCGCACGGCGAAGACCTAAGAACTGTGAACAGAATTGGTCTACGTCGGTTAGGCCGTCCATCCATTCAATCAGTTGAGGATCAAGGAAGTTCCAGTATGCGCGGTCAACTACACGAGTACCGATTTTCGGGCGGGACTCTAACAGACCTTTAGAGGTCAATAGTTTAACTGCTTCGCGAAGTGCCGTTCGGCTGATACCAAACTGTTCACACAACGCCATTTCACCAGGAATAATAGAACCTTGTGGCAGTTCGCCAGACAAGATTCCACGAGCGATTTCACGAGCTACTTGCACGTGCAGGCTGCGCTTCGAGCCCGAAATTGAATTAAAAGTGGTAACCATAAGTTCACTTATTTTATATGTTATGTTTATGTATTATTTAAGGATCACTATAACAGTATTTCAACCTACAGCCAATTGAGTAAAATCCAAACGAATCACAGGCTATTAATTTAGCTGCCTAATCAAACACTTAGAAAGTATCTAATTCTACTCTGCTAGAAACATTATGTTACACCATTCATAAATCCGTCATCAAAAAGCATCGGTTCTGTCATCCTCGATTCCTATACTTCCTTCCAACAAATCACTCAATTGGACTGACATAATGAAACCGACAAAAACAAATCTCACGCTTAAAAGCGCTATTACTGCTGCGCTGATTTTTTCTGGTTCTGCATTAGCGATGGATACGCGATACGAAGACCGCTCTGGTAACTTGGTCGCCGATGTACCCCAAGATGAATCACAATGGGTGGATCCAAACACGCTAATTTTTGCTTACACGCCAGTTGAAGATCCAGCAGTATACGCTGATGTGTGGAGCGAGTTTTTGAGCCACCTTGAAAAAACAACGGAAAAAACGGTTCGTTTCTTCCCTGTTCAAAATAACGCAGCTCAAATTGAAGCAATGCGTTCAGGTCGTCTGCATATCGCAGGTTTCAACACTGGTTCAACGCCACTAGCAGTTAACTGTGCTGGCTTTGCTCCATTCACAATGATGGCGGCTGAAGATGGCTCTTTCGGTTACGAAATGGAAATCATCACGCACCCAGGTTCAGGCATCGAAAAGGTTGAAGACCTAAAAGGCAAAAACCTAGCATTCACATCGCAAACGTCAAACTCTGGTTTCAAAGCCCCTTCTGCGATTCTGGATGCTGAATACCAGCTTCAACCTGAGCGTGATTTCAAACCAGCTTTCTCTGGCGCACACGACAACTCTATTTTGGGTGTGGCACACAAAGATTATGACGCAGCAGCCGTCGCTAACTCAGTATTGAACCGTATGCTTTCACGTGAAGTCGTGAAAGAAGGTCAAATCAAGAGCATCTACAAGTCACAAACCTTCCCAACAACGGCTTACGGCACAGCGCACAACCTAACACCAGAGCTTCAAGAGAAGATTCAAAAAGCGTTTTTCACTTTCGACTGGGAAGGCACCAAGCTTCAAGAAGAATTTGAGCGTAACGGTGAAGCGAAATTTGTTCCGATCACTTACCAAGAGCACTGGGAAGTGATCCGCACTATCGATACCGCGAATAAAGTGTCTTACACGTGTAGCTAAGTTCAACCGAACTAAAAGCCAATCACACATTGATAAAACTAACTGCAGGCTTATGCGCCTGCAGTTATTCACCACTCTCAGCGGTTTGCTTCCGATTTCTGCCTCAGGCGAACTGTTAGTATACCGTCCTTATAGGAATTCTATGTCTACTCTTACCCTTAAAGGGCTTACCAAGCACTACTCCAGTTCTGATAAAGCCCTGACCAACGTTAGCTTGTCGGTGAATGCCGGCGAAGTCGTTGGATTGATTGGCCCATCTGGTGCGGGTAAATCAACGCTGATTCGCTGTATTAACCGACTAACCGAGCCCACCAGCGGCGAAGTTATCTTCTCCAACACCAACCTTGAGACATTGTCTAAGCGACAACTGAGACATTCACGACGTGAAATTGGGATGATTTTCCAAGAGTACGCATTGATTGAGCGCTTAACGGTCATGGAAAATGTGCTTTCAGGGCGTTTAGGTTACGTAAACTTCTGGCAAAGCTTTACTCGTCGTTTCCCAGAATCGGATATCCAAGCCGCTTATGCGCTACTCGACCGCGTTGGTTTATTAGAGCACGCCAATAAAAGAGCCGATGCCCTATCAGGTGGACAGCGCCAACGTGTAGGTATTGCTCGCGCACTCGCTCAAAAACCGAAATTACTGTTGATTGATGAACCAACGGCCGCGCTGGACCCACGTACAGCGCGCCAGATCATGCGATTGATTAGCGAGATTTGTTCAGAACAACAACTCCCAGCCATCATCAATATTCACGATGTTCAGTTAGCTAAACAGTTTGTCGACCGTGTTGTCGGGCTAAATGCTGGCTGCGCGGTATTTGATGACAAACCAACTCTGCTTACCGAAGACGTGCTCACACAGATCTACGGTGAAGAGGATTGGAGCCAACAGGTAGAAGAAGAGGAAGATGACCTGATCATCACTCACCCTCATTTGTCTGAGGCAACAATATGACTCAGCCATATCCAAACCAAGCTCAGCATCATTCAAAGCTAGCTCAACAAAACCCCAAGTTAGATCAGAAATACCCGACACAGTGGACAAAGCCGCCACTGATATCTAATTCATGGTTGCGTTGGAGTTTGATCATCATCGTCGCGGTGTATTTATACCTTGCGACTCAATCGGTACACGTAAACTGGGCTCGAATCTACGAAGGCAGCGAACGCGGCTGGCAGTTCATTTTGGCTTTCATGAACCCAGATTTTGGCGGACGTTGGAACAACATCTCACAAGGTTTGATTGAGAGCTTAACCATGACGCTCACGTCAACCGTGGCAGGTGTCATTCTCTCAATCCCATTCGGATTAGGCGCAGCCAAAAATCTTGCCCCTACTCCCGTTTATCTATTCTGCCGTGCATTTATTTCGATCGCTCGTAGCTTACAAGAGATCATCGTTGCGATTCTGTGTGTGGCTC
Organism: Vibrio splendidus; assembly: GCF_003345295.1. Lineage (NCBI taxonomy): Bacteria > Pseudomonadati > Pseudomonadota > Gammaproteobacteria > Vibrionales > Vibrionaceae > Vibrio > Vibrio splendidus. The sequence continues at coordinate 1,727,996 of NZ_CP031055.1, forward strand.
TGTTTGGCTTTGGTACGTTTGCGGGTTTTGTCACGCTGACATTCGCAACCATCGGCTTTCTCGCGAAATTGTTTGCCGATGAAATTGAAGCCATCGACCCAGCACCACTCACCGCAATGCGCGCAACTGGCGCAAGTTGGCTACAACAAGTGAACTATGCGATTCAAGCGCAGGTAATGCCACGCTTTATCGGGCTTTCGATGTACCGACTCGACATCAACTTTCGTGAGTCTGCTGTGATTGGCATTGTTGGCGCAGGGGGTATCGGCGCAACATTGAACACCGCCATGGACCGTTACGAATACAGCGCAGCGGCCGCTATTCTATTGATTATTATCGTGATCGTGATGTTGTGTGAGTACCTATCGACCATCATCCGCAAGCATGTGCAGTAAGGAACGACCAATGAGCACGCTAAATGACACCTCTACAAGCTCCATGAATCGTACCCAATGGCAGCGTTACGACAGTAAACAGAGCCTTATGCTTTGGCTTGGTTGGCTTTGCTTTGTTGCGCTAACGGTTTTTGCATGGCAAGTCATGAACAAAGACACGATTTGGTACTTTGTGACAGACTCACCGAATCAACTTGCTGATATCTCGTCACGTATGTGGCCACCAAGATGGAGCTATTTAGAGTCACTTTGGAGCCCTTTATGGGACACCATTAATATTGCAACACTTGGCACACTGTTAGGGATCGTACTGGCATTTCCAGTCGCGTTCTTAGCCGCACGCAACACAACGCCAAGCACAACGTTTATCAGGCCTATCGCACTGTTCATCATTGCGGCAAGTCGTTCAATCAACTCGCTAATTTGGGCACTCCTGTTAGTGGCTATCATCGGCCCTGGGTTACTGGCCGGTATTATCGCGATTGCGCTACGCTCGATTGGCTTCGTAGCTAAGTTGATGTACGAAGCGATTGAAGAAGTAAACGTAACGCAGATGTCAGCGATTCAATCGACGGGGGCATCCCCACTACAAGTGTTGAATTACGGCATTCTTCCGCAAGTAATGCCAAGTTTCATCGGCACGAGCTTGTTCCGTTGGGACATCAATATTCGAGAGTCTACCGTCTTAGGTTTGGTGGGCGCTGGCGGTATCGGCTTAAAACTGCAAGAGTCGATGGCGATGCTGGCATGGCCTCAAGTAACGGTGATTTTCTTTGCGATTTTAGTGACAGTAGTCTTCTCTGAATGGTTAGCAGCCAAAGCAAGAAAAGCCTTTATCTAATCAATGCATCATGGATGTCTATCAAAGCCTACTTGCAGAGTAGGCTTTTTTGTTCATGGACAAACGATAAGCAGGTTTCAAAATTAGAAACGTATTTCATTAGTGACAGTCCCTACCCCTTTGATCGTGACCGACACTTGATCTTTATCAGACAATGCATGCGTTCTCCCCGGCGTACCCATGAACACTAGGTCACCCGGTTTTAAGGTAAAATAGTGGCTCAAATAACTGACGACTTTGCGCGGCTTGTGGATCATAAACGAGGTGTTCTCTTGCTGAACAATATCACCGTTAACACGCGTTGTAAGTTCGACATTGTTATAATCAATGCCTTTCACAATAGTGTGACCAATCGGTCCAAACCCATCCGATGCCTTGGCTCGCAACCACTGCAAATCACTGTTCTGCCAACTTCTTTCCGTTATATCATTACCCACCGTGACACCGAAAATTGCATCTTCTGCATCTTCTTGACTGACTTTACTAATTTCTTTGCCAATCACGACCACGAGCTCACCTTCAAAATGCACATTCTGAGCATCAAAAGGGGCGTGAATGGTTTCACCCGATAAAATCAAAGAAGACGGCAGTTTCAAGAATAAAGGAGGCGGTAAATCAGGATGAGAAGCAGCATGACTCACGTAGTTCATACCAACGGCAAAGACTTTCTCTGGCTCAGTAGGAAGCAACAGTTCAACTGATTCAAGTGGAATCGAGGTTTTTTCAATTGAATATTTGCTAAAGATGTCACCATTGATTGGAAAAATAGCGTCTTTAACTAACTTTCCGTAGCTGTTTTTGTCTTGATAATGGTAACGCACGAATTGCTCTGTATTTACATTGTTTTGCGTGCTATCCGCAACAGCATAGGCGGAACAAGAAGCAGTAAGTATTATCGCCAACCCTTCAATTAACTTCATGATTTATCCTTAATTATTTCATTTCTAACACATACTGTAGCCTACACATCGACACCACATTGACTGTTATCAATTATTTAATACGTTCTCCTTCTCTGTTCACATTATTCCCTTTTCTACAGACATAAAAAAACCGAGCAACTCGCTATGAGTTACTCGGTTTGACTTATTCCCGATGTTTTCAGTCGTTGTTGGTTTCAACGAATGATTTTTCAATCACGACTGAATTTCAATGTGATGCTTCGTTCCCGCAAAGCACCACATCAATACATGCCATCGTTGAACAGCATGTATGTTAATCATTTACAGTTGAGCAAATGATCCTTCCCACGAGTATGTCTCACCCGCGAACTCAACAGTGTGAGTTGCTTGCTGCGTGTCTTCAGCTTGGTTTGAAATACCATAATGGTAAGTGTTGCCAGAAGTAGTCTGAATGCGAACAACAGTCCCGACACTGTTATGGCCCACAACAGATACTGATTTAACTAGACCACGAGCGCCTACAGAGGCTTCGATAGACTCGTTAAAGTAACCATGCGTTTCTAGTACAGAAGCAAACACGTGGTTTTGACCAGACTGACGTAAGATGAACGCAGGCTCACTCTTAAGGTTGAAGTCTGGATCGTTAGCACCAGTGCGAGCAAAAATCACTTCGCTGCCCGCATTCGCGCTGGTTACTAGGCTGTAGTAGCTGCTGTCATGTAGCCAGCTGACTAGAGAACCTTCTTCGTTCACTTTGCCTGAAGCAACGTTCCATAAGTGTTGGTAACCGTTGTCTTCACCTAATGGCTTAAGCGTTTTTTCCATGTTGTAATCGAAGTCAGTACGGATGATTTGACCAGAGTGGTGAACGGGCAAGTCGTACTGGTGCTCAGCGTCAGCTTCGATGCGGTATACATCGATAACTAGTGGCTTCTCGAACTCAGGAAGTTCAGCAAGAATCACGCTGCGTTGCATGTCGACGCCGGTGTAGTACTCAGAAATTGTGCCGCTCATGCCTTGTAGAGACTGGTCGTCTGCTACGAAGAAGTGCTTCTGACCAAACTTAGACTCAGCCAATGCTGTGTTGAAGTTGTTCTGCGTTTTCTGATCAACCGTTACTGTGTTGTGAGCAACCGTCTGCTTACAGTAAGACTTGTTCTCTGGAATATAACGACCGCCAAACTTAGGCTCAACGTTTACCCAGCGACCGAAGCCGTAATCGTGCAGTACTTCGTGGCCACGGTTGAATACGCTTAGGTGCAAGCCATCATAGTGACCGTGGTCTAGCGCAGAGTGGTACTGGTGATCAGAACCGTGTTGACCAAACCAGATCAACGCCATCGTATCGTCGTCTTTCTCGTCACGGTGACGAAGGATGCTTACGCCGCCTTTCTCGCCTGCAGGGCCGTCGGTTACAAACAGGCTACCCCAGTTGAATGCTTTGATGTCGTCTGCTGAATCAACCGCGTCAGACAATGTTTTACCTGAAGCATGAACCCAAACGTTTTGTTGGTGGTTAGCCATACCAAGCAGAGTTTCAGTCTGTTCGTAACGGTGGTAACACACAGACGTTGCCATGATAACGCCTTCATCGTTGATAGAGATTGTCTTCGATGAATCGTTCAGAGCTGGCAATGTACCGTCTGGGAATGCGGTTTTGAATACAGAGTAAGACGTTGTCTTGATCACTGAATCGTTGAATTCATAGATACCAACTTCAGGCTGACGACGTTCAATCGCTTCTGCGAACAGGTAGATTGGACGTAAAGAGAAACGGTGGTAGTAAGGACCTTCCATGTAGTAGCCGTCAGGCGAGAACAGTTGGTCAAGTTGCGCTAAGAAACCGCCGCTTACTTTGTCTAGTTTCAGGCCATATAGTGCTTTGTCTACAGATTCTTGGTCGTTGATCGCGTAACCACAGATACCTACTGCTGCCACTGCCCATAGGCCGTGGTTGTGTACGATATCGAAGTCGTGTGCGTAAGTCACAACGAACATTTCGATCATTTGCTTAAGAAGATCGTCTTCGATCAGGCGCTTTTGCTCTTCAGAAATAGTGTGGTAGATGCAGCTGTACGCGCAAGAAGCGTAAAGCATCCACATGTTCTCGTTCAACGTTTGGTGGAACAGCTTACCCGGAGGGTTAGAGTCACGGCTTACGTTGCTTTCAAGTGTTGGGTACACCGTCGCGTACGCTGTTAGCATATCAACGATGTAATCACGGTACTTTGTTTCCTCAGTGATAAGGAACAAACGACCTGCTAGATCCATGTGGATGTAGTTTTGCTTGTGGCGGTTGTGCTCGTAACCGCCGCCTTCACCGTGACCTGGTACTTCAATGCCAACTTCCGCCATGTAAGCGTCAGTTTGTTTAATGTCGCGAGTCAGTGCATTACCTAATAGGCTATCCTTGCCAAGTTCTTTACGAAGCTCTGCTGCTTCTTCAAAGTTAAGTAAAAGTGGTTGATAGCTCATTATTATTTCCCCTGCTCTGCTGTGCTTGCTAATTCTGGATTTAAAATTGTTTCTACTGAGTAGAAGCCTGTCCAGCTGTATACTTTGCCGTTCAGTTCTACTTTGTGTTCAGTGCTGTCAGTTGCGCCAAGTTGGTTGCTGATCATCACTGTCACGTTTGATTTCTCTGTGGTGATCTCAACTACCGAACCGACATTGGTGTGAGCCACAACATTGATGTTTTTAACTACACCACGTGCATTAACTGATTGCTCGAATTCTTCGTTGAAGTAACCGTGCGTTTCAACAACAGAAGCAAACAGTGTTGTTTCGCCTTTGCTACGTAGAATGAATGCAGGCTCTGAACGTAGGTTGAAACTTGGATCATTAGCGCCAGTGCGAGTAAAAATCACTTCAGCATTGTCGTTAGACGTTGCACCTAGCCACGTGTAGTAAGTGTTGTTTTGTAGCCAGCTTACAAGTGCTGTGCCCTTCACTTCACCGCTTGCCACGTTCCATAAGTGTTGGTAACCGAAATCGTCACCTAGAGTGTTCAGCTCTTTGTTTGCTTGGTATTCAAAGTTAGTGCGAACAATCTGACCTTGATATTGGTGTGAGTAGTCGTATTGATGTTCGCCTTCGCCGCCTTTCTCAGAATCTAAACGATAAAGGTCTAATAGTAGCGGAGATTCTAATTCTTCAAGGTTTAGCATGAACACGCTGCGTTGCATGTCAAAGCCTTGGTAGTGATCGTTAGCAAATGCACTCATTCCGTTGATTCGCTCGTCTTCTACTTTAAAGAAGTGAGGTAAACCGTGTACAGCGTCTGCACGTTCAACGTCAAAGTTGTTCTGACATTTTTCATCAATCGTGACTGCATTGTGAGCAATCGTTTGGCGAGCGTAAGATTTGTTTTCGTCTAGGTAACGGCCGCCGAATTTAGGCTCAACGTTAACCCAACGACAGAAGCCGTATTCACGTAGCACTTCTTGACCGCGGTTAAAGAAAGAAATGCCCAGCGTATCAAAGTTGCCGTGACCCATACCGTGTTGACCGTAGTTCATCACTAGCTGAGAAACGTCGCCTTTCTTATCCTGCATGCGGATAAAACCTTGTGCGCCGTTGTGACCTTGAGGGCCTTCGTTCAACTCAACACTTGGCCAGAAAGGCATGCCGATTTCTTTCTCAGCAGAAGCGGCTTCGTAGGCTTTAGATAACTCAAGACCACATGGATGCATCCATACTGCGTCTTGAATCTTCGCCATACCGAGAATGTTTTGGTCTACGCCGTTTTCAGAAGAGTAATGCTTGCTGTAAACACTGACGGCAACTTGAACACCCATGTCTGTGATACCCATAGTACGAGAAGCATCATTCAGAGCCGGGAACTCACCGTTCGGGTAAGCCGTCGCAAGCATCGCTTGTACTGTGTTGCCAATCACGCCGCCTTTGTAGTTGTAGATATCAACTTCAGGCATGTGGCGGTGAATCACTTCAGCGAACACACACGTTGGGCGAATCGCATAACGGTGGTAGTAAGGGCCTTCCATGTAGTAACCAGAAGGTGCAAACAGTTGAGAAACTTGCGCTAAGAAACCGCCAGTGTCGTTACGGTCGATGCCGTACACTGACATTTCAAGGTACTCACGCTTGCCTAAAGCAAGACCACAGATACCGACAGCGGCTACTGCCCAAATACCGTGGTTGTGAATGCGGTCGAAGTCGTGTGCGTATTTAACGGTGAACATTTCTAGCATTGGTTCGAAAATGCGAGACTCAATGTTGTCACGTTGTTCTTGTGTCAGTGTTGAAGCAACACAAGAGTAAGCTAAGCTTGAGAACATTAACCAGCAGTGTTCATTCAGAATTTGGTGGAACAAACGGCCGGTAGGGTTGGTGTTTTTCTGTACGTGGTAATCAAACGTTAGGTATTTGTCTGCGTACTCTTCTAGTAATTCTGTAACAAAGTCAGCGTACTTTTGCTCTTTAGTGATCAAGAACATGCGACCAGCTAGATTCATGTACGTGTAATTTTGCTTATGGCGGTTATGTTCGTAACCCCCTGCTTCACCGTGACCTGGAACATCAATAGGTAAACGCATGAATGCTTCTAGGTCTTTCGCGTTCGCTGCAATGGTTTTACCCATTAAGCTAGAACGGCCCACTTCAAGATGAAGCTGTTCGATTTCAGCTTCAGTCAACAATACTGGTTTAGTCGTCATATTCTTTGTCACCCTCAATAAAGAGTTTATCTGCTTAAACTTTGATTAAATTTTCAAACTCCATATAAAGTAATACAATATGAGCTTTAATTATACCTATTCGTCGCCAAATAATGAGTAGAGTCACATAATTAACCGTAAGCCATTGATGCAGTTAACTAATGCCAGATACCAAGCATTTCTTAAGTTGTTGATTCATTTACGCTATATAAAGTATCGCTTGATCAATATCACACAAACTTAGATATATTGTATTACAATTGAGCTCATTCCCTTATGATGGATGCAAGTTAAGTAACACTTAAAAGATTTAAACAGATTAGGAGATACACAATGAACTCTTTCTTTATCCTAGATGAAAACCCATGGGAAGAACTTGGTGGCGGCATTAAGCGTAAAATCGTTGCTTACACTGACGATCTTATGGCTGTACACCTATGTTTTGATAAGGGCGCGATTGGTCACCCTCATACTCACGAAATTCACGACCAAATCGGTTATGTTGTTCGTGGTAGCTTCGAAGCTGAAATCGACGGCGAGAAGAAAGTGCTTAAAGAAGGCGATGCTTACTTCGCTCGTAAACACATGATGCACGGTGCGGTTGCACTAGAACAAGACAGCATCCTTCTTGATATCTTCAACCCTGCGCGTGAAGATTTCCTAAAATAATAACTAGCGCAACCTCAGTTGCTAAGGTAAGCATATGAAATCATTAAACATCGCGGTCATTGGCGAGTGCATGGTTGAGCTACAAAAGAAACAAGACGGGCTTAAACAAAGTTTTGGTGGCGATACGCTGAATACTGCACTTTACTTGTCACGCTTAACAAAAGGGCAAGATATCCAAACAAGCTATGTAACCGCACTAGGCACTGACCCATTCAGCGTCGACATGTTGAAAAATTGGCAAGCTGAAGGTATCGATACAAGCTTAGTGGCTCAGCTCGATCACAAACAACCAGGGCTTTATTACATCGAGACCGATGAAACTGGTGAACGCAGCTTCCATTACTGGCGTAGTGATGCTGCAGCGAAGTTCATGTTTGATCAGGAAGACACGCCTGCTCTTCTTGATAAGCTGTTCTCTTTTGACGCGGTTTACTTAAGTGGTATTACGCTGGCAATCTTGACAGAAAATGGTCGCACGCAGCTATTCAACTTCTTAGACAAATTCAAAGCTCAAGGCGGCCAAGTATTCTTCGACAATAACTACCGTCCTAAACTTTGGGAAAGCCAACAAGAAGCGATTTCTTGGTACTTGAAAATGCTTAAGTACACAGATACGGCTCTGCTGACGTTTGATGATGAGCAAGAGCTATACGGCGACGAAAGCATTGAACAATGTATTACACGTACGTCTGAGTCTGGTGTGAAAGAGATCGTCATTAAACGTGGCGCGAAAGACTGCTTAGTGGTTGAAAGCCAAAGCGCTCAGTACGTTGCACCCAACCCTGTAGACAAAATCGCTGATACTACCGCAGCTGGCGACTCGTTCAGTGCAGGCTTCTTGGCCAAGCGCTTGAGCGGCGGTAGTGCTCGTGATGCTGCATTTGCAGGTCATATTGTGGCAGGAACCGTGATTCAGCATCCAGGTGCTATCATTCCTCTAGAAGCGACGCCTGATCTGTCTCTATAATTACGCACTTTAACTATTAATCAAGGGTTTGCTTAGTTGAAAGCAGGCCCACATTTGACGTGAGAAAGAATTCATGACGACATTAAATGAACAACTAGCAAACCTAAAAGTAATCCCTGTAATCGCTATCAACCGTGCTGAAGACGCTATCCCTCTAGGTAAAGCGTTGGTTGAAAACGGTATGCCATGTGCAGAAATCACACTGCGTACAGAATGTGCAATCGAAGCGATTCGCATCATGCGTAAAGAATTCCCAGACATGCTAATCGGTTCAGGTACGGTACTGACTAACGAGCAAGTTGACGCATCTATCGAAGCGGGCGTTGATTTCATCGTAAGCCCAGGTTTTAACCCACGTACTGTTCAATACTGTATCGACAAAGGTGTTGCAATCGTACCGGGTGTTAACAACCCAAGCTTAGTTGAGCAAGCAATGGAAATGGGCCTTCGCACGTTGAAGTTCTTCCCTGCTGAGCCTTCAGGCGGTACTGGTATGCTTAAAGCACTAACAGCAGTTTACCCTGTTAAATTCATGCCTACTGGTGGCGTAAGCTTGAAGAATGTTGATGAATACCTATCGATCCCTTCTGTTCTTGCGTGTGGCGGTACTTGGATGGTTCCAACTAACCTTATCGACGAAGGTAAGTGGGACGAACTAGGCAAGCTTGTTCGTGACGCAGTTGATCACGTTAACGCTTAATCTATTTTAGATTTGGTGATAAAGCCTCACTTCGGTGGGGCTTTTTGTTATCTGAGGTTTTTCAATAACTGGATTTTGTTATCTAGACCTTTTGGGTAACTGAAGTTTGATAGTTGATAGTTGATAGTTTGAAGCTGCTACCTGAAAAGCACAATGCTCAAACAAGTTAAGACCTCTACAATACATTTCCGTTTATCAGGCCATCCACCAGCTTTGTGACTGGTAATTTGTAATTTTGTGCATATGCTATTTCACTTCGCTAGAACGACTTACACGACCTGACAAACACTCTAAGCACTCACTTATGTAATCTAACTCACTCGACTCATATCGTATCTTGAGCCCTGTATCGACACATCCGCCCTTCTTAGTCAATAAGCATACAAAACTCTTTCATATGCTTAGAAATCGCCATGAAGCAATACAAGGCTTATGGTTGTGTTATCGCTAATCGAATATTAGTTATCGTTTACCGTATATGAGCTATTGGCTATTGAGTATTGAGTATGATTCTCGCTGTTGCCGACTCCAATTTCGAGCGGTTGGACAAACCAAGACCCTAAACAGCAGAACAGCAGAACAGCAGAACAGCAGAAAAATTGAGTGGATAAATCGCGTAGATAAATAGTACGGATAAATAATGAGCAATTCAGGGCGTGAAATAGAAAATAGCGACATAAAAACAATAAGCTACACTTAAATGCTAGAAACAATATTTTGCGATTTAGTACAGAGATTTAACGTGAATCCCGTCGCACAACCACGTTCAGTTGTAGCACATTTGTTACGGTTATAATTAAAATCTTATAAATAAGGTAAACTAAAGCCTCATTACTTATATTGTAATACATATAAACATTTAATCTTCAATTTACCTTGGATCTAGAGCAATTCATAAAAACAATTAAAGGCAATAAAAACAACAGGTTAATCCAACTTGTCGTGTGTACTAAAAAATCAATGCGACCTAGATCATACTAAAGGCATATTGTAGTACAAATAAACCTTTGGACGCGTTAATCTAAGCCCAGTTAATTATGATATTTAAAAGGCTGAAAAGATGACTATTGATACTTTTGTTGTTCTCGCCTACTTCTTCTTTTTAATCGCTATTGGTTGGATGTTCCGTAAGTTCACCACGTCGACTAGTGATTACTTCAGAGGGGGCGGCAAAATGTTGTGGTGGATGGTTGGTGCAACCGCCTTCATGACACAGTTTTCAGCATGGACGTTTACTGGAGCCGCAGGACGCGCATTCTCCGATGGTTTTGTTATTGTAATTCTGTTCTTAGCCAATGCATTTGGTTATTTCATGAACTACATGTACTTTGCCCCAAAGTTCCGTCAACTTCGTGTTGTAACCGCGATTGAAGCAATCAGACAGCGTTTTGGTAAAACTTCAGAGCAGTTCTTTACTTGGTTCGGTATGCCGGACAGCCTAATTTCTGCAGGTATTTGGCTAAATGGTCTAGCAATCTTTGTTGCTGCTGTATTTAATATCCCTATGGAAACCACCATCATCTTCACCGGTGCTGTGTTAGTCATCATGTCGGTAACTGGTGGGTCTTGGGCCGTTGTCGCATCTGACTTCATGCAAATGCTAGTTATCATGGCGGTTACGATCACTTGTGCGGTTGCTGCTTACTTCCACGGTGGTGGCATTACGAACATTGTTGATAATTTCCAAGGTGACTTCATGTTGGGGAATAACCTCAACTATGTAAGTGTATTCGTACTATGGGTTGTTTTCATCTTTGTGAAGCAGTTCGGTGTAATGAATAACAGTATCAATGCTTATCGTTACTTATGTGCTAAAGACAGTGAAAATGCGCGTAAAGCGGCAGGCTTAGCATGTATCCTAATGGTTGTTGGCCCTCTTATCTGGTTCCTACCACCTTGGTACGTAAGTGCATTCATGCCTGATTTCGCATTGGAGTACGCTTCAATGGGTGATAAAGCGGGTGATGCTGCTTACCTAGCATTCGTACAAAACGTAATGCCAGCAGGTATGGTTGGTCTATTAATGTCTGCGATGTTCGCTGCAACAATGTCTTCTATGGATTCAGGTTTGAACCGTAACGCTGGCATCTTTGTAATGAACTTCTATAGCCCTGTTCTTCGCAAGAATGCAGAGCAAAAAGAACTCGTGATTGTAAGTAAGCTAACGACAATTCTGATGGGTATAATCATTATCTCGATTGGCCTATACATTAACTCGTTACGTCACTTAAGCTTATTTGATATCGTAATGAACGTGGGTGCATTAATTGGCTTCCCAATGCTTATTCCAATCTTCCTAGGTATGATTATTCGTAAAACACCAGATTGGTCGGCTTGGACTACATTGATTGTCGGTGGTTTTGTTTCTTACATCTTTGGTATTTCTCTACAAGCAGAAGATATTGAACACCTATTTGGTTTAGAGCAACAATTGACTGGTCGTGAGTGGGCTGATCTTAAAGTTGGCTTAAGCTTAGCTGCACACGTAATCTTTACTGGTGGCTTCTTCTTAGCAACTCAATTCTTCTATAAACCTTTATCAACTGAGCGTGAGAAAGAAGTTGATACATTGTTTACTAACTGGAATACACCACTTGTTGCTGAAGGTGAAGAGCAACAAAACCTAGATACTAAACAGCGTTCAATGCTTGGTAAGCTTATCAGCACAGCAGGTTTCGGTATTCTAGCAATGGCTCTAATTCCAAACGAACCAACAGGACGCTTGTTGTTCTTACTATGTGGTTCGATGGTACTAACCGTTGGTATCCTACTGGTTAATGCATCTAAAGGTCCGGCTAAGATGAACAACGAGTCAGTTGCTAAGTAGCTAAAATAAACAGCTAACAAGTTAAACCAATAATGAAGCCCATGTTACTCATTCGAAAACATGGGCTTTTTGTTGCCTACGATTTATCAAAATAGAACTTAATACGTACATGCCTCTATTTTCAAGACTCTATGCAAATCCCCTAACCTTCCCTCGGTGTTCATCTTCTTGACAACCATTTCCAATGGTTTGATCTCTTTCTGCTTTTCTTTCTGTTACTTTTAACAACTAGACAAACACAACAGATAATTACAATGAAAAAAACATCACTATTACTTGCTTCCATTACTCTGGCACTTTCTGGTGTAGCACAAGCTGACCAGCTAGAAGATATTCAAAAGTCAGGCACACTTCGTGTCGGCACCACCGGCGACTACAAACCTTTTTCTTACTTCGACGGCAAAACCTACTCTGGTTATGATATTGACGTAGCTAAACATGTTGCAGAGCAGCTGGGCGTTGAATTACAGATTGTTCGTACCACATGGAAAGATCTACTGACCGATCTAAACAGCGATAAATACGACATCGCGATGGGCGGTATCACGCGTAAAATGCAGCGTCAGTTAAACGCAGAACAAACTCAAGGCTACATGACTTTTGGCAAGTGTTTCTTAGTTGCGAAAGGCAAAGCAGAACAATACAACAGCATTGAGAAAGTGAACCTTTCTTCTGTGCGTGTTGGCGTCAATATCGGTGGGACTAACGAGATTTTTGCGGATGCTAACTTGCAAGACGCGAGCTTTACACGTTACGAGAACAACCTAGACGTTCCGCAAGCCGTTGCGGAAGGTAAAGTTGATGTGATGGTGACAGAAACCCCTGAAGGTCTGTTCTATCAAGTGACTGATGAACGTCTTGAAGCTGCTCGCTGTGAAACACCGTTCACCAACAGCCAATTCGGTTATCTGATACCAAAAGGTGAACAACGTTTGTTGAACACGGTGAACTTCATTATGGATGAAATGAAATTGAAAGGCGTTGAAGAAGAGTTCCTAATCCACAACTCGCTAAAATAATCTTGTTGTGGTTTATACAGAGCAAAAAAATAGGCCAGCATTGCTGGCCTATTTCGTTTGGTTTTGTGGTTCGCCTTTAGTTTAATCGTTAGATTCTAATACCTAGGGCGCGTTAACCGTGAGTGATGACATTTTGTTGCACTAACGCATCCAAAATATCCGAAGGCATGGTGCCACTTAAGGTTAGCTGAGGAGCAAGGTCTTCAACCACAATCACTTGCTCTGTGGTGCCCAAACCATCAGGGTTGATCGTTAGTTCAATATCATCCCCTTCCACTTTCGCGTCTATCTGTTGTAGTAATGCAGACATGTCTGGAGATGTATTCTTCAACTCAGGTAATACTTCTCGTAGGTCGATTTGGTCTCCTTCAGACAGGCTGAAATCGGTAATGGTGTCTTCAACGCCATCTTCAATATTGAGCCATACAAACGAATCCATTCCATTACCACCGGTTAGGATATCGGAACCACCTCCACCAATGAGTGTATCGTTACCATCACCACCAATAAGGGTGTCATCCCCCGACCCACCTACAAGTCGGTCATTTCCAGTACCGCCAGTGAGGTTGGTATCAAAGTTACTCGCTAAAAGTTGCACATCGTCTGTTTCAGAAGACATATCGAGATCTATTGGATTGGCAACAATATTGAGATTCAGATCGATGTTTTGAGATATCGCAATATCGTTGTTGTCCGCCTCTTCAGATACCGCCTCAACTTTCAAGGTGTAATTACCCGGGGTTAACGGCTTGCCTAATGATGACTGCTCGACGAGTCTGAGACTATCGATCGCATCAGCCGTCGCTATCCAAGTATTACCCACCAGCGAAACCGTACCCACATCACTGGTTACATCAACACCATCCGGAACATCACTGATCTTCAACGTTAACTCTTCAGTAATGTCCGTCAATGCAGCGACAATTCCAACTAAAGCGACTCCACTATTAGCGACCACAGATGAGCTGGTCGTAATGTTTCTCACATAGTTAAATGCCGGATCAATAGACAAGGTTGGCGCATTAGCGACTGGTGTCACTGCGATATTATAAACCACTGGGGCAGTTTCAATCGCGATACCAGAAGGGTTACCGCTGTCTTTGGCGATGACTTCCAATCCAATGCTATTGGTTGGAGACAAGCTCGCATCAAGGTAGACACCATTTGGACTGGTTGGCGTATCAATCAGTGCATTTAGGTCACTCAGAGTACCGACTAAGATAACCGAACCAGTGTTGTTGCCGTTGACCATCACCGTCGTCACTGCCGGAAGTGATACGTTCAATGTACCGTAATCCACTGTCAGCGTGACGGTCATTAAGTCGTTAGAAAATGCATCCACATAATCTGGGTCACTAACATTGATACCACTCAATAGCTGACCAGCATCCTCGTCAACAATCGTAGTGACACTGTCACCATTAACAACAGGCGTATCGTTCACTCCGTCGACAATCGCGGTGATCTCTGCAGTATCCGTTAGGAAGTCATTAGCGCCGTTGGTTGTACCATCATCCTCGACGGTATAGGTGAACTTAACGTTACCGTTGTATTCATCAGCAACCGTAAATATCCAGTACGGGCCAGTAATCATAGCGTCATCAGCGCCGCCGACGTTCTCAAAGCGCTGTAACTGGCCTTGGCCTTCGTCGAGCACCAGATTGGTCACGGTAATCGTGTCGTTTTCCGGATCACTCGTTGCAGCAATTAAGTCTTCCTCTTTGATGATCAACTGACCTTCTTCAAGGATGTTTCCTAAGTCGATATCCGTTGCCACTGGTTGATCATTCACTTCCGTTACCACAACGCTAATTTCACCAGTATCTGTTAAGAAATCATCAGCGCCATTGGTTGTGCCATCGTCCTCAACGGTATAAGTGAACTTAACATCACCGCTGTATTCGTTGGCTGCGGTAAATACCCAGTACGGGCCAGCAATCGTAGCGTCATCAGCACCGCCCACGTTCTCAAAGCGCTGTAATTGGCCCTGACCTTGATCGAGCACCAAGCTGTTCACAGTAATCGTGTCGTTTTCCGGATCAGTGGTTGCTGAAATCAGGTCTTCCTCTTTGATGATCAACTGACCTTCTTCAAGCATGGTGCCCAAATCAATATCCGATGCCACTGGCTGGTCATTGACTTCAGTAACTAAAAGGCTAATTTCAGCATTATCAGTTAAGAAATCATCCACACCGTTGGTGGTACCGTCATCAATGATGTCGTAATTGAACTTCACATCGCCATTGAAATCATTGGCTGCAATGAATATCCAGAATGGCCCCGTAATCGCTGCGTCATCAGCACCGCCAGCATTTTCATAGCGTGTAAGCTGACCTTGCCCTTGAGTAAGAGTCACACCGGTTACTGTGAGATTATGGTTTTCTAGATCAGAACTGGCTGCAATCAAGTCACTTTCAACAATCACGATTTGACCGTCTTCCGCAATCGAGCCTAAATCTACATCAGTCGCCACAGGAGCGTCGTTCACTTCCGTCACCTTAATGGTGAACGTAGTTTGATTGGTTTGAGCGGTATTCGGATCACCCACGTCAATCAGACCGTTGTTGCCACCATCGTCAAGTGTTGCATTGATTGTGACTAAACCAGTCTGGTTGAGGTAATTCTGATCTGGATCGGGTTTGAATGTCACAGCCCCATTGGTCAACGCGGTATTGATGTCGGCCTCTTTACCGGTAATCACAAGCGAACCATCAGGCTGCAATACAAACGTCACGTCAGGAGAGCTGGTAAACTCAAACACACCCTGTGCACCCGGCAGTGTTTGGTCGACTTTAAACGTCAGTTCATACGGAGCATCTGGATTATCAAAGTTTGCGTCGACGTCGTAGATACTAAAGTTGTCGATGGCAACACTGATGTCTTCCGATGTTTCAATGTTGGTCACATTCACAAAGATCGGTTGATCGTTAATAGGATCAATCACCAGATCGACATCGAAGCTGGTTGGCGTACCTAAATATTCGGTGTTGTCAGCGTCAGTATCTACTGAACGTACCGTAATCTGCAGTGGACCATTGATACCCAGTACACTGCCTGTATCACTATTATGTTCTCCAGAATTGAATACGATCTTATCGAGCGACTGTGCAGGAACATCAAGTGTCCAAAGCTGCGTCGCCGGATCGTAGCTAGCCAATGTCGTGCCATCTGGATAGAAAATAGAAGCATCTTGAGGAACACCCGCCACTTCAACTCGAAGCGTTTCGGGCGCATTCTCGGTATACGTCCCGCTTCCTGTTGCAGACAATTCTTTGTCCAAAATAGTCGCATTGATTTCGATATCAATGTTTTGGCCTTCATTGCCTGTCACAGAATCGGTTGGGTTGGTATCAACATCATCACCAACAGGTACCACATGCAGTTTGAAGCTTGGCAAGTTTGCCGCCGCAGTAGGCACACCCAGCAACGATTCTTGAGTGAAGACTTCCACACCAAACTCAGCGGTACCACTGAAGTTTTTAGGCGGCAAGATCGAAATCTCACTTAAATCGAATGACAACCCCGAAGCTTGAGGCAGTTGAACACTCCACTCTCCATTACCATTATTTTTCACGGTATATGTCGAGCCTGCATCTGCACGCATTTGGAAGCCATCAGGGACATCTGTAAACTTAATCGACACAAACTGTTCTGAACCATCAAGGTCAGTCAGTGCAATCGATACAGGCCCTGTACCCGACAGAGAGATGAGCTGGTCTTCGTTGCCAGTAATCTCGATAACATCCGGATCGCTACCCGGTCCAGTGACAGACACGTCATCGACCACAGGAACGACTTCAAAGCTGACACTTGTAGAGAAAGTATCGGAGTCTGTTGCCGTACCCGCAGGAGAAGCAGGATCATTATAGGTTGCGGTATCTGTGACTGTACCGCTGACATTAACCTGCACTTGGTTAATATCATTACCCGTTGGGTAATTTTCGATTGCCCTAAAGAGCACGTTATCGAGTGCACCCGCTGCTATTTCAGCCTGATTAAACGTAACAGATGTGCCTAGTGAAGTACCCGTGTTGTCATAGAATGCACCTATAGAAGGGTCGTCCAACGTTAAAGTAATGGACGTAAACGCTTCTTGGCCGCCTTCGACGCCGGAAACCTGATCCGAAATGGTCGAATTGAAGTCGAGCTGAATATAGGTGTCTTCGTAACCCACCGGATCTTGCCCAGCTTGACCGTCGGTATCAACAGGATTAAAGGCATCATCAAGAGAACCCACGACATTCACCTCAATCGTTGGATCCGTCTCAGCATCTGGTGCGACTTTGATGATAACTTCAGTCACTAAAGTCTTCTCATCGCCAGATTGTAAATCTTTGGTCACTATGGTCAATGGCAACCTAAAGTCACCAGAGTAGTTTGGTGGCAGATTCAATAACAAACCCGATGAATCGACGGTTACGCCCTGTTCGACAGTCGTCTCGTAAACATATTTTCCGTTCACAAAGTCAACATCACTTGTTCCCGACAGGCTAATTGGGAATGATGTTGTAGCATCAATGACCAGAGTACCATCAATGATCACCGTCACTTGGTCAGTAGAATCATCGCGACCCGTCAAGCTCAAAATGCCGTTGAGTGCCGCGCCGAGATCAAGCTGAGTATCCTCAACGGCGTCGATAACACTGTCTGGCACAATCGCAATATCTGCAGCAACTTTGTCAGGTGCCGTCAGCACCTCAGGATAAGAAAGCGTTACCTCTCCGGTGCGTTGCACTTGGGCGGACGTTTCATTGTTAGCGTCACCAGGATCTGATACTAAAGTGAAAATTGTCATCTTGACATCATTGAAATCAGTAACGACATCATCCGCATCATTGGCAGGGGTGAAATCTAATCCATTGGGAGCACTGACGCTAAAGGCATCTTCATTGGTCACAACCCATCTGCCACCACCTTCGTAAGAGGCACCCGTTACTAAAAGTTGCCCTAAAATATCATCCGACAAAGCGCTTCCGTCAGTGTTAGTCAGCTGAACAATCACTTCGTCAACTTGCTCTTCTACTGTGCTTAAATCCGTTTCTTGGTATCGGACGACGTATTCACCGTCCCAGATTTCATCTCCATTAGTATCCGTCGTTTGGTTATCACTGTTGGTTGTAAATTTAATTACGCCATTAGCGTCAGCCGTAATCGTAGTCAGATCTCCAGAGCCATCTTCGTTTGAAACAACAATCTTGTTGTCGGCATCTCCAGGCTCAACGACAGGCCGCACGACAACATTAATCGTACCGGTGATCGTCGCCGTTACAATGCCTTGCCCAGGGTTTGAAGCATCGACATATTCATGATCTCGCTCTTCAATCATTACCACAGTATCGAGTGTAAAATCAGCACTGGAATCTTGAGCTGGCGTTATTTGAATAAAGTTATTATTCAGCGCGATCTGAGTAAACTCTTCAGCAGTTTGACCGCTCTTCGGAGTAATGGTTAAAGTGCCTGCTGCGGCATCGTAAACCCAAGTTACATCGCCATTAACCACAACACTTTCAACATCTGTCGGAATGTCACTGATGACAATAGAAGTGAAATGCTCATCATCATCAATATAGTCAGTACCCTCTGGGTGCCAGTCAATGTTGATCGCGGTATCTTCATCACCATTAGTAACCGTGTTGTACGTCGCAGAGGTATCGATTCTAGGTTCGACTAGCACTCGAATTTCCTGATCAAACGTAAGCGTGTGACCATCATTCTCAGTCACAATCACTTTACCTTGAATGTGAATATTCTCAGTTGAAGAGTCGACAGGTCTGATGCGAATGCCTGAGGTTTTACCTGCCTCAGTAATGTTCGCTTCGTAGATAGGTTTGGATAAGTCAGGGCTGCCACCCGGACCAGGTTCGTAGCCGACGAAGTTAAGGTCAATAATTGTACCGTCCCCATCTTCCAGAACAACGCCGTCAGGAATACCCGAGAGGATAACAGTTATGGACTCGGAACCGTCGTCAGGTAATGGTGTCGTACCTGTATCTGGTCTTCTCTCTCCCGACAACACAGTGAAATCAAGCTCAGCAAAGGTATCACCATTTTGGCTCTCTTGAATCGTGGTTTGAACACCAGATGTAGTGCCATCTGTAATTGCGGTCCAATCGGTACCATTGGTACCACCATAAGGAGTATCAGCAACACCTTTAACTTCTACGTTAACCGTTTTAGTACCTAGAATTTCTTCATCGACTTGCGCACCAGTAGAAAGATTCGCGGTATCTTTAACCACACCCGTGACATCGAAGGTGAAATCCACATTGCTGTGTTTGGTTGGAACAACTTCCACGTTAGCCAAATCGGAATACGCGATTTCTTGATAATCCACACCATTGATCGTGATGGTCGGAACGACTGTCGTGGTGCCTAAGAAGTAAAGCACTGCTCCTTCCGTAACATTACTGATGCGCACAAACAGTTCTTCAGAACTGTCAGAATCGACCGAACCTGTCATGGTGATGACTTCGTCTAACGTGAAAGCATCTTTATTGTCCAAAGGACCAATGTAATCAGGGTTATCGATGTTGTCTTCGTTGATCTGGATACGACTCACACTGAATTTACCCGGGTCGGCGTCAGCAGTGACATCAATAATGATATTTTGCTCTACAGAACGAGCCGTCGTCTTATCGTTTGCTCCACCGTTGGCTGCATCATCGTATGGGTTACGTGTCTCTTCAGTAATAGCTGTCGCTTTAAATTCAATTTGCCCAGAGAAGTTATCAATAGGGTTAACCACGGTGCTATTGATATCAGAAGATGTGATGATATAAACACCATTAACTGGTGTAAGCACTGTGCCATTTTGGTCAAGCAACTCAAACTTACCATCTCCCTGAACAACTTCGAGTTCATAGGTAATGGTTTCAGTGCGGCTGTTATCTTGTGATTCTGCGTTTAATTGCAGGGTAACGTTGTCTTCATCTTCGTTCACTTGATACTGATACGTGCTACTGGTGTCATCCCAAGTCGCAATGTCGGCAACCGCTTCAATTTCAATTCTAAAGTTTGAGTTTACGGTATGGTCTAGCGAACCATTATTATCAATTTCGAGCTCATAATTGATTCGAACCCCATTTTCACCAGAGCCGAAATTCTGGTCTGGGACAAAGTACAGGTTATTGATAGTCGCGATGGCGTCTGATGGTTGGTTCGTACTTGGAGCAAAGCTCTGCTGCATTTGAGGTGGACCAAACAAGATATCACCGTTTGGTTCTGCCACTAGTTTGTGATATTCCAAGCCATCAAAGTAATAGAACGTCCCTCTGTGATTGCCACTTTGGATCGTCAGTTGTCCGATGGACTCGTTGTTATCTTGGTCCTTCAGGTTAACCTGCAACGCAACTTGTGCAGGGGCATCAGGCAATCCACTTTGATTATCTTGGGTATTCTCTAAGTTTGGGACATCGCCCGTTGCGTAAGGGATTGTAGAGTCTCTACCCGCATCCTCAAACGTGGTCACCTTGAGCGAGATTGCTGAAGACTCTTCATCCGTAATCGTGATGTTCAAAGGCGTAGATGACGTATCCAAATCACCGTCTGTCGCAATAACATTTATCGAGAAATCGATGGTATCTCCATCATGATCGAGATAATTGGTAGCTCTAAATTCTATTTCGCCATTTGAGTTGATACGCAAAGTACCCAGCTGCCTTTCCTGAGTACCACCATTGCCATCATCAGTCTGCTCATAAACACGGATAGTTCGACGTCCACTTTGAACATTCAAGCCATCGCTAAAGCCAGTATTGTTACCTCGTTGGAAAACAATATCTGCACCATTATTTGAGATGCCCTCAATTCGACTCAGTACCGCGCCATCAGCCCCCTCATCCGTCGCATTAGCAAACATATCGACTTTAGAACCGCGGTAACCCTGGCCTTCGACACGAGTAATCGATTGTGTGGTTACCAATGGAATATCATCAGTGACCGTAATTTTTAGATCAATCGCATTCGATTGGTCTTGATCAAAATCTTCAGCAATGATTGAAAAATCAAGTTCGATGTTGTTTTCATCGGCACCATCAGGGTGTTTGAGAGGTTTAAACAGTTCAAACTGATAACTGTTGTTTGACGTATCAAAAATAATCTCGAAAACAGGCACTTGACCTGTATCAGTCTGAGCAACATAAGTAAACGTACTGCCAGATACAGAAACAGGCAGCCACTCTAAACTCTCTCCATCAGAGGTTAAGCCTGCAATCACTAAATTTTCATCAACCAGTTCATACTTCACAACGCCATCTGCACCTTCATCGACGGTGAACAGTCCATTGATAATGGTGTCTTCAGATTGATCTGAACCAATGCCAGTAAGATCGTCTTCATCGACAACGGTTTCACCGGTCGGCGCCGTCATCACAGGCACATCATCGAGCACCTCGATTGGCAATACATACTGATTAGAATCATCTCCGTCGCCATCAACCGCAACGACATCGAATGGAATCGTTAAGGTATTGGAATTCGGACTTGTTGGATGATTCAGCGGACCTAACAACGTAAACGTATAAGAGCCATCATTCGCTAACGCGAGCGTGAAGATAGGAGTCCCGCTTGTCGTCGTACCTTGGTAGGTCGTTGTGTTAGCCGCCCCTGTGATTTCTGTAATAGAAATCGCTTCAGTTCCAGAGGTCAATGTCGCTTCAAGCGCTGAGATATTACGCAGTTCGTAAACATCTACTAGGTCAGCACCTTCTGTCGTAACAAATGCACCTGTTGCTTGAGACACCACAGACCCGAGATCATCTTCATCAACAACAAATGTACTCCCAACAGTCGTATCAGTGATAGTTGGCGCATCATCGAGCACCTCGATTGGCAATACATATTGGTTAGAATCATCGCCATCACCATCAACGGCAACCACATCAAACGGTATGGTTAAGGTATCGAGGTTACTTGGTGTCGTAGCGTGATCGAGAGGGCCAAGCAAAGTGAACGTATAAGCACCGTCATCAGTCAGTACTAGTGTAAAAATTGGCGTTCCACTTGGATCAGTTGCCCCTTGGTAGGTCGTCGTGTTAGCAGCTCCAGTTATCTCAGTGATCTTAATACCTTCACCGCCCGACGATAACGTCGCTTCAAGAGCTGAGATATTACGCAGTTCGTAAACCTCTACTTGGTCTGCCCCTTCTGTGGTCACAAATGAGCCTGTCGCCTGAGCGACAACAGAGCCTAAATCGTCTTCATCAACGACAAATGTACTCGCAACCGTCGTATCAGTGATGCTTGGCACATCATCCGTTACTGTGATCTTGAGAGCGATCGTATTCGATTTGTCTTGGTCGGAATCTTCGGCCACGACAGAGAAGTTAAGGTCAATCGCGTTTTCACCCGCGCCATCAGGGTGCTTAAGTGGTTTAAACAATTCGAATTGATAGCTGTTATCCGAGGTATCGAAAATAATCTCGAATACTGCTTCATTACTCGTTGCAGTTTGAGCAACGTAAGTAAATGTTGTGCCGTTTTGTGAAACAGGCAGCCACTCTAAACTCTCTCCATCGGAGGTTAATCCTGCAATCGCTAAATTTTCATCAACCAATTCATACTTAACAACACCATCGGCACCTTCATCAATCGTGAACAATCCATTAATAATGGCATCTTCAGATTGATCTGAACCAACGCCAGTAAGGTCGTCTTCATCGACAACAGTTTCACCAGTCGGCGCCGTCATTACTGGCGCACCATCGAGTACTTCGATTGGCAATACGTATTGGTTAGAATCATCGCCATCACCATCAACGGCAACCACATCAAACGGTATGGTTAAGGTGTCGAGGTTACTTGGTGTCGTAGCGTGATCGAGAGGGCCAAGCAAAGTGAACGTATAAGCACCGTCATCAGTCAACACCAATGTGAAAATTGGCGTTCCGCTTGGGTCGGTTACCCCTTGGTAGGCAGTCGTGTTAGCAGCACCAGTAATTTCGGTGATCTTAATACCTTCACTGCCCGACGATAGCGTCGCTTCCAACGTTGAGATATTGCGCAGTTCGTAAGCCTCAGCTTGGTCTGCACCTTCTGTGGTAACAAACGAGCCTGTCGCCTGAGAGACGACAGAGTCTAAATCGTCTTCATCAACGACAAACGTACTCCCAACAATCGTATCAGTGATGGTTGGCACATCATCCGTCACTGTGATCTTCAGGTCGATCGCATTCGATTCATCTTGGTCGAAATCTTCTGCCACAACAGAGAAGTTAAGGTCAATCGCGTTTTCACCCGCGCCATCAGGGTGCTTAAGTGGTTTAAACAATTCGAATTGATAGCTGTTATTTGAGGTATCAAAAATAATTTCAAACACAGGCTGATTACTGGTTACCGTCTGTGCAACATAAGTGAAGGTCGTGCCACTCTGTGAAACAGGCAGCCACTCTAAGCTTTCTCCGTCGGAGGTTAATCCTGCAATCGCTAAATTTTCATCAACCAGTTCATACTTAACAACACCATCGGCACCTTCATCAATCGTGAATAATCCATTAATAATGGCATCTTCAGATTGATCTGAACCAACGCCAGTAAGATCGTCTTCATCGACAACGGTTTCACCAATCGGCGCCGTCATTACTGGCACATCATCGAGCACCTCGATTGGCAATACAAATTGGTTAGAATCATCACCGTCACCATCAACCGCAACGACATCGAATGGAATCGTTAAAGTATTGGAATTCGGACTTGTTGGATGATTTAGCGGACCTAACAACGTAAACGTATAAGAGCCATCATTCGCTAGCGCGAGCGTGAAGATAGGAGTCCCGCTTGTCGTCGTACCTTGATAGGTCGTTGTGTTAGTCGCCCCTGTGATTTCTGTAATAGAAATCGCTTCAGTTCCAGAGGTCAATGTCGCTTCAAGCGCTGAGATATTACGCAGTTCGTAAACTTCTACTAGGTCAGCACCTTCTGTCGTAACAAATGCACCTGTTGCTTGAGACACCACAGATCCAAGATCATCTTCATCAACAACAAATGTACTCCCAACAGTCGTATCAGTGATAGTTGGCGCATCATCGAGCACCTCGATTGGCAATACAAATTGGTTAGAATCATCACCATCACCATCAACGGCAACCACATCAAACGGTATGGTTAATGTATCAAGGTTACTTGGCGTCGTAGCGTGATTGAGAGGGCCAAGCAAAGTGAACGTATAAGCACCGTCATCAGTCAACACTAATGTGAAAATTGGCGTTCCACTTGGGTCGGTTACCCCTTGGTAGGCAGTCGTGTTAGCAGCACCAGTAATTTCGGTGATCTTAATACCTTCACTGCCCGACGATAGCGTCGCTTCCAGCGTTGAGATATTACGCAGTTCGTAAACCTCTACTTGGTCTGCACCTTCTGTGGTAACAAACGAGCCTATCGCCTGAGCGACAACAGAGTCTAAATCGTCTTCATCAACGACAAACGTACTCCCAACAATCGTATCAGTGATGGTTGGCACATCATCCGTTACTGTGATCTTCAGGTCGATCGTATTCGATTTATCTTGGTCGAAATCTTCTGCCACAACAGAGAAGTTAAGGTCAATCGCGTTTTCACCCGCGCCATCAGGGTGCTTAAGTGGTTTAAACAATTCGAATTGATAGCTGTTATTTGAGGTATCAAAAATAATTTCAAACACAGGCTGATTACTGGTTACCGTCTGTGCAACATAAGTGAAGGTCGTGCCACTCTGTGAAACAGGCAGCCACTCTAAGCTTTCTCCGTCGGAGGTTAATCCTGCAATCGCTAAATTTTCATCAACCAGTTCATACTTAACAACACCATCGGCACCTTCATCAATCGTGAATAATCCATTAATAATGGCATCTTCAGATTGATCTGAACCAACGCCAGTAAGGTCGTCTTCATCGACAACGGTTTCACCAGTCGGCGCCGTCATTACTGGCACATCATCGAGTACTTCGATTGGTAACACATACTGATTAGAATCATCACCGTCACCATCAACCGCAACGACATCGAATGGAATCGTTAAAGTATTGGAATTCGGACTTGTTGGATGATTTAGCGGACCTAACAACGTAAACGTATAAGAGCCATCATTCGCTAGCGCGAGCGTGAAGATAGGAGTCCCGCTTGTCGTCGTACCTTGATAGGTCGTTGTGTTAGTCGCCCCTGTGATTTCTGTAATAGAAATCGCTTCAGTTCCAGAGGTCAATGTCGCTTCAAGCGCTGAGATATTACGCAGTTCGTAAACATCTACTAGGTCAGCACCTTCTGTCGTAACAAATGCACCTGTTGCTTGAGACACCACAGACCCAAGATCATCTTCATCAACAACAAATGTACTCCCAACAGTCGTATCAGTGATAGTTGGCGCATCATCGAGCACCTCGATTGGCAATACATATTGGTTAGAATCATCGCCATCACCATCAACGGCAACCACATCAAACGGTATGGTTAAGGTGTCGAGGTTACTTGGTGTCGTAGCGTGCTCGAGAGGGCCAAGCAAAGTGAACGTATAAGCACCGTCATCAGTCAGTACTAGTGTAAAAATTGGCGTTCCACTTGGATCAGTTGCCCCTTGGTAGGTCGTCGTGTTAGCAGCTCCAGTTATCTCAGTGATCTTAATACCTTCACCGCCCGACGATAACGTCGCTTCAAGAGCTGAGATATTACGCAGTTCGTAAACCTCTACTTGGTCTGCCCCTTCTGTGGTCACAAATGAGCCTGTCGCCTGAGCGACAACAGAGTCTAAATCGTCTTCATCAACGACAAATGTACTCGCAGCCGTCGTATCAGTGATGCTTGGCACATCATCCGTTACTGTGATCTTGAGAGCGATCGTATTCGATTTGTCTTGGTCGAAATCTTCGGCCACGACAGAGAAGTTAAGGTCAATCGCGTTTTCACCCGCGCCATCAGGGTGCTTAAGTGGTTTAAACAATTCGAATTGATAGCTGTTATCCGAGGTATCGAAAATAATCTCGAACACCGCTTCATTACTCGTTGCTGTTTGAGCAACGTAAGTAAATGTTGTGCCGCTTTGTGAAACAGCTTGCCACTCTAAACTTTCTCCATCAGAGGTTAAGCCAGTCAGAACCAAATCTTCATCAACCAGTTCATACTTCACAACACCATCGGCGCCTTCATCAACCGTGAATAACCCATTAATAATGGTATCTTCAGATTGATCTGAACCAATGCCACTAAGATCGTCTTCATCGACAACCATTTCACCAGTCGGCACCGTCATTACTGGCGTACCATCGAGCACTTCGATTGGCAATACATATTGGTTAGAATCATCGCCATCACCATCAACGGCAACCACATCAAACGGTATTGTTAGTGTATCGAGGTTGCTCGGTGTCGTAACGTGATTGAGAGGCCCAAGCAAGGTAAAGGTGTAAGCACCATCATCAGTCAGCACTAATGTGAAGATTGGCGTTCCGCTCGGGTCAGTTGCGCCTTGGTAGGTGGTCGTGTTAGCAACACCTGTGATCTCAGTGATCTTAATACCTTCATTGCCCGACGATAGCGTCGCTTCTAGCGTTGAGATATTGCGTAGTTCGTAAACCTCAGCTTGGTCTGCACCTTCTGTGGTAACAAACGAGCCTGTCGCCTGAGCGACAACAGAGCCTAAATCATCTTCATCAACGACAAACGTACTAGCAACAGTCGTATCAGTGATGGTTGGCACATCATCCGTCACCGTGATCTTCAGATCGACCGCATTCGATTTATCTTGGTCGGAATCTTCAGCCACAACAGAGAAGTTAAGGTCAATCGCGTTTTCACCCGCACTATCAGGGTGCTTAAGTGGTTTAAACAATTCGAATTGATAACTATTATTTGAGGTATCAAAAATGATTTCAAACACAGGCTGATTACTGATTACCGTCTGTGCAACATAAGTGAAGGTCGTGCCACTCTGTGAAACATGCTGCCACTCTAAGCTTTCTCCATCGGAGGTTAAGCCTGCAATCGCTAAATTTTCATCAACCAATTCATACTTAACAACGCCATCGGCACCTTCATCAATCGTGAACAATCCATTAATAATGGCATCTTCAGATTGATCTGAACCAATGCCAGTAAGATCGTCTTCATCGACAACGGTTTCACCAGTAGGAGCTGTCATCACAGGTACATCATCTGTGACATTGACGAGAATCTCAGCGGCTTCTGGTGTACTCGAACCGCCAGATAGTGCAGAACGGTCTCCATCCGCATCAACGGCATAAATAGGCAGAGCAAAGGTCAACAACGCGTCTTCAGCGCCTTGGTGAGAAAGCTCTTCGTACAGAGTGAATTCATAGTTCCCCAATGACGGACTATCAACTTTAACGTCAAAGACCGTAATCCGAGAACCATTGACTTCAACATAGCCTTCGTAAGTTCTTACACCGTTAGTTTCATCAATAAGCTCAAGCAATACGGCTTCGCCATTAGACGTTAAAGAACCGCCAGTATTAAACTCCGTAGGTTCAAGCTCGTAATGATCGATGATGTCGCTTTCAAAAATATCGGCAGTGATACTTCCGCTACCCGCAACGGACGCGGTTCCCTCTTGAGAACCACCAACAATACCAGCTTCATCAACATCAATACTGTCAACATTGGTCACAACCGGGCTATCGCCATCAGTAATCTCAATGTTAATGGTATTAGTTACAACATCTTGGTCAAAGTCCGTCATCGTGATCGGCAGCGAAAAAGAGAGTGAGTCAGTACCGATCTGCTCTATCGGATTAAACTGCTCAAATTTATAGGTGCCATCGGTATCGAGAGAGATAGTGAGAACAACTTCACCTCGGCCTTGGATGGACAGAGTAATCGTTGTTCCATCATCAGAAAGTCTGGCAAGCGTGTTTTGATTATCACTGAGCAACCCATCAAACTGGTCCAGTGCACTTGCATCAAATACGACTGATTGAAGATTATCACTACCAATATTGGAGAACGTTCCTTCGATTGCCGCGCTGCTAGTTTCAACGTTAGTGATATTTACACTTTCAGTCGACGGATCTACCCCGTCAAACACTGAAACTTGTGCGTTAACGGGTGTTGCTAGCGGATTCCCAGCAGTGTCTTCACCTTGAATATCAAAGGTAATATCTATTTGATCGCCAGTATAGGAAACTTGGCCGCCACCGACAGACGGAACATGGTCAATCGGCTGAAAAATCGTTGTGGTTAGCGAAAGCTCAATGTTATTGCCAACACTGACGGCATCAATGTCGATGCGTAATACTTCGTCAGTACCTTGAACACCAACGATAGAATTTGATGCCAAATCATAAGTAAACGTGACAGGTTGACCGCTTGAGGTAATGTCGCTATTTAGCTCACTAAGCAGTGAAGCAAGGGATGAAGCTTCTGGAACAAAAGAGTCAGGTGCGAGCGCTAAGCTGCCAGCAATTATCGTCTCTGTAGATGTAATAGTTTGAGGGTAGGTATTGTCAGAAATGGAACCTTCAGTGAGCACTTCACTGATTGATTGACCGCCAGAAGAACGGGTTATCGATCGGAACTCTTCTCGAGGTTCTTCTATCACTTCGTCGTCTAGCCCGGAGGTTTCAAAGAAAGTTGTCGGTTGAGTTTGCGTATAGTTGTAATCGATGGTTACGAAGCCCGCATTTGCAGAACCCAGACCGCCACCAGCAGCCGTTGCCTCTAAGATTTGAGTTGGATCGGCACCACCTAAAATTGCGTCTTGGATAGCAGCAAGATCATCGTCGGTAAAGGTTCCGGCGTCCGTTTGCTCTGAATCGAAATTAACCTCACCGGCAATTGGCGCTTCTGCCCACACAGAATTTTCGTCAACACAGCCTACACAATTCTCTCCAACCGGAATCGAATCATTCTGAACGCCTAATACAACTTCAGATCCATTCGAGGTAATAACAATCTCGTTTTCACGAATAATATCTCCAGCTGAAATTTTTCGTGCGCTTCCGTCAGACTTAACCGCAATGACTTCTCCACTCACTGCTTCTACAACTGCAGCTTGGCGCGAAACTTCAATACCCATATATCCCCCGAGGTCACAAAATGCTGTATTGCCCAACATCGTGAAAATGATAGTAATAACGGTTTCAGGCTTAAATTATATTCAGAACTTATTCTCTTCATTAATAATCAATTACGTAGACTGATGTATGTGATGAGTCAGTTCCGTTTCGCCTGTTTTTTTTATAGTTTACTTAACCTTAAGCCTAGTCTTTCTTATCCGAAATGTCATGTCTGTGCGAAGTGACTTCTGTTCACAAATCTAAGCATTCACTTTAGTTTGTTCATGGACTAAGCAAAAGTTTATAGGGCGCTGATTTATATGCAACAAAATGCAAAAATTAATTACACCTCAAATTTTTATAAATATATACAGTAATAAAGTTGATAAATCATTAGGATTTATAGGCAATTAATAAGGTCGAGATATACCTAAACCCCAAAGAAGAACCAAATCCCATATTTGAGACAAGGTTCAGCACAAAGCTGATGAGAAACTGTTCAAACACCGTATATGGCGTCAATTACATATGCAACTATTGGAGTATTGAATGGGTATGCAGGGGCAATGAGTAGAAGTTGCAAATGGATATTTCGAGGTATCCCAAAAAAAGCCCACTAAGTTGAACCTTAGTGGGCTTTAAAATCAGTATATAGCGTTATGCTGTTAGCAATGACACACTATTATTTAGCGAGGCGGTTCGCCGTCCAAACGTAAAGCAGCTCGAGAGCAATCGTCGCACCAGCCAATGCTGTAATCTCGCTTTGGTCATACGCTGGAGAAACTTCTACAACGTCCATACCAACCATGTTGATGCCTTGTAGGCCACGGATGATTTTCAGCACTTTATCTGAATTCAAACCGCCGCATACTGGTGTGCCCGTACCCGGAGCAAAAGCAGGATCCAGACAATCGATATCAAACGTTAGGTAAACAGGCTTATCACCAACAATACCTTTCACTTGGGCAATGATATCGTCAACGCTCATGTCATTCGCTTGCATCGCGTTAATAACGTTAAAGCCGTGACCTTCCTGCTTGTACTCTGTGCGAATACCAATTTGCACTGAATGTTCAGGCGAAATTAAACCTTCATTTGGCGCATGGTAGAACATGGTACCGTGATCGTAACGACTGCCCTGACTGTACGTGTCAGTATGTGCATCGAAGTGAATCAGCGCCATCTCACCGTACTTCTTGCCGTATGCTCTTAGCAAAGGCAATGTAATGAAGTGATCGCCACCTAAACCTAACAATGTTTTACCACTGTTTAGAATCGCATCAGCAGCCGCTTCTAAACGTTGAGTTAAGTCTTCAGCATCACCGCAATCAAACACAAGATCGCCCGCATCAATCACCGAGGTATGTTCGAATACATTGAAGTCCCAAGGAAACTTTTTGCCTTCCCACGCCAAGTTTACTGACGCACGACGAATCGCATCTGGTCCCATGCGCGCGCCCGGACGACCCGACGTCGCCATATCTAAAGGCGCGCCCAACACAACCACATCAGCGTCGTTATCAATTGGGTTCTTTACCAATGGACGACGCATAAAAGTCATCGCGTTGGAGTACAGCGAGTAATCTGGTTTGGTAAATAGATCGTTCATTAAAAATCCTCAAGATAGGTGTAACCCATCAAGCCTTGCTCTAACTCTTCAAGTACGCTTTGTTGCTCTTGTGCTGTTACTTTCGCCGTGACCAAATCTTTGTAGTTCTGACGAATCAGATCCGTATCGATGTGAACATAACGCATCATGTCTTCAACCGTATCGCCTTCGTTGATGTAGTCGATATTCGCTTGACCACTTTCATCAACATTCACCACTACACTGTGGGTATCACCAAATAGGTTATGCATATCACCCAAGATCTCTTGGTATGCGCCTACTAAGAAAAAGCCCATCAGGTAGGGTTCATCAAGGTTCCACGCAGGAACTGGCAGCGTTGTTTCAATACCTTGACCATCAACGTACTGGTCAATCGTACCGTCAGAATCACAGGTGATGTCCAATACAACAGCACGACGTTCATCCGCATTGTCTAAACCACTTAGAGGCAATACAGGAAATACCTGATCGATACCCCAAGCATCTGGCAATGACTGGAACAAAGAGAAGTTCACGAAGAACTTATCTGCTAGACGCTCGCTCAACTCATCCAAAATAGGGCGGTGGTAACGGTTCTTAGTGCTCATTCGAGAGCTAAGTTCGTAGTTAATACGCAAAGACATCTGCTCTGCCCAAGCACGATGCTGAAGATTCAGCATACCTGTGGCAAATTGGTTGTGCGCCTCTGCGATATCGCTCTGCGTGTCGTTGTAGATCTCGATCAACGCTCGGTCATCATTACCCGCATCTAGCTCTAAGAAGTTCTTCCACATGTTGTTTAGCAACATTGGTGCGTCAGCTTCTGGAGCCGCCATGTCTTCTGGAGAGTAGCTCTCGGTACCAATAACATTGGTCACAAGCACAGCGTGGTGCGCAGTCAGTGAGCGACCAGATTCCGAAATAATCACAGGTTGTGGCTGATTGTAGAGCTTACAAATGTCCCCTACTGTCATCACAATATTGCGAGCGTACTCAAGCAAACCGTAATTCATTGAGTTTGAAGACTGGCTGCGTGTGCCGTCGTAATCCACCGCCAAGCCGCCACCGACATCGAGGTACTTCAATTGAGCACCGATATCGCGCAGTTCACAGTAGAAACGCGCCGCTTCGCTCACGCCATTTCGTACATCACGAATATTGGCCATTTGTGAGCCAAGATGGAAATGCACTAACTCTAGAACATCAAGTTGCTCTTCTGCTTTCAAGCGTTCAATAACAGTCAGCACTTGTGATGCAGACAAACCGAACTTCGACTTCTCACCACCACTTGCTTGCCATTTACCAGCGCCTTGAGAAGCAAGACGAATACGCAAACCTAAACGAGGTTTCACGCCAAGCGCTTTTGCTTCAGAAAGGACAAGATCAAGCTCTGACAACTTCTCTAAAACGATGAATACTTTGTGGCCTAGTTTTTCGCCAATAAGCGCAAGACGGATGTATTCTCTGTCTTTATACCCATTACATACGATCACTGAGCTCGCTTTTTGAGCCAGCGCCAATACCGCTAATAGTTCAGGCTTGCTACCCGCTTCTAGGCCCAATTGCTTCTGCTCTAATTGAGCTTGGCTCGCTAAGATCTCATCAACCACTTCTTTCTGCTGGTTCACCTTAATCGGATAAACAAGCAGGTAACGGTTGTCGTAATGATATTCGTCGATCGCTTGGTTAAATGCGTTACAGATATTGTGCACACGTTGATGCACGATTTGAGGAAAACGCACAAGAGCAGGCAAACCAATATTTCGCTGCTCTAACTGTTTTACGATCTGACTAAGCGGAACTTGATGACCGGTTTCGCTCGGTGAAACATACACCTCGCCGTTATCATCAATTCCATAAAAACCTTGGCTCCAGTGCTTTACATTATACTCAGCACGGATGCGTTCCAAATTAACCGAATTTTCCAATTCTAGAGACCTCACACTATAGGGCCATCGACAGAAGATACCTCATTGGAATAGCGAGGTATAACCCAACAAAAAACGTTCAAAAACGATTTGTTGGCTGCATTAACCGATATTATTAAGAGTGAGTCCAACCATTGATATTTGTGGTTACGATTACATTTTCTTATCGACGATCCGACTTAAAGTGACAGGTAAGGAATTACAAGGTTTTAGGCCAGAAAACAGGCTGAAGCGCATGAGATTTAAAGTACTTTCTAACAAAAAATCAGGTGAATAAAATGCCAAAGACACATAAAATTCTTGGCTATTCTGGTCAAGTTAAGTCAGGGTTGTGCCAAATATAACCGCTTCTCTACCACAACTCTCGCTATCACCGACATAGCTTGTATCCTGTTATCCATGCCTATTGATGAGTGCTAAATCATGTCTGAAATGTACACCACCTACGCTAAGCAATACGACTCGGCTGCCCGCGATAATATTTACAATGCCTTACTTGAGCGTCCATCAACGATAGCCTTGCTCGATAATGTAAAAGGTATGGATATTGTCGACCTAGGTTGTGGCTCTGGCATTTACGCGCAATGGTTTATTGACCAAGGCGCAAATAAAGTGACGTGTACCGATCTCTCTCAGAATATGGTCGACTTGGTGAACGGAAAACAAATCAAAAATGTTTCCGCTTACGCTCAAGATGCTGCTCTTGGTCTTCCGAATGAAAAAGACAACAGTGCCGATGTCATCGTGTGTCCGCTAGTCTTGCACTACATTGAAGATCTAAAACCCGTCTTTGATGATATTCATCGAGTCCTTAAGCCAGGTGGTTACATCGTCTTTTCAACACACCACCCTTTTGCTGACTTCGAATGCACGATTTCTGGCAATTACTACGAACGTGAATTCATTCAAGAAGAGTGGAACACGGTAGGCACACCCGTTAAAGTGAGCTTCTACCGCCGTTCTTTAACCGAACTTTGCCAAGCGGTTACTCATTCAGGCTTGCTGATTTCAAAAATCACGGAAGGCACTATCGATGAAAAAGCCAAAGAAATTTCTGAAGCGACATACGAGAGACTGTCAAAGAACGTTAACTTTATCTTTCTCCGTTGTGAAAAAGCCCCTGCGTAATCATTAAACGCTTATCTTGGTGCCTTTGATTCCGTCAAAGGCACTCGTTCTCTTCTTATCTTCTTATCTTCTTATCTTCTTACGATATCCATTATCACCCAACGTCTAAGTCACTTTTCTTCAATTTCCCTTCGAACAAACAACGTGCAACTGAACAAAAAATAAACTTTTCTCGCACATATCTTGTATTCGGTTCGATATTCTTGTAATTTTAACTGACCAACCAATCGGTCAGCTTCCGAATTTAGGGGATACTATGAGCCATAATCTAGACCTTGAACCAACCACGTCGAACACCAACGACATGGATCAAATATTCAACCGACAAAAAGATCACTACCGCAGTAATGTTAATCCAACGCTTGAACAGAGAAGAAAAGACCTCTCGGAATTAAAAGCGTTGCTAATGCGTTACCAAGGGCAATTGATTGATGCGGTGTCTGAAGATTATGGTCATCGCGCAAAACACGACAGCTTGATTGCTGATATCACCCCTTCTCTTCACCAAATTAATTACAGTGATAAGAACCTTAAGAAGTGGTTGAAGCCATCACGCCGCAAAGCCGGTTTGATGCTGACGCCAGCAAAGATCACGGTTCATTATCAGCCTGTGGGCGTTGTCGGCATCATTGTTCCTTGGAACTTTCCTATAATGCTCTCTTTAGGCCCTCTCATCACTGCGTTAGCTGCGGGCAACACTGCAATGCTCAAGATGTCCGAGTTTACTCCTGCGACCAACCGAGTTTTAAAAGCCATGCTGGCCGAAGGCTTTAGTGAAGATCAAGTCGCGATAATAGAAGGTGAAGCTGACGTTTCCGCGAAGTTTAGCCAGCTCCCGTTTGATCATATTCTATTCACAGGGTCGACCTCTGTGGGTAAGCACGTCATGAGAGCGGCAGCCGATAACTTAACGCCAGTAACTTTGGAGTTAGGCGGCAAGTCTCCAACGATTATTGCTCCCGACTTTGATGTGGCTGACGCCGTTGAACGCATCCTGTTTGCAAAAAGCTTAAACGCTGGCCAGATTTGTGTGGCGCCCGATTACATCTTATTGCCACGAGAAAAAGTCGATGCGTTCATCACAGCTTATAAGCAATACTGCAAAAAGCTGTATAAAGCAGGTATTGAGAGCAAATACTTAACTTCAGTGATCGATATGCGTCAATATAATCGTTTGAAGGGGATGATTACAGATGCTCAATCTAAAGGCGCAGTTGTTCACACCGTCACCGAACAAGCTCAAGACGATGTAAACCACAGAATGACGCCGCACCTTCTCACCGAAGTGAACGACGACATGGTCGCAATGCAAGAAGAGTTGTTTGGGCCCGTTCTGCCTATCGTGCCTTATGATTCTATTGAAGAAGCGATCAGCTACATCACAGCAAGAGAACGTCCACTTGCTCTGTACCTGATGAGCCATGATAAACAGACCCAAGACCAGTTCTTATCGAATACGCATTCTGGCGGTGTTTGTATTAACGACTCGTTAGTGCATGTGGCAGCAGAAGATGCGCCGTTCGGTGGCATTGGCCCTTCAGGCATGGGACACTACCATGGCATTGAAGGCTTTAAGACCTTTAGCCATGCCAAAACCGTTCTAAGTCGAGGCAAAATTAACTTCACCAAGTTAATGCACCCTCCTTACAACAACCCAATTAAAAAGATTCTGTTCAAAGTACTAAATAGATGATTACGAAAAGGCAAAAAATCCTAGATGCTGCGCTCCTGCTCTTCTCTCAACAAGGGCTAGAGGGCACATCTACCGGACAAATAGCGAAAACAGCAGGTGTAGCAAAAGCGACACTGTTTCACCACTTTGAGAATAAATCTCTATTGATTGACGAACTGTTTCGCGAGCTGAAGTTGGAGCTATTCTCTACCCTTCAACAACATACTGATATTGCTGAGCAGGATCTCTATCAAGCCTTTAAGTTCATGTGGATCACTGGGATTGAATGGGCACTAGAAAATCCGGTTGCGATGAAGTTCTTCACCAATGTTCATTTCGACCCAACAACTCAAACTCGAGAAGTGATCGTCTCGCAGATGTTCGCGTCGCTAGACGAGATCATTTTGAAAGGACAAGAGGACGGTGAATTGATGGCATTAGACATTAACCTTGTAAGGCACTTTATCCATAGCCACTTTCTGATTTGTGCAAACTGGTTGATTGAGCAAAACGAATCTCCACCAGAGCAAACATCGAAGTACATCAATGATAGCTTTGATATGTGTTGGCGAGCCGTCGGTGGGCAAATACAATAGAGCTTCCGCTCTCTAGATACTCTGCTATCAAGTCATTAAAGCATCACCACATTAATGAAAGCGTCACACAGGCGCTTTCATTATTTGAACATAATTTAATCACTTTAGCATATTGACTCAGAGCATGTTCTTTCAGTAACATCTCACCATCATTTCAAAAGAGAATAACGCCATAATGAAGTACTAACATCCTGACATCCGATTTATTTTTATAAAAATCATTTGGACACTCGGGGTTAGTGGGCGTTACTTCGTCATCTATTTCTTGAAAAATCAAGCTATTGAAGAGCAGTCAATTTAAGACCAACCTCTTTAAGATCAGCACCTTGAATAAAGAAAGCATTTCAGCAAGATAATCTCTATCTTTTGCTGTCATCCTACTTAAGTAACGTCTTGGGCGATCTAGACATAGAATCCCACGTAGGAATCTATGCAGAAAAGCGCCTCACCCCTTTTACTCGTTTACACGTAAAAGGAGGTATTTTTATGCCTACTATATTAGTCAATAATCTCTCATTCCAACTCGATACTGGTGAGTGGTTATTCAAAGACATCACCTTTAGTTTGAGCAGTCGCCTGACAGGCTTAGTCGGAAGAAATGGCGCTGGAAAGTCATTACTACTTTCGTTACTGGTCGGGAAAACACAACCCACATCAGGCAGTGTTTCGCGCCAAGGTTCGATCGGCTTTTACTCTCAGTTACCTTCAAAGCTATTAGATAGCACAACCAGCATTGCTGACTTCTTGGGGATCACCGAAAAGTTAGACGCATTACACGCCATAGAACAAGGCAGTTGCGAACTTCAGCACTTCAATATCGTTGGGGAGGATTGGGATTTACAAGCGAACACCAAGCAACTTTTAGCCACATTGAAAATAACCAGTGGGTTGACCACACCGTGCCATGCATTGAGCGGTGGACAACTCGCCCTTTTACAGCTTCATCGGTTATTCGTATCAAACCACGACATACTGATTCTCGACGAACCTTCAAACCATTTGGATAGCGATGGACGCAATTGGTTACTAGAGCAGTGCCAGTTATTTGAAGGTAAAGTGCTTGTCGTCAGTCACGATCGAAGCTTACTGAGACACATGGAAGGGATCTATCACCTCAATAGTTTGGGCATGCGCTTCTACAAAGGGAATTACGATGATTACTTCACGCAAATGTCGAGTCAAAGTGAAGCTCTGGACAAGCAGATAACGCATCATCAATCGGAGAAGAAACGACTCGAGCGCCAAGCTCAGATTAACAAGGAAAAAGCTCAGCAACGTGAGTCTCAAGGTAACCGACTTCGAAAATCGGGTAGCCAACCTAAGATATTATTGGATGCTATGAAAGATAAAGCAGGTCAAAGCCAAGCCGCGTCTGCGACAAGCCAAAGGAACCTCATTGACCAAAACCAACATAAACTTCAGTCGCTTAAAGAACTGAAGGAACGGCTGAAACCACAAGCTTTGTATCTACAGCAAAGTAATAGCAGTAAAAAGAGCTCTTTGTTAACCGTTGAGAACTGCCGCCTTGTTTACGGCTCTGGTGCGCCCATCAGTTTTTCTTTATCACAAGGGGAACGGTGTTATCTAACCGGTGCTAATGGGTGCGGAAAATCGACACTGTTAAAAGCCATTCACGGCCAACACTCGAACTATATCGGATCCATTAAGCGCTTAGGGGCGACCGTATACTTGGATCAACACTTTGGCCTGTTAGACACCAACGACACCATGTTCGATAGTTTGATGACACACAGCTTTGGGTTAACAGAAAGTGACGCACGAACCTTGCTCGCTGGAATTGGGTTAAGGCGAGACTCCGTATACCGAAAAGTGGCACATTTAAGTGGTGGTGAAAAAATGAAACTGGCGATGTTGATCGTTAGCCATAAGCAAGACACACCACTTCTATTACTTGATGAACCGGACAACCACCTAGACATCGACTCAAAGCAAATATTGGCGTCCGCTTTACGTGAATACCAAGGCGCATTTATCTTGGTGAGTCATGATGCTGATTTTGTTGAGGAGGTCGGCGTCAGCCAAAACCATATACGACTTTAACCTTCGTAGATTCGTTCACTTAGATTAGTTAAGCGAGCATCGTTCCGGTGCTCGCCTTTCTTGATTGAGACAAGTAAACTACGCGCCTCGAACATCTATTCATAAGGCTAAGGTTTGCATACTCTAGAACAATTAAAATCAGGGCAACTCAAAGGTATTAAGCGCTTAAAACTGTCAGAAGGTCTCACCGAATTTCCATTAGAGATCTTAGAACTCGCTGATTCTCTTGAGATTCTAGACCTATCAGGTAATCAACTGTCAGATTTACCTGAAGAGTTATCGCAACTGACCAACCTGCGTATTATCTTCGCGTCAAATAACCTGTTTACGCACCTTCCTGATGTTCTCGGTACCCTTCCTAAGCTTGAAATGGTTGGCTTCAAAACCAACCAAATCAAAAGCGTTAGCGAGCAATCTTTGCCAGCTCAGTTACGTTGGTTAATCCTGACAGACAATGCGATCGAGGTTCTCCCTCACTCTTTAGGTGAAAGACCACGCCTGCAAAAACTCGCATTAGCGGGTAACAAGATTCACGTTTTACCAGAAAGCATGGAAAACCTATCAAGCCTTGAGCTAGTTCGCCTATCTGCAAACCAACTGACTGAATTCCCAGAGTTCCTTATCAAGCTACCAAAACTGGCTTGGTTAGCCTTTGCGGGTAACCCGTTTTGTAAACATCCGAGCAGCTTAGATAGCGTGCCTGCCGTAAGCTCGCAATGCTACTCACTCAATCAAGTGCTGGGCCAAGGTGCGTCTGGTGTGATTTCTCATGCTAACTGGTTAAATGGTGACTTTGATTTCCCACAAGAAGTGGCGGTTAAAGTATTCAAAGGCGAAGTAACAAGCGACGGTTACCCACACGATGAACTCGAAGCGTGCCTTCAAGCTGGTCATCATAGCAATCTAGTGAAGTCTATCGCTCAAGTTGATGAAGAGAACTACCTAGCATTGGTGATGGAGCTTATCCCAAGCAGCTATTACAACCTAGGTTTGCCGCCTACTCTTGAAAGCTGTACTCGCGATACGTTCAACGAAGGCTTTGAGCTTTCAATTGCTCAGATCAATAGCATTACCGAGCAGATGATTGATGTGTTTGAACACCTTCATGCCAATAAAGTTTGTCATGGTGATCTATACGCACACAACACTTTAGTTAACGAGCAAGGTCAGATGATCTTTGGTGACTTCGGAGCGGCAACTATCTACGGCTACCTAACTGAAGAGCAGCAACAAGGTATTCGTCGAATTGAAGCACGTGCATTGAAGTACTTTATTGAAGACCTACTGACGGTTTGTGCAAAGCAAGATCAAGACAGCGAGCTTTATACTCGATTGGCGAACTTCAAAGCTTAATGGCTTAATAGCTTAATAGCGCGTTGATTGGAAGTAATCGGTCGAATTGAAAACAACAAAGCCAACATCACTGTTGGCTTTTTTATTCTTGGAACATCACTAATTCTAATGAGCAAGCAAGGTCGACTAAAAAGGATTAACGCTCAGCCTGCACCAATTTCAGATACGAATGCAGCTCACCATTTTTATATTCCACCGCAGAGTGAATATTAAGGTCAGCACGAGCCACAACAGCAAACTGGTATCGGTTTTCACCCTTCAGAATCTCGACATGTAACAAACCGTCTTTTAACTGCCACTGCCCTGTTGTTTCAAATCGATCGAACAAACGGTATTCAGTTAGAGAACCGTCAGCATTAAAGTGCACTTCAGTGATATAGCCGCTGGGGCAACTCTTCACCCACACTCGACTCTCGATATCACTGACAGTAAAGTCACGCTTTGTATCACGCCACGCTAGAAAGCCTTCACTGTCATGAAGATCAATGTCGAGATCAATTCGAGAAATCAACGGCAGCTCAGTTTGCTCACGACAATAAAGTTGAAGCAAAATTTGCTGAACTGTTCCGTTCAGTAATTCACTCATTATGACTTCCCTTTCTTATTGCTC
Source organism: Vibrio splendidus (assembly GCF_003345295.1). NCBI lineage: Bacteria > Pseudomonadati > Pseudomonadota > Gammaproteobacteria > Vibrionales > Vibrionaceae > Vibrio > Vibrio splendidus. The sequence goes on from NZ_CP031055.1 coordinate 1,767,905, forward strand.
AGCAGTTAAACACTGTAGTGATCAACAAATTTCATTTAAAGCGGGTTACACAAGCTCGTAAGAAACCACATACAGCTGAGAGATACCCGGATAGATATCTTGAATCACGTCTTTGAGTACTTGCAGCGTCATGTTCTCTTGCTGAGCATGGAATTCACCTAAGTCATCAAACAGGATTGGTTCAACACTGATGATCTTAAGGTTACAGAACACACGGCCTTGCTCTAGCGTCGATACTTCCACAACGCTACCTGGCTGGTAGTCGCGTTCAGATTCATCGCGAATAGTAATGGTCTTTTTGCCAGAAAGGATGTCAGTTTCAAAACGTTCGAAGAACGTCATAGTGGTTGGTGCGGTCATTTATCTCGGTCGCTTAACATTAGAGGTTATATAGATGTTTATATACCAGAATGCCTGTTCAAGCGAATAAAAATTAGATGCGAGATGCGAGATGCGAGATGCGAGATGCGAGATGCGAGAGAATATGGCAAAGACAAATTACAGGCAATAAAAAAGGAGAACCGAAGTTCTCCTTTTCTTAAACCTTTAAGCTAACTCTAAATTATAGAGATGCTTTCGCTTTTTCAACTAGAACAGCAAATGCTGCTTTGTCGAATACTGCGATGTCAGCAAGAATCTTACGGTCGATCTCGATAGATGCTTTCTTAAGGCCATTGATGAAACGGCTGTAAGATAGACCATTTTGACGAGATGCCGCATTGATACGTGCAATCCAAAGTTGACGGAATTGACGTTTCTTGTTGCGACGGTCACGGTAAGCGTATTGACCAGCTTTGGTAACTGCTTGGAAAGCTACGCGGTAAACACGTGAACGTGCTCCGTAGTAACCTTTAGCTTGTTTTAGAACTTTCTTATGACGTGCACGAGCTTGTACACCACGTTTTACGCGAGGCATTATGCTTCTCCTAAACTAAACGAATTTATAAACTAAAAAGAATTAAGCGTATGGCATCATACGTAGAACTGCAGCCACTTCACATTTTGGAAGGATTGAGTTCGGACGAAGCTGACGCTTGTTCTTAGTAGTACGCTTAGTCAGGATGTGACGTTTACCAGCGTGCTTAAACTTAATACCACCAGCAGTTTTCTGGAAACGCTTAGCAGCACCTTTGTTGGTTTTCATCTTAGGCATGATGAATAACTCCGCATTGTTGAGTTGTTAATAACATAGTAATTAGGGCGAATAAAACCCTACAGCCTATGGCTGCAAGGTTTAATTACTTGTAAAGCCGTTAATTACTTCTTTTTAGGGGCCAACACCATGATCATCTGGCGACCTTCAATTCTCGTTGGGAAAGATTCGACAACTGCAAATTCTTCAGTATCGATTTTCAAACGATTAAGAACGTCAACACCGATTTCTTGGTGAGCCATTTCGCGGCCACGGAAGCGAATTGTTACCTTCACTTTGTTGCCGTCTTCAAGGAAACCAGTCAGGTTGCGTAGTTTTACCTGATAGTCTCCAATATCAGTTCCAGGTCGGAATTTAATTTCCTTGATCTGAACCTGCTTTTGCTTTTTCTTCTGCTCTTTCGCAGCTTTGCTCTTCTCGAAGAGGAACTTACCGTAGTCCATCACACGACAAACTGGCGGCTCGGCGTTAGGGCTGATCTCTACGAGATCCATACCAGCTTCATTTGCAGCTTCCATCGCTTCAGCGATTGTTACTACACCAACAGCTTCGCCGTCTGCGCCAGTTAGACGCACTTCACGAACGCCACGAATGTCACCGTTTAAACGGTGCTGGTTTTGTTTGGCCGGTTGTTGGCCACGTCTTCCGCCTTTAATAGCTATTCCTCCAGATTGAGCTTACGGTTTGAAACCTCGGCTTGGATGTATGAAATAAAGTCATCCACTTTAAATTTACCAAGGTCCTTACCTTTACGTGTACGTACTGCAATTTCGCCGGCTTCCATTTCTTGGTCACCACACACAAGCATGAACGGTACACGTTTCAAAGTATGTTCGCGGATTTTAAAGCCAATCTTCTCATTTCTCAAGTCTGCTTTGACTCTAAATCCACTTTTTTGCAGTTTTTTCGCAATTTCTTGTACATATTCAGACTGTTTGTCTGTAATGCCCATAACAATTGCTTGTTCTGGCGCCAACCACGTTGGGAAGAAGCCAGCGTATTCTTCAATAAGAATACCGATGAAGCGTTCTAGTGAACCTAAAATCGCGCGGTGAATCATAACTGGCGTGTGACGCTCGTTATCTTCACCTACGTAAGTTGCACCTAAACGTTCTGGTAATGCAAAATCGAGCTGCACTGTACCACATTGCCATGCGCGGTCCAAACAATCATGCAAAGTAAATTCAATCTTAGGTCCGTAGAACGCACCCTCGCCTTCTTGAATCTCGTATGCAATCTCCATAGCCTCAAGCGCTTGCTTAAGATCGGCCTCTGCACGGTCCCACATTTCGTCTGAACCTACACGCTGTTCCGGACGAGTAGATAGCTTAACAACAATGCTATCGAAGCCGAAAGTTGTGTAAGTATCGTAAACCATTTCAATACAAGCTTTCACTTCTTGTTGAACTTGGTCTTCAGTACAGAATACGTGAGCATCATCTTGAGTGAAGCCACGAACACGCATAATGCCGTGAAGTGCGCCAGACGGCTCGTTACGGTGACATGAGCCGAACTCAGCCATACGTAGCGGAAGATCACGGTAAGATTTCAAACCTTGGTTGAAGATTTGAACGTGACCAGGACAGTTCATTGGCTTAATCGCGTATTCACGGTTCTCTGAAGAAGTCGTGAACATCGCTTCAGCGTACTTATCCCAGTGACCAGAACGTTCCCAAAGAACACGGTCCATCATTAATGGGCCTTTAACTTCTTGGTAATCGTACTCAGTCAGCTTCTGACGAATAAATACTTCTAGCTCACGGAAGATAGTCCAACCATTGTGATGCCAGAACACCATGCCTGGTGCTTCTTGCTGCATGTGGAATAGATCTAAGTGCTTACCGATTTTACGGTGATCACGCTTAGCCGCTTCTTCTAGGCGCACTAGGTGAGCCTTAAGCGCTTTCTTGTCGTGGAATGCAGTACCGTAGATACGTTGAAGCATCTTGTTGTCACTGTTACCACGCCAGTAAGCACCCGCTACGTTAAGTAACGTGAAGTGTTGGCAGAAGCCCATATGTGGAACGTGTGGACCACGACACATATCGATGTATTCTTCATGATGGTAAAGGCCTGGACGATCGTCTTTAGAAACGTTCTCATCCAAGATTTCGATTTTGTAAGTTTCGCCGCGAGCTTCGAATGCGTCACGCGCTTCCTGCCAGCTAACTTTCTTCTTAACAACCTGGTACTTGGTCTTCGCTAGCTCTTTCATACGCTTTTCAATCTTTTCTAGATCTTCTTGCGTTAGAGAGTGCTCAAGGTCGATATCGTAGTAGAAACCGTTATCGATGGTAGGACCGATCGCCATTTTCGCTTCTGGAAAAAGCTGCTTAATCGCGTGACCTAAAAGGTGAGCACAAGAGTGACGAACGATCTCAAGGCCATCAACTTCATCTTTAGCTGTGATGATTTCTAGGCTTGCATCGTTTTCGATAAGATCACAAGCATCAACACGCTCGCCGTCTACACGACCAGCAATGGTTGCTTTCGCAAGACCAGGGCCGATTGATAGGGCAACATCTAGAGTTGATACAGGGTTGTCAAATTGACGCTGACTACCGTCAGGAAGAGTAATAATTGGCATTATTTGTCCTTTACAGTGGTGTTGCACACCAAGCAACACATGAAAATTATTTAATATATTTAATTCAACAAGTTAGATAACTTGATGGGGATATATGTAAGAATTGGTACAAATTCAGGTACAAATACAGATGCACCCTCATTTATTCCAAAGGTATTGTAACGAATTAACATGAAATGACAATAATGTACTGGATAAGAGGTCGAGGAAAACCGTCATCTCTAAATGACAGTTTATTTTATGATCATTGGTCAAACGCATATGTACAATTTTTGCAGAAAAGCGCACTTCTAATTTTTCTTGGGGTCTCTCTAACTCCACAGTTAGAGCATAAACACGTATCTCCAAATGACTTACTTACACCTGATGCCGAGGCGAAACTACTGCTAATAGAGGAACTCCTTCTATTAGCACACGAATTTCGAGTTGATTGTTTATCAAAAGCTGAAGTGTTAAATGTTCTGTTTGTTTCGCGAAGACGCGAAAGCCTTAGCTCTTGTTCTTTTCTTTACCTTTCTCTTTCATCTTCAATGATGAGACGGATCTTCTCTTGAACTTCTTCATCTTGGATTTTTTTCAACCTAGCCAGCTCGGCTCTATTCTTTTTTTCGTCAGCTATATTTTGTTTCACATTGGCGAGTATAGCTTCAGTATCCACTGCATATATTTTTTTACTTAAATGGTCAAAATTGAGCTCTGAGAAATCAGCTAAGATGGAGTCCCACTTATACCCTATTGTCAAATCATCATTCTGGTGTGGTACTCGATAATGACAGCTTAAAAAAAGCCTCCCCTCTTGAAGAGACTTCTCTTTAGCTACGTCGTCAAATTCAAATGCATTAGCTCGATTCGCATAGCTAATATCTAAAGAAGTGAATTTTTCAGGGTCAAAATCAAGAAAAACCCACACTATATAAGTGTCATTTTCTCTATAGAAATCTTCACGCTTAATAATTACATCTAAAAACGTGGTCGAGATTTGAAGCTCGAAAACGACATTTTGATTACCAGCTTTATACACGGTGCTAATATCAGGACGACGCCACCGCTTAGCTACTCCAAAGCTATGCTTTTCTCTATATGTGGGCTCAATCGCAACCTCATCTTCAAAAAGAGTGTCTTTTCGTATTATTCCCGCGATAAGGTTTTTATGTTCTCGATGAGCTCGACTCTCTTTTTTTCCATTAAATTGCATTGCCAATAGTTCATCAACAGTAAATTGAGATGTAACTTTTATTGGACAATCTTCAGAGTTTTTGGGGTGAGCAAAATACTTTGTCCGATCAGTCGTTCCCCTCAATACTACAGGCTGGTAGCAGACATCACATAAAGCTATGGGGTTACTCTTCCGAGACTCTTCTATTCGTCGACGGAATTTAAAAAAATCATCGTCGTCACAATGGTCTAAATACTCATTTGCATCTAAATATTTATCATCTTCAGGCATAAAAACTGATTTCATATTGCGAACAGACATCGCAGCTCCTATAACCCCATAAATTTATATGCATTTATACACCCACTTGAGTGCAAGTGATAGTCACAAATCATACGTATGGTAAGTTATTAAGCGCTTTTCTTTATGACAAGATAGGATGTAATATGGTTGCATCTTGAACTGCCATTAATACGTTGATATGTCAGATAAAAATATATGCTCAGAATGTATTGGAAACACATACCTTCAAAATCAAATTGAAGAAAACAGTCACGAGTTATGTAGCTATTGTGAAGAGACACTTCCTTGCATGTATCTCGAAGAACTTGTAAGTGCTGTCAAAACGGTCCTAATACAACACTACGCTATAACGCCTTCCGAGCCTGAACCTTGGTTGTCTGCCTACATGAGAGATAAAGAGTACGATGGAGATGGGTGGTACCGTGATGGCATGAGTTTGTGTGACACAATTGATGAGCTATTATCCTGCCAAGAAGATTTGCTTTCTGATTTATGTGACGAACTAAATATCAACGAAATCTGCGAAATTCCAGGGTTTAACGAATATGATGACGAACCACACTTTGATATGTCGATTAATCGTGATCTTAACTGGGAAAGTCAGTGGCATGCTCTGGAGCAATCAATCAAAAATGAGAGTCGTTTTTTCAATCGTAGAGTTGAACAAACACTCAATGAAGTATTTGCTGGATTAGATAACTTAAAAACTAGGACTGGAAAACCAGTTATTGTACAAGCCGGACCACAAAGTAAATATATTAAAAGCTTATTCAGAGCTCGCGTCCACAGCAGTGTAAACTCATTAAAAAAAACCTTAGTCTCGCCGGAAACAGAACTTGGACCTCCTCCTGGTAGTTTAGCGAGCGCAGGACGAATGAACCCACGAGGTATTGCTGTATTTTATGGAGCTCTAGAGAAACAAACAGCAATTACAGAAGTTCGACCACACGTTGGTAGTTACGTCGTGGTTGGTAAATTTGATCTAATAAAACAACTTAGACTTGTAGATTTAACCGCGTTACGAGAAGTAGCGAGTGACAGTACAGAGCTGTTTGACCCAAAGACCTATCACTTACAACAACAAACGATCTTTTTAGAACTACTAAGTCAGAAAATCTCAAAGCCAATACACCCACATGAAGCCGAAATCGAATACATCACAACGCAAGTGATAGCTGAGTATCTATCAAAGTCATTCGACGGCTTAGTTTTCAGTTCTGCCCAGAAATCTGATCAACAAAACAACGTAGTATTATTCCACGCTTCATCTAGAGTAAAACCAATACCTACACAAGCAAATGACGAGGTTGACGTGCACCTATATGACTCGTTTCCGCCTGATCCGACAACCATGTCTCCTCAAGTCGTAACGTGGACAGATAAACCGCCTAAATCAAAAGATGCTTCGATAGAGAAAAAAGAGACCTTGAGCTTTAATTATAATACGAATCTAGATCATTTTTCAGATCCTCGCACACACACCCTTGAGCTTGATAAAGACAACCTTTTTGTTACTGAAATCCAAGGTATTGAGTATGAGTACCATTCAGCGAAGGTAGAGCATAGCTTCTATGAGAAAAGTCAGTTGGAGTTCTAATTCCAAACTTGATCAAAACTCTGTTAGGACTTTGTATTAAAAAAGGCGCCGTTCGGCGTAATGCCGATCAGTTAAGTAAAAATGATTGATTGAACGATCCTCCAAGAATGCCAAAATCCGAGTGTTTCTTTAACACTCGGATTTTTACGTTTCTTAGAGAAGCCCTTAACCAAGTCCATAACTTCTCTCCAGAACAGCTCTCAGGGTTATCAGTTCTGCTGTCCCCAGAACTCATCGAGCAGTGTCTCCAAGAACCTAGGGTAGCGACTATTCGAAAGCGCAGGTTACCGATGGAAATGATGGTTTGGAGTGTTTTAAGGATGTCCCTTTACCGTCATTTATCGATGGATAAAGTAGTCTCGCAACTTGATATTCTCCTACCGAGTAAGAAGCCAATTGTCGCACCTAGCGCTGTCATACCGGCACGTCAGCGACTTGGCTCCGACGTTATGGAAACCTTGTTCAATCACACTCAACGACTTTGGCACCGCAAAACTCCCCATCCCGACTGGCATGGTTTGACACTTCATGCTGTAGATGGTGTTGTGTGGAGAACACCAGATACTAAAAGTAATGATGAGTATTTTAGTAGAACAGGCAATAAAACAAAGATATCTGACTACCCTCAAGTGAGAATGGTCTGCCATATGGAGCTGACCAGTCATTTACTCAACAGCGCTTCATTCGACTCAGTATCTAAAGGTGAAGTTGACCTTACGATTCCCCTTATCGAACAATCTCCCTCAAACAGTTTAACTATTTTTGACAGCGGATTTTACGCCTTGGGCTTACTGCATAAATGGCAAACCAGTAGCGAGGAGAAACATTGGCTGATCCCATTAATAAAAGGGGCTCAATACACAGTGTTATCGAAGGTAGGCCGAGGACAAGATCTAGTTGAGCTCAAGCGATCACCTTAAGCTCAAAAGAAATGGGTTGATGCCCCCCAAAACTCTCCAAGCTTGTTTAATCACAAAAACGATTAGAGGAAAAGAAGCCCGACTATTAACGTCAATGATAGACACGATGAAATATCCAAGTGCAGACATCGCCGAACTTTATAGCCATCGTTGGAAAATAGAGTTGGGGTCTCGTGAGATGAAACAATACATGCTTCAGAACCAACTTACGTTAATAAGTAAAAAGCCAGAGTTAGTGAATCAAGAGCTTTGGGGAATGCTGGTTTCTTACAACCTACTGCGGTTCATGATGTGTCAAATGGCCTATCACCAGAAGTCAGTAATGTCTTATCAAATCAGTTTTAAACAAACTTCATTGTTCCTTGCTGGACAGCTTCAATTATTATCAGCAGTCGCACCAGGGCGAATCTCAGAAGTATTAAATTACATATTAGAGATGTCTGAAAGCTTTGTTTTAACAGAGAGACGAGAACGAAGTTATCCAAGAGCAGTAAAAAAGAGGCCTTGTCGCTATGCGACAAGGCCTCCAAGAAGACGCTAAATGATGCTTAACTTACAAGCGCTACACCGAGTAGGCGAGGTTTTCTAATATGGCGATAGTGCTTCATTCATAGGAAAATGCCAATGTAAATCAATCAAATGCATAATTTATTAGACGTTCATCACTATAATAATTGGCCATTAAGATAAAATCTGATATATAAAATACGAAAGAGCGAATGATAAAGTAAAAGCTAAACTATTGACCAATACCTAGCCCATCTCTTTTAAAAATCGCATATAATAGATGCCACACCTAAAATAACTCAGACCATTCATTAGTAGACTCATGATAAAATTAGCACACATTCATATTACGCAATATAAAAACCTAGCAAATTTGGACATTCCAATAAACGGAAGTTTTGACTGTAAACTATCAGATGATAATGAACTAACTATCAACATGCGTGAGAACACATCCACATACTATAATGGTACGTATTGTTCCGCTATTATAGGTAAAAACGGGGTAGGAAAAACAACCATACTTGATTTTGTCGAGAACTTCTTAATTAACTCACATGCAATCGGAATCATGATTTTCTTCCAAGAACAATGGGGCAAGTTTCACATTTTGGACCCTTATAATCTGATTAAGAACGTCAAGTCAAAGTATAAACACACAATATCAACAAACGCTAAGAAATTCGCTAGAGATTACTCACTAAACATCTTAAAAGTTAATAATTTATCTAACATAGAGAAAGTATTAACCCATCGAAAAGAAAATCGATCGGTGCTCATATCTAACAAATCGATATCTAGACTTAACAATGCAAGTAAAAAACAAAAATCTGAACATTTTCATAGGATTTCAGATTATTTGTACGGTAGCAACTCAATAGATAAAGTGGGGAAAAGTAAGATCGGGTATATGATCGAAGTGAAACAACCCACCATCTATGGTGTATTAAAGAAGCCACCATTTGAAAAACTATTCGAAACCTATAATGAAAATGAAGAAATAGAAAAATACAAATACCGTTTTAACAAAAGTAAAAAAAACGAAATAGGTCTAATTGAAAAACAGGATTTCCCTAGAGATAATAATGACCTATCAATTATTGATGTATGGAAAGAAAAAAGCACTTATGAATACCAGGGTATTCTAAATAACACCGAGCACCTATTTAATCATTTTTTAATACCTATAACATTGTTTACGATCGGTGAAAGTAATATCGAGAAATCAGCACATATACAACTTTCATCAATGGTTATAGAAGAATACATGACATCATTTGTTAAATTTGATGGACTACCTCATAACCATTACCCTCCTACTGAATTACTGAAAAACTCTTTCCGCTCGGCTATTGACAAAGCTCTTTCTTTTAATTTAATAAAAGAAGACAGAGGTTACGACATTCAACATAGTTTATACGAACTAACTATAAAACTAGACTCAATAATAGATATTACTCGTAACGAAAAATCATCAAACTTTTATATAACCTCTGATAACAAGATAGTTATATCTGATTATGAACATCTGACAAATGCAATAGAAGCCATAGAGTCACTACCTAAACAAATATCTTCTCACATTACATATGGGTGGGAAGGGATAAGTTCCGGAGAAATGGCAAAAATAAACATATTCTCAGAAATACATGCTCACATTAATAATAATTGCATCGATAACAGTATAATTATAATTGATGAAGCTGATTTGTATCTACATCCTGAATGGCAAAGAACTTTTTTATATGAATTGATATCGTTGGTCACTAAAAATTGTAAGCACAAAATGAATCAAATAATAATAACCACACATTCCCCTATTATTATTAGCGACTTCCTACCAAATGACATCGTATCTTTGGACAAAGACAGCAACGATAGTACATATGTGAAAAAATCATTAGGTTTTGGTACAAATATAAGTAATTTATTTATTGATGAGATGCACATCTCTTCAACTTTTGGTGAGCACTCCAGATTAACAATTGAAAAACTTTTGTCTAGGTTCGAATCAGATGAAATGCTAGATGGGGATGACTTTCTGATTAGTCAGATAGGAAACAAACACATGAGGGAGTATCTAAAGAGCAATGATTAAGTTTAATATACCTCATAACCCTAACTTTGTTAGAGCTTATAAAGTTGATGTAATAGAAAAAACTAAAGTTAAAATGTCTAAGTTTCTAACTATAGTCCCATCTGGCTATAAAAGAAAATTCAAAAAAGTATTCACTGAAGCATATATTGAAGAAATAATACTTTCCCCACCAGAAATGTTGATCGATAAGATAAATCACATTTACACAGAATTACCTGTTCTTTCTGACTATTACTACCCTGAGTTCATATTCAAAAATATAAGCATACCTAATGACATTGAAGATATTAAGGTTCAAAAGTCACAAGATCAAGCTAGAGTAATAGGCATCAAGGCTACAGCCCTATCAGAGCTCCGCTCTTTAAGAGGAACTTATAATACACCATTATTAAACCTGGCTATACACAAACTATCTAAATTAGAAGCCCCAAAGGATATTAGAGACTATCTTCAACGCATCTACAAATTCAAAAATGGAAATTATTCCTTAAATGAAAAAGAAAAGAAACAAAGACTAAGCTGGATTGAATGTTTTGGGGGTATATTTGATTATGATTCAATGTCCAGCAATTACGGTTTCACTATAACAGAAAATTTGGACATCCATGTTTGCCTATATTGTAATAATGAAAAGATTCAAATAATAAAGGGGAGAAAAAATGTCAGACCTGATTTAGACCATTTTTATCCTAAATCTAAATTCCCTTTTCTTTCAGTTAGTTTATCCAATCTGGTTCCTAGTGGTAACATTTGTAATCAAGATTTTAAAAAATCTAAAGACATGTTGAATCATGTCCATCCCTTTGTTCACGGAATTGACGATTCACGGCTCTTCAGGATAATTACCCCTGCGGGGCAACCCCTAAAAGAAGATAACGTTAAGATTCAAATCATTAAACAAAATCCCTATTTTGACAATAATATTGAAACGTTTGAATTGGAGAGTGTTTATAACTGCGATGACGAGCTTAAAACTTGGTTAGAGGCAACTTGCTCAAAATCTGAATTTTTGAGAAACATCAAAGGTAACTTTCAAAGAAACTTTAGAGAAGACAAGCAATATAAAATCTATGTTGATTTGACAAAAAAAGCTTACAAAGTAACGGCTCAGAAATTCAAAATCGATGCGATAAATCAATTTACTGGAAAAGACCTAGTTTTGCCCTAATTTTTCCTAGCCGCTTCAGCCCCCAAACGGGGGCATCAACAAACAAGCAAAGGTGTTGATGTAGGCCCCCAACTCCTACATCACACCATATGCCCTCTGGCCTAACTACCTTTCAAAAACAACCTTACAAGCTATGTACGAATTATGCCACCAGCAAAAGGAGTGGCCCAATGATCAGTTTCGCCGTCTATGCCGTTATTTGTGCAGTGTTTTATGTTTGTTATATGAAAAGTTCAATTAAGAAAGGAAATCAAAATGGCTAATTCAACGATAAACCTAGCAACACAACGCTTTTTCATCAGCGATAAAGAGGTTCGTGAAACTCTTGGTATTAGCCAACCTACTCTGTGGCGTTGGACTCTGTAGTGGTCAACAAATTCCGGACACTGACTTAAGCCGATTTTCGGCATTTACTGGCGACAGCCCATCATTTGCTTGGTGAGGCCGTTGCCGATTATAGTAACTCATCAGGTAATGGCTGATGTCTTTCTTAGCTTGAGCTTGTGTCAGGTAACCTGTTGCTGGTATCCACTCGGTTTTCAAGCTTCTAAATAGCCGCTCCATGGGAGCGTTGTCCCAACAATTACCACGACGACTCATGCTTTGAGTTATACGATATCGCCAAAGTCTTTGGCGATATTTACGGCTGCTATATTGGCAGCCTTGATCTGAATGGAACATCACGTTCTTCGGACATCCTCGTTGCTCCCAGGCCATCTCCAAAGCTTTAGATACTAATTCGGTATCGGGCTTATCGGATAAAGACCACCCCACAACGCGTCGGCTAAATAGATCAAGCACTACCGCTAAATAGGTCCACTTCGAACCTGACCAAATATAAGTAATATCGCCACACCAAACACGATTCGGAGTACTGACAGAAAACTCACGCTTCAGTAGATTTGGAATATCTAGCCTTTCTGCTTTTGCATGTCTATATCGATGCGAACCTGGCTGTTTACTCATTAAATCAGCTTCACGCATTATCTGGCGAACCTTGAATCGTCCGGCTTTTATGCCTTTTTCGCTCAGCATTGAGACAAGAGTACGACTGCCAGCAGAGCCTCGACTCATGTTGAAGAGTTCTTTAATTTGGCTAGCTAGACGAATGCGACTGGCATCCGGCTTGCGTTGCTTAAACTCGTAGTAACAAGACGAAGCTACGTTGAACAGTTCGCAAAGCATTTTGACCGATTCGTGCTCCCTCAACTTGTCTATTAACGAGAACGTTCGAGTTCGTCCGACATTAAGAGAGCGGTGGCTTTTTTTAATATGGATTTTTCTCGTTCTAGCCGGTTAATCCGGGCTTCTAACTCTTGGATTTTCTTTTGCTCAGGCGTGAGGGCTTTAGTCGTTGGAGTCATCCCTCCTCGCTCAACTTTGAGTTGGTCGACCCATCGCCGTAAAGCCGTTTCACCTACGCCCATAGAGTTAGCGGCTTCAGGTATGGAGTACCCTTGATCAAGAATCAAACTTGCAGCATCTATTTTGAACTCAGTAGAAAATGTACGTCGTTGTCGTTTTGTCATTGAACACCTCATTTATGGTGGAGACTTTACCACCTAATTTGGTGTCCGGGATCATTAGACCACTACACTCAAGAACTTGGCTTCCCAAAAGCGGTGAAAGGGATGAGAGGAAAACGCCCATACAAAGAGTTCATTGAATGGGCGAAAGAGCGCGGGATGATTTGAGGATTTAAAAAGGGAAGCTACGCTTCCCTTTTTTCTACTTAACTTGTTCGTTATAACCTTCAGGCACCCAACTGTATGGAATTAAAGCTTGCTCGCCTCGCCACTTGGGCGTAACAGTATGGGATTGAAACCACTCCTCATCAATATCAGCATGATCTGTGACGATAATTTGCAATGCAGGAGCGAGTTCCTGAGTGACTTTTGACAACCACCTAAACATATCAACTACCGCTTTTCTATCTTCATCTGCTTCAATTTCCGAAACTCTTCCTGAACTGGTAATGTCTGACGGAAAGAATACTTGCGTCGGTTGATCAAAGAAAATGAAATTGGGAACAGGTCTATCCTGAGTAATAAACCATTTTGCCAATGCTACATAAGTTACTAGATGATAACCGACCCAGTTTGCCCCGCTTCCCATTCTATTTAGCGGAGTTCTTCCATTAGGCGTTTCAGCTGTAACGGTTAATGTGGCAGGATCTAAACGAATAGGATATTGACTATGTTCAAGCCCTAAGTCCCTTGCCCAACGTGTCATATCCTCCGCAACATTACTCAATTGAGATTCTAACTTTAACTTCAGTTCACTAGGGTTCAACTTCGCTTCTAGCTCTTCAATTTTAGGTTCTAAGAGCCTAATCGAACTCTCAAACTGGCTAGTATCACTATCCCAGTTTAAACTTTCCAAATATAAAGACACTCGGCCTATAACTAATGCTTGTTTGTACTCTAAAGAACGCGCTGCTGCCAACTTACCTTTTTGTTTCATCAAGGTTTCAATTGCTTTTCTCACTCTCTTGATTTCTTTGGCTAAATTGACGTCTTCATTTCCAAGTTCGTTCAGAGCAATATTTAATTTGGGTTTTGTCCTATTTAGCCCTTCTAAATCCTTACTCAACTTTCTAGAATTGTCTTCAATTGCATTTTTTACGTGACCCAAACATTCTTGAAAGCTTACATTCCCAGAGTTAACTCTTGAAAATAGGTTGACGCTCTGGAGTCTTAAATATTGCTCGTTAAATTCATTATCAATAGTCTTCAGATTATCGTGATAGCTCGATATAGAATCAATTTTTGCTCTCGTAACTTTCTTTTTATCCCTCAGCTGCTCTAGTTCCAACTCGAGTTGCCTTAGAGGATCTTCGTTAAACTCTAAATGCTTACTGCTAGATGGTGAAATGTCTAAAAGACCTTTGAGTAAACTCACCAACTTTCCATCATCAACCTGAATATTGCTATCAGCTATTCTGCAACCAATCGCTTCAGCCAGAAAATTACGACCTTTACTCAACCCCTCACCTTTAAGTTGCTGAACCTCTTTCATTTTTTTCTTTAACCTAGTTTTCTCTCTTTTTAGTTTTCTTAACTTTTCTAAGTCATGTAGCCGATCTTCTCCAGATGCCCCCATAAAATATGGCAACGTATCCTTTATTGATTGCGGAATGAAAGGTTCAGCTTGTCGATGGAACAAAATCCTTTTCGAAGCTAATTCATCCTGAGCCTGAAATATATATGTTTTCGAATGCTTGAAAGAAATTGAGATACTAGAACGAGTATTACCTTCTGGAACTTCAGTGACATAGTCAGATATACCCATTTTTCTAGTCAAAAACTCTTGAACACCTGCAACATTTGTTGAAGGGTTAATTTCATCGTAGCTTAGAATAGCCAACTGCCTACCAACCCTAAGATCACATTTCGAGCTACTGCGAAACCCTGGCTCTGGAGCTTTTCGAGCGATATATACTTGGCAGTCCTTAAACTGAAATAGCACCGAATACCAAGATACAGTATCAGTAATAAGCCCATCGGCAACATTACATTCTGTTGACCCTAGGCAATAATCTATAATCTCAATTAGCTGAGATTTACCACGTTTAGAAGCACCAGTTAGAATGTTTAATGTCCCTAGGCTAAACGAGACATCATTTCTTTTCCGTTCTTTACTGTATACGCTGATAGTTTTTATTTGCATTTAAGGTCTAACTCCAAATTTTGTATATATCGTTACATCTGAATCAACTTGAGAAAGCCATTTCCCTAAATGCTTGGCTGCTCTAAGAGCCTCTTTCATATCGCTGCTCTTTGTAAATAGTGCAGGGCCCTTAGGGAGGTTATCTACCATCAACACGAAACAATTGTCTTCATCAATACTTATAGTTCCACTTAACACTAAGAACTCTATAGCGTCGATAACACTTGGGACATATCCTTTGACTAATTCGGGGACGAGAAAAAGGTAACCGTCATTTTCACCAACCCACTTATCTAATGATGTCGTCGTTGATTTAGGTAATCTAGTAGATAAGATTTGATTAACAGCCAGTGGGACTAATATAAAAGCCAAATTCGTACTAAAATTTCTTCCTGACGCGAATTTATATTCACGAATAGCTGAATAAAGTAAAAATCCGAGATAGGCTGAGTTGTATAGTGCTGCTTCTTCGTTAGATAAGTTAGATTGATTACTCATCGTCAGTTTTTACCCCTACATTATCTGAATTTTCGAACATCATGCATTCAAACTGAGGGTGCCAACCAATTTTTCTCTCATCTGATAACATATGATAAGAACCTCTAGCCACGAAATCAGCATTTAAATTTGAACGTATTTTGACTAGACCATCGCTCTGGCAGGCTTTATAAACACTTGCACCTTGGAACATTAATGTATCAGAGATATTAAACGACGTTATATTTCCGAAATGATTTTCCCACTCATCTGTAAGTCTAGCCTCATACCGCTTTAACTCACCTGGGAGTAACAAGCCCTGCCGATGCCAACTTGAGCGCTGCTTCCTGGCTTTAACACAGTTTTTAATGGCCGTTTTTATCGCAACATCATTAGCATTTATAAACTTCAATTGAGTTATATAGTCCTTACTTCTCTCACCCTCAAAAAATTCGTCGATATCCAATAATTCATAATCTATAGGGAGACTCGTCGGTGAATATTCTTTTCCAGTGTTTTCAATAAATGAAATCAAATCTGTTAACGCGATTGAATTAGCTCCATGCTGAGTCATTGCGTCTATGGCCCAAGTAAACCATTTACCTTCAACTCTAGATGTAAACTCGGCTATATGTTCTTTTGGAACACATAGTCTAAAATGCCTAGCAACCTTGTCTTTTACCTCTTGAATATCTGGAGCATTTGGTAATACATAGATTAGAGAGATCAACTTCATTTGATCAACGGGTTCCAATTCCAAAAATGCTTTATAAGCAACATCATTAGCTTTGTTACCTCCTAAACTAGCAATCTCATTCATTAGTTCAAATGCTTTGGTCTCATTTCTTAAACTAGGAGTTATTGACAGAACTTCTGCAAGGGAATCACTAGCAACAGTTTCCGTTGTTAATAACGTTAGAATGGGATACTCCACTACACTTGAAGACGTTGACATTACCTTTTCACACCAGACTCTTACAGTACCCCATATATCCGGGCTTTTATTCGTCAAGTTACCCGGGGAAATATGATATTTAGTTTGAATTAAATCAGTCGCATTCCCGTTTATTTCGGTAGAAATATCGTCAATGGTTTCAATAGTGATTGTACAATCATCGATATCAGGTAAATATTGCGCTTTCTGTAATCCGACTAGCAAAGCGTATCTAACTTGATATATGTAGCCTAATAGAGATGGTGTTGCATCAAACACACTCTTAGTCATTATGGTTAGCTCCTGAACTCTTCATTTGAATAATCCTTTGCCATTGATAGTAGGCATCTTTCTGCTCATCTAAGTAGTCGTAATCTAAATAGTGGCTTTCTACGCCACGGTGTACTTTATGGCCTAGCATGGTTTCAGCTACATGAAATGGAACCTCAATCGCTTCCCATATATTGCGAGCCGTTCTACGCATATCGTGATTAGTTGTTCTAAGAAAACCTGCCGCCTCTATCGCATCAGCTAACTTACGGCCAAACTCTACAGGTTGGTTTTCAGACATAGGTCTGTCGTCTTCCACTTTCACCGGTGGGAACATGATTTCAAGATTAGGATAAATGGCGAACTGATTTCGAATCACTTCTTCTGCCAATGGCGGAATTGCGCGTCGAATTGCCCCGCCCTGCTTTTTCCTGATCTTGTTGTTCTCTGCTGGTACTGTCCACACTAGTGCTTCTAAATCAAAGTCTTGCTTCTTCGCTAAGCGCAACTCATTACTACGATTGGCAAATATCATCATTAGGCGCAGGAAGTTTTTGTTGCTCTCATGCACACCTATGTCGTCAATAGCTTTCCATAGTGCTTTAACGCCAGCTTCTGTCTGCTTGCTCTTTTTGGTGTCTGTTGGTGCACCTACATCGGTTTTCTTTACTTCTGCAAGCATGTTGTATTTGAGTAAACCATGGCGAACGGCATAAGACAGCACTTGTTTAAAGCGCGACATGAGGTTTGCTGAATGCTTTGCACTCACGCGAATCTTAGCTTTTTGAAATACTGGCATGTAATCGGTCAGTTCTAGGTGTTTGGCTTGGCGTTGGCCTAAATATGGGCTGATGTCTGTTCTAAACATCTTCTCTAGTGCTTGCCACTGCTTGACGTTGTCTTTGCCGTGGTGTTCAACCCAATAGTCGATTAAGTCGTCTACGGTGCTGGGTAAGGCTTTGTCTGAAGGGTTGATGGCTGTTCTTGGGTCAATGCCTAAGATAACGAGCTCAGCTTTCTTTTCTCGCTCGCGCAATGCATCTCGCATCTTCATCGCTGGGTATTCACCAAGTTTCATTTTGATGGCTTTACCTAGGTAGGTTACGCGGTAAACCCAGGTCACTTTACCTTTCGGGCTCACACGCACGCCTAAGCCATCTCTATGGGTGACCTCGGGTTGCCCTTTGTAAGGCTTACCTTGTGTGGCTCTTAGCCAAGCATCTGTGATTGCCATTCATTTGCACCAAAAATATTTGGTACAAATCTCATATGAATGCAAGTGTATTCTAAGCAATATGAGCTAGTATCCAACAAATAGTTTGAATGACGTTTTTTTTGTTAAGCGTTTGTATTGAAAGGGTTCTATCAAGGGATATGAATGGTAAAGAGGAATTGCAATAAGAAGGGAGATTCACGTCTTGAGACACACCAAGCAGCACATGAAAATGTTTAATATATGTTTTTCAACCAACAAGTATGTTGATCGGAGATATATGCATAATAAAGATACCTACATAGAAGCAAATACAGATGCCCCATTTGTGAGTAGCCGAACATTGTAACGAAATTATATGAAATGACAATGTTAGTCCCACAGCGCCACAAAAACTACATAACTTAAATGTATCTTCTATATAGGACCTTCTAACACCCTAAGCTAACGTTCAATGATTGGTTCTTTGTCTTTATTTACAAACAAAAAAGCCGAACGGTTAAGTTCGGCTATAGAAATCGTACTGTCTTGTCTCTATTAATAGAAAAAGCGACTACTAACAGAAAGGGAACTATGCACTCATGATTCTTGAGACTGCGTTGCGAATATCTGAATCGGCGGCATTAGCAGGTAAGCTGAATGAGATGTATTGGTCGCCGCGGAAGCTCATTGAGCGGTCGATTTCTGCTAGGCAGTGAACCATTGAACCTTCAACAATGAATGACAGTTCTATCTCTTTTTTGTTCATGAAACCACCACTGCGAAATTCAATCTCTTGGTAACAGCCCGAACGAGAAGCAAAGCTGTTGCCTTTTAAGAAGCCCTTCTCTACGTCGGCTTTCACCATTGCCATACCCGATGCTTCGACACCTTGGATGATTTTAGCGACTGTTGGCAATGGGTGTACGGAGATGAAGTCGCGGTCTTTAGGATCAATCGCGAAGCCTATATCTAGGTTGGTTTCAACCCACACATGGCATTGGTTCATTTGTGCGTTCAACGCGGTGACTGGCGTTTCATCATTTAACTTAAGTCGGAATGGAACCAGTTTGGTTTCGCCCGGTTGGATAACGAAAGGCTCTACGGCTTGAATACGACCCAGTGAAAAGGTTTCGTAGCTGGTGCTGTCTTCTGTTTCTACTTTAACTTCTGTGTTGAGAACCAAGTTGATCAGGTCGATTTGTTGCTCAACGTCACCACCAACAATGTGAACATTGCCAGACAACTCTCCACCTTGGAAAACTTCAATATTATCTAAGACAGTATCAACCTTTGCTGCACCGATGCCCAACGAAGCCTTTAATTTCTTAAACATATTACTTCCCTTTCTAATTATCTGATTTACGGCTGGTTATTGCGTGACAATTTGCGACACTTGCCTCACAGAATCAAGCAATTTGCCCCATCTATGTTGAATAAGGTCACATTGCCCGAGGAAATGTTGAAATCGTGAATAAATCCGTTACTCTATTTGTATAGTCAAATAAGGTTTCATTATGTCGAAAGCACCGCTCTACCTTCAGATAAAACAGTTCATAGACGACAATATCACCAGTGGTCACTGGCCAGTGGGTTACCAGATAACCACAGAGCTAGAACTCACTGAACAGTTCAAAGTGAGTCGAATGACAGTGAATAAGGCCATTCGAGATCTGGTGTCTGAAGGTAAGCTAATCAGGAAACCAAGGCTGGGTACTTTTGTTTGTGAACCCGACGAAAAAGCACAATCTCCCCTGCTTGATATCAACAATATCGCGCAAGAGATCAAAGACCGAGGCCAAACGTATGCTAGCCAAGTTATCAAGCACAAGAGCATCAAGGCTGATGAAAGCACCGCCACACGGTTAGGTGTGATGATCAATGCCGAAGTATTCTATAGTGAAATCATCCACTTTGCTGACAAAGCACCGATTCAATTGGAAGCGCGTTGGGTGAACTCTCAAGCTGCTCCCAAATACCTAGAACAAGACTTTTCCACCTCGACACCCAACGAATACCTTTCAAAAAGCTGCCCGTTGAGTGCAATAGAGCACACGGTTGAAGCCATTATTCCTGACTCTCAAATCAGAGCGTCACTAAAGCTATCTGAATCAGAGCCTTGCCTTCTTTTGAATAGAAGAACATGGAGCAAAGAGCGCCTCATCAGCTTTGCATTGCTCTACCATCCTGGCTCTAAGTACAAATTAAGCTCCAAGATACTTCTAGATTAAAGAACATCATCCTGATCGCCGATCACATTTTTGCAACATCAACTTGATTCGGATCAGCGTTTAGCCTATTTATTTGTATATACATTTAATGTTTAGCAAAGATCTAGGTGATTATGAATTTGATCCTCAAAAACGCACGAGTGGTCTCCATGAGTTCGGGAGCCGATGGTTATCAGCCCTCTTCCCCTCAAAATATCGTTATCGAAAACGGTAAGATCGAGTCCATCTCTTGTTCAAACCACGAGGCACTTGCTTCTGAATTAGAACAACTGAGCATAGATAGCTCTGCGGATTACATCACCTACGATTGCAAGAACAAGCTAGTAACACCTGGGTTAATTGATTGCCATACTCATCTCGTATTTGCGGGTAATCGTGCCAACGAGTTTGAGCAACGTTTGAATGGTGTGTCTTACACCGACATCGCCAAGCAAGGCGGTGGCATTCTAGCGACAGTCACTGCAACACGCGCAGCACAAGAGTCTGAACTGGTTGAAATGGCGTTACCGAGACTCGATGGTCTGCTAAGAAGTGGCGTGACCAGTATCGAAGTAAAATCTGGTTATGGTTTAACACTTGAAGATGAGCTCAAGATGTTACGTGCAGCCAAAGCGTTAGAGAATCATCGCCGTATTAAGATCACCACCACTCTCCTTGCTGCCCATGCTATTCCACCAGAATATAAAGAGAAACCGGACAGCTATATCGATCTGGTTTGCCAAGAGATCATTCCTAAAGCTGCAGAACAAGGGCTCGCCGACGCGGTTGACGTGTTCTGCGAATCTATCGGCTTCAACCTAGAACAAACCGAACGTGTCTTTGCAGCAGCCAAAGCACACGGGCTCGCGATTAAAGGCCACACTGAACAACTTTCGAATATGGGTGGCAGTGCGCTTGCAGCAAAATACAGCGCACTCTCTGTTGACCATGTTGAATACCTTGATGAAATCGGAGTCAAAGCACTGGCGAAATCAGGCACAGTTGCCACTTTACTTCCCGGTGCTTTCTACTTCTTGAAAGAGACTCAACAACCGCCAGTAGCCCTACTTCGCGAACACAACATTCCAATGGCGATCGCGACCGACCTAAACCCCGGCACCTCTCCTTTTGCAGACCTAACGCTGATGATGAACATGAGCTGCACCTTATTTGGTACGACGCCTGAAGAAGCGCTACGCGGTGTAACTTGTCATGCCGCAGCTGCCATTGGCGAGTCACAAACCAAAGGCAAAATTGAAATTGGTTATGCCGCTGATTTGGCTATCTGGAATATCGAGCACCCTGCCGACTTAAGCTATCAAGTTGGTGTTCCTCATCTGTATAAACGCATTGTTAACGGCGAGGTGTGTCATGACTCAATCTAAGTCTAACGGCATCCGAGATAATGCAGCAACCACACATAACTTTGTATGGACTGGGCGTAATGATCTTGAAGATGGCGCACTCGGTACTCGCGTTCATCACATTACCAAACAAGTTCACAGTAGTGAGTTAAGTAACGAGCTTACTGATGGCGCTATCGCCTTAGTTGGCTTTGCCAGCGATGCTGGAGTTGCAAGAAACAAAGGACGCGTAGGCGCGAAACAAGCACCTAACCTAATTCGCCAAGCGTTGGCTAATATGGCTTGGCACAGTGACGCGCACATCGCGGATCTTGGTGATATCGAATGTAATGATGGCCAGCTCGAAGTCAGCCAAAAACAGTGTGCTTCAGTAATTACTAATGCTTTATCAACCAACAAAGTGATTACCCTTGGCGGTGGTCACGAGGTTGCTTGGGCGTCTTTCCAAGGACTTGCTGAGCATTTACACCAAACGGAACACCGACATAAAACTAAACACCTTCATAAAGATCAGTCAGAACGCAAACCTAAGATCGGCATCGTTAACTTTGATGCTCACTTTGATCTTCGTGAATTTGAAAGCAACATCGCCGACGTTAAACCCAGTTCAGGCACGCCTTTTAACCAGATCAGAGATTACTGCCACAAGCACCAATGGCCGTTCAAATACGCTTGCCTTGGCGTGAGTGCTGCCAGCAATACCAAAGCGCTGTTTAACAAAGCCGACCAACTGGGCGTTTGGTATGAACACGACCGAAACATGACCCAAGTTAACCAAGTCGCTCAACTGGTTAAGTTGCAAAAATTCATCGCTGAGTGTGATTACCTCTATCTCACTATCGACCTTGACGTATTCCCAGCGGCGACTGCGCCAGGTGTCAGTGCACCAGCAGCAAGAGGCGTGAGCTATGAAGCACTCGCGCCTTTTCTAGAACAGATTTTCAAACACAGTGAAAAACTCATTATCGCGGACATTGCAGAATACAACCCAGACTACGACATCGATGGCCAAACGGCGCGATTGGCGGCACGTTTGTGTTGGGATATAGCCAGTGCAATGGCCAACGACTAATCCAGCTATACCGATAACTACAACTACAACTACAACTACAACGATATAACGTGAAACAGAAGGAATTCCAAAATGACGGAACACCACAACAGTGACCCTCGTCTCGACACGACTCGCGAAATTCGCGCACCTCATGGCACCACTTTGCGCGCTAAATCTTGGTTAACAGAAGCACCACTGCGTATGCTGATGAACAACCTAGACCCTGATGTGGCAGAACACCCACATGCACTGGTTGTGTATGGCGGTATTGGTCGCGCTGCGCGCGATTGGAAATGTTATGACAAGATTGTCGAAGTATTAGAACGTTTAGAAGACGATCAAACGTTACTTGTTCAATCTGGTAAACCTGTAGGTGTGTTCCCAACTCACAAGAATGCACCTCGCGTACTGATTGCGAACTCTAACCTTGTTCCGCACTGGGCAAATTGGGAACACTTCAACGAGCTCGATAAAGAAGGCTTGATGATGTACGGCCAAATGACAGCAGGCAGCTGGATCTACATTGGCTCTCAAGGCATCGTTCAAGGTACTTATGAAACGTTTGTCGCTATCGCGAAGAAGCACTTCCAAGGCGAAGCAAACGGCAAGTGGGTTCTAACGGGTGGTCTTGGCGGTATGGGTGGTGCTCAACCTCTCGCGGCAACAATGGCAGGCTTCTCGATGATCGCTGTTGAATGTGATGAATCACGGATCGACTATCGCTTACGTACTGGTTATGTAGACAAAAAAGCCACCAGCATAGATGAAGCCATGGCAATGATTAAAGAATCAGACACGCCAATCTCTGTTGGCCTATTAGGCAACGCTGCTGATGTATTCCCAGAGTTAGTTGAACGCAATATCACCCCTGACGTAGTGACAGACCAAACCTCTGCCCACGATCCGCTGAACGGCTACTTGCCTCAAGGTTGGACGATGGAGAAAGCAGCACAAGAACGTTTAGTTGATGAAGCGAAAGTAGTGAAAGCCGCTAAACAATCTATGGCTATTCAAGTTCAAGCTATGCTGGATCTTCAGTACCGTGGTGCTGCGACTGTAGATTACGGTAATAACATTCGCCAAATGGCATTGGAAGAAGGTGTGGAGAATGCATTTGATTTCCCAGGTTTCGTTCCCGCATATATACGACCTTTATTTTGTGAAGGCGTCGGTCCGTTCCGTTGGGCTGCCCTTTCTGGCGACCCAGAAGACATCTACAAAACAGACCAAAAAGTAAAAGAACTGATTCCAGACAACCCACATTTGCACAACTGGTTAGATATGGCGCGTGAACGCATTCAGTTCCAAGGCTTACCAGCGCGTATCTGTTGGGTTGGCTTGAAAGATCGTGAACGTTTAGGCCAAGCATTCAATGAAATGGTTAAAAATGGCGAACTAAAAGCACCAGTTGTTATCGGTCGTGACCACCTAGATTCAGGTTCAGTGGCAAGCCCAAACCGTGAAACAGAAGGCATGATGGATGGCTCAGATGCCGTTTCAGATTGGCCTCTATTGAACGCTCTGCTGAATACTGCAGGCGGCGCAACATGGGTTTCTCTGCACCATGGTGGCGGCGTTGGCATGGGCTTCTCACAACACTCAGGTATGGTGATTTGTTGTGACGGCAGTGAAGATGCATCACAGCGTATTGCTCGTGTACTTCACAATGATCCGGCAACTGGCGTTATGCGTCATGCTGATGCGGGTTACGATATTGCCAAGCAGTGTGCTAAAGAGCAGAAGCTTGATTTACCTATGCTAAACGAAGAACTTCGTCGCCTTTAATGTCTGGAGAGAACATGTTGAATTTATTACTTAAACCAGGACTTCTAGGCCTGTCTGAGCTCCGTAAAATTAGTCGTAGCCCTGTTAACTTATCACTCGACCCAGCAGCGATTCCTGATATTGAAGCGAGCATGCACGTAGTCGAACAAGTGATTGCTGAAGATCGCACTGTTTATGGTATCAATACAGGTTTTGGCTTATTAGCGAATACCAAGATTGCGCCTGAAGATTTAGAAGTACTACAGAAAAGTATCGTGCTTTCTCACGCGGCGGGCATCGGCAAGTTCATGTCTGATGAAACTGTGCGTTTGATGATGGTGTTAAAGATTAACAGCTTGTCTCGTGGTTACTCGGGTATTCGCCTGAAAGTGATTAACGCTCTTATCGATCTAGTGAACGCGCAGGTTTACCCATGTGTTCCTCAAAAAGGCTCGGTTGGTGCGTCAGGAGATCTCGCTCCCCTAGCCCACATGAGTACAGTACTGCTAGGTGAAGGCCAAGCACGCCACAACGGTAAAATCATCACAGGCATAGAAGCTATGCAGATCGCAGGCTTAGAGCCTATTACGCTAGCTCCTAAAGAAGGTTTAGCGCTGTTGAACGGCACTCAGGCATCAACCGCCTTCGCATTAGAAGGTCTGTTCGCAGCCGAAGACTTGTTCGCATCTGCAACTGTATGTGGTGCAATGTCTGTTGAAGCCGCGCTGGGTAGCCGTCGTCCGTTTGATCCGCGTATTCATCGCGTTCGTGGTCACCGTGGCCAAATGGATGCAGCCCTTGCTTACCGCCATATACTTGATCAAAAGAGTGAGATTGGTGAATCACACACTTGTTGTGAAAAGGTTCAAGACCCTTATTCACTGCGTTGCCAGCCTCAAGTGATGGGGGCGTGTTTACAGCAGATTCGTAATTCAGCAGAAACCTTAAACATTGAAGCAAATGCCGTATCCGACAACCCGCTTGTTTTCGCTGACGATGGCGACATCATTTCGGGCGGTAACTTCCACGCAGAACCTGTCGCAATGGCAGCCGATAACCTTGCACTAGCGATAGCTGAAATCGGTAGCTTGTCAGAGCGAAGAATGGCTCTACTAATTGATAGCGCGCTAAGCAAACTACCGCCTTTCTTAGTCGACAACGGCGGCGTGAACTCTGGCTTTATGATTGCTCAAGTAACATCAGCAGCATTAGCAAGTGAGAACAAAACCTTAGCTCATCCGGCGTCAATAGACAGCCTACCTACTTCTGCAAACCAAGAAGACCACGTATCAATGGCCACTTTTGCCGCTCGTAGGCTTAGATACATGGCTGAAAACACCCGTGGGATATTGGCAGTAGAATATTTAGCAGCAGCACAAGGACTCGACTTCCGAGCGCCTGATCTATCTTCCCCTCGTGTGGAAGAAGCGAAACAAATTCTGCGTGAAAAAGTGAGCTTCTACGACAAAGACAGATATTTTGCTCCAGATATTGAGCAAGCTAACCTGTTACTCAAATTATCTGTTCATAACCACCTAATGCCAGAAGGCACTTTGTGTAGCTTTTAAAGCAAAAACATTCTGAACAACACCCATTAGAGTGTCATATAAGCAAGGGCTATCGATTAGCCCTTGTTGCATTGAGCCAAAGGCCATATCTCCCTTAAAATCGTCACATACCATCCAACGTATTAATCTAATTGACTGATATATAAGCAAAGTTAACTGGATAGACCATTAGAACGAAGTTAGTTAGCTATAATCCACCCCAGATTTGATGACTAATAGCGATACTATGTTTCTGACACCTTACTTTTCTACTGAAGACAATCAATTTCAATTCACTCGTGAACAGGCTAGCCACTTTGCTAAAAAAGTAGCCGCTGACTTCAACCCAATTCACGATGAAGACAACAAGCGCTTCTGCGTGCCTGGCGATCTTTTGTTTGCAGTACTTCTGCAAAAAGAAGGCATCAGCCAAAAAATGCGTTTTGATTTTTCAGGTATGGTGGGTAATGGTATTGCGCTTAGCGTTGACAACAAGTGTGAGAAAGAAAGCTCACTGGTTGACGAGAAAGGCAAAGAGTACCTACACATGTCTTGTGAAGGTGAAAAGAGCCACGATCAAGCATTCATCGAACACGTAGTAACAAACTACGTTAAGTTCTCTGGTATGAACTTCCCACACATCATGGTTCCTCTTATGGAAGAGCAACAAATGATGATCAACTGCCAACGTCCTCTAGTGATTTACGAGAGCATGGAAGTTGAATTTACTCGCCTAGACCTGTCTCACCCAGAAGTTGAATTCTCTGGTGCGACTTTTGATGTTGAAGGCAAGCGCGGCATCGTGACCCTGAACTTCGATTTCAAAGAAGACGGCGAAGTAGTCGGTAAAGGCGTGAAACGCATGGTAGCAAGTGGCCTTAAGCCATACGACCAAGCTTCTGTAGACGACCTAGTAAACCGCTTCAACGAGCGTAAAGAGATGTTTCTAGCTCAGTTCGCAGCTGCCGCTTAATCAGCATCCTTATTTACACATCTCGATGTAAATAAGCTCTAGAATAAGATCAATAAAGCCCAGCTTGACATCCTCAAGCTGGGCTTTTCTTTTTAGTACGTAACTATCGATTTAGGATATAGCTATCGAGCTATACTTTCACTGGTTATCTTTTAAGCTTTGGTGATGAAAATGATTTGCGTACAATCAAACCACCGAAAAGGACGAGTAACCAATGCCAAGCCAGTGAACCGCCGCTGCCACCAGAGCTTTTTGCGTTCTGCGTGCCCTCAGACTTAGATATCTTTATCTCATCGGTATACGCAAAGTTAGTGATCGTAACTCTGTCGCTCCCTGAAGAACCAGACGAATCTTTCACATATGTAATCATAAAGCTGTTGTCCGCATCTCTAACTAACGGTAAGTTCACCGAACCAGAAAACTCACCAGAGACACTATCAAATTTTTGACCATTACTATAAACCTCAACAAAGTCATAATCAGCTTCAGACGATGCAGTTAGGTCAAACGAAACCGTACCAGCAGGAATCCCCTCAACAATAAGCGCTGCAGATGTACCGTGGCTAATAGACGGTGAGGACAACGAATCACCTTCTGTAATCCAAGCTTGTGTGTTGTAAATGCCACTGTTAGGTACGCTGACATAAGAGTTTACAGTATTCGTTACAGATCTCGCCCCTATAACAGAAACCGTTGAAGTAACCGTGCCTACCAACAAGTCAGTGTCAACATTAATACCAAATTCATGTTCACCGATTGAGTTTAGGTTATAACTAACCACTACTTCACAGCTTTGCCCTGCAGTTAAAGTGCTACATCCATTGTCTGTTATAACAGTATCATTACCTGAAATTGGATAAACACGGTTTACTTGAATGTTTTGATCAGATTTATTTGTGAATTCAAAGGTATGTGAAATAGGTGCCAATAATCTTGCACCTAGCATCTCCACTTGACGGTAACTAAACCCTGCTTTCTGCTCATCAATCCAATCATCAAAGTGGCTAATATTGGTATAGACACCGTAAGCGTTAGCCTCTGCACATCCTTTACCCCAGCTCACAATACCCAGTTGTTCATACGTTCCATTAGTCGAGACAACAATTGGACCGCCACTGTCACCCTGACACGAGTCATAACCACCATCACTGTAACCCGCACAGAACGCGTCACTACCAATAGAAGAGTAGCCACTGTAAGGAACAGTGTTGCATTGGTACTGATTAACTAGGGGAACATTAACTTGATACAATTCACTCTTCGATGAATATCCATCTGACGCGTCCTGATCACCCCAGCCCATGACCGTTAGCATTTGGCCGTCATTCAGGTTACCGCGAACATAACCATCAACGAGATTAACCACAGACTCAGCTGGCTTTTCTGCTAGCTCAATAATGGCGATATCATTGCCTGTTGCTGCAGAGTTGTAATATTCATGTACATAAATATTATCAACAGCATATCTATGTTGTGCAGCTTGAGAGGCAGAAAGGTTTGATACGCCAATCACCACATCTAGATCTTCACGACCATTACCTTCCACACAGTGAGCGGCAGTTAATACATATCGCTCACCAATGAAGCTCGCACCACAAAACTGACCGTCATAAGCGTTCACGTTCCTTGAAACTAGCGCTGCCATAAATGGCCAATTACCTTGTGTTGCTTCTTCACCGTTTATAATTCGAGCTGAAACATCTGCCAACACCGACGTTGAAGACAGACTCACTACACAGACACCTAGCGACAACCATTTCGCCTGAACAATTTTCATTACCTAGCCTTTATTCATTTTAATAATGAAGCGCAGACTATTTTATAAAAAATGAATATGAAACCAAAACCACATTAATTTGTGATATAGATCAACCAAACGATAATAATTCTTATCTAATTACTTAATTGTATTTGAATCCACATCAGATCCAGCGTCTAACCTTTTGTTTGTAATCAACATATTCCGCACCGAACAATTGCTCTAGAGCGCGTTCTTCTGGCTTGATTTGGAACTGATTCATGTAGATTACGAATACAAAACTGAGTAAGACACTGAACAGGTTTTGGAAGAAGTAGCCAAAGCAAAATAGCAGGATAAACAACCCTAGATACATTGGATTTCGCGTATAGCCAAAGATTCCACTGTCCACCACTGCAGAAGCGGTTTCGACTTTGATCGGGTTAACGGTGGTTTTCTGTTTGCGAAACTCCCATATGCCTGAAATTCCAATCACACCACTCAATATAATCCCGACGCCTAGCACAACCATTCCATAAGGTAATGCCAGTGTCCCTTGGCTCAACTGCTGAGCGCAGAAGTATGATGCTGCGAACGCAATAATGAATAGTGCAACGGGTGGTACTTTTAATTCTAGAAATTTCATACTTTTCCTTATTAACATTCCTTTGTTAGTTTAGAAAAAAGCCCAGCAATTGCTGGGCTAAATGTATTAAAGAATTTTTGCTAGCGCCTGTAATGGGTGAGCAAGTTTCTCACCTTCAAAACGCTTCACTTGGCTACGGCAGGAATAACCCGTCACTAAGCAGCGATCTTTTGGTAAGTCCTGCATTTGAGGCTTCCAACTTAAACCGTATATATCCCTCGACATTTGCAACTTATCGACTTCGTGACCAAAGGTACCCGCCATACCACAACAGCCGACAGGAACGCTGGTTAACGCAGCGCCAAAATGTTTAAAGATAGCGCCCCACTCTTTTTCAGCGTTCGGCATTTTGGTTTTCTCAGTACAGTGAGCGAACAAGTACCACATCTCTTCACTTGCAGAGCGCGCTTCGAACTCACCCAACGATGGCATTAACCATTCATGCACGGTGAGCACATCAAAGTCGCCACGCTTGTCACCTAAGATCTCGACGTATTCATCGCGGTAACAAAGTACCAAAGCAGGATCCACACCGACTAAAGGAATACCAATATCAGCCACCAGCGATAAGAAATCAGAA
This sequence comes from Vibrio splendidus, assembly GCF_003345295.1. NCBI lineage: Bacteria > Pseudomonadati > Pseudomonadota > Gammaproteobacteria > Vibrionales > Vibrionaceae > Vibrio > Vibrio splendidus. The sequence continues at coordinate 1,797,812 of NZ_CP031055.1, forward strand.
GTCGATTTAGCCTCACGAGCAAAACGACTTAAGAAGCCTTTAATGTGCAGTGCTTTACCATTTGGCTTAAACGGCAGTAACACAGGTGTTTTGCCAAGCTTTTGAGCCAGAGTAACGAAGTCTTCAACTACTTCTGCATCATAAAAGCTAGTAAACGGGTCTTGAACGATAAGTACATGCTGTTTCTTCTGCTCAGAAGACAAGCCTTCTAAGTACTGTAAGTCGAAGAGTTGCAGTTCTTTACTCGCCAAACGATTTTTAAGTGTAGGCACCGACATCAGTGGTGCATCAACATAACCGACCGTTTTAGCCGTTGCGGTTTGTATCCACTTTTGACCCAATGCCGCGTTCACGACTTTCGGCGCTTTCGCCATCAGCGGCAGCATGGTTTCAATGTTGGCAACTAAATAGTCTTTTGCTGGGCGCTGATAACGCGAGTAATAGATGTTCAAGAATCGAGAACGGAAACTCGGCACATCGACTTTTATCGGACATTGGCTCGCACACGCTTTACACGCAAGACAACCGTTCATCGCTTCGTGAACTTCATGCGAGAAATCGTACTCATGGCGTTTGTTCATCGTATTGCGAACACGCTCAACCATGGTTTTAACCGGAGTATTGTCCTTTAGCGCTTCTTGCTCTAAATCGAGAATATCGACGCCTTGCTCAGTTAACTGACGAAGCCACTCTCTTACCAAGCCTGCGCGGCCTTTTGGTGAATGACGACGGTCTGCCGTGACTTTCATCGAAGGACACATTGGCGAGCTCGTATCGTAGTTGAAGCACAAGCCGTTACCATTACATTCCATGGCTTGTTTGAAGCTATCACGAACTTGTACGTCGATCTGACGGTCGTAGAAACCACGCTTGGTATCGGTCACTTTCACCAATTCCGCATCACTTTCTAATGGCGTACAGATCTTGCCTGGGTTCATCTTGTTGTGCGGGTCGAACGCTGCTTTAACGCGTCTTAATTCGGTAAACAGTTCCTCACCAAAGAAGTCAGGGCCATACTCAGAGCGGAAGCCTTTACCGTGCTCACCCCACATCAAGCCGCCGTATTTAGCCACCAACTTAACCACTTCATCAGAGACTTCGTGCATCAGTGCTTCTTGCATCGGGTCACACAGATCAAGTGCCGGACGAACGTGTAATACGCCCGCATCAACGTGACCAAACATGCCGTAGTTCAACTCTTTTGAATCGAGTAAGACTCTAAATTCAGAGATGAAATCGGCCAAGTTTTCCGGTGGTACACAAGTATCTTCAGCAAAAGCGACCGGCTTAGCTCGACCTTTCGCCGCACCTAACAGACCCACCGCTTTCTTACGCATGTTGTAGATTCGGCCAATGCTCGCTAAGTCGCTGCATACTTGGAAACCAATCACACCAGCTTCTTCGGTTTCAAGCATGCTTTCAAGTTGTGCCGTCAGTGCTTGAACTTGTTGTTCAACTTCCGCTTCATCTTGGCCTGCAAACTCAACCATGTTGATGCCAAGCATCTCTTTATTGGGAACATCCATAAGCAGGTCGCTCACGGTGTGCCAAACGATGTCTTGCTTCGCCAGGTTCAATACTCTTGAATCAACCGTTTCTACAGACAGCGCTTTCGCTTCTACCATGAACGGCGCATTGCGCAGCGCAGAATCGAACGTGTTGTATTTCACGTTAACCAGCGTTCGCGCTTTTGGAATCTTGGTTAGGTTTAACTTTGCTTCCGTAATGAAGGCTAATGAGCCCTCTGCACCACATAGGACGCGAGTCAAGTCGAAGCTGTCGTCTTGTTCGTTGATTGCGTTCTTTAGGTCGTAACCTGTTAAGAAGCGATTCAATGGTGGGAATTTATTAAGAATTTGAGCGCGCTTGTCTCGACAAACTGCCTCAGTAACCGCAAGGGCATGGTGAGCAAATTCACCCTCAGCTGGCAAGCCGTGTGATAAATCAGACTCTAGACACGAACCATCCGCGAACACCGCTTGTAGCGACAACACATGGTCGGACGTTTTCCCGTACTTCAACGACCCTTGGCCCGAAGCATCGGTATTGATCATGCCACCTAAGGTTGCTCGGTTACTGGTAGAAAGGTCTGGAGAGAAAAAGTAACCGTAGGGACGTACCGCATCATTCAATTGGTCTTTAACGACGCCAGACTGAACTCTTACCCAGCCCTCTTTCTCGTTAATCTCAAGAACCTTATTCATGTGTCGTGAAAGGTCAACCACGACACCTTTCGTCAACGATTGACCGTTGGTTCCGGTACCGCCACCACGAGGGGAAAAGGTCACACGTTCGTAAGCGGATTTAGCACCCACTTGACCGAGCAACACAACGTCTTGAGTTGTTTTAGGAAGGATGACCGCCTGCGGCAATTGCTGATAGACACTGTTATCAGTCGCCACAGCCAAACGGCTAGAATATTGAGATTCAATGTCGCCAGTAAAGCCCGCTGTTTTTAGTTCATCTAAAAAGCGTACGACTACTGGATCGACATCAGCATTAAGTTGAAGTCTTGGTAACATTTGCTTCCTGCCCCTACTTCGCTGATCCAATCAGCATTGGGTTATCTGAGATTTTTAATAATTTTCTTTGAATTTCGTCACTTTACTACTATTAAGATCATATAAAAAGGTGATCAAATCAGAATCTCAGTGCAAGAATGGAGAAATAGTCACTTTCGTCTTAATTCAGTCCAATATACTGAATAACATTTTGTTTAAGACATCTCCATGAGCACATCACAATGAAAAAAAACAAAACAGTCACAACTGAAGATATTCTTCTTAAGCTATGCCAATCAGTCTCAAGCGTACTCACTTCAGCGACGGCTTCTCAGGTGTCCTATTCAGCTATGGTTCAAAAGATCAACAAGACAAGTCTGAAGCCAGACTTTGGTTGTTTCGTCTTATTTGACGGTGGCTTTTCTGGTCTTGTTGTCATCAATTTTACGTCTAAAGCCGCGCTAGAGATCTATACCAATTACATGCGTAACATGGGCATGCCAGAAGATGAGCTGGCGGTACTGCACACTTCAGACGAAGTGGGCGATGTTTTAGGTGAGCTGATGAACCAGTTAGTTGGTGATTTCACCAATAAGATCCGTAAAGAACTGCAAACCAACATCACACAGAACCAACCGAAAATGCTGGCATTGAACAAGCAAGTAAACCTTTCTGTTGATACTAACCTAGATCGTCCACAAGCTCGCCGAGTGACCTTCTCGACTGCAAACAACAACATCTTCTATCTAGAGCTTGCAATGGATAAGACAGAATTCATCCAATTAGAAGAATTTGAGATCGCTGAAGACGAATGTCCAGACAGTATTCTTGAGGCTACTCAGAAAAAAATGCAGGAAGCGAATAAGCCCGCTCAAAGTTCAGGTAATGATTCGGCAGCCGATCTACTCGATGAACTTGGTATCTAGTTTGCTAATGCTCTAGTTAATCCGGAAAATCGTGTCACTAACGCCATCAATACGCTTGATGGCGTTTTTGTATGACCCAGAAGCCGCCTCTTCCATCCTTCATAATGGCTCACCGCGTAATAACAAATGACTTTTGACTTTGCTGTTACCTGCCAAAACATGTAAAATGTCGGACTTTTCAAAATTTGCGGTAATGATTAAGTAGTCGATGGATAAGAAAAAAGCCCTAAAGAAAATTGCCAAGTGCCTTGAGCTTGGAAATTCTGCGAACGTCAATGAAGCGGCCAATGCGATAAAAATGGCGCATAACTTGATGCTGAAATATGGTCTCGAGAAAGACGATATTGAATTTATCAAGATGGGAAAAACTCAGTCCAGTCATCTGTTACCTGCAAATATCAGCTCTACACTGCTGCGCGTTATTCGCGGTATTAACACCAAGTTTGGCGTAGAAGCGGTATTGCTGAACCACAAAGGCCTTAAGCGTGTGGAGTTCATTGGTGAAGCTGATCGAGCGATCTTTGCTGCCTTTGCTTTCGATATTATTTATCGCGAATTGAACGAGCATACGGGTCAATTCAGAAACAGCTTTGCAGGATCTGGTACCGGAACTCTCGAAGTCACTCGTCGTGTGAATTCTTACGTCTCTGGTTGGGTAGAAGGTGCGCTTGAAAAGTTGCCAATCATTACCCCGGACGACGAGTCAAACAACAAAATCAATAACTACATTGATAAAGAATTTGAAAATATTGACCGTGAAACCTTCAAACAACAACTCAGAGAAGCGATGAAAAACCTCACCGCTGACTATGAAGTTGGCTTGAAGAAAGGCCGTAAGCTTTCGGTAAACCGCCCTGTTGGCGGAACTCAAGCAGCTAAAAAAATCACCAAATCGTAGAGCATGCCATTTAGCTAAATCATAATGCTTGCTCTTTACATTTCCTCAGCACATTGTTAAAACCATCAATAATACTTATAGGACTATATGTTTGTCATTCGCAATCCATGCGTTTGACAGAAGTACATGATGGAGAAATACGTTGAAAAAAATCACACTAGCCCTAGCGCTTACTGTCGCTCTAACGGGTTGTCAGGCAACTCAACGCCAAAATGCTACAACAGGCGAATCTGAGACGAACTCTGCAACTCAAGGCGCTCTAATTGGTGCAATCGCTGGTGCCGTTGCTGGTGCTGCTACTGGTGACGATTCTAAAGATCGCCGTAAACGTGCACTCATCGGTGCTGCTGGTGGCGCCGCCGTTGGTGGTGGTATCGGTTACTATTTCGACCAACAAGAAGCTGCACTTCGTGAAGAACTCATGAACTCTGGTGTTCAAGTTGAACGCGTTGGTGAGAACCAGCTTCTACTTCGCCTAGAAAACGGCATTGGTTTTGGTTCTGGCTCTTACGCTTTAGAGTCTAGTATTCACAACACACTACGTGGTGTTGCTCGTATCTTAGTTGAATACCCAGACACTAGCCTAGTGATCGACGGTCACACTGACAGCACTGGCAGCGAGTCGTCTAACCAAATCCTTTCTGAGCGTCGTGCTGAATCTGTTCGTGCATTCTTGATCTCTCAAGACGTTGCTGCAGGTCGTGCCATTGCTCGTGGTAACGGTGAACGTTACCCTCTATGTGACAACAACACGTCTCAAGGTCGTGCTTGTAACCGTCGCGTAGAAATTCAAATCTTGCCGCTTAAGTAGCACGATTAAAGCCCAGTTACCTTTATCTATTGAATTAACCACTATATAGTTGCTTGTCAGTCGTATGGCTTATTTAAAGCGTTACGACTTAACACTCAGCCACATAACGTATTCATACTGATACATCGGCACTGGGCTTTTTTACGAGACTTATCTTTTGCTTATCCTATCCAACTTTCTGTCATCGTCATTTCTTAGGCCTCTATTTCTAGCCCTCATCTTTTCCACGATACAGTTGTCCATTCCACATTTCGTTCACGCGAAAAGCAGTGATGAATTTTCATTAAAGTCACAACCTCAAGACCCAATATCTCAATATCAACTCGCTCAAGCTTATGAATCGGGTGTCGACGTCCCTTTGAGCACCAGCGATGCATTTTATTGGTACTCGCAATCAGCGGATAACGGCAATACAAATGCGCAATTTAGGCTGGCTGAATTATATTTATCAGGGACAGGTGTAGAGCAAAGCAACAAGCTAGCTTTAGAATGGTTTATCAAATCAGCATTGCAAGGTAACAAACACGCCTCAGTTGAGGTCGCAAAGATCTATGAGTCCTCGCTTGAGAAAGATCTACTTCAACCATTAGATGAAGCGCAGTTATGGTATGAAGCAGCCTTAAAAGACAACCCTGATGCAGAAGGTGGTTACAATCGCGTTCTCGAAGCCCAATTCAACCAACAACGCGCCAAGCAAATCTCTTCGATTGAGAAGCTCAATGATGACGTCAATACTGAAACCAGTACAAGTCAGGCGCTGTCTGGTCAACAACGACCTAATCAAGGGCTATCAAGCTCATTCCCTTACGTTCAGCCCTATAATGGGCAAGCGGCAAGCTCTAACCTAACAAACTCTGACTATATGATCGGCTCAGTACTGGCCGTTTTAATTGCAATAGTGAGTATCAGCGCGACTCTGGTTGTATCGCGAAAGCAACAGATCCTGAAGTCTGGTGAGTTAAATCAGCAACAACAGACACTTGAAGCGCAGCTTAGCGCGAAAGACTTCACCATTAAGCAGCAAAAACGCCAACTTCAGACTATCTATAACGAACTGAAGAAGCAGAAAAACAACAAGAGTTTGAACAATTTTCAGGTAGCCTGTGCGCTATTTGGCTACACGCCTAGCTCAGTTCCGGACCAGAAAAGCATCAAGATACGATACAAACAATTGTCAAAGATCTACCATCCAGATGGTCACGGATGTGACGAAGAAATGAAACGTTTGAACAATGCGCTAAAAACCATTTTACAAAATGTTACAAAAGCGTAAACAACTACACATATTAAATTTTCAAGGTCGCAAAGATATCGATTTTATTAGTGTTGCAATCGATCCCCCTCTCAAAAACGGGTAACAAACTATTAACTAATGGGTCTTACTTGTGTCATAATTTGCGCCGAAAATACACCTGACTTAAACAGGTGAGGAGAGAATATGTTCACAATAGAAGGCGTTTGTGATTGGTGCAAAAAGCCAAGCCTAGTTAAAAAGCACGACTACCTAGATGGTAAGTGTCATCATGCATGTAATGAGTGCAATGATATTGCAACCATTGATGTTCGCCAGTTCAATATTGGTGAAATGGAAATGAGAGCAAAACTCTCCCAAGCGACATTGAGATAAGCAACACCGTTGAAATATAAGAAAGCGCCTAAGGCGCTTTTTTTGTGTCTGTGGTTTTAGATTTTATCTCTTCTCTTTTCTATCTTCTATCTTCTATCTTCTATCTTCTATCTTCTATCTTCTATACAGGTGTATACAGTACTTTTCTGTCAAAACCACGGTATACACCTGTATAAAGCTCACATTTTTTGAACTTATGAGACAAAGTAGCAAATTCATTCTAATTTAATTTGTCAAATAATTTCAATAATTTAACAACATAACACCTATAAGTTCAGACAAAATCGTCCAATAATCCCGCAAAAAACGCTTGATCTTATAAGCAACTAAAACTACTGTATACACATACAGCATGTATATAAGGACAGCAAAATGATTCAAGCACACGTTAAAGCCCAACACTCTAGCCCGCTAGTTCACTGCGCATTTACATCAGTTTCTCGTAAAAGCAAAAATTCAAACGAGGAAGCGTTATTTGCAAGAATGGCGTTGCTGTCCAACCAACATCAGTGGCTACTGTTTACGGCTCAAACACCGAGACCATCCGCTAAGCAGCTCAAGCAACATAATGTTTGCTGCGACCGAGTTATTCATATGAAAGCCTCTCATCAAATGACTGAGGTAGAAACCGTCGAGAAAGCCATTCGCTCTAAGAATGCGAGTGCGATTGTGGCAAGTGCATCGATTGATCAATTCAGTCAGCAATACCTAAGAACATTAGGAACGCGCTTTCAGTGTGAAGTGTTCTTTATGGATGCGAATTCAGAGCGCATTCACTAAGCCACCTTGCTTAATAACATGTTGGCTCAAAAACATGGCCCACAAACATAGTTTAATCGTTTAGCTAACAAACTTAAGTTAACTTAACTTAACTTAACCGCATAGCTCCAAAACACAGTCCAAATATACTGCCTTCCCCTGCCCTACGATTCACCTATTTTTTGGCGAATTGTTAGGCGGGGGTTTTTATTTAAACAATAGATTTAGCAATCGTTTGCTTTTTATCTGGAAGGAAATAGTAGATTGAGTATAATGCCCGTCTAATCATGTGCACACCGCACTTCTCTGTATGACGTTTGATAAAAGATAGGAATGTCTAAATGAGCCTTGCTGATCAAGTTCTTGCCGTAAATGATGACCTACCAATCCGTACTGACAAACCTGTCCACAGTGGCAAAGTTCGCTCAGTCTACTGGTTAACTGAAGAAGATAGTCAACGACTAATCAAAGAGAAAGGCTACGATGTAGCACCAGATGCACCTTTAGCAATCATGGTGATCAGTGACCGTATCTCTGCATTTGATTGTATCTGGCGTGGTGAAGGTAATCTTAAAGGTGTTCCAGGTAAGGGAGCGGCTCTGAATGCTATCTCTAACCACTGGTTCAAATTGTTTAAAGACAACGGACTTGCTGACAGTCATATTCTTGATATCCCTCACCCGTTTGTATGGATTGTACAAAAAGCTCGCCCAGTTATGATCGAAGCAATTTGTCGTCAATACATCACAGGTTCAATGTGGCGTGCATACGCAAACGGCGAACGTGAATTCTGTGGTATCGAAATGCCGGAAGGTCTCGAGAAAGACAAGAAGCTACCTGAGCTACTGATCACGCCTTCAACAAAAGGGATTTTGAAAGGTATCCCTGGTGTTCCAGAAGCTGACGATGTGAATATCTCGCGTAACAACATCGAAGATAACTTCGCAGCGTTCAACTTTACTCAAGCAAGTGACATTGCGCATTACGAAAAGCTGCTAAAAGAAGGCTTCAACGTTATCAGCCAAGCACTCGCGAAAGTCGACCAAACCTTTGTGGATACAAAGTTTGAATTTGGTTACGTCAACGATGCTCAAGGTAAAGAAAAGCTGATCTACATGGACGAAGTGGGTACTCCAGATTCATCTCGCATTTGGGATACTCAGGAATACAACAAAGGCAACATCGTTGAAAACTCTAAAGAGGGGTTCCGTCAGTTCTTGCTTAACTACTTTCCTGATGCAGACATCCTTTTGAACAAAGAACGCATGCCAGAACGTGAAGCATTAGCTCGTGACAATGAGCTGCCTCTTGATTCACTGATGTCTCTGTCTCGCACTTATCTTGATATCGCAGCGAAAATCACAGGTGCAGAGATCGTACTGAGCGAAAATCCTAAGCAAGAAATTATCGATGTACTGCGTGCTGACTATGGTCTAGTTGACTGATTGCATTCTAGAAAGCGAGTAAGCTCGTAAACACAAGTTCCAGATACTAAAAGGGCCTCATCATTATTGAGGCCCTTTTTACATGTGCGGTTTTAATATTATTTGAGCTCGCTTCTAAGCTCTAAGCTCTAAGCTCTAAGCTCTAAGCTCTAAGCAATACTGAGAGATTACAGCTTGATAGTAAACTCTTCTCCAGTATTCTCGGCAATCACTAAATGACTGCGCGTCTCGATGTACTCTATCTGCTCTTCTTCAAGAGAATATGGCATAACAACTTTGAGCTCATTGATCCCTTCCAGCCTAGCCAGCTTAAGTAAGGTAACAATGTTTGACTCATCACTTTTACGCGTCGACATTGATTTTAATGCCATCTGCCATAAACGATCTTCAGGGCTTGCTAGCTCTTTAATGCTATCTCGCCAGACGGTACTGAATACTGGCGCAATTGTGGTTAGTGCTTCCAGAAAAGTCCATTTTTTACTGCATGAGGCGCCAAGAAAGGTTGTGTAATCGAACTCTACACGCGTCTCTATCTGTTTATCCATGATGTCCCCCGACACTTTGACAACACAATATACTCAATATCTATCAACTCTTTCTTTATAGCAATAGGATATAGAAGAATAGTCTTTTATGACCTTTTGATTGGTTAAAAAGGCATATAAAAATCAATTTTGTAACAAAATAAGCACTGAATAATCATATATGCACCTATTTGATTAATATTTTAGAGATAAAACTTATCTATCTATTTTATATCAATTATCCGGCTCGCTTTTTTGTATTGAATACGCCAGCCAGACCATGTTGGCAGCTCCCAGCGTTTTGGTGATAACTTTCGGCTACCCGATTGATAGTGCACGTAAATCAGCTTTCGCGCGGGCAAGTATTCTACATCGAGTTGTAAGTCGGCAAGGCTCAGTGCAAACGGGTATTTTTCAGAGAACTCTGAATAGAGCCATTCTGGGATACCATCAAATGGAATGTCTGAATGTTCAAACATTTCTAGCTCGCTGACATCGGTAACCCCTAACACCTCAAGCTGTTGTATAAACCATAGTTCAAAGCTAAGTTGCTCGATCTCAGGAGTATATTTTGTTTGTTCATCGAGCCCAAGTTTTACATACAACTGCCAGTGTCTGATTTCTTGAGTACGATCCTTTGCAAAACCGGGCAGTTGGACGCCTTTTAACACAAGATCGACAATAGGCTTTAATGATAGTTGCCCTTCAGCCGCGACGAGCTTGGTCGTAATTGTACGGCCTGCGTACACCAAAGCCATTTCGGTAAAGACTCCATCATCATTTACTCTTGTTTCACCTTGCTCCCACTCTCCGAGTTCAGCTTCAATGATAAGATCAAGAGGAATAGGTGCCGTGACCGTCGCTAAGGTCAGTGTTTGCTTAACACCTCTTCCCGGCAAACTATGGGTATCAAGCACCAACATCGCTTGTGCATTGTCCGGGAAACGATTCTGACGGCCGAGTACTACCTCTAACACTCCATTGGCAAAGGCTTCTTTCCTCTTCAGCCGGCGCACAAACACCAGATCAGGATGCAAATTCACAATAGTCTTAAGCAGTTCAATACGTTGGAAACGTGACGCGACTTCTAACTGAGGAAGTTCAAACACCTCACGCATTTGCTTTGCCAGTCCTTGAGCTTCATTCAGTGCCTGTTGGTCGATTTCTAAATGCGGATAATCGCGACCACGAACAATCTGAATCAACAGGCTTAGATCACACCCTTCCTTTTCTTGCTGAGCCAGCGCTTCCAAATGTTCTGCATTGTTTGGTAATTGGTACAAGCGAGCAGGAACGGACAACGCCGCTGTGAGATCGACCATCGCTTCTTTTAATGCTTTGGTTTTGATTCGAGTAACAATATCGGCATACAAAGCATCAATCGGCAGCGGATACAGCTTTTTGCCATGCTCGGTAATTTTATGGTCGCTATTAATCGCCTCCATCGTCAGCAAGGTTTGAGTCGCGCTGTTTAATGACTTCTCAGGAATAGGATCAAGGAAGGACAAGCTCTCAAACGGAGCACCACAACATGCCGCGGCCAACATAGGTTCTGTCAGCTCTTCACGCTGCAATTCAGGTGGTGTGACTAACTCTAACGCCGCATGCTCGCCATATAGACGCACACAAATGCCATCCATCACCCTACCCGCGCGGCCAGCTCGTTGTTTGGCACTCGCTCGTGATATGGCTTTAAGCATCAGTGTGGTTCTTCCGTTTCGTTGAACGGTGCGTCTTTCTAATCCTGAATCTATCACCACGCCAATATCAGGTATGGTGAGGGAGGTTTCTGCAACGTTAGTAGCAAGGATGACCTTTCTCAGACTATTACCGTTAGCATGGATATCGGTATTACGACCAGATAACGCTAGATCTCGCTCTTTATCACTGACTAACGCATGTAATTTCACCACTTGGATATCTGGATTCTTCGCCAAGGCTTGTTCACATTGCACGATCTCTTTTTTACCCGGCAGGAAAACCAAGATATCGCCATGTGAAGCGATCAGTTGATGATTCACTTCTTCAGCAATGCGTTGCTCTAGATATCGAATATCGGGCAATGCTCTTGATTCATTCGCCCTGTGTTCAATAGCAACTTGATAAGTTCGGCCTTCACAGCTAATTCGATTCGCATCCAAGTAATGAGCAAGACGCTCCCCTTCAATGGTTGCTGACGTGATCACCAAGCGATGGCTTTCTTTTTGTTTGAGAATCGCCACCAGCAGATCAATGTCCCAGCGCCTCTCGTGAAACTCATCCACCACAATCACATCAAAACTGGCTAATCCATCTTCTGATAACCAACGCAGCGCGATACCGGGAGTCACAAACACAACGTTAGTTTGCTCGTTGTACTCCGACTCAAGCTTAATCGCATAGCCAACCTTGTCACCAATCTTCTCACCCGATTGCTGTGCCAGATATTTAGCCAATGACGTACACGCGATACGTCTTGGTTCCACCACCAGCACTCGTCCATGCTGAGAAGCCCAAAGTGGCAAACGTGTTGATTTACCCGATCCGGTTTCAGCTTCGACTACAAGGTGAGAATTGGCGATTTGCTCGTGGAATACGTTTTGATAAGAATCGATAGGAAGTAATGACATAAAAAGGAGGAGTCGCGAAAAAGTGTGAGCGAAGTATAACGAATTATGGCGCTAGAATTCGATAAGTGTGGGACATGGGTAAGAATATCATTTTGTTTGCAAAGATCGGAGGGAAACTATTTACAATTGAATAACTAAACCGTTATCATTTTTCGGTTACCCTTTCTCCCATATTAGGCATCCAATGAACAACGATAAACGCCCTCTATATATCCCTTATGCTGGTCCTGCTCTACTAAGTACCCCTCTTCTAAACAAAGGCAGCGCATTCTCTGCTGAAGAGCGCAGTTCTTTCAACCTTGAAGGCTTGTTACCGGAAACGACCGAAACAATCCAAGAGCAAGTAGGACGTGCATACAAGCAATATTGTAACTTCGAAAGTGATATGGATAAGCATATCTACCTTCGTAACATCCAAGACACTAATGAAACGCTTTTTTATCGTTTAGTTCAAAACCACATTTCTGAAATGATGCCTATCATTTACACGCCAACGGTTGGCGCAGCATGTGAGAACTTCTCAAATATTTACCGTCGTGGCCGTGGTCTGTTTATCTCATACCCGAACCGCGATCGTATCGATGACCTACTGAACAATGCGACAAACCACAACGTTAAAGTTATCGTGGTTACGGATGGTGAGCGTATTCTTGGTTTGGGAGACCAAGGTATCGGTGGCATGGGTATTCCAATTGGTAAGCTAGCACTGTACACAGCTTGTGGCGGTATCAGCCCAGCTTACATGCTACCAATCGTGCTCGATGTGGGTACAAACAACCCTCAACGTCTTGCAGACCCAATGTACATGGGCTGGCGTCACCCTCGTATCACAGGTGCGGATTACGATGCATTCGTTGAAGAGTTCATCCAAGCGGTTCAACGCCGTTGGCCTGATGCATTAGTTCAGTTCGAAGATTTCGCACAAAAGAACGCAATGCCACTGCTTGAGCGTTACAAAGATCGCCTCTGTTGTTTCAACGATGACATCCAAGGCACAGCAGCCGTAACGGTTGGTTCTCTACTTGCAGCATGTAAAGCAGCAAACAGCAAACTTTCAGATCAACGCATCACCTTCTTAGGTGCGGGTTCTGCAGGTTGTGGTATTGCCGAAGCTATCATTGCTCAAATGGTGTCTGAAGGTATCAGCGATGCACAAGCACGCTCTCAAGTTTACATGGTTGACCGTTGGGGTCTGCTACAGGAAGGCATGCAAAACCTGCTTGATTTCCAACAGCGTCTCGTTCAAACCAACGAAAACACCAAAGACTGGGAAAGCGACGGCACTGGTTTCTCTCTACTAGACGTCGTTCGCCACGCGAAACCAACAGTATTGGTTGGTGTATCTGGTGCTCCAGGTCTGTTCAGCAAAGAAGTCATCAAAGAGATGAACCTACACTGTGAACGCCCTATCGTGTTCCCACTGTCTAACCCAACAAGCCGTGTTGAAGCAACTCCAAACGACATTATTCGTTGGACTGATGGCCAAGCACTGGTTGCGACAGGTAGCCCATTTGAGCCAGTAACTCATAACGGCACCACTTACCCAATCGCTCAGTGTAACAACAGCTACATCTTCCCAGGTATTGGCCTTGGTGTATTGGCTGTGAATGCTTCACGTATCACTGATGAAATGCTGATGGAATCAAGCCGTGCGCTTGCTACGTGTTCTCCACTTGCTATCAATGGTTCAGGTGCGCTACTTCCACCATTGGAAGAGATTCACACCGTATCTAAGAAGATTGCTCTTGCCGTTGGTAAAAAAGCGATTGAGCAGGGTGTTGCACTAGAGATCACTGAAGAAGCTCTTCAACAAGCGATTGACCAGCACTTCTGGCAGCCGGTTTACCGTCGCTACAAGCGTACTGCATTCTAATAAAGCGTGCTGTACTTTGAATAAAGCGCACTGCGCTTGGAATAAAGAGCGTTAACTATACTCTTACAAGAGCCTCTGCAATTGCAGGGGCTTTTTTCTTTACACTGTCTTGTCTTTTTAACTGATTTTTCTCATTTTTATTTGGTATTATCGAGCACTCAAAAATTAATGCTCAGTCAAAGGACCATACCGAGAGTGAAATTTGATTCTCACATTTTCCGTAGCTACTTATCAAAAGCTTACAAAAAACTGCAAGGTTTTCTGTTTGGCGCTTTCCTCGTGTTCTTAGTTGGCAGCGCTGCGGTTATTGCGATCGATTATTGGGTTTCATGGCAAGCGGAAGATCGCATCATCTACAATATTGATGACGTGCCCGAGCTTGAGGTCGCGGTTGTGCTTGGCACAAGCAAATATCTGGGTAGAACACTCAACGACTATTATAAACACCGAATCGAAGCCGCGATTGAGCTGTTCGATCGTGAAAAAGTGGATCAATTTCTACTGAGTGGCGATAACGCTCATCGCTCTTACAATGAACCGTGGACGATGAAGCGCGACTTGTTGAAAGCGGGTGTCCCCGATGAACGCATCAATCTAGATTACGCGGGGTTCAGAACCTTAGACTCGATTGTTCGCGCCAAAAAGATATTCGATACTGATAATTTTCTGATCATCACTCAGAAATTCCACTGTGAAAGAGCGCTCTTCATCGCCAATTCTTACGATATTCATGCGCAGTGTTTGGCGGTTTCAGGACCAACCCACCATTCGGGAACCTCAATACGTTTACGTGAAGTGTTTGCGCGCACCAAAGCATTCCTTGATCTGTATATTATGGGGACAACGCCAAAGTTCCTTGGACCTAAAGAGCCAATTCAACCCAGTCCAAAACCGGAATTATTTCCGATTCCAAACCCTATTACTGACCCCACTGTAAACCCTGTTGTAGACCCTACAGCAAGCCCTATTTTAGAACCAGCAGAGACCGATGTGTAGAAAACTACACATTTTGAATTTGTTGCCTCACACTTCCCCATTGTTAAGCAAAAACACACCAACACTCCTTTATTAACTTGAGTAACATTCTTCCAACAAAGTCTGACCCTACATCAAGTCTATATACCTCGAAAATAATAAGCACGACTCAATGAAGTCGTGCACCAATAAAACGAGGATAACAAAAGGAGCGTCTTATGACGGCACTTGTTACTACACTGAAACACTGGTTGTTTACCCGCAACAGCATGATATTAATTGGTAATTTCACGTTATTTGCACTTTTGCTCAATACCCTGCCATTCGAAGCGCAAGTGAATACAGGTTTAAGTATTCTCGTGTTCGTTGCCATTCTATGGTTAACAGAAGCGATTCACGTCAGCATCACCGCTTTGCTCGTTCCCCTATTGGCTGTCTTGTTTGGTGTATTCAACACGCCCGCTGCGCTGGCTAACTTTTCGAACCCAATCATCTTCCTATTCATGGGTGGCTTCGCATTGGCAGCCGCTCTGAACAAGCAAGAGTTAGATAAAGCGATTGCTGACAAAGTACTGTTGATTGCAAAAGGCAGAATGTCGGTCGCCGTGTTCATGCTGTTCGGTGTGAGTGCGGGCTTATCAATGTGGATCTCAAACACAGCAACCACAGCAATGATGCTTCCTCTTGTTCTAGGCATCATGAACAAAGTCGACCAAAGTGAAGACCGTAACACCTACGTGTTTGTGCTACTAGGCATCGCTTACTGTGCATCGATTGGTGGCATCGCAACCTTAGTGGGTAGCCCACCAAACGCAATTGCTGCCGCAGAAGTCGGCTTGAGCTTCACAGAGTGGATGGCACTTGGCCTACCTATCTCAATGATCTTATTGCCAATCACGATGATTGTTTTATACGTGATGACTAAGCCCAAGCTCGACCATAAATTCGAGCTAGACCACGCTCCTGTAGAGTGGACGAACAGCAAAAAAATCACACTGTCTATCTTCCTTTTAACCGTAACGCTTTGGATATTCGGAAAACCAATTAACGCAATGATTGGCGGTTTCTCTAAATTTGATAGCTTGGTGGCGATTGGTGCCATTGTACTGCTTGGCGCTTCAAGAGCGGTTGAATGGAAAGATGTCGAGAAGACAACGGATTGGGGTGTACTTATCCTGTTCGGTGGCGGTATCTGTTTAAGTAACATTCTTAAAGCGACTGGAACCAGCGTATTCCTAGCACACTCACTAAGCGGATTTCTAGAAACAGCAGGCGTGCTTCTTACGATTCTAGCCGTGGTAGCGTTCGTGGTATTCCTAACGGAATTTGCGAGTAACACAGCGAGTGCAGCCTTACTTGTCCCTGTATTTGCAACCATTGCTGAAGCGCTGGGGATGTCGCCAGTTATCTTGTCTGCACTAATTGCGATTGCCGCATCTTGTGCCTTCATGCTACCAGTCGCGACACCACCTAATGCGATTGTATTTGGCTCTGGTCATATCAAACAAAAAGAAATGATGCGAGTCGGTATGGTGTTGAACCTAGTTTGTATCCTAGTGCTAACACTGTTCGCGTGGATCTTCTGGTAAGCAGCAAACACTTATAGAGAAAGCTTTATAGGCAAGTGCTTAGAAACACATATTTATAGGTAAATGCTTATAGATAAATGTTTACAGGAATGCCCCCAAAAAAGTCTGGTTGCAGCCTCCCCCGGCTCAACCAGTACAAAAATGCCCGCTCAGCTAACAAGATCCGTTTAACTAACAAGATCCGTTTAACTAACCAGATCAGTTTAACTAAATCAGCTAAACGGGCATCTAAAAACAAGAAACGCTTTTCCCTTTTGGTGGCCCCGCGCCACCTTTTTTGTGTCAGCTTGTCACCTTTTTTGTATCAACTTGCCACCAAGCACTCATTACCGTTCTAAGATCTGGCTCTCACGCCACACTTGGCACCAAACGCGTCCAACCTAACAGCAGCATAGAAGCACACATAACCCAAACGACAGTGGCTAAAGAAAGCGTCGATACCAAATTGTAGCGATAACTGAACACATAAACCGCGCCAAGATAAGCCGCGTACGGCACAAGCGAGAACAAGCCAAAGAGTGCCGTGGTACGTAGCTCCACCATGGTTTGTTCCGTGCCAACAATATAGTGAGCAATCAGAGCAAAGGTTGGAAACAACGGCACTAAGCCTGCGATGTAAAAGCTCTTACTTTTCGACAGCAGCGCAATCAACAAAACAGCCGCTGCACCAAGCAGACATTTAAAGAACAGTGAGATCATTTTTTATACGTTATCCAAGCAAATCAACAAAGGCTCTAGAGGGTAAACTCATATAGCGCCCATAAAAATGCCACACGTCACATATGCACATGTGGCTTATAAACTAACCAAAACAATTTTCAGATTAGTGACTCAAAATCACCTGATTTCGCCCTGAATGCTTCGCTTGATACAAGGCTTCATCAGCGCGAGCAATGGTCTCTGTCACCCGCTCTTGTTTCATCTCGGCAACACCAATACTGCAAGTGAGTGGATCGCCATGAACCCAAAGGTGCTGGCTGACTAAAAGTCGGATTTTCTCGGCCTTTCTTTGAGCTTCACCAGCGTCAGTCTCCGGGCAAAAAACAATAAACTCTTCACCGCCCCAGCGCACCAATTTGTCGGAAGCGCTGATCGAACTGCCGACCACCATGCTGAATTCTCGTAAAATATGATCACCCATTTGGTGTCCGTATTTATCGTTGACGCTCTTGAAGTAGTCGATATCGAGATACAACATACTCAGCTTTCCATGCCCCTGCTTTACCTGCTGAGACTGCATTTTTAGCCAATCACGAATCGCGTGTCGGTTGAGAATCCCAGTCAGTTCATCACGATGAGCCTTTTCTGAAAACTCAAAGTTTTGCTCTCTCAGTGCTCGATTGACGTTCTTTAAGTGATGATGCCTTTTCTCTGCGATGACCATACGCTTACGTGAACGGTGCAACTCTGAAAACAAGAACACGGTACCCGTACCTACCCAGACAAACAGCAGGATCATAAATAGGCTTTCACCCGTGATATACGTACCTTCAAATTCAATACTACGGATAACAATTCGATGTTGACCCAGTTTCGCACCAGACGCGGTAGCAAACTCGACCATATTCACGTTCGAATACTCAGGCGCTGAATGCTCTAGTGCAATCTCGTTATCCGCTAACCACCATGTCATTACTTGCAGGTTTTTGATCGGAATCTCAATCACACCACCATCCACGCCAGGAGAAAACTCCATCCCGTTGTACTTATGCGTGTACTCGTCATCAGGAACCGAATAAGCAGGATTATAATTACGCAGGTAAGTTCGCAAACGACCGCTAGAATCGGCCTCCGCATGGTAATCAATATTGACTCTAAAGGTGTGGTACTGAGAAAGGTCAAGGCCAGTGGTAATGTCTGGGTTGATACGAATCGATAGGCCGCAATAAGGCCACGGATACTCAGACTTTTTAAGCTCGCAATCGAGAATATACTGACCATTTTGATAAGATAACTGGGACGTACTGACACCCCTATCCACTTGATCGCTGGTCGCGATAAACTCATATTTATCCGGCGTAATTGCCGTTATCACACGATTTCCGCTCACACGGTAATACTGGACAATCGCCAGTGTCGTGATAACTAAAAAGATGACTATTTTATGGATCCACTTCACGTCTAAGCTTCCGGCTTAAGGTCCCTATAGTTGGGATTTCACGATAAAAAATAAGTTAGGTAAATTAGTGATCTTAATGCCAATAATTTACTAAAAAACGTTATATCACGCCTGAACAAAATGTCATACCATAATTTTGAGCGAGCGTTTACTCATCAATTATCCATCGCAAAAATCAAGTAATATTGCGTATTAAAACGGACTCTATTTGTTATACTCATCGCATAATCATCGTTAACCGTAACGCCTGCTTACAGAGCGACCGAGTCGACGAAATAATAATCAAAATACAACGAGTAATGTCATGTCTTTATTAGCAAAAGGAACACTCAAGAAAATGAGTGCTTCCCTTGATGGTGCGGTTACCTACCGCTTACCTGTAGGAGAAGAGTTTGTAGAGCTAAACCCTCTAATTGGTAAAACCATCAACCTTACCCACACAGGCAATATTTTTTGTTGTTCGTGTGGCAAGAAAACCAAGAAAAGCTACTCTCAAGGCCACTGCTTTGTGTGCATGAAAAAGCTAGCTAGCTGCGACATGTGCATCATGAGGCCCGAGACTTGCCACTACGATCAAGGCACTTGTCGCGAACCTCAATGGGGTGAAGAAAATTGCTTCGTCGATCACTTCGTTTACCTGTCGAACACATCAAGCCTTAAGGTAGGAATCACTCGCCATACACAGATTCCAACTCGCTGGATAGATCAAGGTGCCACTCAAGGCCTACCGATTTTGAAGGTAAAAACACGTCAGATCTCTGGCCTTATTGAAGTCGAATTAGCGAAGCACATTGCTGACAAAACTAACTGGCGCACACTGCTTAAAGGCGACGGCGACGATATGGAGTTGGTAGAGAAAGCAAAAGAGCTGCTACCACTGGTTGGAGATAAGATCCAAGAGATCAGAGCGAAGTTTGGTGACGATGCTATTGAGATTCTGAGCGAAAACATCACTTCCTTGAGCTACCCAGTTGAACAGCACCCAGTGAAAATTGTATCGCACAACTTTGATAAGAACCCTGAAGTGACGGGCGTACTTCAAGGCATTAAAGGTCAATACCTTATCCTAGATACTGGCGTGATTAACATCCGTAAATTTGGTTCTTACGAAGTGGAAGTGTCTGCCTAATTTATAGAACTTAAGCGTTTCTCATAGTGAGAAGCGTTCAGTTAATAGCCAAAAACTAAAATGCCCTCAAGTGATGACTTGAGGGCATTTTTCGTTGTAGATTCTATTCGTCTTTGGATGACGGTTTTAGACGTTAATGCGCAACCACTTCTCCGCACACGCAGTTCTTTCCATTCGCTTTGGCTCGATACAAAGATTGGTCTGTGAGGTTGACGAGTGCATCGATGGACACTTTTCCTTCGCAAGATCGACTGTCACTCACTCCGATACTCACACTCACATTAAAACGAATCTGTTCGCCCACTTTGAACTCGACCTGATTAAATTGCTGTCGGATCTGATCAGAAACTTCTCGCGAAACGTTAGGTGACGCATTGGGAATAAAGAGAATAAACTCTTCTCCACCCCAGCGGCCTGCCACACCACCCACTCTCTCAACATTACGTTTAGTAATGTTAGCCAATGCGCAAATAACCTCATCGCCCACCATATGCCCGTAAGCATCATTGATCGATTTGAAGTCATCGATATCAAGCAGCATACTGACGACATGAGTATCAGAGGCAATATGTTCCCTTAACCACTCATAAATCGCTCTGCGATTGAGTAAGTCAGTCATTTCATCGTAATTCGCTTGATGAACCAATTGCTTTTCCAACATCACTTTTTGAGTGACATCTTCGAGCACAACCTGAACAGCCGGCTGACCTCGCCAAGTAATCGCATTATCGTAAATATTGAAGAATCGATGAATGCCATCGAAACCAATGTTTTCAACCACAGTGCTGGTTCCCGACAACTCACCCGACACGATCGCTTGATAGTGCTTACTGATACCATCCGTATTCTGTTTTGGCACCAATGTAAGGATAGAGTCCAGCTTTAAAACTTGCTCTATGGAAGAACCACCCTGCATTTTAACCCACGATTGATTGACCATCAGCGGTTTGAACTCTCGGTGAACCAAGATGCCCTGCCCTGATTGCATGATCATATCGTGATACATCTTATCTTGTTCACGCACCGCATTTTGTAGCTGAATCGCAGGGGAAAGATCGATCACCGTGACTTGCAGTGCTGGCCGACCTTGCCACTCTGTCACATGGTCAATAGAGAATACTGTGAACTCTCGACCATTGCGATCAACATTAACATAGGTGTGAACCTGCGGATCGCGTTGACCACTGATCGTTTCAAGGTAATTTTGATAGGCTAAAACATGGTATTCTTCTGAGATTAGATCTAGGAAGCTATCTATATTAGTAAGTAGTTCTTCGGGTGATTGGTATCCATAGATGCGAGCATAATTAGCGTCAACACTAACTACATTCATATCTTGAATAGTTATTACACCGTACGTGGATTCGAAATTTATTGAAGACATTGCCAACTCCGCACTCTCGCTACACCCCACAAACTGGAGCATAACAACACATCCTGCCAACGCTTCCACACAATCTTTCACGCGTTAGGGGCATTAATATGGTATCTAGTATATCGTACTGCTACAGGCTTCTCTACAATTCTATCGCTAACACGAGTCACTAAAAGTAGACAAGTATCTCAATCCTATTACTCGCGTCAAAAAACAAAAAAAGATAACGTATATCTATGTAAGCATTAGCTTTTCTGTTTTCCGCTTTAAAGTCGGTAGCTAGAGCTAATCACGACTCTTTTCAAATCCGTTCGTTATTCACTTCTATCTTGTTGGCTGTTAGCTTGAAACCTTGTCGGTTATTCATTCCAATCCGAAAAGTAAGCGACTAAGAAGTCGATAGCCAACCTTGCTCTCTGTGGAAGAAAGCGACGGTTCTGGTATACGATCCAACTGCTGGTTCCTGCTCCCCAATATTCTTCTAGCACTGGAACGAGCTTTCCATTGTCAAGACCGCCATTGAAGCTGCTTTTGGGAAGATAAACAATGCCAAGCCCTTCTTCACAAGCTTTAAGTACCGCACTCGAGTTATTGCTTTTCCAACGCCCATGCACGCGCACCGCATTTAACGGTTTTCCGTCTTTCTCAAACAACCACTGATCACTGTTAGCAATAATACAGCTGTGTAACTTCAACTGTTCTGGCTGTGTTGGAGAACCGAATTGGTCGATGTAGTTCTGACTCGCGGCCGCTGCCATCGGGCGATCCACCAGCTTCCTTGCCACCAAACCCGAATCATCAAGTCGGCCATAACGAATCGCGAAATCAATACCATCTTCGATGAAGTTAACCATATTGGTATTGAAGTTCATTTCGATAGTCAGATCAGGATGGTCTTTCGCAAATTCCATCAGCGCCGCGGCAACATGATTTTCAGCAAACGCACCCGCAGCACTCACACGCAAAGTACCGCTCAGCTGAGCTTGTTGAGACGTGACTTGTTCATTCGCCTGTTGCAGCCCGATAACCAGATCTTTGCATTGCTGATAATAGGTATGCCCAGACTCGGTCAAGCTCACCATACGAGTTGAACGCGCCAACAACGCCACGCCTACCCTTTCTTCTAGTCTCGAGACTTGGCGGCTGACATGGCTGGTGCTGCAACCCAGCTGTTTTGCTGCCGCAGAAAAGCCGTGACACTCAGCTACCGCTACAAATTCATTAATACCTTCAAAGCTATCCATACTTCACCTGTTTACATCTAACGAGTTCACATCCGACTAATTCACACCCACTATTGCTATATAGCAATAATGTTTTGCCTACTCGGCATATTATCACTCAAATGGTTTACTACTAGTATTACAGGTAACGAAACAGCGGTATCTAAATCAAAACAACGACGCTGAAACCAAACAAACGTGCTCAAAGGAACGAATCATGAAAAAAATACTAATCCCAGTGACTAACCACGCAACATTAGGCGATACAGACCAAGCGAACGGTACTTACGCTCCAGAACTGACTCATGCATTGAAAGAGATCATTGCTGCGGGTTTTGAGTACGACATCGCGTCTATCAAGGGTGGTAAAGGCCCATTGTACGGAACCGATATTGAAGGTGATTCAGTAAACGCAGAGATCTTGGCTGACGATGACTTCCAGAACCGCATTAACAACACGATTCCTGTAAGCCAAGTAAACGTTGAAAGCTACGATGCTATCTTCTACCCAGGTGGATTCGGCCTACTTTCTGACTTAGCAACCGACGAGCAATTCGCAACGATTGCAGCTAAACATTATGAAGATGGTGGTGTGATTGCATCAGTATGTCACGGCCCAGCAGCACTGCTTCCGATTGTTCTAAGCAATGGCGAGAAGCTATTAAGCTCTAAATCGGTGACTGGCTTTACTCGTGAAGAAGAGATCGACTTTGGCACCATCAATGACATTCCATTCTTATTGGAAGAATCTCTTGCTCGTAGCGCAGCGCGTTTCAACAAGGTTCAACCTTGGCATGAGCTTGTAATTGTTGATGAGCGAGTGATTACCGGTCAGAACCCAACCAGTGCGCACGCAGTAGGTGCAGCCCTCGTTAAGCAGTTGTCTTAGTTAAATCAAGGGCTTTTTCGATTAGCGATTAGCGGCTTTAGTCTTAATAGACTTTGCTAAACAGATATAAGTTCATGAAACAAAAAGAGCATACTTCCTACTCAATATTCTTGAGAGAAGCATGCTCTTTTTTAATTTTGTCACCACTAAGGTGCTAGTGACTTCTTGCTAATTACTTCTGCTAGTGGCTTCGCAAGATCCCTTCGAGCACATTGAACAACAAGTCGATCTCTTCAATCGAGTTGTAATGCATACAACCAATACGCACCACGCCCTGCTCTTCAATACCCAACTGTTTCACCAAACCTAATGCGTAGAAATGTCCATTCCACACACAGATATTATGCTCACCCAACTTCTTAGCGATGAGCTCTGGAGAATGGTTTTCAAAGGTAACCGCAAACGTCGGGGTTCTTAGGTTCGAATCAAACTCGGTTTTCCCGTAAAGCTTTGCCCCTTCAAGGTCGGCCAAGCGTTTAAGGAAGTACTCACTGAGTTGGCTCTCGTGCTTGTTATACAGCACGTAGCTTTGCTCTAAACGAGAACGCAATGAATCGGCGGGATCGCCTAACTGCGCCAAGTAATCTACCGCCGCAATCACACCGGCAAGGCCTTCAAAGCTTTGTGTTCCTGTCTCAAATCGACCTGGGCCTATATTGGTTGCAGGCTCAACCTTGTAAGGCTTTAACGTGTGTAGCCATTGAGGCGCAACATAAGCAATGCCAACATGCGGGCCGAAGAACTTATACGCTGAACACGCTAAGAAATCACAATTCAGTTGCTGAACATCAATCAAGTGATGTGGCGCGTAATGCACAGCATCAACATAAACCTGCGCACCATGTTGATGTGCAAGCTCTATAACTTTCGCCATATCGACAATTGAGCCTGTCGTGTTCGAAGCAAACGTCACCGCGACAAGCTTGGTTTTCTCGTTAAGTAGCGATTCAAAATGCGCCATATCCAAACTGCAATCCGACTCGTCTACGCGAACTTGGCGAACAATCGCGCCTTTGTCGTCTGCCGCTTGCTGCCAGCTCGATACATTTGAGTAATGATCTAACGCCGTGACGATAACCTCATCGCCCTCTTTCCAATCGCGGCTGATCGCTCGGCTAAGTTGGAAGGTCAGCGATGTCATGTTCGCACCGAACACAACGTTGCCAGAAGACTCCGCATTAAGCAGTGCTTGCGCCGCTTCTCGCGCTTGCTGCATTAAGCCCGTGGTCTTTTGGCTAGAAAAATAGTGGCCGCCTAGGTTTGAATTGAAATGGCCTAGGTATTCGGTCATCGAAGCTAAAACATTCTCAGGCACCTGAGATCCACCCGGACCATCAAAAAAGGTCACAGGCTTGCCGTTATGATATTGGCCTAAAGCACTAAACTGTTGGCGTACATCATTAAGAGTGAAGGACATTGCGCGCATCCTTAGCTGTTAGAACAAACACATCCATATAGCCCATCTCATCGTGGTCTATGGTGCGAATCGGTTGTGCATTGTGCCAAAGCTTACTGTCTGCCAGCATCGCAACCTCGCCATCACCTAACACCTTTCTAAAAAATGGTGCTTCATGTGAGTCTTGATACAGCATGATTTCACCACCCACAATGTTATGTCGGTTCACACCGATTAAAGCGATGTGGTCAAAACCATCTTGGTGAACACCTTCTGGAGCAACTTGTGTCTCTTCAAAAATAGCGGCAATACGAATCTGATGGATTTCGATTTCTTGCCCGTCTTCAAGTCCGTTGGTTTCAATAAACAGTTCACACATTTCTTGCATGCCTTCACTGCCTAAAATATTCGCTTCAATCGGCTCGAACTGACGAACGACGTCACCTTGAAAGTGATTAATGTTTTCAGACTGAACAAAGTTATGTTTGTCTTGCTCAACGACTTGTCCATTACTGAATTGAACCACCGAGTATCTTCTCAATCGAAACTGGCCATCCGCATGCTCTGTGCTTGGTAGCTTAGAGAATGATGGTGACAACTCCTCAACTGCGTGGTTACTGAGGTGGGTAATATGTAGGGTATTTTCGTGAGCATGTAACATCATCGACTCCTTAATGATTGTTAATTTACTTTCGATATTTAACGTTTTGTTTACATAAAGGATACTTGAAGATCTTGCCAAATCAACATTAAACAATCATTTATCCCGTCAGATTTAATAATTCAGACACTAAATCTAATTTAAATTTAAAAGCAGTGTATAACACCAGAATAAAAGATGACCAACTCTTAAAACTAGCACACTCCACTAGCTAGTTATAAATCCCTACAAATTTAAATTTAACGATATTATAAACTAGCAAGCTATGTTTCATATTGTGTCAGCCCTCGCACTTCAATACGTCAGCCTCCTTGCATGAGTTCAGCCCTCACTCTCGCCATCATTCATTTCTATGCTTTTGCACAGCAAAATACGACCTACCTATCAGTTGCCAAGCTATTGATTATTTACACAACAAACTGAAATTGGTTAATTTATGAGTAAGCCAGAAACCAAACGCCTTTGCTTGCGCGTCTGGAACAGGTCGAGTTCGGGGGGAACTCGGCCGCACCAAATGGCTTAGTTCCTTTCAAGGCTAGTACTTCACTGAACTTTCAGTCACGAAAACGTTTGGCTCTATACGTTTATCAGTTACTTGTCTAATCGTTCAATTAAGTGACTCAATCGCTTTCATCATGTAAATTGCTTTACGGATATTTTGAGGCTCACTGGACAAAATGTAGAGATAATTCCAAAGAGCCGTCACGATCGACTTATTTGAACGACTTGTCATCCCATTTATCACCAAAATGCTCTTGTGCCGGTAGGGCTTCTTTTTCAATCGCAGCTTGATAGATTTACTGCAAGTCTGTACTTGTGGTCTTTCTATGGAAAGTATTCATTAAGTATCGCACTATGTATACGATACAGAGTCAGATTTAAGTTTTGAGATAAGTTGCAGTTATTGAAACCTACTCACCTCCATGATAGAAATAATTAGCCCACGTTTATTCAAAATAAATGTGCTGTGCTTGCCACTCTACTTTTTCAACATTATCAGACAAAAGATGCTTAGCTACAGTAAAAGCAAACTCAAAGCTTACGCCAAGACCTTTACCACTAATGAACTTTCCATCAACAACCACTTTCTTATCTTGGAAACAACCATCAGTAAATTTCTTTTCCAGTCCACCACCGGTCGTGTAGTTTCGTCCATTAAGAAGGTGATTAGCGGCTAGTACCTTAGCTCCAGATGAACATAACGCACATATGTATTTGTCTTTCTCTATATGATGCTTTAGAAAATCAATAACCATCGAATTTGCAGATAAGTTATCCGTTCCTTTAGGCCCTCCAGGCATCATAACTGCATCATAGAGAACATCTTTTTTGTCTTTTAGCGTATAATCCGCAGATATTCGTGTTTCAAAATAGGTTTTTAACGCCGTCGTTTCCATGCAAGAGAGCACATCAACTTTGATATCTAAGCGACGCATTATGTCGATAAAAACAATCGCTTCTCCCTCTTCAAAACCATCTGCAAGCAATACCCCTACGTGCTTTGTCATTTGATTATTTTCCATCTTCATTACCCATCACTAAAGAACAAGTTTCACGTACATTTTTAGCAATAATGTCCCAATCATGATTTCGAACCGCTTCAGTTGGAGCAATCCATGTACCACCACAAGCAATAACTTGAGGAATGGCTAAGTAACTAAGTAGATTATTTGGATTCACTCCACCCGTAGGCATGAGCTGAATATTTCCATAAGGTCCCGTTAATGACTTCAACATATTCAAACCGCCTGAAGCTTCTGCAGGGAAGAACTTTAATGCAGATAACCCCATCTCTAATGCTTGTTCTACTAAGCTTGGACTATTAACCCCTGGAATGATTTTAATATCATTATCTAAACAATATTGAACGGTATTTGGATTAAATCCTGGACTAACCACAAAATCAGCACCGGCTTCTGTTGCCAGCTGCGCTTGTTCTTTGGTTAATACGGTTCCTGCACATAACACTATATCTGGATACGCTTGACGAATACGACGAATTGACTCTTCTGCCGCTTCAGTTCTAAAGGTAATTTCAGCAGCAGGTAATCCATTTTCAACTAACACTTTAGCTAACGGCACTGCATCTTCTGCATTCTCAATTTGAATCACAGGCATAACACGAAGTGCTCTTAACGTTTCTATCCATAAATTATTTTTCATTAATCTGTCCCATATCTGTAATTAGTGTTTGTAAGTAGTCCATAGGAATAATGGCTCCTTTGTGCTGAATGACTTGAGATGCAAGGCGATTACCCCAAACGCAGCTTTCAGCCATGGACGCACCTTGACTGTATGCCGCAATATAAGCCGCATTAAATGAATCCCCAGCAGCTGTCGTATCAACAAGCTTATCGACTGACTCCCCATCAACATAGCCGGATTTTCCCTCAAGAGTTGACCACATCGCACCTTTAGCGCCGAGCTTCACGACCACATGCCCCACCCCTAGTGCATGCAGTCGATCCGCGACTTCTTTTTCTAGCATATTCGGTTTATCAAGGAGTAATTCTTCATCATCTCCTGTCACTAAAGCGATATCACTTAATCGGTATAAGTTATCTAACCAAAACTTTGCATCCAGATTATTTTTCCATAATCTTGGACGATAATTAGAATCCGTAATAATCGTTGCACCATGTTTTTTTAATGTCGCTAATACGTCGAATAAAACTTCACGGTCATGAGTCGGTAAAATAGCCAATGAAATACCAGATAAATAGATAATGTCTGTATCCATAATTTTGGCGATATTAGGCACAAATAAAAGGTGCTGACACATATACTTTGCAGCCGAATTGTCTCGCCAATAATGAAAACCACGTTCACCTTCATCATCAATATTTATGCTATATAGACCGGGGAGGCGCTCTTGATCTCGCAATACCAGCGAACAATCTATATTTTCTTTTTCCCACGCTTTTAGCATCAAGGAACTGTACTGATCTTGACCTAACACCGTTAGATAATAAGGGGAAACATGTGGAAGTAAGCGAGAGAGGTAAACCGCAGTATTAAGCGTATCACCACCAAAAGATTGAGTTTGTGTAGAGAACGCATTCCCACTGAGTTCAATCATGCATTCGCCAATAATGGCAATTTTCGTCTTTTTCATACAATAACCTAAAAAAAAGCCGCATTGATTCAATTAGAGGGTTTGATTAAATCAATGCGGCAAAACCATATAAGGCTAAAATGGAACAAAACTCGTATTACAGCTTCCCTTCACTGCCACACACTCGAATTTTATCTTGAACGACTTTTTTCATCGCTTCTTTACCCGGGATAATGTAATGACGAGGATCATTCGCCCCCGGGTTTTCGATAAAGTAAGATTTCACCGCATCTGAAAAAGCAATTTTTAGCTCTGTCGCCACATTTACTTTAGTAATACCTAATTCAATACAACGACGTACATCTTCATCGGGCACATCTGATGCACCATGTAATACTAAAGGTACGTCAGTTTTACCGCGAATAATTCCTAGTCGGTCAAAATCTAAACACGGTTTTTCTTTATACAATCCATGTGCGGTACCGATAGCAATAGCGAGGGAATCAATACCCGTCGCTTTAATAAATTCAACCGCTGCGTCTGGGTCTGTATACATTGCATCTTTTTCATCAACAATTAAATCGTCTTCCTGTCCACCTAAACGACCTAATTCAGCTTCTACTGAACAGTCCCAACGATGACAAAATTGAACTACTTTACGAACGAGATCGATGTTCTTATCAAAGCTTAAATGAGAACCATCAATCATTGCTGATTTAATCCCTGCTTCTACTTTTTTCTGAATATCAGAATACGATTCATGGTGATCTAAATGCAGTGCAATAGGCATGTGGTAACGTTTTGCGGCTTCTTTACAAATACCGATTAGGTAATCAGTTCCGGCATAAGAAAATGTTCCGGGAGTACCAGCAAGAATAACTGGTGTTTGCATTTCTGCAGCAGTTTCAACAACGACCTGAGCCGTTTCTAAATTATGGATATTAAATGCAGGAACGGCATAACCACCCAACTGCGCTTTGTGGAGCATTTCACGGGATGATACAAGAAACATAATAACCTCAAGTTAAATTCTTCGTTTACTTTCGTTGTAATATTATTCGAAAGAAAACATAAATAAGATGAGCAAGATCACAGAATGAAAAATTAACGAAAGCAAATGAAAGCAATTAGGTAAGATTAAATCCCATAATATGCGCAAAATGAACTTTCGAAACCTTTCATTGCTTGTTATATTAATCTTTATGCATAAAAAGCCCAAACAGCAGCCATGCTATTTGGGCTTAAATAAAACGAGAAATGATTTACATTACTGCGCGTCTTTAGCGTTAGCTTCAAGAAATACCATGACCTCTTCTCGCTCTAATGGATTTAACCCAGCACGAGGAAACATACTTTGGGTGGTCTGTACCATTTCAATTTAATAAAAATTTGAACTCTAAAAGAATGATTCCATTTTTGATGAGTAGCAAGTTACCCCTTTTCTTAATAAATTATTCTTTGGTCTGTTTGCCCGCCCAGTTATTTTCTCTGTTGTTTGTGCCCATCGAGATGGTGCAAGTAAGCGTCTACTAAGCGGAGATTGATCTTGAATATATTCATTTTTAAATATAGCTATCACTTCTTGAGTTTCATATAGACCCAGTATTTTCATATTAATAGCAGAAATATCTAACTCAAAATTTCCTTGCTCAATCGCTAGTGGTGCTTCTTCTGCTTGCCAAAGGTTAATTTTTTCGCCACAAAACAGAGCGATATTCAAGGCTCTTAATGACCATAAACTACTAGCCGGGCCACTGTAGTTATCAACTAAACGAACATCCTCATCAAACAGCCCTTGTGTGGGTAATCCTGCTTTTAACGCACCGTTACTAATAAAATATTTCAAGTTACAATGAAAAGCTCTTTTCGCTTCACCAATCGTTATCTTGTCGCTTTGTAGATCCACAGCCGCTAATAATGGAGCAGCAGCAGCTAAGCGATAACAGGCACTACGCCCAAAAAAAGGGAATCCTTCTTTACCAAAGAAATAACGATAATTGCCAACAAAATCAGATAATGCACTCTTTATAAAAGTAGAATCAAAATCAACATCTATTTGAGTAAACCAATACAAACTGTAATGAAAAGCCCACGCATTATAGTAGTCGTAATTTCCTTTTGCCCCATCACGAAACCACCCATCACCGACATAAAACTCTTTTACCCTTTCGTATTTGTCGTATTGGACTTCATCTTCACCAATTAACGCTTTCACTACGATTTGCACGGTAAGTACAAACAAGTGCCAATTATTATCAACGGTTTCACACTGATTAACCTGTTTAAACCAAGTTACGATTTGACACTTTTCATCGATTGAAAAACAATCCCAAACCCACTCTTTGCTCATCCATAGTGCCAGTGCTAAATCTGCACTTTCACATACTTTTTGATCACAATGGTGCAGCGTTCCCCAGTAGCCTTTATGTTGCGGGTTGGTGCCTGCTAAAAAGGCTTTACGTAAAATCTCAGGTACTAAAATGGGTTGTTGGTTCAATCCAGTAATAATCGTATTAACTTTCCCGTTAGCGTGTAACCATGCAGCTAATGTTGGTAACGTTCGACTTGTTCCTTCTAATGCATCAGTTCTGGCTGTTTGTTGACTTGGTCTTCCCGGATAATAAGCATGACTATGATCCCACACAGAATAATGTATAAAAGCTTCTGCAATATAGCTAACAATAGATTCACAGTGATATTTTAAATTGACTCTTTCATCCATAAATACGTTTTTTACATACTCATCATGTTGAGTATATAGTGATTTTTTATTTACAAGTCTGATGATATTTTCTTTCATCGATTTTAAATAGGTCAGCGCATTTGGATGCTCATAAGCAATTGTTGGGCGCTTCGTTTCTCTTATTTTCTTGGGCTGATACCGCAACGTTTGTGGTTCAATTTCTACCTTCATTATTTATTGTCCTTTCAAAACGAAAAAAGCCACAAAACACGGTGGTCATGTGGCTTAGAAAAAACGTTAACTTAGTCTTTTGCTGATTCAGTTAAGATTTGATAACGATCTTGGCCCCAAGCAACTGGTTTTGGTTTATCTTTAATCCAGTTATAGAAAGCATTTTTCATCTCTTTCACTTTTTCAGGGTATTTTTTGGCTAAATCAATCGACTCTGAAGGATCTTCTTTATCATTAAATAGCTTCACCTTATTTGAACCATCATCATAGAAATACAACGCCCAATCTTGATCACGAATCGCCCATGAGCCTTTAGACAGTTTTTCTAAATTTGGGTTATTCGGAATTGTATTGGTTTCATAGGTGATCCACTTCCAGTAGCCATACCAGAACGCATCATTTTCTTCACTGTAATGTTTCGCGCCAGGGCCTGCCCAATATAAGTATTGGTGAGGTGATGTTTCCGTCTTCCCTTCTAAAACAGGCATAATGTTTTTACCATCCACCTGGATATCTTCAGGAATATCAATGCCTGCCGCAGCTAGAGCCGTTGGTAAAATATCCAATGCTGAGATCAGTGAATCGCTTTCACCACCAGCTGGAATGTGTTTTGGCCAATAAGCGACAAATGGAACTCTGACACCACCGTTATACATTTGCCCTTTAAAGCCTTTATCCATTCCATTCATTGGCATTGGCGACTCATGAACGGCTCCGTTATCAGATAAGAAGAAGATGATGGTATTATCTAACTCTCCTTTCTTCTCTAAGTTATCCATGATAATGCCAAGACTTTCATCTGCTGCATTAATCGCCGCAAAATACTTGTCCGCCTCAACATTACCAGTATTAAATCTATCCATGTATTTTGCAGGAGATGCTTCTTCTAATGGAATATGAGGCACGCTAAATGCGAGGTTAACAAAGAAAGGTTTGTCACCACTTTCATCAATAAACTTCAGTGCTTGATCGGTTAAATTATGCGTTAAATAACCCGGAGCAGAGATATTTTTACCATTTTGCCAAATAGCTGGTGAATCCCATAAAGCGGCACCCGATGCGTAAAAACTGTATGAATAATCGAAACCACGATCTTCTGGTCCATAACCTTTTGGTGTTACTGTTATTTGATTATCATGGTAATCACGGGTGCGTTTATCTTCATCAACTAGATTCTTCCCAGCAATTTTAGCATTATGCCATTTACCAATCGTCGCCGTTCGGTAACCATTTTCTTGGAAAAGCGCTGGCAATAATTTGATATCTAAAGGGATACCCAATTTAGCATCATCATTACTGTATGTACCAAAACTGGTTGGATGACGGCCAGTAAAAATCCCTGCACGAGATGGACCACAAACAGGGTGTGCAACAAATGCGTTAGTCATTTTAACGCCATTCGCCGCCAGTTTTTCAACATTTGGCATTGCTCGTTGTGCGGCATCGATCATCTTATCCAAATCGCCCTGATACCGAACAGGTACAGGGCGTTTAGCTAACTCAGTTTTATCTAAACTGTCTAGGGCAAAATTAAGTTGGCCCGTACCTAAATCATCCATCACGACAAGTAGCACGTTAGGTTGATCAGGATTTTGATTTACAGCATAAGAAAGCGAAGGTGCTGCTACACAGGCAGCAGCGACTAGGCTTGCAATTACTGTCTTCTTCGATGAGGACAGGTTCATTTTTCACTCCTTGTTATTATTTTTAAATTTATATTGTTGCATTAGATCCGTAGGGTATTTTTGATAAGGGATACCGCGTCAATCGCCGTCCCACCTTGTTGTATGGCTTGCGACATTAAATGCATAGCAGGTGCGGTTTGCGTAAAAATTTGCTGATAGGATTCACAAAGGTAATTGTGTTTATGCTTTTCTCCATCAAGAGAAACAAGTCGGTGTTTAGGGCAGCCTCCATGACATAAACGATACACATCGCATGTCTCACATTGACTCGTTAATTTAAGAGATTTTGCGGTGCCAAACCTTTTTTGTTGTTTACTTGTCGCCATTTGAGCCAATGTCGTCTGCTCAATATTTCCTAATTTATTTACGGGATAAACATAGTGATCGCAAGAATAAACATCCCCATTAGCTTCAATTACCATCGCTTGTCCGCACTCTTTTGATTGAACACAGGTCGATGCAGGGTAACCCATCCAACTGCCTAAAATGCTGTCAAACATACGAATAAAAATGTGGCCTACATCTTCTTTAAGCCATTCATTAAATACTGACATCATGAACTGACCATAACCATGAGAAGGCACAGAGAAGTGTGCTAACTCTGCATTTTTCTGTGGAGAATAATGCCCCCTAGTTGGCTCTTGGCAATTCGCATTAACTTCAACAATTGGGATAAATTGCATATGAGTTGAACCGAGATCTTTTAATGCTAGATACGTTTCTTTACCGCGTTGCCAGTTTTGATCGTTAATCACCGTTAATGTATTAAATTCAACTTTGTACTCTTTTAATAATTCAAGTGCTCGCTTCACCCGCTCAAACGTAGGCTTACCATTAACTGAAATACGATATTTATCATGAACCTCAGCAATCCCATCAATAGAAACACCAAGTAAAAAATCATGTTGAGAAAAGAACTCAGCCCATTGACGATTAATGGCTACAGCATTGGTTTGAAAGCTATTAGCAATCGTTTTACCTTCAGCATACTGCTGCTGATATTTCACTGCATTTCGATAAAAATCTAAGCCTGCTAATGTTGGCTCACCACCCTGCCAAGAGAAATCGACCTCTTGCCCCTGATGTGAACGAATATAATCACGTACATAGCGTTTGAGCATTCCATTCGACATATTTTCACTTGGCTCAGATCTCGTCTTGTTCACTACGCCATCTTTTTCTAAATAGAAGCAGTAATCGCATTTCAAGTTGCAATGAAAACTGGTTGGTTTTGCCATCATATGAAAAGCAGCATGTTGTGCATTAGAAGCCATAACGATCCCTATCGAAAGTATTTGAAAGCAAGAGCAACAATACACGAAAGTAATTTAAGATTTAAAGATCGACATCACAAACAAACGAAAGAAAACAAAAATAAATAATTTGCGATATCGATCGATAAATAACCAGTTTATTTTCGTTAACCTACGAACGTAAAATATCGAAAGTTATTTTGCATCTTACAAATTAATCAATATTTAAAGGAAATCAACTATGTATATGATCAAAAAACATCGTTTGAATACGATTGCTCTCTCTATGTTATTTCTATTTACAGGGAGCACTTACGCTGAAAAAAATGCTGAGTCAGCACAATATTTAGCAAGTGATTTTGAACAAGTAAGAAGTAATTGGGCAGAAAACTATTTAGGAGATCCCACAACCACATTTGATCAAGCACTAAAAAATATGGTGACCAGTACCAACACTTCAGCTCAAAAGAACTGGGATAGCATGACAGCGCAACCAAACAGTTTAGGTGTATGGGATGACTTACCATTAATCGATAAAAGCGACACTTTAGGCCCTAATATACGTAGCTCTTACCAACGTTTATTTACCATGGCAAAAGCCTATAGTTTGCGTGATGGCAACTTAGAAAATAATCAATTAATGCTAAATGACATCATGACTGCCATGAACTACATAAATCAAAATTTTT
This sequence comes from Vibrio splendidus, assembly GCF_003345295.1. NCBI lineage: Bacteria > Pseudomonadati > Pseudomonadota > Gammaproteobacteria > Vibrionales > Vibrionaceae > Vibrio > Vibrio splendidus. The sequence continues at coordinate 1,832,737 of NZ_CP031055.1, forward strand.
ACTTTGTTAATCAATTAGAATATGGAAATTGGTGGCAATGGGAGTTGGCAATTCCAAAAGATATTCATAACATTTTAGTACTACTTTTTGATGATATTAAAGACAATTACCAAACCATTATAACCAATCACCTTAATGCCACTCGCTATTTCACACCAGACCCAACCCACTTAGGAGTCAGTCCTGGTGCAGCTGAATCGACGAATCCTAACTATCGAGAATCAACTGGCGGTAACCGAACCGACAACGCTCAAGTTGTACTTATTCGTGGCATGCTTGAAAACAATAGTGAAGAAATCAGCCAAGCAATTGCGGCTCTGCCAGCGGTTATTGAATATGTTAGCGAAGGGGATGGCTATTACACTGATGGGTCATTCTTGCAGCATTCTGATATTGCTTATAACGGCACATATGGCAATGTATTACTTGGTGGTTTAGGCATTCAAATGAACGCAGTCGCAGGCTCACCTTGGAGTATGGATAGCCAAACCATTAGCGCCGTTTACAATATCATTAACCAATCGTATGAACCTTTACTGTATAAAGGAGCAATGATGGATATGGTTAATGGTCGCTCTATTTCTCGAAGTGCAGAACAAAATCATGATGTTGGATTAAATATTGTCAACTCTATGTTGTTCTATACCAATGGACCAGATAGCGATAAGAATAAACAACTGTCATCACTGATCAAAACCCAAATAACCGATGATACTTATCAAAACTTCTTTGATAAAATTTACTATGTATCCACTTATCAAGCTGCTCAACATATTGTCAATGACCCAGTGATTTCACTTAAAGCTCCTCTGATTGGTAACTTCAACTACCCTTCAATGGACCGTGTTGTGCACCGTCGAAATGATTGGGCTTTCGCTTTAGTGATGCACTCATATCGTATTGGTAACTACGAATGTATGAATGGTGAAAATCTTAAAGGTTGGTTCACTGGCGATGGTATGACTTATTTATATAATGACCAACTTGATCATTACACTGGATATTGGCCAACCGTAGATTCATCTCGCATACCAGGAACTACCGTTGATAATCAAATAATGACCGATTGTACTGGTGAGCGAGGAGGTAAGAATTTAAATACCAACATGCAATGGGTTGGTAGCACGGCACTAAACCAATACGGCATTGCTGGTATGCAATTTTATAATTGGAGTGACACACTAAGTGCCTATAAATCTTGGTTTATGTTTGATAATGAAGTCGTCATGCTTGGTTCTAACATTAAAGACCTAAGTAATGGAAATAACATAACTACGATTGAAAATAGAAAGCGCTTAGCAGATACGCAATTATTTATTGATGGTACAGAGCAAACAGCACTACCATATCAAGGAACACCAACCACTTTTAGTATTCGTAATGACACACTCGCTAGCAGTGATTTAAGCTACGTTATGTTAGCGCCTAAAACTATATCAATAAGCCAAAATGATATAGATGGTAATTGGAGTGATATTGGCAATAGCAAAGGTGATGTTTCAGACTCGTACTTAAAAGCGACACTGACTCAAGCTGATCAAGCAAATTACCAATACGCCCTACTTCCTAACCAAAGCAACGATGCTGTACAAAACTATGCTCAACATCCTGATGTCACTGTTCTACGTCAAGATGAACAAGCACACGCGGTACAAGAAAATACCTTAAATATCATTGCTGCAAATAATTGGAAAAATAGTCCCGTGGATATCACCGATACTATTACACTGAACTCAATGATGGGCTTTATGATTAAAGAAGAAAGTTCAAATACGTTCTCTGTTGCAGTTAGTGAACCAATTCAGACTATCGATAGCGTAAACTTTACCTTTGATAAACAAGATATTGTAATTAAAGAGGATATTGAAAACCGTGTGGTACTAAATGGCGCAACGATTACCATTAATACCTCTGGTTTACAGGGACAGTCTTATTCTTTCCAACTTACGACTCAAGATTAAGGTTTATACAATAAAAAAGCCGATCACATGATCGGCTTTTTTATTCAATATTTTGAGAAGCATTTATTCCGCTAACTTCACAACCTCTGTTGCTGCAAGCATGAAAGCGCCCGCGCCATAATCAATGTTATGCTCAAACTTAACGTCACGTGGATTGAAGGCTGGTAACTGTACCCAACCAATCATACCGTTATCGTGAATGCATTCGAGTAATGCTGTCCACGCTTTTTCGATGATAGGTAAGTAGGTTTCTTTATCTAACACTCCATTATTAACCCCCCATGCTAAACCATAACAAAACAGAGCGGTTGCACTGCTTTCTGGGGCAGGGAAATTTTCTGGCGCTAATAAGCTAGTACGCCAAAAACCATCGTCCTGTTGGTATTTAATGACCTCAGCCGCTAAATGCGTAAATAGAGTAATGTACTCGGAACGATTCATATAATCTTCTGGCATATTCGCTAAAATACGAGGAACAGAAGCTAATACCCACCCTATACCACGACTCCAGAAAACTTTATTACCATTTTCTTCTCGTAATTCTTCGCCATTTCCCGTTGGAATATAGCGATGATCACGATAATACAACCCTGTTTCTGTATCTAATAAATGCTCAGCTGAATCCCAAAAAGCGGTATTCATATAATCCAAGTATTTTGAGTTACCCGTCTGTTTTGATAACGCGGCAAATGCAGGTGGAGCCATAAACAATGAATCACACCACCACCAATCTTTGCGGCCTAGTTCTGGCTCATTAACCATAATATCAAACGCTTTAATGGTTGGTTCTAAAGCTTCAGGTTGATTAAATTCAGGATAGATATCAAGGTATGCTTGGCAACAAACATGGTCATCAGCAAAACGAGCATTAGGCCCTGTTCTAAACCCTGTATGTAAGGCATAATCTTTTACTCCATTTAAATATTCGGTATCACCTGTTGCTTTCCATGCAGCGGCGGTGCACGACCAAAATACTCCACGCTCCCAATCCGTGTCTTTGATAAAACGTGTTTTACCACTCCGTCTTATTACACTTCTTGTTTGGTTTTCAGCTTGGTAACGATAAACCAGTTTCATTGCCTGTAATACGTCTTGCTTTGTTCCTAATGCCATTTTACCGATCCTTCTGTATTACATTAACGAGCCAACCAGCCACCATCAACAGCAATTGTATAACCATTAATGTAATCACTTGCTGATGATGACAAGAAGATTGCTGGTCCTTCAAGATCAGAAGGTAATCCCCAACGATTTGCAGGGATACGCTCTAAAATAGCCGCATTTCGAGCTTCATCGGCGCGGAGGGCTGTTGTGTTATCTGTTGCCATATAACCCGGAGCAATCGCATTAACATTGATATTATACTCTGCAAGCTCAGTCGCCAATGCACGAGTTAACCCCATTACTGCTGATTTACTTGCGGTATAAGAAGGAACGCGGATACCACCTTGATACGACAACATCGAAGCAATATTGATGATCTTACCGCCATTTCCCTGCTTAACAAATTGCTTAGCCACTTTTTGAGAAAGGAAGAATAAAGTCTTTTGGTTAATATTAATCACGTCATCCCAATCTTGTTCTGAGAATTCGAGCAAATCTTCACGACGAATAATACCGGCATTATTAATTAAGATATTAACGTGCCCCATCACCTCGACCGCTTCAGCAACGAGCTCTTCTAATCCTTCTTGCTCCATCAGATTTGCAGTAATGTAATGAAATTTACGACCTAATGCTTTCACTTGCTCTTCTGTCTCTGGTGCTGCTTGGTGGCCAACACCTACAATATCTGCACCGGCTTTTGCTAACCCTAATGCCATACCCTGACCAAGACCTGTATTACACCCCGTTACTATGGCAACTTTGCCAGTTAAATCAAAAAGTTTCATGTTTATCCCTATTCTTTTGAGAATATGTTGCCAATGAACACCAGCAACATAACAATGTAATTAAAACGACTATTTAATATCAGTCATTGCTACGTGGTCCATATCATGGAAAGTTTGGTTTTCACCGACCATTCCCCAAATAAAGGTATATGATGAGGTTCCCACACCCGAGTGAATAGACCAACTAGGGCTAATTACTGCTTGCTCATTACGGATAACCATATGACGAGTCTCTAGTGGCTCTCCCATGTAATGAAAAACAATGTTGTCGTCTTTCATATCAAAATATAAGTACACTTCCATACGACGTTCATGGGTATGGCAAGGCATGGTATTCCATAGACTACCAGGGGCTAATTCTGTCATTCCCATTAATAACTGGCAGGTTGGTAATACCGCAGGATGTAGATATTTATAAATGGTTCGAACGTTACAGTTTTCTTGGTTACCCAATGTTTCAGGAGAGGCTTCTTCACGTGTAATTTTACGAGTTGGGTAAGCGTGATGCGCAGGGGCACAATTTAGATAAAAACGAGCCGGATCTTTCGGATCAATACTTTCAAAACTGATTTTCTTTGATCCCATCCCAACGTACATCGCTTCACGTGCAGCAATCTCAAAGGTTTCACCATCAACGGTAACTCGACCAGCTTTGCCTATATTAATGATGCCTAACTCACGGCGTTGCAAAAAGAAGTCAACACCAATTTCTTTTCCACCTTCAAATGGAACCGTTTCTGATGTTGGTACAACACCACCGACAATAATACGGTCGATATGGCTGTAAGTAAGCGTAATGTGGTTTTCTTGGAACATACCTTCAATAAGGAATTGCTCGCGTAGACCAGTTGTATCTAATTGTTTTGCATGGTCACTATGAATTGGTTGACGAATTTCCATTTTAAACCTCTAAACATTATCTTAATATTTTCATTTATATAAATGGCAAGGGTTAATAAACCCACTTGCCTTTCATCATTGTGTTTTGTACTTCAAAATTTTGATTAACGACGGTAAAACTTGCATCCATTTCGGCAGCGATGCTTCCTAAACGTTGATCTATTCCTAAGTATTTAGCAGGAACTGAAGTTGCCATTTGCACAGCTTCCCATTCAGGAACTCCGCTTAATTGAATCATATTCCTCAAAGCTTGATCCAAACTACACGTACTACCAGCAAGCGAACCACACTTTGTTCTTGCTTCACCATTAGTGACTGTGATGGTTTGAGCGCCAAGTTGATATTCACCGTCATCTAAACCACCAGCCCGCATACAATCCGTAATAAGTGCGATGTTTCGGTAGCCTTTCATTCGATAAGCGAGTTGCATCATGACTGGATGCACATGGATACCATCAGCAATAAGCTCAGCAAGCATGTCATGGTATAAAACCGCACCAGTACAACCAGGCTCTCGGTGGTGTAATCCGCGCATACCATTAAATAAATGTACACCACAATCAGCACCTAATTGATAAGCCTGTGTGACTTGTTCAAAAGTCGCATCTGTGTGCGCAATCGATATTTTTATCTGTCTGTCATGCAACCATTTAATGGCCTCCATCGCTCCATCAGCTTCTGGAGCAACAGCTACGCGTAATAAAGAGTTACCGCCAACAAGATGAAGCTCTTCTAGCTCTTGTTGCATTGGTGATTTTAAATAAGCACTCGGATGAGAGCCTTTATGAGTTTCTGTAAAATAGGGGCCCTCAAGAAAGCTACCTAATAGCTCTGCTCCGCATTCTTGTGGGTTTTGAACCCATGATTTAACGGCCTCAATTGCACTAACAATATTGTCCCAAGGTGCTGTTACAGTTGTGCCAACCCAAGCAACAACACCCGTTTGAAGCAAAGCGTCTGAAATCGTTTGTAATGCCTCTGGTGTTCCATCCATCACATCAGAACCAGCTCGACCGTGTATATGGATATCAATAAAGCCCGGCAGCAATGTTTTCCCTTTTAAAGGCAAGATTTCGCAGCCTTTAGGCTCACACTCTGTTATGGCTTCCACTTTCCCATCATTCACAATAACGTAATGATTTTCTTTAATACCATCAGAGACAAAGACCCTTTGTGGACATAAAGCGTAACGCATATTACAACCCATCTTCACATTCAAGTTCTGGTTCCATAAACAATTCAAGCTGTAATCGCATGTCTTGCATACATGAAGAACCAATCTCTAATAAGGTAACGACCAACTCTTTAACTGTCGTGTCGTCTCGCTCAAAAGCAGCATTAGCAATCATTGGTAAGTTCGCACCACCTATCAACTCAACGTTTTCTGTATCCATTAAAATGGTTAAAGCACGATTCGCAGGAGAACCACCTGGGATATCCGTTAAAAAAAGTACCCCTTCACCAGAATCAACACGTTTTGCCGCAGCTCGCAGTGCTTGTTCTAACTCATCGGTCGACATTGATTCAACAAAATCGACAAACTCCATTTGTTCTTGCTCGCCAGCAATTGCTTTTACTGCCGACTCAACCCCTGTTGCAAAATTAATATGACCTGAAACTACAATACCAATCATGATTTAATCCCTGTTACCAATGCGTTATATAATCTGTTGAAATTAAAGGGGGAAATCACTCCCCCCTTATACCGATTTCACTTATTTTCTTACAAAATACCTAGGTAATGGCCAACAACACCTGCCGCCAACGTTGAGAATATTAATACTGGTGGTTTCGCCCAAAAACCGGTTCCTTTCACCATTTTCAACATGAAGAAAACAAGAGCTAATGGCAAAATATTTGGCATGATTTTGTCAAATAGCGCAGTTTGTAACTCAACAACCTTCCCTCCAAGTTCAAGCGAAAGCGTGGTTTGAACTTTAATAAAGGAAGCGGATAATGCCCCAATAACAAAGATACCCATGATATTAGCGGCTTTGGCCAATTTCTCAGTCGCATCGCTCATGTTAACCATAGCGGCAGTGCCCGCTTTGTATCCCATAAACATCAAACCAAAATACACAAAGAAGTGCACAATTTGATATAGGAAGAAGAATACAAATGGCCCTGCAATTGAACCTTGCATTGCGATTGACGCACCTAATGCAAGCGTCAATGGCATAAGAGTCATGTGGTCTATTGCATCACCGATCCCACCCGTTGGTCCCATACCTGCTACTTTCATTACGTTAACAGTGGATGGCTTTTCTTTGTTCTCTTCCATTGCGATGGCAGTACCAAGCTGGAAAGTAAACAATTTTGGGCTAGCATTAAAAAATTGAAGATGGTTTTTTGTTGCTGTTGCTAAATCGCGCTTATTATTGCCATGTATTTTTTTCAACGCTGGGACAATTGAATAAGCAAAACCACCACCTTGCATTCGTTCAAAGTTAAAGTTGCCTTCCATGAACAAGCCACGAATGGCGCATTTCCATAAATCCTTTTTCGAAATAACTTTTCTAACTTCAGTATCTTGATATTCATCAATACCATCAACTAAGCTATTCGGATTCGCAACTTGCGTGCCTTGGTATTCATCAGCACCATCAATTAAAATTTCTGTTTTAGATACCATCTTCAAAATCCTCTGGCTCTTGATTTGAATTTCCATTTCCACTAAAGAAGTAATATAAGGCAGCAGCTGACGCACCTAAAATTGCCACGGCCATAATTGGTAGTTGTAAGTAAGTCGTCATTACAAATCCAATAAAGAACACACCTGCCACTTCTTTTGACCACATAATTTTCAGTAACATTGCAAAACCAATTGCAGGTACCATTTTCGCGCCAATACCTAAGCCTTCTAATAATGTTTTTGGTGCGTTGGCATCAATCCAAGCGGCACCATGCTCACCAAAGTAAACGGTAAGAAAGGCAACAACAGCGTAGAGCATTGACCGCATCGTAATGGTTGAAAGTAAAAGAAAATCTATGCCATTCGTATTTGCTTCTTCAGCATATTTATCTGCCTTACCCATAGTGAATGAGGTCATAGCAAAGAAACCAATGATCAGCATTTGCATGAGTACAGCGATAGGCATACCAACACCCATTGCCACTTCTGGTGATTGACCAGTCATAACTGCAAACGCGACAGCAGCTATCGTACCCATTGTTACATCTGGCGGCTGAGCTCCAGCATTAGGTACTAGACCTAACCATGCTAATTCCAGTGTTGCACCTGCGATTAAGCCAATTTGCATATCGCCCATAATTAGGCCAACAACTGGCCCTGTAATAAGTGGTCTATGGATATTCAGTGCGACATCGTATTTATCGATACCACAAAAGAATGCCCACACCGCCACTAAACTTGCTTCAAATAACATAAGTACCTACCTAGGCTGCTGTTTTTGCTAGTTCGAGAACGTTAATTGGTGTTTGATCAGGTGTATTTTGAATGGTACATGTCACCCCTTTATCCACCATTCTTTCAAACGCTAATATGTCGGTTTTATCAACTGAAACCGTTTTAGCTATTTGACGTTTTCCATCGTGATAATGCATGTTGCCGACATTACAATGTGTAATCGGAACACCGCCTTCAACTAAACGCGCAACGTCTGTTGGGTTATTACATAAGATGAAAATTTTCTGTTTCGGTGATGCTTTATGAATCACATCAATTGTTTTTTGGATTGAGAAGAAACGCACCGCATATTCTCCACCAGCAGATGCTTTCATTCCTGCTTGCATAAATGCAGCATTCGGTCCTTCAGCTGCGTCATCATTAGCTACAAGAATCAAATTAGCTTCAGAATGTTTTCCCCAAGTAATTCGAATTTGGCCATGAAGTAGACGCTCATCAATACGCGTCCAAACGATTTGTGGTCCTGTCATAAGAGTTCCCTGCTTTAATTTTTATTATTAAAAGTATGAATATTGACACCTTGAACAACCCGATTAACTTCACCTGTAGGGCACGGATTATCAGGGGTATTACCGAGTGCAACTGCACGATGGAATGCGTAAGCTTGAGCAAACAACATATAAGGAAACAGCAGTTCAACATCTGAAGCCTTTTCCATATCAGGTACACGAATGATGTTCTCATCAGCAATCACATCATTAAATTGAACGGTGATTGCAATGACTTTTTTAGCGATATTGTCACGACGTAATTCAGCTAATAAATCTAAATCGTATTGACGGGTATATGGGTCGTTTGAAATGAAAACAATAATCATGGTTTCATTATTAACGATAGATTTAGGGCCATGACGAAAGCCAAGCGGTGAATCGAAATAACCTACGACTTTACCTGCTGTAAGTTCTAATAACTTTAATGCAGACTCTTGAGCTAACCCTTTCAAACCACCGCTACCTAAATAAATAACCCTACTAAAATCATGGGAAGCAGTATCTCTGACATTGGAATTAATTTCTTTGATCAACTCCTCAGAACACTTACAAATGCTTTCGATTCCTTTCGATTTGTTACTTTTGTGCGTTAAAGCAGAAAAACAAGCTAATGTCATTGACGAGAAACTAGAGGTCATCGCGAATGACTTATCGTTTGTTTCTTCAGGCATCAATAAAACAAGTGCATTTTTCTCATGCTGAAACTGAGTAAACAACGCCCCTTCATCATTGCAGGTTAAGATCAGGTGATAACAATTAGATAAGCACTGGTTAGTCAGATTTACAGCAGCTACGCTTTCGGGGCTATTACCTGAACGGGCAAAAGAAACCAATAATGTTGGAATATCCTCTGCTAATACTTCTGCGGGGTTCGACACAATATCAGTTGTTGAAATATCCTCTACACGGCACTTCAATACACGAGATAATGTCGGAGCAATAGCTTGCCCTGCAAATGCAGAAGTACCCGCACCAGTTAATATAATTCTGCGTTCAGTATGAGTATCCCACCCCTCCATAAAAGCTGAGATCTCAACAATATTATCTCGAATTATTGAGTTAGTTTTTCTCCAGCTCATTGGTTGTTGTGTTATTTCTTTTGCTGTCCAAAAGCCGGAAAGCTGTTCTAATTCTGATACTGAGTAGCCAAGGTAATGGTTCATAATGCAATGCCTTCTTCTTTATTTTGTTTGCATGCCTTCGCATAACTACGAAGAGTTTGACGAATTTTGTCGAGTACTAATGCTTTCGGATCTGAACTTAATTGTCCTTCACGAACCGCATGAAATTGCGCAGATAAATGTTGGCTGAGTAAAGGAAGTGGGATACCACTACGGGATAAATTATTAAACAACGTTGTTTGTGCTTGATTAATATTTTCATCTGGCCAGTAATAACGAATTCGATCACTAAAGCTGTAGCTACGAGAAAAACGTTGTTGAGCTTCATTACCTTGATAATACGGTTGCCAATATTCTGGAGAGTCACACATTTCTTTTTCGATATGTTCACGTAGATCTGAACAATGTGCTTTAGGGATAAGTTGTTCTTCGATATCACATAAATTGTATAAGGCTTCGCGTAGAGCAAAAGTCAACGCTGGTCCTACTTTCAAAATAGCGAAATGATCTTTAACAAGGGATTGATAGGCTTTATCGGTTTGATAATCCGTTGAATGAGCTTCAAACACCATGTGATCAAAATCATTCACAACTTTACTCAGTTCGGTTGCGTCTTCAGGGCGGTAATCAATCACGCCAGTGTGGTCAAACTCAACACCAGGCTGCACAACTAACCCAACAACACGTTGCCAACATTCCGCAATGTCTGCTCTTTCAAATGCAAATAGGTGTGCTTGGATCGTTTTTCGAGCAGCTTCCGGAGAAGTAACTTGGAGGGTATCTAACTCTTCTGCAGCGCCTCCAGGAACAGGGACTTCAGTGCCAATAACATAAACAAGATCACTATGGCCAAAACATGTATTTGCAGTTTTTTCTGCAATTTTAGCTAATCTTGCTGCACGTTCGGCAACAATTTCATCAGAAAGAGGGCTTGGATCATCAGAACAAGACATGCTGCAATCAAGATGGATTTTTTTGAATCCAGCAGCAACATAAGCTGCAATGAGATCGTCAGCATTTATCATGGCTTCTTTAGCCGTTAGTTTTTGCCAGCGATTAGGTCCAAGATGATCGCCACCCAAGATAAGTTTATCCACTGGAAAATGAAGTGATTGAGCTAGCTCTAAAACGAAATCTCGAAAATCAGCTGGCTTCATACCTGTATAGCCACCAAATTGATCAACTTGATTAGAAGTTGCCTCAATTAATAGCAAGGAATCATCACTTAACGCTTGAGAAAGCGCCGCTTCAATAACAAGCGGGTGTGCAGAACAAACAGAATAAATACCATTTTGTTCACCCGCTTTATGACGCTGTACAAGGTGTTGAAAGGTGTTCATTTACTAACTCCATACTGTATCTAAATGCAGCTATGGAGTTAGTTAGGTTATTTATCTTTCTCTACAATAATAACTTCAACTTTCATTTCACGAAGACCTTGTAAATATTCTTCGGGAATATCAGAATCCGTTACTAAGATATCAATATTTCCAAACTCTCTAATCATATGGCAGCTGCGCTTACCAAATTTGGTAGAATCCGCAACAGCAATGACTTGTTCTGAAATATCACACATAAGTCGATTTAAACTTGCTTCTTGTTCGTTATGTGTGGTGATACCTGACCTCAAATCAAAACCATCAACCCCAAGAAAAACCTTATCAAAACGGTAATTCTTCAGGCTTGCCTCTGCTTGAGATCCAGAGAAAGAGAGAGCCTTCTTACGAAGAACTCCACCTGACATCAATACTTCTATACCAGAAGCTGATGCTAACTCCATAGCTACATCTAGACCATTAGTCATGACTACAGCTTGCTCTAACAACTTTAAGTTAGATGCAATTTCTCGCGTAGTCGTACCTGAATCCAGAATAACGGTGTCACCATTCTCTATCAGCTGCGCTGCTGCATACCCAATGGAGGATTTCGTTCCAATATTTTGATGGCGTTTTTCATGAACCGTAAGTTCTGCAATTACGCCAGTATTTGGAATCGCCGCCCCATGAGAACGAACAACATACCCATTCTTTTCTAAAAAGCTCAGATCACTGCGAATAGTGACACTAGAGACATCAAATCGTGCAGCAAGGTCCTCTACACGTGCTTTACCATCTTGGTTCACCACGTTTACGATTTCCATGCGCCTTTAGACAGCACTAATCATTTTTTCTCGTCTCCCTAAAACCAACGAAATCTCTTTCGTTTGATTTCGAATTAACCTTACACCTAAAAATTATTCCCACAATATGGAAGTATAAAACTTTTGATCTCTTTCACATTCTTTCGTTAATTTTCGCTTTGTTTTTATCTTACGTTAATTTTCGTATTTCTTCATATATTACTCTTTGAAAGTAAAAATACCAAATAAAACGCATAGTTAATGCGACTTGCCTTTCATTTATCTTTATATCTATGGAAAAAGAAAATCACCTTTGATTAAAACGCCATCATCACTCTTAATATTTGTGATCCCTAACACAGCAAGCCAACTTTCGATCATTTACGATCCGCAAGAATTCGAAAATAAATAACCAATAACGTAACCCTACAAAAATAGAATAAGAAAGGAGACATTATGTCTATTACTCGCCGTGACATTTTAAAAGGTGTCGCAGCAACAGGAGCGCTTGCAGCAACGTCTGCAATAACTGGTTGCCAAAAAAACACAGTGCAAGATCCGATGGGCAAACTAACTAGAAAAGTTAAGCGCCCGAATCTACTGATTATTTTTCCTGATGAAATGAGAGCTCAAGCTCTTGGTTTTATGAATCAAGATCCTTCTCTTACTCCTAATTTAAATAGATTTGCTAAACAAAGTTCAGTATTAAAACAAGCAGTTTCAAACTTTCCTTTATGTACTCCATTTAGAGGAATGTTAATGACAGGGCAATACCCATATCGCAATGGTATTCAAGGAAATAGTCATACAGCAACCCCTGGGATGTTTGGTGGGAAAGACTTTGGAATTGAGTTGAAAAAAAACCAATCAACATGGTCCGATATTCTAAGCAAAGAAGGTTATAGCATGGGCTATATCGGAAAGTGGCATTTAGATACTCCAGAAGCGCCTTTCGTTCCTAGCTACAACAACCCAATGGAAGGCCGTTATTGGAATGATTGGACAGCGCCAGATCGTCGCCATGGCTTTGATTTTTGGTATTCATACGGGACTTACGATAAACATTTAACACCAATGTATTGGACGAACGATACGCCTCGGGATAAACCACTTCGTATTAATCAATGGAGTCCTGAGCATGAAGCTGATATCGCTATTAACTACCTAAGAAATGAAAATGGTGAATATAGAGATAACACGAAACCTTTTACCCTTGTTGTTTCAATGAACCCTCCTCACTCTCCTTATGATCAAGTCCCTCAAAAATATCTTGATCGATTTAACAAGAGTTCAAGAGAGCTAAACTCTCGCCCAAATGTCATATGGGATAAAGAATACCTTGACGGTTATGGGCCTGAATATTTCAAAGAATACATGGCGATGGTCAATGGTGTAGATGAACAATTTGGTCGTATTGTCGACGAACTTGATGCTTTGAATCTTACCGAAGATACCTTGGTCGTTTTCTTCTCTGATCATGGTTGCTGTATGGGCTCTAATGGAAACCCAACTAAAAATGTTCACTATGAAGAAGCGATGCGAATTCCAATGATGTTCCGCTGGCCTGGGAAAATAACACCAAAATCAGACGATCTTCTTTTCTCAGCCCCTGATATCTACCCAACACTCTTCGGGTTAATGGGCATGAACGATCTAATCCCAGATACTGTAGAAGGTAATGATTTTTCAAAAACAATAAAAGGAGAAAGTGGCGACCAAAAACCCACCTCTCAGTTTTATACCTTTATGCCTTATGGCGGACAATCTTACGGTCGACGTGGTATCCGAAACGAAAAATACACGCTTATGATTGACAGAAAAATAGGTAAACCACTGACCTATGTTCTTCATGATAACCAAGCAGATCCGTATCAAATGAAAAACATCGCAGAGCAACAATCAGAGCTAATTACTCAATTAATTCAAGACGAACTTATGCCTTGGCTTGAGCATACAGGTGACCCTTGGCGCCCAACAGAAATACCTAAAAATACCGCTAATGCTTACACCTAATTAAATCAATATAAAAAATACATTCAAGATTTAGCAGTGAAACACTAATAATAAATAGGGAATATTATGAAACAATCTTACAAAATCATTATCGCTTCTGGTTTAGCCGTATTTGCGTCTCAAGCCTTAGCAAATGACTATAAAACAACTGTGGAATACCGTCATGAATATAAAGATGGTAATAACAAACATGCAGATAGAGTAAAAATGTTCTTAGATACAGGGAAGAATATTGGGTTTGAATTAGATGCAAGGTACAACAATAAAGACGAAGATCAGATGTTTGATGAGATGAGTATGAATGGCTCTGAACTCTCTATTTTCTATTACGATAAAATTGCGGAAAATACGACGGGATTAGTTGGTTCATCACTTGACTTTAATCCTGACGGTTTAGTTTATGTTCCTTATGTTCGTGTGAACCACTCTTTTGATAACGGTTTTAGAGTACAAGCACGTTATAAATGGAAACTTTGGGATTATTCACAAACTAATAAAGCAGGCGAAAGCTATACCTCTAAAATTCAAGAAGTAGATACTTGGCTTGGCTACAACACTGGTAAATGGGATTTTCAATATGAGTTCCAAATTTGGAATGAAATGACTGATGATGCAAAACCTCAATTTGATAACGAAAGCTATGACTATTTACACAATTTCCGCATCATGTATAGTTTTGTAAATCCGGATGGCACTAAATGGCGTCCATTTGTTGAGGTTGGTAACGTAAGACAAGACAGTTACAGCGATAATCGTCAAACTCGTTATCGTGTTGGCATAAAATACACATGGTAAACGCTAATTCGAGGTTATAATTAGATTTATAGGAGGAGACTGTATGGCCTCCTCCTCTTTGAGATTTTTGCATTTCCAATGCGTGCACAACTCATTAAATAAATGACATACCTCTTGGTTTAATGCCCATATACCTTCTGGCGACATACAATGATTAGTCGCGAAAATTTCACCGAAATGAACATTTTCAACTATATATGCAGTTCTGCTGACTACCTAAGCTATTAATAATCCAACATCCCTTGATGTACCTAAGTTCCTAAAAATAGCTTATGTTCTAACCTATAACGATTAATTACACTTCAGCCCTTGTTTAACCTTTTATTGCCTCCATATTTTCCATACAATCCTAAGCGATTATAAATAAAAACAATTTCAATTTCGGAGTCCTCATGAGCGACGTAAAGCACTGTAATTTATTGATTCTTGGTTCTGGCCCTGCTGGCTATACAGCTGCAGTTTACGCTGCTCGTGCAAACCTAAACCCAGTACTGGTTACCGGTATGCAGCAAGGTGGTCAGCTTACAACCACTACAGAAGTGGAAAACTGGCCCGGTGATGCTGAAGGTTTAACGGGTCCAGCTTTAATGGATCGCATGAAAGAGCACGCAGAGCGCTTTGAAACAGAGATCCTGTTCGACCACATTAACGAAGTAGACCTTTCAAACCGCCCTTTCCGTCTTAAAGGCGATTCAGGTGAGTACACGTGTGATGCGTTGATCATCTCAACGGGCGCATCAGCTAAGTACTTAGGTTTAGATTCTGAAGAAGCATTTAAAGGCCGTGGCGTTTCTGCTTGTGCAACGTGTGATGGTTTCTTCTACCGCAACCAGAAAGTGGCGGTTGTTGGTGGTGGTAACACCGCTGTTGAAGAAGCACTTTACCTATCTAACATCGCGTCTGAAGTTCACCTAGTTCACCGTCGTGACACGTTCCGCGCTGAAAAGATTCTAGTGAAACGTTTAATGGACAAAGTAGAGAACGGCAACATTGTTCTTCACACTGATCGCACGCTAGACGAAGTTCTAGGCGACGACATGGGCGTAACGGGCGTTCGTATTAAAGATACTCAGTCTGATAAGACAAAAGATATCGAAGTAATGGGCGCGTTCATTGCTATCGGTCACCAACCGAACACTGAAATCTTCAAAGGACAAGTTGATATGAAAGATGACTACATCATCGTTCAGTCCGGTCTTGAAGGTAACGCGACACAAACAAGCATCCCAGGCGTCTTCGCTGCGGGTGATGTAATGGACCACAACTACCGCCAAGCAATCACTTCTGCTGGCACAGGTTGTATGGCTGCACTGGATGCTGAACGCTTCCTAGATGGCCTTAACGATAAGTAAATCTGAGATTGCAGATTTGATTATCGAAGCCCTCGCACCAATAGATGCAGGGCGCCATCACATTTTGTTGTAAATCCCTAGAGCCCAGTGGTATATCCACTGGGCTTTCTTTTGTATACTAGCCGCCCTCAACAAATAATAATTATCATTAAGCCTTCATAATGGATAAGAAAAAACAACGCAGCTTGAACAAGTGGCTTAAGCAACAGAGTAAGTTAGCGAAACGCTGGCTTATGATTGCGATTAGCCTTGGCGTACTTTCAAGCGTGTTCTTAATTGCTCAAGCAGCTCTTCTCGCCTCTATTCTTCACCAGCTGATCATCGAAAATGTCGATAAATCTGAACTGGTTGGTCATTTCGCAGGCTTGGCATTATCGGTCGTTGGCCGTGCTGGCTGTACATGGGGACGTGAAATCGCAGGTTATCGCTGTGGTGAACAGATCCGTGTCTATATAAGGCAACTCATCCTTGATAAGTTACGCGAGTTAGGCCCTGCTTACATTAAAGGCAAACCTGCCGGTACGTGGGCAACGCTGTTGCTAGAACAAGTAGAAGACATGCAAGACTTCTTCTCTCGTTACCTGCCTCAGATGTCTTTGTCGGTAATGATTCCATTCATTATTTTGGTTGTGGTGTTCCCAGTAAACTGGGCAGCAGGACTGATCTTCTTGATTACTGCTCCACTGGTACCGATGTTCATGGCACTTGTGGGTATGAAAGCCGCCGATGCAAACCGTAAAAACTTCAAAGCACTGCAGCGTCTTTCTGGTCACTTTTACGACCGTTTGCAGTCCATGACGACTATCCGTCTATTTGACCGCACCAACGCTGAAACAGAGGTACTTAAAGGTGCATCTGAAGTGTTCAGAACGCGTACCATGGATGTGTTGAAAATCGCTTTCTTGTCTTCTGCGGTACTTGAGTTCTTCACGTCGATCTCTATCGCGATGACCGCGGTTTACTTTGGTTTCACCTACATTGGTGAGCTGAACTTCGGCCACTACGGTGCAGGTATTACGCTATTCGCTGGTTTGTTTATCCTTATCTTAGCGCCAGAGTTTTACCAACCTCTACGTGACTTAGGTACTTTCTACCACGCGAAGCAACAAGCGGTTGGCGCAGCCGAAAGTATTGTCGAGTTCCTAGAAACCGACATCACTAAGGTTAAATCAGGCAACACTCAACTCGATTCAGCTCAAGGCATCAATATTGAAGCTACCGACCTAAAAGTGTTAAGCCCTGAAGGTGTTCAATTAGTTGGTCCTATCTCGTTCGCACTGAACACTCGCCAATCGACTGCGTTAGTTGGCCCAAGTGGTGCGGGTAAAACAAGTTTGATCAATGCCATCCTTGGTTTCATGCCTTATGAAGGAAGCTTGAAAATCAATGGTATTGAATTGCGTGACCTCGACTTAACCTCTTGGCGTAAAACCATTAGCTGGGTTGGTCAAAACCCGTTACTACTGCACGGTAGCATTCGTGACAACGTCACTCTAGGTAAGCATGATATCGCTGACCAAGTTGTCGAGAATGCACTTGAGCAATCATTTGCTAGCGAATTTGTAAACGAGCACGGCTTGGATTACATGATTTCTGATCGCTCTGGCGGCCTGTCTGTTGGTCAATCTCAGCGTTTAGCTTTGGCTCGCGCAATGATTCAAGACGGTCAGTTCTGGTTATTAGATGAACCAACAGCCAGCCTAGATACTCGTAGCGAACAGTTAGTGATGAAAGGCATCAATAGCAACATTGAAAGCCGCACTGCCCTGCTTGTGACGCACCAACTCGCTCCTCTTAAATCAGTCGATAATATTCTGGTTATGCGCGATGGTGGTCTGGTTGAACAAGGTCATTACTCTCAGCTTTCGACTGCGGGTGGTTTGTTTGAAGAGATGCTGAACGCGAACTTAGCTCAACAAGATAATAAGGGTAATTTAGATGCGTGATTTACTGCCTTACCTGAAACTCTATAAAAAGCATTGGTTTGGCCTATCGCTAGGCATGCTATTGGCTTTTGCTACTCTGTCGGCTTCTATTGGCTTGTTAACGCTATCAGGCTGGTTCATTTCAGCTTCTGCGGTTGCTGGCCTTACGATTGCACGAGAAACCTTCAACTACATGCTGCCGGGCGGCGGTGTACGTGGTTTGGCAATGAGCCGTACTGCGGGTCGTTGGGGTGAACGTGTTGTCAGCCACAATGCCACATTCAAATTGTTAACTGATTTACGTATCTTCTTCTTTAAGAAGCTGGCTCCGCTGATCCCAGGTCGTATTTCGAACCTTCGTGATGCTGACCTTCTCAACCGTTTGGTTGCTGATGTAGACGCCATGGATCACGTGTACTTACGTTTAGTAAGCCCAGTGACGGTGGGTGTGTTCGGGATCTTCTTCCTGACTCTGTTCTTGATGTGGTTCGATAGCTCACTAGGTTTAATCTTAGGTTCTATCCTTCTGATCATGCTGTTGGTTTGGCCAATCTTGTTCTACAAATTGGGTAAACGTAACGGTGGTGAACTGACACAGAACAAAGCAGATCTTCGTGTAACGACGCTAGATTGGATTGAAGGCTACAGCGAACTGACCCTGTTTGGTGCTGAAGAGCGTTACCGTAATGCGATTCTAGAGACGCAACAGAAGCTGATGGCGAATCAGTTTGTGAATGCCAACCTAACCGGTATGGCGTCAGCAGCTCTGATGCTGTTCAACGGTTTGACGCTTGTTCTTATGCTTTGGCTTGCGGCTGACGGTGTAGGTGGTAATGCACCAGACCCGTTCATCGCGCTAATGGCATTCGCAACTATGGCAAGTTTTGAACTGCTGATGCCTATTGCAGGTGCGTTCCAGCATTTAGGTCAAACTCTGTCTTCTGCTCGTCGCTTGAACGAAGTGATTCTGTCAGAGCCTGAAGTTCAGTTTGCTGAAGAGAAGCTCGACATCAACAAGCCGCTGGATATTACGTTCTCAAACGTGACGTTCAACTACCCTGATTCTGAGCGCAGCGTTCTGAACGCTGTTGACCTAACGATTCCTGCGACTCACAAGGTTGCGATTGTTGGCCAAACGGGTTCGGGCAAATCGACTCTGATTCAGCTTCTGACTCGCTACTGGGATCCTAAAAAGGGCTACATCTCAATCGCGGGTATTGAACTGACGCAGTGGAACGAATCACAGCTTCGTGAATCAATCAGTGTAGTAAGCCAACGTGTCGACATTCTAAATGGTACCTTGCGTGACAACTTGTTGATTGCAAGACCAGAAGCGACCGATGATCACTTAGCCAATATCCTAAGAGATGTTGGCCTAGAAAAGCTGCTTGAGAATAACGCACTTGATAGCTGGTTAGGTGACGGTGGTCGTCAACTGTCTGGTGGTGAGAAGCGCCGTATTGGCATCGCACGTGCGATTCTTCATGATGCCCCTATCCTGCTTCTAGATGAGCCAACAGAAGGCTTAGATAAGCAAACAGAACACAGCATCATGACGCTGTTCGAGAAGCACTTTGAAGGCAAGACGGTTATCTTCATCACGCACCGTTTGATTGGTCTGGAATCGATGGATTCTATCGTTCTGATTGAACAAGGCGAGATTGTTGAGCACGGTTCTCATGAGAAGCTGTTAAACGAAGCAGGACGTTATTTCCAACTTCGTCAGGCAATCTAGCCTGCTTTCATAAGCACAGATAAATAGTTCAAAGCCCGAGTTTATACTCTAATGCCGATCGTTTAAGAAGACTTGAACGATCCTGCAGTTAGAAGATAATCCTCATCAACAATGTTGATGGGGATTTTTTATGCTTGAACAAGAATTAGCAATGGCACACGAGACCATTGAAGATGCCGATAATTATGAATCTGTCGTCGATGCTATTCAGATTGAGTGGATAGAACAAGCTCTTCTTGAAACAAATAAAGCGAGCATAAGACGACGCCGACTTCCCGCGCAGCAAGCTGTCTGGTTAGTTATTTGGATGGGGTTGCAACGCAACATGTCTATCAAAGAGGTATGTAGTTCATTAGACATTGCGCTTCAGCCTAAACCTGAAGATAGTTGGTCTCGTGTCGCACCTAGTGTCCTAACTGATTCACGTCGACGTCTAGATGAGAGCCCATTAGCAGCTCTATTTAACACAACGGTGAAGGCTTGGCACGGAGATATCCTTCAACAAGACAGAGACTTAGAACTTAATGTACTTGCTGTGGATGGAACAACATTTAGATGTCAAGATTCCCCAGAGAACGCTGAAGAATTTGGGTTCATCTCTAAAAAATTGAAACCTTACCCTCAACTTCGTTTAGTCGCTTTGATGTCAACAGAAACACGAATGATTATGGGGGCGGCTTTTGATGGTTGTCATGTCGGTGAAACGACCTTAGCTAAGCGCCTATTCAATGATATCCCCGCACACTCATTGACCTTACTTGATCGTTGTTATTTCTCGGCAGACCTTTTGTTGTCGTGGCAAGAGAGTGCGGAAAATACTCACTGGTTAATGCCTTCAAAACGTAAACTACGTTATGAAGTGTTGGAGAAATATGCGGAAAACGACATGCTCATTTCAATGCCTATCTCTCCTCAAGCTCAACGGCAGAATCCGAATTTACCCGCACGTTGGGAAGCCAGATTAGTCCTATATCAAGAGCCAAAAGGTGAGATAAAAGGTTTTATTACTTCACTTACAGACCCTAGCAAATACTCGCTAGAAAGCCTGCAGCGTGTTTATTGGCAACGCTGGGAGATTGAAGAGGGTTATGGTGAAATTAAACAGACTCAACTGCAAAGTCACGTCACTTTACGAAGTCGTTTTTCTGCCGGTGTGAAGCAAGAGCTTTGGGGCGTATTACTTGCCTATAACTTAGTGCGATTAGAGATGGTTAAGATAGCTTCAGAAGCCGGGGTTCGAGCGACTAGGGTAAGCTTTACTGCTGCAATTAACCTTATAGATGCTCAGTTACGTTGGTTAGCTTTAAGTCCAGACGGAACCCTACCAGTCAAACTTAAAAGGATGAGAGAAAGTCTGAGTCACTTCATTCTTCCAGATAAAAGAAAGGACCGAACGTTTCCACGTTCAGTCCTCTTTGTTCCAGCCAAATATCCGTTTAGGTTCAAGCAGTAATGCTTATCCGAACGGCATTAGAGTTTATACTCGGGCTTTTTTGTGTCTGTGATTCTCCTGAACTACACCCTTCTCCAATCAAACTTGGCCAGTCACTTACAATAAGTACTGACCTTGATGCAAATACCCAAACAGCTTAGAAACGACAAGCGAACGACCCTGCGATGGTTAAATTTATGGAGCAGTACTTCCCTACTCGTGCAGCGATTAAAGCGAAGTTTCCAGGTTACCCGAACAACTAGTTTGGATTCATAACTCTAACTAGCACGTACAAAAAAGCCGAATGTGATAATCACATTCGGCTTTTTGATAACATTCTCGCGAATTGATCGCTAGTACGCTTTTTTCTGTTCTATCGCTATTTGCTATTCGCTAAGAACTTAAAAATAAGCACTCTAATACTAAGAGCTTACAGCTTGAAGCGGCTAATTTCGCTTTCTAGCTCGTGAGACAGCTCAGAAAGTTGAGCGGCTTGCTCTGCAGCTTGGTGTGCTTCGTCTGCTAGCTCGTTAGATACGTCACGGATTCCCTCAGTGTTACGAGTAATCTCAGACGTTACTGATGCTTGCTCTTCTGCAGCAGAAGCAATCTGTGTCGCCATGTCACTAATGCGTTCAACAGCAGCATGGATTTGCGTTAAGCTTGCAGCCGCTGAGTTCGCGTCATCAACACTGGTTTCAGCAAGACTACGGCTATCGTTCATGATGCTAACCGCTTTGCCTGTTGTACCTTGTAGCAACTCAATAGTTTGTTGAATCTCTTGCGTTGAACCGTGTGTACGTTGGCTCAGAACTCGAACTTCATCCGCTACAACCGCGAAACCACGACCTTGTTCACCGGCACGTGCTGCTTCAATAGCCGCGTTAAGTGCAAGTAGGTTCGTTTGTTCTGCAATACCTTGAATGTTAGACAAGATAGCGTTGATGCTGTTGCCGTGCTCTTCAAGTTCTAGGATAACGTTAGTTGCGATTTGAACTTCTTGAGCAAGGTTTTGGATAGAGCTTTGAGTCTGTGTCACTTGACCAGTACCGTGCTCACAAGCGCCAACCGCTTCAGATGAGTTCTGTGCAGTGTGGTCAGCGTTACCCGCGATCTCTTGTGTTGCTGCAGCCATTTCGTTAACGGCTGTTGCTACCATGTTGATTTCGTCTTGTTGCATTTGGATACGAGCACTACGTTCTTCAGCTTGAGAAGCCGTTTGACGTGCTTGGTTGCCTAGCGCAGCAGATACTTCGCTTAGCTTGATCACCATGGTGTGCATGTTGCCTACAAAACGGTTGAAGTTTTCAGCAAGCTTACCAATTTCGTCATCGCTCTTAGGCTCAAGACGTTGAGTAAGGTCGCCCTCACCTGAAGCAATTTCTTCAAGTGCCGCTGAAACACGGTTCAAATCACGGAATAGGAAGCTCACTAACCAAGACACTAATACGATTACGATTAACGTAATAATGACCGCCGTTGTGATCAACTGAGTAAGTAGTGTTGAGTGGTTCGCTTCTTCTGTTGCTTTGTCCATCTGAACCGCGAAGATCCAGTTAGTGTTAGGCACCTTCGTGAAGTAAAGCAGCTTCTCAGCGCCACGTTCTTTGATGATCTCGATGCTACCCGTACGCACTGCGTTCTCGATAATTGGCATAGAGATGTCGTTTGAAAGCTGGCTTACCGGCTTCAGGCTCAGTGCTGAATCTGGGTGTGCGAGGAATGTGCCGTCAGAGGCATCAATTAGCATTGCGTAAGCATTGTCACCAACATCAAGGCTGATTACATCGTTCACTAGTTGGTCGATAAGTACGTCTGCACCCACTACACCAACAAGTTTGCCGTTATGACGCACAGGCTCGGCAATTGTTACTAGCAATGCTTTAGTGATCGCATCTTGGTAAGCCGTTGTGATGATTTGCTTACCTGCAGCGTTTGCTTCTTGGTACCAAGGACGTTGACGAGGATCGTAACCGGCGCGATTACGTTCAGGATGTGAACGGTACATTCCGCCTTCTGGAGTACCTAAAAAGATATCGTCAAAGCCACCCGCTACACGAGCTTGCTTAAGGAAAGGAACAACATCATCCTCTCGTGAAAAGTCATTAAATGCTGATGCGATATCGGTACGGATATCAATCCAGTTTTTAATACCTTCAGATGCTGCTTCTGATACGCTTTCAGCTCGTAGGTATACGCCATTACGAGTCTGTTCAAATAATTGGTTTGCTGACAACCAAGTCAACGCTGTAGCCATAACGACAACAGCAGATAGGCTAGCACCTATCAACTTCTGCTTTAGTGTTAGTTTCATGTCAAAGTTTCACGAGTGGTGGGAAATCTCGCGCATACTACCCAATATCAGTATTAAATTCGAGCGATTTCACAATTTAATATTGGAATATATTTTTATGTAAACCATGGCCTTAGCTTATGCCAATTCCTTGGCTTTTCGCCAAATTCACGGCGCTATTAAGTGTATGGTTATTAGAAAATATGTCAGCTTCAATACGGTAAAATAGGTATTGGAATAGATAGAAAAATAGATGTAAAAAAGGCAGGAGAGTTTCCTCACCTGCCTTCTTATTATTAAGCATTCGACCGTCTATAAATCGCGGTCAATTTTAGCTTTAAAGGTTAGCGTTTTTCTGTACGCATACCCATTAGCAAGCTCACACACATCAATAATAGAATGATGGTGAATGGCAATGCCGTCGATATTGCGCCCGCTTGTAGAGCCTGTACTGCTTCTGTACCGCCAACCCACAATAGAGCGACTGCAATCGCACCTTCAAGGAACGCCCAGAACACACGTTGAGGTACAGGCGTATCAACTTTACCACCTGCGGTGATGCTGTCGATTACTAGAGAGCCTGAGTCAGACGATGTAATGAAGAATACTAGAACTAAGATAACCGCAATGATTGATAGCAGCGTACCGAACGGTAGAGCATCAAACATTTGGAACATTGCCAGTGATACATCAGTCAAACCATCTTGACCAAGGATACCCACGTTATTCACGATTTGGTCAATCGCCATGCCACCAAATACTGACATCCAAATGATAGTAACAGTCGTTGGAACAATCAGAACAGCTGTGATGAACTCACGAACCGTACGACCTTTAGAAACACGCGCGATAAACATACCTACGAATGGTGACCATGAAATCCACCAAGCCCAGTAGAATACCGTCCAGCCGTGCATCCACGCTTCATCTTCACGACCATGAGGGTTACTCAAAGGAATGATGTTTTCAACGTATGCCATAAAGGTTGTTGGGATAGAACCTAAACTCACCGCATAGCCGATTAGAGCCACTAAGATAAGCAGTAGGAAAGCAACCAACATGTTGATGTTACTGATAACTTTAACGCCGCCATCAATACCGCGAAGCACTGACACGACCGCTAATAACGTTACTACGGTAATAACAACAACTTGTAACCCTAAGCCAGCCTCGATTCCGAAGACATGTTGAATACCACTTGCTGCTTGTTGTGCACCTAAGCCCAGCGACGTCGCCAAACCAAACAGCGTTGCAAGAACCGCCAGAATATCAACAATGTGACCAGCCCACCCCCACGCTCTATCACCCAAGATTGGGTAGAAAATAGAACGAATAGAAAGAGGCAATCCCTTGTTGTAAGAGAAAAACGCAAGTGACAGTGCTACTACGCCATAAATCGCCCAAGGGTGTAGACCCCAGTGATACATGGTTGCACCTAGCGCCAACTTAGCAGCTTCTGGTGTGTTTGGTTCAACACCTAACGGGGTTTCAAACCAACCCGTGAAGTAAGCAGCGGGTTCCGCCACACTCCAGAACATTAGGCCGATACCCATACCTGCGGCAAACAACATCGATAGCCAAGACATGAATGAGTAATCTGCCGTCGCATCAACACCACCAAGGCGGATTTTACCATACGGAGAAACAATTAAGCCTAAGCAGAAAACAACGAAAACATTACCCGACCAGATGAAAAGCCAATCAAACGAATTGATGATCTGGCCTTTAACGCCATCTAGTGCTGCCTTTGCTGAAGCGGTATCTGTAATCAGAATGCCGATCAGGAACAAAGCAATAAGTCCTGCACTGATACCAAATACTGGGTTATGAACATCAAAACCCCATTTTTGGACGTTATCTTGACCGACAGTGTAATCCGTACTGTCGATACTGTATTTATCTATACCTTTAGTCATTATCCCTCTCTACGGAATATTGATAGGGTCTGTTGACCTTACTATCCCTTACTTACTTGTGACTGAATCACAAACTCGAACACACGATCCAAGTAATACAAGCTGTTGTCACAATAATTCAAATACTTGGATGTCTGAAGTTTAGCAGGTTAACTTATTGTTTTCAGTAAACCAGAATCGGTTCGATGGGTTTTCATCCAATATTCACGTAATTACTCAAATTACTGACGAAAAAAAGGCCGAACAAGTCGGCCGTTATTTGAATAATACTTTTAACTCAAAGCATTTTGCTGCTTAACCAATTGATTTTCGGTACGCAAACCTAGCAATAAGCTTAGGCACATAAGCAATAATATGAACGCAAATGGTAGCGCCATTGATACCGTTCCAGCTTGCAGTGCTTGAATGGATTCCGTACCGCCAACCCACAATAGAACAGCTGCAATCGCACCGCCCATCAACGCCCAAAATACACGTTGAGGAACAGGGGCATCAACTTTACCGCCAGAAGTAATGCTGTCGATAACTAATGAGCCTGAATCTGACGAGGTGATGAAGAACACCATAATCAAACCAATCGATACTACAGAAAGCACAGAACTCATTGGCAGCGCATCATAAGTGTGGAATAGAGAAAGCGTAATATCTTGCAAACCATTCACGCCTATCTCACCCACCTTGTTCGCCACTTGATCAATCGCGATACCACCGAAAATAGCCATCCAGATGATGATTACTGTCGTTGGGATGAACAATACAGCGACGATGAATTCACGAATAGTACGACCTTTAGAGATACGCGCGATGAACATGCCTACGAATGGTGACCAAGACATCCACCAAGCCCAATAGAATACCGTCCAACCCTGCATCCAAGTTTCATCATCACGACCATGAGGATTACTTAGAGGAATAAAGTTTTCAATGTAGCCCATTAGCGCGGTTGGGATTGCTTTAATACCCGCCATACCACCAGCGATCGTTACGAAGATAAGCAAGCCCAAAGCAACCAACATGTTGATGTTACTTAAAACCTTCACGCCACCGTTAATACCGCGAACCACTGACATTGTTGCTAAGAAAGTGACCACTGCGATAACAATGAGCTGCATGCCAATACCACCATCGGTACCAAACACATGGTTAATACCACTGGTTGCTTGCTGTGCGCCTAGGCCAAGCGATGTTGCAAGGCCAAATAGCGTAGCCAGTACCGCGACGATATCAACGATATGTCCAAACCAACCCCAAGTTCTGTCACCGAGTAGCGGGTAAAAGATTGATCGAATAGAAAGCGGTAAGCCTTTATTGAAAGTGAAAAAAGCGAGGGCTAGAGCAACAACGGCGTAAATAGACCAACCGTGTAAACCCCAGTTATAAATAGTTGCGCCAAGCGCCAACTTAGCTGCTTCAGGAGAATAAGCTTCAACACCGAGTGGCGTTTCATACCAGCCCGTGAAGTAAGCTACTGGCTCAGCAACACCCCAGAACATCAAACCAATACCCATTCCTGCGGCGAATAACATCGACATCCAAGATAGGTTGGAGTGCTCTGCTTTGGCATCATTGCCACCAATACGTATCTTGCCATACGGAGAGACAATGAGGGCAAAACAGAAAATAACAAAGATGTTGGCTGCCCACATGAAGAAACCATCGAAGTTACCGATGACTTTCCATTTAATTCCATCAAGTGCTGATTTTGCGGTTTCAGGATCAGCGATCAAAAGTGCAACCAGGAAGATGATAATCGCTCCTGCACTGATTCCAAATACTGGGTTATGGACGTCAAAACCCCATTTCTGAACGTTATCTTGTCCTACTGTATAATCGGTATTTTCAATACTATACCTATCTTTTACAGGCTCCATGTTTCCTCTCTAATTTGTAGCGCACAGTTTGCAACATTGCATTCGGCGCTTAAATTTCGAAAAGAAGGATATCAACCTGTCGCAAAAATACTAAAAAAACCGCCAAAAATCAGGCATAAATTACAACTTTAGTAATTAAATTACACATTTAATGTAATTTAGCGTAAGATCACTCCACAAGCCCAGAATTAACAGCATATTTAGCTAGCTCTGCCGTAGAGTGAATATCCAGCTTATGCTTAATGTTTTGTCTATGAGTTTCGACGGTTCGATAACTGATATTCAGCGCCTTTGCGACCTCTTTACTGCTCTCCCCTTTCGCCACCAATTTCAACACTGCTTCTTCACGCCTGCTCAATGGATTCTTTACAGATTGCGTGGGAGTAATAGGCTGTGTGAACAAATTCTGTGTTACTTTTTCACAGAAATAGGTCGAACCTTGGTTCACCGTTTTAATCGCCTGTACCATCTTTTCCGCGGAAATCTCTTTCAACATATAGCCGACGGCACCCGACTGCATCACTTTCATGATGTATTCACGGTTGTTATGCATGGTCAGCATCAACACCTTGGCATCAGGGTCTTCTTCTTTAATCAGGTGGGTGGCGTCAATGCCATTCATTATAGGCATGCTGATATCCATCAACACCACATCAGGACGCAGAGTTTTAACTATTTCTACCGCTTCTAATCCATTACTGGCGGTACCTATCACACAAATATCTGGCTCGAGTTCCAATCTCGCCATAAAGCCATCCAATACCACTTGGTGATCGTCAGCGATCACAACTCGAATAACTTCACTCATTCATTAATCCCTCTAGTGTCAGTAACACTGTAATTTCTGTTCCGAGGCCAATCTCACTCATCAATTCAAAATCACCACCAATGAACTCCACTCGCTCTCTCATATTGCGCAGACCGATCCCTCGTTTTTCCATCGCTTTATAGGTGTTGAAACCGACACCGTTGTCTTGGATTAGAAGCTGTAACACGTTGCCAATTTGCTGCGCGATAACCGTTACTTTGGTCGCTTGTGCGTGTTTCTCTATGTTATTTAAGGACTCTTGCACCACTCGATATAAGGTCGTCGCAGCCTCTGATTTCAATTTTCCGGGCCGAGTACTAAACAAGGTTTCTACTTCTATGCCCGAGTGCGCCTGAAAATCTAACAGCAATGAAGACAGCGCCGCTTCTAAGCCAATATCATCCAGTGAGCTTGGACGAAGTTGATGGGAGATGTGCCTCACCTCTTCGATCGCTCGCATCAATGAATGCTGCGACTTATTCAAATGCGCTTTGAGGTCTTCATTTTGTAACTTATTACCAAGCAGTTCTAAGTGGCAACGACTCGATACTAATAATTGGTTAATACCGTCATGTAACTCACGCGCTAAATGCTTCTTCTCGTCCTCTTGAAACATC
Organism: Vibrio splendidus; assembly: GCF_003345295.1. Classification (NCBI taxonomy): domain Bacteria; kingdom Pseudomonadati; phylum Pseudomonadota; class Gammaproteobacteria; order Vibrionales; family Vibrionaceae; genus Vibrio; species Vibrio splendidus. The sequence continues at coordinate 1,861,405 of NZ_CP031055.1, forward strand.
ACCGTCTTATGCGCCAGTTCCTTCAGGTTATTATCTGCAATCCGATGTTCATGCATATTAATGGCTAAGGTCAGCACGATAATAACCGCCACGGTCACACTGAGAATCACCACAATGGAGAAGAAAGTGGTTTCAATATTCTTGTTGATCGCGGCCTGCATCGAAGCCACTTCTTGATGCACGTCTTCAATATACAAACCCGTGCCAATCATCCAATCCCAACGTTCCAACCAAGCGGCGTAACTCAGCTTAGAGACCACTTCCCCAGTCGAGGGCTTTTGCCACAAATACTGGTGGAATCCTCCTCCGGTTTGAGCCTCTCTTAGCAGTGCTTCTATCAGAAAATCACCATCTTCATCTTGTAATTGAAGCAGATTTTTCCCAATCAATTCCGGCTGTATTGGATGAACCAAATTGGTTCCATGGCGATCATATGCGAAGAAATAACCATCAGAGCCATATCTAAGTTTAGACAATATGGTTCGAACTTCTTTTTTGGCTTGGGCTTCTTGGATATTTGGATCGTTATAGATGTGCTCAATGGCGTCGAATGCGAGGTCGACCGTGTCTTTGAGGGCATTTTCACGCGACTTGATTAAGCTGTCTCTGAAGATCTCGACCTCTTTCGCACCCAACGTCTTGGTTTGGTGTAACGAGATCCAACTTATGCTCGCCGTGACCAGTAGCAACGGGAGTAGCGTCAGCAAAATCAGCTTAGCTTTTAGAGGCATTCCTTTCCCTCACAAAAAACGGCTTACTGAACATCAATAAGCCGTTTTACTTTAGCAATTTATAGATAGCCGTTGAAACATATCATTCACATTCTTGGCTTCACTCACATTCCATAGAAAGATGGGAAAGCGAGAAGTGATCCAAGTACGAGGATTTGAATCAGAATGAACGGCATCACGCCTCGGTAGATGTCCTTTGTGGTGACGCCTTTCGGTGCTACCCCTTTCAAATAGAACAAACTGAAGCCAAATGGCGGCGTTAAGAAGGAGGTTTGTAGGTTCATCGCGATAAGGATAGCGAACCAAGTCATGTTGATACCCATCAGTTCAGCAACAGGCGCAATGATCGGTACGATGATGAAACAGATTTCTACGAAGTCGATGAAGAAACCCAGAATCAAAATAACCAACATGGTAATGATCAAGAAGCCCCATTTTTCACCCGGCAACTGCAGCATCCACTCTTCAACTAGATAATCACCGCCAGTATAAGTGAACGCCATCGAGAATGCCGTCGCACCAAGCAAGATAGCAAAGACCATTGCCGTGACTTTCACCGTTTCTTTGGACGCTTCATACACCATCGACCAACTGAATTGACCGTACAACAAAGCAAGTACCATAGCACCCGCACCACCTAATGCAGCTGACTCTGTCGGCGTGGCAACACCCGCGAAGATAGAGCCCAATACGACAATGATCAGCGCGAGTGGCGGTACGATAGCTTTCAGTGCATTGATGACTTCTTGTTTACGACTAATTGAGTCATCACGTTCAATTGGTTGAGCCGCTTCTGGGTTAAGTTTTGCGTATATCAAGATATAAACGATATACGCGCCCACCAACATTACACCCGGCCAAATTGCCGCTTGGAACAAGTCGCCGACTGGCACACCCAATACATCACCCAATAAAATCAAGACGATGGATGGCGGAATGATTTGCCCTAAGGTACCAGACGCACAGATGGTGCCACAGGCTAAGCCTTTATCGTAGTTGTACTTGAGCATAACAGGCAGAGAGATAAGCCCCATTGCCACCACAGAAGCACCAACTACACCGGTTGATGCGGCAAGTAGCGAGCCCACCAGCACAGTCGAGATAGCAATACCACCACGAACTCCACCAAACAGTCGCCCCATTGACTCAAGTAATTGCTCAGCAAGCTTGGTCTTTTGTAGAACAAGCCCCATGAAAACGAACAATGGAACGGCCATCAGCACCGTATTTTCCATGATCGATTGAATTCGATATGGCATGAAGGCGAACATTTCGATGCCTTCAGCCCAAACACCAAAGATTAACGCGATACCACCAAAGGTGAACGCGACAGGGAAGCCAAGCAAAAGAGCAAACAAGGCTACGAAAAACATTACTATTCCAATCATGTTCAGCCTCTACTTATTCTTTGTATGAGTATTGTTTACATGCGTGTTAGTTGCATGGATAAGGTGCGGATTAAAAATCTTGTTCAGCGAATGCAGAATCAAACCAACACCACTGACTGCCATCAAGAAAAACGACAGTGGGATCATCGCTTTAATGATCCAACGATACGGCAAACCACCGGGATCGCCCGACGTTTCACCCAGGTTATAACTCTCTTTGGCCACATCGATACCAAACCAAGCCACCAGCAAACAGAAAGGAAGCAGGAAGACAACGGTACCTATTAGGTCAATAATGGCTTGTGCTTTAAAGCTCAGTTGCTCGTAAAAAACATCCACTCGTACGTGGCCACCCGCTTTGATGGCATAAGGAACACCTAACAAGAATACGGCTGAGAAAAGGTGCCATTCCATCTCTTGGAAGGCGATTGAGACATCATTGAAGGCATATCTCATGACAACGTCATACACAACGTTAGCGATAAGTAGAATAAACAACATACTGGAAAGCCATCCCAGTGCATCACCGATACGATTAAACAGGCGTTCAATATAAATTAGACTTCGCATTCCCGACTCCATGGAATTTGAAAAGACATCGCGTATTAGAGTTAGGGCAACTAAAACAAGTAGCGCTAACAAGATGCACGACGTAGAAAGGGTTCTTGGGATCTTGTTACAGGATTTATCCTGCTTAATTATTATGGTTAAAATGAACCCGCCGCTTAGTCACTCTTAGTTACCTAACAAGAACAGCTTTGGGTTCATTTAGCTTCAGTTCAACAACTGTCGATTATTTCGCTTGGCTATTTAAATAAGCTCTGTGTGAAATATCCGTCCATGAGCGCACTTGCTCTAGGTAGCTTGCTTGTGAAGCTTGGATCTCTTTTGCCAGTGCATCTTTCTCAGCATGTGCCGCAAGTAGGCGATCGTTCGCTTCTTTCAGTGCCGACATGACTTCTGGTGGGAAATCTTTAACTTGTACGTCTGGGTATTCTGTTTTCATTGAAACCCAGTTCTTGCCACTTTCGTGCGTTGCTTGTGTGTACATGTCGTAAGCCGCTGTACGCATTGCAACACGCAAGATTTCTTGTAGGTCTTCAGGAAGCTTGTTCCATGTACGTTTGTTCACTAGGAATTGAAGCTCTGAACCCGGCTCATGCCAACCTGTGTAGTAGTACGGCGCGATTTTGTGGAAACCCATACGCAAATCAAGTGATGGACCCACCCACTCTAGCGCATCGATTGTGCGACGCTCTAAAGACGTGTAAAGCTCACCAGGGGCAATGTTAGTCGGCTTAGCACCTAGTTCCGCAAGGATCTCACCGGCAAAGCCTGGGATTCGCATTTTCAGACCTTGTAGATCTTCAACGCTGTTGATCTCTTTTTGAAACCAACCACCCATCTGAATATCCGTGTTACCACCTGGGAACGACATTAGGTTGTGTGGAGAGTAAACCTGCTCCATCAATTCCATACCGCCACCGTGATAGAACCACGCGTATTGTTCTGCTGGCGTCATACCGAAAGGCATAGAAGTGAAGTAAAGAGTGTTTGGAACTTTACCTTTCCAGTAGTAAGAGCCTGAGTGACCCATGTCGTATTGACCAGACTTAACCATGTCAAAAACGCCAAGCGGTGCTTTGTGTTTGTTTGCTGAATCGATTCTGATTTGCAGTCGACCATTCGACATTTTCTCAGCCATCGCAGCCATGTTTTTGGTTGCATCACCGAAAACAGGGAAGTTTGGTCCCCATGTTTCAGCGAGCTTCAAGCGATAAACCTTATCAGCAGCTGTGGCGCCAGTTGCGACCAAAGCTAAACAAGCCGCTGCAGTAACCGCAACGTTTTTAAAAACTCGTGTGAGGGAGTTAGATATGAGACTCATGTTCACGTCCTTTTGTTGGATTAACACTCTTTCTGTGAGTATTTTTTATGGTTCAACATAAGAGTGCACCTTGATGAGGCAACTAGATATCAGGGAGAGCACGCACGACAGACCCACAAAAACTGCGTATTAGACCAAAGGATTACGTAGAACTACGTAGGAAATAATTGAGTTATGTCGGTTTTAAAGGACTTACTCTATTCATCAGGGGAATGCTTATTGATAAGTACCTAAGTATTAATAATTAAATACCGTTAACAATTGATTGCCATTTCATGATGAGGCTCTATTCACACCACAGATCAAATACGCACCTGAATGCATTCAATCCATGAAAATCAAGGTTTCACAGAATCAGACGCCCTACTTTGGTGCTTACTGATTCGAAACATCGGACACGCGAAAGACAGAGGAATAACGGAAGGGGTCAGCCGATTGGAAATAAGGCTTCTGGGGCTAGGTTCGAATGCTAGGTTTGAATATGAATATGAGTTTAGGGATTTAGGGGTTTGGGTTTGGGTTTGGGTTTGGGTTTGGGATTAACATGATCCGTCAGATACAAAAAAGCCTCGAAAATCGAGGCTTAAAAACTTAACGAAGCGAATGTAATCCCACAGGATTAGATAGCTTTGTAGATAACCTTGTTACCTGCAAGTTGCTCTTTCGCTACTAGGTTTTCTTCAAGAAGTTTTTTCAATGCGCCTGTTGCCCATGAAGCTGCTTTCGCGTCTTCTTGACCAGCTGCTAGGCCGATACCTTTAGGGTTAATGCCTTCAGCATTGCTAACAACGATGTCTAGAACTTGTTGTTGCTTAGGAGTCAGTGCTACTGCAACTTCTTTAGTTGCTGCTACTGCTTTCTCTACCGCTGGTTTTGCTGCTACAGTTTTTTCTGCTACAACTTTCTCTGCGACAGGCTTCGCTTTTTTCGGCGTTGCCACTGCTTTAACTACAGCCGCTTTAGTGCGTTTCTGCAGTTTAGCCTGCACCTTACGCTTATGAGCAAGTCTCATTGAATATTTCTCCAGTTCACTGCTCTTTTCGCAGTGGTGAAAATTTGAAGCGCGATTTATACCAAAAAACAGGAGCTATTTGTAGAGTGAAGCGCCGAAAGTCGACGAAAAATACCGATATTGTCTACTAACGTCTATTATTTAAACATCGACTTATCAATTCAGGGTCATATACACTGGTTATCCATCCAGACAAAAATATGAAAACTTGGTGTTGCCTATGGACACTCGTCACCTTACAAATTTCTCTTTGCCTTCGTTCACACGTTCGTACCGTATTCTGGCCGTTGTTTTAGGCTTCGTTTGCTTGATCGTTGCTCTGTACAGTGACAATCCAAAGTTACTGATCGTGGGTGCATTTTGCATTATTGCCCTACTCGGGACTGGCTATTATTTAATGTTGCGCAGCAGAGTGATGTTCACTCTCACACCGACTCATTTTCAGCAGCATTTTTATAAAGGTGGGTGGGTTTTAAAGTGGAGCAATATTGAAAAGATTGGCCTATGTACTTACGAACAAGATGGGTGGCATCAACCTCTCCCTTGGGTCGGCATTAAAATGAAAGATTACTCGCCCTACCTTGACTCTATTTGCCCCAAAATAACCTGCGAATTATTGCTGAGCCAGCGAGCACTTTTGTACTTGGGAGCGAAACAAGCGGGTAAAGAATCACACTTTGAAGATATGGTGCTCGACTCATCGCATTACCATGCACGTTGTACCGAAAACGGCTGTGTTGAATTGAGCCAATATAAAGAGTCAGAGACTATAGACGACGATAACATCAGTGATTACCAGCCACAGACTGCCCTTGATTCAACTAATGAATCGAACACTCAAAACGCGTTGATTAAAGACTATTCAGGATTACAGGCGATGCTTGCGAACAGGATGAAATATCAAAGAGGGTTTCACGGCTACGATATTTTCATATCAACCCATGATCTGAATATCAGTGGAGAGGAGTTTATTGGACTAGCTCGACGCTACTTGGCGGCTGCCGAGCGCTTTTCTGATTAAAAACAGACAAGTTTAGAAATAAACTCGCACGTAATAAAAAAGCTTAGCCTTAATACAAAAACTAAGCTTCATTTTCAATCAATCGCAACACGAGTAATCGGTCGGACAATCAAACACTTAATTAGTACAGAGGCATTTCATCCGCTACGAATGGGTTTGATGCGCGCTCACGGCCAAATGTCGATTCAGGGCCATGACCCGGAACGAATGTTACGTCGCTTCCTAGTGGCCAAAGCTTAGTCTTGATTGAAGCAATCAGCGTGTTGAAATCACCTTGAGGGAAATCCGTACGACCAATAGCACCGTTAAATAAAACATCACCAACAAACGCCATGCGCGCTTGCTCGCTGAACAGTACAACGTGACCTGGCGTATGACCCGGAGTATGAATCACATCAATCACTTGGTTACCAAAAGTCACTTTGTCGCCCTCTTCCAACCATGTGTTTGGTTCAAAGGCTTTGCACAGTGGGAAACCAAACATCTGGCTTTGATTCTCTAGACCTTGAAGCCAAAAGTTATCGGCTTTATGCGGGCCAACAATGTTCACGTTCAAGATCTCAGCAAGCGGTACAGTGCCACCCACATGGTCTAAGTGACCGTGCGTCAGGACCAAGTTCACCACTTTAACACCTAGCTCTTCAATGATCGCAGCCAGCTGTTGAACGTCACCGCCCGGATCGACAACGATGCCTTCCATTGTCTCATCACACCACACAATTGAGCAGTTTTGAGAGAAAGAGGTAACAGGAACAACTTGATACTTGAGAGACATATACAAACCTTAAAGGGCAAACTGAAATTTGGGCAAACTATGACATTGGATGTCTACTTTGACAAGTCCCTACCGTTTCGCTCTCAATTTAAGCTTAGCGCTACCAGCTGCGAACTGGGCCAGTATCGATATGGATAAAGTTGCTACGTGCATAATAACCCACACCACCCGCGTTCAGGCTTTTGGCTACGTCTCTTAATTCTTTTAAGTTAACGCCATCAATACGGAAATCGATCGCTTTACCCAGCATGTGGTAGCTCTTCTTGGCTACGCCACTCGACTTAGAACGCAATGCCTCATTGGTCGCTGGAGAGCGGTAGCCAGAGATGATCTGAACTTCTTTATGAATACCTAAGACATTTTGAATCTGAGTAATCTGATCAAACAGGTTCTTATCCATTGGGTGAATTTCATTACGGCGGAAATCGCGACATAGTTTGCTGAGGCGTGCCATCTCATCACCAACATAGTTAGTGCCATCGAAATAACAGGTCTCTAATCGTTCACCAGTGTGAAGATTGTTCATACTAATCGTTCTTGGTTGATCAGGGTATGAAGCAAAAGCGATAGAAGGAGTAATTGAGGCGACAACAGCGGTACCACCAGCGTAAGTCAGAAACTGACGGCGTGAAAATAAACTTTGAGACATACAGCAAAAAAACCAATTAGATCGAACGAAAAATGCACGATACATAATGGTAATTGCTGCGTCAACGTACAAAAACCGCCCAAAAGGTTAGTATTTGTAACCTTTGCACGGTTAGTTATTGATCCACATTATAATTTTATCAATAGAAGCTTGGTTGTCATTTTTTGGTCAAGATCACCCTTATTGGCTTCACTGATAATTAACCACCCTCTTTATCATATTGATAGATGTCACCACGATACTGAATGCCCCCTTCTTCAAACAACACGGTTTGATAGATGATATGCACGGGGATTCGCTTCTTGAGGCGAACCTTAGTATTAGGAGCAAGGTCACCATTCTGGTTCGGTACTTTCCTTACCTTGGTGGCAAACAACAACTCAGCCAATTCCTCTGCATGTTCGACACGTATGCAACCGGAGCTATAAGCGCGGAAGTCGTCATTAAACAGACCTTTACTTGGCGTATCGTGCAGATAGATCGCTCGCTTGTTAGGCGTATTGAACTTATACAAACCTAATGCATTGCGCGAGCCGGCCTGCTGGCGCATTCGATATGGGAAAGAATTGAAATTGATGGTCTGCCAATCGATCTCAGTGGTATCGACCGTCTCCATAGTGCGCCAACCGTCAATCACTTGGAAGTTGTGTGTATCTAGATAGCTTTCGTCCGCTTTCACCTTAGGCAAGATGTCTTTGACCATGATTTTCCATGGCACATTCCAAGTCGGGTTTAGGATGACCGAATCGAGGTTTATCTCTAAAAGTGGTGTTTTTCGCGATTTTCTGCCCACGACGACTTTGGACTCAAAGACCTCTTCGCCATCTTCCCAATACTTCATATCAAAACTAGGGACGTTAACGACGATAAGTGAGTCTCTGTCTCGTGGCCACAAACGAACACGTTCGGCATTCAAAGCCAATGAAGTCAATCGATCATCAAAGCTCATGTTGATCCATTTGATCGTATCTGGCCCGACGATCCCATCGTCTGTAAGGCCGTGCATGCGCTGAAAAGATTTAATCGCCGTTTGCAGATCTCGATCGAACTCGGGAAAATCGACCGCGATCATCGAGGTATCAACACCAACCAAAGCAATGCGCTCAACAAGAACCGTTTTGTCTGAAAGCTCGTCACCCAAGCGCTTCAAACCTTTCTGTCTATATCGTTCAATATTGAGTTCAGAGGCGGTTTCTAACACCGAATAGGTTGCTTTAAATTGGTCAAAATCCCCAACAGGCGGCGCGTAAGACAACACCATCTCCAATAAGTAATCATTGGCAACGCTGCTTTTTAATCTCATCAGAATATGCGGAGAAGGCGCAGGTAATTTGGAATGCAGCTTGCCCGAGAAGTACCACTCTTTACCGGCAAGCGGCGCATTTTCAACGTAGCTCAAGTAGTAGATAAAGGTATCGGTGAGTAATATGTCCAACTCTTGCCATTGAGCATGGGATTGATAGTGACGGATTTGCTTGAGTTGTCGCTCGAAGAGTGGTGCCATTTGAGCTTGTTCGAGAAGCGACAATTGAAATTCAAACGCTTTAACAAGTTCAGGGGAGTCCCATAGAATAGGCAGAGAGGAGTCTTGATAAATACTCTGGGTAAGCTCTGGATAAATCAACATAAAAGAGAGCTCTGAATCAGCCGGAATAAATCGGCTCTCGTCAGAACTCGTATAGCTCCATGCGTTCACAGAAACTAACACCAATAATCCACAGAAGTATTTCGCGAACATGCTTAACTCCATCACCAACCATCTCATAAGTATGGCAAAGAAATAGGAGTAAGCATGTTATTTTTAAGAGGCTTTATAAATCAGATTGAACTCCAATGATTATCCCACTGGACCGATGATTGCTGAGTTGATTTCTCATAAGGCTTGCTCTGGCTTACCACACTTCCCGCCCCAGAGCTTAGTCGAAACTCACCATCAAGCAGCACAGCACCAGAAGCATCAGATAATGCAGACAGTTCTACTAACTCTTTGGTTTCTTTAGACCAAATACCGTAGCAGTTGCCTCTTGGCGAAGTCGCAATAATCCAATCGTCTGACGCCGCAATACTGGCGATATAGTGATTGAACCTTGCCCATTGCTCTGGTTCCGCGTTCAGTGATTCAAACTGTCCACCTTTGGTATGCATCGCCAAAAGCGAAGGATACTCATCTGGTTCACCACGATATTGCTGACCACAAAGTACCGTTTCAGCACCATCATGGGCCAAGTGTCGAATGCTCAGCTTCTTATCCAACAATTCAACCTGATCAAGTAACACACCTTCAGGAGAAACATAACTCAAGCTCGGCTGCATCGAATCGAGGTTTTTCGGTGTTCTACCATCAGTATGAACGCCACCAACGCCGATCGCGAGGTTTCCATCCGGCATGATGATCACTTCATGAGGCCCAATACCAAAACCGCTGAACTCTTCGACCTTACGATAGCCTTGTGCGACATCGTAAACGCCAATCACACCTTGGCTGCTGTCCGTTTTCCCTTCAGTGGCATACAGTAACTTGCCGTCTAATGAGTAAACGCCATGACCGTAGAAGTGACGATTAGTCCCTTTCACGACCATTTTGATCTGCTGACCGTTTTTATAGTCAAACACCATAAAATAGTCACCAGGACGACGAGCAAAAACCACCGCATGTGATGAGGTTGGGCAAATCGCGACGCCATGACCACGATCTGGGATCGGCAGTTGACTCAATGGCATCCCATATTCATCAGCCACAACCGCTGAATATTGACCTCGCCCATTCAGCGCACAACCGATTAATTGAGGCTCACGAGATGAGCTCACAGCATCAGAGCGACTAGCACAGCCAAATGGAAGTACAGGAACAGCTGCACAACCCAGTGCAGCCTTGAGTAGCGTTCTTCGCGTAGTATCAGTCACCATCGGTAGCATTAAATCCTATTACCACGCCAAGCTCTATCGCCACTTCTTCATGAATGAGGTACTTCAAACGTTCTAGTTTGTTGTATTGAGTCAGCACATCTCGATAGCCCTCTTTGCTCTGCAGTAACTCGAACAAGCTTGAGTCTGTAGGCCAAGTATCTAGCGTCAATGTGAACTGGTCAGCAACACGGTCAGCAAGGTCGTTTAAGCCCTTCTCTCTCAACAAGCCGTCTAGGCCATTGCCATCGGCAAGGTACAAATTCTGCAGTGCTGCTACATTGGCTTTTAGTTGAGTCATCGAGGTTTGTGCACGCCATGATTCTGAGAAGTAAGGACGCGGATGACCAATTTTCGCCATCGGGCGACTCAGCTTTTTCATGCTGTAATCAAGTTGGTTGGTCAATAAAGCGATGTATTCAGACTCCCAGCGAGTATCGTCTAGCGCTAACCAAGGGTTAACCTGCCATGCCAGTGCAATCGAAGACGACTTAATCGCTAAGTTTTCAGTAATCGCTTGTGATGATTGGCAACCTAGCGCTTTGTCTTGAAGCAGTGGCGATTGCTCGTCATAAAGCGACCATTCCAACGCACCTAGCCCTTGAACGGTCACACTCTGCTGAGCAATTTCGTGCTGGGACCAAACTTTATCTTGCTGAGTCAGCTGGCGCATTTTTAGGCCTGTGGTGTTCTTTTTGTCTGGCCAGAATTGAACATTCCAGCTCTCTTCTAGTGCCGCTGTTGGGCCTCTTTCTTGGCCTTGTAGCGCCATCCAGCTGTTCATGGTGAGCTGCCACTGATTTTTCAATGCATCTAACTCAACATCATTGGTTTGGCAGTAACCCTGCATCAAGACTTCTAGCTCATTGGCTTGCTTGGCAAATAGGACGGCCGAATCAAACTCTTGTTGATAGACACTGCGACTGATGTGATCGGTCGTGTCTGCTTGATAAGACACACCGTTAACCTCAGATGAAGCGGCTTGCTCACCCGATGATTGGCAGCCTGCCATAATTAATACCGACAAAGGCATTAACAAAAATTTATGTGTCATGCTGTTACCTTACTTCCTAATTTTTCTTTTAATTATATGAGTTCATTAAATACGAAACGACCGCTGGCCTCGTATTCCTACAAGTTCAGCGGTGCTAAGTGGTTTGATAGCGGCTTTCTTAAGTCATTAGCCGTTAACTAAGCTGAATGCAACTCAGCCTATAACGAGTTTAAGAACGCCAATAGCGCTTCACGCTCGCTGCTACTAAGAGCTAAAACGTTTTGTTTCGCCATTTCTGCTTCACCACCATGCCAAAGCACAGCTTCCATAACGTTTCTTGCTCGGCCATCATGAAGCAGGAACGTATGACCATTCACTTCTTTGGTATAGCCTAATCCCCATAAAGGTGTTGTGCGCCATTCTTGGCCATTCGCAAGATACTCAGGACGGTTATCCGCTAAGCCTTCACCCATATCGTGCAGCAACATATCGGTATATGGGCTAATTAACTGCTTAGACAGTGATGGTAAACCTTCACGCTCTGCCGTGCGGAATTCAGCTTGGTGACAACTTTGACAACCAGCGTCTTTAAACAGCTTTTTACCCTGAACAACGACTGGATTGTCGACATTACGACGAATAGGCACGGCTAGATGCTGCGAATAAAACTCAACAAAATCTAGGATGTTATCGCTTACTTCTGGTTTGCCACCATTTGGAAAATCATCACAAGTTGATTGCGCTGATGTGCAGTTTTCATTCGGGAATAAGCGACTCGTTAAGCCCAAATCACCGTTAAACGCCGCCGCATTTTGTTGCATTAAGTTTGGCTGTCCAGCTTTCCAACCAAAACGGCCTAGAGCCATTTCGTTGGTTTGCACATCGAGAACATAGTTAGCTTTACCTGAAATACCTTGTTTGTCGGCCAATTGCTGATCAGCAAATCCAAGAATCGTTTCTTTTGAAATGCTCTCCAGCAGACCAAGACCAATCATTGGCGGCGCAACGCGCGCAGAAAACTCTGTTTTAGGGTGCATCTCGCCAAAAGCAAGATCAGTAATCTTTAGGGTTGGTTTACGCAGAGTCACGACTGTGCCGTCTTTGAATTCAACTGGAACATCTGTGTAGCTGATGTTCACTTTACCCTCTGGTTTCACACCTTGAAGCGCGAAATCTTGTAACTGGCCGCCGTAAGTCGGTTCTGGAATACCACCATCGCGAATGAAAGCTTGTCTCTGCTCTGGCGTTTCAGCTGGGATACTTAAGCGAACCAACATGGATACCGCGTTCTCATCGCCTTTTTCAGGCGCATGACCACGACCATCTTTAATATGGCAGTTTTGACAACCGTTGGTGTTGAATAATGGGCCTAACCCATCACGCGCATCGGTTGATGAGGGTGCAGGTACCCAAGGATTTCTAAAGAAGCTGTTACCGACACTGAAATCCAAGCGTTTGCTCATTGGTAGATTGGCTGCAGGAAGAGAAAAAGCATTCGCTCCCTCTTTCTTCACAGTCGTTTTACCACCAGAGTAAGTTTCATGGGCGTGTAATGGCGATAAGAAAAACAGTGCGGTTAATAGTGAGGCTGATAGATACGACTTCATACATTGCCTTGCTGTGTTTTTGATTTTAGTTTTTATTTGGGAGTAACTTTCATGAGTAACAAACAATTAAGGGCTCAATGAGAGCCCTTTATGATTTTCGTCACGGGTTCTTAGAACTCGTGATCAGCCGTGTCTGGGTTAAGGCTATCAATACCAATAACACCAGCGGCACGCTCGATTGCAGCGGTTTGAGACACTAGAGCAACAATTGTTTTGTTTACTAGTGCATTCCCCGCAGCGTTGTCAGCAGCAATTAGCTGATCGAAATGCTGGTTATTTTTTTCTGCAGAAACAACCAGCTGACCAACTTGTGCACGTGCTAGATCAAACTGCTTTTGAATCTCTTTCGCAGCTTGCTCATCTTTTTGCTCAACTAGGTCAAACAGGCTTGGACCTGAAAGCAGAGTGCCGTCTTCACGCTTATATAGACCCGTGTAAACGTTGTAGATGCCTTGCTCGTTGTAGTAGTGAGAGTTGTGCGTGTTATCAGAGAAACAGTCGTGCTCATCTTCAGTAGAGTTAGCTTCTAAAGCCACTTTCATACGCTCACCCGCCAATTCACCTAGAGACAGTGAACCCATGCCGAACAACATTTTACGTAGGCCGTTGTCGCTAGATTCAGAAAGAAGCTCTTGGCGGTAGTTGCCTTTCTCGCCTTCAGCCCACTGTTTTTCCATCCACTCTAGATCTTGGATAAGTAGTTCAGCTGATGCTTTTAGGTATGCGCCACGACGGTCACAGTTGCCGTTAGTACACTCAGCACCAACAACGAAATCAGTGTAAGCACGCTCACCTGCACCGCTGTTTGTGCCGTTTAAATCTTGACCCCAAAGTAGGAATTCAATCGCGTGGTAGCCAGATGCTACGTTTGCTTCAGAGCCACCGATCTCGTTGAGATCTGCAATTAGTTCTGGAGTAATGTTGGTTGCGTCTACCGTTGTCTGACCAATTTGGAAAGTTTTATTAGCAACGATGTTTGCGCTAGCGCCTTCGTTACCAAGCTCATATTGGTAATCAGTCGAAACGTAATCGATTAGGCCTTCATCAAGTGGCCATGCGTTCAATTGGCCTTCCCAATCGTCAACAACAACGTTACCAAAGCGGAATACTTCTGACTGTTGGTAAGGTACGCGAGACTCAAGCCAAGCTTGTTTTACTTGTTCGAAGTTGCCAGCAGAAGGAGAAGCTAAGAAGGTATCAATAGAAGAGTTCAACGCTTTTGCTGTAATTACTGAATCTGCAAACACGGCATGAGCAATATCTGCGTAATGTTCTACAACTTGATCTTGAGTTACTGCTGCGAAAGAAGAAGCAGAGGCAAAAAGGAGTGACGAAGTTACGGCTTTTGTCACTAAAGATTTAATAGTCATGAAGCGTCCTTGTTGAGCTTTAAATTATTATTCGTAGTAATAGTGCAAACCATTATCATTTGCACTACGGATTGGAATAATACAAACTTACAATTTTATTGCAAGATAAATACAAAAAAACCTCACATATGTGAGGTCTTTAAACATTTTTATGTTAAGCGCAACAAAGAGGCTAATCAGATATCCAGATTATGCTTACCGTGTGAGACTTTTGCCTTCAGGTAGCTTTCATTACCCGACTTAACATGAGCAGAGGTGTTCACCACTTCTTCAATCTCAATACCAAAAGATTTCAGCTCATTAATTTTCTTGGGGTTGTTAGTGACTAGGCGAATTTTTGTGGTTCCTAAAGCACGAAGCATTTCTGCCGCTTCAGTAAAATCACGCAAATCATCACCGAAACCTAGATGGTTATTGGCTTCGTAAGTGTTCATACCTTCACTTTGCAGGCGGTATGCATCGATTTTATTGTATAGACCAATACCACGACCTTCTTGGCGTAAGTAAAGAATCACTCCACCCGTCTCACCCATAATTCTAATGGTTTCGTCTAGCTGCTCACCACAGTCACAGCGAGAGGAATGGAAAACATCACCAGTCAGGCACTCAGAGTGCATACGAACAAGAGGTATGTCTTGTGTCTTGTCTGCTGATTTAAATATCACAGCAACATGCTCTTTATCTGTTTTCAATCCATGAAAAGACAGAAGTTCAGCATCAATACTGCTTGTTACCCCTACTTTGAAATCTATTCTGGCACGCACTTCCGCCATAGCTATACTCACTTGAAAATTCGATGTATTTAACAACACTACATTATATGTCTAGGCAATATTTTGTAGCTAACTATCTAATGATAGACACTATGAGGCTGTTAACAATTTTTTTCAAGGTCGACCATGCACTAATTGTTATATTATAACAATAATTTTTCAGGTAACAAAAAACCCCACATTGCGATGACCAACATGGGGTTATAAATTAATCAGTTGCGGCTAAGACTACAATTTTTTACAGAACGATCAACTTACTTGAGTTTGCTTCCAGATGACAAGCTGAACCCAAGCGTTCTCTAATTCGGTTAACTCTTCTTGAGTAAGTGTAGAAATGCTCGACTTTGCACTGTATTTTTCTGCCCATTTGTCAGATCGGACATGAGTATGGAACTCTTTCTTTAAATTTGAGATTACGTTATCCACAGATACATCCTTATATAACAGTGCTTAGCCTTTATAATCCTTTAATGTTACAAAATACAGGTCAATTGGTAAACAGTAATACATAATTTTTATGAGCTCTTTCTAACACTTTTTACTGATAAATATATAAATAAGAGGAATAATACGCTCGGAAGTAGCCAAAGTAATAAGTTTGAAACACTCATTGCTGGTTTATAGAGCACAAATTCACCGAACCTTTCCGTCATATATTGAGTAATTTCATTATTACTCTTCCCTGCTTTCACCATATTGAATACAACGAGGCGTAAGTCTTTTGCAATTGGAGAGTTCGACTCAATCAGGTTTTGATTCTGACATTGCGGGCAACGTAGGGTTTTTGCCAATGTAATAGCGCGCTGCTGCTGTTCTGGGTTTTCAAACTCAAACAGTTCAACTTGAATACTCGTGTCCTTATTACTGGCTGTAAACAGATCTTCTGCCAAAGTCGGAAAACTAATAACCATAAGCGTAGACAGCATAACGAGTGCTTGTATCAAAGGCTTCATCATCCATTCGCACCATCAAAATACATCGCAAGTTCTTTGCGCCAAACCGATTCATTAATCACGCCCAGTAACTTCTTAATGATTTGGCCGTCAGCATCGACTAAATACGTCTCAGGAGTACCGATTACACCGAGTTCTAACGCCAACTTCCCTTGAGGATCGCTGATCACAGTTGAGTACGGGTTGCCGTCGTTGGACAATACATTAAGCGCAGCACCGGGGTTATCTCGATAATTGAGACCAACAATTGGAATACCTTCCTTTTGTAGTTCGAGTAAAAAAGCGTGCTCGGTTTTACATATTCCGCACCATGAAGCCCATACATTGACCAGTTGGTAAGGATGTTGAGTGACATCAGCCAACGTAATTTCCTGTTTACTACTGATGCCTTCACTATTCGCTAACGCAGTAGATATGAATTCTGGAAATGCCCTTTTTTGCTCCGACACAATCGTCGATTGCTGTTTATTATTGAGCGCAAAGGCAAAGCCCAACACCACCATTAATGCCAAGATAATTAACGTGATGAGCTTGTTACGAACGCTGGTATGCATACTGTGACGCCTTAACGGTTTTCTTTTTACGATGAGTCAATGAGAGTAAAGCGCCAAGAATGGAAAACAACCCACCAAACCAGATCCAGCGTGCATACGCCTTGTACTGCACTCGAAATGCATAAGCGGTGGAATCGACTTTCTCGCCCATGGTGATATAAACATCGCCATGCCAGAACCACTTCATTGCAGGCTCACTCATGTTCATGACTCGAACTTGGTAGTGTCTTCTTTCTGGCGCGATGGTAAAGCTTTTATCGCCTGCATCTAAGTTTAGTATCGCCTTCTCTGCGGTAAAATTTGAGGCGACATAAAGCTCGGTATCACGATGAGAAAGCGTCCAATCCATGAACTCTACTTGTGTGCTAGGGCTTAGTTTATAGCTGCGCTCAAACGAGTGATAGCTATTCATTGCAGCGCCTACGGCGAGCACCGCAACCCCGACATGAGCAAAGGTCATCACCCAGACTTTGCGTTGGAACTTAGCGCCGCGCGTTACCGCCAAGCCATACACATGAGTGAGTAACACCCAAAATGCGAGTGACCATGTCATTAGTACCATCACTTGGGTCTGCTCGACTTGCAAAGCGTAACAGGCGAACCCTAGACCAATAGATACTAGAGCGATCAGCGTAATAACACCTTTAGTCGCTTGAGGTTTAATACTCAGCAAAGGGGCTAAGCCGACGACGGCCAACGCAAGCAAAGCCAAAGGTGCAATCAACAGATTAAAGTAAGGCGCACCTACCGATATGTTCCCCAACCCAAGCAGTTCAAATACCATTGGATAAAACGTACCAAACACCACAACAGCGGTCGCCAGTACAAAAATGAGCACCGCGACTAGGCTTAAAAAGCTCTTACTCGCGAAGCTGGTAATCGGGTTAGATTCAAAAGACTCTCCTCTAATGATAAGCAGAGAAAATGAGCTCACCAGTACCAATACTAATATAAGTAGCAGTGCGATACCTTTGGTTGGGTCAACGGCAAAAGCATGCACCGACGTTAATACGCCAGAACGAACAATAAAGGTGCCTAAGATACTCAAACAAAACGTAATGAAAGCAAGGCTGAGAGACCATTTCAAGAGCTGTTGTTTGCCCTTGGCAACGCCTAAGCTGTGCAGTAAAGCCGTTGAAGTAAGCCACGGTAACAAGCTTGCATTTTCAACAGGATCCCAGAACCACCAGCCGCCCCAGCCTAATTCGTAATACGCCCACCAAGAGCCAAGAATGATCCCTGCAGTTAAAAAGATCCAAGCGACTAGACACCAACTGCGACAATGAGCAACCCAATCAAATTCAATTGGATCAACCAGCAAAGCGGCAACTGCAAATGCCAGCACCACAGAAAAGCCGACATAGCCAAGGTAAAGTAATGGCGGGTGAAAGATCAGACCGACATCTTGCAACATTGGGTTAAGGTCACGCCCTTCTAGCGGCAAGATCGAGTTCATTTCAAACGGATTTGATGCGAATAACGTGAACCAAGCAAATATCGCGAGCAGTAGGTTCATCACCCACAGCACTCGGCTTTGGTATTCATTCGAATAGTGTTTTTGTAAGGCGATCACGCCAGACCAGACGCTGATCGTCAGCACCCAAAATAACAAGGAACCTTCATGGCCTGCCCATACGGCTGCGAGCTTAAAAAATGAGGGTAATTGAGTATTTGAATGCTCAGCGACATAGAGAATAGAGAAGTCATCACTGACAAAAGCATAGCCAAGCAATGCGACAGAAGTGAGAGAAAGCAATGCACTTGAAAGAGAGAAACTGCGGATTAAACCTATATTTTGCGTCCGTTTGTTTAGCATTTGATAAAACGAATGCACACCAATAATGCTACTGAGTACAGCAACCAACACTAAACTAAACAGCCCCAAAGAACCGACCATATCACCTCAATAAGGCTCCGCTTGAGCAGAGCCAATCTGAACACGCATCTCATGTTTATTTAAAGCATGTTCATTAATAAGCAGATATTCAGTATCTAACATCTGCTCACTAATAAACTTGAGCAAAATTAAGCTATCGTTAACTGCCCTGCATAAAGAACAAAAGTTCGTAGCATCAATACGCCCATTAGGCTTAGCGAAGTCACGGAGAAAATATACACCGAGCTATGGCGGATTGAGGTTGGTGTAACGGCATTCAGCAGCAACGGTAAAACCATACCGACACCGATGACACCATACCAGAACCAACTTGCCCAGAAGCCACTGCCAATTGCGTTCCATACTGCTTGTTCACTTTGACCACCAGCGAAGATAAGCCCAGTAAAGAAAGTAATAAGAACAAACAATTCAAACATCACGACTGGACGTTCGAATCCGTGGATCCATGAAATAGTCGGGCTATGAGGTGATTCTTTAAAGACCAGCACACCAAATAAAATACACGCCGCCGCTCCCGAAGATAAGCTCGAGAATAAGAACAAAATCGGCAGCACTGGGTTATTCAATAGTGGGAAGGTATTTAAAGCTGAAAGCAAGAATCCGGTATAAGCGGCAAGCATCAGAGCAAGAACAGCTAAGAATATTTCCAGAGCATTCTCAAACACTTCTAATTTGCCAATCCAATTACCGACAAAATCAAGTCGCCCTTTTAACCATGCTTGATCATTCAAGAACACGACTATTTGATCCCTAAATATAATGCCGATCCAAAGGAATAAGATCACCATATATACTTGGAATAAGATCACCCCCATCGACATCACAGACGTTGGATTATAGAAGATCATGATCTTCCAAAAGGATAACGGTTTTGTCAGGTGGAAAACCAAGATAAGCAGACCTGAAATGATCCCAAATGGCGCAAGAAAAGCCGTGGCCTTTAACACACCATTATGAGCAGGGTCGCCTTCAATGACCTTACGTTTTAGGTAAATGGAGATCATTACGGCACCGGCCGACATCCCCGCGAGAAATAGATAGATTGCTATAATCCAGTCCCATACCACCGTACCAGACTGAAAAGCTGCGTCCCATGCACTCATAATCAAATCTCCCCTTTTTGGTGTGGCACTTTATAGAGCTTTGGTTGAGTACCTAGATAAGCTTTATCTCTGTAAACCACCTCAGATTGAAGCACCTGGTTTATCTCACTCTTAGGGTCATTTAGATCGCCAAAGACCAGCGCATTGGTCGGGCAAGATTCGACACAAGCAGGCAACTTCCCTTGTGCTAGATTGGTATCACGACAGAAGTTACATTTATCTGCGGACTTGTTCTCTGGATGGAAAAAGCGCACTTGATATGGGCAAGCCAATAGACAATAACCACAACCGACACACTTCTCTTGATGAACGTCGACAATGCCGGTTTTTTCATCTTTGTAGGCCGCGCCTGTTGGGCAAACCATCACACAAGGTGCGTTATCACAATGTTGGCAAGAGTTACGAGTAAAACGGTAATCAACATTGGGATATTCGCCTTGGGGCTCACTCTTAATAATTTCTAAGCGCGATACACCTTCAGGTACTTTGTTTACTTCACGACATGCTTCAGTACAGGCGGTACAACCAATACAAGCGGTTTCGTCATGAATCATTCCATAACGTTTAGCGCCATCTTCTTGAACATTGGCTAGCGTCTTGCGACTTGTTACCGCCGCAGTTCCCGCTACACCTGTGGTAAAAATAACGGCACCAGCGCCTGCTAAAAAGTTTCTTCTTGAGCAGCTCATAGATTACTCCTCTTCTTTCTTCTGGTTGAAGTCTGAATGGCAATCCACACACAGCTTAATGGTTTGCTTCTTATCTAAGCCCAACACCTTTGCTTCAGTCGCATGAACATCATGGCAGTTTGAACACGTTAAGTTTTGCGCGTGAACATCGTGAGTCCAACTCGCCTCACGCAGATCATCAGGCTTGTGACAGTCGATACATTGGCTATTGGCATCTAAAATTAAGCTAGGGTCTAAGAAAACCTTCTCGGTTCCCGGTTGTGATTGAGCCTCACGATACTTCACCACTTTAGGTGCACCTTCACGGTGATCGGGGCTAATAGAACTATGACAGTCGGTACAATTTACTTCGCGGCCAAGCAAAGCGTGTGCACTTTCACCATGTGAACCCAATACCGTTTCTTTTGAATCTTTATGGCATTGAACACACTTGTAGTCTTTGTCGCGGATTAATTCGACTTCATGTCTTGTTGATTCTCCTACTGGCGTAACAGCAGGCTCAGCAACAGCATGAATGGAATAACCATAGAGGCAGAATGCTAGAAGGGATTTAAGCATTATGACTATGGCCAATTTAATATTGCCCATTTTATCCTTTCCTTATACCGGCATTATTTAACTCTCAACTAAATAATATTCCGGTTAAACAAAAGTACCCTTAAACGATATTATTACCGCTTAAATGATATCAATTCTTATTTTGGATAAGCCACAACGCTTTCTATAGTTAGAATATACCTCTAATTGGGTAATACGAAATTTGGATGGGTTAATCTGTGAACGCAATCACCCTATTTATACCATGGTCAATTTAGGTAATTGATTGTTATATATGATAATAATTCTCAATTAAATTTTAATAATACTGCACACCAATACCCCTTTAGGGGTATATAAACTTCAACGTGATTGAAGTCACTACCATTAATTGATCTAAGACAAGCTATATCCAACACGTAACAAAATGTGTTTGTTTATGAATTAATATAAACAGGAATTCTCCAGTTCTTAATTTGAATAGCAAACTCACAACGCTTGGTATAAGAATCAGTATATTGGAGATATCACTGTGAAAAAGCATTGGATACGTAATTCGGTCACAGCACTATTAATGGTTAGCGCATCACTAGCAAGCGCGACCAGTTTTGCTGCGTCTGAACAAAAAGAAATTGGCGATCCTCGTAACGACCAGTTCGAGCAAAACCACCCAGATCAATATCATTCATGGAGACAGACTTCAGAAAGCGAAGTTATTGAAGACGCACTAAAAGAAGATCCCAACATGGTTATCATGTGGGCTGGCTACGGCTTCGCAAAAGATTACAACAAGGCACGTGGTCACTTTTATGCGATTGACGATGTACGACAAACGCTTCGTACTGGCGGCCCAACAGACGAAAGCTCTGGTCCAATGCCAATGGCATGTTGGAGCTGTAAGAGCCCAGACGTAGCACGTGTTATTGAAGAACGTGGCGAAGATGGTTACTTCGAAGGTAAGTGGGCGCGTCTTGGCAACGAGATCATTAACCCTATTGGCTGTTCAGACTGTCACGATACCAAAAGCGAAGGCTTTAAAAATGGTGAACCAGCACTTAAGGTGACTCGTCCTTACGTTGAACGTGCATTTGAAACGATTGGTAAAAAGTTTGATGAGCAAAGTCGTTTAGACCAACAAGCTTCTGTTTGTGCTCAGTGCCACGTGGAATACTACTTCACAGGGCCAACCAAAGGCGTGAAATTCCCTTGGGACCAAGGTACAACCGTTGGCGACATGGAACGCTACTATGATGCAATCAACTTTAAAGATTGGACGCATAAAGTATCGAAAGCACCCATGCTGAAAGCACAACACCCAGGTTTCGAAACATGGCGCGAAGGCATCCACGGTAAGAACAAAGTCGTTTGTGCTGACTGTCATATGCCGAAAGTGACCAAAGAAGATGGCACCGTTTATACCGACCATAAAGTGGGTAACCCATTCGACCGCTTCGAAGATACGTGTGCAAACTGTCACACTCAATCGAAAGAAACCATGCGTAACATCGTTTCAAGCCGCAAAGCGCAAGTTCTGAACATGAAGCTGACTGCTGAGAAACAAATCGTAGCTGCTCACTTTGAAGCAGGCGCGGCATGGGAAGCGGGTGCGACAGAGCAAGAGATGGAGCCTATCCTACTGGATATCCGTCACGCTCAATGGCGTTGGGACTACGCTATCGCGTCTCACGGTATTCATATGCACGCACCTGAAATCGCTCTAGAAGTGCTAGGTACTGCCGTTGACCGCGCAGCCGATGCTCGTACTAAGATTGTTCGTCTACTGGCGAAGAAAGGCATCACCGATCCAATCGAGATTCCAGATATCTCGACAAAAGAAGCGGCTCAAAAAGCGCTTGGAATGGACATGGATAAGATGAACGCTGAGAAACAACACTTCTTAGACACGGTTGTTCCTAAATGGGAAGAGCAAGCTGAAAAGCGTGAAGCCAACTACGAATACTAGTTTCTTCAATTAGACCATTAAGTAAAAACCAGTCACACTATTGTTGTGTGGCTGGTTTTTTAGGTTTTGGGGAATACACATCAATATCGCCTCCCCGATCCGCTCGCCAATTCAAGGAATAAACAATGAAAAGCTTACTTTCGCTTTCGGCATTATGTATTGCACTATTCAGTTCAGGCGTTTACGCATCTGAACGTGCTGAGACTGGGTGGGAATTAATAGAGAAAGGCGCATTAGTGGTTGATGTCAGAACACCTGCAGAGTTCGAACAAGGGCATCTAGACAACGCCATCAACTACCCTCTTTCTGAAGTGGCTACTCACTTTGCTAAGATAGATAAAGACCAACCCATCGTATTGTATTGCCGCAGTGGCAATCGTTCAGGGCAAGCTTATCAATTCTTGCGCGCTCAAGGGTTTACTCAAATCCACAATGCAGGTGGGTTAATCGAAATGCAAGAAAGCCAATAGCTTGAGAGATTAATGGCTTTAGAGGCTAATCAGGAAGAACAGCCTATTGACCAAGCCTAGCGGATCATCTGTTTGGCTTGATTGATCGAATGAATAATTGAAACGCGATCAATGCCCTTTTGATTGGAATCGAGAATTTGAGTCCACGCATCGATCGCTTGTTGATAGCGCATACTAATGAAGTGATCGGTCGCAATCAGCATCAATGCCGTACGATCATTGGGATCAAGCTGCATGGAGTGATCCAGTAACGCATTCACGTCATCACTCATCGCTTGAGAACTAAGATAGTAAAGTGCCGTTGCTTTGGCTGCATAGAGGCCAGAAGGTGCTTGAGGATCTAAACGAATCGCATAGTCGTAACAGGTGAACGCTGCATCAAACTCCCCTTTCTGCATGTACACACCACCAAGCTTAAACCACAAATCGGATTGATTCGGGTCTTGCTCAAGGCTTTGCTGAAGTTCATCTTCGAAATCTGTTGCCGTGTAGTTATTATTATCATCCAAAGGCAGTTGAGGTATTTCTTGTTTCAGTTGAGACCAAACAAGCACACTCAAAGCCACAGCAGTAAGTGAAATCATCACATTGCCTTTTAGATGACTGCCATTGTTGTTCGCGGCAATAACGATCACAATCAAAAACAGGCTCATTAGTACCAACGCAACCAACAACCAGATATCCATTTCACACTCCTTTTTTATTCCCCTCTACTCTATCGTTTTCATCTCCTCGCTATATTGATCAAGGTTTAGCTATCGATATTTTGACGATCACAGTTCAACGATAAAGTCAGAGCAAGATCCACACATAGCAGGCAATAAAAAACCGAGCACTTAGGCTCGGTTTTTTCATTGGTAAGCTAAATTACTTAACGTAATCGAGATTACTCAGTGTCTTGCTCGCTATCACTTTCAGAGTCAGAAGCATCTGATGCTTGCTCTCCACTTGATTCAGAAACGACCGTTCCTTCTGCATTAACTGTTTCTGCGTTTACTGCGTCAGCATTTGCTTCTTCAGTTTCTTCGCCTTCAACAATCTCAGCTTCTTCTACTTCGTCGATACGTTGTAGACCTACAACATTCTCGTCTTCAGCAGTACGAATCAGTGTTACACCTTGAGTGTTACGACCAACTTGGCTCACTTCCGCTACGCGAGTACGTACTAATGTACCTGCGTCGGTGATCATCATCATTTCATCGCCTTCTTCAACCTGAACAGCACCAACAACTGGGCCATTACGATCAGAGACTTTGATAGATACTACACCTTGCGTTGCACGGCCTTTCGTTGGGTATTCAGCCAGCTCAGTACGCTTACCGTAACCGTTTTGAGTCACAGTTAGGATATCGCCTTCGTTTGAAGGAACAATCAGTGAAACCACTTGATCGTCTTCTGGAAGCTTCATACCACGAACACCAGAGGCAGTACGACCCATTGGGCGCACTTTGTCCTCGTTGAAGCGAACAACTTTGCCCGACTTCGAGAACAGCATGATGTCGCTATTACCATCAGTAATATCAACGCCAATCAGTGAATCATCGTCACGTAGGTTAACTGCGATTAAGCCGTTAGCACGTACGTTTGCAAATTGATCCAGTGATGTCTTCTTAACTGTACCGTCGCCTGTTGCCATGAAGATGAATTTCTCGTTAGAGAACTCAGAAACAGGCAGGATAGCCGTAATACGCTCACCTTCTTCTAGAGGAAGAATGTTAACGATAGGCTTACCACGAGCGGTGCGGCTTGCTTGAGGCAGTTGGTAAACTTTCAGGCGGTACGTTTTACCACGAGTAGAGAAACATAAGATGTTATCGTGAGTATTAGCAACAAGCAGACGCTCAATGTAATCCTCATCTTTCATCTTAGTTGCACTCTTACCTTTACCACCACGACGCTGAGCTTCGTAGTCGCTTAGGATTTGGTACTTAACGTAACCTGCGTTAGAAAGCGTTACTACAACGTCTTCTTGAGCGATTAGCTCTTCCATGTCGATGTCATGAACCGCTGCTGTGATTTCTGTACGACGCTCGTCGCCATAGATATCACGTACCGCTTCAAGTTCTTCACGGATCACTTCCATCAAACGCTCAGTGCTTGCAAGAATATGCATTAGCTCAGCGATCTCTTCTAGAAGTGCTTTGTACTCGTCTAGAATCTTCTCGTGCTCAAGGCCTGTTAGGCGGTGAAGACGAAGTTCTAGAATAGCTTGTGCTTGAGTTTCCGTTAGGAAGTATTGACCATCACGGATACCGTATTGGTCTTCAAGCCAATCTGGACGAGCTGCATCAGTACCAGCACGTTCAAGCATTGATGCAACGTTACCAAGATCCCAACCACGAGATACTAGACCAACTTTAGCTTCTGCTGGTGTTGGTGCGTTCTTGATCAGTTCAATGATTTCATCAATGTTTGCAAGCGCTAAAGATAGAGCTTCCAAGATATGTGCACGGTCGCGCGCTTTCTTCAATTCGAAGATAGTACGACGTGTCACAACTTCACGACGGTGATCAACAAAACACTTCAACATATCTTTAATGTTGAAAAGTTGTGGTTGGCCGTTGTTTAGGGCAACCATGTTGATGCCGAAAGTAGTTTGCAGTTGAGTTTGTGAGTAAAGGTTGTTTAGTACAACTTCACCGACAGCATCACGCTTACATTCAATAACAATACGCATACCATCTTTATCAGATTCGTCACGTAGTGCACTGATGCCTTCAACTTTCTTGTCTTTTACAAGTTCTGCAATCTTCTCGATCAGACGAGCTTTGTTCACTTGATACGGAATTTCAGTAACGATAATTGTTTCTTTACCGTTCTTTTCCATTTCAATGTTCGCGCGCGAGCGCATGTAAACTTTGCCACGACCAGTCTTATATGCATCAACAATGCCCTTACGGCCACTGATTAATGCTGCTGTCGGGAAGTCTGGACCCGGGATGTAGTCCATTAGCTCATCAATAGTGATGTCTTCATTATTGATAAATGCTAAACAGCCATCAACAACTTCGCCAAGGTTATGTGGCGGGATGTTGGTAGCCATACCTACTGCGATACCAGAAGCACCGTTAACCAATAGGTTTGGTATTTTTGTTGGTAAAACTGCTGGTATTTGCTCGGTTCCATCATAGTTAGGAACGAAGTCAACCGTATCTTTATCAAGATCCGTTAATAGCTCACCAGCTATTTTTGACATACGAACTTCGGTATAACGCATTGCCGCAGCTGAATCGCCGTCAACCGAACCAAAGTTACCTTGGCCATCGACTAACATATAGCGTAGTGAAAACGGCTGAGCCATACGAACAATTGACTCGTATACCGCACTATCACCGTGTGGGTGATATTTACCGATTACATCGCCTACTACACGAGCAGACTTTTTATATGCTTTGTTCCAATCATTACCTAGTACATTCATCGCGAACAAAACGCGGCGGTGTACTGGTTTTAGGCCATCACGCACATCTGGAAGGGCACGACCAACGATGACGGACATCGCGTAGTCTAGGTATGAACCTCTAAGCTCATCTTCAATATTTACGGGCGTGATCTCTTTCGCTAGATCGCTCATAGAGCCATTTTCCCTCTATAGTCAGATCGTATTTTTGAATACGTATAAGACCGAAAAATATAACACAAATTTACCTACGGAGGCATCACTTTCCCTCTCCTTTTACCATCTTGTGACCCTTGTAGCCAATCTATTGATGAGAAATTGCACCTCAGCGTCATATCTTGCTGAAACATGGTCACTTTACACCCAATAAACTAGCAAAATTGTAGATCTTCTGGTCAGCAGGAAAAGGCAAGTTATAATGCCTGCAATTTCATGGATGCATTATTTAACTTGGAAATGCCGATTATGACTAAATCACAGAACGTAGACCCAGCAGAAATCAAAAAATTCGAAGACATGGCGTCGCGCTGGTGGGATCTAGAAGGCGAGTTTAAGCCACTACATCAAATCAATCCGTTGCGCTTAAATTACGTGCTAGAGAAAACCGAAGGCCTTTTTGGTAAGAAAGTTCTCGATGTTGGCTGCGGCGGCGGTATTCTGGCTGAAAGCATGGCTGTAGAGGGTGCGGTAGTCACCGGACTAGATATGGGTAAAGAACCGCTCGAAGTCGCTCGTCTGCACGCATTAGAAACCGGCACCAAGCTCGATTACATCCAAAGCACCATTGAAGACCATGCAGAGCAAAACCCACACACTTACGATGTGGTGACGTGCATGGAAATGCTAGAGCACGTTCCTGACCCACAATCAGTTATCTCGGCTTGTTCAAAGTTGGTTAAACCAGGCGGTCATGTGTTCTTCTCAACATTGAACCGTAACTTTAAGTCGTACCTGTTCGCTATTGTTGGTGCAGAGAAGTTACTTAAGATAGTGCCAGAAGGTACTCACGACCACGAAAAGTTCATTCGCCCTGCTGAGCTTATCAAAATGGTTGATAACACTCCGCTTCAAGAACTAGGGATTACAGGACTGCACTATAACCCGTTAACGAACACCTACCGTTTAGGCCAAAAAGTCGATGTGAACTACATCGTTCACACTCAAAACTTGGGCTAAAAAATATCGGTAGCCCTACCGTAAAATATTTTGTAAAAAAGACGAATGAAAAGAGTTGCAATTACCATAAGTTTGCGACTTTTTTCAGTCTAAATTTCGTGCGCTAGCTTCCATTTTGACCACCTCGATTTAAATTTAATCGTCCAAAATCCATTGCCTATTTTGCCCAAAGATCAAGGGATTTTTTTTTATGGGCGTGCAAAAATAAAG
The DNA here is from genome assembly GCF_003345295.1 of Vibrio splendidus. Taxonomy (NCBI): domain Bacteria; kingdom Pseudomonadati; phylum Pseudomonadota; class Gammaproteobacteria; order Vibrionales; family Vibrionaceae; genus Vibrio; species Vibrio splendidus. The sequence goes on from NZ_CP031055.1 coordinate 1,889,469, forward strand.
CATCCTTAAAAGGCGACTTTTGTACAATCAAGTCACGTCTAACGTCATCAGTTAGTGGTCACTTACAGTTTTTTTTCAATCCACTACTTATCCACAAGCAACCCAATTTCTTTACCTTGAAAAATATCAGTTGTAGCACTATCTTGTAACCCAACAAACAAATGACCCCTATATGTTGTGTTTGAACTACAATATATGGGTAGACCAAGATCACAAAGCCGAAACGTAATTTACAAAAATTACACAGAAATACACAAAAACACGGCCTTGTTCAGTTTTGTTAGGGAAATTAAGCAGAATGAACCAACAACTTACTGTTACCAAGCGTAACGGGCGCAAAGAAACGATCGATTTAGAGAAAATCCATCGAGTGATCACATGGGCAGCTGAAGGCTTGCACAATGTTTCTGTATCACAAGTAGAATTGAAAGCTCACATTCAGTTTTACGATGGCATTACCACGACTGACATTCATGAGACAATCATCAAGTCAGCAGCGGATTTAATCTCTGAAGAGACTCCTGATTACCAATATCTAGCAGCACGTCTGTCAGTGTTCCATCTACGTAAAAAAGCGTACGGTGAATACGAGCCGCCTGCACTTTATGACCACGTTGCAAAACTGGTTGATATGGGTAAATACGATAGCCACCTAATGGAAGACTACACGAAAGCTGAGTTCGAAGAGCTTGACGCGTACATCGACCACAAGCGTGACTTAAACTTTTCTTACGCGGCGGTTAAGCAGCTTGAAGGTAAATACTTCGTGCAGAACCGTGTAACAAAAGAAATCTACGAGAGTGCTCAGTTCCTTTACATTTTAGTTGCTGCGTGTTTATTCGGTAAATACCCGAAATCGACTCGTCTTGACTACATCAAACGTTTTTACGACGCATCGTCTACGTTTAAGATTTCTCTACCTACACCAATTATGTCTGGTGTACGTACGCCTACTCGTCAATTCAGTTCATGTGTACTGATTGAGTGTGGTGACAGCCTTGATTCTATCAACGCAACAGCAAGCTCTATTGTTCGTTACGTATCTCAACGTGCTGGTATTGGTATCAACGCAGGTCGTATCCGTGCGCTTGGTTCTGAAATCCGTAATGGTGAAGCGTTCCACACTGGCTGTATCCCTTTCTACAAATACTTCCAAACAGCAGTAAAATGTTGTTCTCAAGGTGGTGTTCGTGGCGGCGCAGCAACAGTGTTCTACCCACTATGGCACGGTGAAGTTCAGTCTCTATTAGTACTGAAAAACAACCGCGGCGTTGAAGAGAACCGTGTTCGTCACATGGATTACGGCGTACAGCTGAACAAGCTTATGTACTCTCGCCTAGTTCAAGGTGGCAACATCAGCCTATTCTCTCCTTCAGACGTACCTGGCCTTTACGACGCGTTCTTCGAAAACCAAGAGCGTTTTGAAGCACTTTACGTGAAGTACGAAAACGATCCTTCAGTGAAGCGTGAAACGGTTAAAGCCGTTGAGCTATTCTCTCTGCTAATGCAAGAGCGTGCTTCTACTGGTCGTATCTACATTCAGAACGTTGACCACTGTAATACACACAGCCCGTTTGATTCTGAAGTAGCACCTGTTCGTCAATCGAACCTATGTCTAGAAATCGCGCTACCAACTAAGCCGCTTTCTAACGTAGAAGATGACGAAGGTGAGATTGCACTATGTACGCTTTCAGCGTTTAACCTAGGCGCAATCAACGAGCTAGACGATCTGGCTGAACTTTCTGAACTGGTTGTTCGTGCTCTAGATGCGCTACTTGATTACCAAGACTACCCGCTTCCAGCAGCACGTAAGTCGACAATGAACCGTCGTACTCTAGGTGTGGGTGTAATCAACTACGCATACTACCTTGCGAAGAATGGTGTTAAGTACTCTGATGGCAGCGCAAATGGCCTGACTCACCGTACTTTTGAAGCAATTCAATACCACTTGCTAAAAGCGTCTGTTGAACTAGCGAAAGAGCAAGGCCGTTGCCCATCTTTCCACGAGACCAACTACGCGAAAGGCCTACTGCCAATCGATACTTACAAAAAAGATATCGACTTAGTATGTGAAGAGCCACTGCACTACGATTGGGACACGCTACGTGAAGAGATCATGGAGCACGGCCTACGTAACTCTACACTGACAGCACTTATGCCTTCTGAGACTTCGTCTCAAATCTCGAACGCGACTAACGGTATCGAACCACCACGTGGTTACGTATCAGTTAAAGCATCGAAAGACGGCATCCTGAAGCAAGTAGTTCCTGATTTCCTAAATCTTAAAGAGAACTACGAGCTACTTTGGAACATTGGTACTAACGATGGTTACCTTCACTTAGTGGGTATCATGCAAAAATTCGTTGACCAAGCTATCTCTGCAAACACTAACTATGATCCAAGTGTTTACGACAGCGGTAAGGTACCAATGAAGCAGCTGCTTAAAGACTTGCTAACAGCGTACAAGTACGGTGTTAAGACGCTTTACTACCATAACACTCGTGATGGTGCTAAAGACGACCAAGGCGATGCAGTTCAAGTGCCGGAAGAAGATTGTGAAGGCGGCGGTTGTAAGATCTAAACCGCAATAAACATTAAGACCCCAGAGAAGTTATCTTCTCTGGGTTTAAAGCATTAACAGGGTCCGTTTTATTGCGGGTCTTTAAAGGATTTGAGGCATTTATGGCTTACAGTACTTTTTCTCAACAAAAAAATGACCAACTAAAAGAACCAATGTTCTTGGGTCAGTCGGTAAACGTTGCACGTTACGACCAACAGAAATTCGAAATCTTCGAAAAGTTGATCGAAAAGCAGCTTTCTTTCTTCTGGCGTCCAGAAGAAGTAGACGTGTCTAGCGACCGTATCGACTACAACAAGCTTCCTGAGCATGAAAAGCACATCTTCATCTCTAACCTGAAGTACCAAACACTTCTAGATTCAATCCAAGGCCGCAGCCCTAACGTTGCCCTACTTCCTTTGGTATCACTGCCAGAAGTTGAAACTTGGATTGAGACTTGGTCATTCTCTGAAACGATTCACTCTCGTTCATACACGCACATCATCCGTAACATCGTGAATGATCCAGGCGTAGTATTTGACGACATCGTTGAAAACGAAGAGATCCTAAAACGTGCGAAAGACATCGCGTTTTACTACGATGATTTGATCAAGCTGACGGCTGACTACCATCGCTACGGCGAAGGCAACCACAACATCAACGGCGAAGACGTTAAGATTTCACTTCACGACCTGAAGAAGAAGCTTTACGTATGTCTAATGTCTGTAAATGCACTGGAAGCGATTCGTTTCTACGTAAGTTTCGCATGTTCATTCGCATTCGCTGAGCGTGAGTTAATGGAAGGTAACGCGAAGATCATCAAGCTAATCGCTCGTGATGAAGCTCTTCACCTTACTGGTACACAGCACATGATCAACTTGCTACGTAATGGCCAAGATGACTTCGAATTCATGCAGATCGCTGAAGAGTGTAAGCAAGAGTGTTTCGACCTATTCAAAGAAGCGGCTGAGCAAGAAAAAGAGTGGGCAGAATACCTATTCAAAGATGGTTCTATGATTGGTCTAAACAAAGATATTCTTTGCCAATACGTTGAGTACATCACTAACATCCGTATGCAGGCTGTTGGTCTAGGTACTGCTTACCCAGAAGCAACGTCGAACCCAATTCCATGGATCAACGCTTGGTTGTCTTCAGATAACGTTCAAGTTGCTCCACAAGAAGCTGAAATCAGTTCTTACCTAGTTGGCCAAATCGACAACGAAGTAAAAGCTGACGACTTTGAAGGGTTTGAGCTGTAATGCCAACAATCAAAATCAACAAGCTGACTTCTATTGAATCTAACCCTTCAAATACTCTATTGGAAACAATGGAACAAGCAGGGTTAGAGCCAGAATACAACTGCCGAGATGGCCACTGTGGCGCTTGCCGCTGTACGTTGGATTCTGGTGAAGTCGAGTACGTTGGTTTTGCTATGGCTTACACACAAGCCAATGAAATTTTGCCATGCATCTGCAAAGCAAAAACTGAGTTATCGCTGAGTAACGTTATCCATAGAAGCAAGCAAAAACGCGCATAAGCCAACTGGCTTTAGGTCGCTTTGCTCGAATAACTTCAATAAGAACTAAAAAGGGTCCGCTTCCTCTAGGAATGCGGACCCTTTTCTATTTATGTCTTTAGGAATCTGAGACTACTCGCCTCTCACTCAACCAAAGCCTTTCTGCTAGCTCGCTGCCACAAAGCCAAACCAGACGTTTACTACTGAATAAGGTTCAAAGTCACTGAGCCAATGTAACAAGCGCTTCGGCACTCTCCGCAGCCGTTACACTTATCTTTGTCCACCGTAGGCAACTCCCCTGCTTCGATTTGAATCGCACTTGCTGAACAAGCGGTTTGGCACGCATTACAATCCATTTGCATGTAATTGTTACAGCTATCAGCAAAGCTAGGCTTCAAGTCAATATAAGGCGTGACCGTTGGATGAAGCGCGCCAGTCGGACACACTTCACTGCACTTGTTACACATAGAACAACTGTTGTAATCCAAATTCAGCAGCGCACTGCCCTCTAGCATCTCTATGACACTATTCGGACACGTATGCTCACATAGCCCACAACCGTCGCAAAGACGCTCAAACAGCACCTCATCGACCGCTTTTGGCGGCCTTGCATACGAGCGTTGTGACTTCTCTTCATAATTCGCGGCGGCTTTAACCGGTTTAGAAAGTCGAGTTAAGAAACCACGCCTATCTGAATTTATTTGTTCAGGCATTAATCGATATATAACTTTTTAGTAGCAACGTTTAAATTATATTCAGATGTTAATTGCTCAAGCCAATATATTACATCACTTGATAGCTTCTTATAAAAAGATAACTCTGATGCTGAATTAAATCTCTCTAAATAAACTGATGACCAAGTTAATAAATGAGACTCTAATAATTCACGAGATGAATCAATATTATTATTTTCTAACAAATACGCATGTGCGAGTAGCATTAAACCAAATTGGTCTTCTGGCTCTCTTAAGCCTGTATCTAACTCAATATGATTCAATTCTAAAAACTGTCGATATTCCACAGTCGATGCGCCAAACACAATACGGTCTTTATCGAGATAAACAGAGCCCCAAGGCGGTGCTGGCATGTCGCCAACGCCTTCAAACAGTCGACTAAACTCTGCAGCGAGCGCATCTTCCTGTTCGTTTTGGAGTGCCAGTAAACAATCTTCTGATAAAACTTGGCTCTCTACTAAGGCCTGAACAATATCTATTAACTGTTCTTTATTAGTTGCTTGATAAAATAATGAACCGAGCAATTTATGCGTATCAATAATCATTCTTATTTATACCGTAATTGGTTTAACTATAATTATATAAATAATACGATTGAATTCTTTGATCTATTTTATACATTCGATTCATAATATTTTAATTCCGATCTTATTTGATGCCAATCAATCAATAATTAGAAATAAAAACATAGAGGCTAAACTACCTATAAAGTGCTAGTCATCAATAACAATAGGCATCTTAGAATGACGAATAAGAAAGAATCTGGGGTAATGAATCTTACTCGAAGAGGCTTCATGAAAGCTTCTTCTGCGGTAGGTAGCGCAGCCGCACTCGCGGGCGGTATCGCTTTACCTTTCAAATCCAAACCAGTAGCGGCTGCGGTTGCTGAGAGTGTGGATGAGAAAATCGTATGGAGTGCATGTACTGTAAACTGTGGCTCTCGCTGCCCATTACGTATGCATGTGCAAAACGGTGAAATCAAATACGTAGAAACAGACAACACAGGTACTGACGAATACGGTCATCACCAAGTTCGTGCGTGTCTACGTGGTCGCTCTATGCGTCGCCGTGTTTACAACCCAGATCGCCTGAAATACCCAATGAAACGCGTGGGTAAACGTGGTGAAGGTAAGTTCAAGCGTATTAGCTGGGAAGAGGCTTACGATGAAGTCGCTGGCACCATGCAACGTCTTATCAAAGACTACGGTAACGACACCATCTACCTAAACTACGGTACAGGTACGCTGGGCGGTACGGTAACTAAGTCTTGGCCACCAGCACAAACGCTGATTGCTCGTCTAATGAACTTAAGTGGTGGTTACCTAAACCATTACGGTGACTACTCAACAGCGCAAATCGCGAAAGGCTTGAGCTACACCTACGGTGGTTGGGCAAACAACAACTCTTTCTCTGATCTAGAGAACACCAAGCTTAACATCCAATTTGGTAACAACCCTGCCGAGACACGCATGTCTGGCGGCGGTCTGATCCACCACTATGTAGAAAGCAAAAACAAATCGAACGCAAGAACGATCATCATCGACCCTCGCTACACCGATACTGCCGGTGGCCGTGAAGATCAATGGATCCCAATCCGTCCTTCTACAGATGCTGCATTGGTAGCGGGTCTTGCGCACGTAATGATCACTGAAGACCTTGTCGATCAACCGTTCCTAGACAAATACTGTGTCGGTTATGACGAGAAAACTCTGCCTGCATCGGCGCCTAAAAACAGCGACTACAAATCTTACATCCTAGGTTTAAGCGAAGATGGCGTAGAGAAGACACCAGAATGGGCTTCTAAGATCACCGGTATTCCCGTTGATACTATCGTCAAGCTTGGCCGTGAAATGGGCACAGCAAAACCGTGCGCAATCCACCAAGGCTGGGGCCTGCAACGTACTGCGAACGGTGAGCTAGCGTGTCGTGCAATCGCAATGCTGTCATTACTAACCGGTTCTGTGGGTGTGTCTGGCGGTTCAACAGGCGCTCGTGAAAGTGACATCAACATTCCGTTTGTTCGCTTCCCTACTGTGCCAAACCCAGTTGAAACTTCAATTTCAATGTTCATGTGGACAGACGCAATTTACCGTCACCATGAAATGACCGACATCACTGACGGTGTTCGCGGTGCAGAGCGCCTTAAGAACCCAATCAAGATGATCTGGAACTACGCAGGTAACTGCATCATCAACCAACACTCAGACATCAACAAGACTCACGTGATTCTTCAAGATGAAAGTGCATGTGAAATGATTGTCGTGGTTGATAACCATATGACTTCTTCAGCGAAATACGCCGATATCATCCTGCCAGACTTAACAACGTCTGAGCAAGACGACTGGTGTATGGATGGCAAAGCAGCGAATATGCCTTACTTCATCTACGCGCAGAAAGCGATCGAACCTCAGTTTGAAGCGAAATCTATCTACGAAATGTGCTCTCAGTTGGCTAAACGTATGGGCGTCGAAAAAGAGTTCACAGAAGGCCGAACTCAAGAGCAATGGATTGAGCATCTTTACGCTGAAACTCGTAAGAACGATCCAACACTGCCAACCTTCGAAGAGATGAAAGATCTAGGCATCTACAAACGTAGCTACGACCACCACTACATTGCTTACGAAGACTTCCGTAAAGATCCAGAAGCGAACCCACTGACCACACCAAGTGGCAAGATCGAGATCTACTCGGAGCAACTGGCTGATATCGCGAAGACTTGGAAGCTGAAAGAAGACGAAGTGATTCACCCACTTCCGATTTACGCGGATTCTTTTGAAGGCCATAACGATCCACTAGCAGAAAAATACCCACTTCAGCTAACCGGTTTCCACTACAAGGCTCGTACTCACTCGACTTACGGCAACGTTGCTGAAATCAAAGCAGCAGCACCTCAAGAGTTGTGGATCAACCCGATTGATGCTCAAGAGCGCGGTATTAAAAATGGCGACATGGTCAGTATTTTCAACGACCGTGGCGAAGTACACATTCCAGCGAAAGTGACACCTAGGATTCTTCCTCGAGTTGTCGCACTAGGCGAAGGTGCATGGTACGCACCAGATGGTCAGAAGATCGACCATGCAGGCTCTATTAACGTGCTGACGACTCAGCGCCCGAGCCCACTTGCTAAGGGTAACCCTCAGCATACAAACCTAGTTCAAATCAAAACGCTAAACAAAGCATAAGGTAGGTTGGAATGAAACAATACGGCTTTTACATTGATTCAAGTAAATGCACGGGTTGTAAAACCTGTCAGCTTGCTTGTAAAGATTATAACGATCTAGACATCAAAACGAACTACCGTCGCGTATACGAATACGCAGGTGGTGGCTTCACTCAAGATGGCGATACCTGGGTTCAGAAAGATGTCTTTTCTTACTACCTATCTATCGCTTGTAACCACTGTACTAACCCAGCGTGTGTGAAAGTGTGTCCTTCGGGCGCGATGCACAAACGTGATGAAGACGGTTTGGTTGTGGTTGATGAGAGCGTATGTATTGGTTGTCAGCACTGTAGCAATGCCTGTCCTTACGGCGCACCACAATACAATGCTAAGAAAGGTCACATGACTAAATGCGATGGTTGTTACCAACGTGTTTCTGAAGGCAAACAGCCTATCTGTGTTGAGTCTTGCCCACTTCGTGCATTGGAGTTTGGCGAAATCAATACACTTCGCGAGAAGTACGGCTCTGGTGCGGATGTGGCTCCACTGCCATCTTCAACAGAAACGCTACCGAACATCGTGATTAAGCTGAACAAAAACGCGAAGCCGACTGGCGATACCAGTGGTCACCTAGCAAACCCGAAGGAGGTGTAAGATGATTTTTCATGAGTGGTCTTTAATCTTCTTTACGGTGCTGGCGCAAACTGCGGTTGGTGGTTACTTACTGATTGGCGCACGTGCACTGATACTTGGTCATGACGAAGAGAAACTAAACAGCTACAAGGTTCCAATGTTCATTCTGTGGGCACTAATGGGTCTTGGTTTTATGTTCTCGACAACTCACCTAGGTTCTCCACTGCGCGCGTTTAATGCCTTTAACCAACTAGGTTCGGCTTGGCTGTCTAACGAAGTGTTCTTCGGTGCGGCATTCTTCGCTATCGGTGGCCTGCAATGGCTATTGTCTGTGCTTAAGAAAGGTGGCGTAGCTATCCAGAAAACACTGATGGTTGCCGCGATGGTGTTGGGCGTTATCTTCATGTACGCGATGATCAACGTATACATGATCAACACAGTACCGACGTGGGACAACATCTACACACCATTGAGCTTCATCATGACGATGGTTGTGGGTGGTTTACTGCTGTCTCAGTTCGTGATTGTATTCGCAAATGACAGTCGCTTTACTGTTGACCGTAACATCACCATGCTGGCTGTTATCGCAGTTGCTATCAGCTTGCTTGTGACCGTAGGAAAACTGAACCTAATCGGTGACATTCAAACTTCAGCGGCAAAAGCATCTGAGTTGGTTGACGGTTTAGGCAGCTATGTGATTCTTCAAGTTGCATTGTTGATGGCAAGCTTGTTGATTTGGATTCTACCTATGCTGAACAAAGCAAAAGTGAACCCAGTAAACCTTGGCTTAGCACTAGTATTGTTCTTGGTTTCAGAGTTAATCGGCCGTGGTTTGTTCTATAGTCTACATATGACAAGCGGTTTGTAATCAAGTTCTTAAAGACATGAGTTACGTGTAAACAACGCTGCTTGTTTGGTTATCTAGAAGGCTAGATAAACTAAAGGCCCAACACCTATTTAGATGTTGGGCCTTTTTATTGCGTTTTTAGTACAGACTTGGTTAGCTCGCCTAAATACTTACTTAATAATAGCCGCTGGAATAAACATGTCTTTCAATCGCTTAACCGAAGAGTAAGTACCAAACATCGGTTTGTTGTCTAGGTGTCTTCTCAGCATATCGGCGGCAACGGTCTTGATCACGTTACGTTGGTCTTCGCGTGAGTACTGACGATAAAATTCAAGCACCTGGCCCCATTCTCCCGCTTCGGTCGACAATGCAACGCTGAATGTGTTGCCTTCTAACTTGCCAGTCACCAAAGCTAGCTCAGTACCGCATTTCTCTCTTGTTGCGCCAGCCAGAGCAAAGGTTGCAGCTAATGGATCGCTCTTCTCAAGTTCACTCTCTTTTGGCTCAGCCATCACCCACGAATGCCCGAAGCAATCTTCAACCTGCTCATTCAATTGCAGCCACGCTGACAATGCGCCTTTGGTCGACACTTCAGACACCGATAACGTCTTCTTTTTCTCAGCCATTATGTGGCCAATATGATCAACCATAGGCTCATCAACACTGACGACATTACTTTCTAGCAGCTTGTAAACCATTTGCAGCAACTTAACGCGAGTTTCTAAGTCTGCCTTAGGACCAAACAGTTTGACCTCAATGAACGGCAGATAAGAACGGTAACCAAGCTCATAACCTTCAGGCAGCTTTAATTGGTCCAAAACATCAGAGATACCCGACTCAGACAAACCAAACGTAAACAGTCGACTGCATTCAGAGGCAACCACTTGAGGGTAAGTACGCGACAAATCAGGAATAATATCAAACGTGACCATGCGTTTGAATTCACTCGGGACACCCGGAGTGAAATAGAAAGTCGCATCGTTGATTTTCAGTTTGAAGCCGCAAGCCGTGCCCACAGGGTTATCGACAATCTCTGAACTCGCTGGCAACAAAGCTTGTTTAAGGTTGCTGTCCGGCATCGGCATACCACGTCCAGAAAACATCTCTTCCATACGAGTTAGCCATTCAGGGAACATGACGAGTTTCTGCTCTGAAGCCGTCGCAGCCGCAGCCGCACTCATATCATCAGTTGTCGGTCCTAAACCGCCATTAACGATAACCACATCATAGTTAAAACTCAGCATCAACAGTTCTTCAACTAGAGCATTCATTTGGTCACCCACAGTCGAACGTTTCGCTAGGGCAAAACCGTGCTGATAAAACTCAGCAGACATCCAAGCTGCGTTTGTGTCTACAATGTCCCCATGAAGAACTTCTTCACCAGTGCTTAACATTGCGATTTTCGTCATATTTCTATCCTTTGTAGTCATAAAAAGACACTGCATTATTTACAAACTGGTCTATGGTTGAGTTTGAGACATTTCACCTTTTCACAAATATTAATAATGTTAAATCTAAGGTTTTCTTAGGAAAAGCAATAAATTATTAGTTCCCTAAATCAGGCATTTAATAGATAATTGTGACTCTGATCAATTCTTAACTTCTCATGGAGACCCTTGTGGCCAAATCACCGTTACTAACGAAGGTTACTGCTGCATTTTCAATGCTAATGTCAGTTAACTCGGTTGCAAGCCAATACGACTTCGACCAACCAATCAACCTTTCTTACTCGGATGAATGTGCTCAAGATTACTGTGTTAATGAAAGCTTGTACACCTACAAGCCTAGCAAGAACTATGCACTAAGCGAATCAAGTGATCAGTACGATCTAACGATCGATAAGCAACCAATCTACCTTACTGTCAGCGATGGCAAAGATTGGGATTACTTAATGGGTCAAACCTACACCATTCTTGGCCTAAGTGTCGCAACCGTTGGTCTAATGACTCTTTTACCTGAAAGTATCACTAAGTGGGATGATGACCAACGTGATATCAGCGCACTGGGTAAAAAATGGAAAGATAACGTTTCCGAAGGCCCAGTATGGGATCGTGACGAACACTTCCTAAACTACGTGATGCACCCGTATTTCGGTGGTGTTTACTATACGGCAGCTCGACATGCTGGTTATGACGAGTTTGAGTCTTTCATGTACTCTTGGACAATGTCGACTTTCTTCTGGGAATACGGCGTAGAAGCGTTTGCTGAAGTACCTTCATGGCAAGATCTCTTCATCACACCTTTCTTTGGTGCCGTTGTCGGTGAAATGATGCTAGAAGCAGAACAAGACATCGTTGCTTCAGGTGGCGAAGTGATGGGCTCTCAAACCATGGGTAATGTGTCTCTATTCTTCCTAAACCCTGTTGGCCATATCCACTACTGGGTAAGTGATGCATGGGGTGGTGACGCGGAAGTTAATCTGAATACTAACCCTTGGTGGGATAACCAAGACGCAGCTCGATTCGCCTACGATGCTGGCGCACGATACGATTCTCAATTTGTTGGTATGAACTTTAAAGTAACGTTCTAAATCGTCTTTCAGTCTATGAATTTCAAGTTACTGCATTCCTAATAAAAGCGACAACTCTTCTAAAAAGCGGCTCTCTAGCCGCTTTTTTTGTGCCCTACTCTTCATTCTCTTTTTTTACATCACAGCTTAGTTTCAAAAATTGACATAGGTCAAACATTGTTCGATGTAACCTTCTACACTGAAATTAAAGAACTTTATCGCGTGATATCAAACATTTAATTAGTAACGAATCATTGAAACTTTGGGGGCTGATATGAACAGTACATTTATCGTAAACTTTATCGGAAAAGCATCACCAGCAACAATCAAACAACTTGCTGCTGTTACTCACGAAAACGACGGCAAATGGCTCATCAGTAAAGTTAATTTTATTGAAGACCAGGTCGCAGGCGTACTCAAGGTTCAACTTCCAGCCATCAACGAATCGATTGTGAAAGAGGCTTTCAGCGCCAATGCTGACTTGATCGTGCAGTTTGTTGATTCAGACCACACTCACAACGCACAAGATACAATCCATCACTTAAGGCTCGACTCTAACGACAGAGCAGGTATCGTCAACGAAGTGACACATGTATTAGACAGACAAGGGATCAGCATTCTCGATATGGACTGCCACCGTGTCTTCATCGCTGGCGGCGGTGGCGTTAGCTCAAGCCTATTTACTTCCAAGATTGCCGTTAAGCTGCCAATTGAAGTTCTGATTGATGATGTCGTCAACGAGTTAGAAACGCTCAGTGAAGATACTCGTGTGATGATTGAGAGTTAAGTTACCTACCCTCCCGACAATGGATTCGTTGTTGGGAGGCTAACTAATGAGAAATACACTTCACTTACATAACTTACAAAAATACGAATAAAAAGGATAGAAAAACATAACCTATACATATGAAACCAAGCATTTATATGAATTTATTGTTATCATAGATATCTTATATAATTTAGTAGCTTAGGTTGATACATGGAAAGAAAAAGGTCGAGTTGGCAACTCAATGCCATCTCAGTAATCCTTCTCACAACACTATTTAGCGGCTGTAAAAGCGGCCATGAAAATAATGACAGTGGAACAACAACGACAGGAACCAATACTGGTTCATCCTCTTCCCCGGTTACTGTTAGCCTCCCTAATAGTGTTTCATTTTCTGAACCACAATCAGGGTCAAAAACAGAGTCGATCACCGTTTCTCTTTCCGAAGCCTTAAGCCAAGATCTAACCTTGACGATCTCAACCAGTGACGTAACGACACGTTCCAGTGGTGCGTTCAAGAACTACGATGTTATCTCTAGCCAAAACGTCAAAATTGCGGCAGGAGCAACAAACGCAGATCTGCCATTAAACCTTGTGCACAATAATCTGTATGAAGGAAGCAAAACTCTTCATTATTCTATTAGTTCTGATAACGGTGCAAACTACATTCTTTCAAACGAACGAACTGTAGTCACCATCAATGACAGCGATACCCAACCTACAGTTAGCTTTAGTAATGACTTAAGTACCGTTGTAGAGGGCGATAGTATTATTCAACGAGCTGTTTTGAGTCATTACACCTCTCAAGATGTAACTCTCACTCTCACTCAAACTGGTATTGCCGCTCCTGAGGACTTTACTGTTGATATATCAGAGTTAACTCTCAAGTTACCAGCAGAGAGCGTCTCAACAAATATCACTTTTTCTGCCCGTGATGATAGCTTCGATGAAGGTGGCGAATCGGTAATCTACACAATAGCTTCCGTTGGTAACGCTACAATTGATTCAAGTAAAAGCACTCTCGCGTTCTATATTCCCGGACAGAAGAGTTTCAATGATACTGGTTATGTCACCTATTTTGATGGCACAGCTTACGACAGCGTCACTCCTCCAGCCTCGCACCCTAATCAAGATGCTGATTTTGGTTTAGATAAAACAGATGGAAGTGAACACGCTGATGGAGAGTATGGCTTCCGCTATACCAAAAGAGATGCGAATAGTAACCCGTTAATTTCAACAGCTTCTAGCTGGAGTTGTGTAAAAGACGAACATACAGGGTTGTACATTGAAACAAAGCAAGCCGCTCAATCGCTGCCTTCGACAAACGTCATCGAAGATTGGGTAAAAAAACACAAGCTAGATGCAAACGCAAACCCTTACCCTTGGGGAACTGAATCAAGCTCTTGGCGAAGTGCTTCATACACCTACACTTGGTACGATTCTGATGCGACCACCAATGGCGGTTATGCAGGGGCACCTAACGACCTGCTATATAGCGAAGGGCCTATATCTTCTCAATGCGCTTATCCCAATGACAAGCCTGGTAATCGCTACTGTAATACCAGTAGCTATATTAATGCCCTAAATAGTTATGCTATCTGCGGCATCACGGATTGGCGCCTGCCCTCTCCCATTGAAGCTCGTTCATTTATAAACTTTAATGTGGGTAACAAACCATCAGGACATGTGGATTACTTCCCTAACCTAGGCAGCAAGATCTTTACGAAGACAAGCTCAGTAAAACAAAATGGTAGCGCACGATGCGTTGATACTACTACGGGTGAGCTAGAGCTTTGTAATAAAAACATTTCAAGCTCAACGGGTATTGTCGCTGTGAGCGGAGGCTTAGACTAATGAAACTACATATATGTTTGGGGACACTGACCGCCCTACTGTGCAGCAACGCATTGGCACAAACGTGTGTAACGACACAGCCAGCATCTATTAAAGATGGGCGGTTAATTGACCGTAAAGATGGCACATTACTGGACGTAACCACTAATTTGCTGTGGTCTAAATGCAACTTAGGTGAAAGCTATAATTCTGTAAAAAATACGTGTGATGGAACCGCGTTTAAGTACAAAAGCTGGCAAGATGCACTTAATGCAACTAAAGATACAAAACTGACCACGATTGCTGGTCAAACGGGCTTTCGTTTGCCAAATATCAAAGAGCTCAGTTCAATCGTAGAGTATAGCTGTACTAAACCTGCCATTAACCTTGCACATTTCCCAACGACAACCAATGAGCCTTACTGGACGAATACTCCAGATGCACACAAAATTAACACAGCCTATGATGGTTTGATCATCGATTTCGAAGAGGCACTGGAAATCATAACCGATCCAAGTAACGCCCCTTCCCCTCTAATTCGATTAGTTAAAGAGTTTAAGTAATTGAAATTTAAGAGCAGAAATTAAAAAGAGCAGCTCATCGGCTGCTCTTTTTATTGTTCTGTACCGTCCTAAATATGGTTCTAACGCTATGATTCCGTTACTTAACCGACCATTGTGACAATGAGCGTTTAAAGTCTTCATAGCCAAACTCATTCAACTTTTGAATTTCGCCACTGCTGCGCTCACAATAGATTGATGGCATTTTTAGACCATTGAACCAGTTCAGTTTCACCATGGTGTAACCTGCACTGTCTAACAGGTGCAGCTTTTGACCAATCTTAAGTGGCTCGTCAAAGCTAGCTTCGCAGAACTGATCACCAGCCAAACATGAACACGAACCAATCACGTAGTCATGGCTGCCATTTTCAGACGCTTCCAATACCGATGCTGGCTCATTGTAAATAAGCGTATCAAGTCGGTGTGCTTCTGTAGCTGAATCGACAATCGCTGTTTTCTTCACGTTCTCAACAACATCAACCACTGTCACAACCAAGTCAGTTGTTTTAGTAATGATCGCTTCACCCGGTTCAAGGTACATCTGCACGCCGTGCTTTTCAGAGAAGGCTTTCAGCGCAAGGCCAAGTTTTTCGATGTCATAGCCAGGCCATGTGAAGAACACACCACCGCCCATGCTCACCCAGTCCAACTTATCTAAGTGCTCGCCAAACTGTTCTGAGATTGAATCAAGCAAACCGATAAAGGCATCGACGTCTTTGTTCTCGCAGTTCATGTGGAACATCACGCCATTAATCTCGTCGAAGATCTCAGGCTTAATGTGGTCAGCTTGCACACCCAAACGAGAGAATTGACGCGCAGGGTTTGCTAAGTCTTGTCCTGCGTAGCTCACGCCCGGATTTAGACGTAAACCCAGCGACGCTTTACCTTCAACAATATGACGGTAAGCAGCAAGTTGGCTTTGAGAGTTGAAGATCATCTTGTCGCAGATATCCGCAACTTCTCTCACGTCATCTTCGCTGTAACCCACACTGTAAGCGTGCGTTTCACCACCAAAGGTTTCGTAGCCAAGCTTCACTTCGTATGGGCCAGAGCTTGTCGTGCCATCGAGATAAGGTTTGATAATGTCAAACACCCCCCATGTCGAGAAACACTTGAGTGCCAATACCAACTTCACACCTGAAATCTCTTTCAGCTGTTTAGCTATCTCTAAATTCGCAATCAACTTCTCTTCGTTGATCATGAAATAAGGCGTTTTTAGTTCGTTGTTTTGCATGTTAATACCTTGCGGCCCTCGAGTTCACGAAGGCACATGATAATCGAACAAAGCCGACGCAACAGCATCGGCTTGTAATTATACGTTCTCGTCAATCATATGACTTTGAATGGAATTCGCAGAGCTTTGACCTTGTCGCTAGGACATCGTGCGGAGTTTACGAACGTAAATCAGCACGATGGATAACACGACAAGGGCAAAGAACCAGAAATTACTTCAAAGTATGGATCAGAGGCAGACCTTGCGTCGGCTCTAGCTCTTGAACGTGCCAATCTAGACCGATTTCAGGCATTGTTGCTAGGAACGGGTCTGGGTTTAACTGTTCCATGTTGAACACGCCTTTATCAGCCCATTCGCCACGGAAGAACTGAAGTGCAGCGGTAATTGCTGGAACACCTGTTGTGTAAGAGATCGCTTGGTGCTCTACGTCTTCGTAAGCCACTTCGTGGTCTGCGTTATTGTAGATGAATACGCTACGCTCTTTACCGTCTTTCTTACCTTGAACCCAAGTACCGATACACGTTAAACCTGTGTAACCCGGAGCTAGAGATGTTGGATCTGGTAGCAGCGCTTTAAGAACATGTAAGGGCTGAACCACAGTGCCGTCATGTAGCGTTAGCGGATCAGGGCTAAGAAGACCGATGTCACGCATGCAGTTGAAGTAGTTCAGGTATGCATCACCAAAGCCCATCCAAAATTCGATACGCTTAGCTGGGATGAACTCTTTCATTGAACGCACTTCATCGTGTGCCATTGAGTACACCTTGTGAGAGCCACAGTTAGGGAATTCAAACTCAAGCATACGAGAGTGACAAGGTACTTGTTTCCACTCTTCATTTTCCCAGTAGAAAGAATCGCCTTGGATCTCAAGCATGTTGGTTTCTGGGTCAAAGTTTGTCGCAAACTTCTTGCCGTGATCGCCAGCATTCACGTCCATCACGTCAATTGAGTCAATCTCATCGAACAAGTGCTTAACCGCGTACGCTGCAAAGATTGATACCACACCTGGATCGAAACCCGCGCCAAGAATACCTGTGATGCCCGCTTCAGCGAACTTCTCACGGTAGCCCCACTGCCAATCGTAAGCTTGTGGTACTTGTTGACCTTCAGAACATAGGTCAACCGCTACCGATGTATCTAGGTAAGAGACTTTAGATTGGTAACACGCTTCCATGATCGCCATGTTTACCCAAGGAGGACCAGCGTTGATAACTAGATCTGGCTTAACTTCTTTAATCAAAGCAACAAGCGCATCAACATCGTCAGCGTCTACTGAACGTGCTTCTAGTTTCTTAGTTGAATCTTTAAGGTTGTTTTTACCCTTGATAGATTCGATGATTTTTTCACACTTCGCGATTGTGCGAGAAGCGATCGTGATATCACCCAGTACTTCGTTATTTTGTGCTGCTTTATGTGCAACAACCCAACCGACGCCGCCTGCACCAATTTGTAGAATAGCCATAGTTTTAATTACCCTTGTTGTTCTGCTAGCTCAATAGCTAAAGTTTGAATTTTGTTAATTAGAGATTTGAAATCTGATGTCGTTAAGCACGGATTCAAGATAGTGAATTTCAGCGCACTTTTACCATCAACGACCGTTTCGCCAAGCACGGCAGCGCCACGAGTCAACGCCTCCAGTCTTAACGTCTGATTCAGTTTGTCTAAATCAAGAACACCGTTTGCTGACTGTCCATTACTAGGAACCGAACGGAACAGCACAGTCGAAAGAGACGGCTCAGCAAGCAGTTCAAAATCATCATGCTTCTGAATCAGATCGGCAACCTCAAGCGTCTGCTCTAGAAGGTGATCGTACATATCACCCAGTTGCTTTGGCCCAACGCTTTGCATAGTCATGAAGACTTTCAGTGCATCGAAACGCTTGGTGGTAGCGATAGACTTATCGACTAGATTTGGCAGCTCATCGTGCTCACGATTCAAGTAATCTGCGTGATGCAGCAGGTACTTAAAGTTCGCTTTGTCTTTGAGAAGCACAGCACCACAGCTGATTGTTTGGAAGAACAACTTGTGGAAATCAACGCTCACTGAGTCCGCTTTTTCGATGCCTTTCAGGCGAGCTTTATGACTACTTAAGATAAGCGCACCACCGTAAGCACTGTCGACATGGAACCAAAGATCTTGTTGGTTGGCGATGTCAGCTATCGCTTCCAGGTCATCAATAGCACCGTGATCGGTTGTACCCGCGGTACCGACAACAGCAAAAGGAATCAACCCTTGAGCTTTAAGCGCTTTCACTTCTGCGTCTAGCAAGTCTGGCTTGATAGTGCCGTTTGCATTGGTGTCAACACAACACACTGCCGCTTCGCCTAAACCCATTAAAGAGGCCGATTTTTGAACCGTGAAGTGAGATTTCTTTGAACATAAGATACGCAGTTTGCTCGCGTACTCTGGCAAACCTAACTTTTGGATTGAGTGGCCATCGTGCTTATCGGCAACCCAGTCTCTTGCTAGTAACAAGCCCATTAGGTTACTTTGCGTGCCGCCGCTGGTGAAAACACCGTCAGCTTGTGCGCCAAGTTGGTATTTGTCACACATCCAATCCACCACACGCTGCTCAACATAAGTCGCTGCAGATGCTTGGTCCCATGAATCCATCGATTGATTCAACGCCGCAATAATCGATTCCGCAGCAACAGAAGCCATAAGAGGAGGCGTGTGAAGGTGTGCAATACAGTCTGGGTGCTGTACAAAGATAGAGTTCGCTGCGACTAAGTCAGCCGTGCTGTCCACAACATCAACCAAAGCGTGTTGGTTGTTATCGAGATCGACAGCGTTGATAGCTGCTTCTAGCATTTTTGGATCTAAACCCGAATAAGGGGTTTCAACCTGTTCAAAAACCGCTTTCATCGCTTGAGTAGTTTGGTTCATCACGCTAGCAAATTCGTCGCTACCGCCTAAACCCGTCTGGATAAAATGCTTGTTCCATTCCTGATTTGATTCTTCGCTTTGTGTTTGGTCTTGTCGTAAACCACCACCCGCTGCGATGATCGCTTCTTCCATGACGCGCAATGCAAAGTCGATCTGCTCAAAAGAGATAATCATAGGTGGAAGGAAACGAATTACCGAACCATCACGACCACCCTTTTCGACCATCAAGCCGCGTTCTAACGCCGCTCGTTGAATCGCTAGGGTCAGTTCGCCGTCTGATTGCGGCTCGCCAAACTTGTTAAGCTCACCATTTGGTTGCTTGATCTCAGCGCCAAGCATCAAGCCTTTACCACGAACTTCAGCAATACAACTCACACGAGATTGAATCTTCTCGAGCCCATGACGTAAGTATTGGCCAGCAATGTTTGCGTGCTCAACTAAGCCATCTCGCTCGATGATTTCCAACGCTTTAGCGCCAGATACCATTGCCAACTGATTACCACGGAATGTGCCAGTGTGCTCACCCGCTTTCCAAGTATCGATGCTCTTATCGAATACAAGCAACGACATAGGCAGTCCACCACCAATCGCTTTAGACAAGCACAAGATATCAGGATTAACGCCTGACTCTTCAAACGCAAAGCGATGACCAGTTTTACCTACACCACACTGAATTTCATCAAAGATCAGTAGGATGCCGTGTTCATCACAGATGCGACGCAAGCCTTGTAGCCAAGATGCAGGAGCTGGAATCACACCGCCCTCACCTTGTACAGGCTCAACGATCATCGCAGCTGGTTTCATGATGCCAGATTCGTCATCATTCAACATACGTTCGATGTAACGAATGCTTGCGTTGGCACCTGCTTCACCACCAATGCCAAACGGGCAACGAAGGTTGTATGGGAAAGGCATGAAATGTACGTCAGACATTAAGCCGCTACGACGCTCTTTAGTGCCAAGGTTACCCATCATGCCCATGGTGCCGTTCGTCATGCCATGGTAAGCACCACGGAAAGCGAACATGGTGTTGCGACCTGTTGTTTGCTTGGCTAGCTTGATAGCCGCTTCCACAGCATCAGCGCCAGACGGGCCACAAAATTGAAGAACCGAGTTAGTTGAAAAATCTTGAGGGAGAAAAGCTTTAACTCGCTTGATAAACGTCTCTTTTGCTTGAGTCGTAATATCAAGTGTTTGGTATGGCAAACCTGAATCGAGTTGGTCTTTAAGTGCTTGGTTGATTTCAGGGTGGTTGTAACCCAAAGAAAGTGTACCGGCACCGGCTAAGCAATCGAGAAAGAGTTGGCCACGAGTATCTTCAACTAAAACACCACATGCTCTTTTTATAGCAATAGGTAGGCGTCTTGGGTATGAACGAACATCCGATTCATGCTGTTCTTGCTCAAGCAAAATAGCGTCGGGGGTTAGGTCGTAAGTTCCCTCAACGATAGGAACCATAGTTGAAAATGAATTTGCGATAGTATTAATATCGACTTCAAAGGCGGTAGTCATAAAAATCCCCTTGAATGTGTTCATACTCACCTCCATCAGACGCAATTGCACACCATCCCTCTATTGATTTAGAGAGAATTCATAGTGAAACACGCGTATTGTCTAGAAATGAGATATAGCTGTACGCTCGTATAAGTCAAATGACGAATACGAAATTAGGCCGTCTTAGGACAGCAAAAATTAGTTAGCGCTAGCTCAAGGTTCAGTAATGCTACTGTTTTGAAGAATTGGACATTTTTGCAGTATCGGACAGCTATGAAGAACTGGCCCTTTTGGAAATGCAGAGCTGATTAGCAATGTTGTTATTAGTGTATTCAATGTTGGGTTTCCCATTAGCATGGCGAATTGCGCCATAAGTATCCCGTCTATCAGCTAAAGGATTAGCCGATACCTACCCTACGTAATGTCCCAATCAGCAAGAATGGTCACTACGCGTATCCCCCAGAAGCTATCGCTGTTCTTTTTGAACATTGATCATTCCGAGATTGCGCGGGAAAGTAACATAAAGTGAAATGAACGATCAATAGTTTTCAATAATAGCTTGGTAAATAGCAGCAGTGATTCAAAAATTGCCGAAAATATCGTCAACTTATTTTTTAGTTAAGGAGATCCCCGGTTCGCTTGTTCCTCACGTCCGAGGATGACACACGGGTATACAAACGTTGCTAGTGAGGCTTTGAGATCTCAGCACCCTTTCGTCATACCCTAGTACGAGGAACGAGTTCATAGGGAATCTCGCTTTTAAAACGAAGTTAAAGGTATGAGAATTTGAGTATTTTATCGACCGTCTAGCCACGGGAGTCAAACAGGAAAAATGTGGGGTAATAAAATGTTGCACGGCAGAAACCAAAAAGCCCGAACATTTCTGTTCGGGCTTTTTAATTTGGAGCGATACATCGGGTTCGAACCGATGACCTCAACCTTGGCAAGGTTGCGCTCTACCAACTGAGCTAGTATCGCATTTGCTACATCCGTTAAGACGTAGACTTTAATAGATGGTGCCCCGGGCCGGACTTGAACCGGCACAGCGCGAACGCCGAGGGATTTTAAATCCCTTGTGTCTACCAATTCCACCACCAGGGCACGCAATTCTTTATTGCGATGCCGATTACTGAAAAGTAAAACACCATCTTAATGTCGAAGCCAATCAACATTACAAATTTTGGAGCGATACATCGGGTTCGAACCGATGACCTCAACCTTGGCAAGGTTGCGCTCTACCAACTGAGCTAGTATCGCATTTTCATTATTCTTCTTTCTAAAAAGAAAGAGATAATGGAGGCGCCTCCCGGAGTCGAACCGAGGTCCACGGATTTGCAATCCGCTGCATAGCCACTCTGCCAAGGCGCCTTAGTAACTCCAATCGAATCGCTTATTGCCATCCTCTTGGGTACGGGATGCATTCTACGGATTCGAGCGTTTGAGTCAATATTATTTTTGTATTTTTAATTCGTTTGAATAGATTTCATACGAAACAGGCTAAATAGCTGACTTTGTGTGCAAAGCACTTTGTGGACAGGCTATTCAAAGGAGATCTATATCACATTAGATATCCACTATTGATAACTTAACCTTAGGTTAAAGATCAAAAAAGCGAGCCTCAGCTCGCTTCTTCATCAATGGTGTTTTTCGTCTAACAAATCATCTTTGGCGGCCATCAAGTATTGCGCCATTGACCAGTAAGTAAGAACGGTTGCAACATAGAGTGCAATGTAACCTACCCATACCATCCAATCGTCGTATCTCCAGATAAGTACCCAAAGAGCGAACATCTGAGAAACGGTTTTGACTTTACCGACCCAAGATACCGCAACGCTTGCACGTTTACCGATTTCAGCCATCCATTCTCGAAGCGCTGAAATGATAATCTCACGAGCAATCATGGTCACCGCTGGAATAGTGATCCAAATCGAATGGTAATGCTCAGTCATCAAGATAAGAGCCGTCGCAACCAGCACTTTATCCGCTACAGGGTCAATAAAGGCACCGAAGCGAGACGTTTGCCCGAGCTTACGAGCCAGCATGCCATCTAGCCAGTCAGTAAAACCCGCTACCCAAAACACCATTGCAGCAGCAAAAGGAGCCCATTCATAAGGTAGGTAAAAAACAACAACGAATACTGGGATTAAAAATAGTCTCAGTAAGGACAAAATGTTAGGTATATTCAAACGCATATTATTAGGCTCTTATCAATTGCGCTTTAATGGTGCGGGATTTTTACTATTGTTTCAATGCTTGATAAATGTTTTCTGCCAAAGAATGACTAATGCCCGGCACTTTGGCTATTTCTTCGACAGTTGCACGCTTAAGTTCTTGTAAGCCACCCATATATTTCAACAAAGATTGACGACGTTTCGGTCCTACCCCTTCAATTCCTTCCAAAGCACTGGTTCGGCGAGTTTTACCACGTTTCGCTCTGTGCCCTGCTATCGCGTGATTATGACTTTCATCACGGATATGTTGGATAAGGTGCAACGCTGGTGCATCGCTTGGTAAGTTAAATTCCTCACCTTCAAGAGTCACTAAAGTTTCTAAACCCGGCTTACGGGTCACACCTTTCGCGATACCCATCATTCTTGGTCGGAATGGCCAATCACCCCAATATTGAGAAACAATCTCGTGAGCGCGATTCAGTTGCCCCTTACCACCGTCGATAAAGATGATGTCTGGGATCTTATCGACATCAAGTTGTTTGGAATACCGTTTCTCAAGGGCCTGAGCCATCGCCGCGTAATCATCACCTCCAGTAATACCGGTGATGTTGTAACGACGGTATTCCGGCTTAACAGGGCCTTCCTGATTGAACACCACACAAGACGCTATCGTACTTTCACCCATGGTATGACTGATATCGAAACATTCCATGCGCTTAATTGCATCCATCGACAACACTTCTTGAAGCTCTTTGAAGCGCTGATTGATGGTCATCTTATGATTAATCTTGGTAGTAATGGCCGTCAGTGCGTTGGTATTCGACAACTTAAGGTAACGACCACGAGTACCAGAAGGATTGGTATTGAAGTGAATCTTACGACCGGCAACTTCACACAAAGCTTCTTGAATCGGTGTGACATCTTCCATCAAGTCGGCATTAAGAATTAAACGCGTTGGGATGGTTCTTGCTTCATTATGCGCCAAATAATATTGGCTTAAAAAGCTCGAAAAGACCTCTTCTCGTACCGTATTGTTAGGAATTTTAGGGAAATGACTTCGACTACCCAAAACTTTGCCTTGGCGGATCATCAAGATATGGATACAAGCAACACCATTCTCTTGGGCAAATCCGAGGACGTCCATATCTTCCATAGAATCGTCAGATACGTATTGCTGTTCTTGTACACGTCGAATCGCTTGAATTTGATCGCGGAAAGCAGCGGCTTGCTCAAAACGAAGCTCTCGGCTTGCCTTGTCCATTTTGTCGATGAGTGTCTCAAGAACTAGCTTGTCTTTCCCTTGGAGGAATAAACGAACGTAGTCGATAAGCTCGCTGTACTCTTCATCAGAGATAATTGAGCTAACACAAGGCGCAGCACAACGACCAATCTGATACATCAAACACGGGCGCGTTCTGTTGGCATAAACCGTATCTTCACACTGACGAGCAGGAAAGATTTTCTGTATTAGGTGCAACGTCTCACGCACAGCGCCGGAATCAGGATAAGGACCAAAGTACTCTCCCTTTTTCTTCTTAGCACCACGATGCATCGACAAACGAGGATGTTTGTGACCGCTAATAAAAATATAGGGATACGACTTATCATCACGCAGAAGTACGTTGTATTTCGGTAGGTACTGCTTGATGTAGTTGTGCTCAAGGATAAGAGCTTCTGTTTCTGTATGCGTTACAGTGACATCGATTTTGTCGATATTGCTGACTAAAGCGCGCGTTTTTTCACTGTCGACTTTTTTACGGAAATAACTGGAAAGGCGTTTTTTGAGGTTCTTTGCTTTACCGACGTAGATAACAACAGCCTCGGCGTTATACATACGATAAACGCCGGGCTGTTCTGTTACTGTCTTGAGAAATGACACCGAGTCAAACAAGTTGGTCACTATACGATCTCAGTGTTAAAGGGTCTCAGTGTCTAACATTCCATGTCTAATCGCTAAATGCGTCAGCTCTACATCGCCACTGATATCCAATTTGCTGAACAAACGGTAGCGGTAACTGTTGACTGTTTTAGGACTTAGATTGAGTTGTTCTGAAATATCCGTCACTTTCTGACCTTTGGTAATCATCATCATGATTTGAAGTTCACGCTCAGATAAGTCTGCGAATGGATTTTCAGACGCAGGCGAGAATTGGCTCAAAGCCATCTGCTGCGCAATTTCTGGTGAAATGTATCTTTGGCCACTATTAACCACTCGAATTGCATTTACCATTTCATCCGGACCTGCCCCTTTAGTAAGGTAACCAGCAGCTCCAGCTTGCATCACTTTAGTTGGAAACGGATTTTCCGTATGAACAGTTAAAACGATGATTTTAACATCAGGGTTGAAACGCAAGATTTTCTTGGTTGCTTCTAAGCCACCAATACCAGGCATATTCATATCCATCAAAATAACGTCAGTATTATTAGTACGACACCATTTTGCAGCATCTTCACCGCTTTCAGCTTCCCCTGCTACGTTCATTCCACGGACGTCTTCAATAATACGTCGTATCCCTGTGCGAACCAGCTCGTGATCATCTACAAGGAAAACATTTATCAAACTTGTATCTCCACACTATTAATTGGCTCTGCAACCACTGTGTCATTTCATCTGTTTGAAACAATTGAACAAAGGAACAGTGGATCGCAGCATTGAGTACATCTTAACTTAATTACTAAAAAAAAGCTCTGTTGAATATGTGCTGAAACACGAACTTTAGCAAGTACTTATTAACAAATAAGCTAACTAAAACAACAAGCTTTTTCTAAAAATCAACCAGTTAAAACAACACCCAATAAAATTACACAAGATAAAGATATTTTCAATACCATTGAATAGCCATTCGCGACAATTTCACTTATTTGCTTATTGAGTCCCGTTATTTGCCTCTGTTAACTAGAATTTAGTTAGTATTTTGGTTGCCTATTGTGCGCAGAGAGCCGCTAGATGGTAGTATTCGATTCCCAATTTCAATAGGTTACTACATTGGATATTCAGCAAGGCTTTGTACTCACAAGACAAGCGAGAGACTTTTCAGGGCGTACCCAAATTGATTTGTGGTTAAGCTCTCCTCAAGGCCCAACTCTGCTGACGATTCAAAATGAAAAACCTGTATTTTTCGTCGCTCAATCTGATGTTGAAGAATGTCAGGCTATCGCAGCGAAAGAGTCGATCGATTGCCAATTCAAGTCTCTAGAACTAGCCACATTCGATCAAACTCCTCTCGCCGCATGTTACACCTCACTGTCGAGAAGTAGCTTTGGTTTAGCACAAGCCTTTCACAGCGAAGAGATTCAGACCTTTGAAAGCGATATTCGACTCGCCGATCGATATCTAATGGAACGCTTTATCAAAGGCAGCATTGAGTTCACTGGGACTGCCGTGCAAAAAAGTCAGCATCTTAGAGTCTCCAATGCAAAATGCAGAGCGGGCGATTACTTACCCAGTTTATCTGTGGTTTCACTTGATATTGAATGCTCAGAAAAAGGCGTGCTTTATTCCATTGGCTTAGACAGCCCGATGGACAGCCGAGTCATCATGGTCGGCGAACCACAAGAGGCTGACACAAACGTCCAATGGGTCCCTAATGAGAAAGCTCTACTCGAGGCGATGATTAGATGGTTTTCTGAATTTGACCCCGACATCATCATCGGATGGAATGTCATTGATTTCGATTTTAGGCTGCTGCACAAACGTTCAGAATGGAACGAAGTCAAGCTCAATATTGGTAGAGACAATCAACCAAGCTTTTTCCGTAGTTCTGCACAAAACCAGCAAGGCTTTATCACTATCCCAGGCCGCGTTGTGTTGGATGGCATTGACATGCTCAAGACAGCGACCTACCACTTCCGCTCTTGGTCTCTTGAATCGGTATCTCAAGAGCTACTCGGCGAAGGTAAAGACATCCATAACGTTCACGACCGCATGGATGAGATAAACCGGATGTTTAAGTTCGATAAGCCTTCGCTTGCCAAGTACAACCTTCAAGACTGCGTGCTAGTAAATCGCATCTTCGAACACACTCACCTACTCGATTTCGCGATTGAGCGCTCTCGATTAACCGGTGTCGAGCTGGATCGTGTTGGTGGCTCTGTTGCGGCTTTTACTAATTTATACATGCCTCAAATACACCGAGCAGGTTACGTCGCGCCTAATTTAGAGCCCGAGAACTGGATTGCCAGCCCCGGTGGCTACGTGATGGATTCCATTCCTAACCTATACGACTCGGTTTTGGTACTCGATTTTAAGAGCCTTTACCCATCGATCATTCGCTCTTTCTTAATTGACCCGATGGGGTTAATTGAAGGGTTAAAGTTAGAGTTAGGCTCTGAAGAAGACCAAGCAGTGGCAGGGTTTCGTGGCGGTCAGTTCCACCGCTCTAAGCACTTTCTACCAGAGATGATCGAAAACCTGTGGGCAGCACGTGACGTTGCAAAGAAGAACAACGAAAAAGCGTTCTCTCAAGCGATTAAGATCATCATGAACTCCTTCTATGGTGTGCTTGGCTCTTCTGGCTGTCGCTTCTTCGATACCCGTTTGGCCTCATCGATCACTATGCGTGGGCACGAGATCATGAAGCAAACCAAGGTTCTAATCGAGGATAAAGGTTATCAAGTAATTTACGGAGATACCGATTCAACCTTCGTATCGCTAAACGGCAGTTACGATCAACAAAAAGCAGATGAGATCGGGAACGCACTGGTCGCTTACATCAACGATTGGTGGACAAATCACTTAAAAGAAACCTACAACCTAACCTCAATACTCGAACTGGAATACGAAACTCACTATCGCAAGTTTCTAATGCCGACCATTAGAGGTTCAGAAACCGGCTCGAAGAAACGCTATGCAGGCTTGATCAATCAAGGCGACCAAGAGAAGATCATCTTTAAAGGGCTTGAAAGTGCGCGAACCGATTGGACACCTCTCGCGCAACAATTCCAACAAACCCTGTATGAGATGGTGTTTCACGACCAAGATCCAACGGACTATGTCAGACAGTTTGTCGATGAAACCGCTGCTGGTAAACACGATGATTTACTGGTGTACCAGAAGCGTTTGCGCCGCAAACTACACGAGTATCAAAAAAACATTCCGCCACAGGTTCGCGCAGCTCGTCTGGCCGATGAGATAAATGCCAAACTTGGTCGCCCGCTTCAATACCAAAACAAAGGGCGTATTGAATATTTGATTACACTGAGTGGCCCTGAGCCAAAGGAGTACTTGAAGAGTGGTATCGATTATCAGCATTACATCGACAAACAAATCAAACCGGTTGCAGAAGCTATCTTGCCCTTCATCGGTTTAGATTTTGAACGAGTCAGCGGGCAGCAGCTAGGTCTGTTCTAGATTGAACCCTCTTTTCTAGGCGACATTAGACTCGAGGTATCTATTAAAACTCGAGCCAGGCATCAACACGAAAAAAGCAGAGGAGTTCATAACTCGCTCTGCTTTTTCATATCAATGGATAGCTTACGAACCCCTACCCGATTCGAAACTCAGTTTTCTGATACTGCTTAACCAGCCACTCGCCAAAGCCATCAAGAATCCCTATCACCGAACGTTTAGGAATCGGTCTACCAGAAAGTAAAATGCCTAACCTTTGGATTTCGACGTCTTTATCTGGGTGATACTTCAAGAACTGTTGACCACACTCTATTGGGTCATCGAACCAATATTTGTCACGATACATCACCAAAGAGTAACTCGCTCGCAGTAGCTTTTTAGCAATGATCACCTGTGCTGCAACTTGTTGTTCTGGCGTTGTTGCTCGGGCGATCTTATTGCGATACACCGCTAACCAGTTTTCCGCATCCATATTCCAGTGCTTAGCGATTTCCCAACTTGTTTCAAAATCACCATAACAATCCGATAAATCTTCACCATGCACGCACACAGCTAAATGCTTGAGCATAAAGCCCCACGTGAATATGTTGTCGAAATCAACGATCTCGCTCACCAAGGTAGTTTTAATCGCCACTTGAGTGACCTGCGGGAAGCTCTTTTGAAAACGCCATTTGATGGTATTCAGCAGCGTGGTTCGTTGATCTGGGAAAGGACGATGGGTAACCACAACCACATCTAGATTCGAGCGACCGACGACGGCTTGTTTGCGTGCCACACTGCCATAAACATAGACACTGTGTAGATTGGATCCTAACCCACCTTTTAAAAAGGTAATCAGATCGTTAACCACAGGTTGGAATTCAGGTTGAAATGGCTGTGTTGGGTCAATAACAGGTAGCTGCATAGGTCGTTTCGGTAAATAAAATAATGATTTAACTGTCTCTCTATGATCGCTTAGGTGACTTTATGATTCAAGCTATTCCTATTTATAGCGTCTACGAGATATAATCACCGGATAGACCCAATAAGGACAAACACAAAATGCCTAGAGCAAGTGAGATTAAAAAAGGTTTTGCGATCAACGTTGATGGCAAAACAGTACTAGTAAAAGATATCGAAGTGACAACACCAGGTGGCCGTGGCGGTCAAAAGATTTACCGCTTCCGTGGTCACGATGTAGCAACTGGCGTTAAAACAGAAGTTCGCCACAAGGCTGACGAAATCGTTGAAACTATCGACGTAACTAAGCGTGCAGTGATGTTCTCTTACGTTGACGGCAACGAGTACATCTTCATGGATAACGAAGATTACTCACAGTTCATCTTCAACGGTGAAATGATCGAAGACGAACTGCTGTTCATCAACGAAGATACGCAAGGTATGTACGCGATTCTTATCGACGGTACTGCGGCGACTCTTGAACTACCAACTTCAGTTGAGCTAGTAATCGAAGAAACAGACCCTTCAATCAAAGGTGCATCTGCTTCAGCTCGTACTAAGCCAGCCCGTCTGTCTACAGGCCTTACTGTTCAAGTTCCTGAGTACATTGCAACTGGCGACAAAGTTGTTGTGAACACAGCTGAACGTAAATACATGAACCGCGCAAGCTAAGATATTTATTATGACCGAAGCTAACGACCTAATGTCTTACGACGACGCAATTGACACTGCATACGACATCTTTCTAGAGATGGCTCCTGATAACCTTGAACCAGCAGACGTGATCCTATTCACGGCTCAGTTTGAAGATCGTGGCGCTGCAGAGCTCGTTGAAACTGGTGACGATTGGGTTGAACATGTTGGCTTTGAAGTCGACAAAGAGATCTACGCTGAAGTACGCATTGGTCTTGTAAATGAAGCTGATGATGTCTTAGATGACGTATTCGCTCGTCTGCTGATCAGCCGTGACCCTGAACACAAGTTCTGTCACATCTTGTGGAAACGCGACTAGGCTCTTCTTAAATCAGCTCAGAGTATTGAGCTGATTTTTTTACGACTTCATAGCCTCATCACTTTACCAAACTGCAACTCTACAAAATTATGACCAAAGCAAAAACAGATACCCTATCCAAAGGCTACGCCTGTGTTGGATTAGTAAACCCCAAAACACCTGAAAATGTTGGCTCAGTAATGCGAGCGGCTGGTTGCTACGGAGCAAACTCTGTATTTTATACGGGCACCCGTTATGACCACGCTCGACAGTTTCATACCGACACCAAAGAAAAGCACCTTGAGCTACCATTAATTGGTGTTGAAGACCTGAAAGACATTATTCCAGTTGGCTGCGTACCAATCGCGGTTGATTTGATAGAAGGCGCTAAGCCTCTGCCTGATTATAAGCACCCACCTCGTGCTTTTTATATCTTCGGCCCTGAAGATGGGACTCTGAAAAAAGAGATCACGGATTTCTGTCGTGAAACCATCTACGTTCCGACCAATGGCTGCATGAACCTTGCTGCCGCGGTCAATGTTATTTTGTATGACCGCATGGCGAAGGGTGATAATTTTTCTAATCATTTGAAAGTAACCTAATACTAATCGTAGTCCATAGCTAGTCACCCTAGCTAGTGAAGCACTTCTACCTGGTTAATCGTTTCTACTTGGTAAGCACTTCCACATGATTTGAACTGCACCATGTTCAAGACGAAAAAAAACCTGCTAAGTTAGCAGGTTTTTTAGTATTCGAAACGTTGGATTAAGCTTTAAGCTTAAGAACTGTAGCAACTACTGGTGTAATTACTTACGTGATCTTGGCTTAGCCGGTTTAGCCGGGCGTCCGTTGTTCAATTTAGGCTTTTTGGTAGCCTGAGGTTTGCCATTGGTCGCTGGAGCACTACGACCTGAATCAGGTGTTGTAGTACCGCGAGTAGCAGGCTTCTTACGCTTAGTCTGGTTACTACGGCCTTTAGGAGCATTTGCACGCTCTTCGTGACGCTTAACAGCACGACGAATTTTCTGGCTACGAGAACGCTCACGCTTACGAGAAGTGTTTGCAGGATCAAGATCCAACAGTGTCTCTTTTTCTGGCTGAAGTTCAACAAGCTCACGCAAGTAGTTTACTTCTTGAAGATCTAGCTCTTTCCAACCGCCACGAGGCAGTTTCTTATCAAGGTAGATATCACCGTAACGTACACGCTTCAAGCGGCTTACTGTTGTTTCTTGTGATTCCCAAAGACGACGAACCTCACGGTTACGACCTTCGTTAATCGCTACGTAGAAAGTATGGTTCATACCTTCACCGCCAGCGTAAACCACGTCTTCGAAACGAGCCATACCATCTTCAAGTTGAACGCCACGAGTCACGTTTTTAACTTTTTGCTCAGTCACTTCACCAAACACACGTACTAGGTACTCACGCTCAACCTGACGGCTTGGGTGCATTAGGCGGTTTGCAAGTTCACCATCAGTAGTGAAAAGCAAAAGACCCGATGTGTTTGCATCAAGACGGCCAACTGAAATCCAACGAGAACCACGGATCTTAGGTAGACGATCGAAAACAGTACGGCGACCTTCAGGATCGTGACGAGTACAAAGCTCACCTTCAGGTTTGTAGTAAGCAAGTACACGACAAACCACTTCTTCAGAGGCCTTGCCTGTAATTGTGTGGCCATCGATACGGATCACTGAGTTCTCGTCTTCAAGACGCTCACCCAATTTCGCAACTTGACCGTTAACACTTACACGACCAGATTTGATTAAACCTTCTAGTTCACGACGAGAACCGTGACCAGCTCGCGCTAAAACCTTCTGTAATTTTTCGCTCATTTACTCTTTTCTACCTAATTGTCGTCTTCACAGACGTCGAATGAATTTTTCGCGACCAAATCGCGGTCGCGTATTATCGCAAATAACCTGCCAAAAAGCACTTGTTATTTACTCTGGCAGGTTTGCTGTTTCGTTACAGACTGTTAATCAGTAACGCTATTATTCAAACGGCGCTGGATCGCCGGCACCACGACGTAAAACAACGGCATCATCGTCACTGAAGTCAATAACCGTAGTCGGTTGCTCACCTAGATAGCCGCCATTCAAAATGACATCAACCGCATGCTCTAGGCTGTCGCGAATTTCTTCTGGATCCGATTCAGTTGTCTCGTTACCCGGAAGAATTAGAGACGTCGACATCAATGGCTCGCCCATTGCTTCCAACAGGTCAAGTGCAATCTTGTTGTCTGGTACACGAATACCAATCGTTTTACGTTTCGCGTTCATCAAACGCTTCGGCACTTCTTTGGTTGCTTTGAAGATAAACGTGTAAGCACCGGGCGTGTGCGCCTTAAGTAAACGGAAAGCAACGTTATCAACTCGTGCATACAGTGACAACTCAGAAAGATCACGGCATAACAAGGTGAAATTGTGCTTATCATCGATTCGACGAATTTTACAGATGCGTTCAAGTGCTTGTTTATTTTCAAGCTGACAGCCCAGCGCATAACCGGAATCTGTTGGATAAACCACCACACCACCACTACGAATAATCGCAACAGCTTGAGTAATTAAGCGCGCTTGTGGGTTATCTGGGTGTACATAAAAAAACTGGCTCATTGTTGATCCTCGTTATCGAATCTCTCGACTCTATCATCAGAAGGAGCTGGTTCACCTAAATACTGTCGTCAGTATCAGTTGGTGAAACCGTTTGAAACTCCCAATCTTTCCATACTTCTTCGACCCCAGAAGGTAGCCAGAGATTACGTCCAAGTTCCATCCACGGAGATGGATAATGGAAGTCACTGCCTTGGGAGGCTAATAGTTTGTATTGTATAGCATAATCCGCAAGTGTGCGTCTTTCTTGTTGTGCTTGCTGAGGTTGAGCCACTTCCATAGCGTCACCATTTGCTTCAACAAATGCAGCGAGCAGACGTTTAACCCACTTGGCTGTAAGTCCATATCGCGCAGGGTGAGCCAATACCGCTTGACCGCCAGCCGCATGAATAGCCGTTACAGCATCACTCATTG
This sequence comes from Vibrio splendidus, assembly GCF_003345295.1. NCBI lineage: Bacteria > Pseudomonadati > Pseudomonadota > Gammaproteobacteria > Vibrionales > Vibrionaceae > Vibrio > Vibrio splendidus. The sequence continues at coordinate 1,922,672 of NZ_CP031055.1, forward strand.
AGCACCATGTTGGCGGCACATAACCTGGATTGTTGCGCGTAAGAAACTTTTTAAACACTTGCTGCATGGTTTTCGCGTAGCCGTTGTCGACTAACCACTTCGCAAAGTGCGCTCGAGTAATTGGTGCATCACCAGCAATCAACTTAACTTCTTCCAAAACGCCTTCACGGGTCGCTTTCTCGAGTCGTTGAGCAATCATCTCAGCACGCCCAATACGATGAAGCTTTTGTTGTTCTATTAACGCTTTCAATTCTGGTGATTCAGGATCGACGTTTAACCCAACAATATGGATATCTTTGTTTTGCCAAACGGTTGAGATCTCGATGCCGTTAATCAACTGAATAGGAAGATTGTTATCAGCAATATAGCTGCGAGCTTCAGCAAGCCCATCAGTCGTATCATGATCTGTAATCGCTAACGCTTCGATGTTAAAGCCTAACGCTCGGTCAATCAGTTCAGGTGGAGTAAGTCGGCCATCTGAGGCTGTTGTATGACTATGTAGATCAATTCTCATATATTCTTTTTCATTGTTTTCAATTTTTATCGTTATATTTGTGTCAACGCACTTGACCTGCAAGCGCAAAACTAGTTAACTAGTACACAAATACGAAGTATCACATTTGATAGGTTCACTATGTTACAAGAATTTAACCAAAACCATAAAGATAAAGTTTTAGAACTTTCTTCAGTAGAAGCAAGTTCAGAGCTTAATTGGTGGCGCACTTGGACAAGTTCTTGGTGGGCCAACGTGTACTTCTAATTAAACAGTTTGTTTATAAAAAAGTTATCACTAAGCCCGCTTTCATAGCGGGCTTTTTAATTTGTCGAACATCTCACATTCAACTGACTAACAAATCAACGAATTGACCATATTCTAGATTGGGTGAAAGGTATCTTTATGCGACTATGTACGGCAGGAAATTTAAAGAATCATAAAGGAGGTCTTGTGAACAAGGCCATTGAAATCAAAAAGCTGGGAACCATTGAGGTCATCAATTCTTCCGTTCCTTACTCGCAAGATCCAACCAGTGTTTTTCATACTCTGTGTGAAAACAAAACAGACAGTCTGTTGTTGGAATCTGCTGAGATTGAATCTAAACAGAACCTGACAAGCCTACTCCTTATCGACTCTGCTGTTCGCATCGTATGTCGCGGACATGAAGTAACCTTTCAAGCGTTGACTCAAAATGGTCAAGCGCTAATCGAACACCTAGCTCAAAACGTTAAAACAGAGATCAAATCTGACCTTACCGCTAACGTTTTGACGCTGACTTTTGTCGAGCCAAGCAACGAATTAGATGAAGACTCACGTTTAAGAGAAGCTTCTTCATTCGATGCACTGCGTTTGGTTCAACACAGCTTTGAGCAAGACGCTGATAACAAGCACGCGTTATTCATGGCTGGCCTATTCGCTTACGACATCGTGGCGAACTTTGAACCGCTAGGCGATGCGGAAGCGACTAACAACTGCCCTGACTTTGTTTTCTACGTTGCTGAAACACTATTACGTTTCGACCACCAAGAGAACGAAGGCCTGCTTCACGCAAGCTTGTTCACTCAAGACGAAAGCATTAAGGCACAATTAACGGATCGTCTAGCTGATATTCAAACACAATGTCAGTCCTTGAAAGCGATTACCGAAGTAACTCCTTTAGACAACGTTGAAGCCGTACCAAGCGTTTCAGATGAAGATTTCTGCCAAACGGTTCGTGACTTAAAAGAGTACGTAGTTAAAGGCGATGTATTCCAAGTGGTACCTTCACGCCGCTTCACGCTACCTTGCCCTGCTCCGCTGGCGGCTTATAAAGAACTCAAGCAAAGTAACCCAAGCCCTTACATGTTCTACATGCAAGACGAGCTATTTACTCTGTTCGGTGCTTCTCCAGAAAGCGCGCTGAAATACGAAACCGAAACCAACCAAATCGAGATCTACCCAATTGCTGGTACTCGTCGTCGTGGTAAGCGCCCAAATGGCCAAATCGATTTCGACTTAGACAGCCGTATTGAACTTGAGCTGCGTACCGACAAGAAAGAAAACGCCGAGCACATGATGCTTGTCGATCTAGCGCGTAACGACGTGGCACGTATTGCGGAAGCTGGCACTCGCCACGTAGCAGACTTGCTGAAAGTTGATCGCTACAGCCATGTAATGCACTTGGTTTCTCGAGTTGTTGGTCAACTCCGTGAAGACTTAGATGCCCTGCACGCTTACCAAGCTTGTATGAACATGGGTACGCTAACGGGCGCACCAAAAATCCGCGCAATGCAGCTTATTCGTGACGTAGAAAAAACGCGTCGTGGTAGCTACGGTGGTGCAGTCGGTTATCTAACCGGTGAAGGGACTCTAGATACTTGTATCGTAATTCGTTCTGCTTACGTTGAAGATGGCGTTGCACAAGTACAAGCTGGCGCTGGGGTGGTATTCGATTCAGACCCACAAGCAGAAGCCGATGAAACTCGCGGCAAAGCTCAAGCGGTCATCTCAGCGATTCAAGCAGCTCATACTAAAAACCTAACAAATAAGAAGGAGTCGTAATCATGGCTGATATTGTATTCATCGATAACTTCGACTCGTTCACTTACAACCTTGTAGACCAATTTCGTTCATTAGGTCACAGCGTAAAGATTTACCGTAACAACATTCCTGCAAAAGTAGTTGAAGCTGCGATCAACGAACTAGACAACCCTGTTGCACTGCTTTCACCAGGCCCTGGCGCTCCAGCGGATGCGGGGTGCATGCCTGAGCTGATTCAGCTGCTAAAAGGCAAAGTGCCAATGATTGGTATTTGCTTAGGCCACCAAGCGATTGTTGAAGCCTACGGCGGCACCGTTGCAGGCGCTGGCGAAATCATTCATGGTAAGGTGTCGATGATGGAACACCAAAACCATGCGACTTATCAAGGCTTACCTTCGCCACTGGCTATCGCTCGCTACCACTCTTTAGTGGCAACGCATGTATCCGATAGCCTAACGGTGACCGCTGAAGTCGATGATTTGGTGATGTCTGTAGTTCAAGAACAAGACAAGGTTTGTGGATTCCAATTCCACCCTGAATCGATTATGACGACCTACGGTGCAACGCTTCTAGCGAACGCTATCGAATGGGCTCTTGAGAAACCTCTTCATCTAGAGAAAAGCTCTACTCTTGATAAAAAGACTAACTAGGAAACGATCATGGAACAGATTAATAAACTTTACGAACAACAGTCTCTTACTCAAGAAGAAAGCCAACAACTGTTTGATGTCATCATCAAGGGCGAACTAGACCCAATTTTGATGGCTTCTGCGCTTACTGCACTGAAAATCAAAGGCGAAACGCCGGATGAAATCGCTGGCGCAGCGAAAGCACTGCTTGCCAATGCAAACCCGTTCCCACGTCCTGATTACGATTTTGCAGACATCGTAGGTACAGGTGGCGACGGTCATGACACCATCAACATTTCTACAACTTCTGCATTTGTAGCAGCAGCGTGTGGTTTAAAAATAGCTAAGCACGGCAACCGCAGCGTATCGAGCAAATCAGGCTCTTCTGACTTACTGGATTCGTTCGGTATTAACCTAGCGATGACAGCAGAAGACACTCGTACGGCTGTCGACGAGCTTGGCGTTGCATTCCTATTTGCTCCGCAGTATCACGTCGGTGTACGTCACGCGATGCCTGTTCGTCAAACAATGAAAACACGCACTATCTTCAACATCCTTGGCCCACTGATTAACCCTGCTCGCCCTAACATCGAGTTAATGGGTGTTTACAGCAAAGAGCTCGTCCGCCCTATCGCGGAAACCATGCTGCAAATGGGCATGAAGCGTGCTGCCGTTGTGCATGGTAGTGGCCTTGATGAAGTGGCTATTCATGGCGAGACAATCGTTGCTGAAATTAAAGATGGCAAAATTCACGAGTACACAGTGACACCGTCAGACTTTGGCCTGAACACTCACCCTCTTGAAGCAATCAAGGGCGGCGAGCCAGAAGAGAACAAAGCCATCACAACCGATATCCTGACGGGTAAAGGCACAGATGCTCAAGTTGGCGCTGTGGCAGTCAACGTTGCTCTGCTGATGCGTCTATTTGGCCATGAAGATCTAAAAGCTAACGCACAACAAGCTATTGACGCGATGAACTCTGGCAAAGCGTACGAGCTTGTACAAAAACTTGCTGCACACGCCTAACGAACGACGAGTAGAGATAAAGAACATGACACAGACTACCGATAAACTGTCGACCCACGTTTCGATGAAAGAAGCAGAAATGGCAGAAGTATTAGCGAAAATCGTTCGTGACAAATACCAGTGGGTTGAAACGCGTAAGCAGACTCAGCCATTGGACGAGTTTAAAGCGGCCTTAACCGCAACAGACCGTAGCTTCTATGATGCACTAAGCGGCGAGCAAACAGTTTTCATCACGGAATGTAAGAAGGCATCTCCGTCAAAAGGTTTGATTCGCGACGAGTTTGATTTGGACTACATCGCATCGGTGTACAACAACCACGCAAATGCGATTTCAGTACTAACAGACGAGAAGTACTTCCAAGGTGATTTTGAGTTTTTGCCGAAGGTTCGTAGCATTGCTAAGCAACCTATTTTGTGTAAAGACTTCATGGTCGATAGCTACCAAGTTTACTTAGCTCGTCACTATTCAGCTGATGCAATCTTGCTGATGCTGTCGGTATTAGATGATGAAGAATACAAAGCGCTTGCTGAAGTCGCTCACTCACTCAACATGGGTGTACTAACCGAAGTCAGCAACGAAGAAGAACTTCATCGCGCTGTCGCTTTAAAAGCAAAAGTGATCGGTATTAATAACCGTAACCTACGTGACCTTTCGACTGATTTGAACCGTACCAAAGAGTTAGCTCCGCTGGTTCGCGAACTGGCTCCAGAAGCAGTCGTGATTTCAGAGTCTGGTATCTACACTCACCAACAAGTACGCGACCTTTCAACGTTTGCAGATGGCTTCCTAATCGGTAGCTCTCTAATGGCTGAAAAGAACCTAGAATTAGCGGTTCGTAAAGTAACACTGGGTGAAAACAAGGTGTGCGGTCTAACGCATTCAGATGACGCGGCGAAAGCGTATCAAGCGGGTGCAGTATTCGGTGGTTTGATTTTCGTTGAAGCGTCTAAGCGTCATGTGGATATCGAAGCAGCTCGTTTAACCATGAGCGGCGCACCTTTGAACTACGTAGGTGTATTCCAAAACCATAGCGTAGCAGATGTTGCAAAGACGGTTTCTGAACTTGGTTTGTTTGCGGTGCAACTGCACGGAGACGAGTCTCAAGCGTTTGTCGATGAGTTAAAACAATCACTGCCTGAAAACATTGAGATTTGGAAAGCCTATGGTGTTGCTTCTAGTACTGAAAACGGCACTGAAAATGCGCTGCCAGAATTACTGGAAAGCAACGTGACTCGTCATCTACTAGATACGAAGGTGGGTTCTCAAACTGGCGGTACAGGCCAAGCGTTTGATTGGAGCCTAATCAACAACCAAAGCGCAATCATGCTAGCGGGTGGTCTAAACCCAGAAAATGCTAACCAAGCGGCTAAGTTGGGTTGCTTAGGGTTAGACCTAAACTCTGGTGTTGAATCCGCTCCAGGTAAAAAAGACGCAGATAAACTCCAACGCGCCTTTGCTGCGATTCGTAATTACTAGTCTGGCTTCTAGAACTTAAATCTGGAACCCAGAGCTTAGAAACCAGAACTAGAATGCAGAATCTAAAAACTAATTTGTGAGCTTTGCCTTTGCGAAGTTCAAACAAGATTAAATGATTTGGTGTGACTGTACATCAATAGAATTAAAGGAATAACACAATGGCTAAACTCGATGCCTACTTTGGTGAATACGGTGGTCAATACGTACCGCAGATCTTAGTGCCAGCACTAGACCAACTAGAACAAGCATTTATCGATGCACAAGCAGATCCTGAGTTCCGCAGTGAATTCATGACACTTCTACAGGAATACGCAGGTCGCCCAACGGCACTAACGCTAACGCGTAACCTGACCAAAGGCACAAAAACCAAACTGTACCTAAAGCGTGAAGATCTCCTTCACGGCGGTGCTCACAAGACAAACCAAGTTCTTGGCCAAGCTCTGCTTGCAAAACGTATGGGTAAGCACGAGATCATTGCTGAAACGGGTGCGGGTCAACACGGTGTTGCAACGGCTCTCGCGTGTGCACTATTAGGTCTTAAGTGTCGTGTTTACATGGGTGCTAAAGACGTTGAACGCCAAAGCCCGAACGTATTCCGTATGAAACTAATGGGTGCAGAAGTTATCCCTGTACATTCAGGCTCTTCAACACTAAAAGATGCATGTAACGAAGCATTGCGTGATTGGTCTGCAACTTATGAAGACGCGCACTACCTACTGGGTACTGCGGCTGGTCCTCACCCATTCCCAACAATTGTTCGTGATTTCCAACGCATGATTGGTGAAGAAACGAAGAACCAAATCCTAGCTCGTGAAGGTCGCCTTCCTGATGCGGTTATCGCTTGTGTCGGCGGCGGTTCAAACGCTATCGGCATGTTCGCTGATTTCATTGAAGAAGAGTCTGTTCGCCTAATCGGTGTAGAGCCTGCTGGTAAAGGTATTGATACCGACCAACACGGCGCGCCGCTTAAGCACGGTAAAACCGGTATTTTCTTCGGCATGAAAGCGCCACTGATGCAAGATGAGAATGGCCAAGTAGAAGAGTCTTACTCTGTTTCTGCGGGTCTAGATTTCCCATCAGTTGGTCCTCAACACGCGCACCTAAATGCTATTGGCCGTGCTGAATACGACAACGTGACCGATGATGAAGCGCTTGAAGCGTTCCAATTGATTGCACGTAAAGAAGGTATTATCGCAGCACTAGAGTCATCTCATGCTGTGGCTCACGCTGTAAAAATGGCTCACGACGACCCAGAGAAAGAACAGCTATTAGTGGTTAACTTATCTGGTCGTGGTGACAAAGACATTTTCTCTGTACACGACATTCTTAAAGAGAAAGGAGCATTATAATGGATCGCTATCAATCACTCTTCACTCGCTTAGCTGAAAAGAATCAAGGCGCATTTGTACCATTTGTAACGGTTGGCGATCCTAACCCAGAGCAATCATTGAAGATCATGGAAACACTAGTGGAAGCCGGTGCTGACGCACTTGAACTTGGTATTCCATTCTCTGACCCACTGGCTGATGGTCCAACTATCCAAGGCGCAAACATTCGTGCTTTAGATTCTAAAGTAACGCCAGATGTGTGCTTCGATCTTATTGGTCAAATCCGTGCTAAATACCCAGAGCTACCAATCGGCCTACTGATGTACGCAAACCTGGTTTACGCACGTGGTATAGAAAATTTTTACGAACGCTGCGCAAAAGCAGGTATCGATTCAGTATTGATTGCTGATGTACCAACCAATGAAAGCGGTGAATTTGTTGCTGCAGCTGAAAAGTTTGGCGTTCACCCAATCTTTATTGCTCCACCAACTGCAAGCGATGAAACGCTTCAATCAGTTTCTGAGCTAGGTGGTGGCTACACTTACCTACTTTCTCGCTCAGGCGTAACAGGTGCTGAAACAAAAGCAAACATGCCAGTAACGGCACTGCTTGACCGCTTGAACAAGTTCGACGCGCCACCAGCACTGCTTGGTTTCGGCATCTCGGCTCCTGAACAAGTGAAAGAAGCGATTGTAGCTGGCGCTGCCGGTGCGATTTCTGGCTCAGCCGTTGTGAAAATCATTGAAAACAACGTTGAACAACCAGAAGCAATGCTTAAAGCACTTGCGGAGTTTGTTACGCCAATGAAAGCGGCTACGCAGAAATAATCACTGGTCATTAAATAGAAGCCAGTAATCATTGGTCATTAAATAGAACCTATGATTCAAAATATAAAAAGGCTCCACAACTGTGGAGCCTTTTTATTGCTCTTCATTTAAGCGAATTAGTCATCGGCTTTCATCGCTTTCTTAATTGCAGCCTCATTGAGCGTCGCTTTGATCGGATCGGTTATCTTCTCGACCAGATCGATGGGCATTGGGAATATGATTGTAGAAGTTCGCTCATTCGCTACTTCTGTTAGTGTTTGCATGTAACGCAGCTGAATCGCATTTGGCGCTTGATTAAGAACCTCTGCAGCCTCTTTCAGCTTGGTTGATGCTTCTAGTTCCCCTGTTGCATGGATCACCTTAGCTCGACGTGAACGTTCGGCTTCCGCTTGTTTAGCAAGGGCTCGCACCATACTGTCATCCAGATCAACATGCTTGATCTCGACATTGGCAATCTTGATCCCCCAGTTATCCGTGTGTTGATCCAGTATCGCTTGTAAGTCTCTATTTAACTCTTCTCGTTCAGACAGCAATTCATCCAACTCATGCTGTCCTAATACTGAACGCAGCGTTGTTTGTGACAGTTGACTGGTCGCTTCGAGGTAATTCTCTACGTTATTGATCGCCATCTTCGGATCGAGCACTCGAAAATAGACCACGGCATTCACCTTCACCGACACATTGTCCCGAGTGATCAAATCTTGTGTTGGAACATCCAACACGATAGTTCGTAGATCCACTCGCACAATTTGTTGGATGAAAGGAATGATGATAATTAACCCCGGCCCTTTAACACCGTAAAAGCGCCCAAGGAAAAACACGACTGCACGCTCGTACTCGCGCAGCACTTTGAACATGCTGGCTATCAACAAGATAACGAGCACAATGACAATACCTATAGTGTGTATAAACATAACCGCCCCCTAATAGTAACGATGGCTAAGCAATTAATAATTCAATAACGTTTGTTCTAGCATGCCGCGCTAGCTAGATTTCGATGATGTATCATCGGGCAGCGCCTCAACATCCAAAGATAGCCCCGTCAGCTTGGTCACTCTGATGATCTGCCCCACTTGCAATTCACTCGCACATTTGGCTTGCCAGATCTCACCTTCGACTAGCACGCGCCCCGCACCGGGGAAGCCGCTTATAACTTTGCCCGTGTCACCGACTACCGCTTCCATCCCCGTAGTCACTGGTTTGTTTCTCACTCGGACTAGCATTGATATTGTTACGACGATAAAGGCAACAGAGAACAAACTGATCCCGATAATTAGCGGCAATGCGATTTGATAACCTGGCACTTCAGTATCCATCAACATGATAGAACCGAGCGTAAACGCAGCGACGCCGCCCAAACCGAAGATGCCAAAACTGGGGCTAAAGGCCTCTGCGACCATCAAAGCAATTCCCAATAGAATTAAAGCAAGGCCCGCGTAGCTCACAGGCAGCATTTGTAAGGAGTACATCGCTAATAACAGACAGATACCGCCCAAAACACCCGGTAGCCCGACACCGGGGTTATAGAATTCGAGTAACAAACCGTAAATACCAATCAGCATCAAAATATATGCAACGTTCGGGTTCGTGATCACTGACAGCAAACTAAAGCGCCAGTCTTGTTCTCGCTCGACAAAAGCAACATCACTAAGTTGGACTTCCTGACTGACACCGTTGATTATGACGGTGCGTCCGTTACTCAGTTCAACCAATTGCTGAAGGTCGCTGGCAATAAAATCAATCACGTTATGAGTCAGTGCATTCTCAGAATCCAAACTCGCTGCCTCTCGCACCGCTTTTTCTGCCCACTCTTCATTACGATTATGTAACTTGGCCAAACTGACAATGTAAGCCGCTGCATCATTGATAACTTTCTTCTCCATCGCAGTGGTTGCTTTTACTTGATCTGAATTCTCCTGTTTCGTTTCGTCTTGCTCACTCGCTGACGTGTTGTCATCTTTATTAGCATCGTCCTGAGGAGATAACGGACTAGCAGGCGCTTTGCCACCACCGAGCGACACAGGAGTTGCTGCACCTAGATTAGTTCCGGGCGCCATGGAAGCAACGTGGCTGGCAAGTAAAATATAGGTTCCGGCGCTCGCTGCTCGTGAACCCGCAGGCCCAACCCAAGTTGCTATCGGAATCGGTGATGTGGTGATGGATCGAATAATGTCACGCATCGACGAATCTAACCCGCCAGGCGTGTTCATTTTCAAAATGATGAGCTTTGCTTGCTCATCGTAAGCTTGTTCTATTTCTCTAGTGAGGTAATCACTGGTCGCCGGACCTATCCCTCCGTTCACCTCAATCACCCAGACATCATCGGCCTGAGCGAACACAGAGCTGAACAGCAGAAGAAACGCAAACAAGTACTTCAATATAAAAGTCATAGCCCCTCTCCTTACAACTGAGATGCTAGATAGACGTTTTATTTAAAGCGCAGAGGTAACATCTTGGTAATAAATAGATACCTTAAGCATAGTTCAGGCTAAATTTCACACAACACGTACCTGTGGATTCACCCCAACATAAGCGTTCAAAAAACACTCGCAAATGAAATCAAAATGTTAACAAGACGTTTTCAATACCACCGCTTGTAAATCATTCACAAAATCTCCAGCGAAAAGGCTTTTATAAATTCAACAAATAACATCGCAATAAAAAACCAAGGCAAACGATTGCATTGTTGTGCAAAATCAACAAATGACATTAGACCACCAGTTTTTCAGAGACTTTCACCTCTGCTCATATTGATAAATGTAAAGGATACGTGTAAAACTCGTCGCGAAATATTAATCCAATGGTACATCGTACATTGGTGAGTAGTTCTGGGATTTTTATATTTAGTAGCACAGAGGTTATGGAAGTGTTAAAAGAAAAGAGTTTACTAAGCAACATCGGCGTTCAAGTCGTTATTGCAATGATCATAGGTACCGCTGTCGGTGCAATGATGGGTGACAGCGCAACAATGTTCGCTCCACTGGGCGCAATCTTCATCAATTTAATCAAGATGCTGGTTATTCCTCTAGTCGCAGTTGCCCTAATTTCAGGTGCTGCAGGTCTAGGTAATAGCTCATCGGCAGGTAAAGTTGGTGTGGTTACACTGGGTTACTTTGCACTAACGTCTGCACTTGCTGTAGCACTAGCGCTTGTAATGGGTGAAGTATTCGAACCGGGTCGTGGTATCGATGTTTCTGGCGTTGAAGGTATGTTCTCTTCTGAATACGCTGCGAAAGGCGAACTTCCAACGTTCTGGGCAACCATCACGGGCATGATCCCTACCAACGTTTTCCAATCACTGAACGAAGCTAACATTCTGCAAATTCTCGTTTTCTGCTTATTCTTCGGTATTGCGATTTCTAAACAAGCGAAAGAAAAACGTGACCCAATCATCAATGGCGTAAACGCGATTGTTGACTCTATGGTTTGGATGATCAACAAGGTTATGATCATTGCACCACTTGGCGTATTCGGCCTAATGGCAGAAGCAGTCGGTACATTCGGTTTTGGCGCACTTATGGTCGTGTTCAAGCTGTTCATTGTCTACATTGCTGCGATTCTTATCTTCGGCTTTGTGGCTTACCCACTGATGATTCAAATTTTCACTAAGACTTCAGCTAAGAAGTTCCTAGTGGCAATGAAGAAACCTCAAGCGGTTGCACTATCAACAGCCTCTTCAATGGCGACACTGCCAGTAACAATGGAAACGGTAGAGAAAGAACTTGGTGTTCGCAACTCTACGGCTTCATTCGTTCTGCCACTTGGTGCAACGATCAACATGTCTGGTAACGCAATTTACTACGGCCTAGTTGCTATCTTCTTCGCACAGCTGTTCAACATCGACCTGTCTATGGGCGCTTACGTTGCTATCATCGTAACGTCGACTCTAGGCGCAGTTGGTCAAGCAGGTGTTCCAGGTCCTTCTTTCCTAGTGGTTGCGGTTCTTCTAGCAGCTGGTATCCCTATCGAAGGTCTACCTCTGTTGTTCGCTCTAGACCGTATCTTCGACATGATCCGTACTGCTCTGAACATCACTGGTGATGCAGCATGTGCAGTAATCGTTGATTCTCTAATTGAAGACGAAGCGAAAGAAACTGAGCTACAAAAACAGCAAGCGTAATATTAAGCTTCAGTTTGATTGATAAATAAAACCGCCTTCATGAGGCGGTTTTTTATTAGGTAATGATCGATATTGATTCGGTAAATCTTACCCTTGTAAGGCTAATTGATTAGTCCAAACGCACGAGGCAGAGCCAAACTAATTTCAGGAATAAAAGTAATGGCCAACAGTGTTACGATCAATACGGCACAAAACGGCATGATACTTCTTATAACATTCTCAATCTTGGAGCCACTGACACTACAACCGACAAATAGCGCCGTACCAACGGGTGGCGTTGCAATGCCAATACATAAGTTGAAAATAATCATCATCGCAAAGTGAATTGGATGCATGCCCAAATGCTCAGCAATCGGCATAAAGATAGGGGTAAAGATTAATACGGCAGGCGTAAGATCCATAAACATACCCACAATCAGTAGGATCAGATTCATCAGAATAAAGATGATAATCGGATTATCTGAAATAGAGAGCATCCAATCGCTGATCATGGTTGGCAGACCGGTAAACGCCATTGCCCATGACATGATGGTTGAAGCACCAATCAAGAACAGCATAATGCCAGTAACCTGAACCGTTTCTCTACAAATTATCGAAAAGTGTGCCCATTTGAGGGTTCGGTAACAGAGTGACAGTATAAAAGAGTAAAGAACCGCTATACATGCTCCTTCTGTTGCAGTGAATATACCACCAATAATACCGCCAATAACAACAACAATAAGCCCTAAGCTTGGCGTTGCTTGCCAAACAATATTCAGCACATCTTTTGCTGTGAAGCCGTCATTCGCACTTGTTTTGTAGCCCTTCTTTTTAGCGATAAAATAGGCGACGACCATACAACTTAAACCCATTAAAATACCTGGGACATAACCTGCGATAAACAGCGCCGCTACGGATGTTCCACCCGATACCACTGAAAATACGATCAATGAATTACTCGGCGGTATTAGTAAGCCTGCCGGGCAAGATGCAACGTTTACTGCTGTTGCTAAGTTTTTATCATAACCATCTTTTTCTAATTCTGGGCCTAAGGTTTTACCAACCGCAGCTGCTGCTGCAACGGCTGATCCTGAAACGGCGCCAAACATCATATTGGCGAAGATGTTGACGTGAAAAAGTGAGCCAGGGATCCAACCAACCAAGAGCTTTGCAAGGTTGATAAGCCGACTCGCGATGCCACCCACATTCATTATATTCCCAGCAAGGATAAAGAAAGGGATGGCTAATAAACTGAAACTATCAATACCGGTAATAATTTTTTGACCCGCAGTAATACTGGCGACTTCAAACGGTAAGATGAAATACATGATCGTTAAAGATGACATGGCAATTGCAATCGCAATGGGCATGCTAATCGCGATCATAAATAAGAATAGGCCTAGCAGCCAAACACCAATGGACAAATCCATAATATAGAGTCCTTTTAAAACTTACTTTTTGTTGGGTTCACAAAAAAGATCAAACGTATTCATGACCAAATAGATGAGGATAATAACGGCTGAAATCGGCAATATTGAATAAACCGTCGACATCGGTAATTGCAGTGCTGGAGAGAGTTGTTGTGTGGTTCTTCCCATTAGGGCGATGCCACCTTGAAGCATTGCTAGAAATACAAATGCGCCAGAAATGATATTGATGAGTACATGTAATGCGATATGTGCTTTACCCTTAAGATAACCATCCAATAACGTTATTGCTAAGTGTCCTTTGATACCGAATAAGTAGCTTGCTCCTAATAAGCCAAGCCATACCATCGCATAACGAGCAAGTTCATCAGTCCAGTTACTTGGATCATTCAAAACATAACGACTAAAGACCTGCCAAGTGACAGTAACGACAAGTAACATTAGTGCAAAAGAAGAGACAAAAAGAATCAGCCTATCAAGTAGGTTTCTGAAAGTTGCTAACATGGTGTGATACCTCAAAAAATTTTGCCTTAGCAAAGCCAAGGCAAAATTATATTTTCACTAAGACTGATTAAAGAGCTTCAATTTTTTCAATGAATGGAGCTAGTTTTGGATCTTTTTTCGCCTCATCAATCATAGGTTTAACAGCTGCACGGAAAGGGGCTTTATCAACTTCAACAAACGTTACACCTTCTTTCATTCCTTTCTCTTTGTTCATGTCATCTGTTGCATCCCAGATTTTGATCTGCTCTTCAAGAGACTCAGCAGCAGCTTCTTTTAAGATCTTTTGCTCTTCTGCCGTTAATGAACCCCATTTGTATTCTGAAATGATGATCACGTCAGGTGTCATCATGTGCTGATCCATAGAGTAAAATTTGGCAACTTCACTGTGTTTCATTTCAACTAAGCTAGAAATATTATTTTCAGCACCGTCAATTACGCCTTGTTGCAGCGCCGTGTATACCTCATTGAAAGGTACAGGCGTTGCTTTACCACCTAATAGGTTAACCATTTCCATCATGGTTGGAGAACCCGGAACTCGAACTTTCATACCAGCGAGATCAGCCGGTGAGTTAATGGCTTTTTTAGCGTAGAAGCTACGTGTGCCTGAGTCATAGAACGTAAGACCGATGAAGCCTTTACCTTCACTTGAAAGCAACATCTCTTGTGCTGCTTCACTTCGCATGAACGTTCTCATATGTGGAACGTCACGAAATAAGAAAGGCAGTGCATTAACTTTAAACGTGGGTTCAAAAGATTCGGCTAGCCCACCGTTGATTTTAGCCATATCAATCGCGCCGGTAACAACTTGCTCAGCTTGATCACGTTCAGAGCCTAATTGACCGTTTGGAAAGATCTTAATCGTAAGGTCACCATTCGATTTTTCTTTCACTTTATCAGCCATGATCACCATGCCTTGGTGAGCTGCGCTTTCTAATGACATTGCATGCCCTAAGGTCAAAGTTTTTGCTTGAGCGCCAAATGCCATAAGAATTGAAGCCGCTGCAATCGTCAGTAGGTGTTTTTTCATGTTCTTCTCCAGAATCCATTTTGTAAGAGGTACAGTTTTTATATGCAACGCTACAGCTAAGTTTGAAATCTAACGTTCAATTGCATACCGCTCATAGCAGTAACGTTTCATTACAATATTCTTACCCTATGAATTTTGTATTACAATAATATGTGTATATTTTGTGAGCTAAGGTTTATCTATTGGCTTGTGAACCGAATTGATTGTGATACCAATCATATTTGGCATCAATTGGACCATTAAGTAGTCTAACTTCGGGTTTTTGGGAATTCCGATCACTTCCAACTGCTTTTAGAACAATCTGTTGGCAAAAAATATAATTGCATATTTGTGTTATTTTAAAACCTTGGAGCCATTTTTAGAGCACGAGCAAAGAAGGTCTTATCGATTGAAAAGCGAGTCGTCAACTGCGATTTCTGAGGTGGTAGAGGTGAGGTTTTAGGCTGAGCGTATGGAACAAGAGTGGATAAGCAGGGATAAAGACAACGGTGGGAATCTTACTAGGACGAATTGTTTGTAACAAAAATCCGAGAGCCTCACAGCCCTCGGATATTTTTGGTGGTCTAGTTTTTAGGCTTTAGACGAATTACAAATCAGCGCCATAAATATCAAACGTGAAGTACTTAGCGGCGATCTTGTCGTAAGTACCGTTCGCTCTGATCTCTTCAATCGCGGCATTGAATTGTTTCGCCAGTTTTGAATCCTGCTTTCTTAACGCTAGTGCCGTGCCTTCGCCAATGTAGGCTTTGTCGGTCACTGCTTTGCCTTTGAACTCAAAGCCCTCGCCTTCTTTCTTATCTAAGAAAGCTAATGACAGTTGATCTGAGTTGCCGAAGGTTAGATCTAGACGGCCGTTTTGCAGGTCCAGATAAACTTCATCTTGGCCGGTATAACGCTTAATGTTTGCCACATCGCCAAACTTGTCGGTTACGTAGCGATCGTGAATCGTACCTTGCTGAACACCGATGGTTTTACCTGCTAAGCCTGCCTCATCGACGCTGAACTCGGCGCTCTTAGCAGCAACAAACACGGCTGGTGTTTGGTAATACTTATCGGTGAACAAAATCTTGCGCTTACGCTCTTCGGTAATACGCATTGAAGCCATGATCACATCTGACTTTCTTGCCAGCAAACTTGGAATTAGCGAGTCCCAACTTTGTGAAACCCAAGTACAATCGAGTTTGGCTTGCTCACACAAGGCATCAGCTATCTCAATGTCAAACCCGACAGGCACACCATCACTGTTTTTGTAGTTGAATGGCGGATAGGTAAAGTCTGACGCCAAACGGATTTCTTTCGCCTGTACCGTTGTACCAAGTAAAGCGGCCGCACAAGCGAGTCCTAGTATTATCTTTTTCATCATTGCCATCCTAGATATGATTTTTATCGAGTTGAGATTGAGTTTCTTTATGTTGAGATTGTTGAACTTGTTTGCTTTGTTGATTCTTTTCTAATTCGGTTTGGTAACGTGTAAGTGACGTTATCACTTCTAGCATGCTCTCTTGGCTACCAATACTGATTCGTACACAGTTACGCAAAGCAGGTTCGTGGTTTTGATTCCTTGTCACAATGCCATCCTTCGCCAACACACTGAACACTTGATGCCCAGGTTTTTGACGCAGCAAAATAAAGTTCGTCGATGAAGGGTAAACAGACTCGATGAAATCAAACTGCGTTAACTCACAAGCAAACCAATTACGTAGTTCGACCAGCTTTTGTGTGGCGTCTTGCATCACTGAGACTCGTTCATCAGACAAAGCGTCTAACACGATTTGCGATGAGCAATCCGGCATCGGATAAGGTGGAATCAGCTTCGCAACATACTGCATCACATTTTGACTCGCTAAGATAAAGCCACATCGAACCGCAGCCAGTCCAAACGCCTTAGACAAGGTGCGAATCACTACCAAATGCGGATAACGCTCAATAAGGCCCACCGCTGACGTTTGTGGTTCAAACTCGATATACGCTTCATCGACTACCACTAGAGACTTTCCAATCGTGCCTTCCAGTACCTGAATCAAATCCGATTTAGGAATCACATTACCCGTTGGGTTGTTTGGTGAGCAAAGAAACACGATATTAGTCAACTTCGCTTTGTTCACGATATCAGCGACGTTCAGGCTGAAATCTTGCTGCAATGGAGAGTCCAAGGTATTAATCGCCAATGCATCAGCGCAAAACTCATACATCGCATACGTGGGTGAACAGATAAGTATGTTGTCGCTTGCCGGTTTACAGAATGTTCTGATCAGCAAATCAATCGCTTCATCGGCGCCACGAACGGCAACAGTCGCAGCATCAGTGCCACAGTAATCTTGGTAAGCCTTAGCAATATCTTGTGGTAAGAAGTCTGGGTATCGGTTGTGACTTACTTCTCCTTGAAACAGCGAGCTTTCCAATTCATTGGCGTTTAGCCAGACACGTCCATCACCGCCAATTCTTCTTGCTGATTGATAAGGTATTAATTTTTTTACAGCCTGAGGTACTAAACTATCGATAAAAGATGTCAAGAAGCTATCCCTTTCACAAAATCACAATGTCTTCACCACTGCCTTCATATTCAAAAAATGTGACTTATACACATATTGAATCACAAATGATGATTAAGTATTTACATTCAAACAGAACACTATTGATAAATGAATCGAAATAATCACATAATAGCCATGATAAAAAGTCATAGGTAAAGATATGAATCGCACACTTCCTTCAACTAAAACCTTGCTCGCGTTCTTGTCGACGGCAAGGCATCTCAACTTTACGCGAGCGGCACATGAGCTCAATGTTACGCAAGGTGCAGTAAGTCGTCAGATATTGTCGTTTGAAGAAAGCCTTGGCTGTGATCTCTTCTATCGCCATGCTCGAGGATTGTCTTTAACACCGAAAGGAGAAGAGCTGGTTCCTCTGATACAAGGAACGATTCATCAACTGCAATCGGCTCTCAATCAAGTCGCAAGTTCTCCCTCTAAGATCAAACTCAACGCCCCCAGCTGTATTACCTCTTGGCTGCTACCCAAGTTGATGTCTTTTCAGCAAGCCTACCCTGAAATTGATGTCGAGCTCACGTCGACCATCAAGCACGTTTTTGAACCAAGCTTTGACCCGTTTGACGCCGTAATCACCTATGGTAAGAAACCAAACCAACAATCGATTGTGAGCCAGTTATTATTCAACGAACAGCTGGCTCCGGTCTGCCAGGCGCAAAGCATTACTCAGAGCCATCTTGTAAATAGCGCTTCTACTATCATCAAGCCACACAAGCTCGCTCAATACACTTGGCTACACGCAAACAATGAGCAAAGTGATTGGCGACTATGGTTAGAACACATAGGAAGCCACGACCTTTCAAGTAAGAACAACCAACAATTCGCGACACTTGATCAAGCGATGAATGCAGCCATTCAAGGGTTTGGTATTGCCATAGGCGACATCACGCTAGCAAAACAAGATATTGATTTGGGCAGGTTGGTGAAAGTGAGTGAAGGCAGTGTCTTTTCTGGAAATGGTTACTTCTTGCTGCAGCCTAAGAATCGACAAAATACATCTTTATCTACACTTGTTGATTGGCTTGTCGATTAGCGGCAATCACCGTAGATAGAACCACACTATAAACGGCAGTAGAGCGTCATAATGAGAATTTCATCGTTCTCAAAATGAAACTATTTTATGTCTGTTACGTATTGGTTGTCAGAGAATAGAACGTACCTCGCCTTAACTATTTGAAAAGAAGTTCAATTCTATCTGGTAGGGAAAATGTTCCGTTCAACTAGAGAAAATGGCATTCGAATTGCTTTGTCATAGATAACCCAACCAATATACAGCAGGTTGCAACAGTTTCACTGCAGCTTGTCACGGAGGATAGGCTATGACCTTACAAAGACATACGTATTACGGCTTGATTCACCATGGAATTAAAACCTTATTAATGGACAGAATTGGCCACTTCACAGAGCGTGAATATCACGAATATCTCGACCTAACGACAGGCAAATCGACGTGTTTTGCCATGAGTGAGCAAGAGCTCGAAAACACCTTAGACAGCTTAAAGAGTGAAGGTTACCTTGAAGACATCAAGAAGCTGATACCTCGCTACCAAACCACATCAATGCGATAACGTTATCCAACTCGATGATGAAAAGATCCGACTAGATGGAATTAATTAGCACCCAATTGTCTCGGGCTATTTAGCATCGAGACAGTTTTCGTTAGACTGTCTGCAACTCAACTAACTGGACAGTCAGTGCCACATGAAGCAAATCCTTGATTTCATTCCTCTCATTATTTTCTTTGCGCTGTATAAGATGTATGACATCTAC
Organism: Vibrio splendidus; assembly: GCF_003345295.1. Taxonomy (NCBI): domain Bacteria; kingdom Pseudomonadati; phylum Pseudomonadota; class Gammaproteobacteria; order Vibrionales; family Vibrionaceae; genus Vibrio; species Vibrio splendidus. The sequence goes on from NZ_CP031055.1 coordinate 1,941,850, forward strand.
ACGGCTACAGGTGCATTGATTGTTGCTTCCGCAGTACAAATCGTTTTGACATACGTCATCTACAAGAAAGTAGAGAAAATGCAGATCATCACATTTCTGATGGTTGCCGTATTTGGTGGCATGACCATTTTCTTGCACGATGACAACTTCATAAAATGGAAAGTAACCATCGTTTACGCCCTGTTTGCTATTGGCTTAACGGTAAGTCACATCATGGGTAAGTCTGCAATTAAAGGCATGCTGGGTAAAGAGATCACACTTCCTGAAGCGGTATGGAGCAAGATCAACTGGGCTTGGACTTTATTCTTTACTCTATGTGCCATTCTCAACGTTTACGTTGCTTTCAGCCTACCCTTGGATGTTTGGGTAAACTTCAAAGTGTTTGGCTTACTGATCGCTACTTTTGCATTTACCTTGCTAACGGGTGTCTACATCTACAAGCATCTACCAAAAGATCAGCATTTGCCAAAAGACCAGCAGAAAGAGTTAACGGATAAAAATACCGACGAGAAGTAACCCTAAGGGATGAGTCCTCATCCCCTTTTTGATACAATTATTATCAATATGCTATTTAACAGTGGCCAATGATACTCGTGATCATTGGCCACTGATTGTTTGTGTTCGGTGAATACGTTAAAAATACGAGCCCCGCAAACACATCTATTTAAATTTAAAACAATCAATACCATTAAGAGTACAACAATGACTATTCAATCAACTTTGAACCCGATTGGTTCTTTACTTCTTCGCACTTTGGCGATGCCTTCTGATACCAATGCAGCAGGCCAGATTTTCGGTGGTTGGATAATGTCTCAGCTCGACCTTGCTGGCGGGATACTGGCGAAAGAGATCTCTAACGGCAAGATAGTCACGGTTTCAGTATCGAGTATCGAGTTCAAACAACCAGTTTCAGTGGGTGATGTGGTATGTGTTTATGGTGACTGCACCAAGATTGGTCGTAGCTCGATGAATATCGACCTAGAAGTATGGGTTAAGCCGGTACTTGATCACGGCATCGGCGATCGTTACAAGGTATGTGGCGCGACATTCAACTACGTTGCTGTAGATGAAAGCGGTAAACCTCGCCCAATCAACAAATAGTCCTTCGACGACCCTATCGCACTTTAAGGTCTTTAGTCGTTTCGATTAAAAATGCTAAAGACCTTCTCACTCTGCCGCACCATTTCACAATTTCTTATCATTAGCTCTTCCAATACCCATTAGTTCGCGTAAATTAGCAAGATAGCGAATTTAAACGCCCTCAATTTAGTGAAGTAAAATAAGGATATCTCAATATGTGGTACGTGATTTTTTCTCAAGACGTCGAAAATTCATTAGAAAAACGCCTAAGTGTTCGCCCACAACATCTAGAACGCCTACAAACACTTCACGATGAAGGCCGCCTTTTGACAGCAGGTCCAATGCCAGCGATTGATTCAGATAACCCTGGTGAAGCGGGCTTCACAGGCTCTACTGTGATTGCTGAATTTAATTCTTTAGACGATGCACAGGCATGGGCAGACGCAGACCCGTACATTGCTGCTGGTGTGTACCAAAATGTGATTGTTAAACCATTCAAGAAAGTATTTTAACGTGAAAAAATGGATTATCGGCTCACTGGCTGCTGTTCTGCTTGCAGGCTGTAGCTCATCAAGTGAACAAGACAAACAAAGACAGCTAGAAATGATGGCGCAACATCGCGCTGGCGTTTTATCCGCAGGCTTGCCGATTGAGTATGGTCCGCTATCGGTCATGCGCGTGCTGGCAAAGAACACGGTTATCGAAATCATGATGATCTACAACCAAGATGCAAAAGGTGCTAAACCTTTAAACCAAGTTGTAGACATGAGTGTGAATAGCTACTGCACCAACTCTGAAGTAAGAGCAAACCTCGACATGGGCTTGGCTTACAACATCAAGATTCGCAACACTCGCGGACAACTGATCGTTGAGAAGCTGATCAGTAAAGAGACGTGTCAAAGTAGCAGCTAGTTTCTAGCTCGAAATTCGAACAAGTATAAAACCAGAAGGCCTCGCAAATGCGAGGCCTTTGTTGTGGTTCATCGTGGATTAACGGATCAATCAAAATCTTAGACTGAATTATACCTCAGCTGATTCCCACTCTTTACGCAGTGTCTTAGTCGCCGAAACTAAGTTAGTTAGTGCGGCTTCTGTCTCTGCCCAGTTACGAGTCTTTAATCCACAATCTGGGTTCGCCCACAAACGTTCTGCTGGGATTTTTTCTGCTGCTTTCTTAAGTAAATCAACAATCCACTCTTCAGAAGGAATGTTTGGTGAGTGAATGTCATAAACACCCGGTCCAATCGCATTTGGGTAGTTGAACTCCTCAAACGCTTTCAGTAGTTCCATGTTCGAACGAGAGGTTTCAATAGTGATCACATCGGCGTCCAGCGCCGCCACTGAATCAATGATCTCGTTGAACTCGCTGTAACACATGTGTGTGTGGATCTGAGTCTCAGGCTTGGCACTCGCTGCTGAAATCTTAAAAGCATCCACTGCCCACTCTAAATATTCGGCATGGTCACGCTTTTTCAGTGGTAAACCTTCGCGAATAGCAGGTTCATCGATTTGAATGATGTTGATGCCAGCATCTTGTAAATCCGACACCTCATCACGCAGTGCAAACGCCAGTTGGTTAGTGATCTCTTTGCGTGAGATGTCTTCACGTGGGAATGTCCAACACAAGATAGTAACAGGCCCTGTAAGCATGCCTTTCATCTGCTTTGAAGTCAGAGATTGGGCATAGGTCGACCATTCTACCGTCATTGGTTTTTCACGTTCGATATCCGCAACCACAATCGCAGGTTTTACGCAGCGAGAACCATAGCTTTGTACCCAACCAAATTTGGTGGTTTGGAAGCCGGCTAGGTTTTCTGCAAAGTATTCCACCATGTCATTGCGCTCGGCTTCACCGTGCACAAGTACATCCAAATCGAGTGCTTCTTGACGTTTGACTGCATCCGCAATGTGACCTTTTAGTGCGGTGGTGTATTCCGCTTCACTCAATTGACCGGTTCGGTAGGCGCTACGTTGAACGCGAATTTCACCGGTCTGTGGGAATGAACCAATGGTTGTGGTTGGTAACAGCGGTAAGCCGAGAACTTCAGACTGATGCGCCGCACGTTCTGCGTAAGGCGCACTTCGCTCAACTAACGCTTTAGTGATGGTATTGAGACGAGCTTGAACTTGCGGCTTGTTGACATGAGTCGCGCTCTTACGTGCAACGATAGGTTGGCTGTAAGTCTCACACGCCAAAATGGCATTTTGATCGCCATCTAACGCCGCACCTAATAAGCTCACCTCGGTAACTTTCTGTTTTGCAAAGGCAAACCAACTCTTCACTTCTTCGCTAAGCGTCTCTTCTAACTCAAGGTCAACCGGGCTATGCAGCAGTGAACATGAACTTGCGACCCATAGTTTATCGCCTAGCTTTTCTTTCACAGGTTGCAGTAACTCAAGCTGAGAAGCTAAGTCTGCTCGCCAAACATTGCGTCCATTGATTGCACCCGCAGAAAGTACCCAATCTTCCGGTAACTTATTCACCACTTCATCAAGTTGCTGCGGTGCGGCAGCCAAGTCGATGTGTAAGCCGTTGACGGGCAATTCCACGATCTTGCCTAACGTATCAGTCACAGAATCAAAGTAAGTGGTCAGCAATAGCTTCACATCGCCTTGAATCACTTGATAAGCCAGTTTGAATGAATCAGCCCACTTAGTCTCAAGTTCCAGAGATAGAATGGGCTCATCAATTTGCACCCACTCAACGCCCAACTTGGAGAGTTTTGCCAGAATCGCTTGGTAAGCAGTAAGCAAACGCGGCAACAAGGTTAAACGCTCAAAGCCCTCTTCCACTTCTTTACCTAGATATAAGTAAGACAGCGGGCCGAGAAGTACAGGCTTAACTTTGTGTCCTGCTTTTATCGCTTCACTCACTTCGTCAAACAATTGTGGCCAACTCACCTCAAACGAATCGTCTTTACTGAATTCAGGAACAATGTAGTGGTAATTGGTGTTGAACCACTTAGTCATGTCAGAAGCCGCCGAACTGTCTTTAGTGCCATCATTAGACGTATGCGTACCACCGCAGCAAGTAGACTGAACTTGAGACTGACCGCGACCTACACGGAACAAGCTATCCAGATCTGGGAAGGCTTTTTCATCTTCTGCTCCACCAGCATGACGTTTTGGCACATGACCTAGAAGTAGAGTCGTAGTTAGGACATGGTCGTACCATGCGAAGTCACCCGCAGTTGCAAAGCTTAGATTCGCATCAGCTTGTACATTCCAGTTACGATTTCTTAATTCGCTGCCGAGTTGCTTGAGCTCAGATTGATCGATTTCACCGCGCCAGTATTTCTCGAGCGTGAATTTAAGTTCGCGTTTTTCACCAATGCGTGGGTAGCCAAGAATATGCGTTGTTGTCGTCATGAGTCTGTTCCTTATTCGATAATTTTAATTTCCGGTCAGACTGCCTTTGATGATTTCACCTTCCCACAAAGGCGTCTGGATGGCTAAACTATCGCCCTAATCCGATCTATGGACAACATCCAAATATTCATCTTGTTTATTAATAATATTCATCTTGAATCATCCAAAGATGAACAGCTTAAATCCATCCGGACATCTAGACGTTTACAAAAGACCAAAAACACCGTAGGGTGATTATTAAGAAATATTGAATTGGCTTAGGGAATATGAGGAATACTCATGATAGAGCTTAAACACCTTCGAACATTGACCACCTTGAGAGACAGCGGATCGTTAACAGCCACTGCGACCTCTCTTCACCTGACTCAGTCGGCGCTTTCTCATCAATTAAAAGATCTTGAAGCGCGTATTGGCGGTCAGCTTTTCCTACGAAAAACTAGGCCAGTAAAATTCACCTCTGAGGGTGAGATCTTGCTTAAGCTTGCCGATGAAATACAGCCAAGAATAGCTAAAGCAGAGAACGAACTCGCAAGCCTGAAAGAGGATGTGAATGGCCGATTGCACATGGCGATCGAGTGTCACTCATGCTTCCAATGGCTAATGCCTGCTTTGAAGGAATACCAAGTTGCTTGGCCAAGCGTAACGCTAGATTTCTCGTCAGGGTTCGGGTTTGAGCCTCTACCGGCATTGATGGCTGGAGAACTCGATTTGGTGATCACCTCTGATATTCAACCGCGTTCGGAAGTCCATTACGAACCGCTTTTTGATTTCGAGATGCGCTTGATCACCGCGATCAATTCACCTTTGGCCGAAAAATCGAGCATTGATCCGCAAGATCTTAGCGATATCACTATGCTCACCTACCCGGTTCAAAAACAGCGTTTAGATGTCGTGAAGCACTTTTTGCAGCCAGCGGGTGTTGAACCTAAAAAATGGAAACAGGCAGACAACACACTAATGCTGGTTCAAATGGTGTCGGCAGGGCTCGGAGTTGCAGCTTTGCCTAACTGGGCAATCAGTGAATTTTCAAGACAAGGACTCATTGCCAGCAAACCATTAGGCAAAGGGCTTTCAAGAAGGTTGTTCGCAGCGGTAAGAAACTCAGAAAAAGACAAACGTTACCTGCAAGCTTTCTTTAGCACGGCAAGACAGCAAAGTAAGAGTCACCTAGATGGCATTGAGGTCGTTTAAGAGACTCGTTGTTGGGTTAGTTTATACCTGCATTGAACCTGATAGGCATGCGCCAGAAACAAAAAAGTCACAGATTATCTGTGACTTTTTTCTTTTAGCTTTAGTACCGACGATGGCGGTACTTGTTCATTCACGATACTAGCTCACTCTCGATAACTGGCTCACAATCGATAACTAACTCGCTATCAATAGAACATGCGCCAGTTTGCTGCTTATCTTGGATAAGACTTAAACTGGTTAGTTAATGGATCGTATTGATAGCCAAGCATATCAAGCTTACCTACAACACTTTCTATATCCATTTCATACATACTGATCAGCTCTTCAAAGCTATCGCATTCTAAGCGAAGTTTTTCATTCACGATTCCCAGCAAAATAATGCTATCGAAACCTTTGACGTTGCTTAAATCCATCCCGTACTCCTAACGAACACACCAACTAGATTTAAGTTTAGAACGCTTACCAACACCACGCTAAAAAACAGATCACACTTTTTCGATTCAACACCGAAAGGCTTGTGAGATCAGTAACCTTCTACATAGCCCAAACTGGCGTTAAACCAACAGCCGCCGCCAATAACATCAACAATGAAAGAGTCAGCTGAAGCTTTTCAGGGGTTTTGACAAACAGCAAATGCCAACACCAAACCACGATAGAAGAGATAAGCAAAGCAAAGCTAAACAACAAAGTTGAAATAACAGGTTCTAGTTGCGCTTCAGACAGTGAATAAACGTTAATCACGGTCGCCAACACCACCAACATGCCACTTAATACGCCCACAACAGGCAGAACACGGTGAAATGCTTGTAAGCGCGTTCTTGCGATAGTCAGGAGTAAATGTCCGAAAGAAGCACCCAGTAAAGCCACCAGCAACACAGTCGCAATAATATCGACTGGATTTACCTGTTCGCTTGCTTGGATAGCAACGTATGACAGCGCCAAACCACACGCAAGATACATCACCCAAATCGGGCCAGAATCACGTGTCTTTTTGGTTTGAACTTGAGAATAAAAGTAAAAGATAGCGAATACGATCAGAAACGCTTCAATTCTTAATGAAGCAACAGCAAGCCAAAGCACGCCAATAGCAGGTAACATCTTGTGAATACGGCCACGTTGACCTGGGCAAATATCACCCTTCACTAGGATTAAAGTTAAGATCAGTTGGGCTCCTAATAGCATGGGAGCAAATTGTACTAATAATGATTCGACCATTGTGGATCTACTTATTCAGACTTATTTTCGCGAATAATATCAAAAACTGCCCCGAACACTAATCAAAATCACAAATTAGCGACGTTATTCAAGGCTTCAACTATGCTGTTGTATGGTTATTTTGTCAGCATTATCTGCAAAATGGCGAAAGACATCAGAACTAACAGGGGCATGTTCTACTGGCTAGTCTAGGCTCATGCCGCTATAATTCCCGCCTCAAAAATCAGAGGTTGAAATATGTACAGCGATATCACTCCTATTCACGAACACAAAAAATACTGGGCCGAGTGCTACGGAACAGCACCCTTTTTGCCTACCAGTAGAAAGGAGATGGATGCTCTTGGATGGGATAGCTGTGACATTATTATTGTAACTGGTGACGCTTATGTCGATCACCCGAGCTTTGGTATGGCTATCATTGGCCGTTTGCTTGAAGCTCAAGGTTTCCGCGTGGGCATCATTGCCCAACCAAAGTGGGACAGTAAAGATGCCTTTATGGAACTGGGTAGACCTAACCTATTCTTCGGCATCACAGCGGGTAACATGGATTCCATGATCAACCGCTACACCTCTGATCGCAAATTACGTCACGACGATGCCTACACGCCAAACAATGAAGGTGGTAAGCGTCCTGACCGTGCAACTCTGATTTATTCTCAACGTTGTCGTGAAGCTTACAAAGGCACACCAATCGTTCTTGGTGGTATTGAAGCAAGCTTACGTCGCGTTGCGCACTACGACTACTGGTCTGATAAAGTTCGTCGCTCTGTATTGTTTGATGCAAAAGCAGACATTCTTCTTTTCGGCAACGCTGAGCGTGCACTGGTTGAAGTCGCACACCGCATTGCCGATGGCGAAGACATGTCTACGCTGACCAATATCCGCGGTACTGCTATCAACTTGCCTGCAGCGCCTGAAGGTTACAAAATTATTGATTCTTCTCGTATCGAAAAACCGAACAAAGCCTACGTTCCGGTTAACCCGTACGAAGTAGAAACGCAATGTGATACCAAGAAAGATGAAAAAGAAGAAGTAAAGGCGCAGCCAATTACTATTCGTCCTTCTCGTCACGATGCAAAAACAACCGCGGTTCGTATCCCTGGTTTCGAAAAGCTGAATAACGACCGTATTCTTTACGCTCACGCTAGCCGTATTCTGCACCTAGAGACTAACCCGTATTCAGGTCGTGCTCTTATTCAACGTCACGGTGACCGCGAGCTATGGGTAAACCAAGCACCAATCCCTCTTGCAACTGAAGAGATGGATTACGTGTTTGGCCTTGCGTACAAGCGTGTTCCTCACCCAATGTATGGCAAAGCGAAAATTCCGGCATACGACATGATCAAAACCTCGGTTAACATCATGCGTGGTTGTTTTGGTGGTTGTTCTTTCTGTTCAATCACAGAGCACGAAGGTCGTATCATTCAGAACCGTTCGAAAGAATCGATCTTGGATGAGATCGAAGACATTAAAGATAAAGTACCTGGCTTTACCGGTACCATTTCTGACTTGGGTGGCCCAACCGCGAACATGTATCGCCTAGGTTGTTCTGATCCTAAAGCTGAAATTAACTGTCGTCGTCCATCATGTGTGTTCCCTAAAATCTGTGAAAAACTGAACACAGACCACCAGCACACCATTGATCTTTACCGCTCAGCGAGAAAGGTTCCGGGCATCAAGAAAGTAATGATCGCATCAGGCGTTCGTTATGATCTTGCGATTGAGTCTCCAGAATACGTTCGTGAGCTTGTGACTCACCACGTTGGTGGTTACTTGAAGATTGCTCCAGAGCATACTGAAAAAGGTCCTCTGGATCTGATGATGAAACCGGGCATGGGCACTTACGATCGTTTCAAAGAGATGTTCGAGAAGTACAGTGCTGAAGCTGGTAAGAAACAGTACCTAATTCCTTACTTCATCTCTGCTCACCCGGGCACGGAAGATGAAGACATGCTTAACCTTGCGTTGTGGCTGAAAAAGCACAACTACGAGTGTGACCAAGTACAGAACTTCTACCCATCGCCAATGTGTAATGCGACGTCGATGTACTACTCAGAGACCAACCCTCTGAAGCGCGTGAAATACAAAAAACGTGAAGATGTTCCTGTGCCTAAAGGTGATCGTCAACGTCGTCTGCATAAAGCACTGCTTCGTTACCACGATCCAGAAAACTGGAAGATCATCCGTGAAGCACTGATCAGCATGGGCAAAAAGCATCTAATTGGTGACAAAGCGAACTGCTTAGTACCAGAAGAAGATTTTGAAGCTCAGACACCAGCACAGCGTCGTAAGTCTGGTCGTCACGGCTCGCAACGTTTTGCAACTAAGCACAGTAAAGCTCAACCGGGTCTTGGCGGCGAAAGCCCACGTAACCATTCTAAGCCTAGTGGCAATAAGCCTAAACCGGGTGGTAAGAAGCCAACAGGTAGCCAAAGCAACGGCAATCAGGGCAACGGGAAGCAGAACGGTAATGGTAATAAACCAGCGACTGGCTTCATCAAAAAAGCCCCTGCTAGCCAACAATCGCAAGGCAATGGCGGCGGAAATGGCAAGCCAAACCGCAGCAAAGCGGGCAATGGTCAAGGTGGTAAACCAGCAAGTAACGGAAAGAATCGCCAGCGCGCAACACAGCGTTAATATAGCGACCCCATTTACTTGGTTATCATAAAAATACAAAGCGCAGCTATTTAGCTGCGCTTTTTTGTGTCTGTTACTAATGAACGACCCAAAGGTTTCACTTGGTTATGTGATTACAAGGGATTCTAACGGGTGAAGACCCAATACTGGCTAAACAAATAGTTAGTGACCATGCCCACCAAGATACCAACGGCCATTGCGATAAATACAGCCCCAGTAAATGCAGGAAGTAATTCCGTCATCAGCTTAAAGCACAGCAAATTAGGTATCGCCGATATCGATGCGGAAAACATGAATTTTTGCCACTGAATAAACTTCTCTGACCAACTACCCTGCCCTTTGAAGTCAAAAGTTAGCACTCGATTACCAAACCACGTTATCGTTGCGGCTGCAATGAAAGATCCTATCCGTGCACTCATCAAAGGCAGCCCAACGGCATAATGCAGTAACGCAAAAACTAAGCAATCAACAACAAACCCACCAACCCCAACCACAGCAAATCGAACCACCTTGTGGTGGGACTGTAACCTCTGACTGTGCGTTTGAAGCTTATTGTTGAACATTCGTAACCCCGAGTTAACGCTGAACATCGCTGCCACTTTGAATATGACTCAACGATAGATTTGGCTTGATGCTTGAGCTATGACAGCTGAATAAAGCACGCTTTATCTTCACCGTTGGCTCTAGAATACACGTTAATGCGTTCTCTTTAATCTTGGTTTCCACTTCAGATCTTTTACCAATCAGGTAAAACTTATCAATGCCATCTAGCTGCTCGATATCGAGAAGTTTTTTCGCTTGACCATGACTGTAAAATTGCCCAGAGAATGGTCGTTTACCCACGTAAAAGCTTGGCGCAGAATCCGTAATCTGTTCGAAGATAATACGGTCACTTTTCTCGTTCGCCTTGCCGAGATTCAGGTAGACCATCGCAATCATTAGCAACACAGGTAGAACCAAAGCCACACTCGAGAACCACTTCTTATCTTTTTCCACTACGAGTATAGCAATCAACAAGCCAAGGGCCGGAATACCTGGTAGGACGTAAGCTGGGAGAATATTGCCCGCCATAGTGAAAAGAATCAGAGGTGAAATCAACCAACAGACAAGAAATGAAAACAAGCCGCGATTTTCAGTATTAATTTCTGCAATTTTCTTACGTCGAGCAAATGCCAATATAGGTAATACAATCGACCACGGCGCAGCCGCTTGAAGCCAAAACAGCCAGATCATGCCTCTTGCTTGATCATGGGCAGAACCGTATAAATCACCCTCCCAGCCACTCACAACAAAGCGCTTAAAGTGCTCGCCAACAATAAAGTAATCAATAAAGCCCGGTGTTGCCATTTCAGCCATGATGTACCAAGGCAAAGCAATCGCTAGCATCACACCCAAGCCAGACAACAATGGAAAGCGTTGCCAAAGCACTTTGAAAGCGCCAAAGAAGCCATGTTGTAATACTAACCAAGGGAAAACTGCGATACCCATGATCACAATCGCTACTGGCCCTTTTGCAAGCAAGCCTAGCGCTAAGCCAATGAAACCAACATAACCCCAAGATTGATTAGTCTTAGCACTGCCTTCACCTTTCCAACTCTCTCCTCCTAGCCAACACAAGTAGAAGCCTAACATGGCAATGGTCATCGCTAAGGTTAATGCTATGTCTGTCATCACAGCGCCCGCGGCAATAGAGAAAATACCGCATGTCGCCAACACTACCGCAGCAACCAACGCACTTTGCCCAGTTCGCTTCGCCATGTAAGCGGTTAACAAAATTGTCGCTACTCCCGCTAACCAGTGAGGTGCACGAACAGCAAACTCACTCAAACCAAACAGCTCAATACCAGCAGCACTCATCCATGTGAACAACGGTGGCTTGCCCCAAAAAGGAATGCCGTAATCAAACTGAGGTGTTAACCAATTGCCGGTTTCCACCATCAAGCGAGCCATTTCTCCGTAGCGCGCCTCCGTAGTATCCATTAACGGATAAGTCGCCAAAGATAGGAGTCTTAAAACCAGTGCAAAAGCCAACAAATACCATAGGTGCGTTCTGTTCAGGCTCATGCTGACTCCTCTAATTTGAAATGTGTTTTTAATGCAGGTGTATCGACGACCGACTGAATCAGATACAAAGGACGATTCTTGGTTTCAATGAAAATACGACCTATGTACTCTCCCATTAAACCAATACTCAGGAGTTGAATACCGCCAAGGGCAAGTTGCACGACCATCATTGACGGGTAGCCCGTGATAGGCTCGCCAAACATAATGGTTTTGAATACGATGAAGACGCCATACACAAAAGCAGTAAGCGCCACTAAACCACCAACGGCCGTCGCAATACGCAGAGGTCGGATAGAGAACGAGGTAATCCCATCCATCGCCAAACCGATTAACTTGAGGTAGTTCCACTTGGTCTCACCACAGAAGCGAGCATCACGCTTAAATTGGAGCGTCGCTTGTCGGAAACCCGGCCATGAAAAAATGCCTTTCATGTAGCGGTTACGTTCTGGAAGCTGATTGATATGGTCGACAACTTCTCGGCTTAACAGTCGGAAATCACCCACATTCTCAGGAACATCAATCTTCGCAGCCACATTCATTACTTTGTAAAAGCTCGCTGCTGAAAACTTCTTAAACCACGTTTCACCGTCGCGCTGGCTACGCTGCATATTGACGACGTCATAACCTTCGCGCCACTTGGCAATCATTTGCGGAATCAGCTCAGGTGGATCTTGTAAGTCAGCGTCTAGCAAAATCACCGCTTGTCCACGACAGTGCTCGAGGCCTGCGCTCATCGCTGATTCTTTGCCAAAATTACGGCTTAAACCGATAACAGAAATTGAGCTATTGATTGAAGTGAATGAGCTCACCAACTCCAAGCTGCTGTCTTTGCTACCGTCATCGACATAAACGATTTCACTCTTGATGGGCAAGCTATCAAGTACCTTGGTAAGGCGAGAGTGGAACTCTTCCAATACCTCTTGTTCATCGTAAAAAGGCACAATGATAGACAGAGAAACCGCAGGGTTGATCTGCGATGTAGATATCTTGGGGCGGCTTATATGAAGTTCAGACATAATACGTTCTTCTATTTTTTAATCTGAATCCAATCTACCCTCCCATAAGTGAAAGTTATGTTATTGACATATTTTTCACGCTCACTCAGGATAATGTTACCGTCTATTTCTGTATGAGAATCAAAATGAAACGAGTTCTATTAGTCGAAGATAACCGTGAAATCGCAGGTGTCTTGTTTGATTATTTTGAGTGTATTGGCATGGAACTCGATTATGCGGACAACGGCGAACTCGGCTTGCAACTCGCGTTAGAAAACTCATTTGATATCATCATATTGGATCTGATGTTGCCAAGAATGGACGGCCTCACGGTTTGTAATAAACTGCGAGACCAAGGCAACGCGACACCTATTTTGATGTTGACCGCGCTAGATAGCCGCGATGATATGTTGAAAGGGTTTGAGCATGGTGCCGATGACTATCTAACCAAACCTTTTGATTTGGATATTTTGGAAGCCAGAATGAACGCGCTTGTTCGTCGTTACCGAGGAAAAGTGGTTTCTTCTAAGCTTCAATTTGATGAACTCACCATTGATCAAAAAACCCGTAAAGCCTACCGTAAAGACAAACTGCTCGCACTTAACCCAACCACTTACACCATCCTTGAGATGCTGTGCCAAAAAGCACCTGAAGTAGTGACTCGTGAAGATATTTCCTACAAGCTATGGCAAGAAGACGAACCCAACAACGATGTGTTACGTAGCCATATCTATCAACTGCGTAATCAACTCGACAAGCCTTTTGACACCCCAATGCTGATTACCGTTCCTAAAGTTGGATTCCGTCTGGAGCCATCGAATTGATTTCAAATGTTCTGACAAGCACCAAAACCCTCACAGGCCGCCTAGCGCTTTTCTTTGGGTTGATGGCCGTGATTGTGTCTGCATTCGTCTATGTCGTTTTTGTTGCAGGGTTGTATATGTCGGAAGACCGGGTTGGCGAAAGACGCATCCTGATTGACCGAAACTATGCTGTCGAACTCTTTCAAGCTGGCGAGAGCGGCGCAATACGTATTGACGGTCTCACCATGGCGTACAATGACCTGTCATTTGTACCCAAAGAGTACATACCTTATATAGAAGGTAAGGATAACTTCCTTGGTGAAGTCGGCGACGAGCCGGAATCACGAATGATCTATGTGGGAGAGTACTCTCATGAAGGTAAAACTTACCCGATCATCCTTATGTCTGAGATAGATCGCGTCGAATTTGATACCTATGAATTGGTATACGCCATCTCGTTCGTATTGGTGCTACTATCCATTTTGATATTTAGCTTTGGTACCTTACTCTCTCGTCTTTCCAAACGACTTATTGAGCCTTTCAATTCCCTATCTGAGCAACTCAATTCGAACAAACTCGACCTAGGGGAGGAGTTTGATGTCAGTGAAGGTGCAGCTGTTGAGTTTCGTCAGTTAACAGACCAACTCAATCAATACCGTAGAGAAATCAATTCCTTGATCAAACGTGAACAGGCGTTTGCTCGTTATTCAAGTCATGAGTTAAGAACCCCACTAACGGTCGCTCGTGGTGCGAATAAATTGCTATTAAGAAGCGAAACAACGGAATTTCAATCTCGTCAGGTTGAGCGCATTGATGAAGCCATTATCCAGATGTCAGAAATGGTCGATGCCCTACTCGGTTTAGTTCGTTATGAAAGAAACAGTGACGATGTACCACTGCGTTTGTTTAGTCAGCAAGAGTTAGAAGCTATCGTTTCCAAGAATTCATTACAGGCGGATGAAAAGCAAGTCGAGATATCCTTACACATTCAATCAGAGCCGACCATTCAAGCCACCAGCGCGATCATGAATATGTTGGTCGGCAACTTATTGAGAAATGCCATTGCAGCGACCAATAGTGGTACTGTCACTGTTACCCTGTCCGAGCAGAGTATTGTGATTGAAGACCAAGGTGAAGGCCTTCAGGAACAATACAATCCGAATGGTCATGGATTAGGTTTATTGATTGTCGACGACTTGTGCCAACGCTTCCATTGGGACTTTGATTTGGTCAATCGTAACTCTGGAGGGTGCACTGCCAGAATCGCCTTTCAGACAGATTCACCCTCGCCCATACCAGAGCAAATATACTCGTAGTACTAAGTTCAATATCCAACGAAAACTTGATTTAGTTGGTTTACAGCGCTGACTAGCTACTAGATACTCGTTAGTCCAATTTGATTTTAAAATGCTGGCTTTTTAGTCAGCATTTTTACTAAGTGCGATGAAACTAAATAATAGCCCTGTAACTCAACATCAATTTAACGATCACACCTTTTTCTTAAAGCGTGACGATCAGCTGCACTCCCACTTTTGCGGCAATAAAGCCCGCAAATTCATGAAGCTGCTGGAAGACGATCACCCAGAAACTACAACATTGATCAGCTATGGTTCTGCGCAGGCTAACTCTCTGTTCTCACTCGCGGCACTGGCAAAGATCAAAGGTTGGACGCTTGAGTTCTACGTCGACCACCTTCCCCAGTGGCTACTAGAACGCCCAATAGGTAATTACCGTGGTGCAGTAGACCTTGGTGCGAAGGTAATTTCAGTCAAAGAGACAGGCTCTGAGCTTCATCCACAGGAGTATATTGAGCAAATAAGACAGCCAGATTCTCAGTGCATTGTATTGCCTGAAGGTGGACGCTCTCAGCTTTCTGAATACGGCGTGAAGCAACTGGCGATGGAAATACTTAGCTGGACGCGTTTCGAAAACAAGCACGATTTTGTAGTTGCACTGCCCGCAGGTACAGGTAGCACATCGCTGTATCTGCATAAGCACTTAAAGTTACACAACATCCCAGTACTCACCTGCGCTTGTGTTGGCGGCAGTGACTACCTCACACAACAATTTAATGAGCTTGGTGAGTCCGATCATCCACAAATACTACCGCTCAAAACCAAGCACCACTTTGGTAAGCTGTATCAACAGGACTATCAAACCTGGTTGGATCTACAAGAACAAACGGATATTGAATTCGACCTGCTCTACGACCCATTGATGTGGCAATGTTTAGAACGATGGCAAGATAACAACCCAACCAAAACCATTATCTATATCCATCAAGGTGGCATCTTGGGCAATGAGTCGATGTTGCCGCGCTATCAGCGAAAATATCCGGAGATGAGCATTAGCAAAACCAACGCATCTTGGTAGTTGTTTTCCTTTATTCCCCCAGTTTAGCTATTCAAGTTTTGGTAAGCTGAGAACATCACAAAACAGCCATCGCACTCCCTCTCGATGGCTATTCATCAGCAATAGCCACCTGCTCTCCCTGCCATACATTTCAAGTTAGAAACAGAAATCTGGCGAGAATCATCGCGTTATCTATACTTTCGATAGGAACATCAATTGTCATCGAAAGGAATCACGCATGCGAACAATCACTACGCTCGGCCTGTTTTCAGTTTTACTGCCCTTCTCTGCGATTTCAGGAGAAAACATCACTTACCAAGTCGATGGTATGGATTACGAAGGCTATTGGAGTGAGGCCAGTGACCAAGCGCCTTTGGTGCTGCTAATTCACGATTGGGATGGCTTAACTGATTACGAAAAGAAACGTTCTGAGATGCTCAACGAACTCGGTTACAACGTGTTCGCCATCGACCTATTTGGTAAAGGCATTCGCCCGACCGAAGTAAAAGACAAAAAACAACACACAGGCGAGTTGTATAAAGACAGAGAAAAAATGCGTGCACTACTTAATGCGGGAGCGATGGAAGCGAAAAGGCTTGGTGGTAACTTAGATAACAACGTGATGATGGGTTACTGTTTTGGTGGCGCAGCCGTTTTAGAAGCCGCTCGTGCGGGCATCCCATCGAAAGCTTATGTCACCTTCCATGGTGGTTTATCGACACCAAAAGGACAAGACTACTCTCAGACTAAAGCTCCGGTTGTCGTATTCCATGGCACAGCAGATTCTATGATTACAATGGAAGATTTTGGCAGCCTTGCCGCTCAACTGGAAACAACCAAGGTTCCGCATGAGATGATCACTTATAGTGGAGCGCCACATGCCTTTACCGTGTTCGGCTCAAACAACTACCAACAAGAAGCTGACCAAAAATCATGGGATAGATTTACCCATGTGCTAGAAACCACCACCAGATAATTTTCTCCTTCAGAACCCATAACCCCATTCTACAGCTTAAGAATGGGGTTACTTTCACCATCATTACATCATGTCGTTACAAATAACGATGAATACTCAAGTCATCAGTTTTGATATCACTACTTGAGCCGCTGACCACGCCTGCCAAGATCTTTCCTGATCCACACGCCATAGTCCAACCCAAGGTTCCGTGCCCCGTATTAGTAAACAAATTCTTGATTGGAGTTTTTCCGATAATAGGTGTGCCATCTGGCGTCATTGGTCTTAGTCCTGTCCAATACTCTGCCTTAGAAAAATCCCCGGCTTGAGGAAAGAGGTCTTTGATCACCATATCAATCGTGGCTTTACGTTTTTCAGGAATGAGATAATCAAAACCAGCAAGCTCTGCCGTACCCGCAATGCGAATGCGGTCATCAAAACGAGTCATCGCCACTTTGTAGGTTTCATCCATCACGGTAGAGGTCGGTGATTTATCAGCATTCACGATAGGCAATGTCAGCGAATACCCTTTGACTGGATAGACAGGAATAGACAGGTCTACTTGCTTCAACAGATCACGAGAATAACTGCCAGACGCGACTACGTAAGCGTCCGCTTTGAAGTCACCTTGAGTCGTGGTAATACTTTCAATGGTTTGATTCTGATGATTGAGCTTGACCACTTCAGTATCAAACACGAACCTAACACCGAGTTGCTTGGCTTTCTCAGTTAAGGTTAAACAGAATTGATGGCAATCACCGGTTTCATCATCTGGTAAATACAGGCCACCTACGAGCTTATCTTTCACGTCTGATAAACCAGGTTCGATGGATAGGCACCGCTCAACATCAAACAACGAGTGCTCAATTCCACTTTCTTTAAGCAGCTTCATATCTTGCTGAATGAAATCCAATTGCTTCTCGCTTCGAAACACTTGCAACGTCCCTTTCTGTCTGCCCTCATAAGCCAGTTCTTCACTGGTTCTCAGGTGAGTCAGACAATCACGACTGTAATTTGCGATTCTCAGCATGCGCGATTTATTCTGTCCGTATTTGGCTTCATTGCAGTTGGCGAGCATCTTAGACGCCCAAGAAACCAATTCAGGAGAAAGTGACGGTTTCACTTTTAATGGCGCATGTTCTTGGGTGAGCCACTTCATCGCTTTTAAAGGGATACCGGGGGCGGCCCATGGGGAGGAGTAGCCGTAAGAGATTTGGCCAGCATTAGCAAAACTGGTTTCCTTACCACTGCTATCTTGACGATCGATAACCGTCACCGAGTGACCTTCTTTCGCCAGGTACCAAGCACTGGTCAACCCAATAACACCGCTGCCAATTACAATAACTTCCATTCTCTTCCCCTAATACCTGACAAAGCTAAAACCTGTAGAACACAGCTGTGAGTCTAAAACTCGTTTCGTTAATGCTTTGTAACTTATTCCGCATATGTTGACTTAACAATAGAGATAGCGTTGACAAAAACTCAATTCTACTTAAAAACGAATTCGGCAGTTTGAAACTGTGATATTGGCGGTATTTGGGAACTTGGGAGGCGTCGCTAAATAAATCGATTAAGCCTAGATATTGTAAGCGTCATGACTCAAGAAAGTAGCATTTTCAAGTAAGAAATCTAACAAGGTTTCGGCCTGTAACGTAAGTGCGCGACCTTTCAAAGATTGAACCTTAACCGTCGCCTTCGATAGCATCTCCAACTCGGTCGCAACCACTTCGATCTGCCCTGACTTTATCTCATCGATCACGGTGAGTTTGGGCATAAAGGTTACGCCCAGCCCTGCTGAAACAAAGTTAGTCAGTGCGGTTACCGAATTGGTTTGAAGCTTTGGCTGCAAGGTAAGATGGGAAATTTGTTCGGCCTGCTTTACCAGCCTCCCCATGCCGGTCGAATTATCGATTAAGGCGAGAGAAGCGTCTTGAATATCTTGCATTACCACAGGCGATTTTTTCATCGTAAGGAAATGCCCTTTCGGAGCAATCAATTCGAGCGGATGGCTACGTTCAACGTGTGAGTGTAGTTTGGGGTGCGGTGCAGAAGCATAGGTAATCGCGAAATCGATCTGTTGATCTTCCAACATTTTTACGGCGTCCAATGCACCCGCAATCTCAATAGAAAGATTGATATCAGGATAACGAGTCATGAAGGTTTGCATCGGCTTTGACACCAAGTTGGTAATAAACCCTTCACCGATGGCAATGCTGACATTGCCTCCTTTGAGGTTTTTAAGCTTGGTTAGTCGAGCAAGCACTGCGGCCTCTCCACGAACAATGGAACGGTAGTAATTCAGCAGTTCATTACCCGCTTCAGTTAACAGTGATTGGCGGTTGTTGCGCTCCCATACTTTCATTTCCGCTTGCGCTTCTAACTGTGTCAGCATCCGACTCATTGCCGCAGGGTCAACGTTCATCATCTTAGATGCCTTACGCAATGACCCATACTTGGATAACGCGTTTAAATACTCAAGAGCACGGATATTAAAGTGGTGCATTCAACTTCCTTGTGATTAAACTGACACTGATTCAAGCGTCTCATAAAGTTGCTACGAACATGTATCCCAATTTATCAAGATCGTGTCTGCACTTACTAACTTGTGCACCGAGTCACTTCAAGCCTGCACATCAACCGTTGTACCGTTTGTTCTAGACACAGCACTAATTTTATCAAACTGATTTCAAGATACCCGGTATTGTCAGCAAACCGTTTAAGCACTGAGTACTAGGTTCGGTCGAATCAAGTCATAGACGCAAGCAAGTTCTCTGCTGAATTCAAACTGTTTGTTGATAATGCCGCCAGCCATATGAGAGTGCCCACCGCCAAAACCAATCCCTTTTTCATTAAGAGCTCTTCTAACTATCTTCGCGACATTGTTTTTTGAACACTCTGAACGGAGAGAGATAAAGGTTTTCTCTCTATTTCTAGCCGTGAGGACGACAATATCGAGCTCATCAACGCTCAGCAGGAAATCTCCTAATACGCCAAGCATATTTTTAGGGCACCCCTCAGGAAGTACAGCAAATGCTGCATTTTTTTCACGACGTAAGCTATCGAGCATTGAATAGAAAAGTTTTAATTCGTGAAACTCTACTTGATTACGACAAATTTTGTTAACCATATCATTGTTGGCCTTAGCCTGAAGATACAACAGTGCTTTTAGATCAGCAGTTCCTACCCCTCGGGTAAAATTTGCGGTATCAAAGCTCAAACCAACCAGTAGTGCTGTTGCGATATTCTGTGGCATCGGCAAAGAAAAATAGCGGTAATATTCAACCATAATGGTTGCAGTTGAACCGTAGTTTGAGCGTATATCGGAATACCATACAAAATCAGGCGCTTTCACTTGATGGTGATCTATCACTCCCACTTCTATCCCAGGAAAGTCGATAACATTTTTCTCACCAATACAACCATCAACAACAATAATCTTATCATCCGGTTGCAATTTTAAATCTTTTGGCTCGTAGATTGGGATATCTATCCAATCGATTAAGTTTCTGAGTGACACTCTATCGATGTAACCATGAAACGTAATAAACGGGCACAACCCTTTCTTTTTTAATAAATATGCCAGAGCGTATGCGGAAGAGATCGCATCATGGTCAGGGAAGTCATGAGCTTGGATAATGATTCTCTTATCACCCTTAAGCCGCTCTAGAAAGCTTTCGAACTTTAAATTTGCCATAATCCAACTGCTAATAAGGTTCTAGCTTCGTAAAAAGCTAGAACTGATGTGTTAATGATTAACTCTTATGAATTAAACGATATTCAGTGTTAGACAAAATAGCTTCTTCTAGAGCCCCTACACCTAACGTACTGTAACCATAGAAATTAGGCTTCGCATTCAAGCGTAAAGACTGTACGCTCTTTACGACATGTTCATCCATAGTCAGCGAGTCAACAACTTCAGAAAGCAATTTCCTATTGTTTTTTGTCAAAGGTGTAATGAATTCACTAGCGCCACTGATTGAAGAATATAAGTAGCCAAACTCACCGCCATTATTTTCTTCAATGTAATAATTGCCGGTTCTAGCGAACGACGCTCGAATTTCATTGACACTTTCAATGGCATTAAAAGGTTGGTTGAAAAACTCCGAACCACCTGCATGTTCTAATGTTTCAGGTGTAAAGCCTTCATCTGGAAATACAAGATAAGCAACAATTGCATTATCTCTAGTAATAGATGAAAGAATAAAGTTATCGTCTTTGTAGTACTTTATAACGTCATCGCCAGTTGAACGCTTGATATAAACGGGGGCACCAAATGTCTGATCTAATACTTCAGCTGATGAGCGGATGTACACTTTTTCAAGCTTTTTGTGTGACGGAATATCAGTCATTTGTGAAAGACCAAAATCAACCATCTTTTCGATTGCATCAAAACTATCGTTAAACCCACCCAAAGCAATTGAAACTACAGACAACAAACCAATAGTGCGCGCCAAGTTCCCTTTACTTTGAGCCTCTAACAACGACTCTTGGTTATCTTGGAGCTCTTTGAGCTCATCTTGAATTTCTTTTGGAACGTCTTTTTTTTGTTCTTCAGACATGATCAGCCTTTAATCTCGTCAATTGTATCCATCAATGCATCTTTACCGTCTTCAGCTCGTTCTTGCACTCGCTCAAAAGCCTCTGTATCCATTATATTTTTAATTTCATCGCTGTAATTAAGACCTAGGTAAATACCAATGACGATGAAAAATAAAGCAAAAATCTTAAACATTGTTACTCTCAACAACTCTAAAAAGGGATTAAAGCACACGCCTTACATGTGCTTGCTACAAGTCTTATTTGTATAGCGCGATACGGCTGTTCACTTTCTTCAAATAATTTTTTGTTTCATCGTATGGCAACTTCGCGACCAATTGGTTGTACACTTCTTCAGGAGTCATCTTATTGATCACTTTAGATGCTTTACCAATGCTAGTTGAGCGGTCTTTGTTAAACGCTCGGGCAACATTTCCCGCACCGGTGTTGTAAGCCGCAATCATGCAATACAAACGACTTTGATCATTCTCGATCTTACGTAAATATTTACTATTTAGGATGTCTAAATAAGCAGTACCAGTTTCAACATTGATGACGGGTTGATACAAATCTGAAGCCTTCATTGGCGCATCAATATTTCGAACTTGTTTATTTACATCATGCCCAGCGCTGGTCGGAACAACTTGCATAAGACCAAATGCCGGAACGTGGGATTTAGCATCTGGGCGAAAAGCTGATTCAGAATGCATGATTGCCATAATCAATGCTGCATCTATTTCCCAGTTCTTGCTTTCTTTCTCTGCGAGAGGTGTATATTTGCTCGCACGAGATTTCAAGCTATTCTCAGGAAGCTTCACTTTATAGCTGACCACCTTCTTAGACTGACTAGGAACAGATACTATGTCGGAAGTTGGTTTTGGCTTCACAACTTGAGTTTTAGGTGTAACCTTCACCAGTTTTTCAGCTACTTTCGGAGCTTCTTGTACTGGCGTTGACTCTACCTTTTCAACTTCTTTTGCTTTTTCAGCTACTAACGTCTCTGATTGACCAACCGCGATGCCATGTTTGGCTCGCATTTCGTTGTAGAGCTTAGTCTGAGCAGCAATACGCTCTTGTGCTTTAGTAAGCAGTGCTAGTTTCTTATTGTGAGCTCGCTGGTAGATGAACGCGTCAGGAATTCCGGTATCAGATTGAATCAATCGCTCCGCTTGAACATCAAGTTCATTCATTTGACTCTGCGTTTGTTCAATAACAAAGTTCTTTTCTTGTTGCTCTTTATCTAAAGAATACAAAACCGCATGGTCTTCCGCTTTCAGATTGGCTAGATCAACCGTTTTCCCCTCAACTTCAACAGGGATTTTTCTTACAAGCGCTTCTATCTCTTCAGGGCTACTGTCTTCATCAACTAAAACAGAAACCGTAGCGGTATTACTTTCATAATCCACTGCAGTCTTTACTTGGTCGTTTTGTGAATAATCGACCTGCTTTGTTTGAGAAGATACCTCTCCTTCACCCCAAGTTTTTATAAGGTCTGTACGGCGCTCATCAAGTTTATTGGTATATTCGTCACGCCATTGTTCATACTCATCCAAGTATGCATTTACATACGTATGAAATTCTTTAAGTTTTTCTTCTTGGGATTGGCTCGCTTTTACAACCGCATTATTAAGTTGTTGCTTTTGGCTATCTGACACTGCGTGTGTTGGAAAGCTAACAGCTGCTGATATTGCAATAGCCAGCCCTGTCGTGGTGATCGTTTTATACATAACTAACTCCGAGAGTGTATAGAAACAAAGGCCACTCTATAGGTGGCCTTTTTCACTTTAACTGATCGTCAAACAACGATTATTTTTTCAAAGAATCGAATACGGCAGCAAGATCTGCGGCTGCCTTTTCGTCGTTGAATTGATTCCAAAGAGCAGAATCTTCACCACCTACTTCGTCGATAATTTTATTCATATTTGCATCATAAGCAGCTTGGTCCATACCAACTAATACATAAAGACCGCCTGCAGGACTTGCTTGGCTTACCAATATTCGGCTATTTGTAAGTCTTTTACTCACTACCGATTTAGTAATGTTTTCAAATGCCTCTTGAACATTCTCAGTTACTAGCGTTACGCCTTCCCCAGCAGATGTTGAGACAGCACCGTCGGTAGCAGATTGAAATAGGTTACTCACATCTGTTTCAAATTCCGCGGCAAGGTTTACACGAGCATCATTCACAGCAATTTTGCGCATAACGCTCATACCTGCTGCGCTTTTCTTCGCATAACCTGTTGCACCAATCGCTACGTCTGTAGGAACCACATCACAGATCCAACCAGGGGCTTCGACAGTCGGCGCATCTGGGAACGTGCATGACGCAAAATTTTGAGCTTGCTCTAGTGTATTGTTGTTGCTTTGGCAGCCAACTAGAGCTGTAACTAGTGACGTTGCAATAATTAGTTTTTTCATATATTAAAAGCTATCCATAACGTTTTTTGTGTATCATTTTCAATTAGTAAATCTGCAAATGATCATTTGATATTTGATGCGTCAATCTTACCTGTAATGCATTTCTCTACTCTTTGTGACATTTCTGAATTAATCACAACTCAGTAGAAACTATAAAAATCAGTTAACCTGTTATGTTTAATAAACAATGTTTTTTAAACATAAAAAGTCCTATCAGACTAACGCTCAAAGCACTCTGATTTGGTATTCATTAAGTACATCAACTTTCGAGCGGTAGTTTGGCTGATGGGTACGTAACAAAGGCTCAATGTCTTGAACTAGATCACTTGCGTCACTAAGCGACCTTAACTGAATAACAATATTGCCACCCTGTTGACTTGATTTAATATCAGAAACCCCATTCATATCACCAATCAGACGGTAAAGTTGCCCCTGTTTGCCTGCGGCTTTCTGTGAAAAAATAAGTTCTCGAATAGGCCCACCACGACTTGCCATTATTTGCACCGACGATTGAAGTTCACGCTTTAGGGCAATTTGATTACCTTCAACAGCCAGGTGAACAGCTGCAAGTTCATTGAGCATGCCCGCTTTGTTCGGCAACGTCATGAAAGTCGGGTCGTTGTGCCAACTACCATAACGGTTGCCAGCACGATCGATTACGGTTGCCGATAGATCAAGCTGAAGACCAGAAGACGTCACTTTTTGGGTTTCTTGAACATCAAGAATGACACTAGATTGCGCCGGGTTCGAAGCAAGATCAAAGCCCATCTCTGCGAGTGCATTTGAAAATGTATTTTTTACGACTGGGAGATCTGCATCAACATAGATTGAAGGTTGGCCAAGGCTTTTTATCAATCTTGCTATTTTCGCTTCCATCTTCTGTCGTTCAACAAACACATCAAGCGTAACGGTTACAGAACCGTTAGGTTTTTCCTGATAAGAAATTTCATTCCAACTGGAAATCATGCCTTGAGGTTCCATCGAAAGTGATTGCATTGCGATTTCTTGCAAATCGAAATCATTACTGCTTTCTGTTCCTGACAGGGTATCGTAAGACTTTTGCATGTGACCAGAATGGACCATAGCGCCAAGTACCTGACTAATAGCGCGTTTGAAGGCGTCTTGTTCCGCCGCTTGCCTTGCACTCAATGCCAATTTGTTACTTTCGCGGCCTTCACCAACAACCACGACAGACATAACCGGTGAGTCATCCCATTCAATACCGTCGTCAATATTGGCAAACCCAGTATTAAGTTCTGGTGCTAGACGCACTGTTACACAAGTATCATCCCCTTGAATTTCAGGTGCACTGAAGTCGGCATTGATATCACCAGCAATAATGCTTGTTAGCAGTAAATCTCGGCTCTCTTGATCAAATTGTTCCTCAACTAGCGCACTATCTTCAGCTGAAAAAGAAACTGAGATTTTACCCTGCAAAAACAAGCGAAGATTATTTAAACCGTCAGCTTTTGCTGACTCAATGGCCATTGCCCCTCGACCATATGCACATCCATGCTCAATAAGAGCCAACGTAGGCTGACTCTTATCTAATTCCAGTGCAGGAACGGACATACATACAAATAGGGTACTAATGACAAAGCTTTTACTTAGCCTTTTGCCGCCCATGTACTGCGCTCCTTCATGAATTCCATAGGAACCCCAACACTTACAGCGAAAATGCGACGTTGACGATCAGGGCGATAAATCCCGTCTTCAGCAATGTCTTTCACTTCGTCGGCTATACTGCTGTCTTTCCAGCGAACAATCTTCCCTTGGGCACTTTGTTGACTTGGGTTAACAGTAGCAACACCAATAGGTTCAACAAAACCTGCGCTGTATTCAAATATAACCATGGTCTCATTAGGCAATACACCTGCGTTTTGGCCGCGGTCTAATGAAATTCGGTCGCCTTTAATACCCACAACCTGAGCGGTAGCCGGCATTTCTTTGAGCAAACGCGTTAACATAATATCGAAGCCGCGTGATGACATTTCATTAAGAACGGCATCAACATCTTTACCACTGGTGTAGTTAAAACCTCGATAATAATCGCCATTTGCTATCACTGTGGTGTAACTGTCTTTATCGCGTACATCGAAGTTAGAAACACGTATCTTACCGATATTCGGATAGCTCAATTTTTCACGTGTATATGGATCAATCACACCTGTCGTCATTTCCATTGACGTTTGGAACAAAGACTGGGTTGAACCGAACAACATGTCAGCTGTTTTGAGTACATCGACTTTCATAATGTAATCGGTAGACAACTTGCCGCGACTTCCTGCCTTTTTAGCTACGTTTACCGCGCCTTCGTCTATCAGAATTTCTTCCATCGCAGTGTTAACAGCATCGGTATCACGCGTCAAAATGCGGAAGCGGTTAACGCCTGCAAACTGGTTTTCTAAAGTATTCTCTAACGCTTTGGTTTGGAATTTACTGATGCTTGAGTGCATGGAATTAAAAACATCAGCAGATTTTCCCTGAAGATTTTCATTCACATCCGTTTTCACATCACCAAAATACAAACGAATTGTTTTTTTCGCGAGTGGACAACGAGTGTCTTTTTCTTCTGCTTCATAGGTACAGAATTGAAGACCTTGGGTATTGAAGTACGCTGGTACTTCAATATCCTCACTGCTAAATTCGTGTGCTGATTTGCCGATAACCAGCGATGAATTTCCCGCATTACTTTCGACAGAATACGTTTGGCTACCTTGGTTACTCTGACAACCCGTTAGTGTAATTGCAGCAGTAACTAAACCGGCAATTCGAGAAAATTTCATTATGATTTCACTTTGTCAGCAACAACTTTATCTAGGTTCTCAAGTTGTTCGATAGTGTTTTTATCCATAGAAATAAGTGAGTTGGCATCTAATGCAAGTAGCGAGCGAGCTTCCATCTCATGGTAAGCTTCAACTACGGGTACCGTTTCCTCTTCGCTTGCTTCACCTTCTTTCTCGCTTGAGACTGCTGCAAAAAAGCTATCCATTGCGCCACCCGCAGAATCATGCGCAAGTGCCGATGCATGTTGAGATGCAATGTAAGTTAGTTCAGCCGCTTGAACGGCGATATCTGCCGCCAGTTTTAAGTTTTTCTGGAAGATTTCGTCAGAGGCTTTTTTGTAAGCTTCTACTTGAGGGGTAATCATTTTATTTGTAGGTTTGCCTTCATCGAATTCGCTCATTGCAACACGAAGTTCTTCATCAGACTTATCCGCGTTTACTGCTAGGAAACCAGCAACATCACCATGTTTAGAAGCAAGAGTGCGGTAGTCGTTAAACACTGAACATTGGCGCTCTTGCAGCGACACCATTACTTTTGATGCTTTATCAACGGCGAATGATACAGGTGTGAACTCTGTACCTAGTTCTTTACAGTTCTGAGTAAGTTCCTTGCTTGTAGCTTCGCGGTCTACGGTTGCTGATTCCATACCTGGAATTGATGAACAACCAGCCATCACTGATACGACTAAACCTGCAAGGATTGTTTTCTTAAGCATTTTGAGAACCTTTAATTCAAGAGAGTATAAATAGAGTTTTTATTAAGAATTTTTGTTATTTTCGTATGAGCAGCATCAAGTGCTTTCTCTTTACTAGTCGAAGACTTTCCTATCTCCGATAAAACCTTTTGGCTAACCGCCACATTGGGATTTCTAGCTTCAAAGACTTGTAGTATTAGATCTTGCTTAGCAATGTAAGTGTTGTTTTTTTTGCCTTGTCTTACATTACCTTTGATATAAACAATGATGTCGCCTTGCGAAGTCGCTCCTATGTTTTGAGTGAGCAAAGCTTTCGTTTGTGTGGAATACATATCTGAAGTAGAACGGATAGAAACACTGAAATTTTGAATACGTTTAATTACATTTCTTTCGAGAACAAGTTGTGGTTCATAGAATTTTTTTGCAACATCATGATCTAACGATGACAACACTAATAGTGATTCTCTATTACTCTGCAATAAGGTATGAGCTTTGTTCGTGAATACAGCTCCTTTCCAGTCGCTTTCTTGGGAAGTTAAATATTGTTGAGCGATCTGGTGGTTCTTATCAATATCAATTGACAACTGATCAACCCACACATCCACGTCAACTCTAAATAGGTAGTTACACCCAGAAACATCACATTGTGATGTCATTACTTCCATATTTGAAATGCTGATAGGTACCGAAGTGATTTCAGATTTAGTACTGATTACTTGACCATATTTATCGTGAGTTCCAACCAATTCGCCGTTTTTTATTTCTGTTGTGGTTTCGGATATCATGGAGGTATTCTCAGATGCCTGCACAGTGCTATTTACCCGAAAAGCTAGATTTTCTTTCGCATCGATCGTTGCTTCTGATTTGTTTTTACCAATACCTTCTACTTCCCAATAAGATTGAGCGAAAACTGGGTTCGATAAGCAAAAGAAGCAACAAGTGATTAACAGTTTGAATGTAATATTATTTGTCTTCACGTGACGTCCACCAAAGTTTGTTGTCGCATGGTACAAAATTAGTTTTTTTCAATCAATCAGATATACATATGGTTGAAGTGAAGATATGTGCGTCATACTCATCACTTCAGGCAGAGAAAATGTGACATCAGTTCCAAGTGTCAACATTTCGACTCCTATATACCCCAATGCTTGAAGGGCTATTGCATGGTGATTCTGGATTAGAAGTCAAAATAATGACACCGTCAATTTACTAAATATATATAGGTTATATTGAGTTTTAATATTTATCATAATTGTGAGCTAATACCCGTTTTAAAGCATTTTCATATTGTTTTAATTATATATAGGTAGAGAAAATAATTGGTTTCTAATCTAATTCATTTAACCCTCCCCATATATATTGTGCAATATTTAGACTCCAACACTGATTTCTAACCTTGAAACTTTCTAATCATCAAGAAAAATAAGTTCGATAATCATACAAAAAATAGAGTTCACTTTGATGGGTTAAACTAAAAAGACATTATACTGATAGAGCTATCAATATAATTCGATAGGGCTTCTGAACTAACAGGAAATAGGTTAATATTTAATCTTAGATTAAATAAATATAACTTTAATAAGAAGATAATAAACCGTTAATAATTTAATCCTTGAATGCAATATGATGTCTTTGACATCATTGAACGAGCATTAATTACAAGTCGAATTTTAGACTAATTAACAGGGATTTAAATCAACGTACACTCTGTCAGTGGTTGGGGATATTACTTTAGGGTTGATGAGAAGATCAGTGAAGGAAGAAATATTATAAGGTACTACAAATGACCGGTGAAAAGTTAGTTCTATATAAATCCAACGAGTATTACCATGAGCGTTCACGTCTAAACAGCAATGGCTAGATGCCGTAGAAGAACTTGGCCAACTCGCTTTGAAAATTACAGCACTCAACTAGGTACAGCGCTTATCAAGCGCTACAAAAATAATAGAGTTAGATACACTTAGCAAAAACTAACAACAATAGTGTTTTGGTATGATATCTCTCAATTTAACCTGACCAACAACGTTCCATTGAACCTAGCATTATCAACAAATGCGGCAGGTTACAATATTAAATCACTAGTAGCTTACTCTATTGAGCAAACTACTAATCATCTAGTTTGTGAAGCAACGGCTTCACCTACATCCCAACAAAGAAACTGATCACTAGCGCGTTGATCAAATCAACAAAGAAACCACACACTAATGGCACCACAATGAACGCTTGTGGGCTTGCGCCATAGCGGTGGGTTACAGCTGTCATATTCACAATGGCTGTTGCGGTCGAGCCTAGAGTGATACCACCGAAGCCTGAACATATCACCACAGAATCGTAGTTTCTTCCCATCAAGTAATAAACGACAAAGATGGTAAACAACAGCGAAAGCAGGATCTGGATACTCATGACAACAGAAATATAGCCAAACAGTCCATCGAGATCCCAGATACGCAGCCCCATCAGGGCCATGGTCAAGAACATACCTAAGCAGATGTCAGAGATCATCGCTAAGCCTTTGCGGCCTTGGGCAATTTTCTCTTGTGTACGGCGCTTCTTGAACAATGCTCGACCAATATTTCCAATGAGGATACCGGCAATTAGGCAGCTTACGAATAACGGGAGTTTTAAGCCCATCGAATCGATAACTTCGCTCAGGCTGTAACCGAGCATCAATGTTAAGTTGAGAATCAACCACGCCCACAAGACACCGTAATGGCTCAATTCAGTGCGAGTTTCACTTTTTTGGTACGCACCAACTGTCACTTCTTCTTCATTGGATGGACTCACTTTGTGCTTGTTTAGTAGGTAGTTGGCAATTGGACCACCAATCACACACGCCGCTATCAAACCAACCGTATTTGACGCCACACCTAGCTCTAGCGCGTTAGCAATACCAAACTCTTCCACAAACATTGGCGCCCACGCTAACGTTGTACCTACGCCACCGATTAAGCTAACAGAGCCCGATAACAAACCAGCTTTAGGATCCATTCCAAAGCCAGAAGCTACAGCCATCCCGACCACGTTTTGCAGAACGATAAAGACGGCAGCAAGAAACAATAGAATGAACAACGGTCGCCCACCCTTAATCAGTGTCTTAATATCCGCTTGGAGTCCGATACCAGCAAAAAAGTAGAGAAGCAAAAAGTCTCTGACATCAAGGCTAAAGGTGATTTGGATTTCAAAAATATAGTAAAGCGCCGCTACGGTCGCAGCACAAACAAAGCCACCAATCACAGGCTCTGGTAGTGAATACTTTCTTAATACTTCAGATCGTTCAATCAAACCTTTACCGATAAACAGTAATGAAATCGCGATAGTAAAAGAGAGCATTGGAGAAACTAGGGTTTCTGTCATGGGGGAATGAATTCCTAATAGTTAAATTATTAATAATATTTCGTACTATTAATAATCTAGATTCATGCCAAAAGATCAAGCGTTTATCGATGATAAAAACACCAAATATGGTTCAATCTGCGACGGCATTAATAGAGGAAATAACTATAAAGGAATGATTAAAGGAACTGATACTAGGGATGGATGTAGATGAAGTGAAATATAGGGGCTCTAAAACGAGAAAACCCCAGCATTTCTGCTAGGGTTTTGAATAGTGGTGGAAGGATGGGGATTTGAACCCCAGATACGCTATAAACGTATACTCGCTTTCCAGGCGAGCGCCTTAAGCCACTCAGCCATCCTTCCACAAATTGTGTGTTAAGCTTGTCACTCAACGAGGCGCTACTTTATTGATTCTGCTTGCTTTGGTCAAGGGGCATTGTCAAAAAAAGTGCCTTTTTCAGTTTGTTCGATTACAAATTAACTCATTAGATCAAAAACAAACCAAATTTCATTCTTTCGCTGCACTTACGCTTGTTGCTTTTCTTATGCTTGTTGATAGTAGCCCGGAACTCGAAACCATTTACGGCACATATCTAAGAAGTAACCGTACAGCACGCCCATACCGCATGAGATCACAGCGTTACTGGTTACAGCCGTAACGATCTGGTCGCTTGAAGCACCAACCGCCAATAAAATACCGGCATACACAGGTGACTGGAACAACACGTAAGCTAAAAGGTCAGAAATATTCTTCATCAACGAACTTTGTGAAAGCTTTGCACCATTACGCAAGAACCAATCACGAAAAACACCATAAGGCCAAGCGATAGCAATGTTTACTGGGATAGATAACGTTCGAGAAGCGAGAGACTGCTCAAATGTCATACCAGAAATAAACACTTCTACGATCATGCCTGAAATAAAACAGAAAACGACCATAGCAAATGTATCCGCAGCTGCGTTTCGAATACAAAATGGACCACGAGACTTCATTGACGTTAAACCTAAAATATATCACTGCCTATTGAGTGAATTAGCAACATATAAACAAGGTGTATTTACACCCTACCAGATAATATCGCTATTAAACCATAAGATTAGCAGTCATACATTTCAAATTAGAAATCAAGTTGTAAATTAACAACCAAAAACCACTTAAAAAGCAGTCACTTTCACCAAAAAATCACACCAAGGTCAAATAATAGACAATTCGTTATTTACTTTCTGTAATTAAACAACATCTAGGCCATAGGTAAATTTACAGTAATGATATTGATGACATCTTGTGTAGGTGGTACTCCTAAAGAAACCTGCTCTAGCGCTTTATCGACTTGTTCAGTAAGTTCAGCGTTGTTCATAGGTTCAACGTGGACACGTAGGCTCTCTAGTGCAAATTGAATCAGTTCTAGGTTGTTGTCTTCTAGCGCCACATACAGCGTCACTAACAGCTCTTCGGTGTTATCTTTATTTCGCAGATCAGGTTTAGGCAGTGACTCACTTTTACTTTTCGAGTTGTGTTTTTTTACATCCTGGCTTTCGAGAGCATCCGCTTTTACTTCATGGTATTGGTAAAGCTTATTTGAATAGCGGAACAACGCGTCATCCAGTTCACGCTCATCAATCGGCTTAGCGATAATGTAGTCCACACCCGCCCCGAGCATACGTTCGCGAGTCTCTTTAAAGACATCAGCCGTACAACCAAATACCAGTACCGATGACACATCACCTATCAAAGCACGAATCGCAGTGGTTGATTCAACGCCATCCATCACAGGCATATGGTTATCCATGAGTACCAAATCAAAGCGCTCGGCAACCACTGCTTGTATTGCAAGTTCACCATTTTCGACGCTCTTACAGGTGAAACCTTTGCTGCTCATGAAGGTTTCAATGATCACCGTATTCGTTCGGTTATCCTCGACAATCAATACTTTTAAGCCTGAGTAGTCCAACTTCTTATGTGGCAAACTCTCTATCTCACCAGGCTGACATGGCTGAATCTTCAATCGAACATCAAAGCTCGTGCCTATCCCTTCTTCACTGGTAACGGTAATACTGCCATCCATCAATTGGGCAATTTTCTTCACTATCGCTAAGCCAAGGCCTGTACCGCCAAAACGTCTTGTGGTCGAAGACTCCGCTTGTTCAAATGGTTTAAAAATACGCTTTTGAGCTTCTTTAGAGATACCAATTCCGGTGTCGCGAACTCGAATACTAAGATAGATGTCACTCCCCTCTACGACTTCTTTCAGGTACACCTCGACAAAGCCTCTGGAAGTAAACTTCACCGCGTTGTTCAATAGATTAAACAAGATTTGTCGTAGACGTGCTTTATCTGAGAAGTACCAACGACCAGAAGGCACCTCAGAGTACACTTTGAATTGCAGCCCTTTCTCGGAAGAGAGTGTGTAGTAGACACTGTTGATACTGCCGATGATCGAATCGAGTGGGAAGCGAGTCTCATCAAGATCCAGCCTTCCCTGCTCGATCTTCGAAAAGTCTAAGATCTCGTTGAGTAAGGTCATCATGTGATCACCGGACTCATACAAACTCTTAAGATGCTTCTCTTGTTCAGAATTTAGAGGCGTTTTAAGCAGGATCTGAGCAGTACCTAATACCCCATTCATAGGGGTGCGAATTTCATGTGACAGGGTCGCAAGAAAAGCAGTTTTAGCATTGGTGGATGCCTGAGCTTTAACCTTTTCCGCTTCAAGATAAATGGTCTTTTCGTTGAAGGTTTTAATCAAATGACCGATTTCGTCATCACTTGAGTAGTCAACATCGATGATTTCGCCTGCTTTCGAGCTATCTACCTGTGCGGCAATCGTTGTAATTGGGCTAATCAAATAACGGTTCAATAAGTAGTAACCCGCCATCACACAAAGTAGTAATAGCGGAACAATACCGCCCTCAATACTCATCACCTGACGAAATACTTCGTCTGCTACACGTGACTTAGAATTAACCACATCCACTTGCCAACCGAAATCACCAAATTGATTGCTACTGATGTAGATCCCTTCAACGAGATTGAAGTTATGCGAAACCAACACTTGATTGATTTTATCTCTGAGCATAATGCCAAGATTGTATTCTTCGGCGTGGTTCTTGATAAAGCCTAGCAACTCTTCAAGCGAGAGATCCACCGTCGCAACGCCAGCAAAAATGCCGTCGTAATAATAAGGCGATGAAGCAGTAATCATTCGAACGTGTGTGTATGGGTCGATATACACATCGCTCCAAGAGATGGTTCCTTGGTTTTTGTTGACTACAGAGGTGTACCAATACTCTTCTTGATAAGGAACATTTTTAGGATTGTTGTAAGAAAACAGCTGATCAATTTTTCCATCGTCGGCTTTATTGAAAAAGTGGCTGTTAAGACGCTTTTTAGAGTCAAGCGCATAAGGTTCAGGCCAAATTCCGGCACTGACGATCGTATCGTCGCTCGCCGCCAACATCGACTTAAAGAGAGGAATAACATCATCAGTGTTGTGATGTGCTTGAGCAAAGCCAACTAGACTATCTACAAAGCCTTGAGAGCTGCTGAGTGGCTCTGTAATCAATGCGGATAAAAGTTGTGTACGCAAGTCGAGGTTTTGTTGTAATTTGGCGCGCACAGGGGATTCTACGACGTAATACGTCACACTACCGACAATGGCAATAAACATCGCAAGGTATAACCCAAGCGCTACCATACTTTTTTTCTTTAAAGACGACCGTATCTGCATAATTTTTTTATTGTTTTCTTTTCTGTTAAACCTAGTGTTTATCATCCATGACATCAAGCCTTTTTAGATTGAAGCT
Source organism: Vibrio splendidus (assembly GCF_003345295.1). NCBI lineage: Bacteria > Pseudomonadati > Pseudomonadota > Gammaproteobacteria > Vibrionales > Vibrionaceae > Vibrio > Vibrio splendidus. Next base: position 1,976,086 of record NZ_CP031055.1, read on the forward strand.
TGATTGGCACAAGTTCATTGGTACTATAAGCGCAAATATGTTCCCTTTTACGGTACCTCACTTTGACTTTACAAGATATTCTTGCGCTTCCAGAGTTGGAAGGAAAGCTAATCACAGAACACAAAACAATGGGCTTTGTCACTGCAATGGCAGCGGCACCTAATGTGTTAACCCCTCATGAGTGGCTGCCGTTCTTATGGGGTGGTGAAGAAGTCGCACCTTTTACGGATGGTGAGCAACTAGAGAGCTACATTGAAGTTATCATCACGCTTTGGAATAAAACACGTCCTGAGCTAATTGAAGGAACGTGGAGTTGGCCTGAAGCTTGCCAATTGGATGATGCAGAAGTGGTGAATACCGCTGCTCGCGATTTCTGTGAAGGCTTGCTTCAAGGATGGCAGATCGCCCGTGATGACTGGGAAACATTGATGCCTGAAGAGAGCGAAGACAACGCACTCGTGGGCGGCGTGTTACTTTCACTGAGTATGCTTTACGATCCAGAAACGTCAATTGCGACACTTGCAGAGCAAGGCATCGAAGGCCTAGAGCAATTTGAAGAGATCTTTAACGCTGTTCCTGTAATGCTTTGCGGATTAACGCAGCGTGGTATTGCACTGGCTGAAGCTCAATAAAAGTTAGCTTTATACTGACCCAAAAGGCCTCACAATGAGGCCTTTTTTCGTTTTTGGACGAGATTAAAATAGTAGCTCTAGAAGCCTTTCCAATCGAAGTCATCAATTCGCTCGTCGGCGATATAAAATAGTTTAGTACCGCTGCTGACAACTTGGTCTAGTTCTGGGTTAAGTTCAATACCACTCCCCGTATCAATCGCGATCAGCGTTGCTTTGTACTTCTCTTTAAACACAGAGAAAATAGGCGCGACGGTGACAGGCTCAGCATCTTCAGGGAAATACGTTGAATATTGTGTCATACCTCTTGTGGAGCTCAATAGCTCTTGATGAAGCGCACTTGAACCTGGGTCTACCGCAGCCTTTGCTAGCATCTCTGCACCCACAGCCGGAATACATTCAGAGTTTGGACAATGTTTGTGTAGCAGGTCGCTCAACGCTTCATCTTTAAAATAAACCAGTAAGTGAGCTTTCGGATTTCGGTTAGCACAGTAAAGTGCTGCAGACAGGGTAATGTCGTCTTCCGGGTTATCAATCAGGATGCAACTCGCAGACTCAATACCCGTTTTCTCCATCTCTTTGCCATCTGTGTAGCTGTTTACTTTGACGAAATTGATTTCGCCGGGTAACGGGTTTTCGATATCTGAACGAGTACATAATACGATTGGTCGCTTACCCGTTTCTTCGTGTTGCAGCATGCGGATGAGGTGAATAGTTCTTTGTTCATTCCATCCCAGCATCAAAATGTGGTTGTCCACTCTAACTCTCCTTTTTCCTAGCAAGCCTGCTCGCCAATATTCAACACCTTCGGTTGCAACCTTACCGAGCAAAGCTGCGAAAAGGCTCAGCCCACCGGGAATAACAAATAGGATTACAATCCATCGACCTGCATCCGTTGTCGGTGACAGATCTCCGTAACCAACGGTTGACGCTGTCACGACCAGATAATAGGCAAATGTTGTGATTGAGTTGGTTAAATCCGTTTCACCAGCGACGTACAGCATCGACCACGACAAGAATATGTAGCCTAGAAACGTAAACAGTAAGTTTTTGCCATTCAAAACAAAGATGTTTGCTTTGATCCAGCGTTTGAGTTGTAACCAGATTATCATTCGAGCCCCAATCTTAATCTCTTACTTACATGCTAGAAAAAATACGCGATATCAACAAGATATATCATCAGAAAAAGATACATAAGAACAACATTGATATCGATAGCCAATATTCAGATACAAAAAAACCAGCACTCGGCTGGTTTCTCTCTTGATGGTAAAGCAGAACAGTGATTAAGCTGGACTGCTTATATCATCACGACAACGAAATTAAGCGTTGCCTTTAACCTGTAGGTTAAGCTGTTCAGCGAAATCTAGCATGCGGTTCAGTGGGATAAGAGACTTAACACGTAGTTCGTCAGAAACGAAGATTTCGTGTTGCTCACCACCATGCTCAAGTGCATTTTCAATCGCTTCAAGGCCATTCATAGCCATCCAAGGACAATGTGCGCAGCTGCGACAAGTTGCACCAGCACCCGCAGTCGGCGCTTCAATCAGCTCTTTTTCAGGAACCAATTGCTGCATCTTAAAGAAGATACCTTTGTCTGTCGCGACAATCATCTGTGGATGAGGAAGCTCTTTCGCCTTCTTGATCAGTTGGCTTGTTGAGCCTACAGCATCAGCCAGTTCAACCACGCTTGCTGGTGATTCTGGGTGAACCAAAATAGCCGCTTCTGGGTAGACCGATTTCATTTTCTTCAAAGCATCAGCTGAGAATTCATCATGAACGATACACTCACCTTGCCAAAGCAACATGTCAGCGCCAGTTTGATTTGCAATGTAAGAACCTAGGTGGCGGTCTGGCCCCCAAATAATGGGTTTGCCTTCAGCGTCCAGGCTTTCAACGATTTCTAAAGCGATGCTCGACGTAACCACCCAGTCTGCACGAGCTTTAACCGCTGCAGAGGTGTTCGCGTATACAACCACGGTGTGGTCGGGGTGAGCATCACAAAATTCTGCAAATTTGTCAGCAGGACAACCCAGATCAAGTGAACATTCAGCTTCAAGCGTTGGCATTAAAATGCGTTTTTCAGGGGTAAGGATCTTTGCAGATTCACCCATAAAACGAACACCAGCGATAATCAAAGTGCTTGCTGAATGACGGTTACCAAACTTAGCCATTTCTAATGAATCGCCAACGAAACCACCAGTTTCTTCTGCCAGAGCCTGAATTTCAGGATCGGTGTAGTAGTGTGCAATTAGAACTGCATCTTTTTCTTGAAGTAGTTTTTTGATGTTTGCGATGTGGGCCTGTTTCTGAGCGTCGCTCAATGGAACTGGCTTAGGCGGAAACGGGTAAACTGTATCGATTTTATCTAGTATATGACTCATTGCTCTTGCTCTACGCAACTTCTTCCGAGGATTAGAGTATTCTACACAGGACAGCGATGAGGATCAAAAAGGATTGGTTGCAAGTAGTGACTAGCTAATACTTAAAACGCATAAACAAGGCGATGTGTTGGCAGCATAAAGAAGATAAGTAGACACAAAACGGGAGTGAACAGGTATAAAAAAGAGGTACCTGAGCACCCCTATTTTGTTTTACAAGTGGGTTTTAGCCACTTTAGCCGAAGCACTGTTTGGGTACTCGGTAACGACTTGTTGGTAATATTTCTTAGCTTGCGCCGCGTTGTTGTTGCGTGCAGCTATGTCACCAAGCTTAACCAGCGCATCTGCTCGCTTATTTGAGTCTTTGTATGACACAACAGCGGCAAAGCTCTTCACGGCTTCTTTATCTTGCTTCTTAGCAAAATAAAGCTGACCTAACCAGTAGTGTGAGTTAGGTGTGAAGGTTGAATCTGGGAAGTCTTTTTGAAACTTTTGAAATGCTGCGATAGCACCCGTATAGTCTCGTTGCTTTAGAATCATATCTACAGCATTTTGATAAGCGGTTTGCTCATCCACATCAGTACTGAACGTACCAGAAGCGTCTTTAGAGCCTTCGCTCACCGCTACTGCTACCGTTGCCGTTCCTGCTGCTTTCACCTCGCCTCTCACACGATCCAGTTCAATGAACAGTTCGCGTTGGCGCTCTAGCATTTGCTTCATATCGTAGCTGTTTCGTTCCAGCTCACCACGAAGTTCACTGATCTCCAGTGCCATGTCGTCGATTTGCTGTTGCATTTGAAGCTGAACGAGATTGCGATTTTGAAGCAGGCGCTCTAAACGCTCAATATCTGATTCGTTAGATGCAGACGCTGCTCGAGAGGAAGATGATGAATTGGTTGCGGTGCTATTGAGATCGGATACTGGAGCTGGTGCAGCGAACGTAGTGTTCGCTGCACTTGCCAGTAACGAAAGCAAAATGACTCGCTTTGTGTTACTGAACATGAGGCAATTCCTCAATTATATAGTCTACTAAAATTAGTAAACTAGTACTGCGCGACGGTTTTTAGCGTACACATCTTCAGATTGACCTAGAAGAAGTGGCTTCTCTTCACCGTAGCTTACGATAGAGATTTGGTCTGCTTGAACACCTAGAGCTTGTAGGTATTTCGCTACAGCTTGTGCACGACGCTCGCCAAGTGCGATGTTGTACTCAGGAGTACCGCGTTCGTCAGCGTGACCTTCGATAGTAACGTTCATGTCAACGTTGTTGCTTAGGTAAGCTGCGTGAGCTGCTAGAATTTCTTCATAGTCGCCAGCGATAGTAGAGTTATCGAATGCAAAGTAGATTGTTTGAGTTTCGCGTAGCGCTTGCTCTTTAAGCTCTTGCTCAGACAGTTGAGCGTTAGCATCAATTGGCGTTACAACAGTTGTGTCTACGTTGCCTTCTGAACCTGAAGTTGTTTGGTTGCTTTCAGTACCTGAAGTTGCAGATGTTGCTTCATCAGTTGAGCTACATGCCGTTACTGCCATCACTGGTAGTGCAATCATCAAGCCTTTAAGAACTTTGTTAAGTTGCATCTTTTTTTCCTTACGTTATCAAACTTAGTTTCTACAGCGACTAAGTGCTATAGATAGTTAATTGCCACAATAGTTAACACTATCAATAGCTAAAAGAATTTATCACTTCAACTAGAGGAACGGTGACCATGCAGGCGCTCTTACACGTCCGTTGGTTGCCGGTAATCTAGCTTTAAAACGGCCATCGATAGAAACCATCGATAGTACGTTAGTTTTGTTGTAAATAGAGCTATAGATAACCATACCTCCATTCGGTGCAATACTTGGAGATTCATCTAACAATGTCTTTGTTAGCACCTGAACCGCACCGGTTTCCAAATCTTGCTTAGCCAAGTTAAAACCTGAGTTGCTACGATTGACCATAATCAGGAATCGTCCGTCAGGGGTGATCTGGCCACCTAAGTTTTGGCTACCTTGCCAAGTAATACGAGAAGTCGAATTATTGGACAAATTTACATTATAAATCTGTGGTTTACCACCACGATCCGATGTGAAAATAAGAGACTTGCCATCTGGGTGCCAGAATGGTTCCGTGTTATTAGAACGGCCACGAGTAATTTGAGTCAGCTTACGGCTAGCAAGGTCAAGAGTGTACACCTGAAGGCTGCCTGTTTTCGACAATACCAATGCCAATGTCTTACCATCTGGCGAGAATCTTGGCGCACCATTATGACGAGGGTATGACGTTACTTTCTCACGCTCACCCGTGTAAATATTCATGATGAATATTTCAGCTTGGCCATTTTGGAAACTCACATAAGCAAGCTTTTTGCCGTCTGGTGACCATGCCGGTGACATTAGAGGTTGCTTAGAACGAAGTACCAAGCGCTCGTTAAAACCATCGTAGTCAGCAACACGAAGTTGGTATGGGTATTTATCTTTGTCGTTCACTACCACATAAGAAATACGAGTTAAGAACGCACCTTTCTCGCCAGTCAGTTCTTCATAAACTAAATCAGAAATACGGTGTGCATACTCTCTCAAGCGTTTACCAGGAACTGTCGCTTTCTTATTGAACAACACGTGGTCTTTAGAAAGTACCAGTTGGCCCTCATCACTTAACGCACGGCTTTGTCCTTTGGTCAGTTGACCACGAACAATGTCAATCAACTGGTAGTTGACTACATATTGCCCTTCAGCATTTTTAGTGATGCTACCTGTTAGCAGTGAATCAACGCCTAAGTTAGTCCAAGCATCAAAATCCACCTCACTTTCGCTGTAAGGCGTCTGTGGCATTTTGCTTGTTGCAACTGGGCTAAATTTACCACTGCGTTGTAAGTCAGAAGCAATAACCGCTGATACATCGTGTGGCAATGGCTCTGCGCCTTCCCAACGGAAAGGGACAATAGCGATAGGTCTTGCGGAGTTAATACCGTCTGTAATAACCAGCTCCAGTGCCGCGTGTGCAAACTGGCTGCTTGTAGCTATTAAGAAAACAAAACTCAGTAATAGTTTCTTTAACACAAGTTCGTCCTTTTACTCTGGTGATACAGTTAAGTTAATGTCTTTCAGTGATTTCACAATGTCTGGGTCTTTCGGCAACGGGTAAGATTGCACTTGCGCCACAGCACGCTTGGTTGCTGCACATAAACGGCTATCGCCATCTAAGATACTTAAGCTACCCAATATCGCGTTAGAGCCCGTTGGAATCAGCTTAAGGTTCACTCGACATGAGCGTCCTCTATAGCTGTCTTCTAACAACAGGTTCTGCTGAATCAGTTGGGTATAAATAGCACCGTAACGCTGTGCTTCATCACTAATAAACTGTTGTCTTGCTGAAGAGTTTTGAGTCGATTCAGTCTCCAGTCCAGCAAAGATGTCGTTCAATGCTGCTTCTTGCTGTTTACGCTCTTTTTCAGCTCTTGCTGCAGCTTCTTTTGCTTTGCGCGCTTTCTCCGCTGCGGCTGCCGCTTCTTTCTCTTTCGCTATACGTTGCTTTTCAGCACGTTCAGCGGCTTCTTTTTCTTTACGAGCTTTATCTGCAGCTTCTTTCGCGGCTTTCTCTTTTGCCACGCGTTCTTGTTCAGCTTTAGCAATCGCCACTTCTTTGGCTTTGCGCTCTTTTTCTGCTTTCACAACCGCTGCTTCTTTCAATTTACGATCAGCTTCTGCTTTAGCGGCTTTCTTTTGTTCTTGCTTTAAACGAGCCTCTTCAACTTTACGTTGTTTTTCATTCTCAACTCGACGCTTTTCAGCTTCGCGAGCGGCTTTCGCTTCTTTAGCCTGCTTTTCTTTCAGCTTTCGAATGTTCTCTTCTTCAGCTTTACGATTTTTTTCAAGTCGTTCGCTTTCACGTCTTAGTTTGTCTAGACGCTCTTGCTCTTTCTTACTCGCTGCTTCTCTTTGCTGGCGAATCTGTTGAGCTTGTTGGCGAACCAACTGAGGATCAATCACCACGGCTTGAACCATCTGCCCAGTAGGCTTTGGTTCCGACATCGTGAAATCCGCCCCCCAAATAAGCGCAACGAATAAGATGACGTGCAGCCCAAGAGAGATAAGAAGCGGTGATCTAAAATTATGGGATTTCTTATTATTCGCTTTCATGAATGCTACGGAGCTATTCCCTTATATCCGTTAGTAGGCCAACCTTTGGCACACCTGCACGGCTTAATTCATCAAGTAATAAAACCACTTCAGCGTAAGGCGTTGCGGCATCACCACCAACCGCCACTGGAGAGTTTGGCTTAAGAGACAGCTCGGCTTTCACTCGGACGATAATATCTTCCATCGATAAACCACGCTGTACTTCTTCGTTATTCACACTCAAACCAAGCTCACCGTCTTTGTTCACTTCAACGATAATAAAGCTCGCATTGTCGTCACCCAATAGATCTTGTGCAGACTGAGCCGTTGAAGCCTTAGGCAATTCAACGTCTACGCCTTGAGTAACGAATGGCGAAGTCACCATAAAAATAATCAGCAAAACAAGCATAACGTCGATGTAAGGTACAACGTTAATCTCTGCTGTCATTTTGCGTTTTTTAGGTTGGTATCCGGCCATCTATTATTCCCTGCCAGCCATCGCTTGACGGTGAAGAATACTGTGGAACTCTTCAGAGAAAGTCGCATAGTTGTGCTCTAGCTTACCGACTCGACTGCTAAAGCGGTTGTAAGCCATTACAGCTGGAATCGCCGCGAATAGGCCCATTGCTGTCGCGATCAGCGCCTCTGCAATACCAGGAGCAACCATTGCTAATGTCGCTTGCTTCACTTCACCTAATGCGATGAATGAGTGCATGATGCCCCAAACCGTACCAAATAGGCCGATGTATGGACTGATAGAACCAACGGTTGCTAAGAAAGGTAAGTTGGTTTCTAGCTCGTCTACTTCACGGGCAACCGCTACGCGCATTGCACGGCCAGTGCCTTCCATAATGAAGTCAGGAGATGTTGCATTCGATTTACGAAGGCGAGCAAACTCAGTAAAGCCTGCGTAGAAAATTTCTTCAGTACCAGAAAGCTCGTCTTTGCGCTTATTGCTCTCTTGGTACAGTTTTGCGAGATCAACGCCTGACCAGAACTTATCTTCAAATACGTCAGTTTGTTTAGAAGCTTGAGATAATACTTTACTTCTTTTTATGATCATTGCCCAAGAAACAACAGACATGCCCATAAGAATCAGCATGACCATCTTAACTAGTAAGCTAGCTTCTAAAATTAGGCCTAAGATTGAGATTTCAGCAGTCACTATTCGTTAGCTCCGTGAGAATAAATGTTGGCATTGCTTTGGGTTTCATTTTTTGATTATCGATACATGCTACCTTAACCATTGCTTTACACAATGCCTTGCCATCAGGATTTACGATCTCTTGACAGAAGACCAAGGTAGCTCGCTTCAACTCGTAAATATTTGTAATGACTTGTAAAGAATCATCAAGTCGCGCACCTTGAATAAAATCAATGTCCATATGTCGGACTACAAAACCGATATTTTGTTCTAACAAGACTTGCTGAGAGACGCCAATTGAGCGCAACATCTCAGTTCGAGCGCGTTCGAAAAACTTAAGATAGTTTGAATGGTATACAACACCACCTGCATCGGTGTCTTCGTAATACACTGTCACTGGCCACGTAAATGGCTTAGATATTCCCTGCAATTTGATACCACAGTCCAAAACGATAAAGATCTCACTATAACCTAACTCCTTATCATTAATAGTATATCGCTGTGAATTTTTTGATTTAATAGACGAAAAAAAAGGCCATCTGTATAAGATGACCTCTTTTTGGCTAAAAACCCAACAAGTATAAAGGTTCACGTCGTTATGAACCTAAATCTTCTGCCTTTTATAAAAGGCGCAACACAGTTAGGTAGAGCAAAATTGTGAGTGAAACGTATGGGCTAAACAGTAGCTGCCACATCCAAGCTCTAGGCTTAAACCCGATACCGTAAACCATGCTTGAGCACACTGCCCAAATAAACATTGGCCCGATGATCGCGTTAAAGCCACCGATGCTTGTCGCATACGCTTCAGGATCCCACATCACTAAACCAACATGCATGAAACCCAATACGAGGGATAAAGCTCTTAACAGAGTCTTATCCATTGGTTGATGCAGTTTAGCGATTTGCTCCGCGAGATTACTCACTGTCTTTATCCATCATTTCTGAATGCTCTAACCATAGAGCATTGATGATGCCGAATGCACATGCTAGAAGTACACCCAAAATCCATGCGAAATACCACATAAAATTTCTCCTAAGTTATTTAACTTCTAGCTTAGTAAGCTGAAACGTCGTTATCTTCGATGTGTTTCTTATCTAGACGACCGAACATTTTGTAGTATGTCCAAGTTGTGTAGCCAAGAATCACAGGAACCATTACCGCCGCAACTCCGGTCATAAGACCAAGCGTTAGCTCACTCGCTGTTGAATCCCACATAGTCAAACTATGGCTAGGGTTCAGGCTTGATGGCATTACGAATGGGAACATTGCAAAACCAGCCGTTAAAATAACACCAGCGTTAGATAGGCTTGAGAACAAGAATGCGAAACCACCACGCTCAAAGCGAGATGCAATCACAGCAAGCAGTGGCATTGCGACACCAAGGATCGGCGCAGCCCACATTGCTGGATACGTTTCGAAGTTTGTCATCCAAGCACCAACTTGAAGTGATACTTCTTTGTTTAGTGGGTTTGAATCAGCAAACGTGTCCATCGTGCTAGTGATTACGTAGCCTTCAATAGACTGAACCCAGAAGCCACCAATAATGAACAGAGCAATAGCAATTAGGCCCGTGATCTGAGCAACGTTACGAGCGCGGCTGTGCAGTTCTTCTGTTGTCTTCATTTGAAGCCATGTTGCACCTTGCATCACGAACAACATCAGAGCCAACACACCACAAAGCAATGCAAATGGGTTAAGCAGAGCAAAGAACGTACCATGGTACTTAGACATCATAAATTCGTTCAGATCAAATGGTACACCTTGTAGTAGGTTACCAAATGCCACACCGAAAATGATTGGTGGTACTGTGCCACTAAAGCAAAGTGCGTAGTCCCAAGTTTTACGCCATTTTGGATCTTCAATCTTAGAGCGGTAATCAAGAGCAAGTGGACGTAACCAAAGCGCTGCTAACGTCGCGTACATTGCGAAGTAGAAACCAGAGAAAGACGTCGCGTAAACCAGTGGCCATGCAGCAAACAATGCACCACCAGCAGTGATAAGCCAAACTTGGTTGCCATCCCAGTGAGGGGCAATCGTGTTTAGCATAATACGACGTTCAGTGTCGCTCTTACCGATAACAGGAGAAAGGGCTGCAACACCCATATCGAAGCCATCAGTTACGGCGAAACCAACCAGTAGAACACCGATCAATACCCACCAAATAAGTCGTAAGCTTTCGTAATCAAACATAATATTCCCTCACTTATACTTCGACTGAACGGCTAACTTTGTCTTCAACAGAGTTATCGTTTTGTTCGAAGTGGTAACGGCCTGTCTTTAAGCTACTTGGACCTTTACGTGCGAATTTCAGCATTAGGTAAACTTCAGCAATCAAGAACACTGTGTACAGTGCAAGAATCGCAAATAGAGAAGTCCAAAGCTGTTCAATAGTCAGTGCTGATGCAGCAACGTTAACCGGTAGGATTTCACCAACCGCCCATGGCTGACGACCAAACTCAGCAACGAACCAACCTGCTTCAATCGCAATCCAAGGTAGTGGGATTGAGAATAGCGCCGCTTTGAGTACCCATGGTTTCTGTTCGATCTTCTGACGACACGTTTGAACAAACGCCGCACCGAATACAAACAGCATGATGAAGCCACAAGCAACCATCAGACGGAATGACCAGAATAGAGGCCAAACTGTTGGGATAGAATCATCCGCAGCCATTTGGATTTGATCTTCTGTTGCATCAACAACGTCATCTGTGTAGCGCTTAAGAAGCAGACCGTAACCTAGGTCACCTTTCACTTCGTCGAACGCTGCGATGTTTTCTTCAGACTTGTCGCCTGAACGTAGCTTTTCAAGCAGCTCGTATGCGTACATACCAGTGCGGATACGATCAACGTGATCATCACGTAGGTCACGTAGGCCCGTTACTTCAGTATCAAGCGAACGCGTTGCGATGATGCCCATTACGTATGGGATTTTAATTGCGTAGTCAGTATTCATTGTTTCTTGGTTTGGAATACCAAAAACAGTAAATGCGGCTGGTGCTTCTTCAGTGTGCCACTCGGCTTCTACCGCAGCGAGCTTCACTTTTTGAACTTCGCCAAGCTCGTAGCCAGATTCATCACCTAGTACGATTACTGACAGGATCGCCGCCATACCGAAAGATGCTGCAATCGCAAAAGAGCGACGAGCAAAGGCAAGGTCACGACCTTTAAGAATGTAGTATGAACTGATACCAAGGATGAACATTGCACCCGTTGTGTAACCAGACGCCACTGTGTGTACAAATTTAACTTGTGCTACTGGGTTTAGTACAACTTCAGCGAAGCTCACCATTTCCATACGCATGGTTTCAAAGTTAAATTCTGCACCCACTGGGTTTTGCATCCAGCCGTTTGCTACCAAGATCCATAGCGCTGAGAAGTTAGAGCCAAGTGCTACTAACCACGTTACCGCTAAGTGCTGACGCTTTGACAATCTGTCCCAACCGAAGAAGAAAAGACCAACAAAAGTAGACTCTAGGAAGAATGCAACAAGCGCTTCAATAGCTAGCGGAGCACCGAAGATGTCTCCAACGTAGTGAGAATAGTAAGACCAGTTTGTACCAAACTGAAACTCCATGGTTAAGCCTGTCGCTACACCAAGAGCAAAGTTAATACCAAACAATTTACCCCAGAACTTGGTCATGTCCTTGTAAATTTGTTTGCCCGTCATTACATATACTGACTCCATAATGGCAAGAAGAAATGCCATACCTAAGGTCAGTGGAACAAATAGGAAGTGATACATCGCTGTAAATGCAAACTGCAATCGCGACAGATCAACAACATCAATCATGGTAACTCCTTTGTGTCGGCTGAATGACACTTGTGTGATTATTCACCGCAAAAATCCATGTTAAAACAATTTATGTAATTGTTATTACAAATTGAAATTTGTAGCAAAAACGTACCGTTATAGTTAGATTATTGTTAAGTATGAGCTAATATAGCTGGCGCTAATATTACTGGTAAAATCAGTATGTTTCAAAAGGTTTATAGGAGAAGTCTGCGTTGATTTGTATCAATTTTATTCAAGCAAATTAGAGTTATTTTTAAACAATCATGATTAAAATCACACCAATTTTAGCCTTGTTAATAACCGCGCATGATATCTGTGACAAAAGCTCAGCACCACCTCAACATACCAATTACAACTACCTATAAAGTATTAACAAAAGATATGACAGTTTATTTCATTTTTTGTTAGCCAAATCAAACTTGGAATCAAAGTTTCCATTTTTGAATTTCGATAATTCGCCTTTTTATCGATTTGCTCAAAGAGTTGTTATTCAATAAAAAGCAAAAAATCCCAGCGCTTATGCAACTGGGATCTTTAGAAATGAATACTTTAACGATTAGAAGGCTTATCTATTCCGAAATGTAAATACGCTCTGTCGGTCGCGATTCGACCTCTTGGTGTTCTTTGTAGATAACCTTGTTGTATCAAGTAAGGCTCTAACACATCTTCAATGGTGTCTCTCTCTTCACCAATCGCGGCAGCCATGTTGTCGATACCAACCGGACCACCACCAAACTTCTCCATGATCGCAAGCAGAAGCTTTCTATCCATGTAGTCAAAGCCTTTGGCGTCAACGTCCAGCATGTTAAGCGCTTTATCTGCAACGTCTGGGCAAATATGTCCATCGCCTTTCACTTCCGCATAGTCACGAACACGACGTAGTAAACGGTTAGCAATACGTGGTGTACCACGCGCACGGCGAGCAATTTCTAATGCACCTTCAGACTCCAGAGATAGGCCAAGGCAATCCGCGCTGCGTTGAACGATATTTTGAAGATCTTCTACTTTGTAATACTCAAGACGCTGGGTAATGCCGAAACGGTCACGTAACGGAGACGTCAGTGAGCCAGCGCGAGTGGTTGCGCCAATCAAAGTGAACGGAGGAAGATCAATTTTGATAGAACGTGCCGCAGGGCCTTCACCAATCATGATATCCAATTGGTAATCTTCCATTGCGGGATACAACACCTCTTCAACCACTGGGCTCAGACGGTGGATCTCATCAATGAACAGCACATCATTTTCTTCAAGGTTAGTCAGTAGCGCCGCAAGGTCACCGGCTTTCTCTAGAACAGGGCCTGAAGTGGTACGGATGCTCACATCCATTTCATTGGCAACAATGTTTGCCAACGTGGTTTTACCTAAACCGGGAGGGCCAAAAATCAACAGATGATCCAGAGCTTCATTTCGCATTTGAGCGGCTTGAATGAAAATCTCCATCTGGTTACGAACGTGGTCCTGACCTTGATAGTCGGCTAGCGCCTTTGGACGTATTGCACGGTCGATAACATCTTCATCTTTAAAGACCGGATTATCCGGTGCAATCAGGCGATCGGCTTCAATCATAAATTCTGTTATTCCTAACTCTGCGCACAGGCAAAGTGAATGAGTCTATTTTGTAGAACAAGTATATGAGGTATTAAACCATCGACTTCAGTGCTTCGCGAATCAATTGTTCGCTGGTCATGCCATCTTTAGCCACTTGAGCAACAACTTTAGAGGCTTGAGTCGGTTTATAACCCAACGCAAGTAGTGCGCTTACCGCTTCTTCTTCAGCATCGTGAACCGCTGGCATCGAGTCCATTGGCGCAGCATCCGTTGCAGGCGTAAACAGATCACCTGCGCCCCACCCTTTCAGGCGGTCTTTCATTTCAACGACAAGACGCTCTGCGGTTTTCTTACCCACACCCGGCAGTTTAACCAGCGTAGAGATATCTTCACGTTCAACACTCTGAACAAACTGGCTAGCGGTCATGCCTGAAAGTATGCCAAGACCTAGCTTAGGACCTACACCATTTGCTTTGATGACTTCACGGAACAGAGCACGCTCTTTTACCGTATTGAAACCATAAAGTAGCTGCGCATCTTCACGTACGACAAAGTGAGTGTAGATAATTGCCTCTTCGCCAACGTTTGGTAATTCATAAAAACAGCTCATTGGCATTTGTACTTCATAACCAACACCACTGACTTCGATTAGCAACTCTGGTGGCTGTTTTTCTATTAATGTACCGCGTAGGCGTCCGATCACAATTCACTCTCTTGATGGAATATTATTTGAGGGACAGAATATAAAAGAACTGGATGCTTATCCAGTTCTTTGTGTTTATTAAGGTGATTTATTTAAGCTTGCTTAGCTTGGGAAACCACACTATTCAGGCTTTCAACCAGTTCTTTTACCGAAGCAACATGGCCTGTTAATTCAGAACCATAATTGGCCACTAAACCCGATACAGATTTAGTTTCTGCCACACTCTGCGCCACCTCTGAACTCGCGAGATCGAGTTCTTTCAGAGAGCTCATCTGCATGGCCATGATATTGGTGAGCTGATTAACATCTGTTGAGATGGTTTGCACCTCTGATATGATGCCGTTCATCTCGCTCGCCGTGGTTTCGATGATTGCTCTGCCGTGTTCAACTTCTTCTTTGCTGCGGTCTAACAAAGTTCGAATCTCTATCGCAGAATGACTGCTTTTCGCCGATAGCTCTCTCACTTGATCGGCCACCACAGCAAAACCTCGTCCTTGTTCACCGGCTCGAGCGGCTTCTATTGCTGCGTTGAGTGCTAATAGGTTGGTTTGTTCGGCTACGGAAGTAATCAAATCGGCGACTTTCATGATCTCTTGATTACTTTGAATGATCTGGCTGATTGCACTGGTTGAGGCTTCTAGTGACTCAGAGCTCTTTTGCGCTTTGGTTCCAACCGCTTCACTGCGCTCTTTCAGTTCACCCACAAATGAATTGGATTCTTCGATACCTTGAGTCATTTGATGCAGCTGTTGGCTCATCTGTTCTGCTGCACTCGCCTGAGATTCACAATTGACATTCAACACTTCGACTTGAGCATGCAGGTCTTGCGACTGCTGATCTAAATGAACCGAAACACCTTGTAGACTCTCTGAATTCGAATTGGCTTGGTCGAGCACGATAGAGAGCCGACCTTCACTTTGCGTCGCTTGATTGGCAACGTGTTGGCTTTCTGAAATCGCATCCTCTGCCATTTCGATCGCCACCTCTTTCTGTTTCGCAGTAAATGCTTGGGCAATGCAGATCACCACCAGCGGCATAATCACACCAGACCAAGTTTCTAACACTACCGCATCAGGGGTTAGCTCAAGCTGGGGAAATGCAAATCCATTGAGATGTGCTGAGGTCATCACTAATGAAACACCGATAACCAGTCCACTCCACACCAAAGCCACAATTCGTGTTCCAGATAAGAAGAAAGCGACCACTAACAAAGGCACCCAATAAGCTTGAGTGGAAGCCACAACACCACCGCTTTGGTAAATGATGTTCAACGCGTGGACAGCCATGCCGACAAAACCAAAGTTAAGTGCAAGGCTCGGCTTACTCGTCACACGAAGTAGCAGTGCAGAGATCAGTTCGAATACGATAAGAAATACAGATGTAGCGATCAGAAGTTGCTCTTCGTGCTTAGTCCACTTGATTAAGCTATAGACGCCCACGAAGAATGCGATAAAAGTGAAGAGTAATAAGATATCGGCTTGTCTGACTTCGTTGTTACTCCACCCATTGCTTTTGGGTAGAAACAGCGCGCGCCACAGCTTGATTGGGTTCATCAGTGATCATCCTTGATTAACTTGTAAGACCTCCGACCAATGTTAATAACATGTTAAATGATACGCAATGTTATTATCTGGGTTATGTTCGAAAGATCTCATTTCATCAAGGATTTAGCGGCGTATTGTGTTGATATGAGCCAAACCGGCTGTAAGGCTCATCAATAGAATAAGTTTAAAAGGCAGAATATTAGGAACTAACAATAGAATGAGATTTAACGGTAACGCCCTTTTCTTGCTCCTGTTGCTTTACCTGCGAGTGCGACCAAGGTTTTATTGGTGTTAGCGTGAGTGATAGCTACGCCTAGAGCATCGGCTGCATCGGCTTGTGGCTTAGCGGGTAGTTTGAGCATACTCATCACCATATTCTGAACCATCGACTTATCAGCGCCACCGTTACCTGTCACCGCTTGTTTGATCAAACGAGCCGCATACTCATGTACAGGCAAATCAGCATTCACTGCTGCTACAATCGCACTGCCACGAGCTTGGCCAAGTTTAAGTGCTGAATCGGCATTCTTCGCCATGAACACTTGTTCGATCGCGAATACGTCAGGCTGAAACTGAGTAATGATCTCACTCACGCCTGCATAGATTTGCTTTAAGCGACCTGGCAATTCTTTTTCGGAAGTGCGAATACAACCACTACCTAAGTAATATAGATGACGACCATTTTGACGAATCACGCCATAGCCGGTAATACGAGAACCAGGGTCAATCCCTAAGATAATAGACATAACTTCAATACTGATTATTTATACATGCTTTATGAGCTTAGTATATCGAACGCAAAAAAAAATGCCCGTCAAATTAACGGGCATTTCGTTGTTCTGCGAAAGAAAAAGTTCTATCAAAAACTAAGTTTTGTTGAAAGCTTAAGTGCTATCTAAGACTTAAGCTCTATCGAAAACTCACTGCTTGATTAGAAAGTTGAGCTTAATCGTTTGATTAGTCTTCTTTCTTCGCTAAGTTAACAGCGATTGCTAGCTCTTCCAGTGATGCTGGGTTTGCTAGGCTTGGCGCGTCTGTTAACAGACATGCTGCAGCTGTTGTTTTCGGGAATGCGATAACGTCACGGATGTTCTCTGTACCACAAAGAAGCATTGCTAAACGGTCAAGACCGAATGCTAGACCTGCGTGTGGTGGCGTACCGTACTTAAGTGCTTCAAGTAGGAAACCGAACTTCTCTTGTTGCTCTTTAGCTTCAATACCTAAGATACCGAATACAGCCGTTTGCATTTCTGCGCTGTGAATACGTACAGAA
This sequence comes from Vibrio splendidus, assembly GCF_003345295.1. Classification (NCBI taxonomy): domain Bacteria; kingdom Pseudomonadati; phylum Pseudomonadota; class Gammaproteobacteria; order Vibrionales; family Vibrionaceae; genus Vibrio; species Vibrio splendidus. The sequence continues at coordinate 1,993,203 of NZ_CP031055.1, forward strand.
CCGCCGCCGACTTCGTAGCCGTTGATTACCATGTCGTAGGCATCAGAGTTAGCTGCTGCTGGGTTCGATTTTAGCTCTTCCGCATTCACACCAAGTGGTGATGTGAATGGGTGGTGCATAGCGTGAAGATTGCCTTCGCCATCTTCTTCGAACATTGGGAAATCAATAACCCAAAGTGGAGCCCACGCTTTCTTATCTGTTAGCTCTAGGTCATCTCCTAGCTTGATACGAAGTGCGCCCATTGCTTCAGCAACGATGTTCGCTTTATCTGCACCAAATAGGATGATATCGCCAGATTCAGCTTGAGTGCGCTCAAGAAGACCGTTGATCACGTCTTCGTTTAGGAACTTAGCAACTGGAGATTGGATACCTTCCATGCCAGCAGCACGGTCGTTAACCTTCATCCAAGCTAGACCTTTCGCGCCGTAGATACCTACATGCTCTGCGTAACCGTCGATTTGCTTACGAGTTAACTTAGCGCCACCTGGTACACGGATAACCGCTACGCGACCTTTTTCGTCGTTCGCAGGGCCAGAGAATACTTTGAACTCAACGTCTTTAACCAAGTCAGCAACGTCTACTAATTCTAGTGGGTTACGTAGGTCTGGCTTATCAGAACCGAAACGACGAATCGCTTCAGAGAAAGGCATTACTGGGAATTGGCCCAGTTCAACATCTAGAAGCTCTTTCCACATATCGTGAACTAGCTTCTCAGTGATGTTACGCACTTCTTGAGAAGACATGAACGATGTTTCGATATCGATTTGAGTAAATTCAGGCTGACGGTCAGCACGTAAATCTTCATCACGGAAACATTTAACGATTTGGTAGTAACGGTCAAAACCAGACATCATCAGCAATTGTTTGAACAGCTGAGGAGATTGAGGAAGTGCGTAGAAGCTACCTTTGTGAACACGGCTTGGTACTAGGTAATCACGAGCGCCTTCAGGTGTCGCTTTCGTTAGTACTGGTGTTTCGATGTCTAGGAATAGGTTCTCATCTAGGAAACGACGAACGAAGCTAGAAGCACGTGCACGAAGCTTGATACGATCGCTCATTTCTGGACGACGAAGATCGATGTAACGGTACTTAAGACGCTGCTCTTCAGAGTTCGTTTGGTTGAAGTCTAGTGGAAGCGCTTCTGAACGGTTGATGATCTCTAGGCCAGTTGCGTAAAGCTCAACTTCACCCGTCGCCATATCTTTATTTACTTGGCTGTCAGGACGAACACGTACTTCACCAGTAAATTTGATACAGAATTCATTACGCAGTTGGTTAGCGATCGGGAAGATATCTTTCATATCTGGATCGACAACAACCTGAACGACGCCTTCACGATCTCGCATATCGATAAAGATAAGACCGCCTAAATCACGGCGACGGTTTACCCAGCCGCACAATTCTACAGTTTGTCCCGCCAGGGACTTGTTCAGGTTACCACAGTAATGGGTACGCATAATGAATTTCCCAATCTCTTAATTATTTACTAGTTTCCAAGCTGTCAGTGGTCATTCCACATAACAGAGCAAAGGAACATTTATACGCGGAAACTCGTTTAAAATCGACCTTCCACATTCGAATTTATTGTGTTTTATCTGGCTTTGCTGCTTTTTAGCCCATCAAGTGCGCAAAGATTCATCAAAACCGAAAAAATTGCGCTAATTATATCTCGAAAGTACCTTAATCAGCAAAACTCTCGTAAAGTAGATTTTCGTTTCAAACCAAAAACTTTTTGTAATGACTGATCGCTTTATGAATAACGGTGTAATAGATGGATGCTAGTGTAATAACAACTGAAACTTTACCTCTAAGACTTGGATTAACAATGTGGTCTCATTCTGAGTGGCAAAGTCAGTTCTATGGTAAGGGAACAAAACCTGCTGAACGCTTAGAGAAGTACACCCAAGTTTTTCATACCGTTGAAGGCAACACGACTTTCTATGCGACACCCAGTATCTCAACGGTCAATAACTGGAAAGCCGCAAGTCACGATGATTTCAAGTTTACTTTTAAGCTGCCTAAGTTCATCACCCACCAGCAGCACTTAAAACATTGCCAAGCCGAACTCAAAGAATTTCTGCTCACCATGTCGCCCCTGCATAGGCGCATTGGTCAGTGGACGATTCAATTGCCCCATAGCTTCGAACCCAGCATGCTCCCTGCCCTGCAAAAATTTTGTACCTTGTTTCCAAAAGACATGCAGCTCGGCGTTGAAGTTCGTCACCTTGGCTTCTTTGATAAAGGCGATGCCGAAAAACGTTTCAATCATTGGCTAATAGAAGAAGGGATCAATCGCATCATCATGGATAGTCGCCCTGTTTTCTCCGCACCACCAACCACAGAAGCGGTGATCGACGCACATCAAAAGAAACCACGTGTTCCGGTTCATGCCATTGCGACGGCAAACAATCCGATGGTTCGCTTTATTGGACATCCAGATCAGGAACCCAATCTCGCTTTCTTTAAACCTTGGTTCGCGAAATTACCGACTTGGTTAAATGAAGGCAAACAACCTTATTTGATGATTCACACCCCAGACAATAATCACGCCCCTGAGTTGGCGATTGCTATCTATAAGCAATTACAGACGCAAGTTGCTGAACACACACAGATAACCTTGCCTAATTTGGCGGAGTTTCCTGCTCAAAAAGGTGACCATCAAATCTCGATGTTTTGATAGTAAACAACCACTAACACGCGTTCACTTTCATCAATCTCAGTTTTCGTGACAGCCGCGCTTTTTTTACGTAAAATACGTCCCCTTTTATTTGGTATGAATTTTGTGCCAATTACGCTGACTGTCGAGAGAAAATGCCATGAGCAACACAGACAATATCTTTTCCGCTCCTATTGATAAAATTGGTGATTTCACCTTTGATGCAAGGGTTGCTGAAGTATTTCCGGATATGATTCAACGCTCGGTGCCTGGCTATAGCAATATCATCTCTGCAATCGGCATGCTGGCTGAGCGCTTTGTAAAGCCACATTCAAATATTTATGACCTAGGCTGCTCTCTTGGCGCGGCGACACTTTCTATGCGTCGCCATATTCAGCAAGAAGGCTGCACCATTTTCGCTGTTGATAATTCACAAGCGATGGTTGAACGCTGTAAGTTGCACGTTAATGCTTACCGCAGTGACACGCCAGTAGAAGTCATTGAAGCCGACATCCGTGAAGTAGAAATTAAAGACGCCTCTGTTGTTGTTCTTAACTTTACGCTGCAATTTCTGTCTCCCGACGACCGATACGCTCTGCTTGAGAGAATTTATGCAGGCTTGCGCCCGGGCGGGATCTTAATTCTGTCAGAAAAATACGTATTCGAAGATGAAAGTTCAAATGAACTGCTTATCGATCTGCACCATGATTTCAAACGTGCCAATGGATACAGTGAGCTTGAAGTAAGCCAAAAACGCAGTGCAATCGAAAACGTGATGCGTCCAGACTCGATCCCTGTCCACAAGGAACGCTTTGATAAGATTGGCTTCTCAAGCAGCGAAGTCTGGTTCCAATGCTTCAACTTTGGTTCAATGTTCGCGATTAAATAGCGCACATACCCAGTCAGCTCGAACTAAAACGTCATCCTCAAGAGCGAGGAACGAGCGAGTTGGGGATCTCTATCAAGTACGATAAACCGAGATTCCCTATCATGTTCGTCCCTCACTGTAGGGAATGACAAATTTAATTTTTATTTTAGGGTTTATTGACCCTATTAACTCAGTGAAAAACTATGTTTAATTTTGCCAATTTTTATCAACTCATTGCCCAAGACACTCGCCTACAGCCGTGGCTCAATGTTCTTCCTCAACAGCTGACGGATTGGCAAAATGCAGAGCACGGTGACTTCGACCGCTGGTTACGTGCACTGAATAAAATCCCTCAAGGCGTGCCTGACCAAGTTGATCTGAAAAACTCAGTAACCATTGGTAGCTCGACACCATTTCACACAGGTGAACTTAAGAAGTTAGAAAGCTTACTAAAGACCTTCCACCCGTGGAGGAAAGGTCCTTACACCGTTCACGATATTCATATCGATACGGAGTGGCGCAGTGACTGGAAATGGGACCGTGTCCTTCCTCATATTTCTCCATTGAAAAACCGCTCGGTGCTCGATGTAGGTTGTGGCAATGGTTACCACATGTGGCGCATGCTAGGTGAAGGCGCACGCCTAACGGTGGGTATCGACCCTTCTCACCTATTCTTGGTTCAGTTTGAAGCGATTCGTAAGTTAATGGGCGATGACCAACGTGCTCACCTATTACCTTTAGGTATTGAGCAACTGCCAAAACTAGAAGCCTACGACACTGTATTTAGCATGGGTGTTCTGTATCACCGTCGTTCACCTCTGGATCACTTGATTCAGCTAAAAGACCAATTGGCATCTGGCGGTGAGCTGGTTCTTGAAACCTTGGTGATTGAAGGTGACGAGAATGCGGTATTGGTCCCTGTTGACCGTTACGCGCAAATGAGAAATGTATACTTCTTCCCTTCTGCTCGCGCACTGAAACGCTGGCTAGAACAGGTTGGCTTTGAAGACGTGCGTATCGTTGACGAAAATGTCACGACGATTGGCGAACAACGCACAACAGAATGGATGACACACAACTCTCTTCCAGATTACCTCGATCCGAACGATCCAAGTAAAACGGTTGAGGGTCACCCTGCACCAAGACGTGCCGTTCTTGTCGCGACGAAACCGTAATTTCTATAGGACCAAAGCCATGAACTCTGTGGTCACTCAGTCTTAGTTATTTATATGTGTAAGTTTTGAATAGCATGAGCATGAATTATATAAAATTCGCGCTCATGCTTAACAAATGAACGAACTCAGATCACAATAATTTTCGTAGCGCTCACATAGCGATTCAATATGACCAGACTCTTACAATAGGATGCTTCACGCGTCCTTTTTTGTGGGATAAACTACTAAATAGTCTGAACTATTCTCTAATTCTCAAAGGTTTTTTATATGTTTAAGCGATTATCGCCTATCGTGGCGGTTGGTTTGCTCTCTGGTTGTACCCTCACGAACGGTGCTACCTACCACCAAGAAACTCTCGACGCTATTGCCCGCTCAGAGACAAACATCGCAAATAAGGTTCAAAATCTTGAACTACAACTAAGTAATCAAAGTGATTATATTGAAAGCTTAGAAGACGAAATCACCACTCTTTCTAGTCAATTAGATGTTCATCTGACCAGCATGGAACATAAGGTTATTGAAGAGCTAGAGGAAGAAGAACCCGTCGTCGTAGCAGCTACTCCTATCACTACTACGTTACAACCGACCATCCTTGGCGGAATCGAGAAAGTGTCTATCGACTCGATCAAACAAAGCTTTGATGCGCGCGTTGATACTGGCGCAACCACTTCTTCTTTAAATGCTGTCGATATCAAAGAATTCGAACGTAACGGTAAAGACTGGGTGAGATTCCATTTGGCTGATAAAGCACAAGCTGTAGAAGACCAAAAATGGATTGAAGCGCCCGTTGTGCGGTATGTAAAAATCCGTCAGTCAACCAATGACCAGACAGAACGTCGAGCTGTGATCGAATTATGGGTAAAAGTTGGAAAAATCCATGAAAAAGCGCAATTTACATTGGCGGATCGCTCTCAAATGAGTCACCCTGTATTACTAGGGCGCGAATTTATCAAAGACATAGCGCTAGTAGATGTAAGTAAAAAGTACGTACAAACGGAAGTTAAATAACAATAGTAGGGTAAGCTATGACGTCAAGAATTCCATTTTATATCTCTATATTCCTGCTTATCGTGGCAGGTATAACACTGAGTATGTTCAGACATACCACCTACGGTGTACCTTGGACTCCAGGGGAAACCAGACAGGTTTGGGACGTTGAAGCTCGTATTGAGTTCAACGCAGTAGGCAAAGAAGCAAAAGTTTCATTAGCAGCTCCTCACACTCAGTCTAATTACACACTTATTGGTGAGTCAGCTTCGTCACCAGGTTACGGCATCTCTTACTTGAACACCGAGTCAGGTCGTCGTGCTGAATGGTCTATTCGCCACGCTGATGGCCCGCAAACTATCTACTACAAAACTCAATTCCTTGTCGATAACCAAGCGAAAGTTGATGCTATCCCACCAGAAGGTGAAATCACGCAACCAAGCTTTGATGGCCCAGAAGAAGCGGCAGCGTTGGCACTGATTGACCGAGCAACTAAGCGCTCAGCAGACAACATCACCTTCACTCGTGAACTTATCAAAACACTTAATGATCCAGACAGCCAAAACTCTGCGCTGATTCTGAATAACATGAGCAAAGTTGAAGCAACACACAAGCTACTTTCAGCAGCAAATATCCACAATAAAGTGGTTGGCGTTATCGAGCTAGAAGATGGCCGTCGTCGTCAATCTATCCAGCAAATGAACCAGATCTGGGATAACGACCAATGGGTTTTATTCTCTCCTGAATCAAGCGAACAGCAAGTTCAGCCAAACCTGCTAATTTGGGATGAATCAAATGTATCTCTATTAGACGTGGTTGGCGGTCAGAACAGTAAAGTACACTTCTCTATGATTGCTCAGGAGGTGACTCCCACTGAAGCAACCAACAGTAAAGTCTCTGCGGATCAACTGTTAAACCTTTCCATTCACAGTCTACCGTTAGAAGAGCAAGCGATGTTTAAAACCATCATGCTGATTCCTATCGGTGCTCTGATTGTTGTGTTCCTACGAGTCATCATCGGTCTGAAGACGTCTGGTACGTTCATGCCTGTACTGATTGCGGTAGCCTTTGTACAAACACAATTGGTAACGGGTATTGTCGGCTTCCTACTGATTGTAGGTACAGGTCTTATTATTCGAAGTTACTTATCCAAGCTCAACTTGCTACTGGTCGCCAGGATATCCGCCGTAATCATTACGGTAATCATGATTATCTCTGTGTTTACTGTAGTGGCGTTTAAAGTCGGTCTGACTGAAGGTCTATCGATTACGTTCTTCCCAATGATTATCCTATCTTGGACTATCGAACGTATGTCTATCCTATGGGAAGAAGAAGGGGCGAAAGAGGTAGTGCTACAAGGTGGTGGCTCTCTATTTACCGCTGTTCTTGTTTACTTAGGCATGACTAACCCGTTCATCCAGCATTTAACATTTAACTTTATTGGTTTACAGCTTGTTATTCTAGCGACCATCTTGCTACTAGGTAACTACACAGGCTACCGTCTAACCGAGCTTCGTCGCTTTAAACCGCTAGCGGAGGACTAAGTTATGTTTGATCAATTTACTTCACCGTTTAAGTTGAAAGACAAAGGCATAATGGGAATGAACAAGCGTAACCATAGCTATATTGGTCGCTACAATGATCGTTCCAAGTATCCACTCGTTGATGACAAGCTTAAGACTAAGATTATTGCTGAACAAGCTGGTGCAACCGTACCAACACTGATTGGCGTTATTGGTCACCAAGCTGAAGTAAAAACAATCCACAAGATGGTTAAAGAGTGGCCGGGGTTTGTAATCAAGCCCGCTCAAGGTAGTGGTGGTAAAGGTATCCTTGTTGTTATTTCTCACAAGGATGGTGTTTATACCAAGCCATCGGGTTCGACTATCAATGAAGAAGACGTAGAGCGTCACATCAGTAAAGCTCTCGCGGGTCTTTTCTCACTGGGTGGTAAGAACGACGTAGCCGTGGTTGAAAACCTCATCAAGTTTGACGAGTGTTTTGATGGCTTCAGTTATGAAGGTGTGCCCGATGTACGAATTATCGTATTCAAAGGCTACCCTGTGATGGCGATGATGCGTCTTTCTACTTCAGCTTCTGACGGCAAGGCAAACTTGCACCAAGGCGCTGTGGGTGTGGGCATCTGTATCGCGACGGGTAAAGCCGTTCGTGCGGTTCAATTTGACCACCCTGTGACTCACCACCCGGACACGGACAAAGAGTTGGCACAACTTCAAGTACCGCATTGGGAAAAACTGCTTACGCTAGCATCAAGCGCGTGGGAAATGACAGGCCTTGGTTACATGGGCACTGACATGGTTTTAGATCAAGAAGAAGGTCCAATGGTACTAGAGCTAAACGCTCGTCCAGGATTAGCAATACAGATTGCAAACGGCGCGGGTTTATTGCCTCGCTTGCATCATATTGAAAACCTAGGCACGCCAGCTGAATATCCAAAACCTGCAGAGCGCGTGGCATACGCCGCAAAGCAATTTGGTGTTCACGGTAACGAACTCGCTTCAAACTAAGCGACTAACTCGGTCATTTGACACCGAATCTAGCTCAATAAATAAAGCCGCATAACTCTGAGAGTTACGCGGCTTTTTAATGCCTATCGTTAATTAGCTTAACGCTCGGAACTAAACTTCTGTTGTTTCTGCTTCAGACTCACGAATGGGGTCAATGCGGACTGCCGCCACCTTAAACTCTGGGATCTTAGCGTGCGGATCGGTTGCAGTCGTAGTTAAGCGGTTAACTGGAGATTCGACAAAATGGAATGGAATAAATACCACCCCCTTTTGCATTCGCTTAGTGACAAATGCCGCGATTTCAATTTCTCCACGACGGGTTGATACTTTGAGCATCTGGCCATTCGAGATCCCTAACGCTTCGGCATCATGAACACTCACCATCGCACGTGGTCCTGCCAAGTTATCAAGCCCTTTGGTTTTACGTGTCATGGTCCCGGTGTGGAACTGTTCTAGGATGCGACCTGTCGTTAATACTAGCGGGTATTCCGCATCAGGAAGTTCTGCTGCGTATCTAAACGGAATCGCTTCCATTTGACCACGCCCGCGAGTGAATTGAGTCTGGTGCATGATGCGTGTACCGTCAGGGTTATTCTTATTACTTGGCCATTGGACGCCGTTCACCGTAATATTCTCCCAACGTAAACCACCATACTGCGGCGTTACACGTGCTATCTCATTGGTGATATCAGCAACGGTTTTATAGTCCCAACCGCCGTCCATTGCATTGGCTAGCATTTGAATAATCACCCAATCTTCTTTCGCGTCACCGGGCGGATTAACAGCAGGATTAATACGTTGGACTCGGCGCTCTGTATTAGTGAAGTGGCCAGACTTTTCAGCAAACGAACAAGACGGCAGAACCACATCGGCATACTGAGCGGTTTCGGTTAAGAAAATATCTTGAACCACTAGGAAATCTAACGCTTCAAGGCCTTCAATCACATGCGCTTGATTTGGGTCACTCAACACTGGGTTCTCACCCATGACATACAGACCGCGAACATCTCGATGGCACGCTCCATCAATAATTTCGGTGAGCGTTAACCCCGCTTCCGCTGGTAAGTCAGAAACTCCCCATTCCATCGCGAATTTTTGACGAACTATCGGGTTATACACTTTCTGATAACCTGGAAGGTTGTTCGGCAATGCCCCCATATCACACGCGCCCTGAACATTGGATTGACCACGTAATGGGTTTATACCACCGCCTTCGATACCAATGTTGCCACACAAGAGTTGTAGATTAGCGATTGAACGTACGTTGTCGTGACCAGTAGTGTGTTGCGTAATACCCATCGAATAATACACTGCGGTGCGTTCTGCAGTACCAATCAAGCGAGCCATCGCGAAAATATCTTCCGCTTTCACGCCAGTCACTAATTCAACTTTATCAAGTGAATAGCTTGGTGACATGACTTCCTGCAATAAGGTATCAAAGCCGTCAACACGATCATCAATATAATCTTGGTCGTACCAACCGTGTTTGATGATCTGCTGCATCACACCATTAATCAGCATCACATCAGTGCCCGGTCGGTGCGCTAAGTAAAGCTCAGCATGGTCAGCAATATCGATTCGTTTTGGATCAGCAACGATCAATCGTGCGCCACCATGCCTCACCGCTTGCTTGATGTGCGAGCCAATAATTGGGTGTGCTGAAGTCGTGTCTGAACCGATAATAAAGATCACATCTGAATGCTTGATACTTGGAATATCATTGGTCATCGCCCCGCTACCCAGCGAAGCCTCTAAACCAGTAACAGTAGAAGCATGACAAAGACGTGCACAGTGATCGACGTTATTAGTGCCTAATTCACGGCGTATGAATTTTTGGAAGGCATAGTTGTCTTCATTGGTGGTTTTCGCCGATGAGAAGCCCGCCAAAGCATTGCTACCAAAGCCCTGTTTAATCGCGGTAAATTTATCAGCAATGAGCTTAATCGCTTCTTCCCAACTTGCAGGTTGCAACCAGCCATCTTTACGAATTAATGGTGTGGTTAAACGCGCATCACTGCCCACAAAATCGAAGCCGAATCGCCCCTTAACACACAACATGCCTTCATTAACCGGAGAGTCACCGCCTTCGATATAACGGATTTTGTTTTTCTGCTCATCGATATGCATGGTTAGCTTACAGCCCACACCACAATAGGTGCAGATGGTATCGACTTTCTTGAGTAGGTCTGTGTCTCCCTGCTTTCTATCACGAGCATCCACCATTGCACCGGTTGGACACGCCTGAATACAAGATCCACATTGAACGCAGTTTGAGTCACCCATTAAGGTCTTGTCTGCCCCAAAATTAGGACGACATTCAGGTCTTGATGCAGGCTTGCCATCAGATTGATTCATGAAGCTTAAAACGCCATGAACATTCTGTTCGCGACACGCTTGGATACACTGGCCGCAACTGATACAGCGGTTGGCATCAAAGATAATAAATTCTGAACTGTCATCAACTGCAAATTTTTGTCTTGTTAAACCGACCTTCGCTTCTTCTGCGCGTATCGCCTGCCAGTTCTCATTCGAAGCCACATCGATTTTGTACTCTGGATGTGTTTGCGTTGCTTTGTATTCGGTCGAGTAGTCTCGTAGGTCGCAATCGGTATTGGCTTGGCAGCCACATTCTAGGCATCTTGCTGCTTCCGCAATTGCATCGGCATTATCAAATCCTGTTTCTACTTCGTCGAAGCTTTGTTCACGCTGCTCGGGTGTTAGCTCTGGCATGATCTTACGCGCCATACGCTGTATGGATTTGTATTGCTCAGGATCCACTGCTTTGAGCTGCTTGTGCTTTCTTGAATTAAACGGTTTGGCCGGAATGTTATCCATGTCGCCATGAAAGAACCGATCAATCGCCTGTGCAGCAATGCGCCCATCCCCCACCGCTTCCACTGCGGTTGCAGGGCCGCGTCGGAAATCACCGATACTAAAGATATTGCCGGTACCTGTATGCATGGTTTGCGGATCGGCATCAGCGGTATTCCAACGCGTAAGCGGGATATCAATAGCTTCGTTATCCATAAAGCTCAGATCCGGCTTTTGCGACACGGCAGCGATGACCGTATCAAACGCTTCAACAAAGAACTCGCCAGTTGGTTTAGGGCTACGACGACCAGAGGCATCTGCTGGTCCCAAAGCCATACGCTCTAATCGTATTTCTGATACATGACCATTTTCATCGGCTATGTTTTCTGCCGGGTTGGTTAAGAAGTGGAATTTCACGCCTTCATGCTCAGCTTCTTCGATTTCGTAATCTTCTGCAGGCATCTCATCTCGAGTACGACGGTAGATCAGCGTGGTATCAGCGCCATCACGAACAGCAGTTCGAGCACAGTCAATCGCGGTATTACCACCACCGATCACTGCAACCTTTTTACCAGTGACATACTGCTGATCGGTCACGTAATCTTTCAGGTAATCGACGCCTAGGTAACAACCGCCAAGCTCGCTGCCCGGATAATTCATTTCAACCGCTTTCGATGCGCCAACGGCTAAACAAACCGCATCAAAATCGTTACTCAAATCAGACAGTGTAAAATCAACACCGAGCTTTTTATCACACTCTACCGACATCCCATTACGACACATCAGTTCGATTTCTTTATCTAGAATCGACTTAGGTAAACGATATTCAGGGATACCGTAACGCAGCCAACCCCCCGCTTTGGGCATCGACTCATAAACACTGACATCATAGCCTTCGTTAGATAGATAATAACCCGCAGTAAGACCACCGGGGCCACTACCGACGATTGCTACGTGCTTGCCTTTGTTTGGCTTCTTAGTTGGTATGTAGCTCTCTTGAGCGGCTAAATCTGCGTCGGCAGCGTGTCGTTTGAGTTGGCGAATCGCGATGGATTCATCGACCAAGTTGCGACGACATTCCGTTTCACAGAAAGCAGGACATACTCGACCAATCGAAAGCGGCATTGGTAGTGTCTTTTTGATCACCTCTATCGCTTTGATGTGATCATTTCTCGCAATATGATGCAGGTAAGATTGGATATCGACCCCAGCAGGACACGCTGTTTGGCATGGCGCTTCACAATCGGCGTAATGATCGGTCATGATGCGGTTCAACGCGTCTTGCCGATGAATCGTTAACTGCTTTGACCGGGTGGTAATATTCAGCCCATTAGACACTTCAAGCTCACAAGAACGAGTGACACCAACGCCATCAACTTCAACAACACACAAGTCACACGGTACTTTATCCGCTGTTTTGTTCAAACCACATAAAGATGGGATCTCTAAACCACATGTTTTTGCCGCTTCAAGAACGGTTTGTCCTTGCTCGACGATTCGATATTTCCCATCAATAACGATTTGAATCATACCTAAGTCCTACCTTTACCTTTCGCACACGCGAGTTATCAACAATTAAAATTTAAGTAATACAATATTATTAATATTATTAAACCTATGTCATTACCATACATTATTTGTGGTTTTGTGCGTGTGACCTCAAACAAGTTCCATTGATAATAACCATAAGGTATGAGTGGTCTTATCAGTGTCGACGAGAGGATTAGACGGAAGGTGTTCAGTTGTAGAAATTAGATTCAAGGTACAAAAAAGCCCCTAATGATTAGGGGCTTTGAACAAATATCATTGAGTCACTTTCGAGCTTATAGGTGCGCTATCAAGGTTATAGCTCAGCTATCAAGGTTATAACTCGGCTATCAAAGTTATTGCTCAGTTTCTTCGATAAGCTCTTGAACTGGAGATGCTGGTTTGTTTTGAGCAAAACCACGCAAGCCAACTACGTGAACGTGTTCGTGGTCTTTGAAGACCTTACGAACCAGTTTGTAGGTTGTACCTTTCTCTGGGCTAATGTTTTCAGGTGCTGCAATCAGAAGTTGCATACCCAAGCGGTCACACAGTTCAAACAGCGTAGAGATCGACTTAGAATCCAGACGTGCTGCTTCATCAAGGAACAACAAACGACATGGAACGATGTCTTTACTGCGAAGTCGACGAGATTCCTCTTCCCAGCTCTGAATAACCATCAATAGGATTGACTGACCCGTACCGATCGCCTCACCCGTAGACAGTGCGCCCGATTCCGCTTGTAACCAACCATCTGAACCACGGTTAACTTCAACACTCAGCTCTAGGTAGTTACGGTAATCAAGTAGCTCTTCACCCAGAACTTGCGGAGAACGTTGACCCATATCGATATGCGGGTTCACTCGTTGGAACAACTTCGCCATCGCTTCTGAGAAGGTAAAGCGCGTTGATTCAAACAAGTCTTTGTGTTGCTCTTGTTGAGTCGCTAGCCCTGATAGCAAGATCTCGTGGCTTTCACGGATCTTAACGTTCAGACGTACGCCTTTAACCTGACCAAAGTAAATGTTAGACAAACCTTGGTTCAGCATTCGAATACGGTTCTGCTCACGCTGAATCGTTTTCTTGATGATACTTGCTACGGACTCAGAGCTGATTGCCAGGCGATTTTCACGCTGCGTCAATTCTTCTGTTAGTCGAGCTAGCTCAACTTCCATCTCTTCGATAGCTTCAACCGGATCATCCGTACGAATAATATCCTGACGAATACGCTCGCGAAGGTGTTGGTAAACCGCAATGTAGAACAAAACCTTACGTTCTGGATGCGCGTTGTCTTCAGAGAGACGCAGCGAATCACGTAGGTCGTCATTGTCAGCGACAGCCAGACGTAGCGCACCCAGTGATTTATCCGACATAGAGCGAAGTTCGCCCGCCGTTAGGTAAGCCAGTTCACGCTTGTGTAAACGACGTTCAACGTCATTCTCACGAGCTAAACGAAGTACTGAACACCAACCCGCTTTTGCTGCAACTACGAAGGTACGAAGCTCTGTATACTCTTTCTGAACTTTCTTAAGACGCTTAGCCAGTGCTTTCATCTCAAGTTCAGTTGATGTAATCGTACGCTCGTATTCGCTCTTACGCCCACGAGAAGTATGCAGACGTTCGTGCAGTTCATCGCGACGACGTACAGCACGTTCTTCAGCGCCTTCATCAGCATTTACGCCAAACTCTTGTAGCTCTTGTTTGAACTCTTGAACCGTTTCTTGTTTCGCTTGATGTGAGCTCTTCAGTGCTGCCAATACTTGGTTGTACTGGTTCATCTGTTCACGAGCTTGTTTCAAGCCATCACGGCCTTTAGTTCGAGCTTGTTCAGCTTGAACCAATTTCGCTTTTAATTGCTCGCTCAGTTCGCTGCTCTTGTTTAGAAGATCAACAGAATCCGCATAGGCAAAGTAGTGACGACGTTCAATCAAGTCAGACAGAGCAAACACTTTACCTTTCAGGCTTTGTAGAGCTTGGTCAGCTTGTTGGTATTGTGCTTCTAGTGTCTCGAACTGTTCAGGGTCTGCGTCTAGTGCAGAAACGATCTGCTCTAAAGACGCCAGTGCCTTGCCATGGTTGTTCAAGTACGACTTAGCTTCGCTCAAGCGCTCTAGTTGCGCTTCTAATTCAGCTAGGCGTTCAGCCAATGTTTCGTCTTCTAAAATACGAACCATTGGTGCTAATTTGTCTAGCGCACCTAATGCCTGCTTGCTTTGTAGTAGCTGACTACGTTGCTGTTGCTCTTTAGAATTTAATTCAGCCAAAGAACGTACAATCTGGTTACGCTTGTCACGAATAGACACTAGTGCCTGTTCAGGGTCAGCGTTAAACGCAACGTGTAGGTGCTTAGCAACAAAGCTATTGAATGCTTGGTATAGGCGATTCAGCTTTTGTGCATCAAACGCCGCTTTCGCGTGGTTTTCCACAACAACATCACGCTCTTCACGCAATTTCTCTAATCGTTGTTCACGAGCCGCACGGCCAAACAGAGGAATCTCAGGGAAACGAGAGTAACGCATTTGGCGATCGTTCAGCTGAACACACACCGCGCCCTCTAACTCATCAGCATTGAATGAGCTGTCATCAAATGCATCGACATCGCCTTCAAGGATGTAAAGGTCATCTGGACAATCATCAAGATCCACCAGCTTCTCTTTAATACCATCAAGATCTGACACAACAATCGCATGACGAGCCGGGCCGTACATCGCACTGAAATACGGTGCATCACCAATGGTAATGTCGTCATATATTTCAGAAAGCAGAACGCCACCCAGTGTATCCGCTAAACCTTTCAAACGAGGATCGTTAGAGCCACCCGGAGAAGCTAAGCGTTCAATCTCTTGCTCAAGTTCAGAACGACGCGTCGCCAATTGATCTTTCGCTACCGCTTGAGACTTTTCGTCTTCAAGCACTTGCTGCATTTGAGTCATTACTGCTTGGCTATCTTCTAGCTCAGCATCTGTTTGATCTCTTAGGGCTTCAAGTGCGTCGTTCGCCGTGATCCACGCTGGAGCAATAGACTCAAGTTTTTGAATCTCTTGGTCGTGGTTTTGTTGCACACGACGTTGCTCACTCTTCGCTTCACGCAGCTCTTCTTGAGCGTACTCAAGAGACTCGATCTGCATTGCATGGCGTTCACGTTCTTCATCGAAAACCGCTTCGTCAGTCAGTGAGATGTTGTGGTGCTTTTGGTATTCAGTCGCAAGCTCTTTTGCTTGACGCTGCTGCGCCACATCACGAGCCATGTCGCGGTGCTGAGCACGCCACTGTTGTTCGTTTTCAACAACGTGTTTTGCGTTACGGCCTTTTTCTAAAGCTTGCTTAGCACTGTTAGATGCTTCTTTACGCTCAACGTCACCAACGATGCTTTTAACAAGAGCGAGCGCTTTGTCGAACTGCGCAGACGCAGCAGAAGACATGTCTAGTTTATGCTTAGTCGACAGTAACGTTTGAGTGCTTGATTCTTCTTGTGCTTTTAGCTCAGAAACCAGAGTTAATGCGCTTTCTGCAGTAATAGACTCATCACCAAGTAGCTGCTTAGTTTTCTCTAATGCTTGAACCGCTTGTTGGTATTGCAATGCTCGAGTTTGCTGAACATCCAACGCTTGTTGGTAGTCAGCAAGCTGAGTTTTCAGGCTATCCACTTCTTCTTCAGTAATGGTTGCCTGCTCTTCAGCAAGAAGTACTCGCTCTTGAGCTTCTTCAACCACCATCATCTGCTCTTCTAGGCGCTCACTAAGCTCTTCTAGATCTTCGCTATAGCGAGCAATTTTCTCTTGCTGGCGAAGTGCAGTTTGAACCAACTGAAGATGATCCGAAGCCGCTTGGTAATCTTGCTCTAATGCCGACTCTTGATCCACCAGCAGCTCGAGTTCTTCTTGAACGCGGTTTAACAGGTTATTTTGGTCAAGCAAAGTTTCGCGAGAGCCAAACAGTTCACCACGGAACTTCATGGTTTGATCAAGCTTATTACGACGATCATTCGCATGGCGCATGTAGTCTGCTGCCACGTAATTGGTCGATTCCGTGATCAAGTGTTTAAACAAGTCACGATCCGACTGAGTCGTTTTGATCGCTTCTAACGTCAGACGGTTTTCGCGCAATGCTGATTCCATATCTTGGAACGCTTTCTTCACACCGCCATTTTGCGGTAGAAGGTAATCACGCAAAGAACGCGTAATTGCACTTGAGATACCACCGTACAATGATGCTTCGATGAGACGGTAAAATTTAGAACGATCGCTGCTGTTACGCAGTTTCTTCGGTAACACACCGTACTCAAACATTTGCGAGTGGTAATCAACGATTGAAGAAAATGCTTTAAAGTGAGCACCCTCGTATTGAGCTACCGCAGCTTTTACATCGTTCAACTGACACACGCGAGCATGGCTGTCTGAAACATTTTGAATCAACACATCCGTTGGTTTCACATGACTTGGGAGGCCTTGGATAACAAACGGTTTGATGTCTACTTTCTTGTCACGACCGGCAACTTGCTGCAGTTTTACCGCAAACAATAGGCGTTGGTTACGAGAGTTCACAACATCTAACGCGGCATAACATGCGCCAGGTTGAAGCTTACCGTAAAGGCCTTTATCGCGTGATGACTGCGAGCTACCCGCTTCCGTTGTATTACGGAAATGCAGAAGGCCTTGGTCAGGGATTAATGCTGTGATGAATGCCGCCATTGTGGTCGACTTACCTGCACCGTTACCGCCAGAAAGCGTTGTAACCAATCCATCAATATCAAAAGTGCGAGCAAAGAAGCCGTTCCAATTGATCATGGTTAATGATTGATACTTGCCTCTTTCAATCATGCTTCACCTTCTACTTTTGTTTGTTCGCCATCGTTCGACTCTAAGTCAAAGTCAGCTTGATCGTTAAAAATGTCTTGTTGACCGTTTTCGTCTACATCTGCTTCTAGTTCTGATACCGCTTCTGCTTGTTCTTCATTCAACAAGCTGCCTTGGTTAGGTTCTTGGGTATGAACCACAGCTTCACCATCACGGATAAGACGTAATTGCGCTTCTTTCATATCGTCGCCAACACGAACGTCAGCGCCAAAGCGGAATACCGCTTCGCTGATACGGAACTTGCCGGTTTCACCAATCGCAATCAGCATGCCGATACGGCGTAAACGACGCAAAGAAGTACGTACTTTTTCAAAGAGCTTTTCTTTGTCTAAGTCAGAACCAGATGCGCGGTTCGTTGCTAGCTTCATGAGCTTTTTCTCATCCGCTAACGACATCAATTCATCAAACAGTTCTTGATTGGTGAAGATACCTTCATGAGCAAGACGTTCTGGGCTTAGGTATAAGAAACACAACACCTTACCAACCAGCATGTCTAGCTCAGACAACACACTACGGCCAATCAGAGATGTAGAACGCGGACGCAGGTAGAAGAAACCTTCAGGCGCTTTCACCAGTTCCGTGTTGTAGCGTTGGTAAAAATGCTGTAGTTCAACTTCAAAATCAGAAAGCAACGCATGGTTGTCTAGGTCTTCTGTTGAAACATGCTTACCTGAACGGAGCATGCTGTCTAGCGCAGGGAACAACGGGTTCGCTATCGCTTTTACCAGTTTCTCTGGCATGTAATCATCAGTACTTGTTAATGACATTTGCTTGTACCTTTGCACCGAAATCGTTGATTGCCTGCCAATCCGGCTGAATAGCCTGATAGTCAGACTCTGAGTAACCTAAGCGCACGGCTTGGTCGACAACAATTCTGGCTAAATCAAAATGGTGTGTGCGAGGGTGTGCTGCGAGGTAATCGCGTAGCACAAGGCCAAGGTCAATTGGCGCGCCTTGCTGTTTGTGAGCTTTTAACATCTCTGCAATTCGTTCTGAAAGCAGATCATTCACTTGCTCAAATTCTTCGTACTCAACGTCGATTGGCGCTTGTCCCATCACTTCATCATCACGAAGCACGAGCGCTTCATCACGAAGATCGGTCAGCTTCTCAGCATCGGCGTAAGTCAATAACCAAGGTGCATCAAAGTAGTCTGTGACTGACTGACGCAAGCGTTGGCTAAAGGCACGGTTTTTATCCATATCGATCGCGGTACGGATAAATTTGTGAACATGGCGGTCGTAGCCGATCCACAAGTCGATTGCTTGCTGACCCCAACTGGTGATTCGGTCAAGCTTCATTTGTAAACCGAACAGGGTTTCGCCAACGAACTCGAGTTCATCGTCACCGTAAACAATTTCTTGAATATCGAGGATCTGGGTTTGCAGTTCATCACCCGCCGCTTGCAAGGTATCTTGCAATTCTTTTAGCGTCGCAGAAGTTTCTGATAGCAAAGCTTCACAGTTATTAATCGCTTCTCGCCAGTCCTTATTTAAAAGGTCGGCAATTTGCTGCTTAACGGTTTGTTGCTGCTCATCCATAACACGTTGGTTAAGATCAATCTGATCGAAAATTTCACCGACTGAATATTTGAGCACGCCGTAAACGTTCTTTTTCCAATGCCCCGGAGTTCCGCCCTTCTGCGCAGCTTCAATGGCTTTTGCCATCTCATCGGCAACCATAGAAAGCTGAATAGACAGTTTTAATTTAGAGAACTGACGGTGACGTAAGTAATAATCAGAGATACCAACGGCCAACGGTGATAAGCGGTAGATGCTCGCACCATCGGTGATTTCACTGGTAAAGCGGCTGATCAACTTCTGTTTAACTAGCTCATTGATGGCATTGTTGGCACGAAACGCAGACGCTTCGCCAGTATCTTCAAACAGTCGAGTGACAATGGTAAATGCATCGTGCAGTTCACCTTCGCCCAACTCTTCATCGAACCTTTCATTGCTTAGTACTGCGATAGCAATTAAAAATGCTAAACGCTCTGGTGGCAAGTTTAATGAAAAATCATGCTGCTTGACCCAGCCCACCAACTCATCAATTGGCTGCTCTTCGGCAGTTTGAGTCATTTCACTCATTGTGGTTCCTGTTACTGTTCTTCGTCATATCGAACGTATTAGATATGACGCCTATTTCTTTATGACGCGGGCTTGTTACGATTGCATAGCGCATGTTGTGGCTTCTTTTACCACATTCACCGCTGTTATTGCGCAGGTTTTTGAGCCCAAACGTGAATATAACGGCCTAGCGACAGATATGGCTCTTGGCGACATAGCTGTTTTTCTAGTTCCAATACATCTTCAAATTGGTAATCACCCATGTACTCCATATTACCTATGTAGTCACTGAAAGAGCGAATGCCTGATTTACCACAGATTTCTAGACCAGCGTCTTCTATCCATTGATAAACCTCTTCCGGCTTCAAGCCTTTTTGTGGTTGCAGCTTAAACCGTTTTCGATGTGGCATCCCATTCAATACATGAGGAATGTTGCCACAAATCACATTTTTCAGGACTAATCCGTGGTGGTTGTAAAACATTATCGAGGCAACGCCACCCGGTTTAACTTGTTCAAGCAATAAATCAAGCGTCTCTTTAGGATCGGCTAACCATTCCATTACGGCATGAAACATCACAAAATCGACTTTTTCATCGAGATGTTCTGCGACTTTTTGTACCGGAGAATGGATGAATCGATATTGATCTAACAAACCCGCTTCACTGATACTTTCTTCTGCTAGCTTCAGCATTTCAGAAGAGAGGTCGCAAAGAGAAACGTTATGCCCAAGCGACGCAATTTTTTGCGACATCTGCGCAAGGCCGCCTCCAGCATCAAGCACATGCAGCGGCGAAGCTGATTGCTCAAATTTGCTCAAAGCTTGTTCTAAATCTTCCCATACGATGAACTGACGGATCTCTCCTTTGTCAGAGCCGTAAATGTTTTTTGCAAATTTGTGGGCAATATCGTCGAAATTACGGTCTTCAGTCACGGCTACTTGAGTTATTATGTCCTATCGTGCCTGCTATTCTGTCACAGGAATTTCAGGAATAAAGAGGCGATGTCTCTTTTTACTACTAAGTGATGTTTTTTCGGACTATTCGGATATGTTTGAGCTGAAAAAAGTAGTGTCTTCGTTACTGATGCCACTGCCAGCAATGTTAATTCTCGCTTTTCTGGGTTTAGCCCTAGTGATGTTTACTACCAAAAGGAAGACGGGTTGCCTAATCACCCTTTCAGCCCTCTGTGGTATTTTCCTCATCGCTTTCCAGCCCGTTTCTAGTCAACTTTTAATGCCAATGGAAAGGCAACACACCGCTTTTTTACCTGTCGATGAAACCGTCGATTACGTGATGGTTCTCGGAAGTGGCCACGTCGTAGACGACCAAATCCCACCAACATCTGAGCTTAGTCGCACCGGTCTTATGCGTTTAAGTGAAGGGATTCGTATTCTACGCCTTTACCCTGGTGCAAAACTCATTTTGTCTGGCTATGGCGCAGGCACTGAAGTGAGCAATGCTAGAATGATGGCCAAAGTTGCGTTGGCACTAGGTGTCTCAAAGCCCGATATCATTCTGCTTGAAACAGCAAAAGACACTTGGGAAGAAGCCCGCCAAGCCGCTGCGTTCGTTAAAAATAAAAGAATGGTACTGGTAACTTCCGCTAGCCATATGACTCGCGCATTGAATGAATTCCATGCTGCCGGCATGAGGCCATTACCAGCACCAACCAACTACCTTGCACAAGAAGGGATTGTTGAACCTTGGAATAAGTACATGCCTAAAGCTCTTTACCTTGAGCAAACTGAGCGTTACTGGCACGAAACAATGGGGTTGATGTGGCAAAGCCTGCGTGATTGGCTTGATACAAGCAATGACACCGTTGAAGAACCCATTGTTATTCCTGAAACATCTCGCTTAGTTGAAGATGACGGTGGTATTTCTGCGGCGCAGCCTCAATAAACTCAGCCGAATCAGTAAACTGAATTTTATCAGTAGACATAATCTTACCTGTAGACATAGCCTTATCTGTAGACATAGCCTTATCTGTAGACTCGGCCAGATAGGCAAGACTGATTAACCAAGTAATTTGCAGGTTTCCAGTTCATAAACAGTAAAAGCTAAGTAATAAAAAAGCCGAGACATCAATGATGTCTCGACTTTTACGTTTAAATATCGTTGTTGATTGGTCACTCCCGAAGGAAATCAATCACCAGCGAACATGTAACCTTCACCGTGAACCGTTACAAAAATTTGTGGATTCTTAGGGTCAAACTCCATCTTCGCACGCATACGACGGATTAACACGTCGATAGTTCGATCGTTTGGAGCATCCACTCGGTGGCTGATCATATTCAGAATGCGTTCACGACTTAATACCTGGTTAGGGTAAGAAGAAAGCGCTACCAACAGTTCATATTCAGCTTTAGTCAGTTTTACCGGCTCGCCGTTTTTGCTTAGCGCACGACGAGGGATATCAAACGTCCACTCACCAAAACGAACCACAGATTCGTCTTCAGTCTCTTCAACCTTACCTGCTGCTGTTTTACGAGCGGCAGAAATGCGCCAAAGTAGGTTTTTAACTCGAACCAATAACTCGCGAAGTTCGAAGGGTTTAGTAACGTAATCGTCAGCGCCCATTTCAAGGCCAACGATTTTGTCGATGCTATCCGTGCGTCCAGTAACTAAAATAATTCCAATGTCTGATTGACTGCGTAATTCGCGAGTTAGCATCAATCCATCTTCGCCTGGTAAGTTGATGTCCAGCATAATGAGGTCAACGTTATTATCTTCTAACACGTTTCTCATTTGAGCGCCGCTTTCTGCTTCGCTTACTGTGTAACCTTCGTTCTGGAAGTATCCGACCAGTTTACTGCGGGTTACCACATCATCTTCTACGACTAATACGTGATAGCTCATCTACACCACTTTTCTTATTTAATAGTTTCAGTGACTATTCTATTCATAACTCGTAACAATTCTAGTGGTACACAAGATAAAAGCCAGAAACATGGATCTTTTTTGATACAAGACAATCTTAAACCTTGCTATTTATCGTCCATCGCAATTCAATATAGGCATTACTACTAACGAGTAACTTTGCGTTTCGCAAATAACCTTGTTATTCAGCCTTGGTGTGCTTTGCACAAGTAACTTCAAGATGCATATAAGTAACACCACAAGACTAAATCAGGATCTAAGAAATGAAAGATACGAAAGCGTTCAACGAGCAAAGAGCAGAAATATACTGGTGGCTATCAAGCTTATTCGCTAAAGAGCTCACTCAAGAAGAACTCGATCACTACCACTCTGTTGAAATTCGTTCTTTCCTAACTGGTTTAGGCGAAAATGAAACACTAAAACCGGCGATCGATAGCCTAGTGGATGCGCTAAACCGCCTACAAACGCGTGAGGATGCTCAACTAGAATTGTCTGCTGACTTCTGTGACTTATTCTTAAAAACAGATAAGCATGGCGCACTTCCTTACGCTTCTATGTATATCGGTGAGACTGGCCTTTTGAATGATAAGCCAGCAAAAGATATGGAAGAGATCATGGCCAAGCACAACTTAGTGGTGAACCAAGACCTAAAAGAACCAGCTGACCACATCGCTATCGAACTCGACTTCCTTGGCAACTTGATCATCCGTTCTAATGAAACGGAGCTTGAAGAAGAGCTAGAAAAATCCTTCGCTGTTCAACAGCAATTTATCGAGCAACAACTTCTTACTTGGGTACCAAAGTTCAACGTTAAATGTCATGACGTTGACGAATTCGGTTTCTACGCATCAGTCTCATCTCTGCTACTTGCATTCTGCAAATTGGACACCCAATACCTTGCTGGTGAATAAGCTGATTGGATGACTCGTTAAATAAATTCAGAAGAATGTGACAATTCACCCGGATTTCCGGGTGAATTTTATTGCGAGTAATTTCTAGTCAGTCTAAAATTGTGACCGCAAACGATAAAATATGAAACATTCACGAAATGCTATGCTTATTATAGTTTTGAGCATTTCGGTGTTAAGACAAGCCGCTCAATAGCGGTTTTTTGTTTTTTAGCACTTTAGTACCCAAAGAGCCCTACAAATTTAAGCTCTTAGTTAGGTAGCTTAACGGCTACTTCATTCCGTACTTTGGGAAAGTAGCTTCTAATAGGATAAAACCATGGCCACTATAAAAGATGTCGCTCGCTTAGCAGGCGTATCAACAACAACCGTTTCTCACGTAATCAACAAAACTCGCTTTGTTGCAGAAGCGACGCAAGAAAAAGTAAATAAAGCCGTAGACGAACTGAACTATGCACCAAGTGCCGTTGCTCGTAGTTTGAAGTGCAATACAACCCGCACTATCGGCATGCTAGTTACTCAATCAACTAACCTATTCTTCTCTGAAGTTATCGATGGTGTTGAAAGCTACTGCTACCGTCAAGGTTACACTTTGATTCTGTGTAATACGGGCGGTATCTATGAGAAGCAACGTGACTACATTCGAATGCTTGCAGAGAAACGTGTAGATGGCATCTTAGTTATGTGTTCTGACCTAACTGAAGAACTGAGAGGCATGTTAGACCGTCACGCTGACATTCCTAAAGTGATTATGGATTGGGGCCCTGAGAGTTCTCAAGCAGATAAGATCATCGACAACTCTGAAGAAGGTGGTTACCTAGCGACCAAATACCTCATTGAGCACGGTCACTCCAAGATTGCTTGTTTAAGTGGCCACTTAGACAAAGCGGCATGTGTTGAACGCATCGCGGGTTACAAACGCGCACTCAACGAAGCTAAGATTGCTACCGATGATAACATGATCATTGAAGGTAACTTCGAGTGTGATACTGCGGTTCTTGCTGCAGAGAAAATCATTAAGATGGTAGATCGCCCAACGGCAGTATTCTGTTTTAACGACACGATGGCACTCGGCCTAATGAGCAGACTGCAAGAGAAAGGAATCCGTATCCCTGAAGATATTTCAGTGATCGGCTATGACAACATCGAGTTGGCTGAATACTTCTCTCCGCCGTTAACAACGGTTCACCAACCCAAACGTCGTGTTGGTAAGAACGCTTTCGAAATTTTGTTAGAACGCATTAAAGATAAAGACCATGAAAAGCGTGTGTTCGAAATGCATCCTGAAATTGTTGAGCGAAGCACAGTTAAAACGTTAAATTAATTGATAAATTCAGTTTAATATAATTAAGCGCACCTTTAGGTGCGCTTTTTTTATCAACAACATGAATGAACCTGGTATCATACTGGAAAGATCATTAATTGAAGCAATGTCACATTTTGAAATAACAAGTGTGAGCCTCATTCAACAAAAACTTTATTCTATTCAATCAGTCACGCACAGGGCAAATCACTTGAAAGAGTGAGACGCAAAGCTTCCGGCCTAAACCACTCGTTGGTATGGTAGCGGGGTTACCGATGGCAAAATGCAGTAACTACTAATAATTTAGTAATTTACGGCTAATTGACAATTTAATTGCAACATTTTGCTAATCTCTCGGACCTGCTTATTTGGTGGCGTAGTTCAAATACACCGAGATAAATAACATGGATAAACCGATACTAAAGGATTCAATGAAATTATTTGAATCCCTAGGAAAAATAAAATCACGCTCGATGTTTGGTGGCTTCGGTCTTTTTGCTGATGACACTATGTTTGCTCTGGTTGTAAATGACCAGCTGCACATACGAGCAGACAAATGCACAACGAAACAGTTCGAACAACAAGGGTTTCAACCGTACGTCTACAAAAAACGTGGTTTCCCTGTCGTTACTAAATATTTCGCTTTACCCGAAGGCCTGTGGCAAGACCAAGAGAAAATCTTGCAGCTTGCAACGACGTCTCTGGGTTTTGCTAAAGAAGAAAAAGCTGAGCAATCTTCAGCTAAGCCTACTCGACTCAAAGATCTGCCCAACCTTCGACTCGCCACTGAGCGTATGTTGAAAAAAGCAGGGATCGATTCCGTAGAACGTTTATATGAATCTGGCTCTGTAAACGCATTTAACGCCATCAAAGAATCACATGCGTCTTCTGTCAGTATTGAACTACTTTGGGCGCTAGAAGGCGCGATCAATGGCACACATTGGTCTGTTATACCGCAGCAGCGTCGTGAAGAGCTTATCAATCGCGTCAATTAACATTGTCAGTACAAAACTGTATACATAACTAAGCCGCATTTACTGCGGTTTTTTTATATAGACAAGTCTAGCTCTCTACAGACCTAGAGAGCTAGCGTAACGAACATTATAAAGACGGACGGTAATTGTATCTGTAATCAACTTTAACCATAGGAACAAAGCTTATAGTACCCGAAGAATCCAAGAACTCTTTTACTTCAACGGAGCCATTCCTTAGTTCAAACGACTTGACGTCTACTTTGTCATTGGATTGGAGAAGAACTTGACTCAATTCGAAAGACTTTTTGTCACTTAAGTCACTCCACATCTTTTTGCCATCTGCATAAGCTTGACTTTGTGTAGATACGATTTCCCCTTTAATCATCTTGGATTCAACAGCTGTGCTGTTGTAAAAGCCGGCTCCTGACGCCTGAAAGGAGATAAGACTTGCAGTAGCAATAGCAGCAATCAACGATAAATTTTTCATAGCTAACTCCTTAGTTTTCTGCTTGAATCATTATCTTAACAATCGATACTCCTAGATTGTTAAGTATACAGAACGTACCAAGACCAAATGTATTTCAAATTTTTATCACTTTTTGTACTCTTTAAATTTCTGCAATAGAATTTGTTCAAACAAAACAATCTCCTACCCTCGAAAGAAAAATACATCTGATTCTGTACGCTTTATGACGAAGTAGTAAATAAGCAAACTGACAGTTTTTCATATCTGCTGAAAGTTAATCTATGCTTTGCCTGTCTATCTATACTAATGGTATACATTGAAAATTTAGAGGAAGTATCAATGAGTAAGAAAATGATATTGGGTATTGTGTTGGTCGTAACCATCGTCTTGTTAGGCGTCAATTTCGGCCAATACTTAACGCTTGAAAATGCTAAGGCCCAACAAGCTGTCTTAAATGACTACATTGACAGCAACTTTATTGCGGCTGCCGCTATCTATTTTGTCGCGTATATAATGATTACTGCTTTCTCCATTCCTGGTGCCGCTGTTGTGACCCTATTAGGAGCCGCGCTATTTGGCTTCTGGAACAGCTTGCTGCTGGTATCTTTCGCGAGTGCGATCGGTGCGACGTTAGCCTTCTTAAGTAGCCGTTATCTGTTACGTGACTGGATTCAAACCAAGTTTGGTGACAAATTAGCAACGATTAACAAGGGCGTTGAAAAAGACGGAGCATTTTACTTATTTTCTCTGCGTCTGATTCCTGTATTCCCATTTTTCCTTATCAACCTGTTGATGGGTCTAACACCTATGTCTGTGAGTCGCTATTACATTACAAGTCAAATAGGGATGTTACCGGGTACTGCTGTTTTCTTGAATGCTGGTACTCAACTCGCGGAAATTGATTCACTTTCGGGTATCGTGTCCCCTTCAGTACTATTGTCATTTGCCTTACTGGGTGTATTCCCAATCATTGCTAAATGGTTGATGAATAAATTTCGCTCAGCACCTGTGGCTGAATAACGTATACTTATAATAGCTAAATAACGCATATAGCCAGATAAGGTTCTATCTCAATGAAAATCTTCAGTGCATCGAATCCGACAGAAGCCCACATTATCTGTGGATTACTAGAAAGTGTGAATATTGCGTGTGAAGTTCGTGGTGAAGGGTTATTCGGTTTGAAAGGGGAAATCCCATTTACCGAAGAAACTGACCCTTACGTATGGTTATATGAGCCAGAATTGGCGAGCAAAGCCCGGGCAGTTGTTAATGACTACCAGAAACAGCAAGATTCGATCATTTATGAAGAGTGGCGTTGCGGAGAATGTCATGAAGTCAACGAAGCACAATTCGGTTCTTGTTGGCAGTGCGGTGCTGCTTCACCTGAATAGCAGGTTTTGAAAGGTAAAGTGGCTCCAACGGCCTTATATAACAACTCGGTCAGATACCTCCTCCAAATAAAAACGGGAAGCTAAAATTAGCTTCCCGTTTTTGTTTCAATTCTATTCGAGCATCTGTTCTGCTAAAGAATCACTGAATTTGCTTTTGAATAAAAGCGATAGATCGTTGATTGAATTCTTCAGGGTTTTCTACGTTGCACACATGCCCACAGTTGGCAATTTCTACCAACTCACTCGACTTATGCGCTTCTACCATTTCTTTTACTGGCTTGATAAACATGTAGTCGCGCTCGCCCATCAAATACAAAGTTGGAATCGGCAACTCTCGGTCTTTGAAGTACTTCATCAATGGGTTCACATCAGCCGTAAGGATAAACCAGCGTTTAAACTCTTTTTGGCACAGCTTTTTGGCTTCGCGGATAAACAGGTGACGTGATTCTTTTTGGCTTTTTTGTGGCATCACAACGTAAGCGAAAAGGCTGTATAACCACATGTAAGGAATGATGTGCTTGCTGAGGTTACCCAGCTTGATTAAGACTTGAGAGCGAGTGTTGAGTTTGGTCACGGCACCACCCAGTACCATTGAACGTACTCGGCCAGCCGCTAGCTCTGCGACATTACGGACAATAATCGTGCCCAAAGACATGCCTACAAAGTGTGCAGAACGGATTTTCAGATGGTCTAACACCTTAAGAATATCGAGCGTTACCGCTTTGAACGTATAACGATTCGAAATCAGCTCTTTGAGGATGTTGTCTGATTTACCATGCCCTCTCAAATCAATGAGAAGCAAGTTGAAGTGCTGTTTATACGCTTTGATCTGCTTAAACCAAATGGAGGAACTGCCTCCTGCGCCATGCACAAATACAACCCACTCATCGCTCGTAGGGTGAGTAAATGTTTTATGAAATAGTAAACTCTCAGACATACCTATCGCTTTAATTATTGGAATGGTGCTCTGCCTCATCACAAGGCGATGGCTAAGGATATCACGCAATCAAGAAATTTAAGTGATAATAGTGTCAAACCTAACATTAGTCATGTGAATACCCACCCCACCTTTTCTACCTGACTAAAATGAGTTTGCAAGTTTTCTCTTCCTAAACGTGATGTGATCTGACCAGAAAACAAAAAGGCACTCTACTATCAGAGCGCCTTCTACTATTAAGTTCAGTTGTTATACATCAGCTTATTTTACAGCTAATTCAGCACGTTAAAATGCAGAATGGTACATCGTAAGATATTCTTTTGCCGCATCTTCCCAGCTAAAATCTTGTTGCATCGCGTAAAGTTGAACACGCTTAATTTCAGCGGGGTTTTGTGCATAAAGTAGTAATGAACGATGCAATACTGCCAGTAACGCTTGCGGTGTTGGCTCTTCAAAAGCAAAGCCGGTCGCTATCTCGGGATCCTGATCGTAATCATTCACACTGTCTTTTAAACCGCCCACAGAGCGAACAATCGGTAACGTACCGTAAGCCATGCTGTAGATTTGGTTTAAGCCACAAGGTTCGAACTCCGAAGGCATCAAGAAGAAATCAGAACCCGCTTCAACTAAGTGCGCAAGCTCATTATTATACGCTTCTACAAACGAGAACTTATCTGAGTGAAGTGCCGACAGCTCTTTCAGCTGACTCGCTAAAACTGGATCACCAGTACCGACAATCACGATCTGAAGATCGTTTTTCAAAAACTGTTCGATGATAGGCAG
Source organism: Vibrio splendidus (assembly GCF_003345295.1). Classification (NCBI taxonomy): domain Bacteria; kingdom Pseudomonadati; phylum Pseudomonadota; class Gammaproteobacteria; order Vibrionales; family Vibrionaceae; genus Vibrio; species Vibrio splendidus. Next base: position 2,022,314 of record NZ_CP031055.1, read on the forward strand.
TAAGTAATGAACACCTTTCTGATTAGTCAAACGACAAACCATGCCATAAACCGCACAATCGGTGACGTGGAGGCCAACATCTTGCTGCAGTTTTTGCTTACAAGCTGACTTCCCACGAACCATGCTGTGCTTTGTCGCTTTAAATTTACGAGGGAGGAAAGCGTCCGTTTCCGGGTTCCAAGCTCCGTAATCACAACCATTCAAAATGCCAAAAAGATCCGCGGATCTGTACTGGAATTCTGCTGCCATACCATGACTGCCTAATTCCGTTTTCAACTCCTCGGCATACGTTGGACTGACTGCGTTCACCTTATCAGCACACATCACGCCGGCTCTCAGCATTGTGACATGCGTGTCACTCACTGAAGCTTCAGGCACATTGTAGCTATGCATTTCTGGTAGAAATTGCAGTTCATCGTATGCGAACACACCTTTGAAAACTGCGTTGTGAATTGAGATAACACTGCGCGTATTTTCAAAGAAATCATGTTGTTGATAACGTGATTTAAGCAAAAAAGGGACAAAGCCTGTATGCCAGTCATTTGCATGAATGATATCAGGTTGGAAGCCAAGCTTAGGAAGCATATCAAGGCAGGCTGCACTGAAGAACGAGAAACGCTCTCCGTTATCTGCGTAAGCTTGATTATTTTCTGCGTACATTTCTGGACGGTCGAAATATTTGGCACATTCGATACCAAAAACTTGAACACCTTCTACACTCAGTTTTTTGACTTGGTAAGCGGTATGAGGCCAATGATCGAGCTCGGTCGATAAAATGACTTCGGCTGCATCAATGTTTGGAATGTTTCTATACGCGGGGATAGTCACTCGAACGTCCTGTTCGAGTGTTTGTAACGCTTTCGGCAGTGCCTTGGCTACATCAGCCAAGCCACCACTTTTAATCAAGCCTTCAACTTCAGACGCTACAAAAAGTACCGAGAGAGTTTTAGTAACCAACTCGCGCTCCTTTAGAAATTACAACTACACCATCGTCAGATACGTGGTAATGCTTTTTGTCTTCTGTCAGGTTTACACCAATTTGAGTGCCCGGTGCGATGTCTGCATCTTTATCAATGATAACGCGACGAAGTATACAACCCTCACCCACCTTCACATCACCTAATAAAATACTCTCACTAATATCACACGCTGATGCGATATTACTGCGGAAGCCTAATACACTCTTTTCAATACGCGAACCACGTACGTAACTACCGCTACACACAAGGCTATCAATGATCTGAATGCGACCATTAGCCGAGTCAGTAAACGTCGCTGGTGGTAGTGGCGGATAGTAAGTGTGTAGAGGCCATTTACGGTTGTATAGCGAGAATGGTGCATCTTTCTTAAGAAGGTCCATATGTGCTTGCCAGTACGCATCAATCGTACCTACATCGCGCCAGTAAACTTCTTCTTTCTCACCAGTAATACGGTTGGTGCTGAAATCATAAACAAACACATCACCGCGTGGGAACATGTTTGGAATAATGTCTTTCCCGAAGTCATGTGAAGATTCAGGTTTATCTGCATCTTCCGTTAGTTCAGCAAAAAGTTCTTTCGCTTCGAATACGTAGTTGCCCATTGAAACGAGCGCTGACTCTGGGTCTCCCGGAATCGACTTAGGATTTGCAGGTTTCTCTTCAAAGCCAATCATACGGCCTTCAGCATCCACCTCGATAACACCGAACTCTGATGCTTCAGCAAGCGGCATACGCAGTGCAGAAACGGTTAACGCTGCTTTCTTTTCTTTATGGAAATCAAGCATTTGTTTGATGTCCATTTTATAGATATGGTCAGAACCAAAAATACAGACTTGATCAGGTTCTTCCAGCTCCATAAAGCCCATATTTTGGTAGATAGCATCGGCTGTGCCTTCATACCAACGCTTTCCTTTACGCATTTGCGCAGGAATTGGGTCGATAAAACGATCTGTGATGCCACTGATATTCCAACCTTTTTTCATGTGGTGGAACAGAGATTGTGACTTAAATTGTGTTAATACGTAGATCTTCATAAGATCAGCATTAACGAAGTTGTTCAAAGCGAAATCAATTAAGCGGTAACTACCACCGAAAGGAACCGAGGGTTTGCTGCGAGATTCAGTCAAAGGTCTTAAGCGAGAGCCTTCACCACCAGCAAGAATCATTCCCAATACACCAGCCATTTTATTCTCCATATATCTATAGCTTGTCGATGTCAGTACTCGTAGAGGTGTCTTCCTCTGGGGGATGAGCACTAACACTTATTTCGGTACTTAACGAATATTCATTCACATACAGTGACAATATCCTAAGCCAAACGTTGTTATGCGTGCACTATTCTTTGCACTTGGTTTTATATACGTTATCGACTTTTCGGTCGATTTCAATTTTTAATACGCCATTCTGTGCTATGTAAGCTGATTGCTTTCCTAAGACTTAAAGCAGCTCACACTACACCGTGCGGGCGAAACATTACATTAACACCCGTCACACATCAGGTATACAACTAAACACTGATCTTTGAGTTACAATATTTGAATTAAGTTACATTCTCGTTAAAGTTGCATAAGAAGATATAATTAATCATCTCCATTTATTTTACCCTGTGAATTTAATAAATTCTCGCAATCAACACACCAAATCAACCAGTTGCATAGTTAGTCGTATTTTGGTCAAAAAAAAACAGCCTAATGGCTGTTTTTTTTTCAAATAACGTTCAGTTACTTCTCTTTAGGCTTTTTACGTTTATCCGTAATTTCCCACTTACCATCGATGTACAACGCAGTCCAACCAGATGGTTTACCATCCGCTTCAGTACGAACGTAGTTCTCTTTTGTCTTACGACTAAAACGAACGACTGTCGGCTTGCCATCAGGATCAGCAACTGGTGCTGATGTCAGGTATTGGAATTTAGGTGAAATACGGTCTTTAAAACGCACCAGCTCTTCCACTAATGGCGCACGTGTTTCACGTGATTTAGGAAAGTTGCTCGCTGCCATAAATAGACCAGAAGCACCGTCACGAAGTACGAAGTACGCATCTGAGTTTTCACATGGAAGTTCAGGGAAATGCACTGGGTCTTCTTTAGGTGGCGCTACTTCGCCATTTCTCAGAATCTTACGAGTGTTCTTGCAATCTTCACTCGTACAGTCCATGTATTTACCGAAACGACCATTCTTCAGAACCATGTCAGAACCACATTTGTCACACTCAACAAGTGGACCATCGTAGCCTTTGACTTTGAATTCACCGTGTTCAACCACATAACCTTCACAGTTAGGGTTGTTACCACACACGTGCATCTTACGCTTATCATCAATCAGATAAGCATCCATTGCCGTTTCACAAATAGGACAACGCTTTTTCGCTCGAAGTGCTGCTGTTTCAACGTCTTCTTCAAGAACGTTGATAATACCTTCTTCATCACCAAGGTTGATTGTTGTCTTACAACGCTCTTTTGGTGGAAGTGCATAACCAGAACAACCTAGGAATACGCCTGTCGAAGCTGTACGAATACCCATTTTACGGCTACAAGTTGGACACTCAATATCGGTTTCTACGATATGATTTGGCTTCATGCCACCAGCGTCTTCGTCTAGATCCGCTTTTTCCAAATCGCCAGTAAAGTCTTCGAAGAAGTTATCTAGCACGCCTTTCCAGCTTGCTTCGCCTTCTGCAATTTGGTCTAACTTCTGCTCCATACGAGCAGTAAAGTCATAGTTCATTAGATCATCGAAACTGCCATCTAGACGGTCAGTAACAATTTCACCCATCTTCTCAGCATAGAAACGGCGCTGTTCAACTTTTACATAACCGCGATCTTGAATCGTCGAGATGATTGATGCGTAAGTTGAAGGACGACCAATACCGCGCTTCTCAAGCTCTTTAACCAGCGCAGCTTCAGTGAAACGTGCTGGTGGCTTAGTGAAGTGCTGTTTAGGGTCGAGTGCGATTAAGTCTAGCTTTTCACCAACCTGTACAGCAGGAAGAATAGTATCTTCATTTTTGCCCATTGGACGTTGAACGCGAGTCCAACCGTCAAACTTAAGAATACGGCCTTTCGCTTTTAGCGTGTACTCATCCGCTTTAACGCTTACTGTCGTTGAATCGTATTGCGCAGGTGTCATTTGACAAGCAACGAATTGATTCCAAATCAGTGAATATAGCTTGTGTGCGTCTGCGTCTACGCCGTTTAAGTCTTCCGACTTAACATCTACACTTGAAGGACGAATCGCTTCGTGGGCCTCTTGAGCGCCCTCCTTGCTGCCGTATACAAGTGCTTTAGGTGGAAGATATTGCTCGCCGTACTCAGAACCAATGTATTCACGAGCGGCTTCAACAGCTTCTGAACTCAAGTTGGTTGAGTCAGTACGCATATAAGTGATGTAACCCGCTTCATACAAACGTTGAGCCAACATCATGGTTTTCTTCACGCCGTAACCAAGACGCGTACTCGCCGCTTGTTGCAGCGTAGACGTGATGTAAGGTGCAGACGGCTTACTCTTAGTTGGGCGGTCTTCACGTTTACATACTTCGTATTGAGCTTTTTCTAAAACGCTAACTGCAGCTTGTGTTTGCGCTTCATTATCAGGTTTAAACGCAACACCGTCTTTCTGAGCAACTTGCAGTCTGAAATCTGTTTTCTCTGCTGTTTTGGTATCAGCATGCACATCCCAGAACTCTTCGGGGATAAAAGCGTTGATCTCGCGCTCGCGCTCAACCAGTAGTTTTACAGCGACTGATTGAACACGGCCAGCGGATAGGCCTCGTGCTACTTTCTTCCAAAGCAGTGGCGACACCATAAAGCCAACAACACGGTCCATAAAACGTCGTGCTTGTTGTGCGTTTACGCCATCAATGTTTAGCTCACCTGGAGTTTCAAAAGCTTGTTGGATAGCATTTTTGGTAATTTCGTTAAAAACCACTCGCTTGTATCGCGTTTCATCACCACCGATGATCTCACGAAGGTGCCATGCGATAGCTTCTCCTTCGCGATCCAAATCGGTTGCGAGATAAACATGGTCTGCGTTCTCAGCCAGTTTTTGCAATTCAGCAACGACTTTTTCTTTACCAGGTAAAATTTGGTAGTTCGCTTCCCACTCTTGATATGGGTTGATACCCATCTTTTTAATGAGAGCTTTGCGATCTTTTTCTTTCTTGATACGAGCTTTATCTTCTGGGCTCATACCCTTGGTTGAAACTGCAGCAGCCTTTTGACCAGTACTTTGACCCGCCGTTGGTAAATCACGTACGTGACCTACACTCGACTTAACGACAAAGTCTTTGCCAAGATATTTATTGATAGTTTTAGCCTTGGCTGGCGACTCCACTATAACGAGCGATTTACCCATATTGACTCTAACGTCCTTAATCACGATGCTTCAGCACCAACAATTTAGCTTGTGGGCTTTTACGCATGATATTCTAAATTCATTGCTTCTTTTTTTACTATTGTGCGAGATTACTAGAAGATCAACCGCTTTTTTCAAAATTGGATCTGATCGCTCGACAATTCGACGACTCATAGAGAAAAGGGGCACAATATAAAGAAGCTATAAAGTACTCACTAAGAATACTTGCAAGAGCCTATTCATCAGGCATTACGTCTAAACGGGCTCATACTAAGCTTGTCCGCGAATCTAACGCGAGCCCCATTCAATTATTTTTGCCGTAAATCACAAAATAAATTGTGGATGTTTAAAAAGACTCTCTTAATCGGTTGTGAAATCATTGAATTTCTAGTTCGACACCATAAACTCAACGTTATATTCAGTTATCAGAGATAAACTCATGACAAAGAAAGTAATAGCAGAATTTGATTTACTGCTTATCGCAAACCAAATTATCCAATCACATGATGACTACATTGAAGGCATGCGCGCAAACAGCGTAGTAGAAAAAGACGATGTCCTCATCTTCAAAGGTGAATACTTCTTAGACAGCAATGGAATGCCGACAGAGAATACAACCGCAGTATTTAACATGTTTAAATACTTAGCGCACCATCTTTCAAAAGAATTTACGCTTCAACAATAACGAAAAAGCTTGCCATTTAGGCAAGCTTTTTTACTTCCTGGACCGTTATATGCTTAGCATTTTTATTGACTCAGCATTTTCAGCTTGTCGAAGTAGTCAGGGAAAGTCTTTGAAGTACAACCTGGATCATTAATTGTCACAGGTGTATCACTCAACGCCACCAACGAGAAACACATCGCCATACGGTGATCATCATAGGTATCGATCGCCGCATGTGTCAGTTGAGCAACAGGGTTAACGATGATGTAATCTTCACCCTCTTCGACCTCTGCGCCAACTTTACGAAGCTCTGTCGCCATCGCCGCTAAGCGATCGGTCTCTTTCACACGCCAGTTGTAAACATTACGGATTGCCGTTGTTCCTTTAGCAAACAAAGCTGTCGTTGCGATAGTCATCGCTGCATCTGGGATATGGTTATAGTCCATATCGATGCCTTTCAGCTCACCACAACGAGAGATCACGTAGTCGTCACCCCATTCGATTTCTGCACCCATTTTCTCAAGCGCATCAGCAAATTGGATATCACCTTGGATACTATTTTTACCAATACCCGTTACTTTAATCTCACCCCCTTTAATCGCTGCGGCAGCAAGGAAGTATGACGCAGATGATGCATCACCCTCAACCAAGAAATCACCCGGTGCTGAGTAAGATTGCCCAGTCGGAATTACGAACTCTTGGTAATCGTTGTTGATCACATCCACACCAAATTGTTTCATAATGTGTAGCGTGATATCGATGTAAGGTTTAGAAACCAATTCACCCTCAATTTTGATTGTTACCTCACCTTCAGCTAAAGGCGCAGCCATCAAAAATGCCGTCAAAAATTGGCTAGAGATAGAACCATCGATTGAAACCGTACCGCTTTTAAGGCCAGTACCCGTGATCTTCAATGGTGGGTAATTTTCGTTTTCTAGGTATTCAACGTCGGCGCCGGCTTCTTGCAGTGCAGTCACTAGGTGACCGATTGGTCGCTCTTTCATGCGAGGCTCGCCAGTCAGAACATATTCACCACGACCCAAACAAAGTGCAGCAGCTAGCGGGCGCATCGCCGTACCCGCATTGCCTAAGAAAAGCTCTAGGGTTTTGTCACTTGAGAATGCACCACCCACGCCCGTCACTTCACAGACGGTTTTATCTGCAGAAAGCTGATAATCAACACCTAATTGCGTCAAGGCATTCAGCATATGGCGAATATCATCACTGTCTAGTAAGTTTGTTAGGCGCGTGGTTCCAGTTGAAAGTGCAGCCAAAAGAAGCGCACGGTTGGAAACACTTTTTGAGCCAGGTAGATTAACTTCCCCGCTCACTTTTTGAATTGGTTGTAACGTAAGGCTTTCCATTAAATCTTATAGTCCTTGTACCACCCGAAGTCACTGGCGCGTATTTATTTTCGGGTGATGAATAATTCTTCGTACTTGCAGACTAACGAACTTTTCCAATGAACTCCAGAGCTAATCCCCTCGATAAAGGCGATTAATTAGCCAACCAAACATATTTATATACTAGTACACGAGATCAACTCGGACGCCGTCTGAAAAATAGAGAATTCGCACATCATCACCTCGGTTAAACAACATCGAGTTATCGACGTCTTGAATGATGTTAACCAACTTGTCATCTTTAGTTTTGACCAATAACTCGACGAGCTTATATTCCACTTTGTATTGTGTGTTACCTCGATTGCGAGCAATCCCGGCGCCCGCCACAGCACCGACGGCCGTTGCGACTTCTTTGCCGGTACCGCCACCAAATTGATTACCTATCAAGCCACCAATAGCCGCACCTAACAAGGTTTCCCAACCATTCGCTTTCGACTCTACGATCTCTTGTTGGGTAATGTATCTGACTGTGTCAATCTCACCATAAACGACCTCATTGACTGGTCGAGCTTGGTTTCTGTTGTAAGCTGCATTTGCCAACATGGGCAAAACAAGTAAAATCCAAAGCAACTTTTTCATGGTAAAACTCCTAAAGACCTCTTGGTCAGTGATTAATCTGTAACGCGGTACTTATGACTATATACCTAACCGAACTTGATACTACTAGTATAGAGTTTCCTTCGCCTTTCGACGCGCTTGATGAACCTAACGGTCTGCTCACCTTCGGTGGTGATTTGTCACCCATGCGAATTTTAAACGCTTATAGCCAAGGTATATTTCCATGGTACGGCCCAGGGGAGCCTATACTTTGGTGGAGCCCTGCACCACGAGCGGTATTTAATCCTAAGACATTCGAACCGTCAAAAAGTCTTAAAAAGTTTCAAAGAAAGCATAATTACCGTGTCAGCATCAACCAAGCGACAGACAAAGTGATTGGCTACTGCTCCTCGCTAAGACCCGAAGAAGAAACTTGGCTAAACGGTGACATGCAGTCAGCGTACCGCGAACTTTCTTCATTAGGTTTCTGCCACTCCGTTGAGGTTTGGCAAGGCGACGAGCTTATCGGCGGACTTTACGGTTTGCAAAGAGGCCAAGTCTTTTGTGGTGAATCGATGTTTAGTCTGAAGACCAATGCCTCTAAAATTGCACTGTGGTACTTTTGTGAACACTTTACACGATTCGGAGGAAAGCTCATCGATTGCCAAGTCATGAACCCTCATTTGGAATCCTTGGGCGCTATCGAAGTAGAAAGAGATGAGTTCCTTAGTGCTTTGAAAATACTTAAAGAAAATCAACTTAGCGATGGATGTTTTAAATCACAATGGCTAGAGGGAACGCCTTCATGAGTTCAGATTTACAACAAATCAGAATTGGATTGACCGATAACCATGCTTGCAGCTACCTGCCACATCTTCAAGAAAGAGTGGCGGTCACGCTTGATGAGCACATGCATACTTCAGATAATTATGAAGTCCTGCTCGCCAACGGATTTCGCCGCAGTGGAGCGACCATTTATAAGCCACATTGCGATAATTGCTCTGCGTGCCAAGCTATTCGCCTCTCGATTCCCGAGGTCAAGCTTTCCAAAAGCCAACGACGAATCCTCAACAAAGCCAAATCACTACGTTGGGAATTGAAAGACGAGATGGATGACAACTGGTTTGACTTATATAGTCGCTATATAACCGCTCGTCACCGTTCCGGAACCATGTATCCCCCAAAAAAAGAAGAGTTTCTACAATTCTCTAAAAATGAATGGCTTGCCACAAAGTTCATGCACATCTATGATGATAGCCAGTTAGTCGGCATCGCCGTCACTGATGTGATGTCTCACTGCACAAGCGCATTTTATACCTTCTTCGATCCTGATATCGACATCTCTATGGGAACACTAGGTGTTCTGTTTCAAATCCAGCACGCCCAGAAAGAACAGAAACAGTGGTTATATTTGGGTTATCAAATCGATGAATGTCCTGCGATGAACTATAAAGTACGATTTCAACGTCATCAAAGGCTAGTAAATCAGCGGTGGCAAGGGTAGAATACGCGACAACTTTACATATTTTGATTTTAACGGCACAATCAAGCCGTTGAAAACCGCCAAATTTCGAAAGAGGATTAGATGGCTAAAGAAGACGTAATCGAGATGCAAGGCACGGTCCTTGATACTCTACCAAACACGATGTTCCGTGTTGAGCTTGAAAACGGTCACGTAGTGACAGCACACATCTCCGGTAAAATGCGTAAAAACTACATCCGTATTCTTACTGGTGATAAAGTAACTGTTGAGATGACTCCATACGACCTTTCTAAAGGCCGCATCGTCTTCCGTGCTCGTTAATTTTTAATTACCGAATACGATAAGAAGCGGAGCTTTATGCTCCGTTTTTTATCGCCTGAATTTTTTACCACTCCAACAACACCAATCTCGCATCTCGCAAGCATAAAAAACGCACAACCGAAGTCATGCGTTTATTATCGTGATTAGCTGTACCGCGCTCTCAATAAGCAATCAGCAACAGCTTAAGCTGTTAAGAAATAGGCTTAATGCATAACCTCTTCTTTAGCACCAACATAGATGAAATCTAGATCGTCTTTTATCAGGGATACTTTAACCGTACCGCCGTCAACCAAACTACCAAACAGTAATTCATTAGCAAGAGGCTTTTTAAGCTTCTCTTGAATCACTCGTCCCATAGGACGCGCACCCATAGTCTTGTCATAACCTCTTTCAGCTAACCAATGACGAGCATCCTCAGAAACTTCTAAAGACACGCCACGAGCGTCCAGTTGAACCTGAAGCTCAACAATGAACTTGTCGACAACTTGGTTAATCACACTTGGATCAAGGCTGTTGAACCAAATGACATTATCAAGACGGTTACGGAACTCAGGTGTAAATACCTTTTTGATTTCACCCATCGCGTCTGGCGCATGATCTTGTTGGATCAGACCGATCGATTTCTTCTCAGTTTCAGCAACACCAGCATTGGTCGTCATCACAAGGATCACGTTACGGAAATCCGCTTTACGACCGTTGTTGTCAGTTAGCGTGCCGTTGTCCATCACCTGTAGTAACAAGTTAAAGATATCTGGGTGAGCCTTCTCTATCTCATCAAGTAACACAACAGAGTGTGGATTCTTGATTACAGCATCAGTGAGTAGACCACCTTGGTCATAACCAACATAACCAGGAGGAGCACCGATCAAACGGCTCACAGAGTGACGCTCACCGTACTCAGACATGTCAAAGCGCAACAGTTCAATACCCATCAACTTAGACAGCTGTACAGTCACCTCTGTTTTACCTACACCAGTTGGACCAGCGAATAGGAATGAACCAACAGGTTTATTGTCTGCACCCAATCCTGCACGAGTCAGCTTAATCGCTTCGCTCAATACATCGATCGCTGGGTCTTGTCCGAATACCAACATTTTCATGCGGTCATCCAGTTTCTGTAACGTATCTTTGTCTGAAGATGATACTGACTTCTCAGGAATACGAGCCATTTTCGCAACCATTGACTCAATATCAGCCACGCTTACCGTTTTCTTACGACGGCTTGCTGGTGCCAAACGACTACGAGCGCCGGCTTCATCAATCACGTCAATTGCCTTATCTGGAAGGTGACGTTCATTAATGTATTTAGCTGACAACTCCACAGCGGCACGCAACGCTTTGTTGGTGTAACGCACTTCGTGGTGAGCTTCGTATTTTGGCTTCAAACCGATCAGAATCTTGGTTGTGTCATCTAGTGATGGTTCAACAATATCAATTTTCTGGAAGCGACGAGCTAAAGCACGCTCCTTCTCAAAAATGCTGCTGTACTCTTGGTATGTCGTTGAGCCGATGCAACGTAATTTACCGCTGCTTAGTAGTGGCTTAATTAAGTTTGCCGCATCAACCTGACCACCCGATGCTGCACCTGCACCAATAATGGTGTGGATCTCATCAATGAATAGGATTGCGTCTTCTTCTTTCTCCAGTTGCTTAAGAATCGCTTTAAAACGTTTCTCAAAGTCACCACGGTATTTGGTCCCAGCTAGAAGTGAACCAATATCTAAAGAATAAATCACACTACTCTGAATGATTTCAGGTACTTGACCTTCAACAATACGCCATGCAAGACCTTCAGCGATTGCGGTCTTACCCACACCCGCTTCACCCACTAACAAAGGGTTGTTTTTACGACGACGACATAGAACTTGAACCGTACGCTCAAGCTCTTTATCACGCCCGATAAGCGGATCGATATTACCTTGTTTCGCCACTTCGTTAAGGTTAGTTGCAAAATTTTCTAGACGATCTTCAGAATTAGCTTCTTCTGCATTCTCTGCGCCACCAAATGAATCAGACGGTGATGAACTATCACCTTCGTTACTGGCTTTGGTAATGCCATGAGAAATAAAGTTAACAATATCTAAGCGACTAATGTCGTTTTTCTTGAGCAAATATGCCGCGTGAGATTCTTGCTCACTGAAAATAGCCACAAGTACATTTGCACCTGTAACTTCGCTACGACCTGAAGACTGAACATGAAAAACAGCGCGTTGAAGTACTCGTTGGAAGCTCAACGTAGGCTGAGTCTCACGAGTCTCGTCACTTTCTGGGATAAGTGGGGTTGTTTGATCGATAAAAATATCGAGCTCATTGCGAAGAGCATCGAGATCAGCCTGACAAGCTTGGAGCGCTTCCTTGGCCGCATCATTTTCTAATAATGCTAGTAGGAGGTGTTCGACAGTCATGAATTCATGTCGCTTGTCTCGCGCACGAGCAAATGCACCATTTAAACTCGTCTCTAATTCTTTATTTAGCATAAGTACCTCCTAAGGGAACAACAGTGTTGTTCGAGCAATTTATACTTGCTCCATTGTACATAGTAGCGGATGCTCATTTTCCTTTGAGTACATCTTTACTTGCGCTACCTTTGTTTCCGCTATTTCAGCACTGTATGTGCCGCATATAGCTTTACCTTCATAATGAACCTTGAGCATCACTTCCGTTGCTTGTTCGATATCTAGTGAGAAGAATCGCTCTAGGATCTCGATTACAAAGTCCATAGGCGTGTAGTCATCGTTATTCAATACAACGTTATACATCGCCGGTGGCTTTACTTTTGTCTCTTCTTTCTCCAGTAAATCTGAGCCTGGAGATGCCCATTCAAAGTTTCTGCTCATATCGCTTTGCTAAGAGTTATTTTTCGGAAGTCGTGAGTGTTACGTCATTCAAATTTACCACATTCACGCATTACGGTGTACTAAGAAACTGCACCGAGAAACAGTACCAAAAAATATTCCTCTATACTGAGCCTAATCCACCATTTCCATCGCTGCAAATAAAAGATCTCTATTAACAGGATTAACATATGTGATTGATTAAAAAGACACCATAACTATTGATGCTAACGATAATATTACCGCTAAGTTACTATTTAGTTAATAGTTTGCAGTTAATCTCGAATGTGATTTGTTATTAAAATTGATCACTTTTATACCAATTTACTATTGACTGCGCTCAATCATTAGCTACATTGGAGCTAAAAGGTTTTTCTGATACAACTTTATAACAAGATTCAAAATCGAGTAATACGCGTTAAGAATGAACAATAAGGAATAATTACGCAGGGTAGCGTTAATTTCCGTAAGCAATGTATGAGATTCAAGCTATCAGCTGAAATTCTTTAGTTGGTAGGAATGATATCAATCGCACTTACAACAATTGATATAACAACGTTAGTAATAAAATGCATGAGGGATGTATAGCATGGCTACAGGTACAGTAAAATGGTTTAACAATGCCAAAGGGTTTGGCTTTATTTGTCCAGAAGGTGAAGACGGCGATATTTTCGCGCATTACTCCACAATACAGATGGAAGGTTATCGAACCTTAAAGGCAGGTCAGCAGGTCGACTATGAAGTAGAAAGTGGACCTAAAGGCTCGCACGCTAGCTCTGTTGTTCCTGTAGAAGGCAGCGCCGCTAAATAGGCGATGGCCAAATCATGTTGACCTCCATCAGTCCTAATTAACGGCTGACAGGTAAGCAGAATATTGAAACCGCTCATTTGATACCCCTAATACAGGATTAAATGAGCGGTTTTTCGATCTAGAAGCTATAACGTTGCTCACAATACGATTCGCTCGAGGATGTTGCCCCCAAAGTAGTTCAAGGTCTAGGTGTAGGTGTAGCAAAGTATTATGAATACAAAAAGACGCTTTAACGTTATCGTTAAAGCGTCTTTCGTTTTGTCCTGGTCTACGATTTAACTGTCAGACCAAACAACTCGTTAGTAAATCATGACCATAATTTGCTAACGGTGAGTCTAATCACTATGCGTCAATGAATGCGTTCAGTGTTGAACTTGGGCGCATTAGTGATGAAACCAATGCATCATCAAGTAGGTAATAACCACCTAAATCACCGGCTGGACCTTGAGCGTTGTTTAGCTCAGCAACAATTGCTTCTTCACTTTCAGCCAATTGACTTGCCACACCTGCAAACTCAGCAGCAAGGTCAGCGTCAACCGTTTGCTCAGCAAGTGCTTTAGCCCAGTATGCTGCTAGGTAGTAATGGCTACCACGGTTATCAAGCTCACCTACTCGACGTGAAGGAGATTTGTTTTTATCTAGGAACTCACCCGTCGCTTTATCAAGCGCGTCAGCTAAAACTTGTGCCTTAGCATTGCCAGTGACTACGCTCAGATGCTCTAGAGATGCCGCTAATGCCAAGAATTCACCTAAAGAATCCCAACGCAGGTGGTTTTCTTTCTCTACTTGTTGCACGTGCTTAGGAGCAGAACCGCCAGCACCTGTTTCAAACAAACCGCCACCGTTCATTAGTGGAACAATCGATAGCATTTTAGCTGACGTACCAAGCTCTAGAATCGGGAACAAGTCTGTTAGGTAATCACGTAATACGTTACCTGTAACCGAAATAGTATCTAGACCTTCTTTGATACGAACCAATGAATATTGAGTTGCTTCAAGTGGAGCAAGGATCTTGATTTCAAGACCATCAGTATCGTATTCAGGAAGATACGCTTCTACTTTCTTAATAAGCTGAGCGTCATGTGCGCGAGACGCGTCTAGCCAAAATACCGCAGGAACACCCGATGCACGAGCACGAGTAACCGCTAGCTTAACCCAATCTTGAATTGGTGCATCTTTAACCTGACACATACGGAAGATATCGCCTTCCTCTACGTCTTGCTCAAGAAGCACTGAACCTGAAGCGTCTACAACTTGAACCTGACCAGCAGCTTCAAGGATGAAAGTCTTATCGTGAGAACCGTACTCTTCCGCTTTTTGAGCCATTAGGCCAACGTTTGGTACACTGCCCATCGTTGTAGGGTCGAAAGCACCGTTCTCTTTACAGAAATCAATAACCGCTTGGTAGATGCTCGCGTAGCTACGATCTGGAATCATTGCTTTCGTGTCTTTTTGCTTACCTTCTGGATCCCACATTTGACCTGAAGAACGTAACATTGCAGGCATAGATGCATCAACAATAATGTCACTTGGAACGTGTAGGTTAGTAATACCGCGGTCTGAGTCAACCATCGCTAGTGGAGGCTGAGTTTCGTATACTGCTTGTAGGTCAGCTTCGATTGCCTGTTTCTGATCTTGAGGAAGTGCAGCGATTTTTGCGTATACATCGCCGATGCCGTTATTTACATCAACACCTAACTCGTTGAACAGTTGACCGTGCTTAGCGAATACATCTTTGTAGTAAACCTTAACCGCATGACCAAAAATCACTGGGTCAGACACTTTCATCATCGTCGCTTTCATGTGAAGAGAAAGCAGTACGCCTTGCTCTTTAGCCGATGCGATTTCTTTCTCAAAGAACGCAACCAAAGCAGCTTTGTTCATCACTGACGCATCAATGATCTCTTTATCTTGTAGTGCAAAAGCTGGCTTCAGTGTTTTCTTCGCGCCATCTTTGCCAACAAATTCGATGCTCACTTCTGTAGCACCTTCAATCGTTACTGACTTTTCACTACCGAAGAAGTCTTTGTCATCCATACTTGAAACGTGCGACTTAGAATCTGCAGACCATGCACCCATTGAGTGTGGGTTCTTCTTCGCATAGTTCTTAACAGAAAGTGGTGCACGGCGATCCGAGTTACCTTCACGTAGCACAGGGTTTACTGCACTACCTTTAATTTTATCGTAAGTCGCTTTAACGGTTTTCTCTTCGTCAGTGTTTGCTTCTTCTGGGTAATTAGGAAGTGCGTAACCTTTTGACTGTAGCTCTTTGATCGTTGCTTGAAGCTGAGGTACAGATGCCGAGATGTTTGGAAGCTTGATAATGTTCGCTTCTGGTGTCTTAGCCAATTCACCTAGTTCTGCTAATGCATCACCAATACGTTGCTCTTCGTTCAAATAGTCAGGGAAGTTGGCAATAATGCGCCCTGCAAGTGAAATGTCGCGAGTATCAACGTTAATACCAGAAGAAGCTGTAAAAGATTGAATGATTGGCAGTAGAGAATAAGTTGCTAGCGCCGGAGCTTCGTCTGTAATGGTATAGATGATCGTTGGTTTTTCAGTAGGCATGAAATTTCCCTATAGTTCTTACAAGCTCATTTAAAGTATTGAGCATGTTATAAATTGACCAGTAAGCCACTCAAAGAGTGAAAACTGCTTACTCGATAGTCGTACTCTATCTTATTTTCATGCAATCTTGATGACAGCATGAACCAAATCCGTGAGTGCGTTGTTATAATAAAACACGAAGGTATAATTAAACAAATCAGGCTTAAGAGTCCATCAACTTGTTCTATTTTGTGTCTTTTAGGCGCGCAAATGATAGCTCAATTCCGTTTCAGTGAAAACTTTTCAGCACACTTCGTTTACATTTTTGCAAGGTAGTTAACATGTCTACTCGCTCACACAGCGTATCTCGTTCAGACAAACCAGCTCGTGCTGGTGCAACATTAAAACAAAGCGGTAATAGACAAAACCGAAGCAGTGATAAAAATAACACGGGTAGTTCGCATAAAAAATCGCACTCGAGTAAGCACCGATATAAAAGCAAACCTACCAACGTGAAACCTAAGGTGGCAATCGAAGATCGCAAAGTCATTTTGTTCAACAAGCCTTTCGATACTCTCAGCCAGTTCACTGATGGCGAAGGCAGGAAAACACTCGCCGACTTTATTCCGGTTAAAGATGTTTACGCGGCGGGTCGACTTGACCGCGACAGTGAAGGATTAATGGTCTTGACCAATGATGGCATCTTCCAAGCTAAGTTAACTCAACCAAACTCAAAATCACCAAAGACTTACTGGGTGCAGGTTGAAGGCGCACCTTCTGAGGAAGATTTAGATAAATTGAGAAAAGGCGTGGAGCTAAAAGACGGCATGACACTGCCTGCTCAAATTGAGGTGATGTCTGAACCTGCTTTGTGGGAAAGAACCCCTCCAGTGCGTTTCAGAGCCGCAATACCGACAACATGGTTAGCGATTACTATCATTGAAGGGCGTAACCGTCAGGTGAGACGAATGACAGCAAATATCGGCTTCCCTACCCTGCGACTTATTCGCTATTCAATGGGCAACATGAATGTCGGTGAGCTTCAACCGGGTGAGTGGAAAGAAATTTAAGTAATAGAAATACAGAAAAGCGAGAAACTTATTAGTCTCGCTTTTTTGTAGATGAAGATTGATTACTCTTGGTCAATCATCCATTTACGGAATTCTTTACGCTCTTTTTTAGAAGCTTTTAGATACCAAGCTTTCAATTGCTCTATATTTTGAGCTTCTGTTGACGCGGTTTTCGTTTGAGTTTTAGCTTCATTTTCTACAATCATTCCTGTCGCTACAGGAACTAAAACCACGGTTTCGACCGGTTTATCAAGCAACACACCATCCTTGAAGTAGATCGCATTGCTTTCATTATACTCAACCAACCGGGAGTCTAACCCGCCAAAAGGTGCAAAACCGGGTTTACGCTCAATGACATCCTGTTGATATTTGATTGCCACTTCATCTTGCACAACATTCCATGAAGGATTTCCACTTTCGAAGACCTTCTCTGCTTCAATATAACTACGCGCTTTTGGGGACTTAATTTTTACTTCATCACCGGTAACATTAAAGCTCAATATATAAGGCGCTGAAGAATAGACTCCACTATTACCAAATTTTTTATCAAACCGAACTAAAACTTGGTTAAAGCCTTCATTAATGTGATTCTCACTAATTTTGTTTTCAGCTTGTTGTCCATTAATGAATAAAATTGACACCCCTTTTTGGGGAGTTAAAGTCGCAGCACTTACACTGCCTACAAGTGTAGTAAATAAGCCCAAAACTAACCATAATTTCATCACCGCATCTCCCTTTAAAATCCAAAAAACTATTATTTATTCTAACAAAAAAGCCACCCTAGGGTGGCTTTTTCTAAGAATCGACTATGAGGTCAATTAGAATGATGCTTCAACACCAATAGCTAGGCCAGAGTCTGTTTTGTAATCAGTGTTGTCTGAATCGATACCACCCACTTCTGCGTATACTTTAGTGTTTGGAGCGATTGCGTAAGTTGAGTTAACAAACCAACGGTCTTCGTCTTTAACGTCTACGTCGTGGTCACCCATTGAGTAACCAGCGTTAAAGCCCCAAAGGCCCATAGTGTAACCAGCAGCAAATGCGATTACTGAGTTGTCATCATTATCAGCGTCAGAAGCTACACCGTAATATGCTGTAGATAGGTATACATTTTCAATGCCAGAGTATACTAGCTCAGCACCGTAACCTTGGTGGTCATCGTTTGCGCCCTCAGCGTTTAGGTTAGCCACAAATGCTGAGATATCGAAATCAGTCAGACGGTAGCCGATACGAGCATCAATATATTCTACGTTAGAACCTTCAGCTTCTTTGTTCTCAGAACCATCAACTTTATCTTGAACGTAACCTAGCGTAGCGTAGAGGTCACCATTATCGAAATCGTAACGAACAGCTTCGTCAGCACATTCTTTAGTTTCATTGTCTAGAAGAGTAGAGATACCAAACGCTTCATCGCCGCCAATACCTAGATCATCAACAGCTGTACATAGACGACCAAATTTGATTGAACCAAAAGTATCGTGGTATGCCGCTACGTATGTATCGCCGTTTTTAGTGTTTTCAGCGTTTGCGTTATCAGAACCGTTAAATTCCCAGTAAGCGCCAACTTTCCAATCAGCGTTCACCATGTATTTTACATCGAAGCCGAAGTCAGCATCTTCGATTTTCTGCTCCATCGAAGAGCCTTTCTTAAATTCGTTGCTGTACACAACTTCGATATCGCCTTTAAGATCAACAGATACGCCATCTTGGTTGTAAATTTCGATAGCTGCGTTTGCTGAACCTGCTGCAGTCATTACTGCTAGCGCTAATAGAGTCTTTTTCATAATAAATCCACTGCCTTTTCTAAGAATGGGAGATCCTTGCCCGGTTCCCTTTTATTTTTATGACTGGTCATTACCACTCTTTGTTGGTTAATCACCGTCACTAAATTTCGAGGTCTAGATTGCAAAAGATTATCCTGCGTGTCAAATAAACTAAAAACACATCTAAAAAAAACACAAATCAATAACAATCAAACACTTACATTTTTTTTCATTGTTTTACGAGTAACTTATCCTTAGTTTTATCAGGAAATATAATAATATAAAAAAAGAACATAACAGAGTTTAAAACTAGTATTCAATGAAAATGGATAACAAATTAGAATTTAACACCTACAAGCCAGTCTTTTTTAAAATTTATATTTCACAACATAAATAAAATCGTTAAGTTCCTGATGGTTCAGTTTTTTTTTGTGAACAAGATCTACCTTTGATTCAAAAGCAAGCTATTTCGCCGCAAATGTACCGACTAGTGATATGTGCTACTATCCTCGCTCCGTTATGTAGGTCACAGTATGCTAACTACTAAAATTCAAAAATCCATTCGCACCAGTTATCAAAACCTCCAAGATCAGTTGGACAACTTTGTACCTCGACGTGCTCAAAATTACCTAGTTGCAGAAATAGCTAAAACACTTTGTGGTCAATACCACAAAAGTAATCGCATGATTGTTGCTGAGGCGGGAACAGGAATCGGGAAATCACTCGCCTATCTCATGGCAACGATTCCTGTCGCTGTGCTAAATAATCGAAAAATCATCATTTCGACAGCTACGGTTGCCCTACAAGAACAACTCGTTAATAAAGATCTCCCTCTATATAGAAGACTTACCGACAGAGAGTTTTCTTTTATATTAGCGAAAGGAAGGCAGCGTTATTGTTGCTCCGAGAAGTTAGCTGCTGCTTGTGGGATTGATGGTGGTCAAATGGCCATGTTCGAATCTAAGCCAAAAAAGAAAGACATCGAACAACTTCAGACCATGTATCGTAGCTTGGCTCAAGGTAAATGGGACGGTGATCGCGACTCCTGGCCAAAACCTGTCGACAATATGATCTGGCAAATGATCGTCAGTGATAAGCATAGCTGTAACAACAGTATGCCTACACATAGAGACTGCCCTTTCCAAAAAGCTCGATCAGAGCTGGATAAAGCAGACGTGATTATCGCCAATCACAGTCTAGTGATGGCTGATGCCGACCTTGGTGGTGGCGTGATACTGCCCGAGCCAGAAAATAGCATCTATATATTCGATGAAGCTCACCACTTACCGCATGTAGCTAGAGATCACTCTTCTGCAGCTGCGAGCTTAAAAGGCGCAGCATCGTGGTTGGAGCGTTTGAATCAATCCATCACTAAGCTTTCAGGCCTCGCCGACGAAAAGCGTGTTCATCGATTTAGAAATGAACTACAAGACTCAGTGCAACAGCTAATCCCTACCCTGACTCAAATGAGCAAACAATTTGATGCTAGCCACTTTGAAGACGGCTTGTATCGCTTCGAGCATGGCGACTTACCTGATTGGCTAGAGAATGAATCTAAAGATCTCAAGCAACTCACACAAAAGGCGAGCCAAGCCGTTGCGAAGATTGCAGACCTGATTGCAGAACGAGTTAAAGACGGAGAGCTTTCAGCAAAACTGGCAGAGCCTGCGCTTGCAGAAATTGGCTTCTATATACAAAGGACAGAAAACCTTGCTCAGGTTTGGCGCTTAATGGCTGAGCCTAAACGCGAAAAAGGAGCGCCTTTAGCGCGTTGGCTTGAACTGAATAAAGAAAGTGAAGGCGATTTCGTTGTGAATGTTT
The DNA here is from genome assembly GCF_003345295.1 of Vibrio splendidus. NCBI lineage: Bacteria > Pseudomonadati > Pseudomonadota > Gammaproteobacteria > Vibrionales > Vibrionaceae > Vibrio > Vibrio splendidus. The sequence goes on from NZ_CP031055.1 coordinate 2,042,900, forward strand.
CGCCACTAGAGGTGGGTTGGCAACTGGACCAACAGATCTGGAGTCGTTGTGTTGGTGCAGTACTCGTCTCTGCGACAATGAGAGCACTCAACTCCTTCAACTTTTTCTGCCATCAAGCTGGTATCAGTCAAAAAGCCGAAGACGGTGTACAATTTCTTGCTTTGGCATCGCCGTTTGATTATCAGAACCAAGCTGAGCTGGTTGTTCCTGCAATGAAGTACGAACCACAAGCCCCTCAGTTTACTGAATATCTTATTGAAATATTGCCTAAGGTAATAGAAGACAACAAAGCCAATCTCGTTTTATTCTCTTCTTACTGGCAAATGAATAAAGTTGCAGAAGCTTTGGCAACAGATTTCGTTAAAAAGTCGTGGGCATTGCAGGTTCAAGGTGATACTTCACGAACCGAAATCCTAAAAAAACATAAAAAGCTGATAGACCAAGGTAAAACCAGCGTCCTTTTTGGAACGGGTAGCTTTTCTGAAGGTCTTGATCTACCTGGCGAGCTACTTGAAAACCTCGTTATTACCAAGATTCCTTTTGGTGTTCCTACCTCTCCTGTAGAGCGAGCACATTCAGAATATATTGAATCACGCGGCGGTAATCCTTTTATGCAGATTACTGTTCCAGAAGCGAGTAAAAAGCTTATTCAATCTGTGGGTAGATTGCTGCGTAAAGAACGAGATTCTGGTAGAGTCACGATCCTTGATAGACGCATAGTCACGAAGCGATACGGGAAATCCCTACTCGATTCGCTACCGCCTTTTAAAAGAACAATAAAATACTAATTTTACTGCCCTTAAGGTAGTTATGGGCCTGTCATCGCTAGGTCCTTGCATTCACAACCCAACATGGCTAATCCATTGATTATTCATGTGGCTGCCCTAACAGCCGATAACGAGAACACTAGCTATTTATGGAAATGATTGAACCAACCATGTTGGTCATACTTGCCTTGGTTGCATTTGCAGCAGGCTTTATCGATGCAGTCGCAGGTGGCGGAGGGATGTTAACGGTCCCAGCTTTGCTATCGCTTGGTTTACCGCCACATATTGCACTCGGAACTAATAAGCTGGCCGCAACGTTTGCCTCATCAACTGCCGCTTTTACTTACTATCGTAAGAAACTGTTCAAACCTGAATGTTGGACCAATGCATTCATATCGACATTAATAGGTGCAACAATCGGCACCCTGACTGTTGATGCCATCAGTACAGAATGGTTAGAGAAGGTATTGCCATTAGTTATTCTTGCCGCTGCTGTCTATACCATTTTTCATAAGACTCCGGATGTGAGCCATAATGTGTCTCCTAAACCGTGCCCGGTACTTAAAAGAAAACAAAAGTACCAAGGATTCATTCTTGGTTTTTATGATGGTGTTGCAGGCCCAGGTACTGGCGCGTTTTGGACGGTGAGTTCTATGGCGCTTTATCGCTTAAATATCTTACTGGCTTCTGGTTTGTCTAAAGCGATGAACTTCACTAGCAACTTCACCTCTTTGGTGACCTTTGCGATTCTCGGTCATATTGATTGGGTTCTAGGTTTAACCATGGGGCTTTGTTTGATGGCTGGTGCATTTGTTGGAGCACATTCTGCTATTCGCTTTGGTGCTACATTTATACGACCAGTCTTTGTGACTGTTGTGAGTGTCCTTGCGATTAAACTGGCTTACGAAGCGTGGTTTGTAAACTTATAGCCACCAGCCAATGGGAAGCGAAATGAACCATTTTTCAAATCTTAAAAGTGTACTGGATACCTTAATTGGGCACAGTTCTCAGGTCGACAAAGCCCGTGGTGCTTATCATCAAGCCTTGTTTGACCGAACCTTATTTAAGTGCAGCTCTTCTATTTTAATGCCCTACGCACTTGAAACTCAAGCAACGTACAACACCATTATTCGTGAACAAAATACAAATCAACTGACCGCATCTCGGGCCAACTACCTGACGGAAAAGCTGACTAACCAGATAGCAGCAATCCAAAGGGAGCTCGCTAACCATGATTTACGCTTAGACCGAAAAAGTAAGTCAGGTAAAAATCTCAACGACCTATACAACGAACTCGCTCAGCACCAAGATTGGCAAAAGCGACTGGTCGATTTAGTACGAGTACGAAAGTTAGCGTTTGATTCTGCGCCTCGCCACAGTAAGAAAAAAGCGGACGAGGCTTGGCAATTAGCAAAAGAACGATTAGAACGCTGTGAAGACTCAATGAAAAATATTGAGAGACTGATTAACTTAGAGAACCCTAAGCGAAATGAACACTGATAACACATCATCACCACTGGATAATGCGCCAGAAGAAGTTAAGTTAGCTGTCGACCTGATCTATCTGCTCGAAAGCAACGAAATCGACCCAAAAGTGGCGTTAGAAGCAATTAAGATTGTCCAACAAGATTTACAAGCCAAACTAGCATCTAGCATCTAGCATCTAGCATCTAGCATCTAGCATCTAGCATCTAGCATCTAGCATCTAGCATCTAGCATCTAGCATCTAGCATCTAGCATCTAGCATCTAGCATAAAAACATACAGGATTCACATGTACCAACTTAGCTTTTCTATGCCCGAATTTCTTGAAAACTACTGGCATAAAAAACCAACCATCTTAAAAGGTGGCTTCCAAAACTTCGTCGACCCAATTTCGCCGGAAGAACTTGCTGGTTTATCGATGGAAGAAGAAGTGGATTCTCGCTTTGTCTCTAACCTCGACAACCAATGGACTGCAGAACATGGTCCATTCTCAGAAGAGAAATTTGGCGAGCTAACTGAAACACATTGGCAATTGATCGTTCAAGCAGCGAATCACTGGCACCAAGGTGCAAATCAGCTGACAGAAGCGTTCCAAGCTTTACCAAACTGGTTATTCGACGACCTAATGATCTGCTACTCAGCACCAGAAGGTGGCGTTGGCCCCCATATTGATCAATACGACGTATTCATCATTCAAGGTCAAGGTAAACGCCAGTGGAAAGTCGGCGCAAAAGATGTGGGCCAATACAAAGAGACAGTCCAAGCTTCTGCACTTCGTCAAATCGAAGGTTTTGAACCGATCATTGATGAAACCTTAGAGCCGGGCGATATCCTTTATATCCCACCGGGTTTCCCGCATGAAGGCAACACGTTAGAGCCATCAATGAGCTATTCTATAGGCTACCGCTCTCCTAAAGAGCAAGAGCTAATCAGCAACTTCGCCGATTTTGTGCTTGCTCATGATATGGGTGACGTGCACCTGCACGATCCAGAATTCAAAACGCAAGAAGGCTACGGCAAAATTCGTTCATCGGATTTAAGCAATCTAACTGATATGTTGAAATCTGCATTAGAGCAACCTGAAACCATCAGCGAATTCATGGGATGTTTGCTAAGCCAATCACGCCACCAGCTTGATATCGTCGCTCCTGAGCCATTATGGACAGAAGAAGAGATCGCTCAGCACTTAGAGTCAGAAGGCGAGATCTGTCGAGTATCGGGCTTAAAAGCGCTCTACCATGAGAATGAAAGCAACACGGCTTACATCAATGGTGAAGTGGTCAAGGTTGAAGAAGCGGATTCATCGCTACTAAACGTACTGTGTGATGACTCGGTGATTAACTCAGCAACCACTTTGACTCCTTCAGGTGTCACTGTCGTGACTGAATTGGTAAATAAAGGTTACTGGTTTATCGAAGACTAACTTGGTTAATTGGTTTCGATGAATATCACCGAGCCCTAGAACCTAATAGCCTAATAGCCTAATAGCCTAATAGCCTAATAGCCTTAGAAAAACAGAAAAGGGACAAATGAAATCTTCATTTGTCCCTTTTTCGATTCAACCGTTAGCTAAACTTAAATAGCCAAACCGTGAACTACTAGACCTTCAACTACTAGACCTTGAATTGATTCACCAATTTCTGTTGCTGTTGAGATAGTTGCTCGATTTCGCTGCCCACTTGCTCAGAAGCTGCAGCTTGTTCCAAAATTTTCGCACTTAAGTCGCGAATGTTAACCACACTTTGATTCACTTCACCGGAAACCGATTGCTGCTCTTCTGCTGCTCTCACGATCTGGCTATTCATATCGCTGATCTCTTCAATTGAAGTGAAAATCGAACCAAGATCTTCAACTGCATTTTGAACATGTAACGCAGTATCGTTGGCTAAGATATTACCTTCTTGTATCGCTTCAACAACATCTTGAGTTCCAGCATGAACCTTGTCGATCACCGCTCTGATTTCACCAACCGATGATTGTGTACGACTTGCTAAGTTTCTTACCTCATCAGCTACAACAGCAAAACCTCGCCCTTGCTCACCCGCCCTCGCCGCTTCAATCGCCGCATTCAATGCTAGTAAGTTGGTTTGCTCTGAGATCCCTTCAATAACACTTAAGATTTCGGTGATGTTACCGTTATTTTTAGCTAACTCTTCAACAATAGGAACAGCGCTCGACATACGCTCCACCAGCTTTCTCATTTCTCCAGCTGAGAGCTCGATGACTTGTTGCCCTTGTCGAGCAGAACGGTTCGCTTCACAAGCAGCATCAACTGCAACTTCTGCATTTTGTACCACTAAGCCAGCAGTCTGAGTCATCTCTTCTGCGGCTGTTGCCACTAGATCGACTTCTTTAAATTGAGATTCACTGCTTTCACGTGTACTTGATGCTGATGCCTTAGCTTGGCTTGTCGTGCTCGCCACTTGCTCAGTGGTTTGAATCACTTCTTTAATCGTGTGCTGAAGCTTGTCTAAGAACAGGTTAAACCCTTGTGATAACTGACCAATTTCGTCTTGAGATTTCACTTCCAAACGCTGAGTCAAATCACCTTCACCAGAAGCGATATCATTGAGCCTTTCGACTACCTGTCGGATAGGCTTAACAATAGACAATGAAGAAAACGCGATAATAGCTAAACCAAAAAGAATAAAGATGACGCCTGCAATCACTTCCGTTTGGATGCCTTCGCTTACTTTAGTACTAATGATTGAATCCAATCGGTTAGCATCGGCAACCACGCTCTCACGCGGGATCTCAAACAACACGCCCCAAGTTTGGTTGGCTGCGAAAACAGGCGCGAATGCGAGTAACCACTCACCATTCTCACTCCATTGAGTCGTCACTTCACCACCGAAAATAAAGTCAGTCATTAAATCACTGTTGGTATTGTCACTTTGAAAGACCGAGCCGACTGCAATACTTGAGTCATCTGAAGCAATAACTGAACCGTCTAGGCTGACAACATAAACGGCACCAGCGCCATCAAATAAGCTTTGATCTGATTGCGTGACCACACTGGTCAAGCCATCTAGCCTTAGGTCAATACCCAAGAAGCCAATAGCAACATCATCAACTAAGATAGGTACTGAAATTGAAGAGGTAAGTAATGCAGTACCACCGCTGTTCACGACTCGTGGAGTACTAATACACGTTTGCCCTGAAGACAAAGGACAATAAAAGCGTTCGCTATTACTATCATCGCTCAAGATAGGTTCTGACAGAACGTTCGCTAGAACATTTTCGCCGTTATCCGCCACCTTCCAATAAGGAGCAAAACGACCTTTTTCATTAGATCCAACATAGTCCGCATCGACATAATTCGCATCTTCACCATCAAGTAAATCAGGTTGGAAAACTAAATATGCACCTTGAATAGAATCAAAGTTCAAAACTGAGCGACGAACCATTTCATCTAACGCAGTACGAAGCTCTTCACTTGGGGTAAAGTTTTCATCCGCATTGTTCTTTAGAAACTGAGCACTGGCTGCTAACATTTCTGCGCGGTAAACCGCTTCGTCTACATAACGTTGGGTTTCTTGAGCATTAAGCTGAGAAACAGACGCCAGCAACTGCTGAGTTTTATTGATAACTGATTCTGAGCTTTGAGATTTGATGACTTGTTGGTTACTGGTCGCGTTATAGATTGAAAAACCAATAAGAGACAGTGAAGTAATGATTAGACAGCAGCCTGCAAGCAGGGTGATTTTCCACTGTACCGATAGTGAGCGCATTTAATATCCTTATTTAAGCCAAAAGACTTCCATAACCGTAACTACCACATTGAGATGAATTGAAGAGCACAATGTAAATAAGTTTGACGAATAGCTTAGCGGATAATTACAGCACAAATTGCTTACATATAAAACGAAAGTTTACATAAATGTTAATAGGCCGTGTCTTTTGCCTTTTTTCTGTGATTTCAACTAAATGTATTCACGCCATCATGGGCCATGTAACTATTGAACTAACACTTTAGGCATAACCATAGCATCGAAATTTCTAGGAAAAACATTCCCCCTTTTGATCGTTGAGAATACAACAATTTCAGATTAGTTTTAATAATCCAAACTATAGATTTTTATCTTGATCAACTTCACACTTTTTGATTGCTAACTCGGCACTCAACCTCTAATATCTCGCGCCTAGATTCCCTGAACACTTTATTCATTTGGCTCTCCTCAAAGGAGCGCTAAGGCTTTTTACGTCTTTAATTTTTGGAGAGAAACGCAAATGTCTGCCTCGTTTCCATTAGCGAAACTTACCTTTTTAATCGCTATTCTGACTGCCGTAGGTCAAATGACTCAAACGATGTACGTGCCTTCTATCGGTCATATGTCGGGTGAGTTCTTAGTTTCGGCATCTTCACTGCAAGCAGTGATGGCGTGTTACTTGATCCCTTATGGTCTGTCGCAATTTGTTTACGGCCCACTTTCTGATCGCCTAGGTCGTAAACCGATCATCGTGATTGGTTTGATCATCTACATCATCGGTACTTTGGTCGCATTATTCGCTCATGAATATGAATGGTTCTTAGCGGGTAGCTTTATCCAAGGTTTGGGTATCGGTTGTGGCGGTGCGATGTCTCGTACATTGACTCGCGACTGTTTTGAAGGCGCAGAACTGCACCGTGCAAACAGCTTGATTAGCATGTGTGTGATTTTCTCACCATTGATGGCTCCTGTATTGGGCGGTTACCTGACAGAAGCTTTCGGCTGGCGTTCTAGCTACTTATTCCTTGCACTGTTTGGTATTGCTGTTGTGATCACTATGATGACGAGCATGATGGAAACACTACCGAAAGAACGACGCAAGCATGAATCAGTTGCCAACAGCTACAAATTCGTTCTGTCTGACAAACGTTTCCAAGGTTTCTTATTGGTATTAGTCGCAACCTTTGCTGGCGTAGCCGTATTTGAAGCAGCGGCAGGTGTGTTGCTTGGCGGCGTACTTGGCTTACCTGCAACCACAGTAAGCTTGTTGTTTGTCTTACCCATTCCGGGTTACTTAGTCGGTGCAGGCCTATCTAGTTACATCGCACAACGTCGCAGTGAGCGCCGCGTACTGAATGTTGGTCTAGTTGCTATCTTGGTAGGCTCAACAGTGGTGTTGATACCGGGTCTATTCGGTCAAACAACAGCATTAACTTTGATTGGCGGTGCAACGATTTACTTCTTAGGCGCTGGTATCTTATTTCCAGCAGCAACAACGGGAGCGCTTTCGCCATTCCCATTCCACGCAGGTACAGGGGGCGCGATCCTCGGTGGTATGCAGAACCTAGGTGCTGGCATCGCAACACTATTGGCATCGTTCTTCCCTGCTCAAGACCAACTGCCACTCGGTTGCTTGATGATTGCAATGTCATTCATCGCCATGCTTGGTTTACGTTGGGTTAATCGTAAACCTGACCATTCAAATGAAATGCCATTGGCTATCTAAAGTAAAACTCGAACCCTGCCCAAACAACGAAGAGGGACATACTGAAAAGTGTGTCCCCTTTTTGTTTCGCATTTATTCCTTCCACTCTCACTTATCAGCAATTTCATTTAACATTACTTTGATTTTTTGAAAACAATAACAGACACTTACGCTGAAAGTGCCTATCCAGAATCCAATTATAAATAACATCACTGGAAGAACCCAAGTTCAGATTACAAAGGATGCTGGCATTAAAACGAGTAAGGTGCACACTAAGGATATACAGATGCGTTTCGCTTTAACCACATTAGCCGTATCGGTCGCGCTTGTCGCCGGATGCAGCAATCAAGGAATAACAACCATGGACCACAACTCTCCATCGCAACTCATCGCACATCAAACCCAAGCCCCCGTAGCTAAGAAAGTCCCTCATGCAATGACGATTCATAGTGATACCCGAATCGATGATTATTACTGGATGCGTGATGATGAACGCCAAGACCCAGAGATCTTGCAGCATCTTGAGCAAGAGAACCAGTACGCAGAGGCCGTGCTGAAACACACTGAAGCATCACAAGAACAGTTATTTGAAGAGATCAAAGGGCGAATCGCAAAAGACGACAATTCAGTACCGGTTCGCAAAGGCAGCTACTTCTATTCGAATGAAGTCACAGGTGACAACGAATACCCCGTTCACTTACGTGCAAAAGACTTTGCAGGCGCAGACAAGCAAATCATTTTAGACGTTAACGCACTGGCAAAAGAACATGAATTCTTCAGTGTTGGTGGCTTGACGATCAGTCCAAACGAAAACTTGTTGGCCTATGGCGAAGATACGCTTAGCCGCCGAATCTACACCATCAAGATTAAAGACCTCACGACAGGTGAATATCTGAAAGACGAAATTGAAGGTGCCTCGAGTGCAATTGGATGGCAAAACGACAACCAAGCCTTCTACTACATCAAGAAAGATCCACAAACATTGCTGGGTTACCAAGTTTTACGACATGTATTGGGCACACCTCAGACAAGCGATGAGCTAATCTACGAAGAAACCGACAGCGCTTACTACACCTCTTTGAGTAAAAGCAAAGACGGTGAAAAGGTCTACATCTGGCACTCGAGCACTGAAACCAGTGGTGTTTCGATGATTGATGCCAACAACCCAAACGCGAAAGCAGAAGCTTTCTACCCACGAGAGACTGGCATCGAGTACAGCATCGCTAAGCTAGATGATTGGTATTACATCGACACTAACTACCAAGCCGTCAACTTCCGTTTAATGAAAGTAAACACGGCTGACATGCATGACCGTTCAAAATGGGTCGACGTCATCCCAGCAGACGACGGCACTCAACTTGTAGATTTCGAACTGTTTGATGACCATCTTGTTTACGAACAACGTGCGAATGGCTTGTCTACAGTGAAAGTTCGCCAACTATCAACAGGTAACGAGTTCCCACTTGAATTTAACGACACCGCATTTGCCGCTTACCTAACGAGTAACTATGAATTAGATAACTCAAAAGTTCGTGTCTATTACAGCAGCTTAACCACGCCAGGTACTTACTATGATTTCGATCTAAGTACAGGTGAACCTGAGCTAATGAAGCAGACACCCGTATTAGGTGATTTCGAAGCGGATAACTACCAATCAGAGCGAATCATGGTAACGGCTCGCGATGGTAAGCAAGTACCTGTCTCTTTGGTATATCGCAAAGACTTATTCAAGAAAGACGGCACTAACCCTATCTATCAATACGGCTATGGCTCTTACGGCCACACAATCGAACCAACCTTTGGATCGGCTCGCCTCAGCTTACTTGATCGCGGATTCGTTTATGCTATCGCACATATTCGTGGTTCAGAAATGCTTGGTCGCCCTTGGTATGAAAATGGCAAGAAACTGACCAAACAAAACACGTTCAACGACTTTATTGATGTAACCAAAGGGCTTGTTGAAGAAGGTTACGGCGCTAAGGATAAAGTATTTGCGGTAGGCGGCTCGGCTGGCGGTCTATTGATGGGCGCAATCATCAACCAAGCACCAGAACTGTACCGTGGTATTGGTGCACATGTTCCGTTTGTAGACGTGGTGACGACAATGCTTGATGAATCGATTCCTCTCACCACAAACGAGTATGACGAATGGGGCAACCCCAACGATAAAACCTACTACGATTACATGCTAGGTTACTCGCCATATGACAATGTGAAAGTTCAAAGCTACCCGAACATGTTAGTAACAACAGGCCTGCATGACTCACAAGTACAGTACTTTGAACCAATGAAGTGGGTGGCGAAACTGCGTGAAATGAAAACAGACAATAATGTATTGTTGTTCAAAACCGATATGGAAGCTGGTCACGGCGGGGCTTCTGGTCGATTTAAACGACTCAAAGAAGACGCACTTGAATACGCCTTCTTTTTAGACTTGCTAAAAACTCAGTAGGCTCAACGTAACTGTAGGTATTCACACCATTTAACGTCGCCATTTTGTCTTTATAAAGTGGCGACAGAAATTATTAAGCATGGTTAAATACGATGAACCATGAAATCAACCAAATCAAAAAATCTTTGAAAGCTCGTAGTGACAAAGATTTCTGAGAGGTATAAAAACAAATGAAAGTTATTAGCTTCAACATCAATGGCCTTAGAGCCCGCCTTCACCAACTGCAAGCGATTATCGACAAACACCAACCCGACGTGATTGGTCTTCAAGAAATTAAAGTGCACGATGAAGCCTTCCCGCTCGCTGATGTTGAAGCGATGGGCTACAAGGTTTACTTCCACGGCCAAAAAGCACACTACGGTGTGGCAATGTTGTGTAAGCAAGAACCTATCTCTGTGCAGAAAGGTTTTCCTACAGACAATGAATACCATCAAAAGCGTATGATCATGGCTACGTTTGAAGATGAAAACGGTGAAAAGGTAACGGTACTAAACGGTTACTTCCCTCAAGGAGACAACATTAAGCATGAAACCAAATACCCGTACAAGCGTGAGTTCTACAAAGACTTAATGACGTACCTGAACGATTACCACAACAAAGATGAACAAGTGATCGTAATGGGCGACATTAATATCAGCCCTACCGATATTGATATCGGTATTGGTGAACCTAATGCGAAACGTTGGTTGAAAACAGGTAAGTGTTCTTTCCAACCAGAAGAGCGCGAATGGTTGAAAACACTGATGGATTGGGGTTTTGTGGACAGCTTCCGTTTACTACACCCTGAAGTGAACGATCAATACTCGTGGTTTGATTACCGCTCAAAAGGCTTCGTAGACAACCGTGGTCTGCGTATTGATGTGGTCCTAGCAACTCAAAAGCTTGCTGACAAATGTACTGAAGCGGGCATCGACTACGAGCTACGCGGTATTGAAAAACCATCAGACCACGCTCCGATTTGGTCTACGTTTAAATAGTCATTTTTAGGTAACAAAACTTAGCCAGATCAAGTAGCAAGCAAATAGTACTCACAATGCTGATCAGAAGCTAATAACGAAAGAGAGGAGATAATATCTCCTCTCTTTTTATTCGTGACTCTATCTGTCATATACCTAGTTAAGCGGCCAAATGGTCGTGCCGTCAACGTCTAACGGCGTCTTAGCAAACTCATCTAAACAATATCCTTGATTAGACGATGCAAAATATGTCAAAGGCATGTTACTTAGACTAAGAGCTGTGACTTGTTGCTTCGCTTTGTCACTGAAACTGAATCCCCACATATCTAAGTATTGCGTCATATTCCGTTCTGCAACGTAACTCAATGCGATAAGCAACCAATCATTGTTTGTAATATCTACCGCTTCTTGTCTCGTATAATCTGAAAAACCAATCGAGCCTTTTCGATCGTTCCAAAGTTCATCACCGCCTTTCACGCGATTAAACTCTCTCTCAATCAAGTGCAAGCGCCCTAATAAATGCCACCCCGAATTCAATACACCCTGCTGCTCTGCAAGCATCATCATTTGAATGTAGATACGAGCTCCCCAACTCCAACCAGTTTGATTTTGAGCCGCCATAAAAGCACTTGGATCAGGTTGAGTCCGGCTCTGCTGTAAAAGCTGATACTGCCCTTTAAAATCTAAGCCTTGGCAAGAAGATACCTTTCCGGTGTCTTTATAGTATTTTGATTTACTAAAATACGAATAGTAGTTGGTTGTTGAATGACCATCCCATCCAGAAAATCTGAAACGACCTCTCTCTAAGCCATGCCCTAACTCATGAAGATCACCATGCCCTAACGGGTGAAAAGACCAGTAAGCATCGTAAGGGTTTCCTGAACAGCCGTAACCACAGTTCGCTTGATCGGCATTCATGTGCTTCACGATATCAATATTCGCAATTTCCCAGTCCTTTGCCTCACCGTATTGATGAACTTCAGTAATTTCATCAATCCCAGGACCTCTAAAACCTGCAAGCGCATGAGGAAAGTTATGTACATAACGCTCAGTGGCGAGTGCCATATCATGCGGCTGCGCCCAATCTGAGGCACCGATAGACTCTTTCATCTTGTCTAGTTTAGAATGGACTTCGAACCCAGGTGTAACCAACTCGGCCCAATCAAACTTTCCTTCTTCCAGCTGCGCGACAAAACTGTCGTTGTCGGCTTCACTTCGCCAAACAGGGTGTTGAGCAACATTTTCAAAACGTAGCTCAACATTAATATCATTGGTATCAAAATGAACCTGTAATGTTCCGCCATAGGCAGAAGTCAGAGAAATCGTCTCTCCTGTTTTCACTGGATAGGTTACTGACGTCAAAAACTTCGGCCTAGCATAGCCGTCATCGCCCGAAAATTCGTGAGTCGCGCCACTACGTAGGGTATTAAATGCTATCGATGTCGCGACCTCATTGTTGTCCAAACGAGTCACTTTGATTGTCTTACCCGGCAAAGCATAGACACCAGCCGCACGAAAGTTTCTCTTAGACTCTAAGGAAATAAGCTTGGTGACCAACGGTACATTATCAAAACTCTTAGAACTGAAATTACCTAAGCTTGGTTGCGCTGCATTATACAAACGGCTGTTGTATGTGGCGTAATCACTATAGTAAGAACGAAGAAACTCGATTCTCTCAGTTACGCCTTTACCCATCGGGTATTGAACATCTTGGCGATAACGATCAGCGAGTAACAGCAACAACTTTTCATATTCGTAATCATCGGTTGCAAACAGATCAATTTTTTTACTATCAAGAGTCGTTAGGTGTGAACGAATACTGTTCGCAGCGACATAGAACTCTTCATTCATGTTGGAATCGTCAGGACAAGATTTGTCATCACACGAATTCAGATCGACGGTGAAACTGTTGTCTTTCAGACGCTGTAAAAGCGCTTGTTGTTGAACAATATTATCCGGCATTCGATCTATCAGCTGTGTAGAATCCCAGTTCGATAAACCGAGCTTACGCCAATAGTTGTCGCCAACGTAAGTCATGTGCATTTCTGAAAATAGCGCGTTACCTAAGTCCGTCATACCGCCATCAAGATGTAGGTATAACACTGGTATATTTTTATTGAACGCCAAGCGTAAACCCGTAATCACATCTTCAATGTCATCACCATCATTCAGCTTTTGGGACAAAACCAGTAAATCAGGGTTATTGCTTTCAACGCATTGACTCAACTTATCGCCATCACAAGCATTGTCGGCATTAATAACCATTGAAGGATTGATATTACTAGTCAACCAATCTCGTGTTGCTTGGTCGTCAGGAAAATAATGAGATTGATCGAGCTGAGCTAATACGACATTTTGTGGCGAATCATTATCAGAAGCCCACTTAACCAAGTTTTCTAGCCAAATATCCATCTCTTCGTTAACAGAATCTGGAAAGCGCTGCTTAGTTCGAAACGGGTTACTTGCCAATGCTGCATAGCGACTGTTATCTGACGTATAACCCGCAATACCAATGGCAAGCTCTTGGTCGGAATACCCATCTTGCATCGCTTTATTGGTTTGTAAGATGACATCGTTAAAGCCATAAGTTGGTAAGATAATTGCCGTGTCGTGTGTTGGATCCCAATGAAGATTGCGTAAAGGCTCTCCTTCAGAGTTTTGGGATAATGCTTGCTTAATATGATTGAAGTTCGAGTTGTATTGAGCAACTAATGCTCGGCTGGCATCAATGAACTCTTTGGAATCCTTAACATAAGAAGCATCACCTGTGGCCAACGCCTTTTGAACAGCAGTTTGTGGAACCGGAGTGATACCAGGCTCACCACTTCCGTCGCCTTCGTTTCCTTCTCCTCCGGAACCACCAGAACCACCAGAACCACCAGAACCACCAGAACCACCAGAACCACCAGAACCACCAGAACCACCAGAACCACCAGAACCAGTTTGAGCACTTTCACCGCCGCTGCCACCTCCACATCCAAAAAGTGATAAAGCAATAGCACAAAGAACCCAATTGGATAGTAACTTACTCTTTTTCATCATTATTCCATACAACAACAAAATTTTGCTGAGTCTATCTATCGCCAAACCTAAAGCAATCAATCTCATGAATACGTTAGTTTAATTTGAAGCAAGGTAACTATTTCGTTGGGACGTAACTTCTCGAAAGCTCGTAGAATTCAAAATCACACGACTTGTTTAATGCTATAAAAAACGGCGCTATAGAAGCGCCGTTTTTTTAACTATGATTTGTACAAAGTGCAATTAGCTAAGTGGTCTTAGGTAAGCAAGGAAACGCTTCTCTGCGAATTTGAAAATCGCAATAATGATAAACGTTAGCCCCATGTAGAATAGGCCTGCTGTTAAGAATGATTCAAATGGTGCGTAGTAACGTGAGTTAACCAAACGGGCAGCACCCGTTAGATCCATAATGGTTACGATACCTGCTACCGCTGAGCCATGAAGCATAAAGATAACTTCATTACTGTAAGCCGGTAATGCTCGACGTAAAGCGCTTGGAAGAATAATGCGGCGGTATGTCTTGGGTGTGCTCATGCCGTACGCTTTTGCTGCTTCAACTTCACCTTTAGGTAAGCCGTTAATGGCACCGCGAATGATTTCTGCTGTGTATGCCGATGTATTAAGAATGAATGCCACCAAAGCACAAAACCATGCATTTTCCCATAGTGTATCTTTTACCGGGAAGAACTGATCCATTCCGTAGTAAATGAGGTACAACTGCACCAATAATGGCGTACCACGGAAGAAATAGATGAACGACCAAGCTGGAGCGTTAATCAGCATATTTGGGCTGTTACGAGCAATAGCTAATGGTATTGCTACACATAAGCCAATGATCAAAGCGACGCAAACCATCCAAGCCGTTGTCCATAAACCACTAAGGTAAATCGGCAGGCTTTCAATTATCAATGAAAAGTCCATAACTACCTCGCGTGGATACTGAATTTACGTTCAACCAACTTAAGCAAGCCCGTCGAAACACTGGTGAAGAATAGGAAAATAAGAGCCACTGTCATATAAAAGGTAAATGGCATTTTGGTTGAACCAGCAGCCAATGCACTAACACGTACCATGTCCTCTAGGCCGATAATCGAAACCAACGCGGTGGTCTTAAGTAGAACCAACCAGTTGTTACCAAAACCCGGCAGTGCGTGACGAATCATTTGAGGTAACAGAATACGGCGGAACGCTAAGACGGGTCCCATGCCGTAGGCCTTTGCCGCTTCCATCTCACCGCTGTCGACAGCCATGATTGCACCACGGAAAGTTTCAGCCATGTAAGCACCAAAGATAAAGCCAATGGTTAAGACACCAGCAATGAATGGGCTGACATCGATATAATCAGGTAAATAAGCGGTCCATTCATGGTTAGGATCACTTGATGTGAACCACTCATTGAGCCACTCATTGATGGAATACAAACTGTTGTTTAAAAGGATTTGTCCACCAAAGAAAATCAGCATCATCAAGACGAGATCGGGGATGCCTCGAATGACAGTTGTGTAGAGGGTTGCAATTGCACGAGCCCAGCGATAAGGCGCAAGTTTTGCTAAGGCACCTAGCATACCAAGAACCATAGCTAAAATTAGCGACAGCAAGGCAACTTCGATTGTAAGCACCGCCCCTTTCAGGATCGAAGCTTCATATCCTTGTAAATCAAACATAATGAATTCCAACAGAACTGCGAAAAAGTTGGTAAGACAGGGAGAGGAGAACCTCTCCCTTAAGAATTGACGCTAGATATTACTGACCGTATACGTCGTAGTTGAAGTATTTAGCTGCGATATCTTGGTAGATGCCTTTTTCACGTAGTGAAAGGATTGCCGCATCTAATTGCTTAGTCAGATCTTTGTCTTGCTTACGTAGAGCAATACCAAAACCATCGCCGAACCATTTAGGATCTGTTAGTGATGGGCCAACAAACTCGTAGTCTTCACCACCCGCTTTGTTTAGTACGCCTTCTTCTAGAGCCGATGCATCACCCAGTACAGCAGCAACACGACCGTTAGCTAGATCAAGGTAAGCTTCATCGAATGAACCGTAACGAACGATCTCTACTGTGTCGCCGTAGTTGTCTGTTAGGTACTTATCGTGAGTTGTTGCACGTTGAACGGCAATTTTTTGACCACTTAGATCATCAAAGTTAAGGCCTGCACCTTTTTTAGCGATGAACTTGTTTGGGATAAGTGCGTATTTACCAGTGAAATCGATCTTTTTCTTACGCTCTTCCGTGATAGACATTGCCGCGATGATCGCATCATATTTACGAGCAAGTAGAGAAGGAATAATACCATCCCAATCTTGTGCAACGATCTTACACTGCACCTGCATTTCGGTACAAAGCGCATTAGCCATATCAACATCGAAGCCTTTTAGTGAACCGTCAGCTTCTGTCCAGCTAAATGGTGGGTAAGCACCTTCAATACCGAAACGTACTGTTTTCCATTCTTTTGCTTGAGCTACGCCCGTTGCAGCAGTTGCAGCAAGTGCCGCGACTAATAACCACTTTTTCATATCCCTACTCCTGTGATTTAGGTTTTTATGTTTTGCTAATTTTAATATTGTGTTTGTTGTTGCTTATTAACTTACTTGTTGTGTTTTATTGTTCATACCGTCGCCATTTTCCTTAGCGGCGGTATTTCAATTCTGATTAGTAAATCGATGAGATAAATTGTTGTAAACGCTCAGATTCAGGTTCCGTAAACAGTTTAGCTGGATCGCCCTGTTCTTCCACTAGACCTTGATGCAAGAACATCACATGATTTGATACGTCGCGTGCGAAAGCCATTTCATGTGTTACCACAAGCATGGTTCTGCCCTCTTCTGCTAGATCGCGCATTACACCAAGCACTTCGCCTACTAACTCAGGGTCTAATGCCGATGTTGGTTCATCAAACAGCATAACTTCAGGATCAACCGCTAGCGCTCGCGCAATAGCAGCACGCTGTTGTTGTCCGCCAGACAAGTGACCCGGGTAGTAATCTTTACGCTCGTACAGACCGACTTTCTTCAGTAGTAACTCTGCATTTTCAATCGCTTGTGCTTTAGGTACACCTAAGACGTGAACAGGCGCTTCGATAACATTTTCGAGAACGGTCAGGTGAGACCACAGATTGAAACCCTGAAAAACCATCGCTAGGCGAGAACGGATTCGCTGTACTTGTTTTTCATTGGCAGGAACTGAAACACCTTGGCGGTTGTTTTTCATTTGAATTAATTCGCCATTAACCCAAATTTCGCCGGCGGTAGGTGTCTCTAAAAGGTTGATACATCTAAGGAAAGTACTTTTACCAGACCCAGAAGATCCGATAATCGAGACTACATCGCCTTTATGCGCAGAAAGTGAAATTCCCTTTAAAACTTCATTTTGACCAAACGTTTTGTGTAGATCCTTTATGTCCAGCGCTGGTACATCTTTCATGCGCTTTCTCTCCCAAGTTTGTGAAAATGCAAGGTACTCCGACCTTTTCATGCGATACAAACTAGCACCACACGGAATAACATGCAACAAATTATTAACCTAATAATTTGGAATAAATAGCGATTCACTCTGACTTATTATGCAAAAGGTAGCGTTTTCACCTCAATTTAATGAATGAGTTCTATCAATAAGTCATAATTACCACTCTTACATTGTTTAAATAAAGTTAATCAAAATGAGATTCTCGTAGCCTGATAGCTCACAAGAAAAACACGTTTTGTGAACTTAGATATATCGCTGTCGAAAAATGCAACCAGAGCATTCAGCGCACCCCCCTCTATCAATCACCGTTCTGTTTGAAGTCATTACATTGTAAGTATTTCAAAAGGAATGGATGGCAATCGAATAATAGTGAAATAACTCAGTTGGCGTTGAGCATTCAGTCAATGCCATAACGGGAGAGGCTCAAAGAAGATTGGAAAACGTCAGTTTGTGAAAACAAATTACACTTTTTATCAACGGTACGTTAATGAATCGCTGCGTTTTGTAGCTTTCTTTCACATACACTCATAAAGTGATCAAGATCAATCACCCTAAAGGGTAAGCTTGATAGACTCCTCAATACAAAATAAGGCATTAAAAATGCCAAACATTTCTTTTAACTTAGCTGCATAAAGCACATCAAAACCGTGCAACATAGTGTTAATAAGTTATAACTAAGAAATAACGCAATTACGCGAACTTATTTAATTCAATTTTAGAATTACTAACATAAAAATATGAGGAATCTATGTCAGACGTTGTGAATAATGCGAACTCTGAAGTAGAAGAGAAAAGCTATAAAGAGCTACACCGCCCTTCTTCGGAATTTGAGAGCCGCTCAGATTATCTAGATCACGAACTTCAAATCATGAAGCCTCGCCGCTTCGGTTTAAACCTTCCAGGCCGTGATTTCCGTTTTGAACTTGAAGACCTTGTTCCTGCACTTGCTGGTACCATAGGTATCATCGCGATGTACTCAGCAGTAATGATGTCTTGGGCTGATGGCCTAACCCAAGCTTGGGATCACGTAAACCTAGGTAAAGACTTCGCAATTGAAGTCGCTCGTGTAGAAATGCTTATTCCTGCACTGCTGTTCTGTATTCTTGCTTCTGGTTTCTTCAACCCTAAAGCAAACCTTGCCGGTAACCACGGCCCAATGATCCCTCTTATTGGTACCATCGCTCTCGCTGGTGCTCACCCTCTTGCATTGGCAATCCTTATCGGTGTCTTCGGTCTAATCCTAAGTTTCCTAAAAGGCGGCTCCAAGCTGGTTAACCTGACTTCGGAAGGTACCGCTGGCGGCTTACTCATTTTCTTAGGCCTAACAGGCACCATGAGCCAAATTAACTCGATTCAAGCATGGGCGGTTGGTCTTCAATCTTCTACTGTTGAAGCAGGCAGCATGGGTTACGTTGGTTTAATCGTTCTTGCTATTACGATTGCTATCTACGCTTTCTTAGCAAAAGTGAACAAGCGTTGGTTGGCTATCCCAGTTTGTGCATTCACAGGCCTTGCTATTGCATTAGCACTAGGTGCTGGTTTCGATATCGTATTCGAAACTGAAATGGGTATTCCAAACCTAAACCCAGTTTACTGGTGGGGTTCTACTTCTGAAGGTTGGATGCTTGGCTTGCCAAACGTTGAACACTTCATTGCTTCTTTACCATTCGCAATTCTTGCCGTAGCAATGTGGTCGCCAGATTTCCTAGGTCACCGTATCTTCCAAGAACTGAACTACCCTAAACGTTCTGAAAAAGTTCTGATGGATGTTGATGACACAATGACTATGTGTTCAGTTCGTCAAATGGTGGGTACTGCAGTTGGTGGTGGTAACATCACTTCTTCTTGGGGTACTTACATGATC
Organism: Vibrio splendidus; assembly: GCF_003345295.1. Lineage (NCBI taxonomy): Bacteria > Pseudomonadati > Pseudomonadota > Gammaproteobacteria > Vibrionales > Vibrionaceae > Vibrio > Vibrio splendidus. Next base: position 2,062,322 of record NZ_CP031055.1, read on the forward strand.
CCAGCAGCAATCGCAAAACGTCCAATTCCTGGCGGCGCAATCTTGCTTGGTTCTTTATGTATTATTGTTGCGATTCTTGGTTTCCCAATGGACGTAGCTGTATGGCCACCAGTGATGCGTGTTGCGCTGCTTGTAGGTGTATCTCTGCCTCTACTTGAAGCGGGTATGCAAATGGTTAAGGATTCAAAAGATTCTCAAGCAGCTGGTATCTGTATCTTCGGTTCTGCGGTTGTTAACCCAGTATTAGCATGGGCACTGACTATGCTTCTAGATAATAACGGTCTAATTGGTGATAAAGAGCGTGCGAAGCGTCTATCATTTGTAGACAAGATTGTTATCCCAGTTGGCGTTTTGGTTATCTGTTTAGTAGCAATGCTTGCAGTTGGTATGCTAGAAAGTCAATATGGCCTAAAAGCTTGGCTATAATGGTTCTAACTACACAAAAGTAGTATTGGTATTAAAAAAAAGTTTGGGTGGCAACCCCTGCCACCCATTTTTTTTCAACTTTTTTTGGCATTTATTGATTTAGTTTAAGGTTTACAGAAATTTTTTAGCGTAGTCTTGAATACATAGAGTAAAGACAACATATAAAAGGTAGTGACAATATATATAACCATATGATGCGAATATGCTCATATATATTGTTATTAATAAGAGTGTACTACCCTTACGAGGGGCGCTGGCTCAACAGTGTTAATGTACGTATTTTTTCTACTAAAAAGGTAGGTATGTCATGGCAGAGCAATTTGCTAAAGCTTGGGAAGATTTTGCTGCAGGTGAGTGGCAAAGCGAAGTAAACGTTCGTGATTTCATTCAAAAGAACTACACGCCGTATGAAGGCGACGAGTCTTTCCTAGTTTCTGAGGGTACTGAAGCAACTAACAAGCTTTGGTCTTCGGTAATGGAAGGTATCAAACAGGAAAACGCAACTAAAGCACCTGTAGATTTCGATACTTCTGTTATCTCTACCATTACTGCTCACGATGCAGGTTACATTGAGAAAGATCTTGAGACTATCGTTGGTCTACAAACTGAGAAGCCACTAAAACGTGCAATCATCCCTAACGGTGGTGTACGTATGGTTGAAGGTTCTTGTAAAGCATACGGTGAAACTCTTGACCCAATGGTTTCAAAAATCTACTCAGAATACCGCAAAACACACAATGCTGGCGTTTTCGATATCTACACTCCTGATATCCTAAAATGTCGTAAGTCTGGTGTTCTGACTGGTCTTCCTGATGCTTACGGCCGTGGTCGTATCATTGGTGACTACCGTCGTGTTGCACTATACGGTATCAACTTCCTAATGAAAGACAAAGCGGCTCAATTCGCATCTCTACAAGAGCGTTTCGAGAACGGCGAAGATCTTTCTGCAACAATGCAATTGCGTGAAGAGATCTCTGAGCAACATCGTGCTCTAGGTCAAATCAAGCAAATGGCTGAGAAATACGGTTTCGATATCTCTGAGCCAGCTCAAACTGCTCAAGAAGCTATCCAGTGGACTTACTTCGGCTACCTAGCTGCTGTTAAGTCTCAAAACGGTGCTGCAATGTCTCTAGGTCGTACTTCGACTTTCCTAGACATCTACATCGAGCGTGATATCGCTGCTGGCAAAATCACAGAAGACCAAGCACAAGAAATGATCGACCACTTCGTAATGAAGCTGCGTATGGTTCGTTTCCTACGTACTCCTGAGTACGATGAGCTATTCTCTGGCGACCCAATCTGGGCTACAGAGTCTATGGGTGGTATGGGTGTTGATGGTCGTACGCTAGTAACGCGTTCGAACTTCCGTTTCCTTAACTCTCTATACACTATGGGTCCTTCTCCAGAGCCAAACATCACGGTTCTTTGGTCTGAGCAACTGCCTGACGGCTTCAAGCGTTTCTGTGCGAAGGTATCTATCGATACTTCTTCTATCCAGTACGAAAATGATGACCTAATGCGTCCTGACCTTGGTTCTGATGATTACGCAATCGCTTGTTGTGTATCACCAATGATCGTTGGTAAGCAAATGCAGTTCTTCGGCGCTCGTGCTAACCTTGCAAAAACTATGCTTTACGCAATCAACGGCGGCGTTGATGAGAAGCTTAAAATGCAAGTTGGCCCAGTTGGCGACAAGATCACTGACGAAGTACTTAACTACGATGACGTAATGGGTCGCCTAGACACATTCATGGATTGGTTAGCTAAGCAATACGTGACAGCTCTAAACAGCATTCACTTCATGCACGACAAGTACAGCTACGAAGCGTCTCTAATGGCTCTTCATGACCGTGACGTTCGTCGTACTATGGCTTGTGGTATCGCTGGTCTGTCTGTTGCTGCTGACTCACTGTCTGCAATCAAATTCGCGACGGTTAAACCAATCCGCGACGAAGATGGCATTGCAACTGACTTCGAAATCGAAGGCGATTACCCTAAATACGGTAACAACGACTCTCGTGTAGATGACATTGCTTGTGAACTAGTTTCTACGTTCATGAACAAGATCCGTAAGCTTAAGACTTACCGTGATTCAATCCCTACACAGTCAGTTCTTACTATCACGTCTAACGTGGTATACGGTAAGAAGACAGGTAACACTCCAGACGGTCGTCGTGCTGGTGCTCCTTTCGCTCCTGGTGCTAACCCAATGCACGGTCGTGATGAGAAAGGCGCTGTAGCTTCACTAACGTCTGTAGGTAAACTACCGTTTGCTGATGCTCAAGATGGTATCTCTTACACTTTCTCTATCGTGCCAAACGCGCTAGGTAAAGAACAAGACAGCCAACGTGCTAACCTTGCAGGCCTAATGGATGGTTACTTCCACCACGAAGCTGGCATTGAAGGTGGTCAACACCTTAACGTTAACGTTCTTAACCGCGAAACTCTTGAAGACGCAGTTAAGCACCCTGAGAAATACCCTCAGCTAACGATTCGTGTTTCTGGTTACGCTGTACGCTTCAACTCTCTAACTACAGAGCAGCAAGCTGACGTAATCGCACGTACATTTACTGAGTCTCTATAAGCTCACGCTAAATAGATAAGTAAAATGATATTAGCCCCGCCAATGTGCGGGGCTTTTTTATATCATCCAGAAATTTATTATTTCGTCTTCACTATACGAAACGTCAGATTGAGCAAAAAACCCGTCATCTATTCACTTTTTTTTCACACCTAAACTCTAATTACGGTACTATCTTGGTTCATAATTTAAGAGTAACTGCTCCATGAAATACCTGCGTTGTTTACCCCTGCTCCTTCTCTCTTTTTCATCTTTAGCATCTGAGCGTTCTACGCTAACTTTCGCTTTAGATAATGATGGTATTTTTGGTGTCGACCAAGACTATACCAACGGCTTATTTCTGGGTTACACATCGTCAAGTATTACGCCATACAATTGGGTGAAACCATTGAGTCTCTCTTACTGGGGCGCAAGCTCTCTAGATAAATGGGAAATCACCATTGGCCACAAGATGTATACGCCTTCTGATATTGAGTTAGAAACGCCATCGGCTAATAACCGCCCATACGCAGGTTACCTACATACAGAATTCAACTACATCAGTTTGAACCCACAACAAGCCCAACGTTTTAACATTACCTTCGGTACAACAGGCGAACGTGCACTGTCTGAAGATGCTCAAAAGTTGGTTCACTCGATCACAAAATCAGATGAGCCTATGGGTTGGGAATATCAGGTTGACGATGAGTGGGCGGGGAGCGTTGGTTACTTAAGCCATTTCAACCTAATGCGTAATCAAGCACTAGCAAATACAGACTTCGAGATCTCTAACATTTCAGAAATTAATGTGGGTAACTTTAGAAGTGATATCCAAACGGGCTTCATGTTCCGTTGGGGTACCGACTTAGGTGGTAACTTTGGCGCGGCTAACATCAGCACTGAAAACCCATTTAAAGCTGGCATGATTGGCGCATCCAATACGGGTTGGTTTACCTATGCTGGCCTCGAAGGGCGTTACCGATTTAACGACCTCACTATCGAAGGTGATCGCTCTGGTGTTGACGAATACGCAAATAAAAACAACGAAAACCCTGCGATCTACGATGTGACATTAGAGAACATCCAAGCGACAGCCGTACTGGGTTTTGCTTGGTATAACCAATACGTTGGTGCCTCTTTCGCGCTAACGGCCAAAACGCCTGATTACAAAGAAGCGAAAGAATCGATTTATACCACTGGTGGCATAACTATGTTTGCTTTCTTCTAACCACCAGTAAGGGCTTTCGTCCTTTACTTTTCCAGTTTAATACAGGCAATCATCTTCACCGGTGATTGCCTTTATTTTTAAAGGCCTCGTTACCATTTGACCCTATTTTATGTACCGTTTTTGTAATAAAATACACGGTATAAATTCCTCTACGAGAATAGCTCATGTCTACAACTGGTCGCATTCACTCATTCGAATCTTGTGGTACTGTCGATGGCCCTGGTATCCGCTTCATTGTGTTTCTTCAAGGCTGCTTAATGCGTTGTATGTACTGCCATAACCGCGATACATGGGATCTTCATGACGGAAAGGAAGTAACGGTCGAAGAGATCATCAACGAAGCAAAATCATACCGTCATTTCATGAAAGCCTCTGGTGGTGGTATCACCTGTTCTGGTGGTGAAGCGATGCTACAACCTGAGTTTGTTCGTGACTTCTTCCAAGCGGCGCAAGCTGAAGGCATTCACACTTGTCTTGATACTAATGGCTACATTCGTAAGCACACTGAAGTGGTCGATGAAGTACTAGAAGCCTCTGATCTAGTGATGCTGGATCTTAAACATATGCGAGATGAGATACACCACGATTTCATTGGCGTATCAAACAGACGTACTCTGGATTTTGCACGCTACCTACACAAGATTGGCAAGAAAACTTGGATTCGTTACGTGATTGTTCCTGGCTACACGGATACTCCTGAAGATGCTCATCTTCTTGGTGAATTCATTAAAGACATGGATAACATCGAGAAAATAGAACTGCTTCCATACCATAAGCTTGGTGCTCATAAATGGGAAGCGCTTGGTTATGACTACCCTCTTGAAGGTACAAATCCGCCAAGCAAAGAGAAAATGGACGAAATTGTTGCTGTTCTAAGCCAGTACCATTCAAACGTAAAATACTAATCTAGACTTTTACGTTCATAGTGTTTTTAAACGCCTCAATTTCGATTGGGGCGTTTTCTTTTGTGGCTCAAACTATCCTTTCACTTTTCTTTACAACTTTTGTTTATCAATTCAAAAAATCATATTAAATCCGTGTTGAGATCATGTTTCCACGCGTAGGAATGCTGTTACTCTTACTGCAACAAAAGAATATAACATTTAGTTTTTTAGTGAGGCTCCTCCCATGGAAATGACCAATGCTCAGCGTCTAATTCTATCAAATCAATACTACCTAATGTCTCAAATGGATCCTGAGAACTCCGCTAAATACCAACGTCTACAAACGATTGTAGAGCGTGGTTACGAACTTCAAATGCGTGAACTTAATAAAGAATTTGGCTGTTTGACTGAAGCCGAATGTCGCGAAGTTATCGACATCATGGAGATGTACCATGCCATGCAAGAGTCGAACAAAATGCTTGCAGAACAAGAACGTGCTGAAGTTGATCAACGTCGCCTACAGTTCCTAGGTTTTGATATCGCTTCTGAAGCTCAGAGCGTACATTACGTGCGTTTCCTTGTTGATTCTGAAGGTCTTTACCCTCAATTCGACAAAGCAGATCACCACTTCAATAGCCAAATGCCAATGCTAGAGAAATACCGCCGCATGCTAACAACATGGCGTAATTGCCCTCGTCAGTACCACCTATGTGCGACAGAGCTATCTCAAATCTTTAGTGCTTAATACATTGATTGATCAGCTCTAACTTCTAAAAAGTTTCAAAAAAGGGTTACTCATCGTGAGTAACCCTTTTTTAATACACGTATACAAAGAGAAAAACCAAAGCAACGGGAAAACGTAAGCAACACCGATGTTCGCGGCCATGTTGATACCACATTCAAGCATTGGGCTATTCTCAATATCACCTTCAAGGTTGATATATCGAACACCATCGGTTCCTCAAACATTTGGTGTCACATGCAGATAGTCCACTTTCAGGAGTGGGCTTTTTTGTGCCCAAAAGGAAATCATGAGGTTGTGTAAGTGTGGAGCTAGTGAATGCTCACAAACAAAAAGAACGCGATTTATGAAGCTACATGAATATAAAGCATGCTTTAAATACAGGAAATGTAAGTGAAATCATCAAGATAAGATAGCGAACAATGAACGCTTGCTGGTTAATCACACTGTTCTAGGCAATTATCCTTCGAATATAAAACTAAATATCTCTAAAAAGCAGACGCTCTCTCTTTATTAATTACATTCTGAAACATTAATACAAATTAAATACCACCTTCGCCTTTCGAACGGTGTTTTTTATTTTGGAAAAATAGTTAGAATGCCCCCGAAATTTATTAATCAGAGCGATAAAAAAATGAGAAAGTTCATCCTTGCATCACTAGCTATCATGTCTACTTCAGCTTTCGCAGCTAACGAAATGTACGTACTTGGTGGCGTTGGCATTAACGAAGATGACACAGGCGCACAATTCACTGTTGGTTCACAAGTTCTTGATACAAAATTTTATCTAGAATCAACCATGAATTACATCGACTCAGACAACAGCGATGTTACTTCAGACGTAAACGGCGACCTGACTAAGTACAAAGGCAATTTGAAACATTTCAAAATGTCTCTAGCTCCAATGTATAAATATAGTTTCGATGAGTCTTTTGCTATCTACGGAAAAGTTGGTCTTGCTTACTCAAACGTAAATGTTAAATCAACAATTACTAACAAAGATTGGTCAGTGAATAATAAACATTCAAATAGCGAATGGGGCGCAACTTACGGCATCGGTGCTGAATTTAAGTCAACGCAACCAATGTTTGGTAACTCGAAGTTTATGGCGCGTGTTGGTTTCGATTGGTACGACTTCAGCTCAGGTGGTCTAAACCTAGGCAGTGACGGCACTCTAGGCCTACAAGCCGGTTTCACGTTCTAAGGTGTGAAGTAGAAAGGTTTTTCGCCCATCAAGCTCAGTGAGCGTTGACGGTTTGTATGGTATCGATGTTGATTATGGCAATATCGTTATGCAAAAAACAACCTGAAGAAAGCAGTTGAAACCGACTTACTTATTGAAAATCTAACGATTAACGGTAACTAATCCAACAGGTGAAGAGTTTGGTAGTGAATTGATTTATAGGAAAATCATTGATGGGAGCTAAATCTAGCCATGTCATGTCTTTCCTTGATTTGATTTGATTTGATTACTGCAATAATCGGTCGGTACTTCGCATAAATAAAAAGGGTTACTCATCTTGAGTAACCCTTTTTTAATGTCCGCATTTAGAGAGAAAAACCAAAGCAACTAGAAGACGTAAGCAACACCGACGTTTGCGGCCATGTTAATGCCACTTTCAAGTATTGGGCTGTTCTCAATATCACCTTCAAGGTTGGTATAACGAACGCCACCAGTGACCCGGATATTTGGCGTCACATGCAAGTAACCGCCTAAACCAATAAAGTACTGACCGTCCCAGTCTGCATCGAATTCATTTAAATTGGTTCTCGCCGCTTCTGCTGAGCTCACCCCATACAGGTGATTATTCAAACGTTCACTGTTATAGGCATAACCAATAGAGGGTGTAATCGCCCAACCATTGCGACGAATCGGCAAACGCCAAGCTGCTTCCGCATAAATACCATTGTGTCTAAAGCCTAAGTCCGAACCAGCTGTCGCTTCAAACATCCCCACCAAGGTGATCACTTGGTAGCTAATACCACCTAATACTGATGCTTTACGCTCATCTAACTTTTGAATATCAACGTTATCAGAATCACCCGGCTTTAATGTTCTAGAATCATAAACCGCTCGAAACACAATATTCTGTGGTGAGCCAGCAGGAAGTAAGCGATAACCTGCACTGAATCCACGCATGAAAAAGTGCTCACCTTCATAACCAATCATAGGGATCACAGCACGGTTTGACGGTGTATCTTTATAGACAGCAGGAGAATAAGAAGCGGCGACGCCCAGTGACCACTGTGAGATTTTTGCATGTGTTGCTGTCGAAGCCAGTAACGCAGCACTGATAGCCACTATTTTAAACCCATTATTCTTCACTACATCTACCTATTTATTGAGCAATTTTTGATAACGCCGCGCATTATATGGTACTTCATTCCAGAAAATCAATAGAGCTCAGTTATACATCTAATACACATAAATCCAGTGTGAGTATTATTAAGCGACCTAAAATCACAAAACAAACGGCTAGATCCTCTCGAATGTAAAATAATTGGATTCTACACGCCCCAAGTTGCCTATTGCTCTCACTACGTTTTTCACACGCAAAATTGTAAATAAATACATAATTGTTAAGCAAAATTGTGGAAGCGGGTCTAATCTTAAAATGTAGGGAGAGCCTATTTTTCAATCGCTCATCAGTTTTGACTGGTTAACAAGGGGAATGTGACTATGAGTATTTTTGACCACTATCAATCACGTTATGAAGCAGCCAAGGAAGAAGAGCTCACATTGCAAGAGTTCTTAGGGCTGTGTAAAGACGATAAAAGTGCTTACGCTAACGCTGCTGAGCGCTTACTACTGGCCATCGGCGAACCGGAGGTTATAGACACCGCTCAAGACCCCCATCTCAGTCGTATTTTCTCGAACCGTGTCATATCGCGCTACAGCGAATTTAAAGATTTCTATGGCATGGAAGATGCGATTGAACAGATTGTTTCTTACCTAAAACACGCAGCACAAGGTTTAGAAGAACGTAAACAGATCCTTTATCTACTTGGTCCTGTGGGCGGTGGTAAATCTTCTCTTGCTGAAAAGCTAAAAGCACTGATGCAAAAACTACCAATCTATGTGCTGTCTGCTGATGGTGAGCGAAGCCCAGTAAATGATCACCCCTTCTGTCTATTCGACGTAAACGAAGATGGCGACCTTTTGAAACAAGAGTACGGAATAGAGAAACGTTACATACGCTCTATCATGTCACCTTGGGCAGCAAAACGCCTCCATGATTTCGGTGGTGATATCTCTAGATTCAAAGTCATCAAACTACGCCCTTCGATTCTCGACCAAGTTGCGATCGCGAAGACAGAGCCTGGTGATGAAAACAACCAAGATATTTCGTCTCTGGTTGGTAAAGTCGATATTCGTAAACTTGAGCACTTCTCTCAAGATGATCCCGATGCCTACAGCTACTCTGGTGCGCTGTGTAAAGCCAACCAGGGTGTGATGGAATTCGTGGAGATGTTCAAGGCGCCAATCAAAGTCTTGCACCCACTCCTAACGGCAACGCAAGAAGGTAACTTCAACGGTACCGAAGGGCTTTCTGCACTGCCATTTGACGGTATGATTCTAGCTCACTCGAATGAATCTGAGTGGCAGACCTTCCGTAACAACAAAAACAACGAAGCCTTCCTCGACCGTGTGTACATTGTAAAAGTTCCTTACTGTCTACGCGTCTCTGAAGAAGTTAAGATCTACCAGAAACTGCTTGAACATAGTGAGCTGTCCAAAGCCCCTTGTTCACCGAGCACACTCGCTCTGCTATCGCAATTCAGTATCCTTTCGAGACTGAAAGAGCCTGAAAACTCTTCTCTGTTCTCAAAAATGCGTGTTTACGATGGTGAGACTCTAAAAGACACCGATCCAAAAGCGAAGAGTTACCAAGAATACCGAGATTATGCTGGCGTTGACGAAGGCATGTCTGGGCTATCAACGCGTTTCGCCTTTAAGATTCTGTCTCGCGTGTTCAACTTCGACCAAGCCGAAGTGGCGGCAAACCCGGTTCACTTGTTCTACGTTATTGAACAACAGATCGAACGTGAGCAGTTCCCTCAAGAAACCGCTGAGAAGTATCTTGAGTTCTTGAAAGGATACCTAGTACCGCGTTACGTAGAATTCATTGGTAAAGAAATTCAGACCGCTTACCTAGAGTCTTACTCTGAGTACGGACAGAATATCTTCGACCGTTACGTCACCTACGCTGATTTCTGGATTCAAGACCAAGAGTACCGCGATCCAGAAACAGGACAGCTATTTGACCGTGCTTCTCTGAATGGTGAACTAGAGAAAATCGAGAAAACAGCTGGGATCAGTAACCCTAAAGACTTCCGAAATGAGATTGTGAACTTTGTGCTTCGTGCCAAAGCCAACAATAACGGTCAAAACCCGGTTTGGACGAGCTACGAGAAACTGCGCACTGTGATTGAGAAGAAAATGTTCTCCAACACAGAAGAGCTACTTCCTGTTATTTCGTTCAATGCTAAGACCTCAACGGATGATCAGAAAAAACACGACGACTTCGTTGCTCGTATGATGGAAAAAGGCTACACCGAGAAACAAGTGAGACTGCTATCCGAGTGGTACCTAAGAGTTCGTAAATCCTCATAACCAAACTGTACTGAGCTGTTCAAGTGAGCAGCTCGTACAAACCAATAACTCTTACAACCTATAAAAGTAGGATCGCGATATCAGCTGAGAGGGAGTTCTTATGGCACAATTTATCGATCGGAGGCTCAATGGCAAAAATAAGAGTGCTGTAAATAGACAGCGCTTCTTAAGACGCCATAAAGAGCAAATCAAAGAATCTGTGGCCGATGCAGTTAACCGACGCTCAATCACTAATACTGAAACGGGTGAAGACGTTACTATTCCTCATAAAGACATCAAAGAGCCTAGCTTTCATCAAGGCCAAGGCGGCGTAAGAGAACGTGTTCATCCAGGTAATGACCAGTTCATCACGGGTGACAAGATCGAACGCCCTAAAGGTGGTGGTCAAGGCGGCGGTTCAGGTCAAGGTGATGCAAGCCCTGATGGCGAAGGCCAAGACGAATTTACCTTCCAAATATCAAAGGATGAGTACCTAGACATTCTCTTTGAGGATTTGGCACTCCCTAATCTTGAAAAAAATCAGGTCAACAAAATCACTGAGTGGAAGATACACCGCTCCGGTTACCAAAGTGCGGGGATTCCATCCAACATCGCTATTGTCCGCTCTCTACAACAATCTCTTGCTCGAAGAACGGCGATGACGGCGGGTAGAAAGCGGGAATTAAATACTCTAATGGAGCAGCTCGACCAAGTTAAAATGACTGAGCCTGCACAACCCTTTGAAGAAACACGTCTAAAAGAAGAGATCGCCGAACTGCGTAAACGCATTGAGAGCGTGCCATTCATTGACACCTTCGATTTACGTTACAAAAACTACGAGAAGCGCCCTATTCCATCTAGCCAAGCGGTAATGTTCTGTCTAATGGATGTTTCGGGCTCAATGGACCAAGCAACCAAAGACATCGCTAAGCGCTTTTATGTGCTGCTCTACCTGTTCTTGAACCGTACTTATGAAAACGTCGATGTGGTGTTTATTCGTCACCATACTCAGGCTAAAGAAGTCGACGAACATGAGTTCTTCTACTCACAAGAAACCGGTGGCACCATCGTTTCCAGTGCACTGAAACTAATGAAAGAAATTGTCGCAGATCGTTATCCTGATAATGAGTGGAATATCTACGCAGCACAAGCTTCTGATGGAGATAACTGGGCTGATGACTCGCCTCGCTGTAAAGAATTGCTGGTCAATACGCTATTGCCGACTTGCCAATATTACTCTTACATCGAGATTACGCGCCGTTCACACCAAACGCTTTGGCACGAGTACGAGAAGCTAGAAGCAAGCTTCGATAACTTCGCCATGAAGAACATTAAAACGGTGGATGATATTTTTCCTGTGTTTAGAGAACTGTTCCAGAAAGAGACAGCGTAAGGGGGCTTGCCATGACAGCGAAATCAAACGTTGCAGAAAAAGACAAAGCGACACAGAAGAGAAACGACAAGATGCTGCCTGATGGTCCAGATTGGACGTTCAACCTCTTAGAGCAATATCACGTAGAAATTAAGCGTGTAGCGCAGCATTACCGTTTAGACACTTACCCGAACCAGATTGAAGTAATTACCTCTGAGCAGATGATGGATGCTTACTCCAGTATTGGTATGCCGATCAATTACAACCACTGGTCTTTTGGTAAGAAGTTCATCCAGACAGAGCAAAACTACAAACACGGCCAAATGGGCTTAGCGTACGAAATCGTGATCAACTCAGATCCGTGTATCGCTTACTTAATGGAAGAGAACACGGTCACGATGCAAGCGTTGGTAATGGCGCACGCATGTTACGGCCATAACTCGTTCTTTAAGGGTAATTACCTGTTCCAAACCTGGACTGATGCAAGCTCGATTATCGACTATCTATTGTTCGCGAAAAAATACATTACTGATTGCGAAGAAAAATACGGTGTAGCTGAAGTCGAGAAACTTCTCGATTCTTGTCATGCTCTCATGAACTACGGTGTAGACAGATACAAACGCCCTGAAAAGATTTCCATTGCGGAAGAAACCGCAAGACAAGAAGAACGTGAAGCGTATCTGCAATCTCAAGTGAACGAACTTTGGAGAACGGTTCCTCAGAACAAAAGTAAGGAAGAAGAAACCAAGATACGTTTCCCTAGTGAGCCTCAAGAAAACATTCTGTACTTTATTGAGAAGAACGCCCCACTGCTTGAACCTTGGCAACGAGAGTGTGTTCGTATTGTTCGCAAGGTAAGCCAATACTTCTATCCTCAGAAACAAACTCAAGTAATGAATGAGGGCTGGGCAACCTTCTGGCATTACACCATTCTTAACCACCTTTACGACGAAGGCTTGGTGAGTGATAAGTTCATCTTAGAGTTCCTACACAGTCACACCAGTGTGGTTGCTCAACCCGCCTACAACAGCCCTTATTTCAGTGGGATAAATCCTTACGCACTTGGCTTTGCAATGTTTAGAGACATCCGACGCATCTGCGAAGAGCCCACCGATGAAGATAAAGAGTGGTTCCCTGAATTAGCCGGAAGTGATTGGTTAGAAGCGGTGCACTTTGCGATGCACAACTTCAAAGATGAAAGCTTCATCAGCCAGTACCTTTCTCCAAAGATCATTCGTGACTTTAAGCTGTTCTCAGTGCTCGACGACGACCGTAAAAATACCATTGAAGTCAGTGCGATTCACGATGATCCTGGCTATCGCCTGATTAGAGAAAAGCTCGCGGCGCAGTACAACCTAAGCAACCTTGAGCCGAATATTCAGGTGTTTAATGTCGATGTTCGTGGTGATCGCTCAATGACACTGCAATATGTGCCTCATGACCGTATCCCGCTAGATAAAGGCTACGATGAAGTATTAAAGCACCTTTATCGCTTATGGGGCTTTGATGTGATTTTGGAAGAGCTCAAAGACACAGGTCATAGAGAAATATTGACCACCTGTCCGAAACGAAATGATTATGGAGCCAAGATTTAATGCTAATCACAATAAGTAAGTGATTGGTATAAGACTCCGCTCCCCCTACAACATAGTGGTTAAACCCGCTCGGAAGTGGAGCAATAAAAAAGCGCATAAGTCTGATGACTTATGCGCTTTCTTTTTAAGGCTCAAACGTCTTCAATAGACGCAAGGCACTAAACCTAGATACTAGAGCTAAAGCTAAAGCTAAATAAGCTTAAACAATCGGCTTTTGGCCGCGTTCAATCAGCTTCATCAGCACGCTGTCTGCAGATTGACCTGCCACGCCCGCTAGTTTGTCTGACAGCTTTTTCTTCTGTACGTAGTGAATCGCTAGAACCGTTTTGTCCTTACATGCCGCTACGACTAAATCATCGGAAGTGCTGATCTCATCCACCAGCCCAAGCTCATGTGCTTGTGTACCAAACCAGTGTTCACCCGTTGCTACTTTTTCAAGATCGAGTGCTGGACGATGGTCACGGATGAAGTCTTTGAATAGGCCATGTGTCTCTTCGAGCTCTTCTTTAAACTTCTCGCGTGCTTTATCGCTGTTCTCGCCAAACATAGTAAGCGTGCGTTTGTACTCACCCGCCGTTAGCTGTTCGAACTCAATGTCATGCTTTTTAAGCAATTTATTGAAGTTTGGCAGTTGAGCAATAACACCAATAGAGCCAACAATAGCAAAAGGTGCAGATACAATTTTGTCCGCGATACATGCCATCATGTAACCACCACTCGCGGCTACTTTGTCTACAGAGATAATCAGAGGCAGGCCTGCTGCTTTGATACGGTCGAGTTGAGAAGACGCCAAACCATAGCCGTGAACCATGCCACCGCCAGACTCAAGTTTAAGCAATACTTCATCGCCTTCACGAGCCACAGCTAGAACCGCTGTTACCTCTTCACGTAATGAAGCCACTTCTTTCGCATCAATGCTGCCATTAAAGTCGAGAACGAATAGGTGTGGTTCACGCTTGCTATCAAGCTCACCCTCTTTCGCTGCTTTCTTCACTTCTTTGCCACGTGATTTTACTTTTTCTTTTTCCGCTTTCTTTTCTGCTTTATCACGTGCTTTGATGAAAGCATCATCATGCAAATGGTGCTCTAGTTGTTCAATCGTTTGTTTGTGGTGTTCAGATAGGTTCGTGATTTCCAGCTCACCTTTAATCGCGCTTGATTTTCCACCCACCGATTTAGCAATCACTAAAATTGCAATGATGGCGATTACAACGGTCGCAATCTTGGCTAAAAACAAGCCGTAGTCCAACAAAAATTCCAATGTCATATCCCCTATTGTATGAATTAGTGTATTGTAACCATCTTGTCACGATTACCAAGAATTTCTCATCATTCCTGCGGTTATCTGTGTGATTAAACATCAATGGAATGACGAACATAATAAAAGAAAGAAGGATAAGCACAGTGGATTACCCAATCTCTACAGATGCCCTCAAAGATAAAGTAATTTTGGTTACAGGTGCCGGTGCTGGCATTGGTCGCCAAGCCGCACTAAGCTTCGCTCAACATGGTGCAACTGTCATTCTGTTAGGCCGCAATGTTAAAAACCTTGAATTCATTTACGATGAAATCGAAAGTGCTGGTTACCCTCAGGCTGCGATCATTCCGCTAGACCTCAAAGGAGCAACAAAGCAGAACTACATTGATATGGCTGAAACCATTGAATCACAGTTCGGTCGTTTAGACGGCCTACTGCATAACGCAGGTGTGCTTGGCACGTTAAGTCCATTCGATCAAATCGATGAAGAAACGTTTGATGGCGTAATGCAAATCAACGTTAAAGCTGAATTTCTAATGACTCAAGCATTACTGCCTGTAATTAAGAAAGCTGAAGCGGGTCGTATTGTCTTTACCTCTTCAACGGTTGGTCACTCTGGCCGTGCGTTCTGGGGCACTTACGCGATTTCTAAGTTTGCTACCGAAGGCATGATGCAAATCCTAGCGGACGAACTTGAAGACACCAACATCCGTGTAAACGCGATCAATCCAGGCGGCACTCAAACACGCATGCGTGCAAAAGCGTACCCAGGTGAAGATGCGAACAAGCTGAAAACGCCACTCGACATCATCCCGCTGTACCTACACTTAATGAACCCAAGTGTGACAGACATTAATGGCCAATGTATCGATGCTCAACCTAAGTAACTGATATCATTAACCAACAGTAAGAAGCCGCTTCCATAGCGGCTTTTTTTGCATCTAAATCAATCATCTAATATTTAGTTCATCTGATTTTCGTCATTTTTCTTTGCATCTTTTTCATTGTCAAATATACTGTATAAATATACAGGTATTTAATTATGCATGAACTAATAAAAAACTTACAAGACCGCCAGCTAATCTGGACAGGGTTACAATCAACAGCGCAAGGAAGCACTACTTCAACAGGCTATTCTCAATTGGATAAACAGCTTGATGGTGGCTTTCCGACGCATGGTGTTATTGAGGTTGAATCGCAACAAGGGATCGGCGAACTTCGCCTGCTTACACCCTATTTAGCTCAACAAAACTCACAAAAATTGGCCATCTTCATTAACCCACCGGGGAAGATCTGTGCTGAGTTTTTTAGCAGCCAAGGTATTGAACTAGAGAACATCCTCGTTATCCAACCTCAGCGCGATCTCGATGCATTGTGGGCAGCAGAGCAGTGCCTTAAAAGCGGCGCCTGTCACTCGGTATTGCTATGGGGAGCCGATCTAGAAATACACCAAACCAAGCGCCTGCAAGCAGCAAGCGAAACCGGTAAGTGTCTGCAATTTCACTTTAAGGCCAGCAGCCATAATCAGTTATCCCTACCCGTTTCTCTAAGTATGAAGCTATCTTCTCACGCCCAAGGGTTAAAGGTTGAGGTCACAAAAAGGAAAGGCAGTTGGTCATATGGCTTCTTTATTCTAGACATGAGCCAAAATTGGCCGTTACTCACTGAAAAAATCACCCTTCAAGACAGTTCACATAGTGCTTTATCAAATAACACCGTGCTGGCTTTTCCTATTGCGAAACAAGGCTAGCGTATGTTGTGGCTTTATCTGCACTTTCCATCTCTGCAGTTGGATACTTTGTTTAATTCTGAGCTATCTAACTCCGAGAAAGTTCACTCTAATGAAGAGTCACACGAGCAACCTATTATCATCGTGGATGAAAAAGATCACCGTGTGCTGCAAGCTAACCAAGCTGCTCTGCAATCGGGAATTTCACTTGGTATGGGGCTAGGGTCTGCGGCGGCGCTTTGCCATAACTTACACGTCCACCCTTACAGTATTGAGCTAGAAAAAAGCAAGCTCAAAGAGATCGCTCAATGGGCGTATTTGGTCACTTCTGACATGGCTTTACTACCACCGAATGGTTTGTTGATTAAAGCTTCTAATATGCTGTCACTTTACGATGGGTTAGATAACTACTGGCATGAGCTCAAAAGCCACTTAGAAACGCTCAATATCCAGTTCAGCTTCGCGACGGGTTACTCACCACTTTCTGCGATCCTTTTGGGCAAGCAATCCATCAACCAAGTCACTAATAATGTTGAGCAAATGAAAGCATGGGTCAATCAACAAGCATTGAGTTCTAGTGAGTTGCCAACTAAGCAAGTGGAGCGTCTGAACCGCGTCGGCATTAACTTAGTGGATGGCCTATTGAAACTGCCTTTGCAAGATGTCGCACGTCGCTTTGATATCGATTTAGTGAATTATGTTGGTCGCCTTAACGGACAGTTCAAGCACCCGATTGATTTCTATCATCCACCGGAGAATTTTCAGCAATATCTCGAGCTATTGTTTGATATTGAAAACATCCTGTTTATCGAAAAGCCGTTACTGAAATTATTAAATCAACTCGAGTGTTTTTTGAAACTACGCGACCGAGTGGCTTTCGAGTTAACGCTGACTTTGCATCTGAGAGATAAAGACGACCACCCTGTCTCTTTCTATTCAGCACAAGGCGATTACCTTGCTGCAAAGTGGGCGAACCTGACTCATCTAACCTTAGAATCACTGAAGATCACGGCACCGGTTCAGGGGCTGACTCTCTCTTTGATTCGTCATGGAGAACCGCAAATGGCCTACCGTGATCTTTTTGATGGCAATACAGGAACACTTGCCGCGTTAGATTTGCTCTCACTACTGCAAGCAAAGCTTGGGCAACCCTGTATTCAAACACCGAAAATACAGCACGACCCAAGGCCAGAAAAGGCCAATCAGTACTCGCTCCCAACACTGAGTAAGTCTGTGGCAAAGAGGCAAACACCCACAGAGTTCGAACAGAAAATAGCAACTCCCAACATCAGCCAGCAGCGACTCAGGCCGAGTATTCTCCTGCCCGAGCCCGAAGTCTTAACCGAGAGTGTCACCTTATCTCAAGGCCCTGAGCGCATTGTTTCTGGATGGTGGGACGGAGAGAAAATCATTCGTGACTACTTTATTGCTCACAGCGAAAACGGTCGGTGGCTATGGATATTCAGAACGCCAGATAAACAATGGTTTTTGCACGGCTTATTTAGCTAGTCTGTAGGAAAAAAGTCAGTCAGTCAGACAATTTAGTCGCTCACTCAGTATAACTTACTGACGATTTCAACGTCCCTTTTCAATCAAGCCCACTCGCAATGGTTAAGTGAGATTACGTTATGTCTCAGCAATACTCAGAGCTATTTTGCCAAAGTAATTACTCCTTCCTTGAGGGAGCCTCACACGCAGAAGAGCTTGTTTTACAGGCCGACTTCTTGCGTTACAAAGCACTCGCTATCACTGATGAGTGCTCTGTGGCGGGCATCGTTAAGGTTCACTCTGCGATCAAACAACATAAACTGTCGCTCAAGCAAATTGTCGGGAGCCTATTTTGGTTAAATGAAGAGTGCCAAGTTGTCTTGTTATGTCCAAACAGACAAGCCTACGCCGAGCTGTGTCGTATTATTACCAATGCGAGACGTCGTAGCAGCAAAGGACATTATCAACTCTCTGAATGGGATATCATGTCGGCTAAGCACTGCTTCATTCTTTGGCTTCCTCAACAGAAAAATGAAGATGCGCATTGGGGGCAATGGCTTTCTCAACACCACTCCGGTCGATTGTGGATTGGCTTACAACGACACCTAAAGCAAACCGACCAGCAGTACACAGATTACTGTGTTGAGCTGTCACAACACCATCAACTGCCGATTACTGCCTGTGGTGGCGTGCTGATGCACAACGCTAATCGCTTACCCTTGCAGCATTCACTCACTGCGATCAAATACCAACGTCCCATTACTGAAGTGGGCAGTCACTTACTCGCCAATGCCGAGCGTTGTTTACGCAGCATCAATAAGATCTCTCATATATTCAAAGCTGAGTGGCTAGAAGAGAGCAACCGAATCTCTGGGCTATGCGAATTTGATTTAGACAGCTTACGTTACGAATACCCTAGCGAGCTCATTCCTCAAGGCGAAACACCTATGAGTTATTTGCATATGTTAGTCGAGAAAGGGAAACAGGCTCGCTTCCCGCGAGGCGTGCCTAACGACATTCAACAAATCATAGATAAAGAAATGGGGTTGATTGGTGAGCTCAATTACCCTTTCTTTTTTCTCACGATTCACGACATTGTCATGTTTGCCAAAAGCCAAGGTATTCTTTATCAAGGTCGAGGTTCTGCGGCTAATTCCGTGGTCTGTTACTGCCTAGAAATCACCTCTGTCGATCCAAGACAGATCTCAGTGCTATTTGAACGCTTCATCAGTAAAGAGCGCGATGAGCCACCCGATATTGATGTCGACTTTGAACATGAACGCCGTGAAGAAGTCATCCAATACATCTATCAAAAATACGGTAGAGAACGGGCTGCACTTGCTGCAACGGTCATCTCTTATCGCTTTAAAAGTGCGGTTAGAGATGTAGGTAAAGCATTGGGACTAC
The DNA here is from genome assembly GCF_003345295.1 of Vibrio splendidus. NCBI lineage: Bacteria > Pseudomonadati > Pseudomonadota > Gammaproteobacteria > Vibrionales > Vibrionaceae > Vibrio > Vibrio splendidus. The sequence continues at coordinate 2,081,605 of NZ_CP031055.1, forward strand.
AAGAAACTCAACTTGATTACTTCATTAAAAACACCAATCGCAGGGACAAAAGCCTAGGCTGGCAGGCTCAGTTAACTCAATTGGGGCTACAACCTGACTCTTTAAAAGGTCAGCAGTTTATCCATTTGGTCAATGAAATCATCGGTTTTCCACGTCACTTATCTCAACACGTCGGTGGCTTTGTCATATCCTCAGGGCCTTTGTATGAACTGGTTCCTGTCGAGAATGCCGCGATGCACGAACGAACCATAATTCAATGGGATAAGGATGATCTAGAAACCTTAGGCTTGCTGAAAGTCGATGTGCTTGCACTGGGTATGCTCTCTGCGATTCGTAAATGTTTCGACCTGATCCAGTCTATCCATGGACGATCACTGACCATTGCAGAGATCACTCGCCTTAAAGATGATCCTCAAGTTTACGGCATGATTCAACGGGCAGACACGGTCGGGATATTCCAAATTGAGTCACGCGCTCAAATGAGTATGCTGCCAAGGCTTAAACCGAGGACTTATTACGACTTGGTTATTCAAATCGCTATCGTGCGTCCAGGGCCTATTCAAGGCGATATGGTGCATCCGTTTCTAAAACGCCGAGATGGTATTGAGCCCATCAGCTATCCATCTAAAGATGTGGAATCGGTACTGTCACGCACTTTAGGCGTACCGATATTCCAAGAACAAGTGATTAAGCTCGCGATGGTCGCTGCAGGGTTCACCGGTGGTGAAGCCGATCAGCTCAGACGTGCGATGGCCGCTTGGAAAAAAAATGGCAACGTCTTTAAGTTTAAAAACAAGCTCATCGAGGGGATGCAAAAGCGTGGCTATGAGACAGAGTTTGCCGAACAGATCTTTAAACAGATATGCGGCTTCGGCGAGTACGGTTTTCCTGAAAGTCACTCGGCTTCATTTGCAGTATTAGCGTATTGCTCAGCTTGGTTGAAATGTTACTACCCAGAATGTTTCTACGCTTCTTTGCTCAATAGCCAACCCATGGGCTTTTATAGCCCATCGCAGTTGGTACAAGATGCCCAACGACACAATATGGTAGTTCTTCCGGTATGTGTGAACGCCTCACAAGACAACCACATAGTCGTTGAACATCAGAATAGTTTAGCGATTCGCTTAGGGCTGCGACTAATCAAAGGATTCAGCGAACATGGAATTCAAAGTGTGCTTGCCAATCGCCCGCAATCCGGTTATCGCCACCCTAGCCAGGTGAAACAGTTATCGATGAATAAAAAAGATATCGAGCTACTGGCATCGGCCAATGCGCTGCATAACGTCTCGGGAGGCCGCTTCCAGACGCGTTGGGCAATGATGGACTCAGCCTCTGATCTGCCTTTGTTTAACCAAGTCGATAACTATGCAGAAGATGATAATGGCGAGCTCTCATTGCATCAACCCAGTGAGATGCAAGATCTACTCGAAGATTTCACCAGTGTCGGGATTTCATTAAACAAACACCCAATCACTTTGCTCGAAGAAGCCAATCGATTAGGTCGATTCACACACATGAAGGACTTAATACAACAAAGACACAAATCCATGGTCACCGTTGTCGGATTAGTCACGGGTAAACAGTCACCCGGCACCGCAGCTGGTGTCACCTTTGTCACATTGGAAGATGACACAGGTAATATTAATGTTGTGGTGTGGGGAGCCACCGCCCGCGCGCAACAGCAAGCTTACCTCACAGCTAAGGCTTTAAAGGTACAAGGAGTCTTAGAGAAGGAAGGCGAAGTCGTGCATGTGATTGCGGGGAAACTTATCGATATAACTGATGAAATAGTTGGCTTGAACACCAAATCTCGAGATTTTCATTAGCGATTCAAATAGCCCTTTCATAAATGCCAGAAAAGGAAAAGGGAGGCATCAGCCTCCCTTCAATTTAAATCGTTGAGTTATGACTCAACTTCAGCTTCCGTACGTCTTTTCTTAAATTCCCTATACAGTAATAAGCTCAAAGTCATTACGACTTTAGAAGTCAACCATATCATTAAGAGGAACTACCTTAGATTGTGTGTGAAAAGTTACGCTAGTAGTTGAGCATATTTCGTTAAGAAAAATATGCTGCGTGAATATTAGCAAACGTTTCCCATAAGGTCACTCAAAATAACCGTACAGCAGTCTTAATTATAAAATCTGACGCATTCGCTCTTGAGTCACTTCAACCAGAAGGTCCGGTTGGAACTTAGAAATAAAGCGATTACACCCTACTTTCTCAACCATAGCTTCATTAAAGCTTCCACTTAATGAAGTATTTAGCGTGATGAACAGGTCATGCATTCTTGGATCCGTACGCACTTCATGCGTCAGTTTATAGCCGTCCATTTCAGGCATTTCAGCATCGGTGATCATCAACAATATTTCTTGATTGATGTCTTTACCTTCATCACACCAGCCCTTAAGTAAGGTCAGTGCTTCTAAACCATCACAACATTCAATAATGTTCAAACCCAGTTGCGATAAGGTACCTTTAATCTGGTTACGCGCGGTTGAAGAGTCATCAACGATAAGTACATTACGTCCAACCATTTCATTGGCAAGTTGCTCATCTAAAACACCGTCAGAAATCGAAACATCATAATCAATGATTTCAGCGAGTACCTTTTCAACATCAATAATCTCAACGATTTTGTGCTGCTCTTCTTCTTGAATATGCGTGATAGCAGTCAGGTAATTGGCACGACCCGTTGTCTTTGGCGGCGGCTGAATTTCAGTCCACGTCGTATTCACGATATTACGCACTTGTCCAACCAAGAAACCTTGTACAGTTCGGTTGTATTCCGTGATGATCAAGTTATTTTCTTGAGTCTCATCTCGTGACGGCGGGAAGCCAATCGCGCTGCGCAGATCGATAACAGGCACTGATTCACCACGTAGAGACGCAACACCTGTAATATGATGGTGAGAGCCCGGCAAGCGAGTGAGTACTGGCACCTTTAGGACTTCTTTCACTTTAAATACGTTAATCGCAAATAGTTGACGACTGTTTAAGCTGAATAACAAGAGCTCCAGACGGTTTTCACCGACCAGTTTGGTTCTCTGATCAACCGAATTTAAAACGCCAGACATACAACACCTTAGTGACAAATAATAACTGTGGCTACAATAGCCTACTTCAATAGGTTAAAGCAAAGCGCCAATGCACAGAATGCTTAAACTAAGTACAACAAATGATGTTATACAAAGCTTAAGTACATGGAAAGGTTTCGGGTGAGGCTAAAAGACGAGTATAAGGAGTTAACCTTCAACAACTTTCATTAACAGTTGGCCATCATATAAGGCTTGTTTAACAAGCGCAGCACCAGGCATGGTTGCTTGTTTATAGAATCGAGATTCCACCAGCTCTAAATCTTGATGGTAAACCGATAAACTCTGCTCTTCGATACACTTTTGAATCGCAGGGTACAACACGCTTTTAGCCTGATTGATAACACCACCCACCAAGATTTTCTCAGGGTTGAAAAGGTTAATCACAATCGCTATCGCGGCACCTAAGTAACGACCTAACTGTTCAATAACTTCAACAGCCAATGGATCGCCATCAGCAGCGGCAGCACAGATCTGTTCGATAGTGACGTCTTCAAACACAGTTAATGATGATGCTTCACCATTAGCCAGTCGCTCTTTCACTTGTTCACGGATCGCCTGAGAACTCGCGACTGTTTCTAAGCAACCTCGGTTGCCACAATGACAAAGTTTGCCCTGCTTATCGATCTGGATATGCCCAAGTTCACCGATATTACCGTGGCGACCTTGCAGCACTCGGCCGTCGAGAATGATCCCAGCACCTACACCATGGTGAATCGAGATAAGAACAGAATTATCGTTGTCTTGTGAGTGACCAAACAGCTTCTCTGCTAATGCCCAAGCTCGGGTATCATTGGCAATAAAGACAGGCAGACCTGTTTCTTTGTAAATCTCAGGACCCAACGCTAAATTTTTAACGTTGTAGTGCGGCATCTGCAACACAATACCTTGCTCAGAATTCACAAGGCCCGGTAGCGTAACCGCAATGCTTGTTACCCTATCGAGCTGCTCAGCATAGGTTTGGAAAAATTCATCAATTTCATGTAGAAGACGCGCAAGCACATCATCTTGGTCACGTTCATGAATATCAATCTTGGTATCGATAAGCACGTCGCCGCCCAATTCATGGAGCGCGATAGTCAAGTATCCGCGACCAAGACGCATCGACAGAAACTGCCAACCTTCGTTATTGGTTTGCAGACCGACAGCAGGACGCCCACGAGTTGTGGCTTCTTGAACCGTCGTTTCGTGAATAAGGTGAGCTTCAATGAGTTCACGGGTAATTTTAGTAATACTCGCCGGAGCCAACTCACTTTGCTTGGACAGATCGATACGAGAAATAGGACCTTTAAGGTCAATTAGTTTATATACACGACCAGCATTGACCTGTTTGATATGATCAATATGGCCCGGTTGAGCCATGTACATTTTACGCTCCAGAAATCATCAACGAGTTAATTTTTTTACTTTGCGAAGTAATTGTGAAGTCACTTGGTATATCGCCGTGACCAGTATCACGTATATACATGAATCTTTGTGTATCGAGTCAAATAGTTCGAGGAAAATTAACACCAAAATCGATAAATTGAGACTTAATTTTCAGAATAAAACATCGTTATTGAGCCCTGAATTCAATAATTAGAGACAAATAATGAAATATCTCCCTAGCTCCCAATAAATAATCAATTAATGCATATACTTAATTCAGTCTTTTAAAAGATTACTTGGCCTCACTCTAGGAGTATTCATGACAGCCGAATTAAGAAAAACGAAAATCGTCACAACGCTAGGCCCTTCTACTGATAAAGGCAACGTGCTTGAAGAGATCATCAAAGCCGGTGCCAATGTCGTCCGTATGAACTTCTCTCACGGCACCAGCGACGACCATATACAACGCGCAGAAAACGTCAGAGCAATTGCAAAAAGACTTGGCACTCAAATCGCTATTCTCGGTGACTTACAAGGCCCCAAGATTCGAGTATCGACATTCAAAGATGGCAAAATCCAACTTGCTGTGGGTGACAAATTCACTCTCGACAGTAGCCTAGGTTTAGGTGTAGGCAACCAACAAGCAGTCGGTCTTGATTATAAAGAATTACCTAACGACGTTTCAGCTAACGACATCCTGTTACTCGACGATGGTCGTGTTCAGCTGAAAGTGACCGAAGTGGAAGGCTGTCGCGTTCATACAGAAGTCATCATTGGCGGTCCACTGTCAAATAACAAAGGCATCAATAAAAAAGGCGGTGGTCTTTCCGCAGAAGCGCTGACAGAAAAAGATAAGCGCGACATCGTCACCGCAGCCCAAATCAAAGTGGATTACCTCGCAGTGTCTTTCCCACGCAACGGCGCAGACATGCACTACGCTCGTCAGCTTGCACGAGAAGCGGGATTAGAAGCTCACCTTGTAGCAAAAGTAGAGCGAGCAGAGACGGTAGCCACTGTTGAGAACATGGATGACATCATAATGGCCTCAGATGTGGTCATGGTGGCTCGTGGTGACCTCGGAGTAGAGATTGGCGACCCTGAGTTGGTCGGAGTACAAAAACAGCTTATACGCCGTGCTAGAGCGCTTAACAGAACCGTAATCACCGCAACTCAAATGATGGAATCAATGATCTCAGCACCAATGCCAACCCGTGCCGAAGTGATGGACGTTGCCAACGCCGTACTGGACGGCACCGATGCAGTGATGCTTTCAGGTGAAACCGCCGCCGGTGATTACCCGGTTGAAACAGTGAAATCAATGGCCGAAGTCTGTATTGGCGCAGAGAAAATGGCAGGAATTAATAACCAATCTAATTACCGTATTGACCGTACTTTTGTCACCGCCGAAGAAACCGTGTCGATGGCAACCATCTATTCTGCAAACCATATGGAAGGCATTAAGGGCGTAGTCACTCTCACCGAGTCAGGCCGTACTGCATTGATGATGTCTCGTCTAAGTGCTGATATGCCTATCTATGCACTATCTCGTAACGAAGGAACGCTTAATCGCTGTACCTTGTACCGCGGTGTAACACCTATCTACTTCGAGACAGAAGCCGAAGATAGCTTTGACATTGCCCTATCTACGCTCACTTGCCTAAAAGAGAAAGAGCATCTTAAGTTTGGCGATCTCGTGATCGTCACTCAAGGCGACATTATGGATGTGGCGGGCTCAACCAACTGCATGAGAATCTTGCCTGTTACTTAATCAGTTAGTGTTTGATTAGGTCAGTTCGTTGATGAACGACCCTGCCAAGATCAAAAAAGGGTTATCGAACCAAGTTCAATAACCCTTTTTCATATCAGAACACGACTCACTAACGATCGGGTTAAAACAGCATGATGAGCTAACAGTATGTTAACTTATCAACTTCAAGCATTACTTCTCAGCAGCAATGGTTGCCAACTGTGGCATGTGTGAACTGCGGGCATTTTCCGTAGAGGTATAAGTTTCTACAAATCGGTAACCCGCTTCTAAACCCATGTCGTAATCGTGCAGTAAATCTTCTTTATTACTCATTAATGAACTTGATTTCAGCGGCTTACTTGGGGCAATTTGCACGACAAACGCATCGTCTGGTGGGGAGTTCAAAAAATCCTGAGTCAATGAGTAAGTTTGGTAATGTACCATTAGCATATCAGCCAAACCGGAATCAAACTTATCACCAATTAAATGACTTAATCTATAGATGTCATCCGCCCCAAATAGCCATCGACCACCATTAAGTAAATCCAAATGTGATCTGTCGCGCTTCTGTTCTTTTGAACTGAGGATTTGTTGTTGAAAGAACGAGCTCCAATCGGTTTTCCACTGTTCCACTTTTTGCTGCCAATGACCTTGAACACTGTCAAAAGATTCCCGGAACCATTCCAGCTCTTCAGCTGATATTGGTTTGGGTGTTTTTAATCCCGTACTGTTAACTTGAACTCGAACCTCTTCCTCTAAAGGTGGCTCAGTTCTGATCACTACAATGGAACGGGCTTGTCTACGCCACGCTTCTTGAACCGGGATACAAGCGGATACACCACCATCAACATAAGCGTTATCGCCAATGAATATTTCATCGCTATACAAACGTGGAATGGCGCAAGTGGCAATCATCACCTTGTACCAGTCTTCACCAAGCAAAGGGAAATAATGATCTCGAAGATCTTTCGAAGCGGTGACCGCTGCAAAAAAATGTCTGTCACCCAGCGTTTGCCTACCGAGGTCAAGATCAAGCTTATATGGGTACGCCATGATTTGTTCTAACGCCCATTCTAATCCTAGGTTCTTTCTGTGTCGTATATAAGAAAAGAGATTAAAGAACTCTGGTGAAGTCGTGAGGTCGAGAACGAAAGAGCGGCCAAGGCCTTTATCGCGGCACAGATAAGCGCATAAGTTGAGAGCGCCCGCTGAAGTACCAAAAAATTCATCGAAGGGGTCAAAATTAGAAAGAAGAAAGGCATCCAGCACTCCAGAAGTAAAAATACTTCTCTGTCCGCCACCTTGAGCGACCAGGGCTGTTTTTCCAGCAATAAACTTAGCGTAGTAATCCAAGTCTATTGCTGCATCAATATTGGTTATAATCCCACTATTCATGATTCCCTGAGTATAAAAACTCAGCCTCGCAATAGATGGTATTAGCTACCAATCGCAATAAAACCAAATGAAAGAATGATGGTATAGATGATCGCTGTTATTTGTAGAGCATTTTTCAGATTATGGTCCATAGACACCTCTGGCTTATTATTAATTTGTCTAGTCTCTATATAAGTTCTATCAGGTGTGTGAAGTATCTTCAAGAATCGTCGAAATTAGTCGCACAATATTGATGTAACCATCACAATTAGTAAGTGTATGGATAAGGATATACTCATGAATAACAAAGCAAATATGATGGCACTGATTGCACTTTTCTCCGTTTCGAGCGTGTGTGCTTCGCCGGAGATCATCATTACCCCGATGGTGGGTTATACCGGAGGCGGTAGTGTCGAAGACCAGGATGGTAAAACGTATGATATGAAAGGTTCGGAAAACTATACCTTTGCGATTGAAACGCCACTTGAAAAAGGACGCATCGGATTTTTCTATTCTAATCAAAGCTCTGAATTAGAAACGCTCAACCTAAGCTCTTCCATCCAATACCTTCACTTTCAAAGCAGCATCTACTACCCTGCTTCCTCTGTGTTGTCTGGCTATCTAGGGCTCGGTCTTGGGGCTTCTTACGTTGATGTAGACTGGGCAAAGGATAAGTATGGATTCTCAACTTCTATCTTTGGTGGTTTAGAGTACAAATTTAGTGACCGCTTAGCGTTAAATACACAAGTACGTTGGCTAGGTACTGTGGTCGACAACGACACCTCCGGTGTTTGTAACGTACCGAGCAATGGCCAAGACTGCATCATCCGCTTTGATACTGACTGGATGAACCAATTCCAAGCCAATGTTGGATTGAGTTTTACCTTCTAGGTTGAGTCCCCATATTGGATCAATAAATCTTTAGATTAGAAGTATTCTAACGAAATGAAAAAACCAGCTTGATGCTGGCTTTTTCATTATAAAAACGGTTTTCAGTTCAACTTAGAACTTGTAGGTCACACCTAGTGCGCCGCCTACTTGTAACTCAACACCTTTGTACATGTCGAGCTCAGGGTGAACTTGTGCGTAAGCATTCCAACCTTCGTAGAAATTCACTTTCACGCCTAGCGGCAAACGCAAACCAAAGTCGTCATTCCATTCAGCCCAAGCACCAGCACCTACATACCAGCTCAACGGAGCTTCAGTTTCAAACTGACCACGCTTAAAAATATAATCAAATGCAGCGCCATCATTGCCAATAGTTGCGCGATACTTCTGATCAAACTCCACAACGACACTTAGGTCTTGGTCGATGGCGAGTCCAACTTCCAAAACTGGGGCTTCAGAAGCGTGAGCAAACGAGGCTCCGCTGCAGCACATAAGGCCGATCAAGTAACGATGTTTCATAATATTCTCAGACTGTGTTTAAAAAAGGGAGTTTACTAGAATCTCAGCGAAAGGTGTCATCGCTAGGTAAAAGATAAAAGACACGAAAAATTTGGGAACGACCATCAATTGATCGAGTTGAGCGGTAACTCTCTGAGTTGATGGGGATTAAACGCAGCAAGGTCTTTCATAGAGCAGAAAACAAAAAAGGAGGCCTCTCGGCCTCCTTTCAATTTATTGAATCAGTGAATTAACCGTTGTTACGGATCCACTCATCCATGTCTGTCTTAAGGTTGTCAGACTTAGTACCGAAGATAGCTTGTACGCCACCAGCAACTACAACAACACCTGCAGCACCTAGTTTCTTCAGTTTGTCTTGGTCAACAGCTTCTGTATCAGCTACTGCAACACGTAGACGAGTAATACAAGCGTCAAGACCAGTGATGTTCGCTTTGCCACCGAATGCAGCAACTAACTCACCAGCAAGCTCAGTACCAGTTGCAACGATGTCGTCTTCTGACTCGTCTTCGCGACCTGGAGTTTTAAGGTCAAGTGCTTTAATCACAGTGCGGAATACAATGTAGTAAATTGCAGCGTAACCAATACCACATACAACCATTAGGCCCATCTTAGACGCGTTGCCAGATAGAACTAGGAAGTCGATTAGACCGTGTGAGAAAGATGTACCGTGTACAAAACCTAGAGTGTTCGCAAGAACGTATGCAGAACCAGCTAGTAGAGCGTGGATTGCGTACAGTACTGGAGCAACGAATAGGAATGAGAATTCGATTGGTTCAGTGATACCCGTTAGGAATGAAGTCAACGCAGCAGAAGCCATGATGCCCATTACTTTAGCGCGGTTTTCAGGCTTAGCTGAGTGTGCAATTGCGATTGCAGCAGCAGGTAGACCGAACATCTTGAACATGTAACCACCAGCTAGCTGACCGAAGCCATTGCCCGCTGCACGAGATGCGTCATCAGCAACTAGGTAACAAGTAAGAACACCGTTTTGAGTTTCGCCAGCAGCGTTTACACAAGTACCAGCTTCAAAGAAGAAAGGTACGTTCCAAACGTGGTGAAGACCAAATGGAATTAGAGAACGCTCAACGATACCGTAGATACCAAACGCCACTTGTGGGTTTTGGTGAGCAGCCCAATCAGAGAACGCAGAGATAGCGCCGCCAACTGGTGGCCATACTACAGATAGTAGGATTGCTAGACCAATCGCAGAGAAACCTGTGATGATTGGCACGGCACGCTTACCAGCGAAGAAGCCTAGGTACTCTGGTAGTTGAATACGGAAGAAACGGTTGAATGCCCAAGCAGCAACACCACCGACTAGGATACCACCTAGTACACCAGTATCGATTTTATCAACGCCCATTACACCAGCCATTACGCCAAGTGTAGCAGTCATGATGCCGTAACCAACGATAGCAGCTAGACCAGCTACACCGTCGTTATTAGTAAAGCCAAGTGCTACACCTACTGCGAACAGTAGTGCCATTTGACCGAAGACTGAACCACCCGCTTGTTCCATTAAGTTTGAAACAATTTCTGGAATGAAAGGAAGGTCTGCTGCACCGACACCTAGCAAAATACCCGCAACTGGTAAAACTGATACTGGTAGCATCAGAGACTTACCAACTTTCTGCAGGTTAGCAAAAAGGTTCTTAAACATGTTTATGCTCCTGATAAAGATAAAATAATTATATGGGTTCTAACGGCACACCCCCGTAGCCTATATGTTAGCACCCAGTGAAAATGTAACCATGTATTGCATTATATTTTCTGCCGCTAAATATATATTGATGCGGAACTAACTTTCTAGTCACTTACGAAATTTAGTTTCAAAACACGTCTTGGATCACATGTCAAATCTAGAAATGCAATGCTTTACAAGCAATTAAATCATTGAAATATAAATACATTTTTTGATGGGCGTATTATTTTACTGGGTAAATAAAATAGGAGCTAATGTTATTTTTAGTAACAAAATTACAAATGATGTAAATAGTGCTCTCAAGTTCAACATAATTAGTAAACATTAAAAAAAAACGTACTTTTGGTGATCAAAAACACAAAAAGGGAGCTTTCGCTCCCTTTTATTTGTTTAGTTAGTTTTTTATCGCAAAAAAAGTTTTCGGTAATTTTTGGTTGTTTGTTCAGCAACCTCTTTCATTGACAGCCCTTTCAACTGCGCGATATAAGCCGCCACTTCGACCACATATGCAGGCTGATTCTGTTTACCTCGATATGGAATCGGAGCCAAGTATGGCGAATCCGTCTCGATCAGCAACCTATCTAGCGGTAAGTTTTTCACAACGTCTTTAAGTTCTGTGGCTTGTTTAAAGGTCACAATACCTGAGATCGAGATATAAAAACCTAATTCCATTGCCGCTTCAGCGAATGCTTGATCTTCAGTAAAACAATGAATCACACCACCGCACTTCTCTGCTCCACCATCGCGTAAAATAGCTAACGTATCTTCACGCGCGTTACGCGTGTGGATGATCAAAGGTTTATTAAGCTCAACAGCCAACTCAACGTGCTGCTTGAACCTAAGCTGTTGCAGTTCTGCCGTCTCTGGCTGGTAGTGATAATCTAAGCCTGTCTCACCTATCGCCACAACCTTTGGATTGCTCGCATACTCACACATTCTTTCTAGACAGAAATCGCTCTCTACATCGAGAGGGTGAACGCCACAAGAAGCTTTAACGTTATCGAACGGCGAAATCATCTCAAGCATGTTTTCAAACGAGTCTAATGTCACACCGACAGAAAGCAGTTGGTCTACATTTGCTGCCTTCGCCTTATTAACCACGTCTTCTACACTGGTGTGTAAATCTTGGTAATCCAGTTTGTCTAAATGACAGTGGGAATCTACGAACATGTTTCCTCGCAAGTGGCAATCAGCCAGTTCATTATGAGTAGCTCCGTATTGAGCCCGGGGTGTTGCTTTAACTGCTCAATCAATATCAACAGTTTATTCGATGCTGCGTAAGCACTTTGATAAGACATTACCTCAACCAAAGCTTTCGCACTCGGAGTCATCGCCTGATTCGCCAAACCAAAATTCAGCTTTTGCACGTCAGACAGTAAGTGCCATAGCCAGCCTAGTTGAACTAAAGGGTCTTTACTAAGCTCTTTGGAAAGCTTCAGCATGTCAGGTTGAGTACCTTTGATAACATTGACAAAACCATCGAGCACTTTTGTTGAGGCTTCAACACCGCCTTGCTCAAACATGGCTTTCGCTTTCAAAGGCGCGTTGTCATTGAGCGCTAGAATATACTGCGGAACCGCTTTACCTATTTCCCCATCTAGCCAAGCCGATCCAGTATCCAACTGTGGGCTAACCACATTGAATTGCTGACAGCGGCTAATAATAGTCGGCATTAAGCGATTACTGTTACGAGTAGAAAGAATGAAGATGCACTTACTTGATGGCTCTTCTAGAGTTTTCAGCAATGCGTTCGACGCCGATTCGTTCATCGACTCTGCAGGGTTAAGCAAGATAACGCGCAAACCACCTAACTGGGACGATTGTTGAGCCCAGCGGTTACTCGCACGTACTTGGTCAACGGTAATCGATTTACCTTCTTTCTCAGGTTCAATCACATGGAAATCCGGATGACTCCCCGACTTGATCAATTCACAACTGTGGCAAAATCCACACGACTCGCTTTCGTAATTAGTACACATCAATGCATCGGTAAGTTGGCTAATCAGCGCATCAACGCCGAGCCCTTCCGGTGCATTAACAATCACAGAGTTAGGAAAACGCTCTGCATCGAGACTTTTTTTCCACTCACTCCATACCGGTGTGAGCCAAGAATACACTTCAGCCATGACTACCTACTGTTTATTGAGCCAAGCATTGAGCGCGACTTTAATATCAGCGGCTACTTGCTCAATTTCTTGCTGTGCATTAACCACAAGAACCGTTTCGTCTTGTTCTGCAATCTCAAGGTAACGTTCACGTGTACGATCGAAGAATGAGATATCCATCTTTTCGATTCTATCGAGCTCACCACGGCCTCTAGCGCGTTCAAGCCCTACTCTAGGATCAAGATCCAAGTATAGGGTTAGATCTGGCTTAAAACCGCCTAGCGTGGTTTCTTTCAGTGATTCCATCGTAGTGCGTGCTATCTGGCGACCACCACCTTGATAAGCTTGAGATGACATATCATGGCGATCACCCAACACCCATTTACCGCTGTCTAATGCGGGCTTGATGACGTTCTCGACTAATTGAACACGTGCCGCGTACATCAGCAATAGTTCCGTCATATCTTGAAGCTTCTCACCTTCGTGCTCTTCTTTAACCAATGAACGCATCTTTTCAGCTAAGACAGTGCCACCCGGCTCACGAGTATTGACGATATCTTCAACACCCGATGCTTTTAATGTCTCAACGATGGCATTGATTGCTGTACTTTTGCCAGCACCTTCAAGGCCTTCAACTACGATAAATTTCGACTGATTCATAATTATTTCTTTATTTGTTTTTTCTTAATTGCTTTAAGTAAGCTCGTACTGCACGGTTATGCTCAGTCAAACTCTTTGAAAATACGTGACCGCCTGTTCCACTCGCAACAAAATACAGGTAGTTGCTCTTCTCTGGATTCAGCGCAGCATTGATAGACGCTTTGCCCGCCATTGCAATAGGCGTCGGTGGTAAACCACTCATTGTATAAGTGTTGTATGGCGTTGGAGTACGTAAGTCTTTCTTACGTATATTGCCTTTGTAACTGTCGCCCATGCCGTAGATAACCGTTGGGTCAGTTTGCAGACGCATACGCTTGTTCAAGCGATTAACGAACACAGAAGACACACGTTCACGCTCTGACGCTACTGCAGTTTCTTTCTCAATGATAGACGCAAGAATTAGCGCTTCATATGGCGATTTAAGAGGCAGTTTATCGGCTCTATTTTCCCACTCATCATTGACCACGTTCATCAGATCTCGGTGGGCGCGTTTCAACAAATCTAAATCCGTTGTGCCATAGGTGTAGTGGTATGTTTCCGCTAAGAAAAGGCCTTCTAGCTTTTCATTTTCGATACCAAGCTTTTGTGCGATCTCTTTTTCAGAGACATCATTCAACGTCTGCTGAATGAATTCGTTGTCTTTTAGCTGAACAAGCCACTCGTCAAAACGACTGCCTTCTACGAAGGTAATGGTAAATTGGTGCTCTTTCCCTTCTACAAGCACTTGTAGCGCCTGCTCTAGTGTTAAACCGGGTTCAAGCAGGAATGTACCCGCTTTTACGTCTACAAGCTCAGGATGTAACTTACGGATTAATTTCTCGTAAGGAGAAGCCTCAAAAAGCCCCTCGTTAATCAACTGTGCTAGAACACGGTTAAAGCTGCTACCTGCAGCAACGGTAACCACCTGCGGTTTTTCTAATTGAATAACTTGTTTCAGGTTATCTTGCGCTTGGTTGTAAACATAAAAACCAGCAGCAGCGGCTGCGATTAAGCACAAGGTAATAAAAATAAATAACTTTTTGATCACGAGTTTAGTTGTCCTTGAAGGCTACGAGTAACGGTTCCAATGTTGAATTGGGTATCACTAATACGGGTAACTGGGGCAACCCCTAAGATGGAGTTGGTCATGAAAATCTCATCAGCTTGCATGAGTTGAGATAAGCAGTAGTCACTAATTGTAACGGAAAGTTCAGCTTGATTCAGCGCGGTTAACACTTGCTTACGCATAACCCCCGCCACACCACTTTGCGTGAGTTGAGGTGTATATATCATCTGACCTTTTCGCCAAAACAGATTGGCCATGGTGGTTTCAATCACATTGCCCGAGATATCAAGAACTACACCATCAGCTTCATCGGCCTGATCCATTTCATCTTTCATCAAGATCTGCTCAAGACGATTATTGTGCTTATGGCCTGCGAGCAATGGGCTCAAACCTAGTGCTTGCTGGCAGATACCGAGTTCTACACCAGAGTCTTGCCACGCTGAATAATGACTAGGGAAACCAAATGTACTGATGGTTATCGTTGGCTTGGCGATATTCTTGGTACTGTAGCCACGACCGCCTGCCCCACGGCTAACGTGTAGCTTTATCCCAGCTTTTTGATTATGAGGCTTGTTTGTATCATGGAGGATCTTTGAACCATAAAGGCTCTTTGTTCCATGAAGGTCGTTATCTTGGATATGTTGAAGTGCATTATCGATCCAAAGGCTAACAACATCCCAATCAAGTGTCTGAATACGTAACGCTTTAAGGCATTCGTCGACACGACATTGATGATCATAAAAATGTTGAACCTGACCCTCTTGGACAAGCATGGTGGTAAAACAGCCATCTCCATACTGAAACGAGCGATCCAAGATATCGACAGTTTGCTGGCTTTCTCCATCAACCCAAAACATGTTTTTCCCCATAAAAAGAAACGGCTCAATGCTAAAGCATCAAGCCGTTTAAAAACAAGTCTAATTATGACTATCTACGAATGTTTACATCTTTAATAAGATGATTAAATCTTTTTGAAGATCAAACAGCCGTTTGTACCACCGAAACCGAATGAGTTACATGCAGCATATTCCATACCGCTAACTTTACGCGCAGTGTGGGGTACTAAGTCAATATCTAAGCCTTCTTCAGGATCATCCAAATTGATTGTTGGTGGAACAATTTGATCAATTAGAGACATCGCTGTGATGATCGCTTCAGCAGAACCTGCAGCACCTAGAAGGTGGCCTGTCATTGATTTCGTAGAAGAAACCAAGACTTGCTTGCTGCCTGCTTCGCCAAGAGCACGCTTGATGCCCTTAACTTCCGCTACGTCACCTGCAGGAGTCGAAGTACCGTGTGCATTAACATAACCGATTTGTTCACCAGTAATGCCAGCATCACGCATAGCCGCTTCCATTGCTAGTGCACCACCAGAGCCATCTTCACTTGGAGATGTCATGTGGTAAGCGTCACCCGACATACCGAAGCCAACTAGCTCACAGTAAATCTTAGCGCCACGAGCTTTAGCATGTTCATACTCTTCAAGAACCATCATGCCTGCACCGTCACCAAGAACGAAGCCGTCACGGCCTTTGTCCCATGGACGAGAAGCTTTTTGAGGCTCATCGTTACGAGTAGACAGTGCTTTAGCCGCACCAAAACCGCCCATACCTAGTGGTGTAGATGCTTTTTCAGCACCACCCGCTAGCATTGCGTCAGCATCGCCGTATGCAATCATACGAGCCGCGTGGCCAATGTTATGTAGGCCAGTCGTACATGCTGTAGAGATCGCGATGTTTGGACCGCGTAGGCCACGCATGATAGACATGTGACCCGCAATCATATTCACGATCGTCGACGGTACGAAGAACGGGCTGATTTTACGAGGGCCTTTTTCAGTTAGAGCCTTGTGACCGGCTTCGATCAAACCAAGACCACCAATACCAGAACCGATAGCAACGCCTACACGAGGAGCGTTTTCTTCAGTAATAGTTAGGGCTGAATCATCTAAAGCTTGAATACCTGCTGCGACGCCGTACTGGATGAACAAGTCCATCTTACGAGCATCTTTTTTAGTCATATACTCTTCGCAGTTAAAGTCTTTAACTAGACCTGCAAAACGAGTTGAGAAATTGGTTGCATCAAAATGATCGATATTAACGATACCACTTTGACCAGCTAGCAGGGCTTTCCAAGAAGATTCTACAGTGTTGCCTACCGGCGACAACATACCCATGCCAGTGACAACTACACGACGCTTGGACACGATATTACACTCCGGGGATTGAGGTGATTTAAGATGAGGATAGATGAGTTAGATAAAACACAGGCGGTCAAGGTGACCGCCTGGGAGAGATTATTACTGAGCGCTAGTTACGTAATCGATAGCAGCTTGAACAGTAGTAATTTTCTCAGCTTCGTCATCTGGGATTTCAGTGTCGAATTCTTCTTCTAGAGCCATTACTAGCTCAACTGTGTCTAGAGAATCTGCACCTAGGTCATCAACGAAAGAAGCTTCGTTTTTAACTTCAGCTTCGTCTACACCTAGCTGTTCAACAATGATTTTCTTTACGCGTTCTTCGAGGTTGCTCATTTTTTCTTTTCCTTTACAGAGTTCGCTTTATGCGATGTTTTCCGTAGTTTATTCAATCTATTGAAAGTTGCAAGGTCAACTTTTCTGGTCAAACCACAATTTTCACGATTTTAACCGAAATTACGTATGATCTTGACTTAAATCATGCACAAATGTTGCACATAATTTACACCATGTACATACCGCCATTGACGTGAAGTGTTTCACCTGTGATATAAGCTGCCGCAGGTGACGCCAAAAATACCACAGCTTCAGCGATTTCGCGAGGGTCACCTAGTCGACCTGCTGGTACATTCGCCAAAGTTGCTGCACGTTGGTCATCATTTAGCGCTTTAGTCATGTCTGTTTCGATGAAACCTGGCGCTACAGTGTTCACTGTAATACCACGAGACGCAACTTCGCGAGCCATTGATTTAGTGAAACCAATCACACCAGCTTTTGCTGCTGCGTAGTTAGCTTGACCAGCGTTACCCATAGTACCTACTACAGAACCAACGTTTACGATACGGCCTTGACGCTTCTTCATCATGCCACGCAATACAGCTTTAGACATGCGGAAGATAGGCGTTAGGTTAGTATCAATGATGTCATTCCATTCATCGTCTTTCATACGCATGAGAAGGTTATCACGAGTGATACCTGCGTTGTTCACCAGAATGTCAATCGCACCGAATTCATCGTTGATGGTTTTCAGTGTAGCAGCAATTGAGTCAACATCAGTGACATTAAGAGCAAGACCTTTACCGTTCTCACCAAGGTACTCGCTGATTGCAGCAGCGCCGCCTTCAGACGTAGCAGTACCGATAACTTTAGCACCACGCTCAACTAAAAGCTCAGCGATTGCACGACCGATGCCACGGCTTGCGCCTGTAACTAGTGCAACTTTGCCTTCTAAATTCATCATAACTTCTCTATTAATTGGTTATTTACTTAGCAGCGTCTAGTGATGCAGTGTCATTAACTGCAGCAGCTGTCATAGTTTTAACAATACGTTTTGTTAGACCAGTAAGAACCTTACCTGGGCCTAATTCTAGTAGCTTTTCAACGCCTTGCTCATTCATCGCTTGTACACCTTCAGTCCAACGAACCGGACTGTATAGCTGACGAACAAGTGCGCTTTTGATTTTTGCAGGGTCTGTTTCAGCAATAACATCGACGTTATTGATAACAGGCAGTGCCGGTGCGTTGAACTCTAGAGCTTCTAGAGCAACCGCTAGCTTGTCTGCTGCAGGCTTCATAAGGGCACAGTGAGACGGCACAGATACAGGTAAAGGAAGAGCACGTTTAGCGCCTGCTTCTTTACATAGTGCACCAGCACGCTCTACTGCTGCTTTGTTACCCGCGATAACAACTTGGCCTGGTGAATTGAAGTTAACTGGAGACACAACTTCGTCTTGTGCCGCTTCTTCACACGCTTTAGCAATCGCTTCATCATCTAGACCGATGATTGCGTACATTGCACCAACGCCCGCAGGAACCGCTTCTTGCATCAGTTGACCACGTAGCTCAACCAGCTTGATCGCTTCTTTAAAGTCGATAACACCCGCACACACAAGTGCAGAGTATTCGCCTAGGCTGTGGCCTGCTAGGTTTGCAGGTTGCTCTAGACCAAGCTCTTGCCATACACGCCAGATTGCAACAGACGCAGTGAGTAGAGCTGGTTGAGTACGGAAAGTTTCATTTAGATTTTCTACTGGACCATCTTGAACCAATGCCCATAGATCGTAACCAAGTGCTTCTGAAGCTTCAGCAAATGTCTTTTTAACAACATCATACTGTTCGCCTAGGTCAGCAAGCATACCGATAGCTTGAGAGCCTTGGCCTGGGAATACGATAGCAAATTTGCTCATTGTAATTTTCCTTTAAGCAAAGCAAAAAATTGAATAAGGCACATAAGTTATGTGCCTTGTTTGTTGATTATCGCTTGGGGTTAGAATTTAACTAACGCAGAACCCCAAGTGAAGCCGCCGCCAAATGCTTCAAGTAGAAGCGTTTGACCACGTTTAATTCGCCCGTCGCGAACAGCCTCATCAAGGGCCGTTGGTACGGTAGCTGCCGACGTATTGCCGTGCTTATCAAGAGTAATCACAACTTGATCAAGCGACATCGTCAGCTTCTTAGCGGTTGCCGAGATAATACGGTAGTTCGCTTGGTGTGGAACTAACCAATCAAGCTCTGACTTATCCATATTGTTCGCCGCTAATGTGTCTTTAACTAGCTTAGAAAGCTGAGTTACCGCCACTTTAAATACTTCGTTGCCCGCCATGTGCAGCCATTTGTCCGCATCACCGCCACGCTCTGGAACTTCTAGGCTTAGAAGCTCACCATATTTACCATCAGAGTAAATGTGAGTAGACAAAATACCTGGCTCTTCGCTTGCGCCTACAACCACCGCGCCTGCAGCGTCACCAAATAAGATGATAGTAGAGCGGTCAGTCGGATCACAGGTTTTTGACAGTGCATCCGCACCGATTACCAAAACGTTTTTACACATACCAGTCTTGATATGTTGGTCAGCAACAGACAGTGCATAGACAAAGCCAGAACACGCCGCAGCTAAATCAAACGCAGGGCAGCCTTTGATACCAAGCTTACCTTGTACCTGACATGCCGAAGACGGGAATGTATGGCTACTGCTGGTTGTCGCAACGATGATTAAATCAATATCTTCTTTGTCGATACCTGCCATCTCAATGGCATTCTCAGCAGCGTAAAACGCCATATCCGCAACGGTTTCGTTTTCCGCTGAAATACGACGCTCTTTAATACCTGTTCTAGCAACGATCCACTCATCGCTAGTCGCTACCATTTTCTCTAAGTCTGCGTTAGTACGCACCTGAGATGGCAAGTAGCTGCCAGTACCTAAAATTTTGCTATACATGAAGACTAATAATGCCTCTCGAGTAAAACCGCTTCCAAACGATCGCTAATGCGGCTGGGGACTTGTCGTTTGACCTCGTGTACTGCTTCACCAATCGCGTTGACGACTGCAGACACATCAGCACTTCCATGACTTTTAATGACAATGCCGCGCAATCCTAACAAACTTGCGCCGTTATACTGGTCGGGGTTCAAGGTTTTTAATTCAGTAAATAGCTCAGAAAACAACATTCTGGCGATCCAACCCTTTATTGTTGAAGCCATCATGCGCGTTTTTAGCTTATCAATAAAGAGCTGAGCCGTACCTTCGCACGTTTTTAAGCAGACATTGCCCACAAAACCATCACATACGACGACATCAGCAGCATCTTGAAGTAATTGATTACCTTCAATATAGCCTATGAAGTTCACAGACTGAGTATTAGACAACATTTCCGCGCATCGTTTCACAAGGTCATTGCCTTTGATTTCTTCGGCACCGATATTCAAGATAGCGACACGTGGAGCGCGACCTAAATGTTGTTCCGCTAATGCACTGCCCATTACAGCAAACTGAAACAGTGAATCTGCGTCACTAGAAACGTTCGCTCCTAAATCAAGCATCCATGTACGGTTGCCTGAAGCAGTAGGCAAAGCTGAAACCAACGCAGGCCTATCAATACCGGGAAGGAGTTTGAGTCTGAAACGAGATAACGCCATCAGTGCACCAGTGTTACCACCACTCACACAAGCATCAGCCTGTGATTCGGCAACCAAATCGATAGCAGCACGCATAGAACTACCCTGACTATTACGTAAGGCTAGTGACGGTTTTTCAGAATTGGAAATGACTCGATCACAATGCTGGATACTCAAACGAGAATCAGGCATTCGACCCAATGAAGATAATTGAGATGTGATCGCATTTCGATCACCTATGAGAATGACTTTTAGCTCTGGGAAATACGACAGTGCCTGCACGGCGGCAGGCACTGTTACACGAGGACCGAAGTCCCCGCCCATTGCATCAAGCGCAACGGTTAGATTTTGCAAAGGTCAACCTTACTTGTTGATAACCTTTTTGCCGCGGTAGAAACCTTCGGCAGTCACGTTGTGACGTAGGTGAGTTTCACCTGAAGTTGCGTCTACAGAAAGTGCAGCTGTAGTTAGCGCATCGTGTGAACGACGCATGCCACGCATTGAACGTGATTTCTTGCTCTTTTGTACGGCCATTGACCCTACTCCTATGTAAATTCTTAAAGATACTTATTAATAAGTTACTTCTTTAAGTTTTTTAAAACATCAAATGGATTCGGCTTTTTATCTTCCTCAATTTCTTCAGGAAGTTCACCAAACACCAAGTTATTTGAGTTAACGCTACATTTCGCATCGTCGTGCATTGCTATTTGTGGCAATCCAAGGATGAACTCGTCTTCAACTAATTGAATCAGGTCTAACTCACCGTACTCGTTCAGATCTACCAAATCGTACTCTTCCGGTGCTTCCTCTTCACTTTTCTCGCTGTAAACAGGAGTATAAGTAAATTGGACATCGCACTCATGTGCGAAAACCTCATTACAACGTTGACACTCTAAATCGACTTCGACGTTAGCTTTACCAGAGATAACGACTAATCGTTGTTCATCAAGCCCAAATGACATTGAGACTTGCGCGTCACGTTTTACGCCTTCAGTTGTTTCGGTTAAACGCTTTAAAAGACTGACTTGAATGATACCATCCATATCGAGTCGTTTTTGAGCCGTTCTTGCCGGATCAACTGTACGCGGTATTTTTTCCTTTTGCATAGGGCGCGAATCTTATCTTCCAAATCGTGTTTAGTCAAAGGAAATGGCAAAAAAAATGTACTTTCCTACCTTTCCTGTTCAGAGCATTATGAATAGTAGGATAAGTTACGTTATCCTGAACTAAATGCTTACACGAATTGTAAATTAAAATGAGAAATTACCAACTAGTTTTAGCTTCTACATCTCCATTTAGGCAAGAGATCCTCAAAAAACTACAGTTAGACTTTGTCACAGCGAAGCCTGACTGCTATGAAACGCCACTTCCAGAAGAGACTCCTCAACAATTGGTAATGCGTCTTGCTGAGACGAAAGCCAAGTCTTGTGCGGTTGAAAAACCAAGCTTAGTGATTGGTTCCGATCAAGTGTGTGTGATTGATGGAGAAATCATTGGTAAACCACACACTCGTGAAAAAGCGATTGAGCAACTATCTCGCCAAAGCGGTAAAAGCATCACTTTTTATACTGGGATAACCGTATGGAACAGTGAAACCAATAAAGCCGACACTCGCTTAGATACCTTCATCGTACATTTCCGTGATTTTACACAACAGCAGATCATTTCTTATGTTGAGAAAGAACAGCCTTATTACTGCGCGGGCAGCTTTATGTGTGAAGGGTTAGGTGTCGCACTATTTAAACGGATGGAAGGTAAAGACCCGAATACCTTAATCGGTTTACCTCTGATCGATCTGGTTGATATGTTAGAAGCGCAAGGAATGAGCGTACTATAACGGATACCCTCTCTTTTGTTAGAGATTCCCTACTCCTTCCTTCGTCAGTCTAGGGAAGGACGAAGATAGCTACATTATCCAATCAGCTCATGATGTAGAACCTGACTTTAAAAAGTCGTCATCCTCATGAGCGAGGAACGAGCGAGTTGGGGATCTTCTACAACAGATGAAAACAAAAAAGGTTGACGAATTTCGTCAACCTTTTTTGTTAGTAGATAGGTAAGCTAGAAACAGCTAACACTTTCGTATCTCGTATCTTCTTAAAGCTTACGTAGACCAGTGAGTGCTCTCTCTAGCCTTTTTTCCATTGGAGCCGAGATATCCATCTTCTCTTCGCTACCTGGGTGGGTAAACTTAATGTTGGCGGCATGTAAGAACAAACGATTCAATCCTACTTTACCCGTGTAAGCATCAAAACGACGATCACCGTAACGGTCATCCCAAGCAATTGGGTGCCCAGTATACTGAGCGTGTACTCGAATTTGGTGCGTACGGCCGGTAATTGGGCTTGCCTGAACTAACGTCGCATCTTGGAATTTTTCCAAAATCTTAAAACGAGTTTCAGAAGCCTTACCATTCGGGTTAACGCGAACAATGCTGTTTACTTCATTTTTCAATAAAGGAGCATTAACCACTTTACAGCTGTTCTTCCATTCGCCCATCACTAAAGCGAAGTAGTATTTTTGAACCGTTTTTTCACGGAACTGTGCTTGAAGGTGTCTTAGCGCCGAGCGCTTCTTAGCAACAAGCAAAATGCCAGACGTATCTCTATCAATACGGTGCACTAATTCAAGAAAACGAGCATCAGGGCGAAGTGCACGCAATGCTTCAATCGCGCCAAACTTTAGCCCGCTACCACCATGAACCGCAGTTCCTGATGGTTTATTCAGAATCAGCATGTGCTCATCTTCATAAATGATGCACTGTTCTAATTCAGAAACCTTATTGAGTTTCGTGCTTGGCACGTTCTCTTCTGTTTTCTCTTCAATAGTGACTGGCGGGATACGAACTAAATCACCTGCTTTTAGTTTGTATTCAGCCTTGATGCGTTTTTTGTTTACGCGGACTTCGCCTTTACGCACGATTCGGTAAATCATGCTTTTCGGGATGTTTTTTAATTGGTTGCGTAAGAAGTTATCAATACGCTGACCAGCCATATCTTCGTCAATGTCGACAAATTGGACTTGGGTTCTAATTTCGCTCATTGGGCCATTGTATCACTGTCACTTTTGATAATTGAGATTTTCTTAACCCTATTCTGAACTTATTTATCTATAATCCCTGCCGATCTATCCCTAAAAGGTCATTGAAGTTCTATATTTCTTTGATTCTTCGAACAAAAAAGCACCAAGCTTCCTGCAAATTAAAATATCAATTGATAAATTATTTATAGACAGTGAGTTAGAGCTATCAAAACCCAAACAAAAACTGTTTTTTTTACCGCATTACGACAAAGCAGATTGCTGTGTTTACCGACCACTGCTATAGTTCACAGCTGCTATCAATGGATTGACTAATATTTAAACAGCTAACCATTCATAAGCAAGTAAATGAGTAGATGACTCAGATTAGACAGTGCTGCAATCGGCGTAAGACACGGTCAACTGAGTTCCTTATCGCTCTACTCACGTACACTCATGTTGAGTATTCACCGCCACATCGCGGATCATAGGCTAACTCCCTATGATGACTGACGTGCCCCAGAGCATCCCTACTCCAGCCGGGAGGCTGCACCGATAAAGCCATGGGATCTGGCACCATGAGAAACGAATAAAGCGATAAGACCAATGATGAAAATAAGAAAAGACAATGAGAATTTCTAAATGAAAAGAATGTTAATTAACGCAACTCAAAAAGAAGAGTTGCGTGTCGCTTTGGTTGATGGCCAGCGACTGTTCGATCTAGATATCGAAAGTCCAGGTCACGAGTCAAAGAAAGCGAATATCTACAAAGGACGTATTACCCGTATTGAACCAAGCCTAGAAGCGGCATTTGTTGATTACGGCGCAGAACGTCACGGTTTCCTCCCTCTTAAAGAAATTGCCCGCGAATACTTCCCTGAAGGTTATACATATCAAGGCCGTCCTAGCATTAAAGAAGTGCTAAGAGAAGGACAAGAAGTAATCGTACAAGTTGAGAAAGAAGAACGTGGTAGCAAAGGCGCTGCACTGACAACTTTCATCTCTTTGGCTGGTAGTTACTTAGTTCTTATGCCTAATAACCCTCGTGCTGGCGGTATTTCTCGTCGTATCGAAGGTGATGAACGCACTCAACTGAAAGCAGCATTAAGCACTCTTGAGCTTCCTCAAGGCATGGGCTTAATCGTGCGTACAGCAGGTGTTGGCAAAAGTGCAGAAGAGCTAGAGTGGGACTTGAACGTTCTATTGAATCACTGGGGCGCTATTAAGCAAGCTTCTGATTCAAATGCAGCTCCTTTCCTTATTCACCAAGAAAGTAACGTTATCGTTCGTGCGATTCGTGACTATCTACGTCGTGATATTGGCGAGATTCTAATCGACAGCAATACTATTTTTGAACGTGCACAAGCGCACATTCAATTAATACGCCCAGATTTCATGAATCGCGTTAAGAAATACGATGGTGAAGTGCCACTATTCAGCCATTACCAGATTGAAAGCCAGATCGAATCAGCTTTCCAACGTGAAGTTCGTCTTCCTTCTGGTGGTTCTATCGTGATCGACCCAACAGAAGCTCTAACTTCTATCGATATCAACTCTGCTCGTGCAACAAAGGGCAGCGATATTGAAGAAACAGCGCTAAACACTAACCTAGAAGCAGCCGATGAAATTGCACGTCAATTACGTCTACGTGACCTAGGTGGTCTTGTTGTTATCGACTTCATCGATATGACTCCGGTTCGCCACCAACGCGAAGTTGAAAGCCGCCTACGTGATGCCGTTCGTTTAGATCGTGCACGTGTTCAGATTGGTCGTATTTCTCGCTTTGGTCTTCTAGAGATGTCTCGTCAACGTTTGAGCCCATCACTAGCAGAAGCAAGCCACCACATTTGCCCTCGTTGTACAGGTACTGGTGTTGTTCGTGATAACGAATCTCTAGCACTTTCTGTTCTACGTTTGATTGAAGAAGAAGCTCTGAAAGACAACACAGCACAAGTACTTGCTGTTGTGCCTGTTCCAATCGCCTCTTACCTTCTGAACGAAAAACGTCGCTCAGTAAACCACATCGAGAAGAACCAAGAAGTTAAGATCACTGTTGTTCCTAACTCTGACATGGAAACACCACACTTTGAGGTTATCCGTGTTCGTGAAGGTGAAGAGTTCGATCTACTCTCTTACTTGCTGCCTACCAAGCTAGAAGCTTTAAAAGAAGCAGAAAGCAAAGAACCAGCAGAACAGACTATTCGTCCTAAGAAGATCGAAGAGCCTGCTCTGAAAGGTTTCGCGGCTCCAGCTCAATCAGCACCTACTCCAGCTCCAGCTCCTAAAGCTGTTGAAGAGAAGAAAGTTGAACCAGCTGCAACGCAAGAACCTAGCCTAATTGGTCGTTTCTTCAAAGCTATCGGTAGCTTCTTATTTGGCTCTTCAACTCAAGAAGAGAAGAAAGAAGAAGAGAAGCAAGAAGAAAAACCTAAGAACAATCGCAACAACGGTAACCGTCAACGCCGTGATCGTAACGACAACCGCCGTCGTAACCAACGTGGTGACCGTGGCGAACAACGTAACGAGCGTGGTGACCGTAGCGAACAACGTAACGAACGTGGCGACAATCGCAACGAAAACCGTGACAACAAACGCCGTCGTAAACCTGTACGTGATGAGAAACCTGAAGAGCAAAAAGAAGCAGCTCCTCAGCAAACTCGTCAGCCTCGTAAGCCTAAGCAAGATCGTCGCAATAAGCCACGTGATGAGCAGAAGCAACAAGAAGAGCAAGTACCATCTAAACTAGCAGAAGAAGGTCTACAGCTAGCGGCAGAAGCTCAAGCTGATAAACCAGAAGCGCCAAAGGCGAAGCCTGAAGCAAAAGCTGTGAAAATTAAAGAGCGTCGTCAACGTCGTAAGCTGAACAAACTAGTTCGAGTTAAAGACCAGCAAGCTCAAGCAGAAGCTGACAACAATGCCGACAACGCTTCAAAAGAGCAAAAGGTACAAACAGCAAGTCACGAACAAGCTGTAGCTCAAGAACAAAAAGTTGTGGAACAAGTAGAAGCAACTCAAGTAAATGCTGAGCAAACAGAACAGGAAGAGCCGAAGCAACGTCGTAACCGTCGTTCTCCACGTCACCTACGTGCAAGTGGTCAACGTCGTCGTCGCGGTCGTGATCGTCGCCCTAACCCATTCCGCCTACGTAAAGGTGGTGTAGCTTCTCCTGAAATGGCTATGGGTAAAGTGATGCCTCGCTTCATTCCAAAACCTCACCACAATCAGACAAAACCTGAAGTGGCTGAAACGGACGTTGCTGTTGAAGCTCAAGTTGCTACTGAAACTCAAGTTGCTGTTCAAGCTCAAGAGCAAAATACAGCTCAAGAGAATGCACCTCAAAGCAACGTAGTGATGGCTGGCGGTTTTGCTTGTCCTGAATTAGCTATGGGTAAAGTAATCATCTCTCGTGAAGACGCAGTTGTTGCTGAAGAAACTCGCTCTGAAGCTCAGGTAACTGAAGCTCCTGTAGTCGTTGAAGAAGCACCAGTGGTTGTAGAAGCGACGAAAGTCGAAGCGGCTGTTGCAGTAGAAGAGACAACACCAGTTGTTGAAGCTGAAGCACCTAAAGCTGAAAGTGCAAAAGTTGAAGAAGCGCCTGTTGTAAAAGCAGAAGCTCCTCAAGCTGCACCAAAAGCAACGGTTGCTAAGAAGCAAGCAGGCTCTCCAATGACTAAAGCTCCTGGTCCACAAGAGATCAAAGAGATTGAAGTTGTTGCAGCTCCGTTCCGCACTGAGCGTTTTGTACCGAAAGGTGCAGGTAGTCAGGCAGCGTCGAACCAAGCTGGCGCAGGTATGACTAAGCCAAACTACTAGCGATTACTGATAGATAATCACAAGTAAATAGAATCAAAGGCTGCTTATTAAAGCAGCCTTTTTCATATCTACTAGTCGAATAAAAATTAACAGATATATTACTCAAAGTTAGGTTCAACCTTGAACTTAGTCACATTTTTGGGTAGCATTCGCGCACTTATCTTTTCGACACTTCGCTATTGCCGCTCTTTTCCATCACTGTTTGGCTACGCAATACACTCGTGTCGGTAAATCCATTTTTAGCATAGCTGAGCAAACATGTTCGAATTCCCACAATTTTCAAAGCACTCTGTAAAGAATGACGTGCTTTCAGGTCTTACAGTAGCCCTAGCTCTGGTACCTGAAGCCGTAGCATTCGCCTTTGTTGCTGGCGTTGACCCAATGGTTGGTCTTTACGCAGCACTCATCGTAGGTTTAATCACTTCCGTCTTCGGTGGTCGTCCAGGTATGATTTCTGGTGCAACTGGCGCAATGGCCGTTGTAATGGTGAGCCTAGTGGCAACCCATGGCGTTCAATACCTATTCGCAGCCGTTATGCTGGCTGGCCTTCTGCAAATTGCAGCGGGTGTATTCAAGTTAGGTAAATTTATCCGTATCGTTCCACACCCAGTAATGATTGGTTTCGTGAACGGTTTGGCAATTGTGATCTTCCTAGCTCAGCTTGGTCAATTTAAAGCGCCAGACGTAACGGGTGCATTAACTTGGTTACCAAGCGGTCAAATGACACTGATGTTAGGCCTAGTCGCGCTCACTATGGGTATCATCCACTTCCTACCTAAACTCACTACAGCAGTACCTTCTTCATTGGTAGCTATTGTAACGGTAACGGCTTTGGTTGTAGGCCTTGATCTTGAAACTCGTACTGTTGTTGACTTCCTACGTACTATGTCTGGTGACGAAGCCGCTACGCTAGCGGGCTCTCTACCAACGTTCTCTATTCCTGCAGTTCCGTTTTCTTTCGAGACACTTCAGATCATCCTGCCATACGCAATTATCCTTGCAGCTATCGGCCTGATCGAGTCTCTACTGACACTAACGGTACTAGACGAAATGACAAACACTCGTGGCCAATCTAACCGTGAATGTGTTGGTCAAGGTATGGCTAACGTAACGTGTTCTGTATTCGGTGCGATGGGTGGTTGTGCGATGATCGGTCAATCGATGATCAACGTAAACTCAGGCGGTCGTGGTCGTCTTTCAGGTATCGTAGCGGCAGTCGCACTACTGATGTTCATCCTGTTTGGTTCTGCACTGATTGAAATGATTCCTCTAGCAGCACTTGTGGGCGTAATGTTCATGGTTGTTATCGGTACGTTTGAATGGGCAACCTTCAAGCTTGCACGTCGCGTTCCTAAGCAAGATTTCTTCGTTATCGTTCTGGTTACCGTGGTAACAGTACTAACGGACCTTGCGGTCGCTGTTGGTGTGGGTGTTGTTGCTTCGGCACTAATGTTCGCATGGCAACATGCTAAACACATCTACGCAGACAAATCAGTTAACGCTGAAGGCTCTAAAGAGTACAAAGTTAACGGCCCAATCTTCTTTGGTTCAACCGCTAACTTCCTTGAATTGTTTGACGCATACAACGATCCACAAGATGTTATCGTTGATTTCGCCAACTCACGCGTAACAGACCACTCTGCAATTGAAGCGATCGACACGATTGCTGACCGTTACGCTGCACTAGGTAAAACACTTCACCTTCGCCACCTAAGCCAAGACTGTGTAGCTATGCTGCACAAAGCCGGTAGCTTAGTTGAAGCGAACGTTGCAGAAGACCCAATCTACAAAGTAATGTCTAAGTAAGCTTAGTCATGGCTTAAAGCTAGATTTAGAAAGGCCGACATTCGATGTCGGCCTTTTTTATATCGATGAACCTTGATACTTTATCGCCCAACCAAGAACACAGCCTCTACACTACATTGAACGCAGTATCGCTTCGCTAGACTCTTCGATTAAATCCAACACCAACTCAAAGCCATTTCCCTCACCATAATAAGGATCCGGTATCTCTTGATATTGTGACTCTCCAAAGCTCAAGAATAGCGCAAGTTTGTATTGAAGGTGGGCTGGACACTGATTCGTTAGATCATCTAAATTCGCCTTATCTGCGGCTAGTATTAAATCAAACCCATCAAAATCATTCATCACTACCTTGCGAGACGTAATACCTTTAAAGCTGTAGCCACGCTTTTCACCGGCTGACTTAGAACGTGAATCTGGTGGATTACCTTGATGAAAGCCAATCGTCCCCGCGGAGTCGACCGTTACATCAATATCCATCTGTTGAGCTTTCTTTCTAAGCACCGCTTCACCTGTTGGCGAACGACAAATATTCCCCATGCAAACAACGAGTATCTTTTTCATCCATAATCACCTGTTCTTCCGATGGTTTTTGCTATCGTTAAGTTAGGCTATGATAGGCGCAATCACAACTTAAAAGGATTTGTTATGTCGACCGAAGACAACAAAGAACAACGCCATAAAGCAAGACAACAGAAAGTAAAAGAACAAGTTGATGCACGAGTGGCTGCAGCACAAGAAGTGAAAGGCTTATTGCTGGTTATTACTGGTAACGGTAAAGGAAAATCAACATCCGGTTTTGGTACCATTACACGTGCAATTGGTCACGGTAAGAAATGTGCCGTTGCACAATTTGTCAAAGGGACTTGGGATAACGGCGAAAAGAACGTTCTTCAAAAACTGGATGTGGAATTCCAAGTTATGGGAACCGGCTTCACTTGGGAAACCCAAAACAAGGCTCAAGATATCGAAGCCGCGCAGCGTGTGTGGAAAGAGTGTCAGCGCATGCTAGCCGATGAGTCGATTGATGTGATTCTGTTTGATGAGCTGACTTACATGGTTAGCTATGGCTATATCGAACTGGATGAAGTGGTGGAAGCTCTGAATAACCGTCCTAAAATGCAGTCAGTAATCATTACTGGCCGTGGCGCGCACCGCACTTTAACGGACATGGCCGATACGGTATCAGAAGTACGTAACGTAAAACACGCTTTTGAATCTGGTGTGAAAGCTCTGCAAGGCGTTGACTGGTAATCGCATTCAACTAGAGATCCCCGACTCTTTAGTGTTACTCCCCTAAATAAAGGACGAGCACCTATCGTCATTCCCTAGGACGAGTGTCATAGGGAATCTCTAGAAAGTATTATAAGCATCCAAAAAAAGCGCCACTCCTGCAACAGGAGTGGCGCTTCTTTATATGCGAGTTAGAAAGGTTTAGTTAAAGAAACCTTTCAACAAACCGTCAACCGCTTCTTTGGTCTTCTCGTCTTTGATCTTATCCGTTAGCTTATTCACACCACGGTCAATCTCTTTTTGTGCTTTTTGCTTCAACACATCATCAAAAACAAGCGCAAATTTCGGGTCAGCCCATTGGCCTGTCACCTTAATTGGGATGGTCACATCTTTCAGGTCATCAATGTTCTTACCGCCCTGGCCTTCAAGCGAACCAACAATCGATGTACGTACAAGGAAGTCGACCGTTTCATTAATGAAGTTTGCTTTACCTTGACCTGTCACGCGTAGCAGTGGTGACTGTGCCGATAAGTCGTTCGTTGAAACCCAACCCTTATCAACTTTCAGTGTCGCTTTCATTGCGCTGAAATCCGTCTTTTGAGCCTCATCTTTGCTTTCGACTTTTTCGCCTTTGATCTTAGCGTAATTTTCTCGAATCAATTGAGCAACGTTGATGCCATTCACCGCACCATCTTCAAAGTTAATCACGATCGTGCCGACTAGGTTCTTCTTGATTCCTGTTGGCGTAAGGCTCTTACCTTTAACGTTAACATCGATATTACCCGTCCCTTCCAGCATGTCGTTGTTCGCTACATCAACCAGTAACGGTTGAACCTTCACACCTCTAATTTTCTTCTTAGCAGTGTAAGTCGCTGGTGTTTTACGAGCGTCTAGCTTAGCGGTCGCAGAAATAGAACCTTGGTAAAGATTCGATGTGAATGAGGTTAGCTCTGCGATACCACGGTTAACCGAAAATGCCGTTTTAACATTCTGCATCTTCGCATTGCTCGCCTTGAACTTATCAATTGTGATGTCACCTTTCACGTCGAGCGTTTTCAATGCAGAAAGGTCAGGTTCGACTTCTTTCGCTGGAGCCGAGCTGCCAGCACTTGAAGTTGAGCCACCAGCAGAATCCGAAGGCGCGGTGCTTGCAGTTTCTGTTGAGTTGCCTAAGCCTAAGAACTCATCTAAATCAATATTCGGGCTATGAAGAGAGAAACGAACCTTTGGTATTTCAGATAGGGTTACGTCTGCTTTACCGTCTAAAGCAATAGCGTTAGCTTGTAGCTTCTCTAACACAAAGCTCAGGTGGCTCTTATTAAGATCGAAGCTTAAATCAGACAGCATGTCGACTTTCATTGGAGACTGAGGAAGCGTGTCGCCTTTGAATGTTGAGTCTAACGTTAATTTGTTCAGCGTTACTTTTGAAATCGCGCTATCGACGGTAAGTTTGCCGCCACCTTTAAGATCAAGATCAAGGCCAGCCGCATTACCGATTACAGCGTAAGTCAGTTGGTTTACCTTATCGAACTCAAACGTATTCAATCCAATCTTTGCTGACTCAATCGACGTCGTTGGATCATTGAACTTAGCGTTTAAGTCAATATTACGCAGTGCGTAACTTGCGAAGCCTTCCGCTAATTTGAATTCTGCACTACCGTTTGCAGAGAACTTCTGTTGATTGTTTTCACCAGAAGCGGCAAATGTCGCGGTTGTCCATGTATCAACGGCAAACTCAGAAAGATTCAAAGACACATCGTATAGCTTAGTGAATGAACCTGCTTGCTTGTCGTCCATCTCAAACAACGCATTTGAAACAGTGACGCCGGCAAGGTTGATCGTCCAGCCAGATGCGTCTGTAGCACTTTGCTCTTGGGGCGCAGGTGTTGATTCAGAACTTGCGTCAGCTGCAGGCTCAGACTCTTGAGGAGCTGATGCTTGAGTTAGCGCGTCGATATTCTTACGACCATCTTTAAGCGTTTCTAAATAGAATTCTGCACCATCTAGAGTAATGTTGCCGATCTCTAGTTGGTTGCTAAATAGCGGGGTAACCGAAACATCAACGCCAACGGTATCAACCTTAAACAGGTTTGGTTGGGTGAATCCTTCAGGGTTACGTAATTCAGTTTGACCAAGTTCGAAGCCAATAGATGGGAATAATTGCCAGCTGATATCGCCCTCAATCACGAGCTCTAGGCCTGTGTGTTTTTGGGCTTGTTCGACAATTAATGGCTTAAATTGGTTAGGGTTCACTAACAGCACTAGTGCCAGAATTGCTGCAACGACAACAAATACTGGTACAGCTATGAAAATGAGTAGTTTCTTCATCCGCATATTCCTTGCTTAGATTCCAAAAGAAAGTGGCACTATAAAAGTGCCACTGATTCGGTAAAAAATAAAGCTAAGTGAGTCACTTAGGCAAAATTTTATTCGATTAAGACTTCAACAACTTCGCAATGTGCGCTT
Source organism: Vibrio splendidus (assembly GCF_003345295.1). Lineage (NCBI taxonomy): Bacteria > Pseudomonadati > Pseudomonadota > Gammaproteobacteria > Vibrionales > Vibrionaceae > Vibrio > Vibrio splendidus. The sequence continues at coordinate 2,114,532 of NZ_CP031055.1, forward strand.
TTAGCACGTCAATCGCAATGCGGTTTTTACCACCACGAGGAACGATGATGTCTGCATGTTGTTTTGAAGGCTCGATAAACTGCATGAACATTGGACGTACTGTTTCTTGATATTGCTTAAGTACCGTGTCCATTGTACGACCACGTTCTTCTACATCACGCTTAACACGGCGTAGTAGACAGATGTCTAACGGTGTATCCATAAACACGCTTGCGTGCATTAGTTTACGAAGACGCGGGTCTGTTAGAAGCAGAATACCTTCTAAAATGATCACTTTCTTAGGTGTAAGTGTAGTCGTTTCAGAGGTACGTGTGTGTTCTGTGTAGCTGTATTCAGGAACTTCTACCGCATTGCCACTCATTAGCTGCTGTAGGTGTTCACATAATAGATCATGATCCAGTGCATTTGGGTGATCGTAGTTAGTTTTAACACGCTCTTCCATACTCAAGTGGCTTTGGTCGCTGTAGTAGCAATCTTCCGTGATAACACCAATTTGATGGTCGCCTACTTTCTCGCGCAACTCATTATAAATTGTACTAGCAATCAGACTTTTTCCTGATGCTGAAGCGCCAGCGATACCTACGATGACACATTGATTATTATCAGACATTAATTTTGCACCCGATATGGTTTGGTGGTGGGAAGAGATAAACCGCCTGATTATAGGGGCTAAACAACATAGATTCTAGTCGCCATTCTAGCTAATTGCAGTCAAATTGATGTTATCTATACATTAAATGAATACAATCGTTTGCTTTCGAATAACTGGCGTACAACTATTTGCACAAACCCAACGGCTCTTTAGCCAAATACAAAAGCTATTTATCTCACCCAAACATTATTTATACGGCCTTAAGACTTATCTACTCTAATCAACCATAGAAAAGTTGATCGCTTCCGGTCTCGCTTTTCCCGTCCAGAACATTTTCGCAGCCACATTTTCAGCCAATTCTAGGTAATGACGAGTGTGTTCGCTGTCCGGGCGGCGTATAACCGTTGGGCAGCCCGCGTCGATGTCTTCCCTTACATCAATATGCAGTGGAATTTGCGCCAAAATATCGAGAAAGAACTCTTCCGACATGGCTTCTGCACCACCAGCACCGAAGATATGCTCTTTTTCGCCACAGTGACTACAAATATGGTAACTCATGTTTTCCACTAAGCCTGCAACTGGCACGCTCACTTTATCGAACATCGCTACACCTTTACGTGCATCGGCTAAAGCCAAGTCTTGAGGTGTCGTCACGACTACCGCGCCCGTTACTGGGATTTGCTGTGAAAGTGTGAGCTGAATATCACCTGTGCCCGGTGGCATATCGATAACAAGGTAATCTAAATCAGGCCATACGGTTTCGTTAACAAGCTGACCTAAAGCCTTCGCTGCCATTGGGCCACGCCAGATTGCAGCATCATCTTTCGACACAAGATAGCCAATAGAATGAGTGAAAATGCCATGCGCCTCGATTGGCATCATCCATTTGTTGTTCTGTACTTCTGGTTTTGCGTCTAGTTGACCAAGCATCATAGGCACAGATGGACCATAGATATCCGCATCCAACAAGCCCACTTTTGAACCTGACTTAGATAACGCAAGCGCAAGGTTTACCGAAGTTGTCGATTTACCCACCCCACCCTTTGCCGACGTCACGGCGATAATGTTCTTAACGCCTTTCAATGGTGTTGCGACTGTAGTTTCTAGCGCAGACGGCTTCACTTTTACTTCAAACTGAAAAGTGCTGACAAGCTGTTGTTCAATCTGGGAGTTGATCCACTGTTCCAATTCAACCGCGAGCTGATTAGCTGCAAAAGGCAAGGTAATGACAAATGACCCACGAGGATCAACCGATACAATATTTTGGTGTAGCGCCCACTCTGGGATGAGGATTGGTGACTCGAACTCATTCAACCATGAACAGAAATCTTGCTTAGAAGTAAAGTTACGCATTGGGGCTCCTTTTTTTATTTATGCTATCACCCACGAGATGAAGACTGAACCCCTAAAAAACTAAGGGAATCCTTTGTCTGATACCTTGGCGTATCACACGTTATAAAGTAGTATTACCTCTCAAAATTTATACCTATCAAAAAAGCGAATTATTAAGTATGGCAACTGATCCAAGACAACTTTTGGTAACTTGTGCGCTTCCGTACGCTAACGGCTCTATTCACCTTGGCCATATGCTTGAGCATATCCAAGCTGATATCTGGGTTCGATACCAGCGTCTACGTGGCAACACTGTAAACTTCATCTGTGCTGACGATGCTCACGGCACGCCAATTATGCTTAAAGCTCAACAGATGGGTATCACGCCAGAAGAGATGATCGCTGCTGTTAGTGAAGAGCACCAAAAAGACTTCGCTGGCTTTGATATCAGTTTTGATAACTACCACAGCACACATAGCGAAGAGAACCGTGAACTGGCTTCTCACATCTATCTAGAACTTAAAAAGAACGGCTTCATTTCTAGCCGTACTATTTCTCAGCTTTTCGATCCTGAGAAAGAGATGTTCTTACCAGACCGCTTCGTAAAAGGTACTTGCCCTAAGTGTAAGTCAGAAGACCAGTATGGTGATAACTGTGATAACTGTGGTGAGACATACAGCCCAACTGAGCTAATTAACCCTAAATCAGCGGTTTCTGGCGCAACTCCAGTAATGAAAGATTCTGAGCACTTCTTCTTCGACCTACCTCAGTTCGAAAGCATGCTTAAAGAGTGGACTCGTTCTGGCTCTCTACAGAATGAAACTGCAAACAAAATGCAGGAATGGTTTGAGTCTGGCCTGCAACAGTGGGATATCTCACGTGATGCGCCTTACTTCGGCTTCGAAATCCCAGGCGAAAAAGACAAGTTCTTCTACGTATGGCTAGATGCGCCAGTTGGCTACATGGCTTCTTTCAAGAACCTATGTGACAAGCGTGACGATCTAAACTTCGACGAGTACTGGAAGAAAGATAGCACAACTGAGCTTTACCACTTCATCGGTAAAGACATTGTGTACTTCCACTCCCTATTCTGGCCTGCAATGCTAGAAGGTTCTGGCTTCCGCAAGCCAAACAACGTATTCGTACACGGCTACGTAACCGTGAACGGCGCTAAGATGTCTAAGTCGAAAGGCACATTCATCAAAGCAAGCACGTACCTAAATCACCTAGACCCTGAGTGTCTACGTTACTACTACGCTGCTAAGCTAAACAGCCGTATCGACGATCTTGACCTTAACCTTGAAGACTTCACTCAACGTGTAAACGCTGACGTAGTAAACAAGATTGTTAACTTGGCTTCTCGTAACGCAGGCTTCATCACTAAGCGTTTCGAAGGCAAGCTTTCTGCTGAATTTGCAGAACCAGAACTTTACAACGAATTCGTAGCAGCGGCTGAGCGTATCGGTCAACTTTACGAAACTCGTGAGTTTAGCCGCGCTATTCGTGAAGTAACTGCACTAGCAGACAAAGCTAACCAATACATCGACGAAAAAGCACCTTGGGTTCTTGCAAAAGAAGAAGGTAAAGAGAAAGAACTTCAAGAAGTCTCTTCTGTAGGTATTAACCTATTCCGCGTACTCATGGCTTACCTGAAACCAGTTATGCCAGAACTTGCGGCTCGCACTGAGGCTTTCCTAAACGAAGAGCTAACGTGGGAAGCGATTGCTACACCGCTAACTGATCACGAAATCACTAAGTTCAAAGCGCTGTTTAGCCGTATTGATCCGAAGAAAGTGGAAGCAATGATCGAGTCTTCTAAAGAAGATGCAGCCGCAGAAGCAGCTGCGAAAGAAAAAGCAGAAGCTGAAAAAGAGCAAGCAAGCCAAACTGAGCTAGACAAAGAGCCAATCGCAGACGAGATTGAGTTCGATGCCTTTGCAGCAGTCGATATGCGTATTGCTCGTATTATCTCATGTGAAGAAGTACCAAAAGCGAACAAACTACTGAAGTTCCAACTGGACATCGGTGGTGAAACTCGCCAAGTATTCTCTGGCATCAAGTCAGCATACAAACCTGAAGAGCTAGAAGGTAAGCTAACCGTAATGGTCGCAAACCTAAAACCGCGTAAGATGAAGTTTGGTATGTCTGAAGGCATGATCCTAGCCGCGGGCCCTGGTGGCAGCGACCTGTGGATCCTTGAGCCACACGAAGGTGCTCAACCTGGTATGCGTGTAATGTAATTCTGGCTTCAGTCAGATAACAAGCACTCATAGCGAAATCCCTAATGCACTTTTAACTTGAATGAGTTAATAAGCATTGGGGATTTTTTATATCTACCGAAAATAAGCGTTCTCTGTTAGAGTCGCCGTCAACTATGCTATGTAGAGTAGAAATTGGTTTGTCGACGATAACGGGCTAACCAACACCTCTTTACTCTCCAAACCCTCTTTAGGAATCCCCAGTGACTAACAACGAAATCTTGCGTCGTATTCAACACGCGCTAAACCTTAAAAATGCACAGATCATTAAAGCTATCGAGCAAGCTGATATGACCGTTGCTCATGACCAAGTGATCAACTGGCTAAAAGAAGACAACGACAAGTCATGCTCTACGATGAAAGATAAAGAGTTAGCGGTATTTCTAAATGGTTTTATCAACCTTAAGCGTGGCAAAAAAGAGGGTGTTCAGCCTAAACCTGAAGTTGCTCTGACTAACAACATGATTTTCATGAAGCTACGTATTGCGTTGAACATGAAAGCAGAAGATGTGTTAGATATATTAGAAGTGGTAGGCATCAGCCTAAGTAAGTACGAAATTGGTGCCTACTTCCGTAAGCCAGAGAATAAGAACTACAAAGTATGTGAAGACCAACTACTTTGCGATTTTCTAAATGGCGTGCAATTTACTAACCGTCCAGACTCAGAAGAGTTTGCAGGGTAAGTTACTCATCATAGATAGATAAATGACTACTTATAGATAGTTGCTGGCCACTGGTAAGTTACTGCCTATTGATAAGTTTTCACCAACTATCGATAAATAAAAAGCGGCGAGATAATTTGATTATCTCGCCGCTTTTTCGTTTTCTTTACGTCGTTTACTTAATAAGTAAACCAACCTAACAGGACTTTAATGAAAAGACTTAGCTGTCGTCTTCAGTAAAGTTTGTTGGTAACGTTGTTTTCATCTCGTTCCAAATCTGTGCACTTGCGATACCGTAGTTACGAATCACAAGTGGCAAGTTTTCACGCTCACCACTTTCACAAATAACAAACAAATCTTTGTAGAACTCCATGGCTAAGCGACGAGCTTCTGGGTTAGAAAAGTAGTAGCTGCCAACACGGTCGTACAATTTACGAACACCGTTGAAGATCAGGCCATAAATTTGGTTACCTGAATGGAATGCTAAACGTTGGAAAAGCATGTAATCGTAGAAGTTAAAAGTTTTAGCAACTAAGATCGTTTGACGCTTCGTTTCATCTTTTTCTGCGTCTTCTTTCACTGATTGTTTGATCTTGTCAGCGTACGGGGAAGACTCTAGGAATTCATCCCATGTCGGTGCCGCAAGTAAAGCTTCACAGGATTCGATCACATTAGTAATCGTACGCTCAGAAGCTTCTTTATTTGCTTTAAATGCATAACGCATAAAAATAGGGCTGATATTGGTGCGTGCAGCAAGTAAGTCTTCTACCATTTTGCTTGCGTTATCAACATCCAACGTCATTAATGTATCAAGAATATGAAGACCTGACGTTTCCATAAACTGGTTAACTTTAGTTGGCTTACCGTGTTGGATTGTCAACCAACCATCACGAGCAAGACGCTGAAGTACTTCACGAAGCGTAGTACGTGTAACACCAATCAGCTCAGAAAGCTCACGCTCTGCGGGCAAGATAGAACCTGGAGCGAAACGGCCATTCCAAATACTTTCAATGATATACTTTTCTGCAAATCCTGCCGGGCTTTTAGCCTTAATGACCATCTACACTTCAATCCAATTTAATTATTCTGTTCTAATTTACTCATCATACCACTAGTTCACACCCAGCGGAAACACCCTCAAAAATTTTACTCCCCCAAAACACCAGTAGAGTTAAAACTCTAAAGTTCAGCACACGTTTGCACCCTAGGTTTGAAAAGCAAGCAACGATAAACCACCATTTCAACAAATCATTAACACAACAAATTTTCTTTAAAATCAATGAGATTGGTCATAATTTCAAAGTTATTAATTTGCAATATTAAGTTGTAATAATCATATATAAACCGTCGTTATTCTGTTAATTTCAATCATTTCGCTGAAATATTGATTCTAGTCGGTTTTTATCACATTTTAAGTGGTATGCTTGCGCTACTTTGATCGCGTTTCTCAACAAAAAAGAGGTATTTTTAGGGCTACAGGGGTTTTCCTGTTGACTAAATGTTATCTAAGAGTAGAGTTGCGCTCAAAAATTAGCAGTGCTTGAGTTTCTAAGGGAGTGACTTGGCAAGACCACAGAACATTACATGGAATGTAGTTTTTCTAAGTCACTGTTAGTTATAGTTTTTAACAACCTCTATAGCTCGATTCTCAAATGTTGTATTGCTTATCTATTCATAATCAACATAAAAGAGTATTAACATGCCGATGTCTCTCGGAAACGCTTTTATCAAGAACTTCCTTGGTAAGGCTCCTGATTGGTATAAACTTGCCATCATTTCCTTTTTAATCATCAACCCGTTTGTTTTCTTCCTAGTTGACCCATTTGTTGCGGGCTGGCTATTAGTGGTTGAGTTTATTTTCACTCTAGCTATGGCTCTAAAATGCTACCCTCTTCAACCGGGTGGTTTATTGGCAATTCAAGCGGTCGCCATTGGCATGACCAAACCCGAAATGGTTTATCATGAGCTACAAGCAAACCTTCCAGTTTTACTCTTATTAGTATTCATGGTTGCTGGCATCTATTTCATGAAAGAACTTCTTTTGTTCATTTTCACGAAGATCCTGCTTGGCATTCAATCCAAAATCCTACTCTCTGTCGCTTTCTGTATCGCAGCTGCTTTCTTGTCAGCATTCTTAGATGCTCTAACAGTAATCGCCGTTGTTATTAGCGTTGCGGTTGGCTTCTATTCTATCTACCACAAGGTTGCATCAGGTAAGGGCACAACGTCAGCGCACGATCATACACATGATGAAGAGATCTCTGAGCTTACACGTGATGATTTAGAAAACTACCGTGCTTTCCTACGTTCACTACTTATGCACGCTGGTGTGGGTACTGCACTCGGCGGTGTAATGACCATGGTAGGCGAGCCACAAAACTTAGTGATTGCTAAACAAGCAGGCTGGGAATTCGGGGAATTTATCATCCGTATGCTACCTGTAACACTGCCTGTTTTCTTCTGCGGTATTCTAACTTGTGCACTTGTAGAGAAATTCAAAGTATTTGGCTACGGTGCGGAGTTACCAAATAATGTTCGCCAAATCTTAGTTGAATTTGACAACAAAGAACGCGCAAATCGTACAAAACAAGACGTAGCAAAACTATGGGTTCAAAGTGCAATCGCAGTTTGGCTTATTGTCGGCCTTGCACTTCACGTCGCTGAAGTTGGTTTGATTGGTCTTTCAGTTATCATCCTAGCAACGGCGTTTACTGGCGTTATCGAAGAACACTCAATGGGTAAAGCCTTTGAAGAAGCACTGCCATTTACTGCACTTCTTGCCGTCTTTTTCGCTGTTGTTGCTGTAATCATCGACCAATCACTATTTAAACCAGTGATCGATGCAGTACTTCACGTTGAAGATAAAGGCGCACAGCTTGCACTATTCTATGTGGCCAACGGTATTTTATCGATGGTGTCAGATAACGTGTTCGTAGGTACGGTATACATCAACGAAGTGAAAACAGCACTGGTTGAAGGCATCATTACTCGTGATCAGTTCGACCTACTTGCTGTTGCTATCAACACAGGTACGAACCTACCTTCAGTTGCTACGCCAAACGGCCAAGCTGCATTCCTATTCCTATTAACATCAGCACTTGCTCCGCTAATTCGACTATCTTATGGCCGCATGGTTATCATGGCTTTGCCATATACTATCGTACTGGCTCTTGTTGGCCTTGCTGGTATCGTGTTCTTTGTTGAGCCGATGACTGCTTGGTTCTACGATGCAGGTTGGATCATTCAGCGTACTGGTGAGGTTATCGCTCCAGTTATCTCTGGTGGTCACTAATCCGATTTTGTTTAGCAAGGCACAATAAGTGTGTCTAACTAATCAAAAATATTAGTTGATTAGGAAACTTATCCAAGATAAAAAGCTCTGAGTATTCAGAGCTTTTTTATTTTATAGACGGGATTAAATTCGTGAACTTTTTTGCAATGCTCAAAGACTTCTCTAAGGGACGTTTATCTTGGCTTTTACTGCTGGCTTTTATTGTCTTTTTTGAGGCATGCGCTCTCTTCTTTCAACACGTGATGATGCTTGGCCCTTGTGTGATGTGCATCTATGAGCGCGTTGCTATGCTTGCTATCGGTGTCGCTGCAATGATTGGTGCTATTGCTCCGAATAACCCGATATCACGTTGGTTAGGCCTTGCTGGTTGGGGATTTGGCGCCTACAAAGGTTTGACGTTGGCTTTAGAGCACGTCGATTACCAGTTTAATCCGTCTCCTTTCGCAACCTGTGATTTATTCGTTACTTTCCCTAGCTGGGCACCTTTAAACCAATGGGCTCCGTGGATGTTTGAAGCTTACGGTGACTGTAGCAAGGTGGTATGGCAGTTCTTAGAGCTTTCAATGCCTCAATGGCTAGTGATTATCTTTGCGGGCAACTTGGTTGCTTTCGGTTTTGTGGTTATATCTCAATTTGTAAAATCGAAAAACGATTAACACTAGATCATCTAAATTAGAACAACAAAAAAGTCGACCACAAGGTCGACTTTTTTATCGCTTAAGCTTTTTATCACTTAAAGAATGTCAGTTACTCAACAAGCCGTGATTAGCTGTTTTTGCCACAGCATTGTTTAAACTTTTTGCCGCTTTCACATGGGCAAGGGTCGTTTCGACCGATATCTTTAAATGGGTTCACACTCTGTGACTTATTACCCAGCATCGCCTCATCAGCCGCCATTGCAACCTCTGAAATCATCAGATCTATCTGATCGATTAAATCGGCAAGCGCTGGTGGATTCTCGAGCCCGGCCGCGACCATTTGTTGCTGAGTTTGCTCTTCATCAATCCCAAGCATCAAGGTTGTTAGGAGTGCTTGCAGCATACGCAGAGTACCATCCGCGACAGTCACACTTTGCCACTGCTCTTCCACTGTTGGCCAAACCATCATAAAGCCTTCAGCGAAATCCGCGAATTGCTCGTTAAAGTCACCATCAACAAGTACGTCTGTCAGTAAGTATTCACTACGCTGAATCAGGTTGTGCTGGCGATTAATCTGTTCCGTCACGATTGTTACAAGCTCTTTACCTGTTTCAGGTGCAACGATAGCTAACCATTCTTCTGGATCGAGTGGTTTGGTCGCTAAGTTGGAAGCAAGGATTGAACCTTCAATGAACTGTGGAGTTATGTCAGTGATTGATTCCGGTAGGCTTAATAATTGATATGTCATGAAAGCTCTGAATATTGGGGCATTTTCGATATTATAACGCCATACTCCCCAAGATGTCGCTATTAAGCGATAAACCATCATCAAGCCGGGTAGCATACACTCAAGACAGGTAAACCATACTCATAGTGACAATCCTGTAAGCAAACCGTACAATCACGCCTCAAATTTTTCGGTCCACTCAGTTTCGGTAAAGCAGCATGCGAGTAATACTTGGCCCTATGGAGGGCGTACTAGACCACCTAATGCGTGAGATTCTTACAGAGATCAATGATTACGATCTCTGTGTGACAGAGTTTGTGCGCGTCGTTGATCAACTTCTTCCTCCGCATGTGTTCCACCGTATTTGCCCAGAATTACATCAAGGTTCTCAAACTATGGCAGGTGTGCCAATCCATCTGCAACTTCTAGGGCAACACCCGAATTGGATGGCCGAAAATGCTTTTCAAGCGGCAAGCTTAGGCGCTAAAGGCATTGATCTTAATTTTGGTTGCCCGGCAAAAGCGGTAAACAAAAGTAATGGCGGGGCTTCACTGCTAAAAGAGCCAGAGCTAATCTATCAAGTGGTGAACGCCTGTCGAGAAGCGGTACCAGCACATATTCCCGTATCCGCAAAAATCCGATTGGGTTGGGAGCATCCGGAAGAGTGCTTTGAAATTGTCGACGCTATCGAGCAAGCAAAAGCTGATGAACTCACCGTGCATGCAAGAACCAAAGTTGGCGGCTATAAAGCCAGTGAAATCAAATGGGATTACATCAATCAAATAAGAGAGAAAACCTCTCTGCCGTTGATTGCTAATGGGGAAATCTGGAACTACCAAGATGGTCAAGATTGCATAGAAACCACAGGTGTTGATTCATTGATGGTCTGCCGCGGCGCTTTTAATATTCCCAATCTTGGCAACGTTGTTAAGCACAACCACCAGAAAATGCCATGGGATAAAGTAATCGCACTTTTACTGCGCTATTCCGAGTTTCAAATTAAAGGGGATAAAGGCATGTACTACCCCAATAGAGTGAAACAATGGTTTGTCTATTTAAGTAAAGGCTACCCTGAAGCGAACGAACTATTTAAAGAAATTCGTACTTTCAAAAAAGCGCCACCCATTGTAGAGCGCCTTCAACGTTACCAAGAAGAATACCACCAACCTGTTTGAGTTAGTTCCCCCCTATCGCGATATTGAACCTCATAGCGTGGCTAAAATACGATCCGGTCTTTACCCGTAGTCTTAGCCACGTACAGTTTTTCATCGGCGTATTTAAATATCTCTTCAAAGTTAAGCTTGTTTTGCTCTGTTTCAACAATACAAACACCGCCAGATACCGTAAATCCATTAGGGACAATGTCGGCCGAGTTAGCGCAGACCGCATTTTTTACACGTTCTAGTGTCCTTATCAGCGTCTCACGATCATCGCCTTTCATATAAACGACAAACTCTTCTCCGCCAAACCGTGCTGCCACATCACTACTTCGAACACTGTTACTAATTTGACGTGACATATAACAAATCACATCATCACCTTTATCGTGTCCATGAGTATCATTAATTGACTTAAAATCGTCGATATCAAATACCGTTAAGGCAAACAGTTGATCGTGCTCTACGCTGCGCCAAAACGCTTCTAAGCCTCGTCGATTCAATAACCCTGTCATTGGGTCTTTAGCTGCTAGTTCTTTGAAGTAACCACGTTCAATATTGGAGTTAACATAAAAGAAAATCGTAACCGAGAACAGGTACACGATAATAGCGACGATTAGGCTGTCTTTTTCATAAACGAAAAAGTGCTCCACTTCGCTAGCAAGATCCAACTCGTAGTACATCGCATGATGAGACGCGACCCCTTCTAGCTTAATCTCGTGGTAGAACGTGGCCGTATCAATCGGGTTAGCTAAAGTCGTATCAATAATATCGATCCGACCCGCTAGATGCTCATTAGAGCTCGCGAGTAACCTGTCAGCATCAATATCTACTGAGAGCATCCCTTGGTGCACTCCTTGATGGAACACGGGAATCGTCATACTAATAATTCGGTCAAGGGAATCAAACCGATATGCAGGGCCAGATAAAGTCAGTAGATCTGGGTTGTTAGCAGTTCTTTGCCAATATGGACGGCTTTTGATGGTCGAAAGTAATTCCTTTCCTAACCTTTTAGCAAAATCTTCCGGTGACGAAATAACGTATCCGCGTTTATCAATAAAATGCACACCATTGTGGAATTCATCAAGTTGAGAGAGAAATGAAAGAATAGGTGCTAGAGCTATTTTCTCGGAAGCACTTTTATAAGTACCGCTGGTTTCTGTACACAAAGATTCTTCACCGACCAGCATATAATCAATATCAACTGAAGGAATGTCGGTAGTTTTGCCATCGGCAAGAAGCAGGCTATCGATAGGCCAAATACGGCAAAGACCATCAACCACTTGCTTGTTGTGGTCGAGGAAAAGAGGATTACCGGATTTGTAGTAATTTGAGAAACTGTAGTCTAAGGCGGTGACAACTTTAGTGGTTCCTTTGAACACGTCTTCAATACGGTTGAATTCGCTGCTGATGTCTTTTTCTACCGCGTCAAAGTGGTTCTTTCCTATTAGGCCAAGTAGCATCGCGGCGATCACTGCGGGAAACCCGAAGACAAAGGTAAGGCTAAAGTGCCTGTTTACTTTCATATAATGTGCTCTTAGCGATCAGCTGTTTTCATTTATACCATTAATATTATGACATTAATCAACAGTCCTCTCGATGTAAAACAATGTAAATTGATATTAACGGTATGAGTAATGGTTAGATAACTGCTTAAAAATTAAGAAAGTAGAGAGAAAATAGCATTTAGATTAAATTTTTTTGTTCATTAAATATATTAGAGCACTGTTAACAAAGTAACTTATAGATAGTCCGTCAATTGAAACCTAATGTTGTTCAACGGCTAACTATCGCACGCTCAATCACAGACTGAGGCAATGTGACACCAAGCTCACGAGCAGCATCCAAATTCACAACCAGTTGCGAACTCTGTGCAGTTTTAACACTCAGCTTACCCGGTTTTTGTCCGTTCAGAATAGCAGCCACATAATCGGCGGTTTGCACCCCAACGTCATAGTAATCTAGACCTAAGCCAGCTATCGCCCCCTTACCCACGTAAGACGTCGCTCCGGCAACCACTGGCGTTCCAGTCCTGTTCGCAGCTTCTATAAGCCCTTCTATACCACTTGCAACAGTGTTATCTGTCAGTGCGTAAATAACATCAGACTTCTTGGCAATGGATTCGGTTTTTGATTCTACATCATCGATGGTTAGCGCTTTTTCAGTGTGCAGAGTAAAACCAAAGTCTCGTGCCGACTTCTTTAAGAGCCCAACTAACGCGACGGCATTTGCTTCTGCCGGATTATAAACAACCCCAATTGAGCTTGCCTGAGGAAGGAGCTCTTTAATCAGAGATACGTGCTGGGAAATAGGTGATAAGTCAGAAAGGCCCGTGACATTTCGTCCCGGTTTATCCAATTGCTTAACAAGCCTTGCACCAATAGGGTCCGTAACCGCGGTAAATACAATCGGTATTGAGCGAGTCGCAGAAACCAAAGCTTGCGAAGTCGGTGTCGCGATACCCACTAATACGTGGGGGTTTTCGCTGACTAACTCTCTGGCAATTTTTGCGGCTTGCGCCGGACTGCCATTAGCCATTTCATAAGAGAACTCTAAATTTTTACCCGCTTCATAGCCTTTAACTCTTAACCCTTCGATGAGTCCTAAGCGTGTCGCATTCAAATCTGGATGGTCGACAACTTGTGAAACCGACACTTTGGCGACGTTCGCCACTACATTGCCAGTCCATAGCAACAGCAAACAGCTTAAAACCGCTGCCAATACCTTTCTTACAGAACTCATTATCGCTCCCCAAATCAAGCTCTACTCGTTATTACTCGATCGAAGAGAACAACATCAAAAATCACTATTGACATTATTACCAGTAACTATTGATAACTTGAAGTGATATTTAACAAAAATACAACAAGGTTCGAATTATGTGGGGATAAGCGGGGTTGTTTGATTTAAAAGGTAAGAAACTCAATGAATACAAAATAAGCACGGCAAATAAAGGCAAAGCTAAATGAATAAAGACTAAGTGAATAAAGGGCAAGTGAAGCGATTAGAAGAGAGGAGCAAATCTGAGAACGAGCTATCGATGATGTATGACTGTTCTCAGACTAGAGGGAGATATAGGACGACCTTTTAAAACCAACGTTCCATTGAAGATTTGTCTAGCTGACGAAATGCGCGATTTAAAATGATCGCCAACTCTTTGTAACGAGGGCGTGGTTTCATTGGTTCCAATGCAAAACCTGTTTCGCTGATCTTCTCGTGCAACTCTCGATACCACGAAACCAATGCTGGCGGTAATTGAGTGTTCGAACGGTTACCTAACCACCACATGCCTTGAAGTGGCAAGCTGATCGCAAACAACGCCATAACCACAGCTTGCGGCATCGCATGATAATTGTTGAAGACCATTTGTGTAAGAATACTAATAGCAGCTATCGCTGGCATCACTTTCACACCAAAACGAGTGGCTTTAATGATGCGCTGTTCAGGGAAGATAGCGTTTAACTCTTTTCGAACAGGCCAGAGATCCATGTACTTTTGGCCATCTTTTAAACTGCTCGCTAAACCAACTCTATTACTCATATGAGTCTCCCATTAAAAAAAAGTTGAAATCATCAACTAAAAACACAAAAATTTGACGAAAAATAATATTCTTTCAAATTTTTTTGTTATATTTGCACAATATCGCTATTATTTGCAGACCTCAATCTCATTGTTGCCCTTATTTACAATTTAAGCAACTTTGGGACGACTTCTGCAAGGAATGCAAAAGCCTCTTTTTCTGAAAAAGTGCGCTTTCACTTTAATACGGAAATTAACGTTTTTTTGACCAAGGTTAGTACGCAAGCCTATGTGCTTCGACTATTCTTGAGATTAATTTTCATCCTTAACTGATTTCGATCAGAAAAATAAACAGGTAGTCATTAATGTCTAAGCTAGTTTTAGTTTTAAACTGTGGTAGTTCTTCTCTTAAATTTGCTGTTGTTGATGCAGAAACAGGTGCTGAGCACCTAACTGGTCTTGCTGAGTGTCTTGGTCTTCCAGAAGCTCGTATGAAGTGGAAACTTGATGGCAAGCACGAAGCACAACTAGGCGCGGGCGCAGCTCACGTAGAAGCACTATCTTTCATGGTAGAAACTATTCTTGCTTCTAAGCCTGAGCTTAAAGCTAACCTTGGCGCTATCGGTCACCGTATCGTACACGGTGGCGAGCAGTTCACTTCTTCTGCACTTATCACTGATGAAGTTCTTAAGGGTATTCAAGACGCTGCGACTTTCGCACCTCTTCATAACCCAGCTCACCTTATCGGTATCGAAGCGGCTCAACAGAACTTCCCTGGTCTACAAAACGTTGCTGTATTTGACACTGCGTTCCACCAAACAATGCCTTCTGAGTCTTACCTATACGCTCTACCGTACAACCTGTACAAAGAGCACGGCATCCGTCGTTACGGCATGCACGGTACTTCTCACCTGTTCATTACTCGTGAAGTTGCTGGTTTACTAAACAAGCCAGTTGAAGAAGTTAACATCATCAACTGTCACCTAGGTAACGGCGCATCTGTATGTGCTATCAAGAACGGTCAATCTGTAGATACTTCTATGGGTCTTACTCCTCTTGAAGGTCTAGTAATGGGTACTCGTTGTGGTGACCTAGATCCTGCGATCATCTTCCACCTACACGACGCTCTTGGTTACTCTGTTGAAGAAATCAACAACATGCTAACTAAAGAATCTGGTCTTGCTGGTCTAACTGAAGTGACTTCTGACTGTCGTTTCGTTGAAGACAACTACGGTGAGAAAGAAGAAGCAACTCGTGCAATGGACGTGTTCTGTCACCGTCTAGCTAAGTACGTTGCTGGTTACACTGCAACTCTAGAAGGTCGTCTAGACGCAATCACTTTCACTGGCGGCATCGGCGAGAACTCTGGCCCAATCCGTGAAATGGTTCTTAACCGCCTAGGCATCTTCGGCATCGAAGTTGACAGCGAAGCTAACCTTAAAGCACGTTTCGGCGGCGAAGGTACTATCACTACAGCTAACAGCCGTATCCCTGCAATGGTTATCTCTACTAATGAAGAGCTAGTAATTGCTGAAGACACTGCGAAACTAGCAGGTCTTTAATTGATTTTCCTGACTAGCTTCACTCGAAGCTAGTCAGTTTTTCATATCAAGAAAATGGGGCTCAACTTCTATTCCTACCCCAATTTAAATATCGGTGGGAATAGCAGTTGAGCTTTTTTATTTCCAATAGTCAAAGGTGTTCGTCAATGTCCCGTACTATTATGCTTATCCCTACAAGCGCTGGTGTTGGTCTTACTAGTGTTAGCATGGGTGTTCTTCGCGCTATGGAGCGTAAGGGCGTAAGTGTTTCTTTCTACAAGCCAATCGCTCAACCTCGCAGCGGTGGTAACCAACCTGATTTAACGTCTACTATCATCAGCGCAAACAGCGACATTAAGATTGGTGAGCCAATCGCAATGACTAAAGCTGAAGCTTTGATCGGTAGCGAAAAAATGGACGAGCTTCTAGAGTCTGTTGTTGAGCAATACAACAAGATCAACAAAGATGCAGAAGTAACGCTTATCGAAGGTCTAGTACCTACTCGTAAGCACCCATTTGCTAACCAAGTGAACGCGGAAATCGCTAAAACACTAGGCGCAGAGATCGTATTCGTTGCGACTCCAGGTACGTACAACCCTATTCAGCTTAAAGAGCACATCGAAGTAGCATGTTCTAACTTCGGCGGCACTAAAAACAAGAACATCTCAGGCGTTATTATTAACAAACTGAATGCACCTGTTGATGAAGCTGGCCGTACTCGCCCTGACCTTTCTGAAATCTTCGATGATG
Organism: Vibrio splendidus; assembly: GCF_003345295.1. Taxonomy (NCBI): domain Bacteria; kingdom Pseudomonadati; phylum Pseudomonadota; class Gammaproteobacteria; order Vibrionales; family Vibrionaceae; genus Vibrio; species Vibrio splendidus. The sequence continues at coordinate 2,131,000 of NZ_CP031055.1, forward strand.
CAGATAGCGCTCAACAAGCGAACCTTGAAGTAATGCAAATCTTCAACTCTAGCCCTATCCGTGTTCTTGGCTGTGTGCCATGGAGCATCGACTTAATCGCAACTCGTGCGGTTGATATGGCTAAACACCTTAACGCTGAAATCGTTAATGAAGGTGAAATCTCAACTCGTCGTATTAAGAGCATCACTTTCTGTGCACGCTCTCTACCTCACATGATTGAGCACTTCAAGCCAGGTTCACTGCTAGTAACTTCTGCAGACCGTCCTGACGTTATCGTTGCTGCGGCTCTTGCTGCGAAAAACGGTGTTGAAATTGGCGCAATCCTACTGACTGGCGGTTACGACATTCCAGAAAGCATTGCTAACCTTTGTGCACCAGCATTCGCTTCAGGTCTACCGATCTTCAAGGCTCAAGGTAACACTTGGCAGACGTCTCTTAACCTACAGAGCTTCAACCTAGAAGTACCTGCAGACGATAAAGAGCGTATCGAGTTCGTTAACGATCACGTTGCTAGCCACATCGATGGCCCTTGGATTGATTCTCTATCTGAAGGTACTCAAGGCATCCGTCGTCTAAGCCCACCAGCATTCCGTTACCAGTTAACTGAATTTGCTCGTAAAGCGGCTAAGCGTATCGTTCTTCCTGAAGGTGATGAGCCACGTACTGTTAAAGCAGCTTCTATCTGTGCTGAGCGCGGTATTGCAACTTGTGTGCTTCTTGGTAACCCAGACGAAATCCGTCGCGTTGCTGCACAACAAGGTGTTGAACTAGGCGCTGGCGTTGAGATCATCGATTCTGCATCTGTTCGCGAAAACTACGTAGCTCGTCTAGTAGAACTTCGTGGCGCTAAAGGTATGACTGAAGTTGTAGCTCGTGAGAAGCTAGAAGATTCAGTATTCCTAGGCACTATGATGCTTGAAGCTGGTGAAGTTGACGGCCTAGTTTCTGGTGCTGTTCACACAACGGCGAACACAATCGTTCCTCCGTTCCAGATCATCAAGACAGCACCTGATGCTTCTATCGTATCTTCAATCTTCTTCATGCTTCTGCCTGATCAAGTTCTTGTATACGGTGACTGTGCGATCAACCCAGATCCAACAGCTGAGCAGCTTGCTGAAATCGCTATCCAATCTGCAGATTCTGCTGCGGCATTTGGTATCGACCCACGCGTTGCTATGATCTCTTACTCTACTGGTGAATCTGGTAAAGGTGCAGACGTAGATAAAGTACGTGAAGCAACCAAACTTGCTCAAGCGAAACGTCCTGATCTTGTGATCGACGGTCCTCTTCAGTACGACGCAGCAATCATGGAAAACGTAGCCGCTTCTAAAGCGCCTAACTCTCCAGTTGCAGGTAAAGCGACAGTATTCGTATTCCCAGACCTAAACACGGGTAACACGACTTACAAAGCTGTACAGCGTTCAGCAGACCTAGTGTCTATCGGTCCAATGCTTCAAGGTATGCGCAAGCCAGTTAATGATTTGTCTCGTGGCGCTCTAGTAGACGATATCGTTTACACTGTAGCTCTAACGGCTATCCAAGCAGACCAAGCAGCTCAAGCTGAAGAAAAAGTGATTAACTAATTTTTCTTTTGTAGAAAGCAAAAACCCTAGATTCTTATCTAGGGTTTTTTTATGTCTAATGCTTAAGGTTATTTGATGATCTTAAGATTAATCTAACCTCGCCCGTGGGCTGATTCTAAATCTAGCGTTGGTCCTTTCGGCACAACTTGGGTTGGATTGATACCTGTGTGGCTGTAGTAGTAGTGACGTTTGATGTGATAGAAATCGGTCGTCTCTTTAATGCCTTCGATCTGGTACAGCTCTTTTAAGTAGCCCTGAATATGGACGTAGTCTGAAATTCGCTGCTTGTTACACTTAAAGTGACCAACATACACCGCATCGAATCTAACCAGAGTGGTAAACAATCTCCAATCTGCTTCTGTGATGTCATTACCCGCTAGATAACGATGTTCACTAAGATGTGCATCTACTTTATCTAACGCCTCAAACAACGTGTCATACGCTTCTTCATAAGCTTCTTGTGTGGTTGCAAAGCCAGTACGATAAACGCCGTTATTGATGCTTGGATAGATGTAGTCATTCCACTCATCAATCTTCTGGGACAACTCCCACGGATAGTAATCATCCGTATTGCCTGTTAGCTCATTAAATTCTGAGTTGAACATGCGGATAATTTCAGAGGATTCGTTACTCACGATGGTGTTGGTTTTCTTGTCCCAAAGCACAGGAACCGTTACTCGGCCTGAGTAGTCAGGTTTGGCTTGAGTGTAGATTTGGTGCATACGAGTATGACCAAACAGAGGTTCAGGCAACCCCATTTGCCAGCCTTCGTTCATCATATCTGGGCAAACCACTGTCACGTCAATATGATCGGTTAAGTCTTTCAGCTCTCGGAAGATAAGAGTTCGGTGCGCCCAAGGACAAGCTAACGATACGTATAGATGGTAACGGCCACTTTCTGGTTCAAACTGCGCGCCGGCTTTGTTTTCGATCCAACTACGAAAGCCCGCATCTTCACGAACAAACTTACCACCGCTTTCTTTGGTGTCGTACCACACATCGTGCCAAACACCTTCAACTAACTTGCCCATATCCAAACCTCTGTCATCCAAAATTTTATATACCAATCACAGTAAGTAAATGTTCAGAAATAGCGCAGAGAAAAGGCTTGAGAACAAGGCAGAATTTTTCTGTTAGTAGTTATTCTACAATCAAAAATTCTAACGCCGTTATCAAGCGTTTTAACAAGCTAGGATGAGCAGTTATTTACTACGATTGGTATTAGTATAAGAAAAACCTAATTTTTCAAAACTAGAAGAAGTTGGCTTAGTTGTTCGAATTATTTGAAGAAGGTTATTCATGAGAATTTTGGGCACAAAAAAAGCGCAACTCATAAAAAAGTTGCGCTTAAGCCTGTCACAGGCTGAACCGTTTTAAATGGGTTCTAGACTTGTACGTGCAAGCAAGATACTGCGTGTACGTCATCGCCTTGAATAGTTGGCTTGGTTTGCGCGCAGGCCTCGGTTGCTTCAGGGCAACGAGTACGGAACACACAACCCGATGGTGGATTAATTGGTGATGGGAGATCACCCTCCAGCATCTGAATCGTTTTGCTGCGCTCTAAGCGTGGGTCTGGAATCGGAACTGCAGACATCAATGCTTTGGTATATGGGTGTTTAGGATCTGAGAACAAGGCATCTGACTCACCTAGCTCAACAGCATTACCTAAGTACATCACCAATACACGGTCAGAGATGTGTTTCACAACCGACAAATCGTGCGCGATGAATACCAAAGACAAACCCAACTCTTTCTGTAGTTCCATAAGAAGGTTAACTACTTGAGCTTGGATAGATACATCCAGAGCAGAAACCGGCTCGTCACAGATGATCATCTTAGGTTTCAAGATAAGTGCACGTGCGATACCAATACGTTGACACTGACCACCAGAAAATTCATGTGGGTAACGGTTGATTACGTTGGGTAGTAGACCAACCTTTGCCATCATCTCTTTAACTCTGTCCTTCACTTCCTGTTTAGAAAGCTCTGGATAGAAAGTTTGTAGAGGCTCAGCAATAATGTCTCCAACTGACATACGTGGGTTAAGTGATGCTAGCGGGTCTTGGAAGATCATCTGAATCTCTTTACGAGTCTCACGACGCTTCACTTCCTGCATCTTAGTCAGGTCTTGACCTAACCACATCACTTCGCCTTCAGTTGCCTCAACTAAACCAATAATTGCGCGGGCAAATGTTGATTTACCACAGCCAGACTCACCTACTACACCCAGAGTCTCACCTTCGTAAAGGTGAACATCAACACCATCAACCGCTTTAAGGTTTGATGGTTTCGCCCAAGGCCAAGCAGACTTAGCCGCAATGCTAAAGTGAACCTTAAGGTTTTTAATATCTAATAGTAATTCTTTACTCATTTTGTCCAAGTCTCCCAATCAGAAAAACAAGCACGCTGGCGATCTTTCGCAAATGGTTGCAAAATTGGTGCTTCTTGCTTACAACGGTCCATTACACGGTGACAACGGTCTTGGTAAGGACAACCGGTTGGTAGGCGAAGTAAGTTGGGCGGGTTACCTGGAATCGTTGGCAGAATTTCACCTTCGGTATCCAAACGAGGAATTGCTTTAAGCAGGCCTTCCGCATAAGGGTGGCTTGGCTCATAGAAGATTTCATCTACTGTGCCGTATTCCATGGTACGGCCAGCGTACATCACTAGAACTTTGTCACAAGACCCGGCAACTACACCCAAATCATGGGTGATCATGATGATTGCTGTATTGAACTCATCTTTAAGCTCGTTCAGCAATTCCATGATTTGCGCTTGAATGGTCACATCCAACGCCGTTGTTGGTTCATCAGCAATCAGTAGTTTTGGACGACATAGCAAAGCCATTGCAATCATCACACGTTGACGCATACCGCCAGAAAATTCGTGTGGATACATGGTAATACGTTTACGTGCCTCAGGGATTTTCACCGCTTCCAGCATGCGTACTGATTCTTCGAACGCTTCCGCTTTGCCCATGCCTTTATGCAGCATAAGCACTTCCATCAACTGATCACATACTTTCATGTAAGGATTCAGTGACGTCATTGGATCTTGGAAGATCATCGCGATCTGTTCAGCACGAACTTTGTTCAGTGCTTTCTCAGGTAGATTGAGAATCTCATTACCTTCAAACTTTGCACTGCCTGAGATGATGCCGTTCTTAGCCAGCAGTCCCATCAGTGCAAATACCGTTTGAGATTTACCCGAACCCGACTCACCAACAATACCCAGCGTTTCGCCTTGATTGAGTGAGAAGTTCAGGTCGTTTACTGCGGTTACGATACCATCTTGCGTGGTAAATTCGACGCGCAGATCTTTGACATCTAATAAGCTCATTATTGCTTCCTTAATCTTTTATAGCTTTTAATTGCTATTTCTTTATCTGTCTTTTGGATCAAGCGCGTCGCGCAGACCATCACCTACGTAGTTAAAGCAGAACAGCGTAACTACCATGAATGCCGCTGGGAATGCCAGTTGCCAAATAGCAACTTCCATTGTTTGCGAGCCTTCTTGTAACAGCGCGCCCCAACTTGTCATAGGCTCTTGAACACCAAGACCAAGGAAAGATAAGAATGATTCAGTAAGGATCATGCTTGGAATAAGTAGCGTTGAGTAAACCGCAACAATACCCAATACGTTCGGTACGATATGACGTGTAATGATCTTCCATTTACTGACACCACATACGTGAGCAGCCTCAATGAACTCTTTACTACGTAAACTCAACGTTTGGCCACGTACAATACGCGCCATATCGAGCCAAGCAATCGCACCGATAGCAACGAAGATAAGTACGATATTACGACCAAAGAATGTCACCAGTACGATCACGAGGAACATGAAAGGAACCGCGTATAAGATCTCAAGGATACGCATCATCACTCGGTCAGTACGACCGCCAATGAAACCTGAAGCCGCACCGTAAAGCGTACCTATCAGTACGGCTACGAATGCGCCCATCACACCAACCATAAGAGAAATACGGCCACCAATCATCGTACGAACATATAGGTCACGACCTAAACTGTCGGTACCAAACCAGTGATCAGCACTTGGGCCTACGTGCATTGCGTACCAGTCAGTATCATCGTAAGCATGCTGTGCCAACATAGGTAAGAAGATTACCGATAGCACCATAACAATTAGAATGAACAGACTGATCATTGCGGCTTTGTTGCGCATAAAACGAATACGTGCATCCTGCCACAAGCTACGACCTTCAATTTCCAAACTCTCAGAGAATTTTTCGATCGCTTCTAAGTTTTCTTTTTTCTTCAACATAACCATGCGTCCCTGCTAGTAGCGAATTTTCGGGTCAATAAGCGCTAGTAAAATATCAACGATTGCGTTGAACAAGATGAATAGGAAACCAATCAAAATGGTTACACCCATTACTAACGAATAATCACGGTTAAACGCGGCATTAACAAACAGCTTACCAATACCCGGTAGACCGAAGATGGTTTCAACAACAACTGAACCTGTAATGATACCTACAAACGCAGGCCCCATGTATGAAACAACAGGTAGCATTGCTGGCTTAAGCGCATGTTTAAGAACGATATAACGGTAACTTAGACCTTTAGCACGAGCTGTACGGATAAAGTTACTGTTTAGGGTTTCAATCATGCTACCGCGAGTGATACGAGCAAATGTTGCTACGTATAAAAGAGACATCGCGATAACGGGTAGGACGATGTACATGTACGTACCACCGTGCCAACCACCTGCTGGAAATATATGCCAGTGTAGAGAGAATAGGTAGATAAGCGCTGGAGCCAACACGAAGGATGGCATCACCACCCCGAGCATGGCGGTCGACATTATGGTGTAGTCGATCCAGGTGTTGTGCTTCAAGGCGGCAATGGTTCCGACCGTTACCCCCATCAATAATGTGAAGATAAAGGCAACAAAACCTACCTTCGCAGATACTGGAAGCGCAACAGCAATCAGCTCATTTACTGTATAATCTTGGTATTTAAAAGATGGACCAAAGTCACCCTGAAGGATGTTGGTCAAGTACGTGGTGTACTGTTCAAATACAGGTTTATCTAAGCCGTATTTAGCTTCGATGTTAGCCATAACTTCTGGCGGTAATGGACGTTCGCTTGAAAACGGGTTACCCGGAGCGAAACGCATGAGAAAGAAAGATATAGTGATCAACACCAACATGGTTGGAATCGCTTCAAATATCCTTTTCATAATGAATTTAAGCATAAACTCACTCTTTCAGTCTGTGACAATTAAAATTAGAAAGACGCTACATGCGCGCTCTGCGCATGTAGTGTCTGTATCGTTATAGTTATATTAACTTTTTAGAATCGAAGCTTATTATTGAGCTTTGATGTATAAGTCTTTCGAGAAGATCTTATCTTCCGCGTTGTTGATAGGGAAACCACCAACGTGCGGATTTAGTAGACGTGATTTCACGTATTGGTAGATAGGTGCGATAGGCATGTCTTTAGCCATTAACGCCTCAGCTTCTAGGTAAAGTGCTTCACGCTCTTCTGCTGATGTAGAGTTAAGTGCTTTATCAATGATTTGGTCGTACTCAGCACTATCGTAGTGAACACCACCGGTAGTGTTGTTACTCTTCATTAGCGTTAGGAATGACGACGCTTCATTGTAGTCACCACACCAACCAGCACGTGCTACTTCGAAATCACCAGAATCTTTAGAAGATAGGTAAGTTTTCCACTCTTGGTTTTCAAGCGTTACTTTAAGACCCAGTGTTTTCTTCCACATAGAACCCAGCGCTACAGCAATCTTCTTATGGTTTTCAGACGTGTTGTAAAGTAGGTTGAAGTTTAGTGGGTTGTCTTTGCCGTAACCCGCTTCTTCAAGAAGGCGTGCAGCTTCTTCATTACGTTCTTTTTGAGACATCTTGCCGTAAGCAGGAAGTTCAGGGTTAAAGCCAGCTGTGATTTCAGGCGTTAGGAAGTAAGCTGGTTTTTGTCCTTGTGCTAGGATTGCGTCACTTACGATATTACGGTCAATTGCGTAAGAGATAGCCTTACGTACACGAACATCATCAAATGGTGCTTTCTTAGTGTTAAAGATGTAGTAGTAAGTACATAGGTTACCCGCTACAGATACATCTTCCGCATACTCTTTCTTAAGGCGCTTGAAGTGCTCAGTTGGAAGTTCGTTTGTAAAGTCGATTTCACCAGATAGGAAACGGTTCATTTCCGCAACTTGGTTTTCGATTGGTAGGAACGTTACTTTATTAAGAACCGTCTTATCGTTATTCCAGTATTGGTCGTTACGCTTTAGAACTAAACGCTCGTTCACAACCCATTTATCAACAGAGAATGCACCGTTACCAACGAAGTGGTCAGGCTTAGTCCATTGGTCACCGAATTTTTCAACAGTCGCCTGATGTACTGGCTTCATTGTTGTGTGGCCCATCATCATTACGAAATATGGTACCGCTGTATCTAGTTCAACAACAAGCGTGTTTGCATCTACAGCTTTAACACCTAGCTCACTCTTGTCTTTCTTACCCGCTACGATGTCTTTCGCATTCACCATCTTGGTATATTCCATGTACCAAGCATATGGAGAAGCAGTGGCAGGATCGACTGCACGTTGCCAGCTGTAAACGAAATCTTCAGCTGTTACAGGATCGCCGTTAGACCATTTTGCATCTTTACGTAGGTGGAAAGTGAATGTTTTGTTGTCCGTCGTTTCCCAGCTTTCGGCTACACCTGGGATTGTATTACCTTCGCCATCTTGGTTCACTAGACCTTCTAGAAGATCACGAATTACGTGAGATTCTGGTACACCTTGAGATTTGTGTGGGTCGATAGTCGCAACTTCAGTACCATTACCGCGAACAAGTTCCTGAACTTTTGCTAGTTCTGTGCCTGCTGGAACTTCAGCAGCGATAGAAAGAGTAGAAGTGGCAGCCACTGCCAAACCAGCACCTAGAAGAAGGGCCTGAGTGATTTTATTCTTGTACATTTAATAAACTCCAAGTTTTACGTATTGCATCCATGACTTCTTTGCTAAGTTCACTGAACGGCAGTGATTTAGATTTATTTAGCTCAAAATTCAAGCATAAAAATCTAAAACCTTACAAAGATTGAGGCACACACTATCAACCATTGAAGTAATTTGCCATAAACAAGTCGCAAAAAATCGGATAATTCTCCGAATTACTCAAGGTCACAGTGTAAATCTCTAATAAAAACCTAATGAATAGTTAATTACACATAGGAATTAATTAAAAAACAGCCTTTAGTGTTGATGTATCTGAATTGATACTTTTATTTAGCATCTTATGCTAGAACACTGTCGGCAAATTAACATTAATGCCACATGAAATCTAATTGCACATCACATATCCCCTAAATAGACTGCACTATTTGTGAGGATTATCACTTTATACAAAACAGCATAAAGCACTGCACCAAAACGGATTTGGAAATGCACCAAGACAGACTAAATCACGCGTTGAATTCATATGCAACTTGACTGCTTAGCCATTTATTAAAGACCCTTTTATTTATAAATCATTTTGTAGCACGCACAAAAAAGCCGACGTCAAATGTCGGCTTTCTTACTATCTACGTCCCAACCTGAAATACGCTTTCACGTTAAGATCGAAACACGCTATGGAGTGGATTACTTCTTCCAACGCTCCGCTGCTTTCGCGTCGGAGTCTCGAGAGTCAACCCAACGAGTCGCCTCAGTAGTACGTTCTTTTTTCCAAAACGGCGCTTTGGTTTTCAGAAAGTCCATAACAAACTCACACGCTTCGAAGGCAGCGCCACGATGTGCACTGGATACACCAACGTAAACAATCTGGTCACCGATATCTAGGTCACCAACGCGGTGAATTACTCGCATCTTCTGGATAGGCCAGCGCGCTTCAGCTTGATCACAGATCTCACTCAGAGACTTCTCTGTCATACCCGGATAATGCTCTAGAGACAAACCTATCACATTGTCACCAAGGTTCATGTCGCGAACTTTACCAACAAACGTCACAACCGCTCCCGCAGCCGTACCTTGAGCTAGATAATCGTATTCGCCACCCACAGAAAAGTCTTCAGCAGTCACTAATACTCTTGGATCAATAACTCGAGAGTCATTCATGGTTAACCTCCAGTAACTGGTGGGAAGAAAGCCACTTCGTCGCCGTCTTTCACTTCAGTCGTCAAAGGTACGATTGATTGGTTGAGTGCTGCCAGCAGCTTGCCCTCTTCCAATGCGATATCCCATTTGCCTTCTTTTGTTACAAGGTGGCTGCGAATCGCTTCAATAGTATTGTATTGCGCATCGATCTCTAGGCTATCAACACCGACAAGCTCACGAGTTTGTGCAAAGAAAAGTACCGTAATCATGATTCCACCTTGAAGTGACCTGATTTACCACCCGTCTTCTCTAACAGGCGTACGTTCTCGATAACAATGTCTTTCTGAACAGCTTTACACATATCGTAAATCGTTAGCGCGGCAACAGAAGCGGCCGTTAGCGCTTCCATTTCTACGCCGGTCTTACCAGCAAGCTTACATACCGATTCGATTCGAACCTTGTTTTCAGACTCAATGGCTTCAAGTTGTACTTCTACTTTAGTCAGTAGCAAAGGGTGACACAGTGGAATCAAGTCCCACGTCTTCTTAGCTGCTTGAATACCAGCAATACGTGCCGTTGCGAAAACATCACCTTTATGGTGGCTGCCAGAAACAATCAGTTCTAGCGTTTCTGCTGACATTTGAACAAGAGCTTCTGCTCTCGCTTCACGTACTGTCTCTGCTTTAGCCGATACATCGACCATGTTTGCTTCGCCAGACGCGTTAATGTGTGTAAATTGGCTCATACTCAAACCACCTTATACAGAAAGATGTGGCATGAAGTTACAAGGACGGTGGCTAGCATCCATCTGTTGCTTGATGATCTTAGTCCAACCTGTGCGGCATGCACCTGTAGAACCAGGCATAGCAAAGATAACCGTATGGTTAGCAAAACCAGCAATCGCACGAGATTGAATCGTAGAAGTACCAATTTCTTCGTAAGACACTTGACGGAATAGCTCGCCAAAGCCTTCTACTTCTTTGTCGAAGAGTGGCTTAAGTGCTTCAGGTGTACTGTCACGAGATGTAAAGCCTGTACCGCCAGTGATCATGATAGCTTGTACGCTGTCATCAGCAATCCACTGAGATACGATAGCGCGGATCTTATACATGTCATCGATAACGATTTGCTTATCAACCACATTGTGGCCAGCTTCTTTAGCATGCTCCGCTAGGTAACCACCTGACGTATCGTTTTCTTCTGTACGAGTATCTGAAACGGTTAGTACTGCAATGTTTGCTGCTTGAAATTTGCTTTCTGCGTGACCCATTTGTTCACCTATTTAAAATTTTTCAATGATTAGACTTATTCGCCCAGCTTAAAGAAGCTGAGCGATAAAATGCTTTAGAGTATATAGCGGGTTAACCGCCGATTGACGCCAAGTTTGGAGTCATGCCGCTGTTGCCATCATGCAAGAAGTGGCTAACGGACTTGGTTTGAAGCTGAGCCTGAATTCGATCAATGAGCTCTTGCTCTTGCTGATCTTCTTGAATCAGATCTCTCAGTTCAACACCGTGGTCGCCAAACAGACATAGGTGAAGTTTACCGGTCGCAGAAACACGCAGTCGGTTACAACTTTCACAAAAGTCTTTCTCGTAAGGCATGATCAAACCAATTTCACCCTTGTAGTCTGGGTGGACAAACACTTGCGCGGGGCCATCATTAACGGCTTTGACTTTTAACAGCCAACCATTAGCAATAAGCTGGTTACGGATCGCAACGCCAGACACATGGTGTTTATCGAACAACTCGTCCATCTCGCCGGTTTTCATCAGCTCGATAAAACGTAATTGAATAGGTTTGTCTTTGATCCAATTAAGGAAGGCTGGTAATTCCTGACTATTGAGGTCTTTCATTAATACGACGTTGACTTTGACTTGTTCAAAGCCAACCTCAAACGCTTTATCAATGCCTCGCATAACCTCTGTAAACTTATTCTCACCAGTGATCTGATGGAACATGCGCGAATCTAAGCTATCCACGCTCACGTTTATATGGGTTAAACCAGCATCACGCCATTGCCCTACTTGTTTCTCCATGCGGTAGCCATTCGTTGTCGTGGCTACTTTTTCGATGCCTGGAGTAGAAGCAACAGTATGTATGATTTCAGGAAAGTCTTTACGCAGGCTCGGCTCTCCGCCAGTAATGCGGATCTTAGAGGTACCACAATCTGCAAACGCTTTAACAATACGTTTGATCTCGGGAATACTTAAAAAAGACGAGTTTTTTTGCCCTGACGGTTTATAACCATCTGGCAAGCAGTAAGTACATTTAAAGTTACAGACGTCTGTAACCGACAAGCGCAAGTAATAAAACTTGCGATGGAATCTATCTTCGAATTGTTGCGCCACGGAACACCTTTCCAAACACGGGAGGCATAATCATTTCCAATTAAGCCCTTGTGACAACATGTCACTGGCTCTTGATGCGTATCGGTACAGCAAATACCACTGTGCGACTTAGCATGCGAGAGCTCGGAGTTATGGCAACTGCACGTTATATTCACACGCGCAGTAGCTGAGTAATAAAATACTTAATATTTGTACGTGAATCTAGCTCTGATGACAAAAAACGGGTCACATCGGCAAAAAAAACGTATCAAACCCTCAAAATAACTCTTGTTGAGTATCTGACGAGAAGCATTTAACCTAAATTATAGTTGGTAATAATCTAACAAGAACAAAAAATGAATATTTACTCTTCAAAGAAAGTCGTAGCAATCGGTGGGGGCCATGGCTTAGGTCGCATGCTAGCTGCATTAAAAGACTTTGGTAACAACGCAACTGGCATTGTTGCAACGACAGATAATGGTGGTTCCACCGGAAGAATTCGAGACTGCCAAGGTGGTATTGCTTGGGGAGATACTCGTAACTGTATCAACCAATTAATCACAGAACCTTCGATCAGTTCGATGATGTTTGAATATCGCTTTCGCGGTCAAGGTGAACTCGATGGTCACAACTTAGGTAACCTAATGCTAACGGCGTTAGACAACCTTTCCGTTCGCCCATTGGAAGCAATTAACCTAATTCGAAATATGCTCAAGGTCGATGTCAATATCGTCCCAATGACCGAGCACCCTTCTGATCTAACGGCTCTATCAATGGACGGTCGTTGGGTAACTGGCGAAACTAACGTTGATGACATGACAGAAAAGCTGCGCATGATGGACTTATCTCCAGAAGTACCGGCAACCAAAGAAGCTGTTGCTGCAGTTGAGCAAGCAGACTGCATTGTTCTTGGACCAGGAAGCTTTTTAACCAGTGTGATGCCCCCGCTGCTACTGCCAGAAATTGGCAAAGCAATCGCGGAAAATACCAAGGCAAAAGTTATCTTTGTTGAAAACCTTTCGCCAGAACACGGCCCTGCAGGAAAAATGACGCTTCAAGAACAATTGGAGTGGTGTGAACGTACCTGTAAGGCAAGAAAGATAGACATTGTACTAGGCAATGAACCACACCCTGAATTAGAAGGGCAATGGAATTGTGTGACCACTGATCTTGCCTCTCCTAACCGAGATTGGCGACACGACCGTTTAAAACTCCAACAAGCGATTAGGGATCAACTAGCTTAATGCTTGTAGCTTAGGCTAGACGACATAGACCAGTAAAAACAAGAAAGGAGCATCATGCTCCTTTTTTAGTCTCTTTAATAACTAGCCGCTTTAGAGATCCGTCATCAACTGCTGATATTCAGTGTACGTTGATAACAGTAGCTCTTGCATATCTTGGAAATCAATCTCGGTTACAGGCAATGCTTGCTTCACTTTTGCGTCTAAGCTAATCGCAAAACTACACAAAGAATCTGCGCCAAAACTCGCAGCGCTACTCTTAAGTGCATGGCTTATATCAGCCAAGTACTTAGATGTATCCGATGCTTTATTTATCTCTAGATGTTCGTAATAGCCTTTCAACTCACCTAAGAAGATTTCCAGCAAAACTGGTACATTCTCTTGCCCTATTTCACCGGCAAGTTCATCAACTTTTTGCTGATTTAATACTTTCGTCATTATGATTTTCTTATTGTTTGGTGATTACTGCTTCGCATTCCACGTTTGCAACTTACGGTATATCGTCGATGGACTGACATCTAAGAAACCGGCCGCGCGGGGAATGTTGCCGTCACACGCTTTTATGGCCTGTTCGATAGCCGTCTTCTCAGTGATCCACAATGGGAAAATATCTTTTACCGTGATGTCTTCGTTCTGCTTCTCTTTCAAGCGCAGGCTGTTTTCAATCGGTTGGTTCAATGGTGGTGGAAGCATGTTGAGAGTAATCTCTTTGCCGTTATTCAATACCACCACGTTCCGTAATACGTTTTGTAACTGACGAACGTTACCCGGCCACTCATATTGATTAAAGCGATCAAGCACTTCCTGAGCAAAACGCACAAACGCCTTACCTTCCTCAACCGACATGTAGCCTAGTAACGAGTACGCAATCTCGATGACATCTTCACCGCGCTCGCGCAATGGCGGCAGGTGCAATGGAATCACGTATAAACGATAGTATAAATCTTCTCTAAAGCGACCTTCTTGTACTTCTTTCCAAGGGTCACGGTTGGTTGCACATACGAAACGAACATCGACACTCTTCATCTTCGAAGAGCCAACTTTTTGAAAAGTACCGGTTTGGATAAAGCGCAGCAGCTTAGTTTGCAGCTCTAAGTCCATCTCGCACAATTCATCAAGGAACAGTGTTCCGCCATCAGCGAGTTCAGCGGCACCTTGACGATCAGTTGCAGCACCGGTAAAGGCGCCTTTAACGTGACCAAACAGCTCACTTTCAATCAGATCTTTAGGGATAGCCGCACAGTTAATTGCGATGAAAGGCTTGTCACCACGCTTGCTCGCCGCATGAATAGCTTCTGCACATACCTCTTTACCCGTACCACTCTCACCCGTGATGAAAATACTGGCTTTGCTCGATGCGGCAGAGTCGATAGTTCGGTAAACCTGCTGCATGGTTTGGCTGCTGCCGATAAAGCCTTGGTAATTTTGGTTTCCCGGGTGTTCCGAGCTGTTTTTAAGCTTGGTGGCTTTGCGGATCGCGTTGTTCACCGTAATACGGAGTCGGTCGGCTTCACACGGTTTGATAAGGAAATCTTGAGAACCATGACGCATCGCTTCTACGGCGGTATCGATAGAGCCGTGAGCCGTCATGAAGATAACCGGAACTTCAGGGTACTTTTGTTTTACAGCAAATAGCACGTCCATACCCGTCATATCAGGCAGACGTAGATCTAATAAAATAAGGTCTGGGATTCGATGATTCAAACTCTCGATTGCATCGCGGCCAGTGCCGACAATGTTGATATCAATTTCGAGCGGTGTAAGATACGAGCGATATAAAGCTGCTACCGAAGCGGTATCCTCTACCATCAACAAATACTTCGATTTGTTATCTAGCGTTTTTGATTGCATATCCTAGCCATTTATAATTTGCATTTCTTATTATAGTCGCATTCCGCTTTGCATTATGCAAATTAGCCACAACATTTGTAGTGTGTTTTTTTACTTACTTCAAACAATCAATGTTTTATCTATCTGGCACGAACGATGCAACGGTATGAATGACCTTCGGGTCACCTAGCCAACTGACGTTGTTAGTGGACCGAGTGTTCACAAACGTAAGCCAGTAGAACATTTACTACTGGCTGTTTTTTTGTCTGAAACACTCTCAATTCTTGTGTTGAGGGGAATACTTCTCGAGTGAAAAGTGAGATTAACTGTTGGTAATAAACTGCTTTCTTAACTGCTCAATTTCATCACGCTTCTGTGCGGCCAATTCAAATTCCAGATTCTGAGCATGCTGATACATCGCAGCTTCTAGCTTGCTGATCTCTTTATCAAGCTGTTGCGGCGTAAGTACTGCATAACTTTCAGAAGGCTCTGCCACCTTAGATAGTGGAACTTGTTTCGATTGGCGCTGCTGCTTCGACTTGGTTAGATCACCCAGTTCCATAATGTCTTTGATATTGCGTTTCAACGCTTGCGGCGTGATGCCTTGCTCTTCGTTGTAAGCCTGCTGTTTCTCTCTACGACGATCGGTTTCATCAATCGCTTTTCTCATCGACTTAGTAATCGAATCACCATAAAGGATCGCTCTACCTTCCAAGTTACGCGCAGCACGACCAATGGTTTGGATCAGAGAACGCTCAGAACGCAAGAAGCCCTCTTTGTCTGCATCAAGAATCGCCACCAGCGACACTTCAGGCATATCCAAACCTTCACGAAGTAAGTTAATACCCACTAACACGTCGAACTCGCCCAAACGTAGGTCTCGAATAATCTCTACACGCTCAACGGTATCGATATCCGAGTGCAAATAACGAACCTTAACACCATGCTCACTAAGGTATTCGGTTAAGTCTTCTGCCATTCGTTTAGTCAACGTAGTGACCAATACGCGCTCTTCTTTAACTGAACGGATTCTGATTTCAGATAACAAGTCATCCACCTGAGTCGCGACAGGTCTTACTTCGATGATTGGGTCTAACAGACCAGTAGGACGCACCACTTGATCAGCAATCTCACCATCTGATTTCTCAATCTCATAATTACCCGGCGTCGCCGACACAAAAATGGTCTGAGGAGCGATAGACTCAAACTCTTCAAACTTCATCGGACGGTTATCTAACGCAGAAGGCAACCTAAAGCCAAACTCAACCAAAGTTTCTTTACGAGAGCGGTCACCTTTATACATGGCGCCAATTTGCGGCACAGTTACGTGTGACTCATCGATGATCAGCAAACCATCATCAGGTAGGTAATCAAATAACGTTGGAGGCGCTTCCCCTTCCGCACGGCCGCTCAAGTATCGTGAATAGTTTTCGATACCGGAACAGAAACCCAACTCCGTCATCATCTCGATATCAAACTGAGTTCTTTGAGAAATACGCTGTTCTTCTAACAGTTTGTTGTTGTCTTTTAGGTATTGAGCCCTATCGCGCAACTCATCCTTAATTTTCTCAATCGCCTCAAGGATCTTCTCTCTTGGGGTTACATAGTGAGTTTTTGGATAAACGGTAAAACGCGGTAAGTCTCTTTGTTTCACCGCACCAGTCAGAGGATCAAAAATACTAATGCAGTCCACTTCGTCATCGAACATTTCAATTCGAACCGCATCTTGGTCAGATTCAGCGGGAAAGATATCAATAACTTCACCACGAACACGGAACTGCCCACGTTCAAATGCGACATCGTTTCTTGAATATTGCAGCTCAGCCAAGCGGCGTAGGATGTCTCGCTGATCCATCACCTCACCACGACTCAAATGAAGCATCATCTTCAAATAAGACTTAGGATCACCAAGACCGTAGATAGCCGATACAGACGCAACAATAATGGCATCTTTTCTTTCTAACAAAGCTTTGGTAGCTGAAAGTCTCATTTGCTCAATATGAGCATTTATCGACGCATCTTTCTCAATAAAGGTATCCGTGGTTGGAACGTAGGCTTCCGGTTGGTAATAATCGTAGTAAGAAACAAAGTACTCAACGGAGTTATTCGGAAAGAAAGATTTCATCTCGCCATAAAGTTGAGCTGCCAACGTTTTGTTAGGGGCTAACAAAATTGCAGGTCTTTGAGATTGAGAAATGACGTTGGCTAACGTAAAGGTTTTACCAGAGCCCGTAACCCCTAATAGAGTTTGATGTGCCAAACCGGAATCTAATCCATCTAATAATTTGGTTATCGCAGTCGGCTGATCTCCGGATGGGCTATAGTCCGATACCAAGTCAAAGAGTTTACTCATAGGTCACCATTTCCATACTGTTTTTATAATCAGGTCATTGTCACTCTAGGAGGAGTGTAGTTGCAACTATTATCTAGAGAAATGCATCTTAAGATTAGATATCAGTGATAGCTTTTACTTTTAGAACTTGGTATTATCCGTGCCCTTGCAAGATCTCTTCAGCTAAATCACTCAATTTTTCATCCACTACTTTTCCCCAAAAAATCTAAAAATAGCACTTGTTTTACTGTATGTTTTATAATCGTCAAAAGTTATACAATCGTGATATTTTGATACAAATCTTTTAAATACATTACCTTACCTCAGATTTTTATATTCTCAGATTTATCCCAATTATTGTTGTTAAAGTTTCACACACACACTTATCCACAACTTTGGTGGATAACTAAAGAAAAGCTAAATCCGGTAAGGCGTCCAAGAAAGTAAAGTTTTTTATATTATTTTTTTCTGCTATTTTTTATTGACAGAAATTCGGACTATTATTAAAATCCGCGTCGCTAACAAGCAATTCCCCTTTAGTTCAGTTGGTAGAACGGCGGACTGTTAATCCGTATGTCGCAAGTTCAAGTCTTGCAAGGGGAGCCAAATTTAAAGAAGCCGCATCACTCGATGCGGCTTTTTGCGTTTTAGCGGTTTGGGAACGTATTCGACTCGCTGCTTTCCTTCTCTTTTTGATAGTTCTGAGCACAAAAAGCCACAAATATGACCCTATTCGTAGGAAGTAAATCGAGTTCAATTCAAGAATGATCTTATGAAAGATCCAGTTTGACTACTCCTATAAACTGTCTCACGAAGTAAAAATTGGCCGTCTATACTTACGGTAACTTTAATAATCAATCGATTACCTGATGTTTTTTTCACCAAGTGTCTAAATCCCTAGTGATCCTTGGTTGTTATTAGGTAAGCAAAGCAGGATAATATCGGGATCGGAATCTCAAGAATTAATCCATTATGACCGAATACCTTTTGTTGTTGGTTGGCACAGTGCTGGTCAATAACTTTGTACTAGTGAAATTTTTAGGGCTATGTCCTTTCATGGGAGTCTCCAAGAAACTGGAGACTGCGATTGGCATGGGCCTCGCGACGACTTTCGTTCTGACGCTAGCGTCGGTATCTGCATACCTAGTAGAAACCTACATCCTTACCCCTCTGGGTATTGAATACCTGCGTACCATGAGCTTCATCTTGGTTATCGCGGTGGTTGTTCAATTTACGGAAATGGTCGTTCACAAAACCAGCCCAACTCTATATCGCCTGTTGGGTATCTTCCTGCCTCTTATCACCACCAACTGCGCGGTGTTAGGTGTGGCACTTCTGAACATCAATGAAAACCACAACTTCATTCAGTCAATCATCTATGGTTTCGGCGCTGCGGTTGGTTTCTCGCTTGTATTGATCCTATTTGCTGCAATGCGTGAGCGTATTGCGGTTGCTGATGTTCCAATGCCATTCAAAGGTGCATCGATTGCGATGATCACAGCAGGCCTAATGTCTCTGGCATTTATGGGCTTTACTGGGTTGGTGAAATAAGCATGAGCACCATCTTAATCGCAATCATTGCACTCGCCGTTTTAGCCGCCGTTTTTGGCGCTATCTTAGGCTTTGCTTCTATCCGCTTTAAAGTAGAAGCCGATCCGATCGTTGATCAAATCGACACAATTTTACCGCAAACTCAATGTGGCCAGTGTGGCTACCCCGGTTGCCGCCCATACGCAGAGGCGATCGCTAACGGAGATAAGATCAACAAATGTCCTCCCGGCGGCCAAGCTACGATTGAAAAGCTTGCAGATTTAATGGGCGTAGAAGTTGAAGACTCCGCTCATGACTTAGATAACAAAGTAAAAACCGTTGCCTTCATTCATGAAGATATGTGTATTGGCTGTACCAAATGCATTCAAGCCTGCCCTGTCGACGCCATTGTTGGTGGCACCAAGGCACTTCACACAGTAATCAAAGATGAATGTACAGGTTGTGATCTATGTGTCGCACCGTGCCCTACTGACTGTATCGAAATGATTCCAGTGGCAACAACGACTGAAAATTGGAAATGGCAGATGAACATCATTCCTGTTACTGATATCACTAACCAAGCGACTGATGCGACCGCGTCAGAGCCTAAGGCATAGGGTTAGTATGATCTCTTTAATTGAACAAATTCGCACGGGCTCAATTTGGAACTTCCCGGGCGGTGTGCACCCTGCTGAAAACAAGAAACAGTCGAATACTACTGATATCGTGCATGCAAGGCTCCCAGAAGAAATCGTTCTTCCAGTGAAACAGCACATCGGTAAGCCTGGTAACTTGTTGGTTGCTGTCGGTGATGCCGTACTCAAAGGTCAACAACTGACGGCCTTAGAGACTGGTTTTACTTTGCCAGTACATGCACCAACATCGGGTGTGATTACCGCTATCGAACCACGAACCACCGCTCACCCTTCAGGCTTGAGCGACGTGTGCGTGGTTATTAAACCTGATGGCCTCGACGCTTGGGTTGCAAAACACCCGGTTGAAGATTTTTCTACAAAGACATCCGATGAACTGCTTGATGTAATTCGCCAAGCTGGTATCTCAGGCATGGGTGGCGCAGGCTTCCCCACCGCTAAAAAGCTTCAATCCGGCTTAGGTCGTACCGACATTTTAATCGTCAACGCTGCTGAGTGTGAACCTTACATCACCTCAGATGACAAGTTGCTGCAAGAGCATGCCGAAGAAGTATTAAAAGGCATCGAAGTGGTTGAACACATTCTTCAACCAAAGTTGACGGTTATCGGCATTGAAGACAACAAACCAGATGCGATAAAAGCTCTTGAGATTGCTGCGAAAGACAAAGATATCGTCATTCGTGTTATCCCAACTAAATACCCTTCTGGTGGTGAGAAGCAACTTATCAAGATCCTCACCAACAAAGAGGTTCCAGCTGGCGGCATCCCTGCAGACATTGGTGTTTTGGTTCAGAACGTCGGTTCTCTTTATTCTATTAAGCGAGCGGTAATTGACGGCGAACCTGTGGTTAACCGCGTTGTGACCTTAACCGGTAAAACCTTTAAGCAACCTCGTAACGTTTGGGCGCTATTAGGCACACCTGTACATGAGTTACTTGAAGAGTTTGGCTACAAAGCCGATAAAAAATTGCCGCGTTTGATTTTGGGCGGCCCTATGATGGGCTTCACCTTGCCACATGCCAATGTGCCAATCACCAAAACGTCGAACTGTATTTTAGCGCCAACGCGTCGTGAGATCTCACCAAGCACTTACGAGATGGAATGTATTCGTTGCAGCGCGTGTGCTGAAGCTTGTCCTGCGTCTCTACTTCCTCAACAACTGCAATGGCATGCGAAAGCCAACGAGTTGGATAAGTGTGAAGAGCTGAATATTAAAGACTGTATTGAATGTGGTGCTTGTGCGTTTGTCTGCCCAAGTGAAATCCCTCTTGTTCAGTACTATCGCCAGGCAAAAGCAGAAATCAAAACAAGAAAAGATGAAGCAACGGCCGCAGAACGCGCCAAGATTCGTTTCGAAGAGAAAAACGCTCGTATGGAGCGTGACAAAGCTGAACGTGAAAATCGCTTCAAGAAAGCTGCTGACAACCGTCGTAAAGATATGAAGTCTGCGGATGGTGATGATGCGATTGCAGCTGCGATTGCTCGCGTTAAAGCGCAAAAAGCTGCGGCAGACCAAACAGCTAATGCAGAACCAGCCGTGAAACCTGCGGTAGCCGCTGCGATTGCGAAGGCAAAAGCGAAACAAGCTGCAGCTCAAAAAGCAAACGACGCCGGACCTGATAACTCTGAAATGTCTAAGTTACGAGAAGAGCGTAAGAGACAAGCTAGAGAACGTAAAGCACAACAAGCTGCAACGGATAATCCAGCAGAGAACTCTGGCGATACTAAGAAAGATGCTATCGCTGCGGCTATTGCTCGCGCTAAAGCCAAGAAAGCTCAACAAGCGGAGTCAGCGTCTGAAGCTTCAGCTGAAAGTTCTGGCGACGCTAAGAAAGATGCTGTTGCTGCAGCTATCGCTCGTGCTAAAGCCAAGAAAGCTCAACAAGCAGAATCAGCTGCTCAAACCGAAAGTGAAGCGCCGGTTAAAAGTTCTGGCGACGCTAAGAAAGACGCAGTCGCTGCAGCAATTGCTCGCGCTAAAGCGAAGAAAGCACAACAAGCAGAATCAGCTGCTCAAACCGAAAGTGAAGCTCCAGCTAAAAGCTCTGGCGATGCCAAGAAAGACGCAGTCGCTACGGCCATTGCTCGTGCTAAAGCCAAGAAAGCTCAACAAACGGAATCAGCTGCTCAAACCGAAAGTGAAGCTCCAGCTAAAAGCTCTGGCGATGCTAAGAAAGATGCCGTCGCTGCGGCCATTGCTCGCGCTAAAGCCAAAAAAGCACAACAAGCTGAATCAGCTACTCAAACCGAAAGTGAAGCTCCGGTTAAAAGTTCTGGCGATGCTAAGAAAGATGCTGTCGCTGCGGCCATTGCTCGTGCTAAAGCCAAGAAAGCACAGCAAGCTAAGCAAGACCAAACAGCAGAAACTCCTGAGCCAGTGATTGAAGTTGAAGCTGAAATTCAATCAGAGCCCGTCGATCCTAAAAAAGCTGCCGTTGCCGCTGCAATAGCTCGCGCTAAAGCGAAGAAAGCACAGCAAGCTAAGCAGGTCGAAGCAGAAGCAACCGCTCCTGAAGCTGTAGTTGAAATTGAAGTGGAAGCTGAGATTCAATCAGAACCAGTCGATCCTAAAAAAGCAGCTGTTGCTGCCGCAATTGCTCGTGCTAAAGCAAGAAAGGCGCAGCAAGAGCAAGACAAAAAGAATAATGAGGAGAAAGAGTAGTGGCCTTCTTTATCGCCAGCTCACCGCACGCACACAATCGTAGAAGCACCCCTGATCTCATGAAATGGGTCGCTATTTGTGCATTGCCAGGTCTACTAGCTCAAACCTACTTCTTTGGATGGGGTACGCTCATCCAGTTAGTATTTGCTATTGCACTTGCTGTTACCTTTGAAGCCGCTGTAATGCTGCTAAGAAAACGTCCGCCAGTGATGGCATTACGTGATTACAGCGCTGTTGTGACCGCTTGGCTACTCAGTGTCGCGATTCCCCCACACTCTCCGTGGTGGATTCTAGTCATAGGTATGTTCTTCGCTATTGTCATCGCTAAGCACCTATATGGCGGCCTTGGACAAAATCCATTTAATCCAGCGATGGTTGCTTACGTTGTTTTGCTGATCTCATTTCCAGTTCAAATGACCAGTTGGAATGCACCGGCCAGCTTAACGGCTGAAGCAACAAGCTTTGTTGACTCTTTCTTGATGATCTTTACTGGTTTCAATAATGAAGGGTTGTCTCTGCAGCAAGCTCGTTTAGGTATTGATGGCACCACAATGGCGACGCCACTCGATGCCTTCAAAACCGCATTAACAGCAGGCAACACCGCTTCTGAAGCTCTATCTCAACCTCAATTTAGCTGGTTAGCTGGCGTGGGTTGGGAATGGGTAAACCTTGCTTACCTTGTTGGTGGCCTAGTGTTGATTAAGCAACGTGTGATTCAATGGCATATTCCGGTAGCTTTCATCGGTAGCTTGACCCTATTTAGCCTAGTGTTCTTGGTGTTGACGCCAGGTGAAACCGCTTCGCCAACCATTCACCTATTGTCTGGCGCAACCATGCTTGGTGCATTCTTCATTGCAACCGATCCGGTTTCAGCCTCGACGACAGTTAAAGGTCGCTTGGTATTTGGTGCCCTGATTGGCGGGTTAGTCTTTATTATCCGCAGTTGGGGTGGCTTCCCTGATGGCGTGGCGTTTGCTGTATTGTTAGCCAACATGTGTGTTCCACTGATTGACTACTACACCAAACCTCGTACATACGGCCACTAAGGAAGCAGATACTATGCTAAATGCAATTAAGAAAAACGGTCTTGTACTTGCGATTTTTGCCTGCGCTTCGACAGGTTTGGTGGCCGTTACTCACTACCTGACCAAAGATCAGATCAAACAACAAGAACAGGCTCAGTTACTGTCTGTGCTTAACCAAGTGATCCCGCACGATCTTCATGACAACGAGCTGTTTTCAGCTTGTACTTTGGTGGAAGCTGAGGAGCTTGGAACAGAACAAGCAATGCCGGCTTATATTGCTACACTCAACGGTGAACCTAGCGCGATTGCGATCGAAGCCATTGCTCCTGATGGCTACAATGGTGCAATAAAAGTAATTGTTGGGATGAAAATTGACGGTACCATTTTAGGTACACGTGTGCTTTCCCACAGGGAAACTCCGGGGTTAGGCGATAAGATTGACCTTCGAGTGAGTGATTGGATACTCTCTTTTGCAGGTAAACAAGTAACCGAGTCGAATCTTGACCGTTGGAAGGTTCGTAAAGATGGTGGTGATTTCGACCAGTTTACCGGCGCAACCATCACACCAAGAGCTGTCGTTAAGTCCGTCAAACAGGCGGTTCAATACGTTAACCAAAATAACCAAGCATTGCTTGCTCAACCTCTAAATTGTGGTGGTGAATAATGAGTGACCATAAAACACTAATTAAAAATGGCATGTGGGCCAACAACCCTGCCCTAGTGCAACTCCTTGGCTTATGTCCGCTGTTGGCTGTCTCTTCAACTGTGACTAACGCTCTTGGATTAGGTATCGCTACCTTGCTTGTATTGGTCGGGTCGAACGTGTCTGTTTCTCTGGTTCGAAACCATGTGCCAAAAGAAGTGCGTATTCCAGTATTCGTGATGATCATTGCGTCACTGGTAACCTGTGTTCAACTTCTGATGAACGCATACGCGTATGGCCTTTACCTCTCTTTGGGTATCTTCATCCCACTGATCGTAACCAACTGTATCATCATTGGCCGAGCTGAAGCCTTCGCGTCTAAAAACGAAGTGCTACCTGCTGCTCAAGATGGTTTCTGGATGGGTCTTGGCATGACATCGGTACTGGTTGTATTGGGTGCGATGCGTGAGGTTATTGGTAACGGAACCCTATTTGATGGCGCAGACCTACTCCTTGGTGATTGGGCTTCGGTGTTACGAATCCAGATATTCCAATTTGATAACAGCTTCTTGTTAGCCCTGCTACCACCCGGTGCCTTCATTGGTGTTGGTTTCTTGATTGCTTTGAAAAACATCATCGACAACCAAGCTAAATCTAGACAGCCAAAACAAGAAAAACCAGCTATTGAACGCGCTCGCGTTACCAATGCCTGATAAGTTACAGTAGCTTAAACCCTGCTGAGTAGCTCAACCGCTCAGCAGGTAAATAGATTGACCAAGTACACATAATAATGACGCTCATAAGAGCGCGTAACCGATGATAAAGCCTGAACCATTGCGAAACTTGTTATTTTAAAACGAGTAAGTTTGAAAGAACTTCGCCGGAACTCAAGCCCTAACTATTTGAAAGTAATGTCGCTATGAACAATGTAAAACGAGTAGAAATACTTGAGCGTTTGAGAGAAAACAATCCAAATCCAGAAACCGAGCTTAACTGGAACAGCCCTTTCGAGTTGCTGATCGCCGTGCTCTTATCTGCGCAGGCAACCGATGTCAGCGTCAACAAAGCCACTGATAAGCTTTATCCTGTGGCTAATACTCCACAGGCTATTTTCGACCTAGGTGTCGATGGCCTAAAAGAGTACATCAAGACCATCGGCCTATTTAATTCGAAAGCAGAAAACACCATCAAAACGTGTCGTATGCTGCTTGACCTACACAATGGTGAAGTACCGGAAGATCGCGCTGCATTAGAAGCCCTTCCTGGCGTTGGCCGTAAGACTGCCAACGTAGTATTGAATACCGCTTTCGGTTGGCCAACCATTGCCGTTGACACTCACATCTACCGTGTATCAAACCGCACCAAGTTAGCGATGGGTAAAACGGTCGATGATGTTGAAGCTAAGCTGCTCAAAGTCATTCCAAAAGAATTCAAACTGGATGTCCACCATTGGCTCATTCTTCATGGACGTTACACCTGTGTCGCGCGTAAACCACGCTGTGGCAGCTGTATCATTGAAGACCTATGTGAGTTCAAAGAGAAGACAGACGTCTAGGCTCATAAGCTTTAGCTCTAAGTAAGAAGCTAAGAAGCTAAGAAGCTAAGAAGCTAAACAATGCCGCATTTTTCTAGCGGCATAAACAGAATTACAAAAACGTATACATAATTAAAGCTAGGAGCAAATCATGTCAAACGGTCGTATTTTACACACCATGCTACGCGTGGGTGATCTAGACAAGTCTATCGAGTTCTACACCAATGTAATGGGCATGCAGCTATTACGTAAGAACGAAAACAAAGAGTACGAATACACGCTGGCTTTCGTTGGCTTTGGTGATGAATCTCAAGGAGCTGTGATTGAGCTGACTCACAACTGGGGCACGACTGAATACGACCTTGGCTCAGCTTTTGGTCACGTTGCTATAGGTGTTGATGACATCTACACAACGTGTGATGCAATTAAAGCAGCAGGCGGTAACGTAACGCGTGAAGCTGGTCCGGTTAAAGGCGGCTCCACACACATCGCATTCGTTAAAGATCCTGATGGCTACATGATTGAACTTATTCAGAACAAACAAGCAAGTGCTGGTCTAGAAGGTTAATTCCTAACAAACCGCTATGAAGTTTGGCTTTGAAAATAAAAGCCTAAACCAATACCAAAAGAAGCGAGCCCTATGCTCGCTTCTTTTTTATGTTTCCACGCATGAACAATACCCTTCACTAATTATTATTAACAATCTCACCAATGAAACTTTACATGATAATGATTATCATTTAAATTAACCACCTATTGATTAGTGAGGTAATACAATGATTAGCGAATGGGAAAAACACACGTTACTTGCCGATACTGCATTGCAGCTCGACGATCCTGTACGAAGTATTCTTCACTATCAGCAAGCATTAAACTTAAGCGAAGAAATTACTGAACGCACTGATATTCAGGCTGACGAACGCCTACTGATCTCAGTGATCTCTTGTCACAATCTCGCGCAATTCTGGCGATGGGCTGGTGATACCGAATACGAGCTCAAGTATCTTCAACTGGCTTCAGAAAAAGTGCTGACACTGATCCCGCAGTGCCCTAACACTCAATGTTCCAGCTTTATCGATTCTATTGGTTGCTGTAAGAAAGCGCTGATCGATTTCATGAAACGCCATCCCAATCCTAAAATTGCTTCTATGGTAGAAAAGATCGATACCGCGACCAACTGTGAAATGATCGCTCGTTTCCGCTTGAACTAAACGAGTTACGTTTAGACAATAGCTCCAAATTTTAAAGACAAAAAAGCCCGTCATTACGACGGGCTATCTGATTTCAAAACAAGCAATTATTCTGCTTAAACCTGCGTACGACCTAAAGAGATCACAACGCGTCGGTTCTTGTCTTTACCGATTGGCGAATTGTTGTCTGCAATCGGGCGACGTTTACCATAGCCCTGAACTTGGATACGATCTTCTGGCAAGCCTAAAGATTTGAAGTACTCTCTTAACGATTCCGCTCTGCGCTCTGAAAGGTTTTGGCTAATACCTTTGCTGTCGACAGAATCGGTGTACGTTGCCACCAGCACAAGATCGATGTCTTGGTTGTAGCGAACATAATCAGCAATTTGGCTCAGCCTTTTGCGCGACGACTTGTTCAGCTGATCACTGTTACGGTCATAGTGCAAAATAGTGAAAGAGATATCTTCAAAGCTGTAAGGCAGCAGGTTAGCAACACAGTCACTGAACACATTGTATTTTTCTTGGAATAACACCGACGATAACGATACTTCGATACGCTGATCTCGGCTCTGCCACTCTTGGTAACTGAATGTCGGGTAGCGACCTTTCTCCAACTCACTCAAAATCCCCCAAGCTGTTTGACCACCGACATAGCCATCAAATTGTTGGAAGAATTTAATCGTAGTCATGCGATCAGCACTTTCGCCCGGACGCCAAGGTGGCGGCATAGAGATTAAGCTAACATTACGTGTAGCCCCCATTGGGCGACGCATTTTAAGCTCAAAGTCCAAAATGATTTTTTTACTCGCGCGAGATGAAAACTCAGCATCACCAAAATTTGGGATAGGGTGAACCAAGCGGCATTCGAGTGGCGTGTTGGCCACCATCTCCCACGTTGACTGTTGAGGAGATGCTCCGTAACGCTTTTCTTGTGCCATTACTGGTGACGACATAAGTAGCGAAAATAGTATTGAACCTGTTATGAGTTGTTTCTTCATAAAGTGGAGTATCTCTTAAGCAATTCGTTTAACAATGCAGCCAATTGCCGCATTTTTCTCTCACGTTTAAATATGCAATTATCAAGCCGCAATGGATTAGGTAATTTATGATTTATTGCCCTTACCTAGTTTTTATCACTGCTATTATCTGCAATAATGCAGCCTTAATCACACTTATTTGGGCTAACATGACTGTAGAAAACGAAGCTCTGACCCTAAAAAAACGCTTTCGTGGCTATTTTCCAGTGGTCATCGACGTGGAAACCGCAGGGTTTAACGCTGAAACCGATGCATTATTAGAGATCTGTGCCATTACGTTAAAAATGGATGAGAACGGAGATCTGCACCCTGCATCAACGCTTCATTTTCACATTGAGCCTTTTGAAGGCGCAAATATAGAGCAGGCAGCATTAGACTTTAACGGAATTAAAGACCCATTTAGCCCATTACGTGGTGCAGTGTCGGAACAAGAAGCCCTTAAAGAAATCTACAAGCTAGTGAGAAAAGAACAAAAAGCTTCAGATTGCAGTCGCGCAATCATGGTTGCTCACAACGCTACATTCGATTTGAACTTCGTTAATGCAGCAAGTGAGCGCTGTAAGCTTAAACGCGTCCCTTTCCATCCATTTGCTACTTTTGACACTGCAGCTCTTAGTGGTCTCGCCTACGGTCAAACCGTTTTGGCTAAAGCTTGCCGCACTGCAGGGATGGAATTTGACAACAAAGAAGCACACTCTGCTTTGTATGATACGCAAAAAACCACAGAGTTATTTTGCGGCATTGTAAACAAATGGAAAGCCCTTGGTGGTTGGCCTCTTGTTGACGAAGAATAAAAAATAGAGTCGGTAAACGTTCACTCGTATTGCCTTCATAAAAAACACAACATCCCGAGAATAATATGAATCCTGTTGTAATTTCAGTTTGCATCATGCTGGTTTTAGCTTTGATGCGCGTAAACGTAGTCGTTGCTCTCACGTTCAGCGCAATTATCGGTGGCGTAGCCTCAGGTATGGGCTTGAACGACGCAGTCGCGGCTTTCGAAAGCGGATTAGGTGGCGGTGCAACTATCGCACTTAGCTACGCTATGCTTGGTACATTCGCTGTTGCTATCTCACGTTCTGGTATCACAGATCTGCTTGCTCAAAGCGTCATTAAGCGTATTCACGGTAAAGAGAACAGTGCAGCGTCTAATGGTCTAAAATATGGCATCCTAGCGTCTTTGATCCTAGTGACCATGTCTTCGCAAAACGTAATCCCTGTACATATCGCCTTTATCCCAATCTTAATCCCACCTCTATTAGGCGTATTCGCAAAAATGAACCTAGACCGTCGTCTGGTTGCGTGTGTACTTACTTTTGGTCTGATTACTCCGTATATGGTTCTACCTATCGGTTTTGGTGGCATCTTCCTAAACAACATCCTGCTTAAAAACCTTCACGACAACGGTCTTGAAAACGTAGTAGCTAGCCAAGTACCAATGGCGATGTTGTTACCGGCTGCAGGCATGATCTTTGGCCTTCTTACGGCAGTATTCTTTACTTACCGTAAGCCACGTCAATACAAAGAAACGTCTCATACTGTTGTTTCAACCGAAGTGAAAGAGATCAACAAGAAGCACATCCTTGTGGCTGCTGCTGGTATTGTTGCTGCGCTAACGGTTCAACTATCGACAGGTTCTATGATCATCGGTGCTTTGGCTGGTTTCATGGTATTCACCTTCGGTGGTGTAATCGCTTGGAAAGAGACACACGATGTCTTCACTAAAGGCGTTCACATGATGGCAATGATCGGTTTCATCATGATTGCAGCGGCAGGTTTTGCGGCGGTTATGAAGCAAACGGGTGGCGTTGAGTCTCTGGTTGAAGCACTTTCAACAAGCATTGGTGACAACAAACCTCTAGCGGCACTGCTTATGCTAGTCGTTGGCCTGTTGGTAACAATGGGTATCGGTTCTTCGTTCTCTACGATTCCAATCCTTGCGACTATCTACGTTCCACTAGCGGCTGCATTTGGTTTCTCACCAATGGCAACGATCGCTTTAGTAGGTACAGCTGCAGCGCTAGGTGATGCGGGCTCTCCGGCTTCTGACTCAACATTAGGTCCAACGTCTGGTCTAAATGCTGATGGTCAACACGAGCACGTTTGGGAAACCGTTGTACCGACATTCTTACACTACAACATCCCACTGATCGTATTCGGTTGGGTTGCGGCTATGGTTCTGTAATTAGGTTCTTTAGCTAAGAATCGATACGCAATAAACCGTAAGTAGTAAGCTATAAGCTATAAGCTAAAGAAAGACATTATAAAGACCGCCTCGTGCGGTCTTTTTTGTTCCTGGGATTCATTCCACTCTTCCTTCCTCTCAATGAACCGGCGACACCAAACAAAAAAGGCTTACCCTGATGAGTAAGCCTTGGAAATAATTTGCATTAATACAGACAACTCTCGCAGAATTATGCAGCGGGAGCGTTGTTCACAAGCACTTCACGAATCGACTTAAGCGTCGCTTCAGTCGATTGGTAATCTAACTCAACTTCACTAAAGATACCGTTCACTTCAAGCATTAACGTCGGGTAAGAATGTACGCCCATCGCTTCTTTAAAGCCTAACTGGTCATCTAATTCACTTTCCAATAACTTACTAGAAAGATCATTTTCAAACTGTTGTACATTCATCCCTAGCTCTTCAGCTAACTGCAAATGCGTTTCTTGGCTGTGTGGCAACATCGCACGAAGATAGTAAGCGTGTTGAATTGCTTCAAGCATCGCTTCGTAATGGTCTTGAAAACCAGCAGCGATCACGGCACGACAAGCAGGGTAAGTGCTGCGAACTGGTTGGCATTCAGTCCAAAATTCGTGGTTGAACTCAGTATCCAACTTAGCTTCAATCTGCTTCCAGATAGCTTGCAGCTTACCTTTCATCTCTTCTGACATTGGATCTTCAGAATCAGGGGCCAAACCACCGACTACGTAGTTAAACTCAATACTCGCAGGTAGCTGCTGTTTTAAGAGTTCTAATGTTGGCTTATAACCCCAACACCAACTGCACATTGGGTCATGCACATAATGAAGTTTTACGTCCATTGTTCATTCCTTATCGAGTCTTTCAAACCATTCAAACAAAAAAGGAGCCTCATTAAGGGCCCCTTCCATTCAATATTTAAGCGCAAAGGCTTAAAGCTTACTCAGCGTCGTCGCCAGCTACTTTAGCAGCCGCTTCTTTAACGATTGGCTGAAGTTCGCCTTTTTGGAACATCTCAAGAATGATGTCACAACCACCGATCAGCTCACCGTCAACCCAAAGTTGTGGGAACGTTGGCCATTGTGCGTAAGCTGGAAGCTCTGCACGGATGTCAGGGTTTTGTAGGATATCTACGTAAGCAAATTTTTCACCACATGCCATTAGAGCTTGAGATGCTTGAGAAGAAAAACCACAGCTTGGCAGCTTAGGAGAACCTTTCATGTAAAGTAGAATGGTGTTTTCTTCAATTTGCTGTTTGATTTTATCGATAGTTTCCATTGCTTCCTCGTTAATGGATTACGGCTTTTATTGCCTTTATTCTACCCCAAACCAAAAGAATAAAAACCATATAAAAAAAGCGGTTTAAGAGCTAAGCTAACAATTCACACAAAAGTGATGAATTAAGCTTTTAATAAAGTAAAAACTTGCTAAACTATATCGCAAGTCAGCAAATTGACCATGGTTGGCTGTAAAGCGAACCATGAATAATAATATCACTGGAAGCAATCGAAAGAGTTAACTCTTTCATATCAATGGAGAATTGAGCAATGGCATTTGAACTACCGGCTCTTCCTTACGCGAAAGACGCGCTAGAACCACACATCTCAGCAGAAACGCTAGATTTCCACCACGGTAAGCACCACAACACTTACGTTGTTAAGCTAAACGGTCTTATCCCAGGTACTGAGTTTGAAGGCAAAACACTAGAAGAGATCGTTAAGACTTCTACTGGTGGTGTTTTCAATAACGCTGCTCAAATCTGGAACCACACGTTCTACTGGCACTGTCTTGCTCCTAAAGCAGGCGGCGAACCAACTGGCGCTGTTGCAGAAGCTATCAACGCTGCATTCGGTTCTTTCGAAGAATTCAAAGCGAAATTCACTGATTCAGCAATCAACAACTTCGGTTCTTCTTGGACTTGGTTAGTTAAGAAAGCTGACGGTTCTCTAGACATCGTTAACACTTCTAACGCTGCTACTCCTCTAACAGAAGAAGGTGTTACTCCACTTCTAACTGTTGACCTATGGGAACACGCTTACTACATCGATTTCCGCAATGTTCGCCCTGACTACATGGCTGCATTCTGGAACCTAGTAAACTGGTCTTTCGTAGAAGAGAACCTAGCTAAGTAATTATTACTTACGCTGCGCTATTTATAGCGAGTTATCTATTGAAAGCTCATGCCTCGGCGTGAGCTTTTTTGTATCTATCGTATTCCACAAAATCTAGACCTTTCTTAGCCTATTAACCTATTAGCCAGTTAGCCAGTTAGCCAGTTAGCCAGTTAGCCAAGAGAGCTTACTTCTCGACCAACTCCTAGCACTCTTCCCCGCCCTGCATAAATTCTCTATTTGCCTGTAATTAAACACTAAAGTTTGCCGACTCCATGCCGTTAAAGGTGTATCCAATGAGAGGCAGCATGCAAATACATACTTTAGACAAAGCAGGAATCATCAACGAACTGAAGTTCGGCATCGGGATCAGCCAAGCGGTTGAACAAGGTCGCCGTGCAGATTTCGCGTTGCTGTTATCTATGTTTTCTAATGACGTTCGTGATTGCACGCCGATTGACACCATTGAAGTCACAGAGACAACTGATGATCGCCTGCGTAAACACTTCGGCGTTGCAGAGCCGCAACAGCTGCGTTCGAACCAATCCTCGTATGAGATTTCAGCTCAGCAATCTAATCATTTTCATCAAGCTAGCCTTGCCAGCGCAAAACTCAGCCATTACTTGAAACCGGAAGCCCTTGCCTTCATGCCTGAAGATACGGCCGACTTACCCGAAGAGGTTTACCAAAACCTTTCTGGTCATGACCGACGTAAATTGGCAAACAAACAAGTACCTGATTTGCCACTTGCTACGCTCTACAATGAACTATCAACTGCCCAACGTCAGTACCAAATTCAAGCTCAAGTATAGCTGCCACCTACCTTTCCTCTCTTTCGCTCTCTATCAACTGCTATTCTTGATTAGTTCGCCGCATTTCAAATTATTCACATGAGTGATATGAACCACCAGCCTTGGGTGAGCGTGAAATACGAGTTGTCGATTACTACTTGAAGTTACTGCGAAATGTGAGCTGCCACTAAGTTCATAAAAACTTATCAATTGGCACGCCTTTGTTTGAACCTCTTCACACCCATTGTATGAAATTTAACCCATCCTTATCCGACATGGACGATTTATTTAGGTGCTGGGATGGAAATAAAAAGCTCAATTATATTGGTGACATCTGCAGGCTCGCGACTCGGAGGGACGATTGCGAACCACTTTGTTAACCTTGGAGCCACAGTCATCCTTTGTGATAAAGACACGGAAGCACTTCAAGCGACCTATTTACAATGTGCTCGTTTTTCTGACTCGGTTTACCACTACACGCTCAAAAGTAATGACAACCAAGCAATTCTCAGTGTGTTTGATTTTATTCAAACCACCTTCAACACTACACCCGATGTACTGGTCAATAATTGGATAAGCTCTCCGATGCCAAGCCTAATTGGCGATCAGCCTGTCAGTAGCTTTATCAATGATCTTTCTTCTATGGCTACGACTCTTTTCGCATTTGGGCAAATCAGTGCCGAGAGATTACGAGAGGAGGATAAAGAAGGCGTTATTGTGAATGTGATCTCTCACGATGATTTCCATGACGTGTCCGGCTTAGAGAGTGCGAATTCAATGATCACTGGCTTTACCCATAGCTGGGCCAAAGAACTGACTCCATTTGGTATTCGAGTCGGCGGTGTTGTCCCTGCAGTCCATAACTCCGATGGCAAACTCAACCGATGCCACTGGGCTCAGCTGCAAGATGAACTGACCAGAACAACGGAATACATCGTCTCTAATGATTACTTTAGTGGGCGAGTGGTCGCTGCTGAGGTTTAGTTCTTCCCCGATGCCAAGCACATTTGAGCCATTCATTTCTAATCGAGTGACGTAAGTCTAGCCTTTCAAGCCGCGTAGAGCAGGCAGTAAACATAAAAAAAGCCCCAGTCTCTCGACTAGGGCTTTGATCTTTTCCCGATAGATAAGGTTCGTGCTAGCGAAAACTTATCTCAAAACTAATGCTTACTTATTATGCGTTAGCTTTTTCTTTTTTAGCTTTTGCCGCTTTCGCGTCAGCTGGCTTTTGGTCAGCTTTCTTAAGAATCACTGTAGTGCCTTCGAAAGTTTCACCTTCAACGTAAGGAGTACCGAAGTAAGACGTTGTTAGTACTTCTTTTAGCTCAGTGATTAGTGGGTAACGTGGGTTAGCACCTGTACACTGGTCATCGAACGCTTCAACAGCTAGCTCGTCTAGTTTAGCGATGAAGTCAGACTCGTTAACACCCGCAGCTTGGATTGATAGTGGGATGTCTAGGTCGTTCTTAAGCTCTTCTAACCAAGTTAGTAGACGTTCAATCTTCTGAGCAGTACGGTCACCAGCTTGGCTTAGGCCTAGGTGGTCAGCAACTTCAGCGTAACGACGACGTGCTTGTGGGCGGTCGTACTGAGAGAATGCAGTTTGCTTAGTTGGGTTATCGTTCGCGTTGTAACGTACAACGTTTGAGATAAGTAGTGCGTTAGCAAGACCGTGTGGTAGGTGGAACTCAGCACCAATTTTGTGAGCCATTGAGTGACACACACCTAGGAATGCGTTCGCAAAGGCAATACCAGCAATCGTTGCAGCGTTGTGTACTTTCTCACGAGCGATTGGGTCTGCTGAACCGTTTTTGTAGCTTGATGGTAGGTATTCTTTAAGCATCTTAAGAGCTTGTAGAGCTTGACCATCTGAGTATTCGTTCGCAAGAACTGATACGTAAGCTTCAAGAGCGTGAGTTACGGCATCGTAACCACCGAACGCTGTTAGAGACTTAGGCATATTCATTACTAGGTTAGCATCAACAACAGCCATGTTTGGCGTGATTTCGTAATCCGCTAGTGGGTATTTAGCACCAGTCTTGTCGTCAGTAACAACGGCGAAAGGCGTAACTTCTGAACCCGTACCTGAAGTTGTAGTGATACATACAAGCTCAGCTTTTTTACCCATTTTAGGGAACTTGTAGATACGTTTACGGATATCCATAAAGCGCATTGCAAGTTCTTCGAAGTGAGTTTCTGGGTGCTCGTACATAACCCACATGATCTTAGCAGCATCCATTGGAGAACCGCCACCTAGAGCAAGGATTACGTCAGGTTGGAAGCTCTTCATTGCTTCAGCGCCTTTCTCAACAACAGACAGTGTTGGATCCGCTTCTACATCGAAGAATACTTGAACTTCAATACCCTGTGCTTTCAGGATTTGTACTACGTCGTCTGCGTAACCGTTGTTGAACAAGAAACGGTCAGTTACTAGGAATGCGCGTTTCTTACCTTCTAGGTCGCTCATTGCGATTGGAAGGCTGCCACGACGGAAGTAGATAGACTTAGGTAGTTTGTGCCACAACATATTTTCAGCTCGCTTCGCTACAGTTTTCTTGTTGATAAGGTGCTTAGGACCTACGTTCTCAGAGATAGAGTTACCACCCCATGAACCACAACCAAGAGTTAGAGAAGGTGCAACGTTGAAGTTGTACAGGTCACCGATACCACCGTGAGTAGTAGGGATGTTGATTAGGATACGAGCCGTCTTCATCTTGTCACCGAAGTAACGAATACGATCTGCGTTTACGTCTTGGTTAGTGTAAAGACCAGACGTGTGACCGATACCACCGATTTCAACCATCGTTACCGCTTGAGCAACAGCGTCTTCGAAATCGTCTGCGCGGAATAGACCTAGAGTTGGAGACAGTTTCTCGTGAGCGAATTCGTCATCGTAAGAAACTTTACCAAGACCTTCACCTACAAGAACTTTAGTATCAGCAGGAACTTTAACACCAGCCATTTCAGCGATTGCTGGAGCAGGTTGACCTACGATCTTAGCGTTTAGGTTACCGTCGATAAGAAGAACTTTACGTACTTTATCTGCGTCAGTTTTAGATAGAACGTGAGCTTTGTGAGAAGCAAAACGCTCTTTAACTTCGTCATATACTTCGCTAACTACGATTGCAGCTTGCTCAGAAGCACATACTACGCCGTTATCGAATGTTTTAGACATAAGAATAGATGCTACAGCACGTTTGATGTCAGCTGTTTCATCGATAACAACAGGAACGTTACCAGCACCAACACCGATAGCAGGCTTACCAGAAGAGTATGCTGCTTTAACCATGCCTGGACCACCAGTAGCTAGGATAAGCGCGATACCGTCGTGCTTCATAAGCGCGTTAGAAAGCTCTACAGATGGTTGGTCGATCCAACCGATGATGTCTTTTGGTGCGCCCGCTTTAACAGCCGCATCTAAAACAAGTTTAGCAGCGTCGTTAGTAGAGTTCTTTGCACGTGGGTGTGGCGAGAAGATGATGCCGTTACGTGTCTTAAGAGAGATTAGAGATTTGAAGATTGCTGTAGAAGTTGGGTTCGTTGTTGGAACGATACCACAGATGATACCTACAGGCTCAGCGATAGTCATTGTGCCTAGGCTGTCATCTTCTTCTAAGATGCCACATGTTTTTTCGTCTTTGTATTTGTTGTAGATAAATTCAGATGCAAAGTGGTTTTTGATAACCTTATCTTCAACAATACCCATTCCAGATTCAGCAACTGCTTGTTGTGCAAGTGGGATACGAGCGTGGTTAGCAGCAAGAGAAGCTGCACGGAAGATTGCGTCTACTTTCTCTTGAGAGAATGTTGCAAACTCTTCTTGTGCTGCTTTAACGCGAGCTACTAGAGCATCAAGTTCCGCTAAGTTAGTTACAGGCATGGTGGATCTCCTAAAATAATAAATATTAAAAACTTTTTATTAAATTCGCTGCTTGCCTTTAACCTTAAACATCAGCGTTCTTAGTAAATTGCTTTCAGGACTGAGTATATTATTTCACTGTGTGAAAAAAATTGACCCAGATCAGTTACCCAAAAAGAATTAACCAGAAAGTAGTAAGGCAATCGCAAAAATTAACTTAAGAGCATGATTTACATAGATTAAAATCACACTTTCCGTTAGCGCAAAAAACAAGCAAACAGACAACTTTTTTCTACATAGCGTCATAAACTGTAAAAAAGTTTCATTTTTAGTCCGTTAAATTACATGTATACAGCTATATTCGTGCTACTGAGAGTATATCCATACCGTTGCAGCGGCTAGATTCTGACATAATTTTTATTAAATTCGTGCGATGGTTAACAGTTACTTAATAACAAGTTACAAAATGAAACACTAACAACTAGCTTTCAACAAGGCGAATACAAAAGTGAGATTCAATTAGTTTTTCTAAAAAAAATCCCCTATTTCAGGTTAGTTTTTTTCATTCGTGCAAATTGAGTTTGTCCCTTACATTACGCGCTCTGACTATTCACAGATCAACACTTCAACTTTAAGTACGCTAACTGGAGACCGCTCTCATGCAAGGCTTAGAACTCGCAATTTTTATGCAATTCTTCCTTGGGCTTGTTGCTGCCGTAAACCCTATCGGCATCATGCCTGTTTTTGTTTCTCTTACTGCTCAGATGCCGCCAGAAGAGAGGAACAGGACAGCCTTACAAGCAAACATTGCTGTTGCCGTTATCCTGATTGTGTCGCTTGTTGCGGGGCAAATGCTGCTTGATATGTTTAGCATCTCGCTAGATTCATTTCGTGTTGCAGGTGGTTTGCTATTGCTGAGCATCGCATTTTCGATGATGAGCGGTAAGCTCGGTGAAGATAAACAGAACAAACAAGAGAAATCTGAATACATCAGCAAAGAGCAAATCGGAGTTGTTCCACTGGCTATGCCGCTAATGGCGGGTCCGGGTGCAATCAGCTCGACCATTGTTTATGGGTCTCGCTATCCAGCAGCCATTGATACCGTAGGCATCGGCATTAGTATCATCGCGTTTGCAACATGCTCTTGGCTTTTGTTCCGTTCAGCGCCGGTTATCGTTCGCTTTTTAGGTCAAACGGGTATCAACGTGATCACTCGTATCATGGGCTTGATTCTTGGCGCATTGGGCATCGAGTTCATCGCCAATGGCCTACGTAATCTGTTCCCAGGTTTGGCATAACGTTTAACGGCATTTCGGTTGCTCTATAAAGGGCAACAATATTGAAATATAGATGAGGCGAGTAAAGCAATTGGGCTTTCACTCGCCTCGTTATTATGAAGCTTGTATAATGATTGTTAATGCATTTAACAGAAGATGAATCTTTCCTTATGTCACGCAAGCCACTAAAGCATCATTTGTACGTCATTATCTTTGGTACTCACACGCCAGCCGGACGTGCATTTGATATCTCTCTGATCGTTGCAATCTTGGCTTCGCTGTTGGTTCTGATCTTAGAGTCCATCCCTAATGTGATGACCGAATGGTCACAGCAGCTGCGTTATATCGAATACACCTTTACAGCCCTCTTTACTCTTGAGTATTTATTAAGGCTCTATTGCTCTCCGAAACCAAAATCTTATGCCACCAGCTTTTACGGTGTCGTTGACCTATTGGCGATTCTTCCAACCTACCTAGCAATCATCTTCCCAGGCGCTTCATTTATGGGTGTAGTGAGACTGCTGCGTGTGATGCGTATCTTCCGAATCCTAAAACTGGTTCGCTACCTGCAAGATTCCAATATCTTGTTGCGCTCACTGTTGATGGCACGACGAAAGATACTGATCTTCTTCAGTACAGTGGGTATCTTGGTCGTTATCTTCGGCGCTCTGATCTTTGTTATTGAAGGACCAGAAAATGGCTTCACCAGTATTCCCCACAGTATTTATTGGGCAATTGTAACCATCACCACGGTTGGCTACGGTGACATGATCCCCCAAACCGCGTTAGGTAAAGCGATCGCTTCGCTTACCATGCTATTGGGTTACTCTATCCTAGCCGTCCCAACGGGTATCATTACCGCAGAACTCAGTAATGAAATGAACTCACACAAAGAGTTGGTTAAGTGCCCGAACTGCAACCGCGCTGGCCATGATTCGGATGCCATGTATTGCAAACACTGTGCGAGTGAATTGGCAGATCCAGACAAGCGTGTCGTCACCGACGAGAAATAAAAGCAGGCACGAGATTCGAGTAGCGAGATGCGAAGAGATTTAAGGGCAGTTTCGAGGGCCGAATAACGAGATATCAATAAACTAAAAAGGGTTGACGTTTATCGTCAACCCTTTCGGTTTATCAGCTAATAGAATTTAAGCAATCTTGCCTATTACGCTTTCTCAGCAAGGATAATTCGCAAAGTACGACGTAGTGGTTCTGCAGCACCCCAAAGTAATTGGTCACCGACAGTGAACGCGTTCAGGAAGTCGTTACCCATAGACATCTTACGCAGACGACCTACTGGTACAGACATAGTACCTGTTACTTTCGCTGGTGTTAGCTCCTGTGCCGTGATGTCACGGTCATTAGGAACCACTTTAACCCAATCATTGTGCGTCGCGATGATCTCTTCGATCTCGTCCATTGGCACGTCTTGCTTAAGCTTGATTGTTAGTGCTTGAGCATGACAACGCATTGCACCGATTCGTACACAAGTACCATCAATCGGGATTGGCTGACCATCTAGGCCAAGAATCTTGTTCGCTTCAACGCCTGCTTTCCATTCTTCTTTGCTTTGACCATTTTCACGCTTCACATCGATCCAAGGGATTAGTGAGCCCGCAAGCGGAGCACCAAATTGGTCTGTTGGGAATGAAGATGAACGAATGGTATCAGCGACTTTTTTATCAATATCAAGTATGGAACTTGAAGGGTTTGCTAGCTCTGAACTTACGCTATCGTTGATCACACCCATTTGTGAGATCAGTTCACGCATGTTCTTAGCACCGGCACCAGAAGCCGCTTGGTAAGTCATGGCACTCATCCACTCGACCATGCCTTTCTCGTAAAGGCCACCCAAAGCCATAAGCATTAAGCTCACAGTACAGTTACCACCAACGAAAGTGTTAGTACCGCCGTGAATGCCTTGCTGAATTTGAGCCAAGTTAACAGGATCAAGAGTGATGATTGAATCAGCGTCCATACGTAAGGTAGAAGCCGCATCAATCCAGTAACCTTTCCAACCTGCTTGACGCAATGCTGGGTATACTTTTGATGTGTAATCGCCGCCTTGACAGGTAATCACAGCATCAAGCTGTTTTAGGCTATCAATATCAAAAGCGTCTTGAAGTAGACCCGCATCTTTACCACCTAGAACAGGGGCAGGAATACCAATCTGAGATGTGCTGTAATAAACAGGCTCAATCAAGTCGAAGTCTTTCTCTTCAACCATACGTTGCATTAGTACAGAACCAACCATACCGCGCCAACCAACTAGACCTACTCTCATCGCTCACTCTCCATGTATAAATTAAAAATTGCTCTCCCCCATCTATAAGTTTTTCAGAAACAGAACTCAAGCGCTTTTTGTCAAAAAGTGTAACTTTTTCGTTTCTTTTAAGTGAACGTAATGAATCGTGCAGTTATCTCTGTATCGACATTCAATGTCTACACCATTGTTAAAGCACCCATTATCGTCAAATTCAAACATTTACATCGCCAAAACCGCTTGAATCGACACCCATCACAAACAGTAAATCCCTCTTTTAAACCAAGGTTAATCAGAATTATATTTTACAAAACGAAAACAACGTGCGACAAACTCCAACATGTAACAATCATGAATTTAACAAAATTTCAGATTATGAAACCACAATTGATTGAGTTAACAGTCAAATATCACAACTTGGGCGTATTTTTTCGATATAATAAACTAATTACTGTAGTGTCCGTTTTGCACCACACACTATAACGAAGCACTATAAATGCTCGAATTAACAAGAGGCTTTTATGAAGCAGAGTAAAACTCGCCTACCGAACCTATTACAGGTATTCATCGCGTTAGGACTATTTCTATCCCTTGCTTTTTCCTTTACAGCAAAGCTTGACCTTCCAATTCAACTTGCCTTGTATATTGGTTGGTTCATTATCATGGTTCTTGGTATTCGTCTTGGCCACGAATACAAAGACTTAGAAAAAGCAGCACTCAAAGGAATATCCAATGGCTTAGGCGCGGTTTTAATACTTTTAGCCGTTGGCGCTCTTGTTGGTACTTGGATCTCAGGCGGGATCGTACCTACTATCATTTACTATGGTCTGAAAGCTATCCACCCTTCTATCTTCCTTTTAGCAACCATGATCATCTGTTCTCTAACCGCATTGGCGACCGGTACGTCTTGGGGTGCCGCGGGTACTGCAGGCATCGCGATGATGGGTATTGGCCAAGGCTTAGGTGTTCCAGCACCAATTACAGCGGGTGCGGTGCTATCAGGCTGTTACTTCGGTGACAAGATGTCTCCACTTTCTGATTCAGTGATTCTGGCTTCTTCAATGTCTGGTGTCGAAGTGGTTGAACACATCAAAGGCATGCTGCCTGTTGCGCTAATCAGCTACATTATTACTGGCATCATGTTTACTGCGTTTGGTTTCCACTACGCAGGTAATGTTGACATGAGCCAAGTAGATTCTGTCATCAAAGCAATGGAAGTTCAGTTCTACATCACGCCTTACTCATTCGTTCCAGTACTGATCGTGCTTGGCCTGTTGGCTTTCCGTATGCCTTCATTCCCAGTAATCAGCTTTGGTTCTCTGCTTGGTATTATCTGGGCAGTCATGATCCAAGAGATCGATTTCCTAACGGCATTCAACACTGCTTGGGCACCGTTCTCTATCTCATCTGGCGTAGAATTCATTGATTCAATTCTTAACCGTGGTGGCATGTCTTCAATGCTTGGTTCGGTCGCGGTTATCGTATTTGGTCTAGGTTTTGGTGGCTTACTGGATAAAGTGGGCGTACTAGAGACAATTGCTAAAGTGTTCGAGCGCCGTGTAAACAGCGCAGGTTCTCTAGCTACGAGCACAATTGGTACGGCTTTCATGGGTAACGTGTTCGGTTCTGCGATGTACGTATCGTTAATCCTTACGCCAAAAATCTGTGCGAAGAACTACGACCGCTTGGGCTACAAACGTAAGAACCTATCTCGTAATGCTGAGTTTGGTGGCACGTTAACGTCAGGTATGGTTCCTTGGAGTGATAACGGTATCTACATGGCGAGTATTCTAGGCGTTGCAACGCTATCTTACGCACCGTTCATGTGGCTAAGCTTCATCTGTATCATCGTGACTATCGTTACCTCTTACATGGGTTGGTTCGTTGATAAGTGTGAACCAACAGCACCAGCCGTTGAAACTGAAGAAGCGGCAGAGCTTACTAAGCAGCAAGCATAAGTTAATGCCTCAGAGCTTTAGAAAGTAAGCACAAAAACGTTAATGATATAAATGCAAAAAGAGCGCCCTAGAGCGCTCTTTTTTAATCTACTGGTTCATCTATTTATGGTTCGCTTACCCAGCCAGTAACCGATGCCTAACGGTGCAAAGAACACCACTAAGATAAACAGGATGAAGTAGATAATCACACCTTTGATTAACTCCATCAGTTTATCAATAGCAAGTACCACCACCTCTTGAGATACGCGGTCAAGGTCTTGCGTAAACAACTCCCTCTCTGAAGTCACGATACCTGCAATCTCAATGCGCTCTTTCGCAATCATCTCTACCAGAGCTTCTCTTTCACGTGTCACCATTTTTTCTAACGCCACACGCTCTTCAGTGAGCATCGCTAATTTCTGGTCTGTCTTGTCGCTAAGATCGTTGAGTAGAGGCTGCATTTCTGTCGACATAATAGAAGCCAGTGTTTGCATGTACTCAGGGTTGTTCTCGATGAAGTCTTGCATGCTTGCTGACGTTTGACGAAGACTTTCTAATGTCATAGACAGGTCTTCACCCGTTAGCGAGCTGTTTAACGCAACCAGCTCCGCTTTCCAAGACATTAGTTTAGGCGTCTGGTCAGCCATCAAACTTAAACGATCGGATGCGTCACTCATTGCTTCTGGCATGGTGCCTAAGCTCTGGACAATTTGCGA
Source organism: Vibrio splendidus (assembly GCF_003345295.1). NCBI lineage: Bacteria > Pseudomonadati > Pseudomonadota > Gammaproteobacteria > Vibrionales > Vibrionaceae > Vibrio > Vibrio splendidus. The sequence goes on from NZ_CP031055.1 coordinate 2,173,828, forward strand.
CTCGTCTTTACCTAGATAGTTCAGCCATTCACGGTAAGCGGGGGTGATTCTGAATGTGAGGTCTTTAAATGGGTGGCTAGCAGCAAACTGCGCAACGAACACTTTGCTGTTCTTGAAATCACTCGAGCTCAATACACCCTTTGCCAGTTTTTCTGCTTCTTGATCAAGAAAACGAGCAGTCTCTACCGCATGATCCGTCGCGAACAGATCCGCACCATCGCCTTGGCGATAAAACTGATTCATTTGGGCAGTGAACACCCACGAGTCGATTAAGGCAGACATCGGTGAAGTTTGATAAGCCGCTTGCTGTAAGCCCTGCTCCGCATGGATCTTCCAAAGCAAGACATAAGATTGATGTAAGGTGTCATCAGCAGGGTAAGATTGAGCAATGAGATCGGCAGAGTCTTCTACTCGCATAAAAAACATCTTGCCGTATTCACGCGTCATGATTCGAGCATTCAGCTCTTGTTGAGTGAGAGGCGTCGTCTGAGTATCTAACTTAACTTCTAATAGAGAACAACCACTTAGCGCAATACTAAGCACCAACACCATCCAACGTCGACTCGAAAATCGTAACATGTAAACCTCTGACAAAGACTAAGGGCGCGGATTGTATGAGCACTTCGTCAGAGTATTGTCAAAATTCCTACAAAAGTTAACGCTGCTTATCTAAATATTCAAACGCAGCATCTATAGAGGCTTTTATTGCCGCCTCTAGTTCTTCTAAATCGTGTTCACTGATCGCTCTCGACTGTTTCATTGTCATTTCAATAGTTGCTGCAATGATCGCTAATCGAGACGCTTTGATACTGCCTGCCACACCTTTTAAGCTATGTACAATACGAGCAGCAGAGGTTTCATCTTTAGTGAGAAGAGATTTGAACTTCGTGTAATCATCAGCGTGATCTTGTACAAAGACGCCAAGTAGCAATTCGACAGACTCAGCATCACCATCAAGCGTTTCTAGCATGTCTTCAATATCAATCGCAGGCTTTGAATCAGTGACACTTGCAATGTGTTTCTCTGCCATTGGAGCTTCCTCTGTGTTCTGCTGAACAATTTCCTGGCTTGTTACGTTAATGCCCTCTTGAGGTTGAAGGTCGGAATGTTTGCTCGTCGGCGTAATCTTCAATACGGAAGGGTCATTAGTTGGTTGTCTCACCGCAGAGAGAGCATTTTCCTTACTTGAATCGGCTACTGGTTCAGGACTCAGTTCTTTGTCTGTTTGTTGAATCAATTTTCTCGATCTAACGCCCCACAACACTAGTGTGATCATCGTTACCAAGCTTAAACCTAGCATCACTAGCAATAGGTTAAACTGACGGTCATGGAACTCAGCTTCAAATTTAATGATCTGTTCGTTCACCGAGTTTTTCTTGATTTTATCGACTAAATAATTGAGCTGAGCGTAATCACTCAACAACGCTGAGGCATCAGCCAATAACTGTTGCAGTGCGTCTTGCTCTTCAGTTTTTAATGAATATGATTTTTCTAGAATGGAATCAAACGCACGATAAGTCGCTGACGAGCTTTGATTGTCAGAATACATCGCTTCAAAGACAACAACGCCGAATTCATTGAGTAGCGGTTTTAGTTTAGGGGAAAGCTCTTTATCAGCGCGCAGTATCTTAATATTGTCAACGATGTCTTGAACCTGGCTTTCTATCGGGATGAACTCATCAAACTTTTCTAGGAACTGATCGGCTACGTAAAGCAGTTGATTCGCATCAGGACGAAACAAGGCGTGTTGAAAATCAGATTCAATCTGCAGTCGGATCGAATAAACCAACTGAGCATCAAGTGCTAACTCATTGATACGAGAGACTCGCAGCGGCTCAGAGAAATAAAGCGATTGCCTCAATTCATTGACGCGAATACCGAGCTCTTCAATTTGAGCAAGAGAATTGGTGTAGGAACGGCTTAGATTAAGGAGAGCCAATGAAGGAAGTAGCCACAGAGCCAAGAGCACAACCAAGAAAGTGGCCGGTTTTTTAAAGCGTTTGGGCTTTGCTACTGATTGTTCCATCTATATTCCTTGTGCGTGTTAACTTGAAGCCATGACACTTGCTAAAAGACTAAGCACAAAACAAGCGACAACATCTTGCTGCCGCTTTTACTCATTAACTTCGGACTATGACTTATTGCGAGTCAGTTGGTCACGTAAGTTCGGTGGAGTGCCTTTAATCGTTAGCGTGTCTGTCTCCGGATCGTAAAAGATACGTTCGCCTAGAAGCAGACTATCAAAACTAACATTCAAACCGCCACCAGCACCAACAAATTTTGTTAGTTTACGCATAGTTGCGCGATCAGCGGGGAAACTGTCTTCTAACTCGTAGCCTTGCTCACTAGTATAGTCAAAGAAGCTTGTACCATCAGTGCTTGCTGGCAGTTCTCCAGAAAGTTCACGAACTTGAACTTCATCGCCCGCTTTTAGCTGTTCGTTACAGTAATCCGCAACCTGCTTTTTATAGCTGATCGCTTCTTCTTTTTCTAACTTAGAGTCTGAAACGAAATCTTCTACCGCTTGCATCAGTACTTGGTTTTGCTGTTTCGCATCCAAACCGACTTCAGCTTGTAAGAAATCTAAGAAGAAATCCGCGACTTTACGGCCAACACGTCCTTTAATGTAAGTTAAGTAACGGTTTGACTCTTTGTCTGTGTCGTATGTTGAAAGGTCAAGGCGCGCCACAATATCCATCTTTGAGATATCAAGGTAATCAGTCGCACTGATGTCTAACCCTTCAGTCACTTTCAAACTTTGGTTCGAAGGCAGTAAACCGATGAAAAGGTAGTCTGTCGCCAGTGATTGGTATTCAGCGAGTACCAAAGTGCCTTCGTCAGCAAATGGGTATTTCGATAACTCATCTTTTAGACGTAACGCACTTTTTTGAGAGAAATCATAGAAACTTTGCTCTCCCGCTCGAAATTCATGCAACGACTGCTGGAATTCGCTGTCGGATTTGAAAGAACCAAACCCTTTACCTGCTTTTGAATTAAAAACACGGTGAAGTTCAGCAACTAGGCTTTCAGATGAAGCATCGTTCTCTAGAGATTCAGCACGATAGTTAACAATCAGTTCATCCTGATCGTTCTTGCTCAGCTGGTGTAAAATTACGTTGGAAAGGTGAAGGCTCATAGTGAAAATATTACCGTTCAGGTTTCAGTTGTCGTGCATAGTAGGTTATCATAAGCCGCTTTTACTATCATTATTAGAGTCCTTATGCCGATTATATCTAAATACACAGATGATCAAGTTGAAAAAATCCTAGCTGAAGTAGGTGCTGTACTCACTAAGCACAAAGCTTCACCAGAACTTTCACTGATGATCGCTGGAAATATCGCAACCAATGTCTTAAATCAGAATGTTGCTGCTTCACAACGCAAAGGAATTGCTGAAAAATTTGCCGAAGCTTTAATCTCTTCTCTTGAAGATAAAAAGTCTCACTAAATTTGATTGACGGATAAAAGAATTATAAATGGTAGACAGCGCAAACTCATATAGCGATCGCGTATCTCGACTTGTTGGTTGGGGTCACTGGTTTGCATTTTTCAACATCATTGCTGCGATGTTGATTGGTACTCGTTATATTACTCAATCTGCTTGGCCAGAAACCCTATTGGGTCAATTTTATTTGGCTGCATCTTGGGTTGGTCATTTCGGCTTTTTAGTATTCGCGCTTTATCTATTAGTGCTGTTTCCGCTCACTTTTATTCTTCCGTCGAGGAAGTTATTACGTTTGGTTGCCGTTTGCTTTGCAACCATAGGTTTAACTGTCCTACTGATTGATACTCAAACGTATCAAAATATAAACCTCCACCTGACACCTGTCGTGTGGGAGGTTTTATTTAGTGGAGAGGAGTCTGCATTCACATCTGATTTGCAACACCTCTTCATTGTTATGCCACTTATCTTCTTATTACAGCTAGGTCTGTCTGAGTGGGTTTGGCGTAAGCAACGTAAACTGTCTCATAAACACATTGGCCGTCCGATTACTGCCGTCTTCTTCTTGTGTTTCATCAGCAGCCACTTGACTTACATGTGGGCTGATGCGTATTTCTACAACCCAATTACTAGCCAGAAAGCGAACTTCCCACTGTCATACCCAATGACAGCGAAAAGCTTTATGGAAAAACATGGCCTATTGGACCGTGAAGAATATTTACAGCGTTTAGAAGCCAACAAAGAGAACGTAAACTTAGTTAGCTACCCGCTCGAAAAAATTCAATACAACCGCCGCAGTGATGATCTTAATATCCTGATGGTGAGTGTAAACAACCTTCGCTCTGATGCACTTAATGCCACAGCGATGCCAAACAGCTATGCCTACGCACAACAATCGATCAACTTCACCAATCACTACAGTTCAAGTAACGACATGTTTGGTATCTTCGGTTTGTTCTATGGCCTTCCAAGCAGCTACGCAAGCAGCATCGAGGCTCAGGGTTCAAGTGCAGTACTGTTGGACGTTTTAGATAATCACAATTATAAGTTTGCGGCTTTCAGTGGCGACAACTTTGACGATGCACTTTACTCGGAAATCATCTTCCGAGGCCGTGATGTTATGCCAGAGCAAGCAACTTATGATGACAAAAGCGCGATACAAGCTTGGTCTAACTGGATTCAATCACCACAAGCTAAACGTCCTTGGTTTAACTTCATTGAGCTGACCACGCTGGATAACTTCTCTAGCTACGATTCAAGTTCAGAGTCAGACTCAACGTTAACGACAGCAGAACGTTTTGCTGCAGACTATCAAAAGTCTGCTCAAGCAGCCGATGCTCAGCTAGCAACAATCTACGCTGAACTGGAACGCTTAGAGCTAACCGACAACACGGTGGTTATCATTACCTCTAATCACGGTAGCGAGTTTAACGAAACTAAGACCAACAGCTGGGGCGCAAACTCCAACTACAGTCGTTATCAGTTACAAGTGCCACTATTTATCAGCTGGCCTGGTAAGTCTGCTTCTGAATACACTCACCGTTCTAGTCATTTAGACGTGTCCGTAACGTTGATGCAAGAGCTATTGGGCGTATCTTCAAACCCAACAGATTTCAGTAGCGGTCGCAGCCTGTTTAATGAGCGTAAAAGAAAGTGGATTCTCGCGGGTGACTCACGTGAACTTGCCCTTGTTACCGACCAGCAAACCACTGTGTTAGATAAATTTGGTAACTACAAGTTGTATGACCAAAACTACAAACGCCTAAAAGATGTAAGCCCTCGCTTACCAGTATTAATGCAAGGCCTGACTGAGTTACAGCGTTTCTACACAAAAAATGATTAAATAGTCATCAAACAGAAAAGGGAAGCTAATGGCTTCCCTTTTTTATTGCCGCTAATGACTAGAAAACAAGCAACCAAACAAGATTATGATAATTAAGGGTTTACAAGGCACTCTCCCCCTTATATTATTCACGCCAATGGAGGGATGGCTGAGTGGTCGAAAGCACCGGTCTTGAAAACCGGCAACCGTTAATAGCGGTTCTAGGGTTCAAATCCCTATCCCTCCACCACATTAAAGAAAGCCGCTGAGAAATCAGCGGCTTTTTTGCATCTAGCGTAAAGTGATTCGAATCTAAAGTTTAATATTCAACCATCCCTCAAAGACAGATTGTTTGGTTACTTGATTGAAATCATTCTGAACGTTTAAAGCCCATCTATGACTCTATAGCTGTTTGAATATCACTGGCTAGCTCAATTTATATTCTCTCCGCACTCCAGTCATCGATACATACCTTAGACCAAACTTATCTGCACAGCGCGTTCATTCAATATGACTAAACTGGTGGTGCATGCCAATTGGGTACAGTTACTCGCTAGAGAGTCAGAATTCACTGCAGGCTCGAATAGTGTTTAGGCTTGTTTCAGGCACTCATCATAAATCCATAAAAATAAAAAAATCCAGAGGCTTCATCTAAGTCTCTGGATTTCTAAATTTGGCTTGAGCGCTACTTTAATTAAGCGTTTTCTTGCTTAGTTTCTTGCTGCTCTGCTTGCTTCTTTTGTTCAGCTTCTTTTGCTTTTTCTTCGTGGTTTGAACCACCACATCCGCCACAACAGCTCATAATCATTCTCTCTTTGATTGTATTTAAGTCATTCACTGCAGACATAATATTAAAGATGTATTTTAAATGCAACTTTAAAGTCATCAATATTGAACATTCGCAACTTGTAGTAATTTAAGCTTTTGGTTTTATTAAAATTGGTAAGTACAACACAACGAAACAACTGTACGCGACAACCCACAGAGCACTGGATAAGGTGATGATAGAGACAATATTATGGGTAAAGTATCCGCCAAACACTCGCACAATAAAGGCAAAAACAATGGCGATTAACGCCGCAGTCATTATTTTACCAATCGCAATAGCTCGACCTGTATGTCCTAGAGAGACACGTGAGATCATTGATAAGATCATCACTCCCATTCCACCAACGGTTAAGGCATGAATCGCTTGTGATTGGGTGACCAATGACGAAATGATTGAAACGCCATATAAGATCAATCCTAACGAAATGGCCCAGTAGCTTAAGTGTAGAGACCACACTAGAGGAGTCTTAAAAGCAACCCATATTTTCCACCTTACTGCCCTAATCGCATTTGCCAAGCCACTGGCAATAAACACGACAGCAACGAGACTTTGTGGAACTGGAAGTATCTGAAAGCTCAACACAACGGCGAAAATCGTGCTCACGATGCTCAGCTTTTCAAGCCATGGTAATGCAGGGGTTCGTGGTGTCTGTGTGCCATTAGCGGTAAACATAGGAAAAACTCGTCCACCCATAATGCACATGACTAGAGTCACCAACAGCACCATGCTTGTGCTAGCTTGTGAAATTAAGAGTGGCTGCTGAAATAGAACACCATAGTGCATCGCAGCATTGGCAAAGGTCATAAGCAGCAGAATAGGAATGAACAACAGATTTCGCCAAAGCTTCACACTGACAATATTGTGGGCAAGATAAATTACAGCGATCGGTAAAAACAGTAAATCGAGTACAGCCACCAGCCAAGGGCTTAGAACCTCAGGTAGGAACATGGCTATTCTCGCACACAACCATAGAGCCAGAAGTATCATTAACCCACGTCCGTTAATACTGCGGACACCCGTCCAATTTTGTACGGCCGTCAGCAAAAAACCAACCACAACAGTGGCTGCAAAGCCAAACAACATTTCATGAATATGCCACCACATTGCACCGCCATAAACATTTAAGGTTGCGCTGCCATTCCAAAAAGCAGCCCAACCAACTAATGCTGCAATACTAAAAAGTGATGCAAACAAAAAAAACGGTCGAAACGCGAGTTCGAAAAATGCCGTCATTGAAACGCCATTGTTGGGGTTTTGATTTAAATTTTTCATCATCGTAAACCTAGTGAGTAAACAAAACTTGCTTACTTTAAATAACTTCAACCGCCAAGAGTTGCCCTAGCTTGTAGCTGTGTCCTTCGCCAAGGAGATCTTGTAAGCTATAAGCGTCTAAGCTTTTGTAAAAACACTCTTGAGCTTCAGCAAAGATAGTTTTCAATTGGCAATTTGGTGTAATGACACAGCTATTATCCTCGCCAAAACATTCAACCAAGTTACGTTTGTCTTCTAACTCTCGAACTAACGTACCTATGTTGATCTGACTTGGATGGCAACTGAGTTTCAAACCACCATTTTTTCCTCTTGTGGCGATCAGATGTCCTTTGAGGTTGAGTTGCTGAACGATCTTCATTAAATGGTTTTTAGAAATACCATAACTGTTAGCAATGTCGCCGATGGTGCTAAGAGATTGGTTGTTGATCGCTAAATAGATCAGAACTCGTAGGGAATAATCAGTGTAACGTGTGATATGCATGGTGGGATATTTCACTCTATAAGATGCATTCATTATGAATCTTATAGGCAGCAAAGGCAAGTTCACCCTAATGAGGAATGGTGGCTACACACCAAAAACCAAGGCTTCGGTCCTAATTACGTTCCTCACATCAGTTGTATTCGATCCTTTCTCCATTTTCCTTCCTCAAAGATACCCAATCCCTTAAGTCGAAACGATCAAGAACATTTTTCGATGTATTTTCACTCTAACCATATAAAAATGCACAAACTTGTTCATAAAAAAAGCAGTCAGTTGATAAGGGTATTTACAAGCCAAAGCCACCCTTATATTATACGCGCCATTGGAGGGATGGCTGAGTGGTCGAAAGCACCGGTCTTGAAAACCGGCAACCGTTAATAGCGGTTCTAGGGTTCAAATCCCTATCCCTCCACCACATTAAAGAAAGCCGCTGAGAGATCAGCGGCTTTTTTGTATCTGGAGATCACACAAGCTCACCGCTCAACTGCTAACAGCAAATGCGGCCTTCAATAACTGCATGTGAATTGGAACCAGATCTTGGTGCTGAGTTCGATATCCGCCACCGACTACGCAGGCCATCGGAATAGACTCTGATTTCGCTAATTCAATCATCAAACAGTCGCGTTCAAATATCCCTTTTGTCGAGACATTCAAATAACCCAGTTCATCGTCTTGATGAATATCGATCCCCGCATCATAAATAATCAGATCAGGTTGATGGTGAGCAATCGCTAACTTAGTGACTTGTTCAAAACAACGTAAGAACTCTGCATCTTCTGTTTCACGACTTAACGGCACATCTAAATCGGATAATGGCTTTCGTGCAGGAAAGTTTTTGTCGCAGTGGAATGATAGAGTAATGATGTCGTCATTCTCTTGGCAAAGAGTTGCTGTGCCATCACCATGATGAACATCGCTGTCGACGATAAGCACTTTATCGATATGTTCAAAGGTCAGCGCATGTTTTGCCGCTAACACCAGATCGTTCAACAAACAAAAGCCACTACCAAAATCATGATGCGCGTGATGATAACCACCACTCAAATGAATCGCCAAACCACTCTCTATTGCCATTTCAGCGGCCAAGCAGGTTCCACCACTTGAATAAAGCGTTCTCTCAATAAGTTGTTCGCTCCACGGGAAACCGATACGTCTCATCTTTGCTGCGGGCAAATTACCAGAAACAAGCAAATCCACATACTCACTATCGTGAACCTGTTTTACCTGTTCAACCGAAACCGGCGTTGGTTGGAAGATTTCAAACTGACGCTTCCATAGAGGCTCTCTATCCATTAATGCTTCAACAGCACTGTGTAACAACTGATATTTGTTAATCGGGTAACGGTGACCTTCTGGTAAAGGTAACTGCGAATAGATTGGGTGGTAAATTAAAGGAATCATAATCAGGTTAATTGCGTATCTTTCTCAAAATCATAACAGTCTCAGCCTAGGCGACAACCTTAATTGATGATAGTAGTTATCATTAACTTGATTTTCAAAAAGAGACAGCAATGAAAAACCTAATACTCATCTTTGGGGTGATCTGCGGCTCAGTAGCAGCAGTAATGATTTTTGTAGGAATGCTAATGGCCAGTTGGTGGAGCGTTGATTTTCTCGTGTTAAGCCATCAAACTTAACTAATTGAACTAAAAAGGAATCACCATGAGCGTTATTTTCATTACTGGAGCAAATCGCGGCATTGGCTTAAGCCTGACTCAACAATACTTGGAAGGTAGCCACAAGGTGTACGCGACTTATCGTGATGCCAATTCAGCAAAAGAACTGCTCTCTCTCGCAGACCACAACAGCAACCTGACCTGCATTCAATTAGAGATAACCGATTACCAAGCGGTGAGCCACCTCACTTTGCAAATAGAGTCGATTGATATTTTGATCAACAACGCTGGCTACTATGGTCCTAAAGGTTATGGTCTGGGTAATACCGATGTCGAAGAGTGGCGCCGTGTATTCGAAGTCAACACCATTGCGCCATTGAAGCTTGTCGAGACTCTATTACCTCTTATAGAAATTAGTGACGTCAAAAAGATCGCCTGCCTGTCTTCTAGAGTCGGTAGCATGTCCGAGAACACCTCAGGAGGCGGCTACATCTATCGCTCCTCCAAAGCCGCTCTAAACTCCGTTGTGAAGAGCTTAAGTAACGACTTAACGGATAGCGGCGTTACGGTGTTAGCTCTGCATCCTGGTTGGGTACAGACCGAAATGGGCGGCCCTAATGCTCTGATCGACACTGAAACCTCAGCTTGTGGTCTTATCAAAGTCATCGAGTCCGCGAATACTGAAGTAAGTGGTCACTTCTTCAATTTCGATGGCAGTGAAATAGACTGGTAACCCGCATATGAATGATGGCCCTCTCTCAAACCTAGTTAAGCACTCAACACTGTTTTGTCTGACGGTGATGCTAGCTGGCTGTTTCAGTGATGGCCCCGGAGACTTATTCGACGACTACCAAACCAAGATAGCCAGAGTACAAGATGTTGACGAGATAAAAGAGGAATGGGAATTTGAAAACCTACCGAGAAAAAGAGAACTGTTGATTGACGTGCCATCGCTTTCTATCGGTCTCATCGACAGTTACCAGCTTCGTCAGTGTGGATTGTTCAATCTGATTGCAGAAAGAAATTCGGTTCTTGGGAAAGTCGCGGATGAGTTTCGTAATTACGATTATCAAGTCGCCCTACTTGCGGGTGTTGGGAAATGTTTATCCGGTAGCGAATTAGACTCTGAGGTCGTAGAGCTACTGAAAGAAATCGAGCAGCAGAAACTCACACAGTTTCCGCTGCACCAGTGGAATCTCATCTATGCCAGCGATGCCATGCAGTCGCAAATGCGTGGCAGTCAGTGGTTACGTGCTGATATCGGCGATCAGGTACGACAAACCAGTGGCGCCTTAGAACATCTCAACCAAGCGTTAAACGCGCCGCTCGTTTCCGGCAAGACTATTGAGGTTCAAGAAATATTAGAGAAGAGCTCTACGCTCGGGGATTTATACTACTCGCTGGCTCGTGCTTCGGTTGAGCTTGATACCATCACCCAGCAGCTGACTACTTTTGACGCCAACATCATCTGTGGGAAGCAACGAGACACAACTAAGTTTCGCTATCTCAACAATGTGTTCGAACAACAGTATATTGACAAAGTTCAGCCTTACATGGCGCAATTGGATGGCTACTATCAGCAGCTAGCCCCGCAACTTGCTATGTTTGACGCACAGCCTGAGCTACACAGTTATTACTTTCCCATCAAAGATGCGCATCAAGCCTTTCGATCATCCACTCGCCGCCACGTTGATTATTGGCAGCAGCTGTTTAAGCGCTGCGGGCGCAAAGTCGGTCGTTAATCCCGGCTTCAAATATCAAATAATGGACAGTTGTTGATCTCAGTCCCTAACAATTAATTCTTAGCTTTTAGTACCTTTCTTAGCGTAAGTCTTCTTCCTTGTCCCACCAGCTTTACGGCGCTTGAATGCTGGTCTTTCAACTTTAGGAAGATGACGTAGGGATTCAGGGACTTCTCCCGTTTTCACTTTACCCATCAAACCATCAATCTTACTTTCTAACGCTTGCATGAAAGGTTGATACGCTTGGTTTCGTTCAGCCATGCCTTGCAACTGATGCTCCCAGTGAGCCGTCATGTCGGGAAAGGTCGAGTCCTCAGGTAAAGCATTAATCAAGCCTCTTCCCGCCGGGCTACTATGGATGCTTTTACCTTGTCGCGTTAACAGTTGTCTCTTGAATAAAGTATCTAGAATACCCGCTCGGGTTGCTTCTGTGCCAAGACCATCGGTCTCTTTCAAAATGGCTTTAAGGTCTTTGTTTGCGACAAAGCGCGCGATACCAGTCATCGCTTGTAGCAAGGTCGCTTCCGTGAAGTGTTTTGGTGGCTCAGTCTTTTTGTCTCCAATAATTCCTTCACGGCAATTGAGTACCGTTCCTTTATCTAATGGAGGCACCGTATCCGTACCATCACCTTTCTCTTCAGTATCCGTTTTGCCCATTAACACTTTCCAACCTGGATTGATAAGCTGACGTCCTTTGGCAATGAATACGCCACCAGCGATATCAAAAACTAACTTGGCATCGGCAAAAATGGCAGGCGGGTAGAATTGCATTAGATACTGACGAGCAATTTGCTGATAGATTTTCATCTCATTGGCAGACAGGCCGTTCACCGATGACTTTTTCGGAGTAGGAATTATCGCGTGGTGAGCATCGACCTTACTGTCGTTCCATGCTTTGGATTTAAGAGAAAGATCCGCACCTTGAGCACCACTTTGCAGCTCTTTCGCATTGTTAGCGATAGCATCCACGACCGACTCTCTTTGCGAGTAGTGATCCTTAGGTAGGTAGCGGCTGTCAGAACGTGGATAAGTGATGAGTTTGTGCTTCTCGTACAACGACTGACAAGTGTCGAGTACCTGTTGAGCACTCATACCAAAACGCTTAGACGCATCAATTTGCAAAGCTGACAACGAATAAGGCAATGGCGCAGCTTGTTTACTTTGCTTTTGCTCTGATTCCGTCACCGTCGCGGGTTGGTTCGTAATTCGGTTAGCCACGTTCTCAACCAGCTTTCGATTGAGCACGCGGCCTTCTTCATCTTGCCATGGTTTACATGCTTCGCTTGGTTTCCAACGCGCTCGAATATCAAAGCTCTGGCCGTTATTTTGATAAGGGATCAAAGCGTGCAGAGTGAAATAATCTTTAGGAATGAAGTTTTCTATTTCTTCATCACGCCTTACAACCAAACCAAGTACAGGCGTTTGTACTCGCCCTACCGACAACACGCCTTGGTAGCCCGCCTTTTGACCTAACAAGGTATACGCGCGAGTCATGTTCATGCCATACAGCCAATCGGCTCTAGAGCGCGCCAATGCAGAAATAGAAAGTGGAATAAAATCTCGGTTACTGCGCATTTGAGAGAGCGCACGCTTTACGGCTGGTAAGTTCAAATCGCTGATCAGCAGCCTGTCCATCGACTCTTTCTTAGCCTTAGACACCTTGCAGTAATCGATAACTTCATCAACCAGCAGCTGCCCTTCTCTATCCGGGTCACCCGCATGAACGATTTGAGTCGCGTCCTTCAATAGCTTTCGGATCACCGTGAGCTGTTTGCTTGACGTCTTACGCGGTCTTAGTTGCCATTGCTCTGGCACGATAGGAAGATCGGCTAAGTTCCACTTCTTATAACGGTCATCATAAGCATCCGGCTCAACCTGCTCCAATAAGTGTCCAATACACCAAGTCACCACATCCCCATTGCCACATTTGATAAACCCTTGGTCTTTCTTCTGTGGATTCGGTAGTGCAGCGGCGATCGCGCGGCCTAGGCTTGGTTTTTCAGCAATGATAAGACGAGACATGTTTTTCCAGATGCTACAAACAATTAGGGCCACATTATCTAATGTGGCCCCTAGAAATCAAGGAAAACTGGTTGTTTATACAGTTAGCATTCCACTATTCAAGCTTCGGCTTTCTTTACAAGAACTCGACGAACTTAGAGAAGTCACGCTCTGGTACTTTCATTGGCGTACAGCCCGGAGTGCCCAAATATAGGAAACCAACGATTTCATCGTCGCCTTCTAGGCCGAAAGCTTGGTGAACTTCAGGGTGGAACATCCACTTACCTGAGCGCCAAAAACCTTGGAAACCTTGAGCAACTGCAGCCATTTGCATTGCTTGTGCAGCGCAACCTGCAGAAAGGTGTTGTTCGAATGAAGGCACTTTATCGTGTTCAGTCACTTTTGCGATGACAGTGATAACCATAGGTGCTCGAAACGGCGCTTTCTTTACTTTCTCAATCACCGCTTCTTCGCTTTCGTCCGCTTGTGCTGCTCGAACCAAAATATCGGAAAGCTTATGTAGCCCAGAACCTTGTGCGATAACAAAGCGCCACGGTGTCAATGCGCCGTGGTCTGGAGCGCGCAAGCCCGCTTTAATGATGTTTTCTAATGCTACACCTTCAGGTGCTGGATCAGAGAGTTTTGCGATTGAGCGTCTGTTGAGCAATAGATCCAAAGCATCCATTTGAAGTCCTTACTAATTTTTATTGTTTGTATAGTTGAACTGTAGCACAAAACACAAACGATAATAAATCTCAACAGCTGTCCATTTGAAGCCATATTTGAAACGACACTAGAAACAATAAAGGCTCCTAAATCTATGACTTAGGAGCCTTATTTATTTTTCCACTTCAAGCTAGTTTAGCGAGAAAATTTAACGATGTTCTAAGGCTTGATAACCCGCTCTACAGTTTAATAGCTAGCTCAACACCTTGACGGATAGCTCGTACCGCATCCAACTCACCGGCATAATCAGCACCGCCGATCACGTGAAGCTTGCCACCAAACTCTTGCCACATGTCTTCGAATGGACGAACTGAAACCTGACCCGCACACACGATAACGGAATCGGCATCGAGTACCTGATCTTTCTTACCAACGCTGATGTGCAGACCTTGGTCGTCAATCTTGTTGTAGCTCACGCCACCAAGTAAGTTCACACCACGTTTTTCTAATGTGCGTTTATGAATCCAACCTGTAGTTTTACCTGGGCCTTTACCGACACGCCCGACTTTACGCTGCATCACCCAAACCGTTTTATCACTGAACGAATCAGGATAAGGATAAAGTCCACCAGGGTGTTCCATATTCTTATCAATGCCCCACTCATGCAGCCAGTCATCCAAGCTGTGAGAAGTCGGCTCTGTCAGCATAGTTGCCACATCAATACCAATACCACCGGCACCAACAATCGCGACTTTTTCGCCTACTGGTGTCTTTTCGCGAATCAAGGTTTGATAATCGATTACGTTTTCTTGGTCAATCCCTTCAATATTAAGCTTTCTTGGCTCAACACCGGCAGCCATCACGACTTCATCGTACTTCAACAACATCTCAAACGTCGCTTCAGTATCCAGTTTTAAGTTCACGCCTGATGCATCTATTTGATTAGCAAAGTAACGAATCGTTTCTCTGAACTCTTCTTTACCCGGAATCTGCATTGCCAATCTAAACTGCCCACCGATACGGTCATTTTTCTCAATCAGATCAACATTATGACCACGCTGTGCCAACGTCGTCGCGCAGGCTAAACCAGCAGGCCCAGCGCCAACCACGGCAATAGTTTTGGTCGCTTCGGCAGGCTGAACAACAATTTCAGTCTCGTAACAAGCGCGAGGGTTCACCAAGCAACTCGCTCTTTTGCCCTTAAATACATTATCAAGACAAGCTTGGTTACAACCGATACAGGTGTTAATGAACTGCGCTTGGTCTTGAGCGGCTTTATTAACAAAGTCAGGGTCTGCCAAGAATGGACGAGCCATTGATACCATGTCGGCCTGTCCTGAACTGAGGATACGTTCGGCCTCTTCTGGCGTGTTGATACGGTTACATGTCACCACTGGGATCGACACGTATGGTTTAACTTTTTCCGTCACCCAAGAGAATGCTCCTCTTGGAACTTGTGTCGCAATAGTCGGGACACGAGCTTCATGCCAACCAATACCAGTATTGATAATGGTCACGCCCGCTTCTTCTAGCTTCTGAGCCAAAAGTACAACATCTTCGAACGTGCTGCCTTGCTCAACCAAATCCAGCATCGATAAGCGGAAAATAATGATGAAATCTTTACCCACCGCTTCGCGAATCGATTTAACGATCTCTAATGGGAAACGCATGCGCTTCTCATAAGAACCGCCCCATTCGTCATAACGCATGTTGGTACGTTTACAGATAAATTGGTTAATCAAGTAACCTTCAGAGCCCATGATTTCAATGCCGTCATAGCCAGCAACCTGAGCTAGCTCTGCACTGTTGGCAAAAGCACCTATGGTCTTTTTAATTTGACGAGGGCTCATTTCACTCGGTGCAAACTTGGCGATTGGCGCTTTGATGCCCGAAGCACTTTGCGCGAATGGGTGCATTGCATAGCGGCCAGCATGCAGCAACTGAAGGGCAATTTTACCGCCATGCTTATGCACGGCCTCGGTAACAACTTGGTGAGCTTTTGCGTGCTTAACTTTACTGAACTCAGCACTAAATGGGGTCAATCTGCCACGTAAATTAGGAGAGAAACCACCGGTAACAATAAGGCCAACGCCTCCTTTTGCTCGCTCTTCATAAAACGCGGCAAGCTTGTGGAGGCCTTCTTTATTTTCTTCTAAACCCGTGTGCATTGATCCCATCAATACACGGTTACGTAACTGAGTAAATCCAAGATCGAGTGGTTCGAGTAAATGTGGGTACATGGCAGACATCACTTCTATTATTATATCCTTGTGGTCTGACCACAATATAACTCAATCACCAAAAGTTCAAACAACCGTTTACATTTTTGTAACACCGATCATAATGCTGAAGGTATTAATCGTTCAGAAACCCTTAATTTGTCTACACTTAATGAGAATATATATCGATTAACAATTCTTGGTGTAGTTTGAGCTAGGGAATTATCGTAGGATACTAAGCAGTTCATATTATTGAGATTAATAGTACTGTTGCTTGTTAAAGCCACGTGATCTCACTGCGGAGACATAATGAAAAAGATATTCAAATTTATAGGTATGATCTTTAAAGGGATTTGGAAGCTCATCACGTTTGTGCGTCTTGCGCTCGTTAACCTCTTCTTTTTACTCAGTATCGCCATCATCTACTTTGTATACTTCCACTCAGACACAGCTCAGCCCACCGTTCCACAGGAATCGGCTTTAGTACTTAACCTGTCTGGTCCTATCGTGGAGCAAAGTCGCTATATCAACCCGATGGATTCGGTCACGGGTTCACTGCTTGGCAAAGACCTTCCAAAAGAGAACGTCCTGTTTGATATTGTTGAGACGATTCGCTACGCCAAAGACGATGACAACGTTACGGGTATCGTTTTAGCACTCAAAGAACTGCCAGAAACCAATCTAACCAAGCTTCGCTACATTGCTAAAGCACTCAACGAGTTCAAAGCAACTGGCAAACCAATTTATGCGGTGGGTGACTTTTACAACCAAAGCCAATACTACCTAGCCAGCTACGCAACTAAAGTCTTCCTATCACCAGATGGTGGGGTTCTTCTTAAAGGCTACAGCGCTTATTCGCTTTACTACAAAACGTTATTAGAGAAGCTAGACGTCAACACGCACGTTTTCCGTGTTGGTACCTATAAGTCAGCTATCGAGCCTTTCATTCGTGACGACATGTCAGATGCAGCGAAAGAATCTGCTTCTCGTTGGTTAGGCCAATTATGGGGCGCATACGTTGATGACGTGAGCAACAACCGTCAGATCGACGCGAAAACGCTGAACCCAAGCATGGACTCTTTCTTAAAAGACCTTGAGTCGGTTGATGGCGATATCGCAAAACTGGCAGAGAAGCTTGGTTTAGTTGACGAACTGGCGACTCGCCAGCAAGTACGACTAGAGCTTGCTGACGTTTTCGGCAGTGATGGTCAAGACAGCTATAACGCGTTTGGGTACTACGAGTACCGTACAACCATGCTTCCAGACCTAACAAGTGAATCGCACGATGTTGCTGTGATTGTTGCTAGCGGCGCAATTATGGATGGTAAGCAGCCACGTGGCACCGTTGGTGGTGATACCACAGCAGCACTACTTCGCCAAGCGCGCAACGACGATAAAGTAAAAGCTGTTGTACTTCGTGTAGACAGCCCAGGTGGTAGCGCATTTGCTTCAGAAGTTATTCGCAATGAAATAGAAGCGATCAAGCAAGCGGGCAAGCCGGTTGTTGTCTCTATGTCTAGCCTTGCCGCTTCGGGTGGTTACTGGATCTCGATGGGTGCGGACAAAATCCTGGCTCAACCAACGACCTTAACTGGTTCGATTGGTATCTTTAGTGTTATCACAACCTTCGAAAAAGGGTTGAACGATATTGGTGTTTACACTGATGGCGTTGGTACGTCGCCTTTCTCTGGTCTTGGTCTTACGACTGGGCTTAGCGACGGCGCGAAAGATGCGTTCCAAATGGGCATTGAAAACGGTTACCGCCGATTCATCAGCCTAGTTGGAGAGAATCGCGGCATGGAAGTCGATGCTGTCGACAAGATAGCTCAAGGCCGAGTTTGGACTGGCCAAGATGCAATCCAGAAAGATCTAGTCGATGAAATTGGTGATTTTGATGATGCGATTGCAGCAGCGGCTTCACTTGCAGAGCTTGAAACCTACAACATCTACTGGGTAGAAGAACCACTTTCAACGACTGAACAATTTATTCAAGAATTTATGAATCAAGTTCAGATGTCGATAGGCTTTGATATTCAATCAATGATTCCAAGCAGTTTACAACCTGTTACTCAGCAGTTAGCTCAAGATAGTCAGCTGTTAGGCAACTTTAACGACCCACAAGGCCGATACGCTTTTTGCTTAAATTGCCAAGTTCAATAAGATAAGGCCAACGCTTTGTTATCAAGAGGCGCCTCTGTGTGAGGCGCCTCTTTTTATTGCATGATAATTCGCTATAATCGCCCCCCTGTTCCCTATATCACACTAAGTATTAATCGCCATGGAAAGAAAACACATCTATATCGCGTATACCGGCGGCACAATTGGCATGCAGAAGTCTTTGGACCACGGCTATGTCCCAGTCGCAGGTTTTATGGATAAGCAGCTAGCTGGCATGCCTGAATTCCATCGCCCAGAAATGCCTGAGTACACCATTCATGAATACTCTCCATTAATGGACTCTTCAGATATGACGCCACTTGATTGGCAGACTATCGCTGATGATATTCGCGCGAACTACGATAAGTACGATGGTTTCGTTATCCTACACGGTACAGACACAATGGCTTACACCGCCTCTGCTCTGTCTTTCATGCTGGAAAACCTCGGCAAACCTGTGATTGTTACGGGCTCTCAGATCCCATTGGCAGAGTTACGTTCAGATGGACAAGCAAACCTGCTGAATGCTCTGCACATTGCAGCGAACTACCCGATCAACGAAGTGACACTGTTCTTCAACAACAAGTTGATGCGCGGTAACCGCAGCACAAAATCACACGCAGATGGCTTCAATGCGTTTACCTCTCCAAACCTAACCCCATTGCTAGAAGCGGGTATCAATATCCAGATCAGCAATAACGTTAAGGTAAACGAGCAACCTGAAGGTGCTTTCAAGGTTCATAATATTACTCCGCAACCCATCGGCGTAATCACTATGTACCCAGGCATCTCACATGAGGTGATTCGCAACACGCTACTACAACCTGTTAACGCAATGATTTTGCTTACTTTTGGTGTTGGTAACGCACCACAAAATCAAGAGCTACTTCAGCACTTAAAAGACGCATCAGAACGAGGTGTGATTGTAGTGAATCTCACTCAGTGTTTGGCGGGTAAAGTCAATATGGGTGGTTACGCGACGGGTTGCGCACTAGCAGAATCTGGAGTTGTCAGTGGTTACGATATGACACCAGAAGCGGCACTGGCGAAGTTACATTACCTGTTGAGCCAAAACTTAAGCTACGAACAAGTGAAGGATAAAATGCAACAAGTGTTGCGCGGTGAGATGAGTTTATAAGCTTGTTCAGCTATAGGTTTAGAGGTTTAGAGCTATAGGTTCAGAGGTGTAGCTATAGGTTTAGCTATACGTTTAACCAAAACCTTCGCATTAACCCAGTCGTTTCATGGGTATCGCAGGCGTTTAACGTGAACTAAATCGTTTTATTGCTTATAAATAAACGGCTTAACAGCTAAAGGGGTGGCACAGTGCCACCCCTTTGTTGTAATTTAAGCCTAATGATTCGGGTTAACCCTAACAATATCTTCTTGGTCTGACTTAAATTGCTTCTTAAGCTCAGACTTAGATTTAAAGCTAATATCACCACCAGCTGCAACTGTCATATGTTGAGCTTCGGAGTTATGTTTAGATTGATATAACATAACTGCTTGCATACACGAGTCGCGCTGTTCTTTAGAGAGCGCCGTACCTTCTGGCCATTTACCCGTCTCAACGGCGTAAGTTAAACGTTCGTAGACCTCGGGTGTCATTGCGCTAAGAAGTTGTTCTGCATCCATGATAAAGCCTTAGTTTTAACAATTTTCACCAGAAAATAACCCGTAACAGAATTGAGTCAAGAACCTGACCGATAATAAGTGCATTCGATCACAAGTGAAGGAATATGAAAATGATGAAACGGTTGGCGATTAGCCTATTACCTTTCACTCTGGTTGGGTGTCTTGAAGGAAATAAAAATACCGATCAACTCTGTCAAAGTAATCCGGGGCTGCAGTGTGAGGAGTTGAACATGAACGATGGACAATGCCGCGTCGCACGTACCGACCTCATCTGGCATCGATTTGAAGTTCAGAAGCGACCCTCCGAAGCCAATAAGATTAAAGAGTTCAAGTTAGTCACTGCGTACAAAAAGTGCCTAGAGCTTGCGGCGCAGATCGAGACGATTGACCAATCTAAGCTGCAAGAGCGTCGCTTTACCTCTTTAATGCACAGCATCGAAGAGTCTGAGCGTATTGTAGATGAACTATCACAATCCAATACACCGGAAACGCTTTACTTCTTGTGGTCACAAACCGGGGACACCAACGCCAGACGCAGTTTCCTACAGCTAGAAGGGAAAGAAGCGTTAAATACGGCAGAAATGCAATATGCCTTAGCCACCTTCTATACCACCCGTGATCATGCAAAAACGCTTAAGCTACTCAATAATGCGTTAACGCTTTCAAATGGTTCGGTCGTCAACACTGAAATCTTCAAGTCGATGGCCAGTATCAACCACAGCCTTGGTCATATGGAAAAAGCGTACGTGTGGGCAATGGTTGCCAAAGACTTTGATGTGCCCATTGCTTCTGAAGCTGAGCTCACTGTGCTGTATCGTTTCGACAAACCTCAATACAAACAATTCAATGATGATGCTGAAAAGATTGTCGAAGCCATTGAAGACGGCGTTTACACCGCGTCTATAGTGCCGAACTATTAGTTTTGATTTCTTAATGCATAAAAAAACAGCTACCGTCATGGTAGCTGTTTTTATTTGTACTAGAGTTAATTCTGAAATCTTGGGCTGTTCAATAGTCCTTAATCGACAAGTACGACCTGTAAGGATTAAACAATAGTTACAAGTTATTTCGTACTTTTGTCATTTTTGTTGAAAATTAACGACACAGAATTAACACAGAATCGCTCACCTGTTGTCTGCGGGCCATCAGGAAAAACGTGACCTAAATGGCTATCACATGCAGTACAACGGATCTCCACACGCTTCATTCCGTGACTTAGATCCTCTATATAGCGTACCGCTTCATCACTTACTGGGGCATCAAAGCTTGGCCAACCGCACCCAGAGTCATATTTGTTATCCGACAGAAACAAAGGGCTTTCACAGCATGTGCAGCTATAGACACCAGTGTTATGGTTGTGCAGTAACTTACCGCTATATGGGGCTTCAGTACCACGTTCACGGCACACAGCAAATTCGTCGTCCGTTAGGCGCTCACGCCAGTATTCATCAGGCTTTATCATATTTCCTCCCTTTTGAACCACGTTAATATCTCTCCACATTCTCAGTTATTATATTTACTTTTTTCTATAAAGGCTTGCATATCAGTCGTTTTGTAGCACATACTTTCTCACCAGGAAACATTGTACATATACACTCATAAGTGAATCATCATTTAGGGGTATTTTACCCAACTGGAAGGGTACAGAGCCACTTGCAATGGTCAATTTTCAACCACTTACGCCCAATTGTTAAGAAAAGCGTCGCTTTTTTTTGACATTAAACAAGTTAAGTCGGATTATCTATTGCAGATGTATACTGGATTCTGTAATTTTACTACCAGTTATCTTTAATCAGAAATTAAGTTGTGGAGCAACTACAATGACTATCAAAGTAGGTATTAACGGTTTTGGCCGTATCGGCCGTTTCGTATTCCGCGCAGCTCAAGAGCGTGCAGACATCGAAGTAGTAGGTATTAACGATCTAATCGACGTAGAGTACATGGCATACATGCTTAAGTACGACTCAACTCACGGCCGTTTCAACGGTACTGTTGAAGTTGAAGGCGGTAACCTAATCGTTAACGGTAAAACTGTACGTGTTACAGCTGAGCGTAACCCAGAAGATCTTAAGTGGGATGCTATCGAAGTAGACGTAGTTGCTGAAGCAACTGGTCTTTTCCTAACTGACGAGACTGCACGTAAGCACATCACTGCTGGCGCTAAGAAAGTAGTTCTTACTGGTCCTTCTAAAGATGCAACTCCAATGTTCGTAATGGGCGTTAACCAAGCATCTTACGCTGGTCAAGACATCGTTTCTAACGCTTCTTGTACTACTAACTGTCTTGCACCTATCGCTAAAGTACTTAACGATAAGTGGGGCATTGAGTCTGGTCTTATGACTACAGTTCACGCTACTACAGCAACTCAAAAAACTGTAGATGGCCCTTCTGCTAAAGACTGGCGCGGTGGCCGTGGTGCTTCTCAAAACATCATCCCATCTTCAACTGGTGCTGCTAAAGCTGTAGGCGTTGTTCTTCCAGAACTAAACGGCCTTCTAACTGGTATGGCTTTCCGCGTACCAACTGCTAACGTATCTGTAGTTGACCTAACTGTTAACCTTAAAGCATCTGCATCTTACGAAGAAATTTGTGCTGCAATGAAAGAAGCTTCTGAAGGCGAAATGGCTGGCGTTCTTGGTTACACTGAAGACCAAGTAGTATCACAAGATTTCATCGGTGAAGTTCAAACTTCAGTATTCGATGCTAAAGCTGGTGTTGCTCTAACTGACAAATTCGTTAAAGTTGTATCTTGGTACGACAACGAAATCGGTTACTCAAACAAAGTTCTAGACCTAATCGCTCACATCTCTAAGTAATTTCTTTTTAGAAATAGCTTTAGATAAGCATTAGCGAAGACTGTTTTGAGCAGACTTTGAAAAAGGCGACCTTAGTGTCGCCTTTTTAATACCTGCTATCTTTTAAGCGGCTTCGACCCCGATAGCCAAAATGCCTTGGCTAGTCACACACTAAAACTTAACCTAAACCTAAAACTTAAGTCAAAACGCAAAATTTAATTCCAATACTGGCTCTGCTTGTCACTCATAAAATCACAAGCACTGTTCTAGTCAGCATTTGAATTCAATTTCCTTAGAAGGATCATGTAATGGATTTATCTACTCTACCTGCACTGACTGTACTTTCAGATAACGTGACTATCGTTGAACACGAAGGTGTAAAGCTGGTTCGCGTTATCCATGATAAAGCAAACGCAGCTATTTCATTGTTTGGCGGCCATGTCGTGTCATTCCAACCACAAGGCCAACAAGACCTTATTTGGATGAGCCAACAAGCTAAATTCGATGGAAAAACAGCTTTACGTGGTGGTATTCCAGTATGTTGGCCTTGGTTTGGTCGCATTGCTGCACCTGCTCATGGTTTTGCACGTTCAAGCGAATGGCAATTAATTGAGCACCGTGAAAGCGAAGCAGGCGTTATTGTAAGCCTAGGCCTAAAGCCTAGCGAAGCGACTCTGGCAGTGTGGCCGCATCAGTTCGATGCTCGACTGAATGTTGAAATTGGTGACCAACTAAAAGTAACGTTGGACGTGAAGAATACAGATTCACAACCATGGACTTTCTCTGGCGCACTGCACACTTACCTAAATGTAGGTGATATTCACAACACAACCACAACGGGTATGGGTGCTGAGTACATTGATAGTCTGCAAGGTGGCAAGATCTGCCAAGGTGGTTCTGAACTGGTACTGACCGACACGATTGACCGCGTTTACACGCAACCAGAAGCGCAAATCTTTGTTGCTGACAAAAATCTGGATCGCACACTAACGGTTGAGAACCACGGTCATAACTCTGCAGTATTGTGGAACCCGTGGGCGGAAGGCGCTGCAGGTATGGGCGATATGCAAGACGACGGTTACCTAACCATGATGTGTGTAGAATCAACACTACACGCACCAAGCCTAGAAACTGGTAAAACGCTACAGCCTGGCGAGAGCCACCAGCTTATTACGGTTATCTCTTCGAACTAAGCTTCTAGCTAATCGAATTAAAAAAATGCAGCTCATAACGCTGCATTTTTTATTGCCCCGAACCTCACACGTACCGTCCAGTAATCAATGTCTTAACACAAGCCCGTAGTCCATCACCTCTTCGTTTAACTCCACGCCACATGGCTCTCATCACTCTAGTTTATAAATATAACTATCAATTCATTAATTATTATCAATTCATTAATTATTATCAATTACTGCCGATAAATAAGTACCTATGATAGAAAGATCAATAACAAACTTCCTTAAAACCACTTAACAACACCTCAATGAAGACAGGATAGTGAATTCATGTTCGAGAAATACAAAAATCAAAGTGTTGGTTTCCAACTTAAGTTGGTCATTTTGCTGTGCTTGCTTATTGCCTTTGGCTCCATTGCAACACTCGTGTACCGCAATGCCTCACAGGTATTATTAGACAACACGTTAAAAGAACACCAATCCAAAGTAGAAGCGATGGCCAAAACCATCTCTGGTCAGTTTGATGCTTACCTGCATACCGCTAAAGTTTTAGAATCCACTTTTCGTAACGGTTACCTAGCAGGTGTTTATGTTGAAAGTTATGACGTTGAGTTCAACGGTCATTCAATTCCCAACATGACTCAATATGGTGAGAGCCTAATAAATGACACTAAACTCGTTGATAGCTTTACCCGCGACACCGGCGCCGTAGCAACCCTATTTGCCCCATTTGGCGACGACTTTATTCGTGTCTCTACTTCTCTTAAAAAACCTTCAGGCGAACGAGTCGTTGCGACCACGCTAGGGAAAAATCATCCAGGCTATAGCAAACTCAAAAATGGCCAGCCTTATTACTCTCAAGTTAAGCTCTTCGGTCAACGTTACATCACCTACTATGCGCCTTTGACCAATGCTCAAGGCAAAGTAAACGGTGTCTCTTTCATTGGTCTGCCAGTAGAAGAGGCGACTCAAAGCCTGTTTGAATCTTTACGCTCGGTTTCTTGGGGGGATACGGGATACACCATCATTGTCGATAACGAGCAAGATCATCAAGGCCAGTACTTACTGCACCCTACTAACGTTGGCGGTGGTAAATCGATTGTTGATGTTGCTGACTACGACGGCAACAAACCTTTCTATCAGATCTTTGAACAGCAATCCGGTTTGATTCTCTACCCTTTTGAGTACCAAGGAACTGTAGGCGAAAAGTATCTCGTCTACACTGAAGTTCCTGGTTGGGATTGGAAACTACTTGGCGGTACTTTTATCAAGGAAGTGACCAAGGGCAGTGATGAATTACTCAAGCTCATCGCTATTATTGCTACCTTGATTGCTGCCGCTACCATCGTCGCGTTAACCTTCGTGTTAAACCGTACACTGACGCCACTAACGACGTTAAACGAGTACATGCTGCGTTTAGGAAAAGGCGAAGTAAGCCTACATATCCCAAACAATGGCAAGCAAACGAAAAACGAGATCAGCAACCTAAATACCGGCGTTGCAAACATGGCTGCTCAATTGAATACACTCGTGGGCGAGATACGTACGACCAGTGATCAAGTTCAGAATAGCTCGAGCAGTGTGTCACAAGATGCCAGCCACAACTTGAGTCAATCTGATCGCCAGCAAGCACAGGTTGAGCAAGTCGTTACGGCCATTGAAGAGATGGCCACCTCTGCAGAATCTGTAGCGCAGCAAGTGAACAGCATTGCTGAAAATGTTCGCCTTGCAAATGAAGACAGCCAGAAAGGTTTAGAAGTCGTTGAAGGTGTGTGTATTGATGTTGCCCAGCTGAATGATCAATTAGACAAGTCAGCATCGGCCATCGAGCAAGTGAGTTCTGATAGCGAAAGCATTCAAACCGTCACTAAGATGATTGATGACATCGCAGAACAAACCAACTTACTTGCGTTGAACGCTGCGATAGAAGCAGCTCGTGCGGGTGATCAGGGGCGTGGTTTTGCCGTTGTCGCTGACGAAGTAAGAACATTGGCTCATCGTACACAAACGTCAGTGCAAGACGTAGTGAGCATCATCGAGAAGTTGAAATCTTCCACTAACAATGCCGTGAACCTGATGACACAAAGCCAATCGAATGCCAACCAAGTACTCGATAAAGCGCAAGAAGCAGGCACGGCTCTAGAGTCGATAGCCTCTCAAGTTGAGTCTATTGCTTCTCAAGCTGAAACCATCGCTGCGACATCAGAAGAGCAAGCTCAGGTTTCTCAAGAAATAGCAGCGAACGCGCATGCGATCAGCGATTTGAACCAACAAAGCCGTGAAACTAGCGCCAAGACCTCTCAAAGTGCTGATGAACTTCAAAAACAAGCTGAGTCGTTGAAGAACCAAGTTAACTTCTTTAGCTAGAAGCCGAGTTCACTGTTTCTATCAGTGACTTGCTCATAACCAATAGAGCCAACCATACGTTGGCTCTATCTCTTCACTAACAGGCTCTACCTATTCACAGATTGCCGTTAGCCAAGACAGCTGCGTTTATTCTAGCGCCCCACTATGCTTCCTGTTAAAATTTTGGACTTGAAATTTCTACCTCGAGTTCGCAATGACTTACCAATGCCCTTTGTGTCACCAACCTTTATCTCAAAACGATCGTACGTTTAAGTGTGAAAAGAACCATCAGTTCGACCTAGCGAAAGAAGGCTATGTCAATTTGATGCCAGCACACCACAAACGCTCAAAAGATCCAGGTGACAACAAAGAGATGATGCAGGCTCGTCGCCGCTTCCTTGAAGGCAACCACTACAATCCAATGCGCCAAGCCGTTGTTGGTTTATGCGCTAGCTATCTGCCAGAAACAGCCCCTAGCCTATTAGATATAGGTTGTGGTGAAGGTTATTACACCAATGAAATTGCGGTAAACCTTCAAGAAAAGAATGGCGCTACTTTTGGTCTAGATATCTCTAAGATTGCTATCAAATACGCCGCTAAACGCTACCCAGCGGTCGACTTCTCAGTCGCTTCTAGCCATCGCCTACCCTTTGCTGAAAATAGCTTAGACGGCATTCTACGCATTTACGCACCTTGCAAGGCAGAAGAACTGCAACGCACGATCAAAGACAATGGTGTGGTGATCACCGTGACACCTGCTAGCCGACACCTTTATCAGCTGCGTGATGCGATTTATGATGGCGTTCGTTTGCACGATGAAGATCCAGAGATGATCGAAGGTTTTACTCTTGAGCACCAAGAGCAACTAAACTATATGATGGAACTATCGGGGTCAGACGCATTCGACCTGCTACAGATGACGCCGTTTGCTTGGAAAGCGAGTGAAGAATTTAAACAACAACTCACCGATTCAGAGCAATTCAACTGTGAAGCTGACTTTATGCTACGAGTGTACCGCAAACAACTTAATTGATATTGATTATCGTTTGCATTGAAATCTCATCTTGCCTCCTTTAGTATGCGTGTTCTTCAAGGAGGCATTTCATGCAACGTATTATTCTTATCGGATTAGCTACCCTGCTTACAGCTTGTGCTAATCAACCTTCAAACAACACTTCTCAAAAAGTGGCTAACACGCAAACGCAAGCCGTTTCCACATTCTACGACTACCAATTCGCGTCTCCACAAGGCGAAGCGCTTTCTCTCAATGCATTACCTAAACAGCTGATTGACGCTGATGTGGTTCTTATTGGCGAATGGCACACTCACTCGGCAATCCATCGCTTCCAAACCGATTTTTTAAAAGTGCGCCGCAACGCCACATCAAACATCGCGCTTTCAATGGAACAATTCACTCGAGAGCATCAAGACACATTAAACCAATATCTAAATGATGAGATTGGCGAACAAGTTCTTATGTCTCAAGCCGCTGCTTGGCCAAATTACGAAAGTGATTACCGCGCGTTAGTGGAGTTCGCTAAAACCAACGACGTCAATATCATTGCGGCAAACGCACCAAAACCCTTTGTACAGTGTATCGGCCGTAAAGGATTATCCTATCTAGATCAGCTAACGACGGAACAGCGTCAATGGATTGCTTCAGAAGTGGATACTGGCGATAGCCCTTATAAAGAAAAGTTCATGGCTTCGATGCATCACGGAACACCAGAGCAAACAGAAAAACAGTTTGCGGCTCAAGTAACATGGGACGAAACCATGGCAGAGTCGATTGTTGATTACCACGCATCAAACCCAGACCAACAGGTGATTCATGTGGCCGGTAAGTTCCACACCGAAGGTGGTTTAGGCACTGCAGCATCGATTCTACGTCGTAACCCTGATTTGAAAATTGCCATCATCAGCCCAGTTGAAGAGATCTCATCGGATAGCAGTGACTATCAGCTTGAAGTTCTCGCGCCACCGGCTCGCTTTGTAAAGAAAGAGAACCGAATGAAGGCATATAAGCACCTATCTAAGCGCGGATCCGATCTCAAGTGCGACTAAACTCGCTATCCAGACTTAATCTTATTCAAGTTTAGGTCTGGCATGCTACAAGTCTGGCAAACTAAAAGCTTGTTCAATCGATCCCTAAGATAAATATTGATATCGGCATAGGAATTGCTTAATTACCAAGCAGTTTTGATTAAGCAGACGAAGATATATTGTGCGAATAAAAAAACATCACCACGGTGATTAAATGCACAAGTTTTTCACACATCTGCCGATACTATATTTAAGGATAGGTAAGGAGAGCGATATGACGCCAGTAGGAACGAGTAACACTCAGCTGTATTCACCTTCGCAAATGAACGCACAAGCTAAAAGCATTGAAGCTGAAAAGCCTGCACCTCTTAAGGTTGAGCAAAACACCGTTAAGCTTTCCGATGAGGGCAAAGCCCTATTATCTGCCCTTAAAGAAATCGATAAAGAAGCCAAGAAAGTCGAAGCTGAAAACGCGACCGTTACTGATAAGGTTGAGTCATTTGCTCACGGCGCATTAGGTATGGATCACCCAGATAAAATTGAAGAAGAGGACGATGGTTCTTATTCAGCAGGGCAATACTTATCCGCAGCGGCAACGGTTGGTGGTATTCTTCTCGCTCTTATATAACCTTACTTTCCTTTACGGCATTCCTTTCACTGCACCACGTGCATTGTTTGCACAGCACTGCTTACATAGACCCTATTGCTCTGAGCCTCTTTCATTGCAAAAAATCGATTTGTCGTCACGACAACAGACCTGATTTGTCCTAAAAAACGAGTTCACGACATAATTCCGCTCTCATTTTAATGGAATAATACTCGTGAAAAACTCTTTTGCGCTTATTGATAAGCCAACCTTTTTTGGTGCGATAGCACTCCTACTCACGATCATCTTCCCGCTGATTATGTTCCCGACGCAAGGAGCAGACTGGATCGCGGTCGCTAAAACCTTTATGACAGACCAACTTGGTTTCTTGTACCTAGCGCTTGGACTCGCAGCTTGTGCCTTCATGGTTTACGTTGTGTTCAGTGATATGGGACAAATTAAACTGGGTGAAGCCGATGAAGAACCTGAATTTAAAACCGCTTCATGGGCAGCAATGCTTTTCTGTGGTGGTATCGGGGCAAGTATCTTGTACTGGGGCTGTATCGAGTGGGCTTACTACTACCAATCACCTCCTTTTCAACTAGAACCCGGCAGTGAAGAAGCCGTTCGTTGGGCTGCGACCTATGGTTTATTCCACTGGGGTCCAATTGCTTGGTCTATTTACCTAATCCCTGCGATTCCAATTGCCTACTTTTTCTATGTACGTAAACAACCTGTACTAAAAATTTCTAGTGCATTGATGCCAGTATTGGGTGAACACCATAGCCGCGGCGTTGCAGGTAAAGTTGTAGATATCCTATTCATATTTGGTCTATTAGGTGGCGCAGCAACAACGTTAGGTTTAGCAGCACCTCTTATTACTGAAGGTCTTAACCACTTATTCGGCCTACCAAAAAATAACGTCACTCAAGTTATGGTGCTTTTGGTTTGTACTGCGATATTCGCATACTCATCGTATGCGGGTTTGGAAAAAGGCATCAAGATCCTCAGTAACATCAACTTCTGGGGCGCAATGGGACTATTGATATTCGTCCTAATCGCTGGCCCAACGATTTTCATGCTTGAGACGGGTCTAGATTCGATTGGTCGCCTATTGTCTAACTTCTTTGTGATGGCAACGTGGGCAGAACCATTCGGCGGCTACGGTACGTTCGAAAATACGCATTTCCCACAAGATTGGACCATTTTCTACTGGGCATGGTGGCTAGTTTTTGCACCAAGCATGGGCCTGTTTGTTGCGCGCATCTCTCGCGGCAGAACCATTAAACAAATGGTGTCAGGCTCTATCTTCTTTGGTTCATTAGGCTGCTTCTTATTCTTCATGATTTTAGGTAACTACGGTTTATCCCTACAGTTATCTGGTGAGCTAGATGTCGTTGCAATCCTAAACGAAGAAGGCGCAACCAAAGCTATCTTCTCGATGCTGGCACAACTGCCAATGAGCACGTTAGTGATCGCCGTATTTACACTGTTGTGTATTATTTTTACTGCGACAACCTTTGACTCTATATCTTACATTTTAGCTTCTGTGGTTCAAAACAACGTGACCGAAGAGCCAATGCGTTGGAACCGTATGTTCTGGGCATTCACACTGTCGTTCTTACCAACGATTCTGATGTTCTTGGGCGGCCTAAGCACGCTTCAAACCGCTGCGATTGTTGGTGGCTTACCGCTACTGGCTATCTCTGTGATGTTGATGATCTCAGCCGTTCGTGCGACGAGCCTCGATTTGCGTCACCAAGAGAATTACATCGAGCCAACGATTAACATCGAAGAGCTGCCAGACATGGACCCATGGTCGGCAGAAGGTATGGCATTGGCACAGTTCGAGAAAGAGAAAGACGCAGCACAAGATGCAGCAGAACTTGAACGTGAGGCTTATAAAGCCCTTGCCGATGTGAAGAAAGAAATCCGCGCTTATGTTCTTGAACAGGGTGCACAAATGGAAACACATGAGCTTCCTGAAAACCTACAACAAGCACTTGAGCAGGCTGAAAACAACCTAAGCACAGCTCAAGCGAAAAAAGTTGAGTTATCAGAGCAAGCTCAGAAAGCTCGAGTCGCGTTCAATCAGGTGGTTGCAGAACTGCCACTTGCTTGACATTAGCCATGACACAGTCCATTTATTTGGACTCTCCTAAATACGACAAAGGCTCACAGAAATGTGAGCCTTTTTTTATGCCTTTCTAAAAACTTGAGTTATTGCTCAATTTCACATTGATGAAACAAATATGAAACGACTTTGACACAAATCGGTGTTCTAATCATCCCGCTTATATAAAAAGGGATAACTAATGAAGCACTTTATGAAACCAATTGTTACCGCAGTGGTAACCTCTACACTCTCATTCAACGTACTTTCAGCAGAAATCAAAAATGTCATTCTGATGATCGGCGACGGCATGGGACCTCAGCAAGTTGGCTTATTGGAAACCTACGCAAACCAAGCGCCAAATTCCATCTATAAAGGGAACAAAACGGCCATTTATCAACTTGCTCAAGAAGGGGTTATTGGTTCATCCCTAACGCATCCGGAAGACGCAATCGTAGTGGATTCAGCTTGCTCTGCGACCATGCTTGCAACGGGTATCTACAGCGGTTCAGAAGTGATCGGTATCGATTCACAGGGTAACCATGTTGAGACCGTACTTGAGAAAGCGAAAAAAGCAGGCAAAGCGACCGGCTTAGTGTCCGACACGCGCTTAACTCACGCGACCCCGGCTTCTTTCGCCGCTCACCAACCTCACCGATCTTTAGAGAATCAAATCGCATCCGATATGCTTGCAACTGGCGCTGATGTGATGCTATCTGGAGGGCTACGTCATTGGATTCCTAAATCGACCAACGACAAAGGTGAAACCTATAAGCAGCTTGAGCAACTGACTCAAGGTGATGTTTATCTCAAATCGAAGCGTAAAGACGACCGTAACCTGCTGACTGAAGCAGAGAAAGACGGCTACCAACTGGCGTTTAATCGCAACATGCTAGACGACGCTAAGGGCGATAAACTACTTGGCCTATTCGCCTACTCAGGCATGGATGATGGCATCGCTTACAGCAACAAGAAAAAGAGTGGCGAACGAACTCAGCCAAGCCTGAAAGAGATGACACAAAAAGCGCTCAACATCCTATCCAAAAATGAAGATGGCTTTTTCCTAATGGTCGAAGGTGGCCAAATCGACTGGGCGGGACACAGTAACGATGCAGGCACTATGCTGCATGAACTGCTCAAGTTTGATGAAGCGATCCAGACTGTGTATGAATGGGCAAAAAATCGTGAAGACACGATCGTGATTGTGACCGCAGACCACGAAACAGGCTCTTTCGGTTTCAGCTACTCTTCTAACGACCTACCAAAACCACAGAAACGTTCTGGCGAAGCCTTTGCTGATCGCGACTATGCACCCAACTTTAACTTTGGCGCATTCGACATTCTTGATGGTTTATACAATCAGAAGCAAAGCTACTACGGCATGATCAGCGAATTTCAGAAGCTAGATAAATCGCTGCAAACACCTGAAAAACTGGCTGAGATCGTCAACAAAAACAGTGAGTTCCCTATCACTGCTGAACAAGCGAAAAACGTATTAGCCAGTAAGCCGAATCCATACCGATTGGCTCAGCACAAATACTTGTCGGCAGAAGAAGTGCCTGCTATCAACGATTTCGATGCTTTCTTCCCATATAACGACCGTGGCAACCTACTTGCTCGTGAACAAGCAACAGGCCAAAACATCGTTTGGGGTACAGGCACACACACTCATACACCAGTGAACGTGTTTGCTTGGGGCCCTGCCGAGAAGATATTGCCAGTTTCAAAAATCATGCACCACTCAGAACTGGGTGAGTACATTAAACAACAAGTAAACTAGCCTGAATCTTTTTTGCTCGTTTCACTTAGCGCCCTTCGGGGCGTTTTTTGTTTTAATTTTTTAAATCTTTTAGTCTTTAAGTTAAGCAAGTAAGCAAGTAAGCAAGTAAGTTTTAAATTTAGGCAACGCCAAATAGCAAAACATCCGCTAAAGAGCGGCTGTTTTTATAATACTTAGCGATTCGGATGATTCAGAATGTGGTCTTCCCAATCGACAACATCGATTTCGTATACCACTTTGTTACGAACACTTTCACCTGCAGCATGCATCTCAGATTTAGAACCCGTAATCAATGGGTGCCACTCTGGAATCGGCTTAGATTCTGATAGAAGACGGTAAGCACAAGTGTCTGGTAACCAATGGAATTCATGAATCTTGTCACGAGTCAGCTTCAAACACTCTTCACCTGAAGTGAAGCGGTTCGGGTAGTCTTTACAAGAACATGTTTTGTCGTTTAACCAGCTGCACGCCACGTTGGTGTAGTAAACTTCATCGCTATCTTCATCCATTAGTTTATGCAGGCAACACTTACCACAACCGTCACACAGTGATTCCCACTCGTTCTCGGTCATTTGCTCTAGTGTCTTTTCTTGCCAAAATGGATTCGTCATAGGATTACTTCTTACTCTTTTACTGGGGTGCGTGTTATACCGCTAGCCCATAAAAAGTTCAAGGATAATAATTGTTCATTCTTTGATTCAATCAACAGCTGTCACTCTCATCATTTTTTGCTACTATCGCGCACCCTGTTATTTAGTGAGTTTAATTTGATGGAATGTCGCCTAGGTTGTGGAGCATGCTGTGTCGCTCCAAGTATTACATCTGCTATTCCTGGAATGCCAAATGGCAAGCCTGCTGGCGTGCGTTGCATTCAATTAAATGAGCAAAACCTCTGTAAGCTATTTGGTCAGTCTTCACGCCCCAAGGTGTGTCACCAATTTAAAGCTTGTCCTGTCATCTGTGGAAAAACAGATCAAGAAGCACTTGATAACCTTATTGAGCTCGAAGCAATAACCTAAGAATACTTTTCTTTTTATATATGCCCAAGATTTCACAACTTTGATAAATTTAAACTATCTTATTGATACTGGTAAAGATTAATAAGGATAGTTATGAATAAGTATATCGCAGAAATGTTCGGTACATTTTGGTTGGTGTTAGGTGGTTGTGGTAGTGCAGTCTTAGCCGCCGCTTTCCCCGATGTGGGAATTGGTCTACTCGGAGTTTCCCTCGCCTTTGGTTTAACCGTACTCACCATGGCCTTTGCTATTGGGCATATATCAGGTTGTCACCTCAACCCAGCTGTCACCATCGGTCTATGGAGTGGTGGTCGCTTTGATGGCAAAGATGTTGCGCCTTACATTATTGCCCAAGTGATTGGCGGTATTATCGCGGGTGGTGTGTTATTTGTCATAGCTTCCGGCCAAGCAGGTTTTGACGTTGTCTCATCAGGCTTTGCTTCAAATGGTTATGGTGAACACTCTCCAGGCGGCTATTCACTTACCGCTGCACTCGTGTGTGAGGTCGTCATGACCATGGTGTTCCTGTTCGTGATCATGGGCGCAACCGATTCAAAAGCACCGGCTGGATTTGCACCTATCGCGATTGGTCTTTGTTTAACCTTGATCCACCTTATCAGTATCCCCGTCACTAATACCTCTGTGAATCCTGCTCGAAGTACTGGCGTAGCTGTGTTTGTCGGCGATTGGGCTGTTTCGCAATTATGGCTATTCTGGATTGCACCGATTATTGGTGCCGTGATTGGCGCTGCGATTTACAAAGCCGTGCGTGGCTCTGATTAATCGTTTGAAAAGGTTTTAGAGTAAACGCGTTTCAGAATAGAGCTTTATAACAAAAAAAGAAAAAGCCGCTTAGTGATTATTCACCAAGCGGCTTTTTTAGATCTTATGACGACCGAGTAAGGAGTGCGAAAGCGTGGTGCCATCCACCAGCTCTAGCTCACCACCGACGGGAACACCATGGGCGATACGGCTAGCGTTCACTTCATGGGCATTACATAGCTCAGCAATGTAATGCGCTGTTGCTTCCCCTTCTACTGTCGGGTTAGTCGCTAGAATTACTTCAGTGATATCACCACGACGTAAACGGTAATCCAAAACATCGAGACCGATATCACTTGGACCGATACCATCAAGTGGTGAAAGATGCCCCATAAGCACAAAGTAACGACCTGAATATTGGCCAGTTGCTTCAATGGCTGCAATATCTGCAGGGCTCTCTACTACACAAATTTGACCATTTTCCTGACGTTTAGGATTGGTACAAATGTGGCAAGTATCTTCTTCAGTAAAAGTACGGCACTCATTACAATGACCAATTTCGGTCATTGCTTGGCTAAGAGCTTCAGCCAACTGTAGGCCGCCTTTTCTATCGCGCTGTAACAAATGAAAGGCCATACGCTGCGCCGACTTGGGGCCAACCCCAGGTAGACAACGTAAGGCCTCCATCAAATGCTCCAGCATATGACTGGTACGCATATTTAACCGTTCTAACTTTAAATAACGGCTTATTCAAGAACAAGCCGTTGGAAGAGACAAGTCTCTTATAAATAAGTCGCTTAGAAAGGCATTTTCATACCTGGTGGAAGTTGCATCCCACCAGTTACGCCAGCCATTTTCTCTTTTTGAGTCTCTTCAACACGACGAGCTGCATCGTTGAAAGCGGCTGCGATAAGATCTTCAAGCATCTCTTTATCGTCTTCCATTAGGCTTTCATCGATATCAACGCGACGAACACTGTGACTACCAGTAATCGTAATTTTTACAAGGCCAGCACCTGACTCACCTGTAACTTCCATATTTGCGATTTCTTCTTGAAGCTTTTGCATGCGTTCTTGCATTTGCTGGGCTTGCTTCATCATGTTGCCCATACCGCCTTTACCAAACATGTTATTACTCTCTGGTCTAATTGGTTTATTAAAATCATTTAAGCTACTAAGGGCTTAAATGGGGGTTAAAACACTGTGATTCAACCCCACGAGTTCAGTTCTCTGATTTGCTTTCCAAGGATGATATACCCATCACTAAATGAAAGGCATATCGATATTGGAGGAACACTATATTGGACGAACGCTGTCTCTATCCAACTCGGCAGCAAAACGTCTTTCGATAAACTGTACGTTGGCATCGTTTTCCAAACTGGTAAACGCGTCTTTCAACTTGCTTTGATACAATCTTTCTCGCAGTTCTAGCGGTGTTTCTCCACCATCACCAATTTCAACACTCAAATGACACTCTTCTCCAAGCACAGTATTGAGAGACTGTAATAGCTCACTCTGTGCGCGATCCGTATTCAAGTGAGCCTGGCTCGCTCTTAACGTTAAGGTGATTGATGTGTCAATCTTAGTAAATACTGAGTTCAATGCTAACTGTTCAACAAGCTTAGCCGTCTCTAGCTTTTGAATCGTGGCGGACCATTCATCTTGAACAATCGACTCTTGAAGCAATTTATCGACCATTTCTGGTGTCTTAATATGCTCTAACGCACGCTTGATCTGAGTAGGTGTAAGCTCTTTGCTCACCTCTTTCACTACAGGTTTAGACGGTTTCCAGCGATAAGGTTCATTATCGTTGGTCACATTTTCTGTCGAAGAGGCTGATAAAGAAGCTGGCGACACCCGCTCAGAACCACCGTGTTGCAGAGCAACTCGGTCAAGAACTGAAGTTTTAGCTGGTGTCGCTTTAGCCTTTTTTGGCGCTGAACCTTTGTTATCTGTTGCTGCACCACCTCTACGTTGAGAACGCAATTGGTGACGTAAACCACTCACAGGCGAAGTTGCACGCGCTGGTTGCTCCTGCGAAGCTGGTGAAACAGAAGGTGCAACGGGAGCAACATTTGGCTGCTCTTGATTCTGGTAATTCGTTTGCTGAGTCATGGGACTCACCGGCTGCTCCGCACCGTAGCTAGGACGTTCATCATAAGCAGGTGGAGCGTCATACTGACTGTGCGGGTAATCCTGTTCTGGATAACCTTGGTTGCCTGAATGACCAGCGTAACCTTGTGAATCTGAATATTGGTTCTGATTCTGCGGCGGTTGCTGTTGCACAGGCTGCTGAATAGGAGCTTGCTGAGGCAATTGAGGCTGTGAAACCGCTGGAGCCTGAGCTGACTGTCTCGGAGTTGCCATTGGCGCAGCTTGACTCACTGGCTGAGCAACACTCTGAACCGGATTCTGAGCTGCAGGAGCAGGCGCTGGGCTAGTCGACTCAGTCGAGATAGCCGTAGCAACAGTTTGTTCAGCAGGTCTGAATGCCAACATACGCAGAACCACCATCTCAATACCAACACGAGCGGTTGGCGATAATGGCAAGTCTTGACGCCCTTTCAGCACTATCTGGTAGTAGAGTTGGATATCTTGTGGGCTTAACGCTTTGCTCAACAGTTCTAGCCTTTCAGCGTCAGGCTGAGCCTTGTCTAAAGTAGACGGCAGAGCTTGATACATCGCCAATCGGTGTAATTGAGTCGCAAGTTGACTCAGCAATCCATCCCACTCAACGCCATTTTCAGCAAGAGCTTGAATGCAAGCCATCGCTAATTGTGGTTGTTTACTGCTAATCGCTTCAAGTAGATGAATCGCTTGGTCTGTATCCAGCGTTCCAAGCATGTGAGCAACAGTGTCTGTCACTACATTGCCATTACCTAATGCGATAGCTTGGTCTGTTAGGCTAAGAGCGTCACGCATACTGCCATCAGCGGCATGAGCAATCATTCCAAGCGCACGAGATTCAGACGTCACATTTTCTTGTTCAAGAATATGATCGAGTTGCTCGTGGATATTATCAACGCTAATCGGCTTAAGATGGAATTGCAGACAACGCGACAATATAGTCACAGGAAGCTTTTGCGGATCCGTCGTTGCGAGCAAGAACTTCACATACTCAGGCGGCTCTTCTAAGGTCTTTAGAAGCGCGTTAAAACTGTGCCTAGACAGCATGTGTACTTCATCGATTAGGTAAACCTTGAAGCGACCACGTGCAGGCTTGTACTGAACATTGTCCAGAAGCTCGCGGGTATCTTCTACCTTAGTACGTGAGGCAGCATCGATCTCGAGCAGGTCAACAAAACGACCTTCATCGATCTCTTTACAGGTTGCACACTCACCACAAGGAGTTGAAGTAATGCCTGTTTCACAGTTGAGTCCCTTCGCAAACAAACGGCCGATGGTCGTTTTACCGACACCTCGTGTACCGCTGAATAGGTAAGCGTGATGCAACCTATTTTGGCTAAGGGCATTCTCTAATGCTGTTAAAACATGGGCTTGACCAACCACTTCTTTGAATTTGGTTGGTCGCCATTTTCGCGCTAACGCAAGATAGCTCATGAATAATTCCGAAAAGGATTAGTGACCGTCGAATTCGCAGATGCTAAACACTTCTAGACCTAAGCCTTGTAAGCGCTTGTCACCACCGATTTCTGGAAGGTTAATAACAAATGCAGCGTGTTCTACCACACCACCAAGCTGACGAATCAGCTTTGTTGTCGCTTCAATCGTACCGCCTGTTGCTAGCAAGTCATCAACCATCAGCACTTTATCGCCTTCAACGATCGCATCGGTATGGATTTCTAGCGTATCAGTGCCGTACTCAAGCTCATAAGATTGTGCCACAGTTTGACGAGGCAACTTACCCGGTTTACGAACAGGGATAAAGCCGACACCTAGCTCAAGAGCAAGAGGCGCACCAAATAGGAAACCACGAGCTTCAGTACCAACGATCTTAGTAAAGCCCATACCCTTGTATGTGTCCACCAACAGGTCAATTGTCGCTTTGTAAGCGGCAGGATCTTCCATCAAGCTTGTTACGTCACGGAACAAAATACCCGCTTTAGGGTAATCAGGAATGCTTTTGATGCTTGCTTTGATCAGAGAGATTTTTTCTGTGTTCATAATCTTATGCACTTCATTAGGCCGCTTTCCAAACTCTCGTAACGAATCAAACATCAACGCTCGGAATTAAGGAAAGGTACGATTGGTATTCATTGCAACAAGAGTCATAACTCTGATTGCTGAAATAATAAACGCCCGCTATACAAGCAGGCACACTGGCTTAATGGTAGTGATTTTCTTTGCTGTCAGCAACCAACTCATGGGTTGGAAGTCGCATAAACCATGTGAGAAGAATAACAAGTACACAAATTAGGAAAACCTTGACCCAAATGAGCGGGGCAAAGTAGATCGATAACGCAAAACTCAACAAGATAAAGAACACGCCACGCGTTTTAACTTGCTTGGTAACGGCACCGTGTTGATACCAATTGTTCAACAAGGGACCCAGCGTTTTATGCTCATGCATCCATTTGTGAACTTTGGGGTTGCTTCGCATGAAACATGCACTGGCAAGAAGGAGAAAAGGCGTGGTTGGCAGAACGGGTAAAACGATCCCTAGAACTGCAAGAATGATACAAAGGCCACCAGCAATATTGAGGCTTAAAACTCGAACGCTAATTGTGGCCTCCTTGAGTTAGCTATCACCAATCGGCGATGATAGCTTCACTAGAATGTTGCGTAACCATTAAATACTCGGATCAACGTAAGGGTTGCTGGTAGTAATGGAATCGCTAAAAATGCGGCTAAAAATCCTAAAAAATAGAATACATTAAACGGGTCTTGAAAGTCTTTGTTATCTGCCATGATTGCTTCTTGTTTTTGTTAGTAAAGGTAAGTATCTGGCGAACCAAACCCGCTTTGCTAAATCGACATTTAACAAAAAAGGCATAGCCACACCATTTGCGCAACTATACCTTAATCAATTATTCACAAAAACCGAGGAAATATAGGGTTAATCAGTGGACCCTTGGCGTATGTCTAAACTAAAACTGGCCGATCCAAGCAGGCTCAATGATAGCTGGCAGCCTTGTTCAATCGGAAGATCCCGTGTAATGAAGTTCTTCTTACAGTTCTCACCCAAGCGCTCGCCCGCCGCAATATGTTGATTCAATTCGCCATTCGACCATTGTCCATCTAAACCCGCAGGTAGAATAGAGATAGTTCCCACAGCAAGATCAGCAACACCAAACAAAGCATTCACAGGGGTCGAACATTTAGAGCAACGAATCCCCTTCTCCAAAATTTCCGCAATATCTTTGAGATCAACGTTAAAATCTTTTCTATTTCTGATGTAATCGTGGAATAACGCTCTCACCAACAATGTGGCCGCTGAGCCGCCGTTATCAGAAGACGACGAATCGACGAGGTAGAAAGCAAACTGCCCGTTCATCATCCACGCATAATCAAACACAAGCGGCATCATTTCTGTTGATTGCAGTAAACGGTAGCTGCAACGCCATGAGCCTTGTCGAGTGTCTTTCTCTGGAAGCAGCGCATGCAATAAGTCTCTTGCAGCACTCGGGTTATCTTGCAGGTAGTTTAGATGCCAATGCAGCTCTTGGTCTTCTGGGATCTCGCCACCGTCATCAACGCAGAACCATTGGCTTGAAAAATCTCGTTGGTCTGAAATGTTATCGAACGAATCTGTCAATGTATTCGCAATCGCACTGCCTAAGTGACCGTGATCCTCTAGAGGTTTCGCTAAAAAGTCTTTGATACCAAATCGTAATGCTTTCGCCACATCAGACATATCATCAGTGCCAGACACAACGATCATAGGCAGTGACGGATACTCTAAACTGAGCTCTTCTACAAGCTCAATGCCATCCAGTATCGGCATTGATAAGTCACACACAATTAAATCTGGCGCTGAGTCTCTAAGCTTTTGCAGAGCGTCCAGCCCATTTTCAGCCTCAACCACTTTATAACCAATCTTGTCTAAGTACGCGCTGGTTATCCGGCGAAAAATAGGATCATCATCAACCAACATAACGCATTTTTGATTGAGAACTTCCTGAGCCGAGGTCATAACTGGCTGACTGTGAGTTTTGTACATAATCTCTAACCTCACAAAACTAAGTCGAATTATTATTGTTATCTGATCTAAGAACTAATATAAAACTTAGTAATAAATTACTAAATACACAAATGTTCACTCTTTACTGGTAATTCGTGACAAGGGTTGGAATACTGGTAAATAGTGCAACGAGTTGACGTAACGCAAACATTGATCTCAATATTACGTATAAATTAGATGAGATTGTAAACAAATGTGTCTGGATTTATGAAATTAGATGATTTAAACCTCTTTCGACTTGTCGTTGAAAATGGGAGCTACACCGCAACATCGCGCAAGACTATGATTCCGGTTGCGACCATTACACGACGCATCCAAGCCCTAGAAGACTCTTTGAACCTAAGGCTTCTCAATAGACACGCGCGTAAACTCTCTTTAACAGAGGCTGGCGAACGTTTTTTCAATGAATGCTCACCGTTACTACAACGTCTATCTTCTACTGCAGAAGAACTCACTGACGTGTGTAAGGGTGCTTCCGGTAAGATTCGTATTACAGCGCCCTCAAACCTGACCAAGCGCATGATGATGCCGATGTTCAGTGAATTCATGACTCAATACCCTGATATCAATATTGAGCTGATGATGAACAACCAAGCTGATCAGCTTGATCCAACCGAGTGGGATGTCATTTTCAGAGTCGGCCCGCAGCGTGATTCAAGCTTAATCGCAAGAAAGATCAGTGAAGTGAAGGATATTCTTATCGCGAGTCCTGACTACTTAGCGAAGAACCCGGCACCAAGTCATGCAGAAGAGCTCGCGAATCATTCGCTACTTAAAGGCTATCCGCTGATTAAGTGGCAGCTGAGTAATTCGAATGAAGAGACGGTGGTGAATAGCGAGAAAGGTCGTTTCAATGCGAATGCGCTTAATGTCGTAAGACAAGCCTGTTCAGAAGGCCTAGGTATCACCCTAATGCCTGACGTGATGATCCGTGAATACATTGAAGATGGCAGCTTAGTGCAAGTCTTAGAAGACTGGAGTGCTAACCCTCGTGATATTTACATGCTTTATAACCACAAAGACCACCTGCCAGAGAAAGTTAGACTGTTTATTGATTTTGTGATCGCATACCACATTCATTAGAGTCACCCCTTCTCCACAAAAAAAAAACCAGAGCCGATGCTCTGGTTTTTTATTACTCATTTTTTATGAGTACACTAAGCGCCTTCGTTATGTAACTCTAGGTTCGCGAGATCTTGTTGGATCTCACGCTCAACCTTTGAATCGTCATTACGTAAAGAGTCTA
Organism: Vibrio splendidus; assembly: GCF_003345295.1. Taxonomy (NCBI): domain Bacteria; kingdom Pseudomonadati; phylum Pseudomonadota; class Gammaproteobacteria; order Vibrionales; family Vibrionaceae; genus Vibrio; species Vibrio splendidus. The sequence continues at coordinate 2,215,716 of NZ_CP031055.1, forward strand.
GGAAATCTAGGTACGCTTGGTCGATATCGCCCGTTACATACTCGCCGTTGAATACAGATGTATCAAAACGAGAGATGTCTTGATTACCCATACCTACCGCCGAGATTAAATCTGGTAGCGTTTGGAAAATCAAAGCATCGGCACCAATCTGCTTGCAAATCGTTTCGTTGTCACGGCCATGAGCAATAAGCTCCGTAGCGCTCGGCATATCGATGCCGTAAACATTCGGGAAACGAACCTCAGGAGCAGCAGAAACCATGAAGACTTTGCTTGCGCCAGAATCACGAGCCATCTCAATGATCTGCTCTGATGTTGTGCCACGAACAATAGAATCATCAACCAATAGAACGTTCTTACCTTTAAACTCAGAACGAATTGCGTTGAGCTTACGGCGAACCGACTTCTTACGCTGTTGCTGACCCGGCATGATAAACGTGCGGCCAACATAGCGGTTTTTCACGAAACCTTGACGATATGGCTTATTGATCGCTTGAGCAATTCGTAGCGCAATATCATTCGATGTTTCAGGGATTGGAATTACCACGTCAATGTCTAGGTCTGCGTACTCTTCTTTAATACGCTTGCCTAACATCTCACCCATCTCAACGCGTGCGCTGTAAACCGAAATTTTATCGATGAATGAATCAGGACGAGCAAAATAAACAAACTCGAAAATACATGGGTTTAATTGTGGGTTATCTGCGCATTGTTTAGTGAAAAGCTCACCATTGAATGTTGCGTAGATAGCTTCACCAGGGGCAACATCACGCATAAAATCAAAACCAACAGCGTCTAACGCTACCGATTCAGACGCAACCATGTACTCTGTTTTACCGTTAATTTCACGCTTACCAAGACACAGTGGACGAATACCATGTGGGTCACGGAATGCGATCATACCGTGGCCGATGATCATCGCTGTCACTGCGTAAGCACCACGAATAGTACGGTGCACGTTTGCAACGGCGCGGAACACATCTTCTGAAGTCACATTACCTTTAACAGTATCGATTTCATGAGCCAATACGTTCAGTAGAACTTCAGAATCAGAGGTTGTGTTGACATGACGACGGTCTTTTTCGAACAACTTCTCACGAACTTCACTTGCATTCGTTAGGTTGCCGTTGTGCGCCAACGTGATACCAAAAGGAGAGTTTACGTAGAAAGGCTGCGCTTCAGAAGCACTCGAGCTTCCCGCTGTAGGATAACGAACATGACCAATACCCACGTTACCTTGGAGGCGTTGCATGTGTTTTGCTTCAAAAACATCTTTAACTAAACCGTTCGCCTTACGCAGACGGAAACGATTGCTTTCTATGGTACAAATACCAGCGGCATCTTGGCCACGATGCTGCAATACCGTTAAAGCGTCATAAATAGACTGGTTTACAGGTGTTGAACCCACGATTCCAACAATACCACACATGTCCTAATCCTCGATTTTCGACATTAACTGGCGCTAAAGCGCGCCAGATAAGAAACTAGATGTTGCTTGTAAATGCTCAAAGAACGGCGCAATGATTCGGCTAAACTCCGGAACCAACTGCGAATTCTCCCACCACTCAGAACTTGGGAATGCAGTAAACGCATCCATGAAAAACAACACTGCAGAGACAATCAGAACACCACGTAAGCCGCCAAAGACGACACCGAGGATTCTGTCTGTACCCGACAGGCCTGTTTTCTGAACTAGCTGACCGATGACATAGTTAACTAAGGCACCGACAACTAACGTTGCAACAAATAATGCTGCTATCGCAGTTCCGTTTCGAAACATCTCATCTTCGATATTGGTGAAGTACATGGCTAATTTAGCGTAGTACTGGCTAGCAATAAAAAATGCTCCAAACCAAATAACAAGTGATAACGCTTCTTTAGCGAAACCGCGAACTAAACTGATCACGGCAGAGAAGCCGATCACGCCTAAAATGACAAAATCTAACCAATTCATGAATTCTTCATCTTAAGTTGGCGCGCATTTTAACAGAAAAAATGCTGACGCAAACGTTTTCTTATGGATTTAACGGTTTAAATTTGAGCAATTGGCCTTTTGAACCCGTAATTTTTTCTAATTCCTTAATTTGTCGCTCAAGTTTGGATTTAGAGACATCCGGGCCAATAATTACTCGCGTAAACGTTTTTTCTTGCTTGGTGTGAGCTTGGTAACCACGCTTTTGTAAATCCTTAACAACGTTTTTTGCGTTGTCAGCATTCTTCAAAGCCATCAATTGAATAATCCAAGCACTGTCTTGGTATTCATTTTTTTCCGGTACGGGCTTAACCACCACTGCCACTTTATCCGCATCTTTGTTACTGGAAGCCGACGCAGTTTGCTTATCTGAATTATCAACACCACTTTCAACCACTCGCTCAACCGGAGAGTCCGGCAGTGCAATCTGATCTTCAACAGGGTCGAGTACTTCAAAAACTTCTACATTACTATCAAGCTCTGGCTTAATCGGAATGCTTGCAAACTCTTCTTTATAGTGGAGCTTCTTACCATCCAGCACATCGGGCAATACAATCACACCAATGGCCACTAAAATGATGGTACCGACTAATCGGCTTTGGAATTTACTTGCCATTTAGTTTCCTTTTTTCTGCCAATGCTCCAATACTTCACCCACAGTATGGAAAGAACCGACCACCAGTACAACATCGTCACCTTTAACAGAAGCTAAAGCCGCTTCAAACGCTGCTACAGGGTTTGAATGCTGCTCTACGCCTTGAGGTAGGCTTTGACACAATTCAGCAGCTGTTGCGGCTCGTGGGCCGTTCAGCGAAGCTGGGTACCAATGTGTTGTGATTGGTGCTAATACTTCCAATGTCGCAGGGATATCTTTGTCATGAAGCATGGCGACTACAACGTGTAAATTTTTGCCTGCATATTTCTTCGTTACTTGCTGCGCAAAGTATTCAGCCGAATGCGGGTTGTGCGCAACATCAAGCACAATCACGGGTTGTTCGCTAATTTGCTGCATACGCCCAGGAAGCTGTGCGTTCTTCATGCCATTAACGACGTTCACATCGCTAATGCTAAGTTCTGAAGTACCTAATGCCATCAATGCTGTTGCTGCGTTAGGTAGCGGCAGGCTTGGAATAGGCAATGATTCTAGTTGGAATGCACCACTGCGCCAATTCCACGTATCGCCGTCTACATCATAGGTGTATTGGATACCCACCTGATAGAACTCAGCCTTAATGTCATCAGCGTGAGCAGCAACCGTAGCTGGTGGTTTAGGTTGACCACAGATAGCTGGCTTACCGCTACGATAAATACCGGCTTTCTCAAAACCAATCACATTGATGTCATCACCTAGCCAATCAACATGGTCGACAGCCAAACTGGTAATCACAGAAACATCATGCTCAACGATATTCGTCGCATCTAGGCGTCCACCTAGACCCACTTCTAATAACACAACATCAACCGCTTCAGTTTGAAACGCACGTAACGCAGCTAAAGTCCCATATTCGAAAAAACTAAGGCTGATCTCGCCGCGCTCTTTCTCAATGAAATTGAAAGACTGAACCATCTTTTCATCGGATAGATCTTGGCCGTTAATACGAACACGTTCGTTATAGCGAATTAAGTGAGGAGAACTGTAGACACCAACTGAGTAACCAGCATCCAACAGAATAGCTTCCATTAGTGCACACGTTGAGCCTTTGCCATTGGTTCCGGCAACAGTAATAACGTGTTGAGCAGGTTTGGTGAGGTTTGCCTTAGAGGCGACGGCCTGAACTCGGTCTAATCCAAGATCAATAGCGCTTGTGTGGATGTTTGATAAATAATCAAGCCACATCTCCAAAGAGGATGTGGCTTGAGGAATAGGTTGTTGACTCATCTAACTCATAACCATGATTAAGTAGGTTTGTTAGAAGGTACTTTACCCTTTTTCTGGCGCTTCTGGTACTTCATAAGTAGCTTCATTCGGTGAATCGTTCACAGAAACTACTAATGGTGAAGGCTGGTTGGTCATTTTAGCAACAAGGCTTGCAACGCGCTGACGCATCTCACGACGGTCAACGATCATGTCGATAGCGCCGTGGTCGAGTAGGAACTCACTGCGTTGGAAACCTTCAGGAAGGTCTTCACGTACAGTTTGTTCGATTACACGACGTCCAGCAAAACCGATAAGCGCTTTTGGCTCACCGATGTTGATATCGCCAAGCATTGCCAAACTCGCAGAAACACCACCCATTGTTGGATCAGTCATGACTGAAACAAACGGTAGGCCTTTCGCAGATAAACGCTCTAGAGCAGCACTGGTTTTTGCCATTTGCATTAGAGACATCAATGCCTCTTGCATACGAGCACCACCACTTGCAGAGAAACAAACTAAACCACAGTTGTTCTCAATAGCCGCATCTACCGCTTTCACAAAACGAGCACCAACAACGGAGCCCATTGAACCACCCATAAATGAGAATTCAAAAGCACACGCTACGATTGGTAAACCTAGTAGTTCACCTTTCATTGCGATCAACGCGTCAGTTTCACCACTGTTCTTTTGAGCAGTAGAGATACGTTCTTTGTAACGCTTAGAATCTTTAAACTTCAGTTTGTCTTGTGGCTCAAGATCAGCACCTAGTTCAACGCGCTCACCTTTGTCTAGGAATGTATCCAGACGGCGACGTGCCTTCATGCGCATGTGATGGTCACATTTTGGACACACTTCTAGGTTACGCTCTAGTTCAGCATGGTAAAGAACCTGCTCACAAGAAGTACATTTAGTCCAAACACCCTCAGGGATAGACGCCTTACGAGATGTTACGATGTTGCTTTTTTCTAAAATCTTTTCAAGCCAACTCATGGAAGACCTTTTTGTTTCGATTCTTACGCTTGATTGCGAAAGAAATAAATTTGGGAATTATGCGTGGGAATTAAAGCACATAAAACAGCGACTGTAGATAAAAAACTGGTTGTACCTATTTTCTGGCACTATTTTACGCACGAAAGCGTAATGTTTTTTGAACCTAAGTCTCACATTTAGTTCAAATTATCCGGTAAAAACAGAGGTCCAATTGGCTCTCGTGGTAACTCAAAATGTTCAGGATAATCAACATCTACCAGATACAAGCCTTCCGCTTTGGCGGTTGCGCCAGCCACTTTTCGATCTTTAGCCTCTAAAAGCCACTGGATCCACTCTGGTTTTTGCTCACCTTTACCTACTGCAATTAGGCTACCCGTAATATTCCTCACCATGTGGTGAACAAACGCATTCGCTTTAATATCGATCACTATGTAGTGTCCATGACGAGTCACGTTTAAGTGAATCATGTTTCTCCATGGACTACGAGATTGACAATGTGTCGCTCTGAATGAAGTGAAGTCGTTCTCGCCTAACAAGTACTGACCCGCTTCATGCATCTTTTTCTCATCAAGGTGACCATGGTAATGGCTCACGCCTGAATTCAGAATGCCAGGACGTAGTGCATGATTAAAGATAATGTAGCGATAACGGCGTGCAGTTGCAGAAAAACGAGCGTGGAAATCCTCATTCACTTCTGTCGCCCAACGAACCGCAATATCTTTTGGCATGTTGGCATTCGCGCCCATTGTCCAAGCAACCATTTTACGATCAACATTAGTTTCAAAGTGAACGACTTGTCCCGTACCGTGAACACCGGCATCTGTACGACCTGCGCACATAACCTCTACAGGGTGATTCGCGACAACTGAAAGAGCCTTTTCCAATTCTTCTTGGACACTTTTCACGTCTCGTTGGCGCTGCCAACCAAAGTAGTGGGTACCGTTATATTCAATACCTAAAGCAATTTTCATGTTTTTGTTCTCTTTGAAAATGGGCAAGAAGTATATACGGAAATGAGTGCTAGCCCAAATAGGATGGGGCTAAAACTGCAATAAACAATCACTACCGCCCTAGACGATGATTTTAAGAAGCCAAATAAAACAAAGGCGCTTGGGCTCACCCAAACATAAAGGGTAGCCAACTCTACCCTTTATGATTTTTTTAAATTTATCGACCGTTTAAGGTATCGATAAGATTCTTTGCCTCTCGACGAATATCATCGCTCCCGTCAACTATCGCCTCTTCTAGAAGCTTAATTGCACCTTGCGAATCACTCATCTCGATATAGATTTTAGCCAAATCGAGCTTGCCAGCAGCTTCTGCATTGTTGTCGACATCATAGTTGCCGATATCACCGATAACATCAGGGAATTCATTGAGACCAACATCCAGCTTCAACTCTTCATCATCTGGATTAATGGCTTCTTCGCCTTCTTGCTCTACTTGAGCCATCAGTTCGTCAATCGTCATGTATTGCTTATCACGACTGTTACCTGACTCTGTAAGGTTATCTTGTTGACCCCAATTCTCTTCTTTAATTTTAGGTTCAGCTTGTTTTTCAGCCGATGCCCAAATCTCTTGTTGATCGTCAGGAACACCATTGTGCATGCTTGATTGCTGCTCTGGAGCTAAGTTAAAGCCTTTCCAATCTTCACCGCCAACTTCGAGCATCGCATCGATATCGAGCCCCGCACTGTCAATCGAAGTTGCATCTAATGGCTTCTCAAACATATTGTCGACTGAGTCTTGTACATCTTCTGAAAGCAACTCAGCCAATGCTGTTTCATCAAAATCGTCAAAGCCTTCTAGTGGTTCGTCTAGAACCGCTGTAGGTGCTGAGTTTGATTCTAAAGGCGTTGAATTTAATCCTGAAGATGAACTCGGTGAATCATCTGGTTGTGCGAACGCTGCCAGTTCAGGTTCTTCTGCATCTGAGAACCCTGCTTCGCCCGAGAAACCCTCTGTATCGGAGAAGTCGTCAGCGTGACTAAAGCTTTGCGGGTTTGAGAACAAATCATGCAGCGCATCTTGCTCTTCACCTTGCGGACTAAAAGAAGTCAGTGGTGTCGGCTTCTCTGCAAACGCATCTGAGATGGCTTCGTCTTCACCGTATTCAGGCAAATCAAGCTCATCGAACTCGACGCCTTCTTCTTCCGCTACTGGCTCTGCGCTGCTTTGCTCAATATCATCTAAAACAGAGTCTGCTTTTGCGCTTTCTTCGTCATATTCAGGAAGGTCAAGATCATCGAACTCAAACTTTTCTGCCTCAGGAGCGAGATCTTGCTCTAATTGAGCTTCATCAGGCTCACTAACGACTTCCGCCAATGCATCTTCTTCACCAAACTCTGGCAGTTCGAAGTCATCAAACGAGAACTCGTCTTCTTGTCCTAGAACTTCAGCTTGCGGTGCCGTTTCTGCTTGAGGCGCAACGTCTGCTTGTGGCTCAGATGTTAATTGTGGTTCTAATACTGATTGAGGTTCAGCGTCTAGTTGAGAATCAACAGCAGGAACAACTGGTTCTGGTATTACTTCAACATCAGCTTCAGCATCGGCTTCTGCCAACGCGTCTTCTTCATTAAACTCAGGAAGTTCGAAGTCATCAAACGAGAACTCTTCTTCGCTGTCTTGTCCTAGAACTTCAGCTTGTTCCGTAGCGTCAACTTGCGGTGCCGTTTCTGCTTGAGGTTCAGCGTCTAGTTGAGGTTCAACAGCAGGAGTAACTGGGTCTGGTATTACTTCAACATCAGCTTCAGCGTCCGCTTCCGCCAACGCATCTTCTTTAGCTGTATCGTCTCCAATCAGCCAATCATTGTCTTCTGGTACACCGAACTCATTTGGAATGATTTCTGGCATATGTGCAGCACGGACTGGCTCTGGCTCTGGCTCTGGCTCTGGCTCTGGCTCTGGCTCTGGCTCTGGCTCTGGCTCTGGCTCTGGCTCTGGCTCTGGCAAGGATTCAACGATATTTTCAAGTTCATCGCTACCTTGAATTTTCGGTTCAAAGTCAAAATCAGAGTCTATATTCGCAGGAGATTCAACATCATCAATGGCTTCGGCTAACCAATCTTCTACCGTTTCTTCATCGTCTTCAGAGATATCATTTAAAGACGCTGGCGAAGCTTGATCTTCAGTACTCGCAGCGATGTCTTCACGCTGATGTTGTACGTCGGCTTCTTTCGGTTCTAATTCTTGTTGCTCAGTGTCTTCTTGAGTCGGCTCTTCAAAAACTGGTTTGTCAAAGTCAGAATTCTCAGAGAGCAACGAGTCAATATCCAGTTCATCATCTTTAACAGACGACACCGCTTCTTCTGGTGATAATTCATGACTATCAGAAAGGTCCGTTTGTTCTGGCTCCAAAGCACTTTCGATTGATACTTCAGCTGGCTCTTCAGTAGCTTGCAACGAATCGCTGTCATCAGAAGTCATCAACTCATCAATCAATGCTTCATCTGTTGTTTCTAGTGCGTCATCAAGCAACGCATCCGTTGCAGGCGCTACACCAAACAAGTCATCGATAAAGTCATCACGATTAAAGGCTTCATCATTTTCTGGCTTAACATCAGCACCGTCTTGAATCAGTTCTGAATCTAATGAAGCATCACCAACAAGTTCAGGTTGTGGTGTTTCAGTAATGTCCGCTATTTGCTCAGGCTCGACTTCAGAAGGCTCTGACGTTAATTGAGTATGTTCAACCTCTGAATCCTTGATAAGGTCGTCGCTGGCTTTATCAGAACCAAAGGCAGCATCTAGCTCTTTATCAAACGTCTGCTCTTCTGATTCAAGCTCGTCTTCAATGCCACTTGTCAGTAAATCATCAAACGGGTCTAAAGATTCCGATTTTGGCGAATCGGCTTGGTCCGCTGAAAGCGCATCATCCGATAGTTCACTATCAAGGAAATCATCAAGTAAGTCGGTGCTCTCTGCGTCGAGTTCGAAATCATCATCAGAATCTCCGATTAATTCATCCAGAGTTTCCGTGCTGTCTTCTGCAATGTTTAGCTCATCATCAGTCGATAAACCAGAAAGCTCTTCAAGTTCAGATAAGGCATCAAAACCTAAAGGCTCACTTTCAGGATCATCATCCGATTCATCGCCCAGCATTTCATCAAGGAGTTCGGTCGAGTTGCTTAGGTCAACGTCATCCCCTTCCAACCGCTCATCAAGTAGATCAACGCTGTCTTGAGTCTCTTCATCAACGATTGGCTTATCAAACTGAGACAGGATGTTTTCGATATCATCATCAGACGCCAAACCATTGTTTAGGTTCGTCGCTATCTCATCGTCGCTATCGAGGTTGAAAGGATCATTCGCTTGCTCGTTCTGAGCGGCAACCTGAGCAAAGATGTCATCAATATCATCCTCTACACTAGGAGCTGCAGATTGAGTGGTCTGTTGTTCAGAGATCAGAGCATCAATATCAAAGTCGTCATTGCTTATGTCCGAAGGCGTAGAATCGCTTTGTTGTTCTGAGATAAGCGCATCGATATCAAAATCATCGGTTATTGATGTGTCGGCACTAGAAGTAGAATCATTTTGCTCTTCCGAAATCAAAGCATCGATGTCGAAGCTATCATCATCTTCGTCATCAAGAGAAAACAGGTCATCTAATAGTGACTGGTCTAATTCGTTAGAGCCTAGATCTTCAGTCTCGGATTCTTTAGATAGCAGTGCTTCAATGTCATCAGCAGACATTGCGTTATCATCTGAGAGATCAAAATCGACTTCATCGGTATCAAGTGCGCTTTCTGCGCTTTTATCGAGCGCGCGCTCCATCTCTTCAAGACCAAGCGCTTTCTCTTCACCATTAACACTGATGCCGTTGCTGCTGTCCAACTCCAGATCATCAAAGTTAGTGTCTAAATCACCATTTTCGCCAATGCTCGCAAATGGGTCATCATCTTCACCGTCGAGATTGAAATCGAGATCAGATTCATCCAATCCTGCAAATACATCATCTTCTTCAGCAAGAGCTTGGTCGTCAAACAACTTATTGGCATCGTCTTCAGTGCCAAACAAGTCATCGTCTAAAGACAGCTCGTTAAGGTCGTCCATCTCGTCGCCCAATGTAATAGGCGCGATGCTGCTTGGTTCAGGCTGAATCGTTTGTTCTTGAGTGGTTTGCTGTTGTTCTTCATTTTTAGAACGACGGCCTATCAGCATCACTATGATCAAGCCAAGTAGAAGACCCGGAATAATCGCAAGAGCCGCAACTAACCAACCATTAGATAACAGTTCATCCATGGCACTTGGGGCCATTTTTTCAATTTCGGCGTTCTTTCTACGCTCTTCATCAAGCAGCTTTTCCACTTCGCTACGAATGCGGTCTTCATCACTGAGTTCTGTTTTTAGCTCATCCACTTCCAATTGAACATTCGACAGCATCAAACGAAGTTGATGGTTTTTTTCTTCAAGTGACAGTAACTCAGTTTCTGAAAGCTCTAACTGCTTCTCAAGGTGGTTCATTTCCTTGGCACCGGTTAGCGGCTTGCTACTCACTATCTCTTGATTACCAATTATCGATTTATCGACAACTTTAGGTTCGCTAACCTTGTCTTTGGATTGTGTAGTTTTAGGCGCCACATCTGGTCGACTTGGCGCTTGCGCTACTTTAAGTTTTGAATCGGTAGGCTTTGCCGCAGGAGCATCAAGCTTAGCAAGGTGCGAGTTCATGATGTTGATAGCTTGCTGCGTCGAACTGGCTCGCGCTTGCTCTAAAGAAGGCACGCGTAAATTACTGGCAGGCAGCAGGCTATGGATATTCTGATTTTCAAACGCTTGTGGGTTTAAGCGATAAATCGCCAACAACGTTTGTTGGACTGAAACGGAGTTATCAGGGCGTAACCTTGAAGCAATAGACCATAGCGTTTCTGAGCTACGAGTTGGACCATAGAAACGTGAAGGCTCAGAGCTATTCAATTGCGCTCTTTGAAGAGGTTCTGAAAACGTAGGCGCTGATTGTATCTGGCCATTAGGCCCTACAACTCGAATGGAATCTGCACGAACAACGGAAATCTGAGTCGCAATGATAAAGGCAAAAGGCATTAACCACGGCTTGAAAATTTGAAACATAAAAGGCTCAGCTAGGTGCTTAAATTCGGAAAAGTGATGATCTATTAAATATATCGGATAAATGACGTAAAACTATAGAGATGAAAACAAAAAATGTGTTGCAGCAACAATATTCGCAGCAATTTCACACAATTTGACTAACAATATTTTCAATCGATTAAAAAAGCCCCACTAAAGAGTGAGGCTTGATAGTCAAAGCAATGAAGCTTAGAAGTAATCGCGAATCAGAACTTCAGCGATTTGAACTGCGTTTGTCGCTGCGCCTTTACGAACGTTATCAGCGACTACCCACATGTTCACGCCGCTGTGATGGCTGATGTCGCTACGAATACGACCAACCATTACGTGGTCCTTACCACCCGCATCACGAACTTGAGTTGGGAAGTCTAGAGCTTGGAATACTTCAACGCCTTCCGTGTTCTCTAGAAGCTGAATAACTTGCTCTGCACCGATTGGCGCGCGAGTTTCAATGTGTAGAGATTCAGCGTGACCGTAGAACACAGGAACACGAACACAAGTCGGGTTCACCGTGATTGACGAATCAGCAAAGATTTTCTGAGTTTCCCAAACCATCTTCATTTCTTCACGTGTGTAGCCGTTCTCTGTAAATTCATCAATCTGAGGAATACAGTTGAACGCGATCTGCTGTGAGAATGCTGACTTGTCAGCTGGCATGCCGTTAAGAAGCTTAGCCGTTTGACCCGCTAGCTCATCGATACCCGGCTTACCTGCACCAGACACAGATTGGTAAGTTGAAACGTTAATACGCTCAAGACCCACTTCATCGTGAATTGGTTTAAGTGCTACTACCATCTGAATAGTAGAACAGTTAGGGTTCGCGATGATGTTGCGGTTACGGAACTCAGCAATCGCTTCAGGGTTCACTTCTGGCACAACCAGAGGAACATCGTATTCGTAACGGAAACGTGATGTGTTATCGATAACAACCACACCTTCGTCAGCGGCGATTGGAGCCCAACGCTCTGAAAGCTCGCTACCTGCAGAGAAAAACGCAATATGTACTTGAGACCAATCGAAGTCTTCTACATTTTGTACTTGTATTGTTTTGCCGTTAAAACGGGAAGTTTTGCCTTCACTACGTTCACTTGCTAGTAAGTGCATTTCACCGACAGGGAATTTACGCTCTTTAAGTACTTCAAGAATGGCTTCACCAACCGCACCAGTCGCACCTAAAATAGCAATATTAAATTCTTGGCTCATTGTTTCTCTCTTTTATAAAGTTGGCTTTACCATAAAACCGAGTTTAGATAACGGCGTTAAATTACAAGATTCGTCGCCCGTTAACTCGACTGCACTGTACTCTCTACGGTCCCAATATTCTTTACGCATCTTGTCAAAAGAACCCGGCGTAGAGATATTGCGACGGAATAAGGCGTCGTCTTTGCGCACATCATAGATCAACTGAGTCAAATTGTGCAGTGTTGCTTCATCCCAAGTTCTATCTAATTTCATTTGAGGCACTGGGGCTGTCGGCAGAAGATCGCTTGCATAAGCTCGCAGCTCTGTCCCCAAGAACTCACAATAACTGTTGAAGATCATCGTAGTACCACGTGCTTTACCCTCTAAACCGTAGCCCGCTACGTGAGGAGTTGCAAAAGCAAGCAGTGGAAGCAGCTCAAAATCGACTTCAGGTTCAAACTCAAACACATCAAGAACGGCAGTAAAACCATCGGCTTTTTGCAGGCGAGCTTTTAACGCTTGGTTATCAACAACTGGGCCACGAGCTGCATTAATCAAAATTTGATCAGCACGTAAGTTGTTCAGCACTTGATCATTGATCAAGTGATGTGTTGGGAACTCACCCGTCTTAGTAATTGGCGTATGCAGAGTGATCACGTCTGACTGCTCAAGCAGTGTCTCTAATTCCGTAAACTCGCGAGTATCACCCTCTTGTTGTTTTAGAGGATCGTTCAGCAATACTTTAACGCCAATGCCTTCAAGGCACTTCGCTAAATAACTGCCCACTTGACCACAGCCAATAATACCGACCGTTTTATCGAAAACAGAGAAGCCTTGCTGCTGTGCAAGAACCATCATCGCGCTGAACGCATACTCAGCCACACCCACCTTGTTACAGCCTGGGGCTGCGGTGAAGAAAATGCCACGCTCTTTCATCAATTCTTGGTCAACGTGATCCATACCAGCCGTTGCGGTTCCAACAAACTTGAGCATGTTCGCTTTGCTGATCAGCGCTTCATTGACCTTAGTAACGGAGCGAATCATCAGAGCATCTACGTCAACAAGATCGTCAGCGGTTAGCGTTCGACCGGACTTCATTGTCACTTCACCTAGCTGGCTAAAAAGCGCTTCAGCATAAGGCATATTTTCATCGATTAAGATTTTCATTGGGAAGGTACTTTCGTTGGGGTCTGTCGACCTTAAATGTGAATTGAAATGATTGTGCAAAATTCCACACACGGTGTCGAGTCGCAATTGGAATACATTATAAATAAAGGGCTGAATCGCCTAGTCTGCACAAACAAGAACAGAAATAAGAACCAATACCTAAAATCAAAAAGCAAAAGTCAGAAGACTAAAACGAAAAATGCCCGATTGAATAAACAATCGGGCAAACATCCAGAACAAAAGGATCCTATCTCGCTCTCCAGGAGACAGAGTCTTGCGTCTGTTCAACCAGTACTAACCAAAGTCACTACTGGTCAAGCTCTGGAAACCTTTTAATTTCTAAACCCAGATTTAAAAAGTCATGTTCAAAAAAACACGTATAAAACCTACATTTAAAAAGCTTTGTTCTGTTGGTCATGGTTAGTGGGCAACCTATGCGTGTTGAGTCTGCACTCACGTCACCCATTAACGATTAACCTTTATTAATTTAACCTTAGCTTCAATTAGCCTTGGTATTTTTTGATTACTAGCGTTGCGTTCGTACCGCCGAAACCAAAGCTGTTAGACATAACTGTCGTTAGCTCTTGCTCACGGGTTTCAGTTACGATGTCTAGGCCTGCGCCTGCTTCGTCTAGGTTTGCTACGTTAATGCTAGGTGCAATAAAGCCGTTATCTAGCATTAGCGTTGAGTAAATTGCTTCGTGTACACCAGCCGCACCTAGAGCGTGACCAGTCATCGCTTTCGTTGCTGAGATTGCTGGGCTGTTGCCGCCAAAGACTTCTTGGATTGCGCCAAGTTCTTTAACGTCACCCACAGGAGTTGAAGTACCGTGAGTGTTCACGTAGTCAACGCCATCAACGTTTTGCATTGCCATCTTCATACAACGAACCGCGCCTTCACCAGAAGGAGCAACCATGTCGTAGCCATCTGAAGTCGCGCCGTAACCTACGATTTCACCGTAAATTTTTGCGCCACGAGCAACTGCGTGCTCAAGCTCTTCGATAACTAGCATGCCGCCGCCACCAGAGATAACGAAACCATCACGGTCAGCATCGTAGGTACGAGAAGCCAATTCTGGAGTGTCGTTGTACTTAGTAGAAAGTGCGCCCATTGCGTCGAACATCATAGTCAGAGACCAATCAAGCTCTTCACCGCCACCAGCGAATACTACGTCTTGCTTACCAAGTTGGATAAGCTCCATTGCGTGACCAATACAGTGTGCAGAAGTCGCACATGCAGAACTCATAGAGTAGTTCACACCACGGATTTTGAAAGGAGTTGCTAGACAAGCAGAAACCGTAGAAGCCATTGTACGTGGAACCATGTATGGACCAACGCGCTTCACGCCTTTTTCACGGATGATGTCTACTGCGTTTACTTGGTTTAGAGATGAAGCACCACCTGAACCCGCAACGATACCCGTGCGGTCATTAGATACTTGATCTTCTGTTAAACCAGAATCAGCAATTGCTTGCTCCATTGAAAGATAAGCGAATGCCGCTGCATCACCCATAAAGCGCATTTTTTTGCGATCAATATGGTCAGCAGGGTTCATTTTTAGGTTACCCCAAACTTGAGAGCGCAAGCCATTTTCCTTGAACTGCTCTGAAGCGGTAATACCTGATTTACCCTCTTTCAGTGATGCTAAAACTTCTTCGACGTTGTTACCGATACTTGAAACAATACCCATACCGGTGATTACGACTCGTTTCATGTGACATTCCTATAATTCTAAATTCAGCTAGATGATAACTAAGAAGCCTAACAAAAGTGGTCAGCTTTCCTAGAAATTCGTACAATCCCTACCAACATATCGCTTCAAATCACAAAATGATAGATTTTATGACTTCAATTACTAATGCAGAACTGGAATGGAATGAGTCTGGCACGCCAGTTTCAGACCAATTTGACGACGTTTACTTCTCCAATGTTAACGGTTTAGAAGAAACTCGCTACGTCTTTTTAAAACAAAACCACCTTCCAAAGCGTTGGGTTGAACATCAACAACGCCGTTTTGTGATTGCTGAAACCGGTTTTGGTACAGGTTTGAACTTTCTCGCGGTCTGGCAATGGTTCGATACTTTTATTAAAGATAACCCACAAGCGATGACCAAAGAGTTACATTTCATCAGTTTTGAAAAATATCCTTTAAATAAAGAGGATCTCATCAAAGCACATCAATCGTGGCCTGAATTAGCCGAGTATGCGACGCAACTCCAAGAGCACTACCCTATCGCTCTGCCTGAATGTCACCGCATTGTGCTAGGCGACGGTACAATCACGCTTGATTTGTGGTTTGGCGATATTAAAGATTGTATGCCTAACGTACCAACCCCACGTGAAGGTTTGGTTGACGCTTGGTTCTTAGATGGCTTTGCGCCAAGTAAGAACCCAGAAATGTGGAATCAAAACCTATTCAACGGCATGGCCAAACTGGCAAAACAAGATTGCAGCTGTGCAACGTTTACCGCCGCTGGTTTTGTTCGCCGCGGTTTAATCGAAGCTGGCTTTGCGATGAAAAAAGTCAAAGGCTTTGGTACTAAGCGTGAAATGATTGCTGGCCGCCTTGACAAGAAGCACGCTCATACCAACATCAAACCTTGGTATGGCCTAGCTCAACACAGTGATTCACAAGATATCGCCATTATTGGCGGTGGCGTTGCCAGTGCTGCATTAGCCAAAACGCTAAGCCGCCGTGGTAAAAACATCACCCTTTACTGTGAACACCCACAAGCAGCGGGCAATGCCTCTGGCAACAATCAAGGTGCGATTTATCCGCTACTCAGTGAAGCGACATCCAATGTTTCAAGAATATTTGGCCCAGGCTTGTTGTTTGCCCGCCAATTTATCAATCAAGCAGCACAATCGGTGAACTTTGATCACAGATGGTGTGGCGTGAATATTTTGATGTGGGATGAGGGCTCAACTAAAAAGCTCAACCGCATGTTGGAAGGCAATTTCCACACAGACTTGATTCAGCGCTTGACGCCCGAACAAGCGAACGAAAAGATTGGCTTACCGGTTGATAAAGAGAGTGTTTACTTCCCACTGGGTGGTTGGTTAAGCCCTCTTCAGCTTACTCAAGGTTTGATTGGTAAGTTAGAAGAGGCCAACCAAGTAAGCGCGCACTATCAACACCAAGTGACACAACTTGAGTGGTTAGAAGCAGAGCAACAATGGCTACTAACGATTGATACACCTCAAGGTGAAATTCAAACTAAGCACGACCAAGTGGTTGTCGCGAATGGACACAAGTTCACCCAATTTGAACAAACTCGTCCCGTACCTCTGACGCCAGTTAAAGGGCAAGTGAGTCATATCCCGACTACAGAAAATCTCAGCCAGCTAAAAACAGTGTTGTGTTTTGATGGCTACTTAACGCCACAGAATCCAAATAACGGCCACCATTGTATTGGCGCGAATTACGATAAAACCAATATCGATAAAGAGTTTGATATTGAGGTTCAGCAACATAATGGCGAGCGTTTACACGGGTCGCTACCAGAACAAGCGTGGACCAAAGATGTCGATACCAGTGGTAACTTAGCACGCCAAGGTATCCGTAGCGTGAGTCGAGATCACCTACCATTCGTCGGTAATGTTGGCGATTTTGAATCCATCAAAGAGCAATATCAGAATCTGCACAACTTTAATCCGCAGCGTGATGCTATCGACGGTATCGAACCTGTTACCAGCTATCCGAACTTGTTCTGTTTTATTGGTTTAGGCTCACGTGGTTTGAGCTCGACCCCTCTTTTAGCAGAAGTCTTAGCCTCACAAATTTGTGGCGATCCTCTACCTCTTCCGGTTGGTGTGCTCGAAGCCATTCATCCAAGTCGAATGTGGATTAGAAGATTACGCAAAGGCAAAGCGTTAACAGAAGGCTGGGTTTCAACGAAACAAGCCAGTGCGGACTAGTCGATTCTAGACTAGGTCTAAATATTCAAATAAGTATTAGGCCGTGTTGATCTTACGAGCTGATTTTTGCAGCGAAAGGTCAACACACCCTAATTCGACCCAAACAAAAAGCCCGAGCATATCTCAATGCTCGGGCTTTGTTTTTTCAATCTTGTTTACGTCGCTGCTTCTTATTCTAGAGCAGCACGTTATTTTGCAGCTATTCGCTTTACTTTCCGCTTTTACAGCTTAGCAATCGCGTCTTTAATTTGAGCGGCAATCTCTTCATTGCTGATTGAACCTGACTCAAAATCAAAGTTATCGTAGAAGCTAGGCACTGAAAGTGATGCTTTAACGTTACCGCCAAAGTATGGCGCTGAGCCTGTAGCTGCGCCAAGTACCGTCTGCGCACCACCTGGGCCCGGAGATGTCGCTAAGTAAACCGCCGGCTTCTCACCAAATACTGAACGCTCAATGCGTGTCGCCCAGTCAAATAGGTTTTTGTACGCTGCTGGATAATGACCGTTGTGCTCAGCAAAAGAGATAACAAATGCGTCCGCTTCTGCTAAGTCACGCAAGAATGCTTGAGCGCCTTCCGCTTGGCCAATCTCTTTTTCAGTGTCTTCACTGAACATAGGCACGTTGTAGTCGTTGATGTTTAGGACTTTTACTTCAGCACCTTCAATCAAGTTTGCTGCGTAAGTTGCTAGAGTTTTGTTGATAGAGGTAGAGCTGGTGCTTGCGCCGAATGCGATAACTTTCATGATGTGACCTTTTCTGTGATTCTGTTAAGTGGGATTAGAATAACGTAGTCAGAAAATGGAACCATCACAAGAAATGAACGGACTCATTCAAAAAATTCGAATGAGTCTCAAATTATTGGTTCGCTCAAAAATGAGGAGGAAGAGTAATGAACGAATTACGGTAGACGAATAATGCTAAACGACTAAGGTTATGCTTGGTTTTGCAGCTCAACCCAAAGGTCATTAACGATCGTGCGATCAGCTGGCGTCAATTCAGAACGCGCGTCTTCTAGGCTCTTCTCAATACGCAATTTTACTTCTGCTACGTCTTCAATGCCGTCTTCTTCACATGAAGCCACTGAAAGAGAAATATGACCACGTAAGTAACCACCAGCAAACAGTTCATCATCTGATGCGTTTTCAATGCGAGCATCAATTACTTCAAGTAGTTTTTCTTCAAATTCGATAATCATAATATTCTCTTATTTCACAATAAATTGGCTAGCACATAAAGGTTCTACATCGTAGAAGCTGCGCAATGCTTCAGAGAGCATTTTTACGCGAGGCGGAAGGCCAGCTTCAAAGATACCCATGACTTCGCTATGTACTTTATTCATAAAGGCCAAACGATCTGGCTCAAAATCGCCGTGTAGATTGTCACAGCTGACATTAAAAGGAAAGCCTGCACTGGTCGCAATGATCCATTCATACGCTTGCGGGCGAATTTCTACTTTTTCAAACTCAGCTTGAACCGACTCAGTTCGGCCATCAGGCTCATACCAGTAACCAAAATCTTCCAATAAACGACGCTCAGGACCAGCCACACACCAGTGTGCTATCTCGTGAAGTGCTGACGCGTAAAAGCCGCGAGCAAATACGATACGGTGATGAGAAACCTCCCCATCGGCTGGCAGGTAAATAGGCTCGTCCGCTCCCAGTTCTAGCTTGGTATTAAAGCTCTCGAAAAAGGTTTGATTGAAAATGTCGATGATATCTGGGTATTGGTGCGTCATAAGATCAAATTTAAATAAAAAGAACTGGGGCATTTTGCGTTTTTTTAAGCGCTCGGTAAAGCCCTATCACTGGCAATGACATTAGGTTCATCATAATACTTTACGATGACAATCGATTGCTGATCCCAGATTACACCATTTTGAGGTGAATGATTAGTTTAGCTAATCTGAAATGCCTATTCACGGTACAAATATTCATTCGTCAATCAGCGTTTTTACTACTACACTCGCGCTTCATTTTTATATCCCTATGGCCTATAAGACTCCAATTTATAGACCTAAATTATAGAGCTACAGCAATGCTACTAAGTGTTTTGTATATCATTGGCATCACGGCAGAAGCCATGACCGGCGCTCTCAGCGCTGGCAAACAAAAAATGGACTGGTTTGGTGTAATGTTGGTTGCAAGTGCAACGGCAATTGGCGGCGGTACAGTACGAGATATCTTACTCGGTCATTACCCTTTAGGTTGGGTTGAAAACCCACAATATCTGGCGATCACCTGTATCGCGGGTGTTATCACAACAGGACTGGCTAAATGGGTAATCAAGCTAAAAGGCTTGTTCATTCGTTTAGATGCTCTAGGTCTTATCGTGTTCAGTATCATTGGCACTAAAGTCGCGATGACCATGGGCCTGCACCCAATGATCTGTATGGTATCTGCCTTGGTAACTGGCGTGTTCGGTGGCCTGTTGCGCGATCTTATCTGCCGTCAAACACCATTGGTTCTGCATGAAGAGCTGTATGCATCTGTCGCCCTTGTCGCTTCAGGTTTATACCTAGGTTTGCTTGAGCTTGGCGTTAACGACGTAACCGCAACGATTGTTACGCTTGTGGTTGGTTACTTGCTGCGTATGGCGGCCGTAAGATTCAAATGGCGCTTGCCTTCGTTCCAGCTTGATCCAGAAAACTCTGTACATTAGATATTCTCAATGACGCAGAATATAAAAAGGGTTGCTTCATTACGAAGCAACCCTTTTTGGTTTCTATCAAATCAGTTTCAAATCTGTTCTGAATAAAACGAAGCAGAACTAGATTTTTGGCGTTTCTGTTGTCACACCAAAGTTTTGACCACGGTGACGTAGCAAGTGATCAAGCAGCACGATAGCCAGCATCGCTTCAGCAATAGGCACCGCACGGATACCCACACATGGATCGTGACGACCTTTAGTGATTAACTGCGTTGCTTCACCGTCTTTAGTGATCGTGTCACCAGGAACAGTAATGCTTGATGTTGGTTTAAGCGCAATGCTCGCCACAATATCTTGGCCAGTAGAAATACCGCCCAAGATACCGCCAGCATGGTTGCTGCTGAAGCCTTCTGGAGTTAATGGATCACGGTGTTCACTACCGCGTTGATTAACGACATCAAAGCCATCACCAATCTCAACACCTTTCACCGCATTAATGCTCATTAGAGCGTGAGCAATGTCAGCATCTAAACGATCAAATATTGGCTCACCAAGGCCTACAGGCACTTTAGTCGCAACCACTTGAATCTTCGCACCGATCGAGTTGCCTTCTTTTAGCAGGTCACGAATCAGTTGGTCAAACTCAGGCACTTTGTCGGCATCTGGACAAAAGAACGCGTTGTTTTCGATCTCATTCCAATCCACTTTATCAATTGAGATATCGCCCATTTGAGAAAGGTAAGCTTGGATTTCAACACCAAATTCTTGTTTCAGGTATTTCTTCGCAATTGCACCTGCCGCTACACGCATTGCAGTTTCACGAGCAGAAGAGCGACCGCCGCCACGGTAATCACGTACACCGTACTTTTGATGGTAGGTATAGTCAGCATGACCAGGGCGGAATTTGTCTTTAATTTCGGAATAGTCTTTAGAGCGTTGGTCTGTATTTTCAATCAATAGACCAATAGAAGTGCCCGTAGTTTGGCCTTCAAATACACCTGATAAAATCTTTACTTCATCCGCTTCACGGCGAGCCGTTGTATAACGAGAAGTACCAGGGCGACGACGGTCCAAATCTCTTTGAAGGTCTGCTTCGGTAATTTCTAATCCTGGTGGGCATCCATCTACGATACATCCTAGTGCGATACCGTGACTTTCTCCGAACGTAGTCACGCGGAAATGTTGTCCGATACTGTTTCCTGCCATTACTTCCTCTAAATCAGCCATCACTCAGAAGGTTTGATTCCTAAACCAACCAGCTAATAGCTTTACTTGTCTATTCTTCGTGAATTCATAGTGGCTTTATTACTAAATGATGTAAACCCCAAAAAACGAACAATTTTAACTTTCTATTACATAAGCCGAATGAAATGAATAACGAGGGAAAATGAGTGGCGCTTTAAAGTGGTGATTTTGAATAGTTTCATGGCCAGTTAACAAAGGTTAATGAACTCGGTTTGAATACTCTCTATGTTGTAGCCCAAAATAATTAGGAGAAAAGTGATGATCGAGTGGAAAGTTAAAAAATTTGCGGACCTGTCTGTTCAAGAGCTCTATGATTTCTTACAGCAAAGAGTCGATATTTTTATCGTGGATATGAACACACCCTATAGTGACCTAGACGGCAAAGATAACCATCCAGAGACCTATCACATCATGGGTTATGAGAACGGACACCTAGTGGCTTACAGCCGAATTATGGCTCAGAAGCTTGGATACCCCGTAGATGTTCTCCCTTTGCTCGATTCTGATGCAGATGATGTTTGTATCGGGCGAGTGATCGTAGCGAAAGAATACCGAGGTAAACAGATAGGTAACCAGCTCATGCAAGTGAGTTTTGATGCCACTCGGAAGATTTACCCTGATTGCTCAATTTTTATTTCGGCACAAGCTCATCTTAAAGACTATTATGGTAAGTTCGGTTTCGACGTAGTGACCGATCATTACTTGGAAGATGGATGCAGTATGCTAGGCCTTAGATATACCCCACAGCTCGTTGCCGTTTAGCAAAAACTGAAAGACAAAGACACCTAAAGACACAACACGGTATTGAAAGATTAAGTCGTTCTGAAATGCAAAAAACCCGACAGCTCAGGGAGTTATCGGGTTTCTTTAAATAGTGGTACGCCCTGAAGGATTCGAACCTTCGACCACCTCCTTAGAAGGGAGGTGCTCTATCCAGCTGAGCTAAGGGCGCGCTACAGGAAAGGATTATACGAATTCGAATCAGTAAAGCAACGGCTTTATCTAACATTCTGATCCAAGTGAGTAAAAAAAGGGCAATAAGATTATAAGTGTTGGAAAATAGAACAAAGCAAACGTTTGCTTGATGGTAATCAAAAAGATTTTCTGGAATAATGCGCCAAAACATCAGCCACTAACTTGAATATCAATACTAAGGAAATTCATGACTGCTCAAAATATTGATGGAAAGCTAATTTCTCAAACGGTTCGCTCTGAAGTAGCGGCACGTGTAAAAGCTCGTACTCAAGCTGGATTGCGTGCTCCGGGCCTAGCGGTTGTTTTAGTGGGTGAAGACCCGGCATCTCAGGTTTACGTTGGCAGTAAACGCAAAGCGTGTGAAGAAGTTGGTTTCGTCTCGAAATCTTTTGATTTACCAGCAACTGCCACCGAACATGAATTGCTAACGCTAGTCGATCAACTCAACGAAGACCCAGAGATTGATGGCATTCTAGTTCAACTGCCTTTGCCTGCTGGTATCGATACTACTCACGTTCTTGAGCGTATCACACCTGAAAAAGACGTTGATGGCTTCCACCCATACAACGTAGGCCGTTTGGCTCAGCGTATGCCTAAGCTACGCTCTTGTACGCCTAAAGGCATCATCACGCTGCTTGACCGTTACAACATCGATTTACGCGGCAAGCACGCGGTTGTTGTAGGCGCATCAAACATTGTTGGTCGCCCAATGACTCTAGAACTGCTTCTAGCAGGTTGTACGACAACAACATGCCACCGCTTCACCAAAGACCTTGAAGGTCACGTACGTCAAGCAGACGTTGTTGTGGTTGCCGTTGGTAAGCCTAACTTCATTCCTGGTGCTTGGATTAAGAAAGGTGCTGTTGTGGTCGATGTTGGTATCAACCGTTTGGAATCTGGCAAGCTCGTTGGCGACGTTGAATACGATGTGGCTAAAGAAAGCGCAAGCTTCATCACACCAGTTCCAGGTGGTGTTGGTCCAATGACAGTGGCAAGCCTAATCGAGAATACTATGATCGCTTGTGAGCAATTCCACTCGAAATAGTCCGCAATGACAGCTTAGGTAGTAATACCAGCGGCATGAATTGCCTCGCCCTAGAGTAAAATAAGCTAGAGCAAAATTAGAAAGCCGCAGCGTGAAAACGTTGCGGCTTTTTTGATACTGAGCTATTCGTTTTTGATACAAAGCGACTCGCTTTAAATACAGAGCACTCACTACTTATCTGGAGTATCGATACCTTCAATCTCTCCCAAAGGTGGCAATAAACTAATGACCTGACACTCCGTTGATATGAGTTTTTCCAATTCAGAGCCTTGTGTCACTAAGCGAAAATCACCATCATTAATCACGCCAAGTGGAATCGCTTTAGGGTACAGGGCATTAAACTCATTAAGGTCAAACGCCTCGGTTAAACCCGTGCTCTTAATTTGGCTGCCTTGAGCCATCAAGGAGTTAAGTTTGGAATAGGTAACCCCTTCGGAAAACAGGCTTCTATTGCCATCACGGCTCACCTGATGCCTTTCATGTTTATTTTCTGAGGATTCAAGTTCAAACACCTTATTCTCACCAAACTCATCTTGATAGTGCATACTGACTAGTGGGTTGGTTTGACGATAAGGCGATACAATCATGGCACGCCCTATCCCATCCAATTCCAGATTATTTTCAGCATGGCTCGAAGCTGGATTACCGAAATAGACATTCAAGTTGTCCATGCGCGCTAAGCGAATGCTCTCCCAGTTGGTATCAGCAAGCACACTGTTGATGTTGTGTGTCGCCAGCACTTTGGCAAACTGACGTGAAAAATGAGTCGCACCAAAGAAAATAACCCCTTGTGCCTTCTCTTGAGTCACACCCAGCCTTCTCGCCCACCAACTCGCGGTTAGGCTCTGAATCACTACTGTACCAATAATGACCAAGAACACCATTGGCACCAGTAAATCTGCCCCTTCGATTAATTGCTTCTCTTGAAGCTTGATTGCAAACAGAGAAGAAACCGCGGCAGCAACGATCCCGCGAGGCGCCATCCAGCTCAAAAACCATTTATCTGCTGAAGTAAGATCCGTGCCGATCCCGCTGATCCACACACTCAGAGGACGAGCCACCAGCATGACGACCGCTAATAAGCCAATTCCACCCCAACCTATTGAGAGGAAAGTCCCCGAATCAAGCCTGCTCGCTAACAGAATAAACAACGCAGAGATGAGTAACACAGTCAGGGTTTCTTTGAATTCAATAATGTCTTCGAGATCCAAGCCTTTCACATTGGCGAGCCAGATACCCATGATGGTCACGGTTAATAAACCGGACTCTTCACTCAGATCATTTGAGAAAGAGAACGCCGTCAGCATTAATGTCAGGACCGCCACGTTACGCAAATAATGTGGAACCCAATGCCCTTGCAGCATCTTGGCAATCAAATAGCCACCGATGATCCCTAAGCCCAAACCAATGGCTAAAGTCAGCCCCAACGCCGACAGAACATGGCTTGTAGGATCGGCTGAAGAGACAATGTATTCGTAAACGAGAACGGCAAACAGAGCGCCAATCGGGTCAATCACTATCCCTTCCCAGCGCAAGATACTGCCTAGCGAAGATTTGGGTTGAATGCTGCGCAGCATGGGAACAATCACCGTTGGGCCGGTCACCACGACTAATGCAGCAAACAACGCCGCCAATGGCCAACTGAAATCGACAAAATAATAAGCCCCCACCACGATGCACGCCCATGTAATCAACATGCCGAAACTCACTAAGTGAGTCACCATGCGGCCATGGCCTCTGATTTCTTTGAAATTAAGAGTCAATGCACCTTCAAACAAAATGATGGCGACCCCTAATGAAATCAACGGGAACAGTACATCACCAAAAATGGCATCAGGATTAAGGATGTTGAGACCGGGACCTAATAGCAGGCCAACGATAAGCAAAGGAAGAATAGCGGGAAGACGCAAACGCCAACCAAGTAGCTGACAAGCCAAGGACAAGAGTCCAATTAACGCCAAAGAAGAAGTGATCGACAAATCCATTTGTGCCCCTAAACATTTGTACCACACCCTGTGGTACAAACTTATTCACTAAAATAAGAAAGCCTACGTTCTTACACTATAGGCTCTCTTTATCATACTAAGCGAATATTATTGTGGTTAATCAGTCACTTTACTATAGGGAGAGCAAAGCCACGATTAGCTAACTGGGTGGTTATGGCCCAGTTAGAAAGTGCTTATAAGTCACCAATGATTACTTATAGAGAAAGCACCACGCCGGCAATCGCTGCGCTCATTAGGTTGGCAAGCACACCCGCACAAATTGCTTTAAAGCCGTATTGTGAGATGAAAGAACGACGCTCTGGAACTAAGCTGCCCAAACCGCCAATCAAAATGGCCATCGTAGAGATGTTGGCAAAACCACATAGCGCGAAAGTAACGATCGCTTTTGAGTGCTCACTCAGTGCGTCTTTTACGTCCATTAACTGGATGAAAGCCACAAACTCGTTCACAACGATCTTGTTACCGATCAGCGAGCCTGCAACCACAGCCTCAGACCACGGCACACCGATCAGCCATGCAACGGGTGCGAACACATAACCTAGGATAAGTTCGAAGCTTAGGTTTACGCCGAACCAGCCACCAACAATACCTAACAAGCCATTCAGCATTGCTATCACACTGATAAAGGCCAGAAGTGTCGCACCCACTGCAACGGCAATACGAAGTCCAGACATAGCCCCATCTGCCATTGCCTCAACTACGTTTGTTGCTCGTGGAATTTCAACGTCAGACTCAATATTTTCTTGAGCCTCATCTGCATTACCTGGTACCAAAATCTTGGCCATCAATAGACCAGCAGGAGCAGACATGAATGCCGCAGCGATCAGGTAGTTCAAATCAACACCAAGCGATGCATAACCGACTAGCGTGCCACCAGCTACAGAAGCCAAACCACACACCATGACGGCAAACAGTTGTGAATCCGTCATGTGCTTCAAGTAAGGTTTAACCACCAATGGCGCTTCGATCATGCCAACAAAAATATTCGCAGTAGCAGACAGTGACTCCGCACGGCCTGTACCTAAGAACTTTTGCAAAGCACCGCCGATTAGGTTGATCACCTTTGGCATAAAGCCGATGTGATACAAACCTGAAATCAATGCAGAGAAAAAGATAATGATGCCGAGAACGTTAATAGCGAATACAAATCCGTTATTCGTTAGGCCACCAAATAGGAAGTTAATCCCCTCTTGACCGTAGTTGATCAAGCTAGACACTGCACCAGTGGCTGCATTCAGCACTTCTTTACCCATTGGCACATACAGAACCAGTAGGGCGAATGAGATTTGCAGTAAGAAAGCCAAAGAGACTGTTCTTAGCGGGATATTTTTTCTGTCCGTAGATAGTAACCAAGCGGTTACTAAAATAGTGATAATTCCAAGTAGGGAAGCCATGTGCGTCAACCTAAAGTTGTAGGTAGGAAAGGCGACGCATTCTATAGAGGAAATCGTTTGCGGCAAGTTGAGGTTGTTAATGTGATGTTGGTTGAATCACTCTTTAATAGTGAATTTCACTAAGTAATTGAATTTTAATAATTAACTTTGATTAAAAAACAAACTTTTTCCATATGGAAATTATATTTATAGATTGGGAAACAGTTAGCGGTGCAGTTCAACGCAAGTTTTGAGGTTTTTGTCCCAATAAGTCGGCGATCCGATATGATCTTTGATGAACTCAATCACTGCTGAAAGCTTCTTCGGCATGTTCTTTCTACTCGGATACACGGCATAGAATGGCATCAGCTGACTCGCTCGCCATTCCGGTAAAACTTGGATGAGCTTGCCCGTTCTAAACTCTTCTTTGACTAAGTAAGTCGCTAGGTAAGCAACGCCCCAACCTGATACTGCCGCGTCTCGTACCGCTTCAGCCAAATCCACCGAGTAATCGCCCGCCACTTTAACACTGAGATTTTCTTGGCCGTTATCAAATGCCCATGACGTGTAATCACGTTCACGGCTGCGGTAGATAAGGCAGTTATGGTCAATCAGATCAGATGGCACGTGTGGAGTCCCTGCCTTAATCAGATAATCCGGTGATGCGGCTACCACAAACTGGCTATCTGCTAAACGCTGCGCAATGTAACCTTCAGGCAAGTCTTCATTGTTAGTGATCCAGAGATCCAAGCGCTCCTCAATCATGTCCACTTTGTAATCGAACAAATGCACTTCAATTCTCAGCTGAGGGTAAAGCTGTCTAAGCTGGTCAATCGCTGGAATGATATGCAGTGTGCCAAATGACTGAGACAAGCCTATACGGAATATTCCAGAAATGTCGTCACGCTGGCTATCCATGTCCATTTGAGCCGCTTTCACCGTATTGAACAGCTGCTCACAATGCTGATAGAACACTTCTCCAGCTTCGGTTAACGTAAGGCTGCGTGTGGTTCTTTGCACTAACTTGATACCTATCGAATCCTCGAGCAAAGCAATTTGTTTACTGATGTGAGATACCGACACATTCAAGCTTTTTGCTGCACTGGTAAAGCCTTCATGCTTGATTAACGCATGGAATATCACCATCTGTGCGGCTCTATCTGTTAGCACAAAACCACCTTCTTAAATATATGAAATATAAAATAAAAAGGACTCCGAAGAGTCCTTTAATCTGTTCTGCCTATAGTAGGCTAAATGCTATTCAAAGCGACCTAGTTCTATTAATCAGATTGAGTCTATTAATCAAATTAGGTCGATTAATCAAACTTAATTCTATCGGCTAGGTGGCTGACCGCCAACGCAAAGTAATAAGAACGATTCCACTTCATTAACACATTGTAGTTGTTGTAAATGAGGTACGAACGACCCGTTTCATCGTCCGGCATTATCAACCAAGCTTTGATATCTTCATCAAGTGTAGGCAGTGGGCGATCGTCATAACGCTTAATACCAAGTTCAGACCACTCTTTTAGGTATTTCGCTTTGTCTTCGTCTCGACCTTGCATCTCAATAGACACGGTTGATGGAACGTGAACCTGACGCCCCCAAGTATATTTGTCATCCCAACCCGATTGGCTGAGATAATTCGCCGCCGAAGCAAACACGTCTTCTTCAGTACCCCAAATATCTTTCTTGCCATCACCACTGCCATCAGCGGCGTAAGCTAAAAATGAGCTAGGCATAAACTGAGGTTGCCCCATCGCGCCAGCCCAAGAGCCTTTCATCTCTTTTGGTGCAATATGGCCTTGATCAAGTATCTTCAATGCCGCCATCGCTTCGCTACGGAAGAAGGCTTCTCTGCGACCTTCATAAGCCATGGTTGTTAGAGCATCAATAACACTGTAATTCCCCGTGAACTTACCAAAATTACTCTCTACACCCCATAGAGCGACAATGAATCTTGGTTGAACACCATATTCATCACCAATACGCTTTAACGCTGTGTAGTGTTTCTTATAGAGTGATCTCGCCTGCTTCACTTTCCAGTCAGGAACCGCACGTGGAATGTATTCATCCAGAGTCAGTTTCTTTTCAGGTTGGTTTTTGTCGGCTTTTACCGCTCTTGGCTTAAACGTCACACCATCAAAAGCTTCATCAATGATCGCTTCAGAAATACCTTCTTCACGACCTTGTTGCTTTAGTTTTTCTACATATTGCTCAAAGCTAAGCTCTTCAGCTTGAACCGAGCCAATGGTCAGGCTATTACCCAATAGTAATGCCGACACAGCCAATATGGTTTTCGAAAATTTACTCAACGATCACTCCTCCTTGAATTGAGGTGGCTATCACTCTTCGTCTTGACCTTTATTTTGAGCTTTACGCTCTTTATGAAGCTCAAGTTCGTTAACTGGTGGTGGCGGAACCTGCAAAAAGAAACCATCGGTGTTCAGTGATTCTCTCACTTTATCGATGTTCACTTGAGCCAGTTTACGGCCGTCCATTTTAATTACCATTACAAAACTAGGTTTACCAAACATTTGCATCAATGCGTCAGGAACTTGTGAAAAATCATCCTTCTTAGGGATATAAAGGTATGTTCCTTCTTTCTTTGAACTTTTATATATAGAACACAGCATGACAAACCTTTTTTAAATGTTTATGACTACAAAACTCTCACTTGCGAGATCAATAGTTTATGTTAGGGAAATATTGGGAACAAAACGTTCATTTGACAACAAGATTACTTGCTGTGCTTGGTTTGGGAATATAACATGATAAACCTAGTTTCAGGCAATGCCCTTTATTTTATTGATAAAGAAATTGTACCAATCCGCTATTGAGGTCCTGTAGTTTTTCGATGTCTAGTAACCCAGATCTAAAAGGTAGCAGTTTCACGCTATCTGTTTTGCACTTATCCGATGATCAAGTCGAAAATGCAGTGTCTTTTCTTCAAGAGAAGGTAGACCAGGCACCCACTTTTTTCGCAGCTGCGCCGGTTGTTATCAACATTAGCAAAGTCGCGGGCGATATAGATTTCGTGCAACTGAAAAATGGTATATCTCAAGCGGGCATGATCCCGGTTGGTGTGGCTGGCTGTTCAGATAAACGCATGCAAAACCTAGCCAGAGATGCAGGTTTTGCTGTGATGACAGCAAGTAAATCTCCTTCTCAAGCTCCGGCGAAGATGGCCCCGATAAAGGTGGTGAGAACCCCTATACGTTCTGGTCAGCAGGTGTATGCGAAAGATGGTGATTTGCTGATTCTTAGCCACGTAAGTGCAGGTGCAGAAGTGATTGCCGATGGCAGCATCCACATTCATGGCACGCTACGCGGTCGTGCAATTGCAGGTGCAAGTGGTCAAACTGAAGCAAAAATAATTTGTAATGATTTACAAGCCGAGCTGGTTTCCATTGCAGGAAATTACTGGCTCAGCGATCAAATTGAAAGCGAGTACTGGCAGAAGAAAACCATGTTCAGTATGGCAAACGATGTATTACACGTTGATGTCCTCGCAATATAAGAGAAATAAAAGGAAAACAGAATGGCACGCATTATCGTTGTAACGTCGGGTAAAGGCGGGGTAGGCAAAACGACCTCCAGTGCAGCTATTGCCTCAGGTCTGGCTTTAAAAGGGAAGAAAACCGCAGTCATCGACTTTGATATCGGTCTGCGTAACCTAGATTTAATCATGGGTTGTGAGCGTCGTGTTGTGTACGACTTCGTTAATGTTATCAATGGTGAAGCGACGCTGAACCAAGCGATGATCAAAGACAAGCGTACAGAGAACCTGTTCATTCTTCCTGCTTCTCAAACTCGTGACAAAGACGCACTAACAAAAGATGGCGTTCGTCGTGTGTTTGATGAATTGGATGAAATGGGCTTTGATTTCATCATCTGTGATTCTCCGGCGGGTATCGAGCAAGGCGCTCTGATGGCGTTGTATTTCGCTGATGAAGCGATTGTAACGACTAACCCTGAAGTCTCTTCTGTACGCGATTCAGACCGAATTCTAGGTATTCTTGATTCTAAATCTCGTCGTTCAGAAGACGGATTAGAGCCAGTGAAAACGCACCTTCTATTGACTCGCTACAACCCAGCGCGTGTAACTCAAGGTGAGATGCTAAGTGTTGAAGACGTTGAAGAAATTCTGCACATCTCTCTACTGGGTGTGATTCCAGAGAGCCAAGCAGTACTGAACGCGTCAAACAAGGGTGTTCCGGTTATCTTTGACGAAGCAACCGACGCAGGTATGGCTTACAATGATACTGTAGAGCGACTACTGGGTAGCCAAGTGGACTTCCGTTTCTTAACGGAACAGAAGAAAGGCATCTTCAAAAGACTGTTCGGGGGCTAATACGCAATGTCATTATTAGAGTTTTTTAGACCACAGAAAAAGACAACCGCAAACCTAGCCAAAGAGCGTTTGCAGATCATTGTTGCCGAGCGACGCAGCCATGACGACCCTGCACCGTCATACTTGCCGCAACTGAAAGAAGACATCTTGAAGTGTATTGCGAAGTACGTTGAAGTCGATCCATCAATGGTTGATCTGACATTCGAACATAAAGATGACGACATCTCAGTATTAGAGCTGAACGTTAAGCTTCCAGAAGAAGATCGATAAGTAGAGCCTGAGCTGTGCTTATCAATACTCAATAAAAAAGAGAGCCTAGGCTCTCTTTTTTGTGTCTGAAACTTTTATCTCTAAAGCATTCGTTGCTTACTACAAAACTAAAGTTACTTGATTGCTTTATTTAGCTTCTCGCCAACGACATCTAGACGCCAACCTTGCATTACATCAGGCAGCTTCTCTGGATTACGATCGTACTTCCAAATCCAGCTTAACACTTGATTAAGTTGCTTCTTCGATGCCAAAAACTCAGTCGCTAAACCACTGTGTTGTGATGCGGTTTTCACTTCATCTTTCAGCACTTTGAAGAGTTGCTTGTAACCTGGGTAGTCCATTAGACGTTCTACTGGCGCTGGGTACTCTTCTTCTGGCGTATGCTCAGCCAATTTCACGATTGAGCTGATCTTCGCGCCATGGCGACGTACAGAGCGGTAATCAAACCCTTCCTGCTCCATATGCTTAGGATCTTTCATTGCGAATCGAGCTACGGCCCATAGGTCTTGTTCTTTAAAGACAAAGTTCAACGCTAAATCACGCTTAATCGCTTCTTTTAAACGCCAAGTTGCTAGAGGTCTTAAAATCGCTAACTGCTGAGGTTTTAGCTGCCACGCGCCTTTAATATCAAGGTAAGCATTGTCTGGGTTGGCTTTACGAATGCGCTTAGCCACTTGTAAATCAGACTCTTGTTGCGCCGCTTCCCACCAGCCTGCTTCCATCACTTTTTCGAGAAGCTTGTTGTACATTGGCATCAAGTAGTGAACGTCTGCCGCTGCGTAGTCGAGTTGCTTTTGAGAAAGCGGACGCGCTAGCCAGTCAGTACGAGATTCACTCTTATCTAGGTCAACACCTACAAACTCAGAAACTAGAGCCGCAAAGCCAGTTGAAAGACCATGACCTAAGAAGGCTGCCATGATCTGCGTATCAACCATTGGTGTTGGCGTACAGCCAAATGCGTTCTGGAATACTTCTAGATCTTCGCCACACGCATGTAACACTTTCAGTACTGAAGTGTCTTTCAACAGCCCAACAAACGGGGTCATTTCATCAAGAGCAATAGGATCAATCAGTGACAGCGTTTCACCATCAAATAACTGAATTAAGCCTAATTGAGGGTAATAGGTTCTTGTACGAACGAACTCTGTATCAAGCATAACAACATCGGCTTCACGTGCTTGTTGGCAAACTCGCTCAAGGTCTTTAACTTGGGTAATGATTTGATAATCCACAAAAACTCTCACTGATTTTACTTTGATCGCCGGATACAAAAATGCCGACATTAACTGTCGGCATTCTAACACCATTTTTCAGCGCTCGCTTAGATTAAGCGCTGCTATGGCTTGTGGTGCATCATCTTCTCGTAAATGAGCTCGTTACTCGCTTGCGCGTTTGGCAAGCTCTGCGTCGTTTTCTTCACGAAGCACTCGGCGCAAGATTTTGCCTACATTGGTTTTTGGTAGTTCTTCACGGAACTCAATCAATTTAGGGATCTTGTAGCCAGTTAGGTGTTCACGACAGTGCGCGATAATGTCTTCTTTGGTTAGGCTAGGGTCACGTTTTACCACGTAAATCTTAACCAGCTCACCAGACACTTCATGAGGTTGGCCGATAGCCGCAACTTCTAACACTTTGCCATGCAGAGCCACTACGTCTTCAATCTCGTTCGGGTAAACGTTGAAGCCCGACACTAGAATCATGTCTTTCTTACGGTCTACGATGTACAACAAGCCTTCGTCATCAAACTTAACGATATCACCAGTCGATAACCAACCGTCTTGGTCGATCACTTCTTTGGTCGCTTCTGGACGTTGCCAGTAGCCTTGCATCACTTGAGGACCACGAACCTGCAATTCACCCACTTGGTCATTACCAACCACTTTACCTTCATCATCAACAATACGAACTTCTGTTGAAGGTACTGGTAGGCCGATTGCACCTGTGTAGTCTTTCAGATCATATGGGTTACCCGTAACCAAAGGAGCACATTCGGTTAAACCATAGCCTTCAAGTAGGTGGACACCTGTCGCTTTCTTCCATTGCTCAGCAACAGCGCGTTGAACCGCCATACCACCGCCAACAGATAAACGCATATTACTGAAATCCAACTCGTGGAAATCTTCGTTATTGACTAGCGCATTGAACAAGGTGTTTACGCCAGTAATCGCGGTAAATGGAACCTTTTGCAGCTCTTTAATAAAGCCAGGAATGTCACGAGGGTTAGTAATCAGAAGGTTACGACCACCCATCTCAACAAACAGTAAGCAGTTCACAGTCAGTGCGAACACGTGGTAAAGCGGCAGTGCCGTTACGACTAATTCACGGCCTTCTTGCAGAACAGGGCTATATGCCCCTTTCGCTTGAAGTACGTTCGCAATCATATTGCGGTGCGTTAGGATTGCGCCTTTCGCTACGCCCGTTGTACCACCCGTGTACTGTAGGAATGCGATGTCATCGCCAGCCATAAATGGCTTAACGTACTGTAGGCGACGGCCTTTATGCAGTGCTTTTCGAAATGAGATAGCACCCGGCAGATCGTACTTAGGCACCATGCCTTTTACGTATTTCACTACGAAGTCGACAATCGTACCTTTCGCTCGTGGCAACATTTGCCCCAAGCTGGTTAGTACAACGTGTTTAACCGGAGTTTTATCAACAACTTTCTCTAGTGTGCTCGCAAAGTTAGAAACGATAACAATCGCCTTTGCGCCAGAGTCATTCAGTTGGTGTTCAAGTTCACGAGGCGTGTACAGTGGGTTGACGTTCACTGCAATCATACCTGCACGCAGTACACCAAAGAGTGCAATTGGGTATTGCAGCAAGTTTGGCATCATAAGCGCGACACGATCGCCTTTCTTCAGTTTTAGATCATTCTGCAAGTAAGCAGCAAAAGCACGACTGCGCTCTTCAAGCTTACGGAATGTCATGATAGACCCCATGTTCTCGAATGCTGGTTGGTCTGCGTACTTCTGTACCGACTGTTCGAACATTTCAATAAGAGATGGGTACTGATCTGGGTTGATCGTCTCTGGTACGTCACTTGGATAACGTGAAAGCCAAGGTTTGTCCACTATGTTACTCCTCGTTTATCAGCTGACGACTGCTTCGCCGCTTTTTATCATTGCGGTATTACAGCACAGCTTTAGTGCATGAGCACTAAAAGGCTCAAACACTTGTTTAAATTTTGTTAACTACACCAAGAATTAGCTCTGAAACTAGCTCTGGGCTCTCTAAATGGCAATGATGTCCGCCAGGAACAGTCTCTATATTCAGAGAACTATGGGCTGATTTGTAGCGATTATGCTGCAAATGTCGGAATCCATCATTCCCTAAAACTATTAATTGAGGGCATTCAATAGCCGCCATGATCGCTTCAGCATGCGCTTGTGACATTCGATATAACGAGTCACATTTTAGGTTAGGGTCGCATCGCCATTGCCAAGAGTTATCAAACTCGGCACTACCTTGAGCTACAGTCGTTTGATCAAAAGCAGCTTGATCTACTGTCGCTTCCTCAAAAGCAACTTTAGCAACAACAGCTCGATCAACAGTACTTAGCTCAACGATTCCTCGTTCAACAATAGGAGCAATGAGTTCTGCTTTGATTTGATTGGCGTGAGCTCTCAGCTTAATAGCATCCTCAAGACTTGCCAGAGGACGTGAAGGCTTTCTTCGCTGTCGAAGACGACTGAGTACCCCATCTCTCAAACGAGAGACTGTTTCGTGGGGAGCTTCTGAAAGAGGTCCATGACCTTCAATTTGAATTAATCCTGACACCTTTTCAGGAAAGGCGGCACTATAGCAACTTGCGATCAATGCACCAAGTGAATGTCCTACCAGTACCAGTCTGTTTGGCGATAAT
Organism: Vibrio splendidus; assembly: GCF_003345295.1. Lineage (NCBI taxonomy): Bacteria > Pseudomonadati > Pseudomonadota > Gammaproteobacteria > Vibrionales > Vibrionaceae > Vibrio > Vibrio splendidus. Next base: position 2,250,664 of record NZ_CP031055.1, read on the forward strand.
TTAGTCACCAACTGATGCAAATCATCAATATAGTCGTGAAATGGGTAATAACTCCCCGGCTTATGCGACGAGAAACCGTGTCCGAAGAGATCGATAGCAACGAGGTGAGTATCTGGAGAAAGCTTGGCTATTTGCGGCATAACCTGAGTGAAACTTGCAGAATTATCTAGCCAACCATGAACAAAAACGACCGTCGTTGCGGTCGTTTTCGGGTTGCCAATCTGTTGTGTTGCAAGCGTCCCGCTCGCAAGGGAATATGACTTTTCAATCATTGATTGTATGGTGTCCCTATCGTTTAGTGTGTCGATCTCAGGTTCGACTATTCCACATCTTGAATCACACGACCTGACTTAGGCATGGTTTGAAAGCTGCGACAATGCAAACTGCGGCAAGAGTAATAGGTTGGCGCAAAGTCGTTGATGACCACTCGCTCGGTGATCTGCCATAAGCGTTGGTTGTAGACATTCATGACTGGGAAGGTATAAGGATATTCACCAACGGTGCCATCTTCAGTGCCATTTGATGTTCCAACCAAGGTGATTAAACGGCCTTCAGCAAAGCTCAAAGGTTCTACGTAACCATCAATGTAACCAACAAAGCGCCCTTTTGGCTCGGCATCAATATCTGGCTTACCGCTGCTTGAGATCGGCATGTTAACCACTTCAACACGAGTCTTATCTTGTAAGTTTGTCACCTTGGCAATCACACCACCTAAGCGAACATCACCAGCGTCTGGCACTGTGTTTACCCACTCTTGGTAGTCCGTCACGACTTGTTCAGAATTTGCATTAAGCTCTTCAGGCAAAGAGGAGCAGCCCATCACCATAGAAGAGAAAGCGACAAGGAAAAATAAGCGAGATTTAGAAATGAGAGAAAACATAATGCTGGTCCTTAGAACAGGATAAATAAAAGCACAAAGCTAGATATAAATATCGACCCCAATAAGCTTCGCAAGTTCCTCTTTTTTAGCTTGATTCATCACATCCATATACTCTTCCATCGCACGTCGTCCACGCCCTTCTGGAAGATCATATTGAACCTGAGCTTTGTGAATCTCAGATTCTTTGACTTGGCGAATGGAATGCGAGACAGCATTCGCGACCTTAGTTGGCTGACCAACTGAGGTTTTTGCATCGCCTTTTTTTACCTCGTTCTTTTTATTGGTTCGATTGGTTTTGGATGTGTTGCCTATCGAAGAAGGAGGTAAGCCGTTTATTGAAACCATGCTTAAGGAATTTTGTACCTAATTTTAATGATTTTGTATCTGTTTTAATTTTGGCTCTGCAAAGTGAATGCAGAACCAAAATAATACGTATTTACTCGCGACCTGGCAGTTTCTTCCACGTCACTTTGTCACGCAGGTAAACTGGCTCAGACTCTTCAGCTGCAACCGCTTTGCCTTCTGCATAAGCAAATTGAGCAAGGAACGCCATATCTTGAGCTTCTGGGAACAGCACTTCACACGCTTTGGTGTTGATCGCTAGTGTGTCCATATGCTCTGCATACGCTTCCCACCCTGTGCCGACTTTTGCCCATGTCTCAGAATCCGCTTCAAGCTGCGCAGCCAATTCGCTTGGTGGTGTAACACACTCAGCATCAACTGCAGTCCAACGACCATCTTGTTCACGGCTGTAACGAGCCCAGTATACTTCACTCATGCGAGCATCAATCGCTGTTGCTACGTGAGTTTCACCAAATTTACGGTAGCTGCCTTGCGCCATCGCTGCCAGTGTAGACACACCGATCATCGGTAAATCAGCACCAAAAGCTAAGCCTTGAGCAATACCGATACCAATACGCACACCCGTGAAACTGCCTGGGCCTTGGCCAAACGCGATTGCGTCAATATCGGTTAAAGCGACATTCGCTTCTTTCAGTACTTCATCAACCATAGGTAGAATTTTTTTCGTATGGTCTCGAGGAGCCTCTTCGCTACGTGCGAACACCTGGTCACCCATTACTAGTGCAACTGAACAGTTTTCAGTTGCGGTATCTACTGCAAGAATTTTCGCGCTCATTCGTGTCTCAAATATTCGTTATCTAATCTAAAAATAATGGCTAAACTCAACAATGCCAATTACTCAGCAGCGGTTGAATGGTCTTTAGCTAAGAATTCTTTAATAATCCCTAAGTCACGGGTACGTGGGATAGGCGGTAAACTCGCCAAAAACACACCACCGTAATCGCGGGTTACCAAGCGGTTATCGCAAATAATCAAAGCGCCATTATCACGCTTATCACGTATTAATCGGCCAACACCTTGTTTCAAGGTAATCACTGCGTCTGGTAACTGCACTTGTGCAAAAGGATCACCCCCTTTTAGCTTACAGTCCTCGATTCGAGCCTTAAGTAACGGGTCGTCTGGGGCGGTAAAGGGTAATTTATCGATGATAACACAGCTTAATGCGTCGCCCCTAACATCTATACCTTCCCAGAAGGCGCCAGTGGCTACCAGCAATGCGTTACCTAATTCCATGAATTCGGCTAAGGTTTTTTGCTTACTTGTCTCACCTTGTAACAGAACTGGAACCGAGAGCGTTTCACGGAATCGCTCCCCCAACTCTTTCATCATGCTGTGTGAGGTGCACAAGAAGAAACAGCGACCTTGGTTTTGCTCAATTACAGGGGTCAACATTCTTACTAGCTTATCCGCTAAGCCCGGGCTATTTGGTTCGGGAAGATAGCGAGGCACACACAAACGCGCCTGATTTGGATAATCAAAGGGGCTTGGCAGTGAAAACTGTGCTGACGGTTTTAACCCTAATCGAGAAGTAAAATGGTCAAAATCATCCGACACAGCCAAAGTTGCAGAGGTAAACACCCAGGCACCCGGTTTCAGCTCAATCTGCTCATGGAATTTATCGGCAACCGAAAGAGGCGTGATGTGCAAAGCAAAGTGTCGAGGCGTGGTGTCATACCAATAGGAATAACCGGTAATCGACACATCACACACACGTTCAATGCGCGATTTGATCATAGTGGCACGTTCAAAAGCCGTGTCTAATAACTGGCTTCGACCCAATGCTAATTTCAATACATCGACTGCAAGCTGCAACGCATCTTGTAAACGTACTAGCTCTCTTGCAATCGACTCTGACTTCAACGCCTCACGCCAGTTACCGCGAAATCCTGTGTCGCCGAGCACAATACGTAGGTCAGCAGCTGATTGAATTAGCCTCTCGCCAACCTTTTGCAACTGACGCATGTCTTTGGCTTCAGTGCGGTAAGCAATTTCAATGTCTTTAGCTAGTTCTTGGATTTGTCGGCTTGATACTGATTGTCCAAAGTACTGACTGGCGATATCTGGAAGTTGATGCGCTTCATCGAAGATAAACACATCAGCCTCTGGAATAAGCTCACCAAACCCGGTTTCTTTAATCGCTAAATCCGCAAGAAACAGATGGTGGTTTACTACGACCACATCCGAATCCATCGCTTTTTTGCGCGCTTTCAGCACAAAGCAATCGGTGTAGCTTGGGCATTCTTTACCTAAGCAGTTGTCGTTGGTTGAGGTAATAGTTGGAATAACTGGGCTATCTTCAGCAATGTCATCACAATCGCCTAAGTCACCAGTTTGAGTCGCCGAAGACCAACTGCGCACTTTCACCAACTGCGCTAACAATGTTGGATCGGTATGAGTGCCATGACTTTCGATCATCTGGCGGCTCAAGCGGTCTAAACACAAATAGTTTGAACGACCTTTCAGCAGGGCAACCTGACCATAAAAGCCAAGCGCATCAACCATTAATGGTAAGTCACGATGAAACAACTGCTCTTGAAGGTTTTTAGACCCCGTACTGATGATAGTTTTCTTGCCACTTAGCAGCGCTGGCACGAGGTAAGCAAACGTCTTGCCGGTACCTGTCCCCGCCTCAACAACCAGTTGGCTTTGTTGCTCAATGGCTTGTGAGACCGCTTCAGCCATATCCAGCTGAGCTTGTCGTGGTTGAAACCCAGGGATCGCTTTACCCAGAGCACCATCAGCAGAAAACGTTTTAGATATCATAGAGTACGTGGTTTAGAAAAATAGAAGGCGAATTATGGCAGGTTTAGTGAGCCGGCGCGAATCAGAAATGACTGCGCACCGGAGGTGTCTATCGAATAGAACATGGCAGGCTAAGTCCTTCTTACCAACCTAGCCCAAAACAAATGAAAGGGTTGTTTAACTACTTGCGATTCAAATAACGAGATAACCAAGGCGCACCAGAAAAACCGGAATCACTTGGTTGCATAGCTTTAGCAGCATCAGTCGGAGAGGCCTTGTTTTCCCACATTTCATCAAGAACGTTGCCGTCCACCTGAACATCACCCACTAATGAATTTACACGCTTACAATACAACTTTTTCGCTAGTAACTCTTTATCCATAAATGATCACCTATGCATGGCTGAAATGTTGGCTCGCTCTAGTGAAACTTGACCGAGAATATCGGTTAAAACCGTCAGAAATCTAACCTCTACCTGAATTTATTAAGCTTCTCAATTTATTAATCCCCTAAATGAACGGTAGATTTTGTTGAAACCAAATTGATAATAGATTAATTATAACGGTGATATTGCGGCTCAGTTCACCGTTCGACGGCCTGCATTAAATTTGAAGAATCCCGATTTCATATAATAAGTGCAACATTTCATGGAAGTAAGATGCAGATGGAAAGAAAAACTTTATTAACACATTGTACTGACGCCCCAGGCCTCATCTCAAAGATCACCAACATTTGTTACAAGCACCAACTCAATATTATTCACAACAATGAGTTCGTTGATAACACTAGCGGCCACTTCTTTATGCGTACCGAGCTAGAGGGTTACTTCAATGACGAAACCTTGCTTGCCGATTTAGACCAAGCGCTGCCAGAGAATGCGAAACGTAAGCTGATGGGCTCTTCTCGTAAGCGTGTCGTGATACTCGTGACTAAAGAAGCTCACTGCCTTGGCGATATTCTAATGAAAACCTTTGATGGCAGCTTAGATGTCGAAATCGCAGCGGTGGTTGGCAACTACGATACTCTGCAAAGCTTAACCGAGCGTTTTGATATTCCTTATCATCATGTTTCTCACGAAGGATTAAACCGTGAAGAACATGAGAAGAAGATGCTTGAAGTGATTGACCAGTACGAGGCGGACTATCTGGTGCTTGCTAAATACATGCGAGTGCTGACTCCGGGGTTTGTTGAGAAGTACAACCACAAAATCATCAACATTCACCACAGCTTCTTACCAGCATTCATTGGTGCTAAACCATACCAACAAGCTTATGAGCGCGGCGTAAAAATCATTGGCGCAACAGCGCACTTCGTGACAAACGATCTCGATGAAGGGCCAATCATCAAGCAAGACGTGATTCCAGTGGATCACAACTTCAGTGCGAAAGACATGGCTCAAGCCGGTCGTGACGTAGAGAAGAACGTGTTGAGTAAGGCTTTAAACAAAGTGATCAATGATCACGTGTTTGTTTACGGTAACAAGACTGTGATTCTGTAAGTCGCTTATTTAAGTAATACTTCCAGTTAGAACCCAATAAAAAACGCGCAACAGGGTTAACCCATTGCGCGTTTTTTGTATCTGGTGATTAGACTAGCTTTTAGAGATTCCCAACTATTCTCGGCTCAAATTAAACCTGTTCTGACTCAACAATCTTCTTCAAAGAGTGTGGATGCAGCTTAATACAAATGCCTTGATGTTTAAAAGCCACCGTTGGGTTATTCAAACGTTCACCCTCGCCTTTCGGGCTAGAGAGTTTTACCTTAATGCCTTGCTCTGCCAAAGTTTCAAACTTAGCAGCGAACTGCGGGTAAGTCTCTTTAAGATCCGCCAGATACTCATCAGCCGTTTGCGCGTGAGAAGGAATCACAAACTCGACATGTTCCCAATCTTGGCATGGATAAATTTTACCTTCTGCTGGATATGGCAACTCTAAGCACTCAATCTTCCAACCAAGGCTTTGCAATGGCTCATCGAAAGCCAACACCACAATTGGACGGCCATTGATCATCGCTTCTGAAATCGTAGAGCCATATTCAGACCAAGCCAGATGAGCTGATTTCGCAAGCTCAGTTTCATTGATTCTTAATGCAATATGATCCGCTTGAGCAAAGCTTAAATCTAAACCCAATGCATTTTCTAGGTTCTCAATTTTCGCCATAAACGTATCAAGGCGCGCAATCATTTGTTGTGGTTCTAGTTCGGCTTGCTTCAGGCTCATCGTCATTGTCTTTGTTCTCCAAATAATGGCTGCATGGTATCAGTTTTACTTTCAGCAACAAGCGTTGCTTTTACAAAAAAACGTTCAAAAAGTACGGTGTCTTACTTTCCTAAATAGACAAACTTGGCTTGGTCAAAGTCGATTGTCAAAAACCCCTCAGGAAATGTTAATTTTCTATCAATTCGACCTATAAGAAACCCCACAAAATTGGTATGATTAACGCCATTTTTGTGAACTTAAACAGAGTCTGTTGTTCATTTCGGCATTAAATCGTTAACTCGAAGCATAATTAACCAAATTTAATACCCACGAAATAACGGCCACTCTTATTCATCCTTGAATTGAAGGAAACGCGTGTGAATATCCAAGCACTGATTAATGACAAAGTATCTCAGGCTCTAGAAGCCGCTGGCGCACCTGCAGGCTCTCCTGCGGCTGTTCGCCAATCTGCAAAACCACAATTTGGTGACTACCAAGCAAACGGCGTTATGGGCGTTGCTAAACGACTAGGCACTAACCCTCGAGAATTTGCTCAAAAAGTATTGGACGTTCTAAACCTAGACGGTATCGCTTCTAAAGTTGAAATCGCAGGTCCAGGTTTCCTAAACATCTTCCTAGATGAAGCATTCCTAGCACAACAAGCAGACGCAGCACTGGCTGACTCTCGCCTTGGTGTTACAGCGGCTGAAGCACAAACCATTGTTGCTGACTACTCAGCACCAAACGTTGCAAAAGAAATGCACGTTGGCCACCTACGTTCAACGATCATCGGTGATGCTGTTGTTCGTACACTAGAGTTCTTAGGCCACAAAGTTATCCGTGCTAACCACATTGGTGACTGGGGCACTCAATTCGGTATGCTTATCGCAAACCTTGAGCGCATCCAAGCTGAAACTGGCGAAGTTTCAATGGAACTTTCAGATCTTGAGCAGTTCTACCGTGAATCTAAAAAGCTTTACGACGAAGACGAAGAATTCGCAGTGAAAGCACGTGGCTACGTAGTGAAACTGCAAAGCGGCGACGAATACTGCGCTGAAATGTGGAAAAAGCTGGTTGACGTAACCATGGTTCAAAACCAACGTAACTACGATCGCCTGAACGTATCACTGACACGTGATGATGTAATGGGTGAAAGTATGTACAACCATATGCTTTCAAACATCGTTTCTGACCTACAAACACAAGGTCTAGCAAAAGAGTCTGACGGCGCACAAGTTGTATTCCTAGACGAATACAAAAACAAAGATGGCGACCCGATGGGCGTTATCGTGCAAAAACGTGACGGTGGCTTCCTATACACCACCACCGATATTGCCTGTGCTAAATACCGTTTTGAAGAACTGGGCGCAGACCGCGTACTTTACTTCATTGACTCTCGTCAGCACCAACACCTAATGCAAGCTTGGACTATCGTTCGTAAAGCGGGTTATGTTCCTGAATCTGTATCTCTTGAGCACCACGCGTTTGGCATGATGCTAGGTAAAGATGGTAAGCCATTTAAAACTCGTGCGGGCGGTACAGTGCGTCTTGCTGATCTTCTGGACGAAGCAGAAGTGCGTGCAACTCAACTGATTGAATCTAAAAACCCTGAGCTAGCAGAAGACGAGAAGAAAACCATCGCAAACACAGTTGCAATGGCGGCAGTTAAATACGCAGACCTTTCTAAGCACCGTACCACTGATTACGTGTTCGACTGGGAAAACATGCTTGCATTTGAAGGTAACACGGCACCGTACATGCAATACGCGTACACTCGTGTAGCTTCAATCTTTGCTAAAGCAGGCATTTCTATGGACTCTCTTGAAGGTGAAATCAAAATCACTGAAGAGAAAGAGAAAGCACTTATCGCGAAACTTCTACAATTTGAAGAAGCGGTACAGTCTGTTGCTCGTGAAGGTCAACCGCACATCATGTGTAGCTACCTGTTCGAACTTGCTGGTCAATTCTCTAGCTTCTACGAAGCGTGCCCTATCCTTGTGGCTGAAGATGAAACAGTTAAACAGAGCCGCCTGAAGCTTGCTGCACTGACAGCTAAGACTATCAAGCAAGGTCTGTCTCTTCTAGGTATCGAAACTCTAGAACGCATGTAATTCCCTTCGGGTTACAATGAATAAATACAAAGGTTGATGTGAGAGCATCAACCTTTTGTTTTATCTAACGTATACTGATACCAATCGTAGTAAATAACTAATCATCCTAGCTGGTTAAAACGCTCGATAACTGCGTTAGAATTTTTGATTGTAGAATAACTACTTATCAAAAAAATCTGCCTTGTTCTCAAACCTTTTTCCTGCGCTATTTCTGATCATTTACTTACTGTGATCGGTATGACCTCAAGAAATCGAAATGGACAATAATAATGAGCTTTGAACTTCACCCACAGTTAGCAAAAGACACCACGCTTATCGGCGAATTTCCACTAAGCTTGGCACTGCTAAGCAAAGACAGTGCTGTGCCTTGGGTTATCTTGGTACCAAAACGTGCCAACCTAAAAGAGTTGCACCATCTGCCAATGAAAGAACAACAGCAGTTCTTGCTTGAGTCTCAAGCGGTAAGCCAAGCATTAGAAGCTACGTTCCAACCAGACAAGTTAAACCTAGGCGCGCTGGGTAACATGGTGCCACAACTGCACATTCACCATATTGCACGTTTCAAAGACGATATCGCGTGGCCAGGTCCAGTATGGGGCAATACCAAAGGCGAGCAGCGCAGTGAAGAACAACAAGCCGCAATCCATACTCGCATTCAAAACGTTTTATCGCTGAGCTCTATCTTCAAGAAAGCGTAATTCGAGTTCATCTCATTACGCTTTAAAGCAAGGCTGTTCAGAATAGACACATGACAAAAAGCCGCTCATCTAAAATAGGTGAGCGGCTTTTTTATTGTCTAATCTCGCCGTTTTCAACGAGAGTATTGAGCTCTGAACTACATCATCACATTCAGTGACAAACCATCTTGTTTGCTGATGGTGTAACGAATACGTGTTGTATGTCCATGCTTGTTGGTGTCAACCAAGCGAGATATCTTACCTTTCTTGACCCACACACTCAGCATCGCATCGACACCGTCTTCACTCATTCCAAACTTAGACGCCAGTTCACTACGAGCAGCGACACCTTCGTTATCAATGTATTGATGAAGTTCAGTTAAAATCATACTACTTGCACCTCTAACGCTTTTTGCTTACTGCCGATTTTCTTGAAGACGCGATACGTCACCACAAAGCCACCAGCAATTGCCACCATCCACACAGCACTACTCACTGGGTGTACCGCGAAGTTTGCTGCTTGGTAGTAGAAGGTTGCACCGAAGTAACCAAGAGCCATTGTCCATACCGCAATGAAGCGGGCAAACGTCTGACCAAACTCACGAACATAAGCGCCCATCGCAGCAACACAAGGTGTGTAAAGCAGGATAAGAATCAAGTAAGCAAACGCAGCGTGGCCTGATACAAACTTGTCTTTCAAATTACCAAAGATCGAAGTATCAACCTCTTGATCCGCAGCCACAGAGCTTGAGTCAGACAAGTCGCCCACTTCAATGCCTAATGGATCTGAATAGCTCAAACCAGCTAGGTTTTCAGGGATGGTCATGACGGCTTCTTGCAAGCTTGCTGCTAAATCGAATTCAGCCGCTTCTTCGTCTGATGGCGTCGTGTACAAGCTGTTTAATGTACCAACAACGGCTTCTTTCGCAAAAATACCCGTAATAATACCAACCGTTGCAGGCCAGTTCTCTTCAGTAATACCAATAGGTTGGAACACTGGAGTCACAACTTGAGCCGCTTTAGATAGCACTGAGCTTTCGCTGTCTTCGTTACCAAAACTGCCGTCCATACCTAATGAGTTCAGGAAGCTAAGAATAGCCACAACCATTACGATGGTTTTACCTGCGCCAAGCACGAAACGTTTCAGCTTCTGCCAAGTTTTCAGCATCACGTTTTGCACGGTCGGCAACTCGTAATCCGGCATCTCCATAACCAAGCTATCACTGCTACCAGGATAGATAGTATTTTTAAGGAATAAGCCCGTAAATACAGAAGCAACAATACCCATGATGTACAGAGCGAATACTACATTTTGTCCCGCACCAGGGAAAAACGCAGCTGCGAATAGTGCGTATACTGGCAAACGAGCACCACATGACATAAACGGAGCCATTGATGCTGCCAGTTTACGTTCACGCTCTTGGTCAAGAGTACGAGTTGCCATGATTGAAGGTACGTTACAACCAAAACCAAGTACTAACGGAACAAACGCTTTGCCCGGTAAACCAATCTTTTGCATCACTTTATCAAGTACAAATGCTGCACGAGCCATGTAACCCGAGCTTTCTAATACCGCTAAGAACAAGTAAAGCGCGGCAATAACCGGAATAAAGGTCGCAACCGTTTGAATACCACCGCCGATGCCATCGGCAAGAATGGTGACTAACCAAACCGGTAAATGGCCATCTAATAAGTGGTGCCCACCATCAACTAATATTGCGCCAACACCAATATCAAAGAAGTCGATAAACGCACTACCGATATTGATAGAGAACATGAACATTAGGTACATGATGACGAAGAAGAAAGGAATACCGACCCATTTATTCAAAATGAATTGGTCTGCTTTCTCAGTAAAGTTACGGCTTAGTTTCCCTTCACTGCGACGAACACGTTTACAAAGGTCATGTAAGAAAGTGTATTTAGCGTCAGCAACAGCAAGGTCAATATCGAAATCGGCGCCTAGGCGCACACTGTCGATTTGAGTACGAGTTTGAGGAGCCAATCCGTTCAATACTAAGTAATCATTTTCTAAAGCACGAATAGCCAGAGCTCGGTGAGATACGTCAGCATCATCAAATTGTGACTCAACAGAAGGGATAAGAGCTTCTAACGCGGCATCGTAATCAATAGAGATAGGATCAAGACTTACACCTTGAACAAGCAGTTTATGCAGACGCTCTTTAAAACGTGCAACTTGCCCTTTGTCGTTTGCAGACAAGCTTAAAACTGGACAGCCAAGCTCTTTCTCTAGCGCTTTAAGGTTAATCACCTGACGCTCACGCTTTAATACATCCATCTTGTTCAATACAACGATCATTGGGCGACCCAACTCTCGTAATTGTAATGTCATGTATAAGCTTCGTTCTAAGCAGCTTGCATCTACAACATTGATGATCACATCTGCAGGGTGAGTTAGCACAGCACGAGACGCGATAGATTCATCGATACTGTTCGCATCATTACCACTGTCTAGTGCGTAGATACCCGGTAAATCCGTTAGCTGAAACTGATCACCAGCGTGCGAATACAAACCCGTCTTCTTTTCTACGGTTACACCAACCCAGTTACCGACGTGCTGCTTAGCACCAGTTAAGGCGTTAAATAATGTTGTTTTACCACTATTTGGGTTACCAACGGTAAGAACTTGATAATCCATTTAGATAACCTCGATTTGTTCTGCAATGCTTTCACGAATGGCGATAGAAACACCTCTCACCTCCACTTGAAGTGGATCACCCATCGGCGCACGACGGATTAGCGTCACCTCAGTTTTTGGCAACATGCCCATAACCATAAGTTTTTTTCTAACGTCCGGTGTTAAGCCTGTTAGTGCAACAATAGAAGCCGCTTTTCCTTGCTCGAGTTGTGAGAGTTTCATAAATGCCCAATTCGTGACTGATAATGAGAAAGATTGTTATTACCGCCATGATACACATACATGACCACAATTCCATTGTGTGAAATCAATGTTTTCGAAAATACATACTCGTAAATTTCGTTAAAAACGTTTACGTCAAAAACGTTACTTTCAACAAACAACGAGAACTACCTCACTAGTACCAATCAAGAAAAACCGACACAAATCATTAATTATCAACAACTTAAAATAATGTCGGTTTTCTCATGGCCATCTGTCGTTAATTTTATAAGTAAAATAAGTGGGCAGACGTATAGTTACTCCAACGAAGAGAAACTACTTCTCTTTAATTTTATTCCAGAGGTGATGTGGCTTGCCATATCACTCCGGCAGCAAGCGAAGGTGTCCTTGGCACCCGTGGTATAGTCCCCCCGGCTATACCACGATATTTTTTTTCTTCCTTTTGTTCATCCCCAAATATTTTCAAACTCTCAAAGCTGTCATATCAATCTCGTATCTCGTATCTCGTATCTCGTATCTCGTATCTCGTATCTCGTATCTCGTATCTCGTAGAAGCATAAAAAAGCCCCAACACGAATGTCGAGGCTTAGAGTATCTTTATCTATGTGGAAGTAGAGTAAATCCGCAGCTCACTACTCTTCGCTGTTTTCAGCAAACTTAGATGGCGACATACCAAAATGGTGCTTAAACCTCTGACTGAAATAGGAAGGGTCATTAAAACCAGAATCAAACGCGACGTCTGAGATCTTCTCTCCCGCAAGTAACCGCTCGCACGCATGCTCTAAACGCACTTCATTCAAGTGCTCTTTAAAGGTCTTGTTATAAGCCGATTTAAAGCGTCTCTGTAAGCTTCTCTCTGACATGAACAAGTACTTAGCAGCAGTTGCAGTACTGAACTCTGCATCGGCGTAGTTTTCGCTCACAAGCTGCGACACTCTGTTTTTCCACTCTTGTTCAGCACTCAACCTTTGTTGCTCTGGCGTTGAAGCGGCAAGTTTAATGGTTTCTATCTGCTCAATTGTGCTGGCTTCCAGATTATCCAGCACTTGATATTCAATCGGCCACGAAAGCTGAACCTTATTTTGATAGTCAGAAACAAACGCGTTCAGTTCACCACCACTCTGATTCATCAATAGAGGTAATTTTTCGATATTTAGATCAGTCGATTTTCCGGTGTTGTCACTCATGCTTGATGCCAATTTAGGAAAAGGCATCCCATGATCTCGAATCGTAACGACAAGATGCTCCTTCACTTCTTCAACCAGAACCACCATGCTTTGTGACTTAAAGTTTCTCTTGATGATGCTCGCAACCAAGTTGTTGAAAATAATATCGAGATTAAAATACAGTAAGGATACGTATCGTTGTTTGGTATCAACTCTGATATCCAGTTCAATACCCGCTTTGGCTAAATCATCTTGCCAAGCTTTGAGTACCGCTTCTAAGATCAAAATTATATCGTAACTGACCTTCCCTTCTCCTTGAGGTGTATTGCTCAATTGAGCCAAGCCATTTTTCAGCGTTAAGATTGGCGACTTGCCTTTCTCATTCCAATTCGGGAGCATCGCTGCAATATGATTAACTTCAGATGAGAGTTCATTTGCTGTGTGCGATACAAGCGCACTCTTAACTGATAGCTGCTTTTTAAGCTGTTGATTGGTCGTCAACAGAATGCGGCTTTGGTGCCTCAGTTGATCGGTTTTTAATGCAACTTGCGCTTTTAGGTGTCTATTGGCAAAAGTGACATAACGCGAACGCCAAAAGACCAAGATAGTCACAATACCAATCAACAGCACCAGAGAGCTTGCGGCAGCCCAATTAGTAAGATACCAAGGCTCAGCGATTGAGAAGCTTTGATTCGTTGACACAAAGCGATAATGCGAGTCCTTAACGGGTTTAACTTCCAGTGTATAGTCCCCCGGAAGAAGATGGTCGAGCGTTAACAAGCCTCCTTCAAATTCACTCCAAGGTTCATCGTCGCTCAGGCGATACTCCATCGCAGGGGCAAACGTCGCAGGTAGAATACCCAACTTAAAACTCATAGATGAACCATAAGGGATCTCATCCAAATCAGCTGTCTTACCACCTAGTGATACGGTTTGCTGATCAACACTGATCTTACTCAGTAATGCTCGACTATGGGGTGTTGTTGATACCAATAACTCATCAGATAACGCACTGACTACGCCATACTTTGATCCAAAAGTAAGCCTCGTAGATTGGCTGCCTTCGCTGTCAAACAAGTCGCATGCCCCTGCTGCCAGTTCATTGGTGATCAAGCCAAATGGTGAACCGATATGTTTATGCAGTTGCCCATCCAGTCCGTAATAGCTGATACCTTTCGAAGAACCTAACCACACACCATTGTCATCGCTTATTAAGCAATTTGGGCTAATATTGTCTTCAACAAGCATGACCTCTTGAATAATAGAGCTGTCATAAGGGATTCGATACACGCCATAACTGCTCGCAAACCATTGAGCCCCATCCTTCGCTTTTTCAATATCGACCACTTTGCCAAATCGTTCGCTTGAGCGACTAAAGCTAATCCGTTTATCAATAAAAGAGTAGAAGCCGTGGTCAGTGCCTATATATATACGACCTTGTAACCCTATATTGAGAGCCGTGATTTTTGCTGGCAAAAACTTATCAACTAACCAGTCAGTACCGTACCCCGTCAGCTTCATGGTTTCGATAGATAACGAATAGAGGTTTTGCCCCGATGTTATCCAAAGTACGTTATCAGCTTGAAGCGCAAAGTTCTCAACGTGTACCCCCTTGATAGACCTTGGTAAACCGAGTTCTTCAGGCTCTAACGTATTGGTATTAAAACTAATAATACCTTCTTCAGTAGCCAACCAAATGGAAGAACCAAAGATCTCAAAGTCCTGTACCGAGTTGGAATAAACACGAATTGGATTCTCTTTGCTTTGAGCATCGACCAAATAGAGGCCCAATGAGGAAGCAACCCAAGATAATTGTTCACTAACCGGCTGTACTTTGTTTATCACGACACTACTTGAGTGCATCCCCATACCCGTTAATGGCGTTCTTGAGAATGTCTTACTGAACAGTGAGAAATATCGGATGCCGTTATTTGTCGCAACCCACATCCCACCAGCATGGTCGTTGATTAACGAATATATTTTCTCTCCCGGTAACGAGAAATCTTGGTTAGCGGCTTGTTCGAATCGTGTAATTTGACCCGTAATGAAGTTGTAACTAATGAGTCCATGCTCTGTGCCAATCCAATATTGGTCTGAAGTTTCAGCAAGCGAGAGAACGTGCGACCCTTTTATTTTGTTCTCTTTATCTGGATTCGCGAGATCAACAATCACCGCCCCATTTAAAGTGCCGATCACTAACTCTCGTCTAGCATTAGAAAAATAAACCGTCTCAATATGGTGCTTATCTGATGCAGTGATGTGAGTAAACTCTTGCGCCTCGGAAAGGTAAGCACCAGAACTGGTCGCGAGTACCCATTTTGACAACACCCACTCCGCATCGTTAATCGCAATATCACTGCTATTGTTGTATCGATACAGTTTGAGTAGTGAGTAGGTGGTAAATTCTAAAGATTGAGTGTTGTATGTATAAAAATTACTGCCATCTGTGACCCAAATATAATCACCTGATGAGCCTATATTCGTGATCTCAGCACCCGGGCTTAAACTAAACGCAAGTTCATTGCCAATCCCCGGATTATGTCGGTACACCTCATTATCAAAAAATGTCCAAAACTCATCGTTAAGAAACGCGACTCTTTCTGAAGAAAATTGCAGAAGGCTACCCTTTCTAGGGAATAGGGTTCGGCCATCATAAAAGAGTACTTTTCCATGGACATCATGAACCCATAGCCCGCCACCGGCACCTAAGTACAAGTTTTTAGCCGCAAGAAAATTCCCTTGCGCTTGAACGGGCAAAGGGTAGAAAACGGAGGGTGATGTATTTACCGCGAGAACGCTAAATGAAATGCTCATTAACATGAACATTCTGAAGATAATTCGATACAACTTTTCATCCTGAACAGCAATAACACATGAAATTATGGTGTCCACAACGTCTTATTCGCTGCTTAACCAAAAATCCAGTTTTTTTGTGATTATTATTATCTTTCTATTTTAGCGGAAATTAACAAAGGAGAAAGGAGGTTTGCTATTTGTTGAGAGGTTTTATCTTAGCGGTCACGAAAATGCCGCAAAAAGCGGCATGATTCATAAATTAACGAGAGCAAAGTGTCGTTAGGAATATTGGTTATTGATTACTTAGCACTCAAGCAGCTGGTGTAGCTGTCTGTAAGTTGCTGAAGAAAATCGAAATAACTTCCACTCTTCACTTCAACCTGTGAACCAACAGGATCAAGTTGCCCTTGCTTAGCATTGCTTCCACGAGTCACCGATTCGATCACAGCCGGTGTAAATTGAGGCTCTGCAAATACACATTGAACATTTTCACGCACCAAGGTTTTCTTGATAGCTATCAAGCTTTTTGCACCCGGCTTGCGCTCTGGGCTCACGGTAAAGTGACCTAAGTTATTTAACTCAAACTCCTGTTCGAAGTAGCCGTACGCATCATGGAATACGTAGTAACCTTTGTCTTTCACTGGCGCAAGTTGTTCATTAATTGACTGCTTCTTCTCTTTCAAAGCAATCAAGAATGAGTCTAGGTTCTCTTGATACGCCATTGCGTTATCAGGGTCAGCTTCAATCAACTTAGCTGAGATATATTTTGCCGCGACTTCAACTTGGTCGATGCCCAACCAAAAATGCGGGTCATGGCTACCATGATGATGTCCTTCATGAGCATCGTGGTCTTCATGCCCAAACTCTCTCAAGTTGATTCCAGGAATCTCACTGATCTTGATAACATTTTCTTTTGAACCAATCACCTTAGTCAAAAAGGCTTCTAGGTCAGGGCCGAACCAGATAACCATATCGGCACTATGAACTTTTTTGACATCCGATGGCTTAAGCGCATAATCATGCGGCGAAGCATTGCTGTTCATCAACACATCCGGCTCACTAACGCCTTGCGTTAATTCTGTCACAATCATTTGAATCGGTTTAAAGCTTGTTAGAATAGTATTGGCACTTGCGACACTTGGCGCTAAAAGCAAAGTAGCAAGTATAAAAGATGAACGTGACATAATCCCTCGATAATAGAAAAGTAGCTTAGGCTTGAGGTAAATGTTACATTATAACATTAGCGAATTGCAAATGAGTTCTATTCATGGATAACTTAATCCAACTAGATTCTGTGAGCGTCGAGTTTGACGGTCGAAAAGTTCTAGACAACATCTCTCTAAATATAGAGCGCGGCAGAATCACCACCCTCATTGGGCCAAACGGTGCAGGAAAGTCGACATTAGTAAAAGTGGTACTGGGTTTACAAACCAAATTTTCAGGCACAATAACAAAAGCTAAAAAACTGAAAATTGGCTATGTACCACAAAAATTAAAGCTTAATGATTCACTACCGCTTAATGTAGAACGTTTTCTAAAGCTCACTGGCAAGTTCAGTCAGCAAGAGATCCTTGAAGCATTGAAGCTAGTTGGTGCTGAACATCTGCAAAAGAGTAACATGCACCAGCTATCTGGCGGTGAAAACCAACGTGTGCTGATTGCTCGTTCATTGCTAAGAAGACCAGACCTACTGGTTCTTGATGAACCTGCTCAAGGCGTTGATGTACAAGGGCAAATTGACTTGTATGACCTAATTGACACCATTCGTCACCGTTTTGGTTGTGCCGTATTTATGGTTTCACATGACCTGCATTTAGTGATGGCCAAAACAGACGATGTTATCTGCTTGCACCACCATATCTGTTGCTCAGGCGCACCTGCAGACATCAAACACCACCCTTCGTATATTGCGCTCTTTGGCACCGCGACCCAAGAAACACTAGCGTTTTATCATCACCAACACGAACATCACCATCATGATCTTGCAGGCCAGCCTGTTGAAGGCGACGTGCATGAATGTTCAAACCATAAACACGGACATCACTAATGCTTGAGTTTCTTCTTCCCTCTATTTTGGCGGGTTTGGGTATTGCGCTAATTGCAGGCCCATTAGGGTCGTTCGTAGTATGGCGCAAGATGGCTTACTTTGGTGACACGCTTGCTCACGCTTCTTTGATGGGCTTAGCTCTTGGCTTTCTGTTCAACATTAACTTGTATTTCGCGCTGCTGATTTGTTGTTTGATGCTGGCCGTGTTGCTAGTGACTTTACAAAAACAAAAGCTAGTCGCGACCGATACCCTACTCGGTATATTGGCGCACAGTGCACTCTCTTTAGGCCTTGTTGCTGTCAGCTTCTTAGACAATGTTCGTGTCGATCTAATGAGTTACCTATTTGGTGACTTGCTTGCGGTGTCTCCAACAGATTTGGTGTTCATCTACGCGGGTGCTGCAGTGATTGGTTTAGTGCTTGCGATATTTTGGCGACCACTGCTTTCAACGACAGTAAATGAAGATCTTGCAGCAGTAGATGGCATCAACATTGACTTAATGCGCCTAATCCTGATGTTGCTGGTTGGTATCGTGATTGCGGTCGGTATGAAATTTGTTGGTGCATTGATCATGACGTCATTGCTGATAATCCCAGCAGCAACGGCAAGGAAATTCGCCAATACACCCGAACAAATGGCATTCCTCGCCTCTGTAATTGGTTCTATCGCTGTGTTCGGAGGGTTGAGCTTGTCTTGGTTCTATGACACGCCAGCCGGCCCTTCTGTTGTTATCAGTGCTGCGGCAATGTTTATGCTATCTCAAATGTACAGAACCCGCGCCTAAAGTGAAAAGTCGGGATTCATTCTGGCTTTTAACAACACAACAGTTGACGCGGCAGTCGTTTATAAAAGAACCGTTTACAAAAAAATCGGTCACAAAAGAAAAAGGCTTGGTCAATGACCAAGCCTTTCTTATATCATTCAGTTAGTTTCTATCTCGTTAGATAAAAGCCAGCTGATTACCAACCCGTGATTTCACGTAGGCCTTTACCGATGTCAGCAAGAGACTTAACAGTCTTAACGCCTGCTGCTTCTAGTGCTGCGAATTTATCTTCAGCAGTACCTTTACCGCCAGAGATGATTGCGCCAGCGTGGCCCATACGTTTACCCGGAGGAGCAGTAACACCAGCGATGTAAGATACAACTGGCTTAGTTACGTTTGCTTTGATGAACTCAGCAGCTTCTTCTTCCGCAGTACCACCGATCTCACCAATCATTACGATTGCTTCAGTCTCTGGGTCTTCTTGGAAAAGTTTTAGGATATCAATGAAGTTTGAACCTGGGATAGGGTCACCACCGATACCAACACATGTAGACTGACCAAAGCCTTCATCTGTTGTTTGCTTAACTGCTTCGTACGTCAGAGTACCTGAACGAGATACGATACCTACTTTACCCTTCTTATGGATATGACCAGGCATGATACCAATCTTACACTCGTCTGGAGTGATAAGACCTGGACAGTTAGGACCGATCATGCGAACGCCAGTTTCTTCTAGCTTCACTTTAACGTCGATCATATCTGTAGTAGGGATACCTTCAGTGATCGTTACGATCAGTTCGATACCTGCATCAATTGCTTCTAGGATTGCATCTTTACAGAAAGGTGCTGGTACGTAGATAACTGTTGCTGTTGCGCCAGTTACTTCTACTGCTTCACGTACTGTGTTGAATACTGGAAGGCCTAGGTGAGTTTGACCACCTTTACCAGGTGAAACACCACCAACCATTTGCGTACCGTATGCGATAGCTTGGTCTGAGTGGAATGTACCTTGACCGCCAGTGAAACCCTGACAGATTACTTTAGTGTCTTTGTTAATTAATACAGACATTATTTAGCCTCCGCAGCAGCAACAACTTTCTGAGCAGCATCTGTTAGAGATACAGCAGCAATGATATCAACATCAGAATTAGCAAGTACTTCACGACCTAGGTCTGCGTTTGTACCTTCTAGACGAACAACGACAGGAACTGTTACGCCAACTTCTTTAACTGCACCAATAATACCTTCAGCGATCATGTCACAACGAACGATGCCACCGAAGATGTTTACTAGTACTGCTTTAACATTGTCATCAGAAAGGATGATCTTGAATGCTTCAGCTACACGCTCTTTTGTTGCGCCGCCGCCTACATCAAGGAAGTTTGCTGGCTTGCCGCCGTGTAGGTTTACGATATCCATCGTACCCATAGCAAGGCCTGCACCGTTAACCATACAGCCAACGTTGCCATCAAGTGCTACGTAGTTCAGTTCCCACTGAGCTGCGTGCGCTTCGCGCTCGTCTTCTTGTGAAGGATCGTGCATTTCACGAAGCTTTGGCTGACGGTACATTGCGTTTGAGTCAATGTTGATCTTGCCGTCTAGACAAAGAAGGTTACCTTCATTTGTAATAACAAGCGGGTTAATTTCTAGTAGAGCTAGGTCGTACTGAGCGAACATTTCACCAAGACCCATGAAGATCTTAACGAACTGTTTAATTTGATCGCCAGCTAGGCCAAGTTTGAATGCCAATTCACGGCCTTGGTAAGCTTGAGGGCCAACTAGAGGATCGATCGCAGATTGGTGAATCAACTCTGGAGTTTCTTCAGCGATTTTCTCAATGTCCACACCGCCTTCAGTTGACGCCATGAATACAATTTTGCGCGTTGCACGGTCAACAACAGCACCTAGGTAAAGCTCGTTAGCAATGTTCGATGCTTCTTCAACTAGGATCTTTGTTACAGGCTGACCATTAGCGTCTGTTTGGTAAGTCACTAGGTTTTTACCTAGCCACTTTTGTGCAAACTCTTTAACGCCTTCTTTAGTGTCATGTAGCTCTACGCCGCCCGCTTTACCGCGACCACCAGCGTGTACTTGACACTTAACAACTTTCTTGGCTGTACTAATACGGCCTGCAGCTTCGAAAGCTTCTTGTGCTGTGTCACACGCGAAACCTTCAGGTACAGGCAAACCGAATTCTGCAAACAGCTGTTTGGCTTGGTATTCATGCAAATTCATTTTGATATTCCGTTTATTTTCCCTTAAGGGATTATTATTTCCATAACGACACAGTTTCCTGTGGTACGTCTGTAGGGTCTTCTCAAATCAACTGCTGTCCATTTTCTAATGGCTTTACAGTTCAAGTGAAGGCCAGACGTTGAGCAGCCTAGCCTTTGAAACTTTTTACGTCTAGCTAACGGGGTTAACTAGACGTTTTAGAGATACTAAACGTCTAATAGCAGACGTGCAGGATCTTCTAGAAGCTCTTTGATTGTCACTAGGAAGCCAACTGATTCACGGCCATCGATTAGACGGTGATCGTAAGAAAGCGCTAGGTACATCATTGGTAGAATTTCTACCTTGCCATCAACAGCCATTGGACGATCTTGGATTTTATGCATACCCAAAATTGCCGCTTGAGGCGGGTTGATGATTGGCGTAGACATTAGAGAACCAAATACACCACCGTTTGTGATAGTGAAGTTACCGCCCATCAGCTCATCAACTGTTAGCTTGCCGTCACGGCCTTTGATTGCTAGCTCTTTGATGCCTTTTTCGATGTCAGCAAAACCTAGTGTGTCACAGTCTTTCAGTACTGGAGTCACTAGACCACGTGGCGTAGATACCGCCATGCTAATATCGAAGTAGTTGTGGTAAATGATATCTGTACCATCAATCGAAGCGTTAACTTCAGGGAAACGCTTCAGCGCTTCTGTTACTGCTTTCACATAGAAAGACATGAAACCAAGACGCGTATCGTGACGCTTCTCGAATTGGTCTTTGTACTGCTTACGAAGATCCATGATTGGCTTCATGTTCACTTCATTGAAAGTAGTCAGCATCGCTGTGCTGTTCTTCGCTTCTAGAAGACGGTTTGCAACTGTCTTACGTAGGCGAGTCATTGGCACGCGTTTTTGGCTACGAGCCGCTGCTGGCGCTTCAACTGCAGGTGCAGATGCTGCTGCCGGAGCCGCTTTCGCTGCTGCTAGATGTGCGTCGATGTCTTCACGAGTAATACGACCACCAACACCAGTGCCTTTGACGTCAGCTGGTTGTAGGCTGTGTTCTGCAAGAAGACGACGAACAGCAGGGCTTAGTGCGTCGTTGCTTTCTTCTGTCAGTGCCGCTTTGTGGCGCTTATCAGGAGAAGCTTCTGTATCTTCAGTGGTATCTTTCGTTGGTTCACCAGCGACAGCACCAGGTTTGATCTTTGCAAGAAGCTGCTTAGAAAGTACCGTAGCACCCTCTTCTTCTAGGATAGCTTCCAGAACACCCGCTTCAGGAGCCGGTACTTCTAGAACTACTTTATCTGTTTCGATGTCTACAATGACTTCATCACGTGCAACGGCTTCGCCTGGTTTTTTGTGCCAAGTCGCCACTGTTGCATCAGCCACAGATTCAGGTAAATCTGGAACCAGAATTTCAATTGTCATGTGCGTATTTTCCTTTTACTTCTAGTTCTTAAGTAGGGTCAAAGCGTCGTCAACTAACGCTTTTTGTTGTTTCAAGTGTACCGACATATAGCCAACAGCTGGTGATGCTGATGCAGGACGACCTGCATATTGAATATCAGCACCCACTGGGATAGCAGCTCGGAAATTATGTTGGCTACTGTACCAAGCACCTTGGTTTTGTGGCTCTTCTTGACACCAAACGTAATCGACTACATTTGTGTACTGTGCGATTGCAGCTCTCACGTCCTCGTAAGGGAACGGGTAAAGTTGCTCAATACGTACAATAGCGACATCGTCTTGCTCGTTCTTACGTCTTTGATCAAGCAGGTCAAAGTAAACCTTACCTGAACAGAACACGACGCGTTTTACGTTCTCAGGAGCCAGATCATCAATTTCTGCGATAGCTGGTTGGAACGTACCTTCTGCTAAATCTTCCATAGAAGACGTACATAGAGGGTGACGAAGCAATGACTTAGGTGACATTACGATCAGTGGACGACGCATTGGTCGAACAACCTGACGGCGAATCATGTGATAAACCTGTGCCGGTGTTGAAGGAACAACAACCTGCATGTTTTGTTCAGCACATAATTGAAGGTAACGTTCAAGACGTGCAGATGAGTGCTCTGGGCCTTGGCCTTCATAGCCGTGAGGAAGCAGCATAGTTAGACCACATAAACGTGCCCACTTTTGCTCACCTGACGAAATGAATTGATCGATTACAACTTGTGCACCGTTTGCGAAGTCACCAAATTGCGCTTCCCAAAGGGTTAGACCGCTTGGTTCTGCCGTTGCATAACCATACTCAAATGCGAGTACCGCTTCTTCAGATAACACAGAGTCAAATACTTGGAATGGCCCTTGTTTATCATGAATGTTCGCAAGAGGAACATACGTGCTTGCATCTGATTGATTATGCAGTACTGAGTGACGGTGGAAGAACGTACCACGACCTGAATCTTGGCCTGAGATACGAATACGCTTACCGTCATCAACAAGTGTTGCGTAAGCCAGAGTCTCGGCCATACCCCAATCGACTTGTTTCTCACCATTCACCATGGCAGTACGATCGTTGTACAGTTTGTTTACTCGGCTTTGCAGCTTGTGGCTGTCTGGGTATTGGCAAAGTTTGCTACCAAGCTCTTTCAGGCGCTCGATATCAATCTTGTTGTCCCATTCGATGTTCCAGTCGTGACCTAGGTAAGGTGACCAGTCCACTGAGTGAAGTGCCATTGGGCGCCACTCTTTAACCACAACTTCACCGTGATCAAGTGCATCACGATATTCGTTAACGAGTTGAGTTGCCGTATCAATACCAAACTCACCGCGTTCCATTAGCACGTCAGCATAAAGCTTACGTGGCGTTGGATGCTTCTTGATTTTTTGGTACATCAAAGGCTGCGTTGCATTCGGCTCATCGGCTTCATTGTGACCGTGGCGACGGTAACAAACCAAATCAATAACAACATCACGCTTAAACGTATTACGGTAATCTAATGCAAGACGCGCTACGAAAGCGACAGCTTCTGGATCATCAGAGTTAACGTGGAAAATCGGAGCCTGAACCATCTTCGCGATATCGGTACAGTACATCGTAGAACGAGTATCGCGAGGGTTAGACGTTGTAAAACCAACTTGGTTATTTACAACAATACGAACCGTACCACCAACACAGAAACCACGAGCTTGAGACATGTTGAACGTCTCTTGTACTACACCCTGGCCAGCGATAGCTGAATCACCATGGATAGTAATTGGAAGTACGCGGCTGCCATCTTTATCGTCTAGACGATCTTGGCGAGCACGTACAGAACCGATAACTACCGGGTTTACGATTTCTAAGTGAGATGGGTTAAATGCAAGTGCTAAGTGAACGTTGCCGCCTGGTGTTGCGAAATCCGCAGAGAAACCTTGGTGGTATTTCACATCACCAGTGCCCCACGAGTCATCGCTGTGCTTGCCCGCAAACTCGTCAAACAGGTCTTGTGGCTTTTTACCAAGCACATTGACCAGCATGTTTAGACGACCACGGTGAGCCATACCAACAACAACTTCACGCATGCCTTGTCCACCTGCATGACGAATAATTTCCTTCGTCATTGGGATCAACGCATCACCACCTTCCAACGAGAAGCGTTTTGCGCCTGGGAATTTAGCACCAAGATAGCGCTCAAGACCTTCAGCAGCAGTTAGCTCTTCTAGGAAAGCTTGCTTTTCTTCTTTATCGAAAGAGGGTTGACCAGAAACAGACTCTAAACGTTGTTGGATCCAACGCTTTTGCTCTGTGTTAGTCATGTGCATGTATTCAGCACCAATCGAACCACAATAAGTTTGCTTTAAAGATTTGTACAAATCTCGAAGCACCATCGTCTCTTGGCCAATGGCGTAAGAGCCGACGTTAAACGTCTCATTGAGGTCATCTTCGGTAAGAGTGTGGAAAGAAGGATCCAGTTCAGCGACTGTATCTCTTTCCCATAAACCTAGGGGGTCTAGATTTGCTGATTGATGCCCTCGGAATCGATAGGCATTAATAAGTTGCAGAACCTTTACTTGTTTCGCATCGACATCTGGATCACTAACTTGGACACTGTAATGCTTTGTTTCTTGAGCGAGTCGACGGAAGTATTCACGAACACGAGAGTGTGGTTGTTCCACTGCTTCTGAAGCTTGCACAGGCAATTCTTCAAAAACACTTCTCCATTCGTCACTTACCGAATCGGGGTCACTTAGATACAGTTCATAGAGTTCTTCTACGTACGTTGCATTGGCGCCAGCCAAGTGTGAAGACTCGAGCCATGCCTTCATCACGCCGTTGTGCATATTTTCCCTTAACCAGTAGTTTTCACGTTTGCTGCGGTCTATGCCGAGCTATTAAAAGGCCGCCCCAAAACTTCTAGGGCGGCAATTTTTATATAACTTAAACCGAACGATTCACAAGCATGGTCTTGATGTGACCAATCGCTTTCGTCGGATTTAATCCCTTAGGACAAACACTTACACAATTCATGATGCCATGGCAACGAAAAACGCTAAATGCATCATCAAGATCGGACAGACGTTCGTCTGTCGCCGTATCTCGGCTATCTATTAGCCAACGGTATGCTGCAAGCAGGCCAGCTGGTCCGATGAACTTATCTGGATTCCACCAGAATGATGGGCACGAAGTCGTACAACATGCACACATGATACATTCATACAAACCATCTAAATGAGCACGCTCATCAGGGCTTTGTAGGTTTTCACGAGCCGGTGGCACATTGCCATCAGACACTAAGAACGGCTTAACTTTTTCGTAGTTATCGTAGAACTGAGTCATGTCTACGATTAAATCACGCACCACAGGCAAACCTGGAAGTGGGCGAATTACGATTTTATCTTGGCCAGTAAGAGCAGACAGAGGTGTAATACACGCCAATCCATTTTTACCATTCATGTTCAAGCCATCAGAACCACATACACCTTCACGGCATGAACGACGGAATGAAATCGTTGGATCTTGCTCTTTCAAAAGAATAAGCGCATCCAAAAGCATCATGTCAGAGCCTTCTTCCACCTCTAGGGTGTACTCTTTCATGTAAGGCTTCTGGTCCACATCTGGGTTGTAACGGTATAAAGAGAAATTCAGTTTCATGGTCATATCTCCTTAGTACGTACGTGCTTTCGGCGGGAATGCTTCACGATGGATAGGCTCCATGTTCACGCCACGCTTAGTCATACTTTCTGATTCTGGGTTGTAAAGTGAGTGGCATAGCCATTGCTCATCATCACGGTCTGGGAAGTCAAAACGAGCATGCGCTCCACGACTCTCTGTACGGAAGTTTGCTGCAACCGCAGTTGCGAATGCCGTTTCCATCAAGTTTTCAAGCTCTAAACACTCAATACGTTGCGTGTTGAACTCTGTCGACTTATCTGAAAGGTGTGCATTCTTAAGACGCTCACGAATCACTTTAAGCTCTTCTAAGCCATCAGCCATCGCTTTACCTTCACGGAATACAGAGAAGTTGTTCTGCATACATTGCTGAAGATCTTTACGAATTACCGCAGGGTCTTCACCGTCAGTACTGTTTTCCCAACGATTGTAGCGCTCTAGTGAACGTTCAATGTCGGCCTCAGTTGCAGGTTTTGCTTCAGCTTGCTTATTCAGAGTCTCACCAAGGTGAAGACCTGTCGCACGACCGAACACAACCAAATCAAGTAGCGAGTTGCCACCTAGACGGTTTGCACCGTGCACTGATACTGAAGCGATTTCGCCACAAGCGAATAGACCTTGAATTTCAACGTCTGTACCGTCTTCAGTTTGTTTGATTGCTTGACCAGAAACCTGTGTAGGAACACCGCCCATCATGTAGTGACACGTTGGGATTACAGGAATTGGTTCTTTAACAGGATCAACGTGAGCAAACGTACGAGAAAGCTCACATACACCCGGTAGACGAGACTCAAGCGTCTCTTTACCTAGGTGATCAAGTTTTAGCTTAATGTGAGGACCCCATGGGCCATCGCAACCACGACCTTCACGAATCTCAACCATCATTGAACGAGCTACCACATCACGACCTGCTAAATCTTTAGCATTCGGAGCATAACGTTCCATGAAGCGCTCGCCGTCCTTATTGAGAAGGTAACCACCTTCACCACGACAACCTTCTGTTACCAAAACACCTGCGCCAGCGATCCCCGTTGGGTGGAACTGCCACATTTCGATGTCTTGCATTGGAACGCCAGCACGAATTGCCATGCCAACACCGTCACCAGTGTTAATGTGTGCATTCGTTGTTGATGCGTAGATACGACCAGCACCACCAGTAGCAAGGATTGTTGCCTTCGCTTTGAAGTAGCAAACCTCGCCCGTTTCCATACAAAGCGCGGTAGTACCTAAGATTGCACCATCTTCGTTTTTAACAAGATCCAGTGCATACCACTCAGAGAAAACCGTCGTTTTGTGTTTAATGTTTTGTTGGTAAAGCGTATGAAGCAGTGCGTGACCAGTACGGTCAGCTGCCGCTGCAGTACGAGCCGCTTGCTCACCACCAAAATTCTTAGATTGGCCACCAAACGGACGTTGGTAAATACTGCCGTTATCAAAGCGAGAAAATGGAAGACCCATTTTTTCTAATTCGATAACTGACTCAGGGCCATTTTTACACATGTACTCGATAGCATCTTGGTCACCGATGTAATCGGAACCTTTAACCGTATCGTACATGTGTTGTTCCCAGTGATCTTCATGCGCATTACCAAGAGCAACGGTGATACCACCTTGCGCAGATACAGTATGAGAACGAGTTGGGAAAACTTTAGAAAGCAATGCACAAGATAGGCCTTGCTCAGAAATTTGTAGCGCGGCGCGCATACCAGCACCACCAGCGCCAATTACTACAGCATCAAACTCACGAACAGGAATAGTCACTTACGCACCCCACAAAATAAACAGACCAGAGAAGAAATATCCTAGAAGAACCGCAACAACACCGACTTGAAGACCAACGCGCAATTTTGCACATTTGATGTAGTCAGTTAGTACTTGCCACAAGCCGATCCACGCGTGAACCAAAATTGAAGTAAGTGCTAACATGGTGAAGACTTTAGTGAAGGTACCACCAAAGAATTGCGTCCAAGATGCGTAAGAAATATCACCTGAGAAAGCACAGAAGCTCACTAGGTAGATAGTGTAAAGCGTCATAATGATGGCTGTTGCACGAATCAATAGATAATCATGCACACCATTACGACCAAAAGTAGAAACGTTGTTTACCATACTAAGATCCCCGCTAGTAGAGACAATACCGCTGTTGCTGCGAATGCAACCTTCGCGCTCTTAGCGCCAGATTCCAGCTCTTCAAAGTGACCAAGGTCCATAAGAAGGTGACGAATACCACCAGCAATGTGGTAAGCCAAAGCGGTTAAAATGCCCCACAGAATAAACTTCACGAAGAAACCGTCGACAATGTCGCTAGCTTCCATAAAGCCTACAGGGGAAGAGAGGGAAATGGATAGTAACCAAAGCAGAATTCCGATCGCAACAAAAGTAATCACCCCAGACACACGGTGTAGGATGGAAGCTATTGCTGTGATAGGAAAGTGGATGGTCTGTAAATCTAAATTAACAGGTCTTGTCTTTCTTTCTTTCACGGGCTCGCTCACTCAGCTCCATTGAGCATGATGGTCATTAAATAACCTTATGTATTGTTATGGACAAAATTTGATTGCAAACCTTCAAAATTTAACATTAACTTAACAAATAACGTAGGTTGAGCCTTAGATAATTGTAAAATAATTGTTAACAGCTAGGTTTCTGAAGACACCTCACATTTCTTCTTAGCCTTGCATTTATAAGGTTTTAACCAAACTTTTCAGCGCCACTATACGGCTGGCAACATTCTAATACAATTGATGCAACAAATAATGCTACACAGAACAGATTTTTAACGAATTTAATGTAAAAAACACTAACAAGTGCACACAAAGCTGCAGAAAAATTGACTTTCTCACGTAAGACCAGTAAAAAAATGGCACATAAACATCCTGGACGGATTAATAATAACAAAGGAGATTGTTATGGCGGATAAGAAAGCTACCCTTCATATTGAAGGTCAAGCACCGATCGAATTGCCGATTACAGAAGGTGTACTTGGTACTCCAGTCATCGACGTTCGTACACTGGGTTCTAATGGTTTTTTCACTTTTGATCCTGGTTTTCTTGCCACTGCATCTTGTGAATCGCAAATAACTTATATTGACGGTGGAAAAGGTATCCTTCTACACCGTGGTTATCCAATTGATCAACTGGCCAATAACGCTGATTACTTAGAAGTTTGTTACATTCTTTTATACGGCGAAGCTCCTTCTCGAGCTCAATACGAAGAGTTCAAGACGACAGTCACACGTCACACCATGGTTCACGAGCAAATTGCTAGTTTCTTCCACGGCTTCCGTCGTGACGCTCACCCAATGGCTGTTATGTGTGGTGTGGTAGGTGCGCTTGCTGCGTTCTATCATGATTCATTAGATGTTAATAACGACACACACCGTGAAATTGCGGCATACCGCCTAATTTCTAAGATGCCGACACTGGCTGCAATGTGTTACAAATATTCTATCGGTCAACCGTTTATCTACCCGCGCAATGACCTAGGCTACGCAGAAAACTTCCTACATATGATGTATGCAAACCCATGTGAAGAATATGAAGTAAACCCTGTTGTCGCTCGCGCAATGGACAAAATCTTTACGTTACATGCTGATCACGAACAGAATGCTTCAACGTCAACGGTTCGTTTAGCAGGTTCTTCGGGTGCAAACCCATTTGCTTGTATTGCTGCTGGTATCGCTTCTTTGTGGGGTCCTGCTCACGGTGGTGCTAACGAAGCTTGTCTAATGATGCTTGAAGAGATCGGTAGCGTAGACAACATTGAAGAATATGTAGCAAAAGCAAAAGACAAAGATGACCCATTCCGCCTAATGGGCTTCGGTCACCGTGTTTACAAAAACTACGATCCACGTGCAACAGTAATGCGTGAAGCGTGTCACGAAGTACTTAAAGAGCTAAACATTCAAGATCCACTACTAGACGTAGCAATGGAACTTGAGCGCATCGCTCTTTCTGACGAGTACTTTGTTTCTAAGAAGCTATACCCGAACGTAGATTTCTACTCAGGTATCATTCTGAAAGCGATCGGTATTCCTGTATCAATGTTCACAGTAATCTTCGCGATGTCTCGTACTATCGGTTGGATTGCACACTGGAACGAAATGCACAGCGATCCGACGAACCGTATCGGTCGTCCTCGTCAGTTGTATACTGGTGAAGAACAGCGTGATTTCCAAGCTCTACACGAGCGCGAATAGTAAAGTTTAAACTTTTCTAATCGATTGAAATCAAAAAGGGTTGATGTATTAACATCAACCCTTTTTTGTCTTCCAGTATTTCGTATCACTTCAATGAAGGTACAAATATCCAGAAAGTCATAACCTCTAAACGTGGTTACACTGGATTATCAATATCGATAAATTCTACATCTAAGTCATGCTCTTTCGCTAACCACTCACCTAATGCCTTGACACCATAACGTTCTGTTGCGTGGTGGCCTGCTGCAAAGTAATGAATATCTTGCTCACGTGCAGAGTACGTTGTGCGCTCTGAAATTTCACCAGAGATAAATGCATCAATACCTTGAGACGCAGCTAACTCAATGTAGTCTTGACCACCACCAGTACACCAACCAACAGTCGTAATCATTTTATCTTGGTTTTCTGGAGTGATATGTAATGGCTTGCGGTTCAAAGCTTGGCCAATCTTTTCTGCGAACTCTGCA
This sequence comes from Vibrio splendidus, assembly GCF_003345295.1. Taxonomy (NCBI): domain Bacteria; kingdom Pseudomonadati; phylum Pseudomonadota; class Gammaproteobacteria; order Vibrionales; family Vibrionaceae; genus Vibrio; species Vibrio splendidus. Next base: position 2,281,275 of record NZ_CP031055.1, read on the forward strand.
CCAGTCATTGGTGAACTCAACTTACCAAACATCGCAACAGATTGTGGATGCCCTTCCAAGCCACCTTCAACTTCAATGTCGAGCAACTCTGCAAGCTTGGCGTTGTTACCAAGTTCAGGGTGGATATCAAGTGGTAAGTGGTAACCCAAAAGGTTGATGTCGTTTTTAATCAGAGTTCGAATGCGCTTACCCTTCATACCACGAATGGCTTCTGACTCACCTTTCCAAAAGAAACCGTGATGGACTAATAAAGCATCTGCGTTCAGTTCTACCGCTTTATCAATTAATGCTTGAGAAGCTGTCACACCAGTAACAATGCGCTTTACTTGAGAAGTACCTTCCACTTGAAGACCATTAGGACAGTAATCTTTAATCTGCTGTGGCTGAAGTTTTTCGTTAAGTAGCTTTTCTAATTGTAAGTTATTCATTTTTCTTTCCAGCTTAACTTTATAATAACGTCGTTATATCAATTTACGGGTAGAATGTCGAAAGCCCCACGATGAGTTTATGAGGAACCGATGACAGCACTGCAACGTTTTTACCAATGGGTCATCGACTCACCGCCGTTACTGAAAATTAAGCCACCGATTTCCGATCTTGGTGCATTCTTAAGCACCCATGCCATCGACTCATCACACACTTATAACGGAAACCCAAGGTTAGGTTTCCTCTACCAGCATCTATGTGAACAAGTCATTGAAGCCTCACCTGATTATTCGGTCAAGTACGATGAGATTCAAATTAATGTTGAGGGAAGAACACTCGGTGCTATCGACTTTATTTTAGAAGAAGAAAATAGCCAGAAACTGCAACACTGGGAAGTCGCGATCAAGTTTTACCTGCTCCATGAACAGACATGGTTTGGTCCTAACTCTCATGACCAATTGGATAAGAAGTTAGACAGGATGCTCACCCATCAACTTGGCATGTCCTCTTCAGCGGCGTTTGTGGAGCAATATCCAGAGATCGATGTCGACTCAAAACATCTCCTCATGCAGGGTCGTCTATATACCAACCCATTCTTAGATCAAAAAGTACCTACTGAATGTTTGGGCTATGACATTAATTCAAGCCAAGTAAACGGTTTTTGGTGTTATCAAAACCAAGCCCATTTAATTACTGATGTACTCTACCCTCTCACCAAAGAGCAATGGGCAGCTGGCACTGATGACTTCACCTGTGAACCTATCACCGAGTTTGGTGATCGCTTCGTTCATGGGCAAACTAAATCAGGGCAGTTTTGGTTTGTGATGCCACAAAGTTGGCCACACGGTTAAGACAATCTACTCATTTGCAAATTAATTCAAACACTTAGCCTTAACCGCTATACCCACAAGCTGATAAAAAAGGGCTGATGCTTTCACATCAACCCTTTCACTATTTACTTGATGACTCTACTAATCGGTATTCGATTATAGGCCAGCGGCTGCAAATACTTGATTAACAATCTCTTGAGCTTCTGCTTCGATTGCTTTCAGGTGCTCTTCACCTTTAAAGCTTTCACAGTAGATCTTGTAGATGTCTTCTGTACCTGATGGACGAGCAGCAAACCAACCGTTTTCAGTCGTCACTTTTAGGCCACCAATCGCAGCGCCATTACCCGGAGCGTGCGTTAGGCGTGCGGTAATTGGGTCACCAGCCAGCGTCTCAGCAGAAACCATCTCTGGAGACAGCTTCTTAAGTACGTCTTTTTGTGCACCGTTTGCTACCGCTTGAATACGGTTATACTTAGATTCACCGTGTTTAGCAGCAAGCTCTTCGTAATATTCTTGTGGGTTCTTACCCGTTACTGCTGTGATCTCAGCCGCAAGCAAACAAAGAATTAGGCCATCTTTATCTGTTGACCAAGGCGTACCGTCTTTACGTAAGAAAGATGCGCCAGCACTCTCTTCACCACCGAAACCAAACTGACCGTTGTATAAGCCATCAACGAACCATTTGAAACCAACCGGCACTTCACAAAGTTCACGACCTAAGTCGGCAACAACACGGTCGATTAGTGCACTTGATACTAGTGTTTTACCCACTGCAACGTCTTTGCCCCAACCTTCACGGTTACGGTATAGGTAGTCAATACAAACCGCTAGGAAGTGGTTTGGATTCATCAGGCCTTTTGGCGTAACAATGCCGTGGCGATCGTAATCAGGGTCGTTACCAAACGCTAGTTGATAGTCATCTTTAAGCGCCAGTAAGCCTGCCATTGCGTACGGAGAAGAACAATCCATACGAACCACACCATCTTTGTCTAGAGACATAAATTGGAACGAAGGATCAACCGCTTCACTGACCAGAGTAAGATCTAGGTTGTACGCTTTGCCAATTTGACGCCAGTAATCAATACCGCTGCCACCCAGTGGATCAACACCAATCTTGATGTTTGCTTTCTGGATCGCTTCCATATCAACCACGTTAACCAAGTCAGCAATGTAAGGAGCAACGAGATCAACTTCTTTCACTAGCTCAGACTGTTTAGCCTGTGCGATAGGAGTACGCTTTACACCTTGCATTTGCTCAGCAATGATGACGTTCGCACGATCTTCAATCGCTTGAGTTAGCTCAGCCTCAGCAGGGCCACCGTGTGTCGGATTGTATTTAATACCACCGTCTTGTGGTGGGTTATGCGAAGGCGTGATAACAATGCCGTCCGCTTTTTTGTCATTCACTAGGTTATGCGTAAGAATCGCGTGCGAGATACCTGGTGTTGGAGTAAAGCCATTGTTTTCTTGAATAATAACTTCAACATCGTTGGCTACAAGCACTTCGATTACAGTAGAAAACGCAGGCTCAGAGAGAGCGTGAGTATCTTTACCTAGGAAAAGAGGCCCTGTTGTACCTTGCTCGGCACGAACTTCAGCCACCGCTTGTGCGATCGCTAGGATGTGGTTTTCATTAAATGTTGATTTGTCTGCTGTACCACGGTGACCTGAAGTACCGAACAGTACTTTGTGGTCTGGGTTAGTCGCATCCGGTTGCTGTAAGAAATAGTTAGCCACTAAAGCCGGAATATTATGAAGATCTTCCTGCTGAGCTTTCTGCCCAGCACGAGGGTGCATAGCCATTTTTCGACATCCTTATATATAAAATTTAAAAACAAAAAAAACCTCATAATATCTTCTTATCCATGGATATTATGAGGTTTAAATCAGATTTCGTTAAATTGAACCTGTTACTTTTTCTATCAATTCTGCTTGGAAACTCATGCGGCTCATAAGCTGTTCAACCATTTGTCTTTTACGGCTAGTGTTATTATTAGTTATAACCCAAAAAGGACTTTGTGGAATGGCTTTAGGCTTCGTTGTGTTGCCGTTTGCTAGCAAGGTCTCTTCGTTGTCTGCAAAGTAAACACGCTTGCGGCCTTTTACTTGAGTTGCTTCTGAAAAGCTTAAAGGGTCGATTTTATGCAGTGTCGATAACACAAGCATGAAACGATCAATGGCTTTCTTCAGTGATGCAAACTCATCTGATATTAGTAGTGAGCGCATTTCTTTAACACCATCGAACTTCTCTGGAGTAAAGCCTACCTCTTTGCTAACAACGATACCTTTTGGCTCAACGATCTCTTCGATCGGAACCATGCCTTGGCTATCAACCTGTAATAAGCGGCGCAGAATATCTGAAGCGCTTTCGCCAATACGTTCTGTCTGACCCGCAATAAAACGGTATAGGTCCTCATCAACCTCAATTGTTTTCATTCGCTTTTCACAATCTCAATGTTTAAACTCAGGGGGATTATAGCGAGATCCGCGCGGATACTCTACGTCAAACCCACCATGAATAAGATAAAAATGTCAGTACAGCTCAACTATAAATTAGAAGGTGCGGGTCACACCATTGTTTTGATCCATGGATTATTCGGTAATCTGGACAACCTTGGCTTGCTAGCTAGGGATCTAAAAGCCGATCACCAGGTACTTAGTATCGATCTACGCAACCACGGCCAATCCTTCCATAGTGACACTCACAGCTATAAAGCAATGGCACAAGATGTGGCTCAACTACTGAATGATCTTGAGTTAAATGATATCACTGTGATTGGTCATTCCATGGGTGGCAAGGTAGCGATGGCGCTGACACAACATCTTACGCTGCATAAATTGATTGTCTTGGATATGGCACCAGTCGCGTACACCCAAAGTCGTCACGACAACGTATTCGCCGGCCTACAAGCTGTGATAGAAGAAAAACCGACATCACGCTCAGACGCGCTTAAGATCCTCGCAAAACATATCGAAATTGATGGGGTTCGCCAGTTCTTGACCAAATCTTTGTTCAAAACGGAACAAGGCATCATGGAATGGCGCTTCAACGTTGCTTCGTTATTGAGCAACTATCCACAAATTATTGGTTGGGAACCGATCGAGAAAACCTCGGTCAAAACCTTGCTAATAAAAGGTGGGGATTCTGATTACCTCACAGCTGAGCATCAAACCGCCGTTCAACAGCAGTTTGCCAACGCAAAGGCTCATGTTATCGCTAACACGGGACACTGGTTACACGCGGAAAAGCCAGCCGAAGTACTCCGTGCAATAAGAAAATTCATCGCTTAGATAGGTTGATTAGTCGATATAAATGAGAGCTGTGTAATCACAGCAGATTAACTTTATCTCACAACAGTGATATAGTGCGCCCAAGCAAATTTGGTATATAAGGTTCCCATGCTTTACGACTACATGAACATCATTGAATCTATTGGTTTAGATCTTCTGTTTGCCGCGATTTTCTTTCTAATCGGAATGGCAATTAAAGACGTTCTAAAGGAAGGAAATGTTCCTGCATTTGGTCGTCGCATCGTATGGTTAGTACTTTTCCTTGGCTGCGCAGGTTTTATCGCAAAAGGGATAATCCAACTAAGCTGGGAAGGAACTGGAATCTAACGATTTCCTCCGAACTTTATTACACCGACAACAGACAAAATGAAAGGTAATGATTCTATGGCAAGTGTAGGTCTCTTCTTTGGTAGCGATACAGGTAACACTGAAGCTGTTGCTAAGATGATTCAAAAGCAATTGGGCAAGCAGCTCGTTCAAGTTCAAGACATTGCAAAAAGCAGCAAAGAAGACATCGATAACTTCGATCTACTGCTGCTTGGTATCCCTACGTGGTACTACGGCGAAGCACAATGTGATTGGGACGACTTTTTCCCTGAGCTAGAAGCTATTGATTTTTCAACTAAGCTTGTTGCTATCTTTGGTTGTGGCGACCAAGAAGATTACGCAGAATACTTCTGTGATGCTATGGGTACTATCCGTGACATCGTTGAAGCGAAAGGCGGTACTATCCTAGGTCACACATCAACTGAAAGCTACGAATTCGAAGCATCGAAAGGCTTAGTTGAAGGCGATGACAGCCAATTCGTTGGTCTATGTATCGATGAAGACCGTCAACCTGAGCTAACTGATGAGCGTGTATCTAACTGGGTTAAACAAATCCACGAAGAAATGTGCCTAGCAGAGTTAGAAGACTAATTCTCTAGCGATTGTTAATTGTTACAATTAATGACCGATATGTAGATATGAAAAAACCTCCTTATAGGAGGTTTTTTGCTATTTAATGTTCATCAATCAACACTCAGCTTCTAATGCTTCGTCATCCTCTCTGAACTGCGGCTTCTTTCTCACATACAGGGTTCGCTGAATTTCTGACACCACATTCCCCTGCTTATCTTTAACGTGGATAATAAATTCGGGGAAGCACTTCTCACCAAGCTGTGTCTGACGATAGATATCATCCAGTTGCCCTTGGCTTATCTCAAAATCTGCATACAAGTCGGATTGACCCGGCTTGATAAAGTTAATACTCGCCTCTTTATCCCAAACATAATATCGCTCACCTAAAATACCCATTAACATCAAAGAGTAAACTGGATCGGTAAGAGAAAAGATACTGCCGCCATATTGAGTACGATTGGCGTTCTTATTCCACCAGCGCAGCTTTAGTATCGTCTTAACAACCCTAAAGTCATGGCTAATGTGAGCTATTCGAATTCCCGATCCCCAAAAAGGAGGCCAAATATTGAGAGCAAATTTTACAATGTTGGGTTTATATATTTTTGCGAGTTGCTTATTCATAACAACATTCCATGTTCATATCAGAAACACCGTCAGCTTGACTGGTCGTACCTCCACTATAAGTGAGATACTTCCAATTTACAAAACAGATTGTGATGTCAGTAAGTAACCCTTTGAAGTTCGTGGTTTATTGTTATGCCTGACTAAACTATAATGGTATTAATATTGAATTCTGTTAATTGCTGCAGATCATCAACAGGAAAGTATATGTCAGACAATAATCAAGCGCTAAAAGATGCTGGTCTTAAAGTGACCCTCCCACGGCTCAAAATTTTAGAAGTATTACAACAACCAGACTGCCAACATATTAGTGCTGAAGATTTATATAAAAAGCTGATCGACTTAGGTGAAGAGATAGGTCTTGCGACCGTTTATCGCGTACTGAACCAATTCGATGATGCTGGCATTGTAACTCGTCACCACTTCGAAGGCGGCAAGTCTGTATTTGAACTTTCAACACAGCATCACCACGATCACCTAGTATGTTTAGACTGCGGTGAAGTTATCGAATTCTCTGATGATCTTATCGAAGAAAGACAAAAAGAAATCGCTCAACGCTACAACGTACAGTTAACTAACCACAGTTTATATCTGTATGGTAAAAGCATCACTGGGGATTGCAAAGGCAACCCAGACGCACATAAAGCGAAGAAGTAACACAGAACGCTGGCTTAGGCCGGCGTTTTTTATTTGGGCTGATACCGTATTAAGAATCACAGTAACTTGGCCCACAATTTGGTTATTTCCCAGACACAAAAAAACCGGCTCTAAGCCGGTTTTTTATTAAGCGTATCTTGAGAAACTAAGCTTTAAGACACTAAGCTTGGAAAAACAGAGCTGAGAAAAACAAAGCCATTAAGCTTCAGTTTTACCCCAAGTGTCACGTAGACCAACCGTGCGGTTGAATACTAGTGCGTCTGCTTTAGAGTCTTTCGAATCCACACAGAAGTAGCCTGTACGTTCAAACTGGTACGCTTGCTCTGCTACACCTTCCGCTAGGCTAGGTTCAACAAAACCGTTTAGCGTAACAAGTGATTCAGGGTTAAGCGTCGCTGCAAAATCATCAGCAGCGGCTGGGTTTGCCACTGTGAATAGACGATCGTACAAACGAATCTCAGCAGGTAGCGCTTTATCAGCTGATACCCAGTGGATAACACCTTTCACTTTACGGCCATCTGCTGGGTTCTTACCGAGTGTTTCGTTATCGTAAGAACAGAAGATAGTCGTAATGTTGCCTTCTGCATCTTTTTCGATACGTTCAGCTTTGATCACGTAAGCACCACGTAGACGAACTTCTTTGCCAAGAACCAAACGTTTGTATTTCTTGTTTGCTTCTTCACGGAAGTCGTCACGCTCAATCCAAACTTCGCGTGTAAATGGAACTTCACGAGTACCCATTTCTGGCTTGTTCGGGTGGTTTGCCACTGTCAGTGTTTCTACTGTATCAGCGTCGTAGTTTTCAATCACGACCTTGATAGGGTCAAGAACAGCCATTGCACGAGGTGCATTTTCGTTCAGATCATCACGGATACAAGATTCAAGTGAGCCGAACTCAATCATGTTCTCTTGTTTAGTCACACCAATACGTTTACAGAATTCGCGAATCGAGCTTGAAGTGAAGCCACGACGACGCAAACCAGAGATTGTTGGCATACGTGGGTCGTCCCAACCTTCAACTAGGTTTTCAACCACAAGTTGGTTCAGCTTACGCTTCGACATTACCGTGTATTCAAGATTCAGACGGCTAAACTCGTACTGACGAGGTTGGCAATCAATCGTGATGTTGTCTAGAACCCAGTCATACAAACGACGGTTATCTTGGAATTCAAGCGTACAGATAGAGTGCGTAATGCCCTCTAGCGCATCAGAGATACAGTGAGTGAAGTCGTACATTGGGTAAATGCACCACTTGTCAGCAGTCTGATGGTGGTGAGCAAAACGAACACGGTAGATAACTGGATCGCGCATAACCATGAATGAAGAGCTCATGTCGATCTTAGCACGTAAACATGCTTTGCCTTCTTCGAAGCCACCGTCACGCATTTTTTCAAACAACGCTAGGTTTTCTTCAGGGCTGCGATCACGATATGGGCTCGCGTTACCAGGCTCTTTTAACGTGCCACGGTATTCACGGATCTGCTCAGGACTTAGCTCGTCAACATACGCTAAGCCTTTATTAATTAATTCCACAGCATAAGCGTAAAGCGTATCGAAGTAGTTTGATGAGTAACAAATATCACCCGACCATTCGAAGCCTAACCAGCTTACATCATTCTTAATTGACTCAACGTATTCAACGTCTTCTTTTTCAGGGTTTGTATCATCGAAACGAAGATTACATTGTCCCTGGTAGTCCTGAGCAATACCAAAGTTCAAGCAAATAGATTTAGCGTGACCAATGTGCAGGTAGCCATTTGGCTCCGGCGGGAAACGAGTATGCACGCTACTGTGTGTACCATCCGCTAAATCTTTATCGATAATTTGGCGAATGAAATTCGATGGACGAGCCTCAGCTTCACTCATCTATAGCACCTCTATGTATTTAGTATTGTCAGAGAAAGTTATCTTTCATATCCGAGACAAAGGCGGCTTTTGCTGCCTATCAAAGATAGAAAGATCATTGTTGCTAATCATCCACAATTCTTCGCCTTTGCACAATAAGAACCATCAGTTAATTGTGATTATTTCTGCTATTCGATGAAGAATAGAACGAACCTTGTTCACTGGCCTTAAATGACAGGCACAAAAAAGCCTCCCGTGTGGGAGGCTTTCAATTTGAAACTTAGTTAAGAGCCGTTGTTACGTCTTAACAAGTACTTCCTTTACTATGGAAGTTTTACATCAGATAGGTCTTCACCTGCACCGATAGCTTTCATTTCGCCAGCGACGATTTCAGCTAGTGGGCCTAGGATAACCTGTAGGTTGTTCTCACCTAGTTTAACCACACCTTTAGCGCCAAGTTTCTTAAGAACAACTTCATCAGCGATAGAGCGGTCTTTAAGAGTTAGACGTAGACGAGTGATACAAGCATCGATTGAAGTCAGGTTTTCGTGACCACCTAGAGCTTTCAGGTATTGACGAGCAACGTCACCTTTTGGCGCGTCACCAGCAGGAGCTGCTGCAGCTTCGTCATCATCTTCACGACCTGGCGATTTCAAGTTGAAAGCGCGGATTGCGAAAGAGAAAGTGAAGAAGTATAGAGCACCGAATGCTAAGCCAATCAATAGTAGAGTGAATGGTTTAGTTGCTAGACCCCAGTTCAGTACGAAGTCGATTAGACCAGCAGAGAAACCGAAACCGTGCAGAGTACCAAACATGTTTGCCACTACTAGAGACAGACCTGTAAATACCGCGTGCATTGCGTATAGAGCAGGAGCTAGGAATACGAACATGAATTCTAGCGGCTCTGTGATACCTGTTAGGAATGAACAGAATGCAACTGAGAACAATGCGCCACCAACTTGGCTACGTTTTTCAGCAGGAGCAGCTAGGTACATTGCAAGTGCAGCACCTGGTAGACCGAACATCATTACTGGGAAGAAACCGTTCATGAATACGCCAGCGCCTTTATCGCCACCGAAGAAACGGTGTAGGTCGCCAGATTTAACTGTTTCAGTCACTTCTTTAACAACAGTAGTAATCTCTGGAGTTACTGAGTTAGCGAATGTGAATGTATGCTCTTGACCAACAACTAGAGTTTTAGCCAGTGCAGGGTCAACACAAAGTTGAGTGATGTTAGCGAATGCGCCTTGACCAGCAACGATGATTTCTTGACACGTACCCATACCGAACCAGAAGTATGAGTTCAATACGTGGTGTAGACCTACAGGGATTAGTGCACGGTTAAGAGTACCGTAAACGAATTGGCCAACAGCACCAGACGTTGATACCGCATGAGCTAGTGCATCTAGACCAGATTGAATACCAGGCCAAACCACACCAGACACAGCACCTGCAACAAGTGCAAATAGACCGGCCATGATAGGTACTAAACGTTTACCCGCGAAGAAAGCCAGCCACTCAGGAAGGCGTGTTGCATGGAAAGCGTTGTAAGAGTGACCTGCGATGATACCTGCGAAGATACCGCCGAAGAATGACATGTTAACGTCTGCGTTAATTGTGGTTGCTGTTGCTGTTAGTACGAAGTAAGCAACTGCACCAGCAAGACCCGCTGCGCCGTTACCGTCTTTAGAAAGACCAATCGCGATACCTAGACCAAATAGCAATGGTAGGTTACCGAAGATAGCACCACCAGCTTCTGCCATGAATGGAATATCAAGTAGATCGCCTTGACCTAAACGTAAAAGAAGCGCCGCAATCGGAAGCGTTGCGATTGGTAGCATTAACGCCTTACCAAGCTTCTGTGCATATCCTAGAATATTCACCAGTTGTTTCCCCCTATAGGATTTTTTAGAATTCGTTTGAGAAACTTATTTTAGTCGCTCAATTTAGTCCTATTCAGTGTATTCAATTAATTTTGCTCCGCAAATTAAAACCTTACCATTTGTGATCGTAATCACCAGTTTTTACCAAATCCAAAGGTTTTTGCTAGCGAGATCATAAAACTTATTTTATCATTCAAAAAAATGAACGTTTATAGATAAAATCTAAACCTAACCATTAGGTAAAATGATGGTATCCCTGGGTTTACGCTGTCCAATAAACAATCATTAAAAGTGAACCTAGATGTATATTAATAATCAATTGTTCATATATTTTTCAACAACTTAAATCGCTTCCCATTTTGAAGCCGTTTGCCCATAAAAGATAAATCGTTACGTAAATGATGCTCGCAAACTAAGTCCACATTTAGGTAACGAACAAATTTTAAAGATCTCACGAAATAAGGATTAGCTGACTATGTACGCGCTAAGTAACTGTAAAATTTACACTGGTAGTGATGTTCTAACCGATCATGCTGTTGTAATCGAAAACGAACTGATCAAAAAAGTCTGTCCTATCTCTGAATTACCAGAAGGAATCGAAGTTCGCGACCTAAGCGGAGCAAACCTAAGCCCAGGCTTCATTGACCTACAATTGAATGGTTGTGGCGGTGTAATGCTTAACGATGAGATCACTGCAGACACAATGCAGATCATGCACAAAGCAAACCTTAAATCTGGCTGTACTAGCTTCCTGCCAACGCTAATCACTTCTTCTGACGAAGACATGCGCGCGGTTATTACCGCAGCTCGTGAGTATCACAACCAATACCAAAACCAATCTCTTGGCCTACACCTTGAAGGTCCGTATTTAAACGTCGCGAAAAAAGGCATTCACAGCGTCGATCACATTCGTAAATCAGACAGCGAAATGATTGAGCTTATCTGTGAGAACAATGACCTTGTTGCAAAAGTAACATTGGCTCCAGAACTCAACGACCCAGAACACATTGAGCGTCTGCGCAAAGCTGGTGTGGTTGTTTCGATTGGTCACACGAATGCAACGTACGCAGAAGCTCGTCAAGGTTTCGAATCAGGTATCACTTTCGCCACTCATCTATTCAATGCAATGACTCCTATGGTTGGTCGTGAGCCTGGCGTTGTTGGCGCGATTTACGATACGCCTGAGGTTTATGCTGGCATTATTGCCGATGGCTTCCATGTTGATTACGCAAACATCAGAATTGCGCATAAAATCAAGGGAGAAAAGTTGGTATTAGTGACGGATGCCACAGCTCCTGCAGGTGCTGACATGGAATACTTTATTTTTGTCGGTAAGAAAGTATATTACCGTGATGGTAAGTGTGTTGATGAAAACGGCACACTGGGCGGCTCAGCTCTGACTATGATTGAAGCAGTTCAGAATACAGTTGAGCACGCCGGTATCGCTTTAGACGAAGCTCTTCGCATGGCTACGCTATACCCAGCTACGGCTATCGGTGTAGAAAGCAAGCTAGGTCGAATCAAAAAAGGCATGGTTGCAAACCTAGCTGTATTTGACCGAGACTTTAACGTTAAAGCGACTGTTGTTAACGGACAATACGAGCACAATTAAGTATGAATGGCGGACAAATAGGTAACGTAGACTTAGTTAAACAACTAAACAGTGCGGCGGTATACCGACTAATAGACCAACAAGGGCCTATCAGTCGTATACAAGTGGCTGATGTAAGCCAACTCGCACCGGCAAGTGTTACAAAAATTACCCGCCAACTTTTAGAGCGCGGCCTAATTAAAGAGGTTGCGCAGCAAGCGTCTACTGGCGGTAGACGCGCTATCTCCCTAACCACAGAAGTAGAGCCTTTTCACTCTGTCGCTGTGCGCTTGGGTCGAGATTACATTCAAATAAGCCTGCATGACCTTGGCGGTCGTGAGCTGGCTTTCCAACAGCAAGACCTGAATTACTCAGACCAATCAGACCTCACCCAAGGCTTGGTCAATAACTTGAAGGCTTTCATTGCTGAACACCAACCAAAGATCGACCAACTGATTGCCATTGGTGTCACTCTTCCAGGCTTGGTTAACCCAACGACAGGTGTCGTTGAGTACATGCCAAATACAGACATCGATAACCTTGCGTTAAGCGACATTATTCGCGACACATTCCATGTTGCTTGTTTTGTTGGTAATGACGTTCGAGGAATGGCGCTTGCTGAGCACTACTTCGGTGCAAGCAAAGACAGCCAAGATTCTATTTTGGTTAGCGTTCACCGTGGGACTGGTGCTGGTATTATTGTTAATGGTCAGGTTTTCCTTGGCCATAACCGCAACGTGGGTGAAATTGGCCATATCCAAATTGATCCACTTGGCGAGCAATGCCAATGCGGTAATTTCGGTTGTCTTGAAACCGTAGCGGCAAACCCTGCCATTGTTGAACGTGTCCAAAAGCTAATTAAGCAAGGTTATGAGTCCTCGCTAACAGAGATTGAACACATTACCATTCAAGATGTATGTGACCATGCTATCAATGGCGACGAACTGGCTAAGCAAAGTTTGGTTCGAGTAGGTAATCAACTGGGTAAAGCTATCGCAATGACGATTAACTTGTTTAATCCTCAGAAAGTTATCATTGCTGGTGATATTACAAAGGCACAAGAGATTGTTTTCCCTGCAATTAAGCGCAATGTAGAGAATCAGTCGTTAACGGCTTTCCATAGCGGCCTGCCTATTGTAGCATCACAGATCGATAAACATCCTACGATGGGAGCTTTTGCCATGATTAAGCGCGCCATGCTCAACGGTGTGTTACTTCAAAAGCTTCTTGAAGACTAAAGAAAAACAACTCTGATTTTCCGCGGGCCGTGTTTGTATAAACACGGCCCGTTTTTTTAAGCTAGGGAACTACTACTACAAGTTATGGAACTTATATTAATATCCACTGCGTTTATTGCAGGATTTATTGCTTTAAAGTGTCACCTTCCCCCATTGGTCGGCTTTTTGGTCGCTGGTTTTGGGCTCTTTGCTCTGGGTTTTGAAACCAATGACACCATCATTACCTTGGCTGACCTTGGTGTCACCCTGCTTCTATTTACGATTGGCTTAAAGCTCGATATCAAAACCCTGCTCTCTAAAGAGATCTGGGCTGGCGCAACAATCCACAACCTTTTATCCACTCTGTTTTTTGCGGTCGCCCTGTTTGGTTTTAAATTCCTAGGTATTTCCTCGTTGGCAGCCATGTCAATAGAACAGATTGTTCTACTCGGCTTTGCCCTTTCATTCTCTAGTACCGTATTCGCAGTTAAGTCTCTGCAAGAGAAAGGGGAAATGAATGCGACCTATGGAACATTAGCGATCGGTATTCTGGTCATGCAGGATATCTTTGCCGTGGTCTTCTTAACGGCATCGACAGGCAAAATTCCAGAGTGGTATGCCATCGCACTGTTCGCTTTGCCATTCTGTCGTCCGTTGTTCTACAAAGTCCTCGACTGGGTTGGTCACGGCGAAATGTTGGTGCTGTTCGGCATTTTCTTCGCATTGGTCGTCGGTGCAGGTTTGTTCCAGTTTGTAGGGGTTAAACCAGATCTAGGTGCTCTTATCTTAGGTATGTTGCTAGCCGGTCACCCAAAAGCTTCAGAGCTGTCGAAATCGCTGTTTAACCTCAAAGAGCTTTTCCTTGTTTGCTTCTTCTTGAATATTGGATTATCCGAGCAACCTACCATTCAAGGCTTTATGCTCGCCATCTTATTTTTGCTGTTGCTGCCAGTGAAAGGCGTGCTTTACTTCTTGGTACTCAACCGCTTCAAATTCCGTGTTCGCACTTCTCTACTCGCTTCTCTATCATTGTTTAACTACAGTGAATTTGGTCTTATCGTCGGTGGTCTTGCCTTTAAGATGGGGTGGATGTCTGGCGATATATTAGTGGCGGTGGCGATTGCGGTTTCGTTATCGTTCTTAATCGCTGCTCCTTTAAACAAAGCGGGTCATAAGCTTTATCAACAGTCAGGTAAGTGGCTCAAAGAGCACGCTGCTGAAAAGCTTCATCAACGTGATAAACGAATTGATCCTGGTCGCGCACAAGTGCTTATTCTTGGTATGGGACGTATTGGTACCGGCGCCTACGATGAATTGCGTTCTCGCTATGGCAAGGTTAGCTTAGGTGTCGAAGTTCGTGAAGAAGCCGCACACAATCATAGAAGCCTTGGAAGAAACGTTATTTCTGGCGATGCAACTGACCCAGATTTCTGGGAGCGTATCTTAGATACAGCAAACGTGAAGTTAGTGATCTTGGCGATGCCTCATCACCAAGGTAATCAAACAGCCTTAGAACAGCTAAAATCACGTGATTTTAAAGGTCAAATCGCAGCCATTGCTGAATACTCCGACCAGCTAGAAACATTGAAAGAGAATGGTGTCGATGCGGCATTCAACATTTACAGTGAAGCTGGTAGTGGTTTTGCTCGACACGTATGTGAGCAATTAAACCCAAACATCAATAAGATCTAGTCCTAAACATTGTCTAGTTAACCTCTCAAAATTGCTGTTCTTTTGCACTTTTGAGAGGTTTTTGTTTAAAAAACCAACCGCAATTAGACGCCACTCACCAAAACCACCTTAAAATTAGATAATTTCTAACAGAAACCCCTTTATATTATTTTTTTGCTCACATTCGGTTGCTTTTTTTAGCCAGAATGGCAAATTGAATACAGTTGATTTAGAAATTATTTAAAAGGAAGTTCTATGTGTTCAGTATTTGGCATTCTCGACATTAAAAGTGATGCCGCAGCACTTCGCCCTATTGCTTTAGAAATGTCTAAAAAGCTTCGTCACCGTGGCCCAGACTGGTCTGGTATCTATGCTGGTGAAAAAGCAATTCTTGCTCACGAGCGTTTGGCTATCGTTGGTCTGAACAGTGGTGCACAACCACTATACAGCCAAGATAAAAAGCACATTCTTGCAGTGAATGGCGAAATTTATAACCACAAAGAACTTCGTGCACGCTATGAAGATAAGTACCAGTTCCAGACTGACTCTGACTGTGAAGTTATCCTAGCGTTATACCAAGAAATGGGCGCCGACCTTTTAGAAGAACTTAACGGTATTTTCGCATTCGTTTTATACGACGAAGAGAAAGACGAATACCTAGTCGGCCGTGACCATATTGGTATCATCCCGCTTTACCAAGGCTACGACGAGCACGGCAACTACTACGTTGCTTCAGAGATGAAAGCACTCGTTGAAGTATGCAAGACGATCAGTGAGTTCCCTCCTGGTAGCTTCTATTCTTCGAAAGATGCAGAGCCTCATCGCTACTACATCCGCGATTGGAATGAATACGCTGCGGTACAAGGTAACAGCACAAGTAAAGAAGAACTGACTGAAGCGCTAGAAGCTGCAGTTAAACGTCAACTAATGACAGATGTACCTTATGGTGTACTTCTATCTGGTGGTCTTGATTCTTCAATCACTTCAGCAGTCGCTAAACGTTTTGCTGCAATGCGTATCGAAGACGATGAGCAATCAGAAGCTTGGTGGCCACAACTTCACTCATTCGCAGTAGGTCTAGAAAACGCGCCTGATCTGATTGCTGCTCGTGAAGTCGCTGATAAAATCGGTACAGTACACCACGAGATGACTTACACCATTCAGGAAGGCTTAGACGCAATCCGTGATGTTATCTACCACATTGAAACTTACGATGTAACGACGATTCGTGCTTCAACGCCGATGTACTTGCTTGCTCGTAAGATCAAGGCAATGGGTATCAAAATGGTACTGTCTGGTGAAGGTGCTGATGAGATCTTTGGTGGCTACCTGTACTTCCATAAAGCGCCAAACGCAAAAGAGTTCCACGAAGAAACCGTGCGTAAGCTTCTTGCTCTAAGCATGTTTGACTGTGCTCGCGCCAACAAATCTCTTGCGGCATGGGGTGTTGAAGGTCGTGTTCCATTCTTGGACAAAGAGTTCATCGATGTAGCAATGCGTTTGAACCCTGAAGATAAGATGTGTGGTAACGGTAAAATGGAGAAACACATTCTACGTGAGTGTTTTGAAGACTACCTACCAGATTCAATTGCATGGCGTCAAAAAGAGCAGTTCTCTGATGGTGTTGGCTACGATTGGATTGACACATTAAAAGCAACGGCTGAAGAAAAAGTAACGGATCAACAAATGGAAGCTGCGAAGTTCCGTTTCCCTTACAACACGCCAACAACCAAAGAAGGTTATGCTTACCGTGAAATTTTTGAGGAGCTATTCCCTCTAGAATCAGCGGCAGAATGTGTACCTGGTGGTCCTTCAGTTGCTTGTTCATCAGCGAAAGCGATTGAGTGGGATGAGTCATTCAAAAACTGTGTCGACCCATCAGGCCGTGCAGTACAAGCCGTTCACAACGATGCTTACAACGCTTAGCGCGTTTTGAACAAACCCTAAAGACTAAAAAAGGCGCATTATGCGCCTTTTTGTTTTAAGCCTATTTTTTGCTTTGTATTACTGCACTTATGCGTGAGCTTGTAGTGCTTCGTTCTCAATACTGATCGGAACCACTTTGCTGATCATTTTTACCAGCATAATAGATCGAGCTTCACCATCTTTCTGATGGAAAATAGCTTCAACCCCAGCAAACTGACCACTATTGATCTTGACCACTTGCCCTGATTCAAACTCAAAACAGCACTCTTCAGGTTCATCTTCGCAACACTTCTCAAACTCTTTCAGTTCATACACTAAGTCGCCTTGGACTTCATGTGGCCTTGCTCCAAACTTAATAAAGTCGACAACGCCACGAGTCGAACGAACTGTCGTAAAACTAGGGCCTTGCTCATAATCAAAGCGAACAAAGATATAAGACGGGAACAGCGGTTCTTTGACCTGCTTCTCTTTCCCTCTCACGACCTTCTTGACATCGATTTGAGGATAAAAGCACTCTACCCCCTGATTTTCTAGGTGCTGTTGAGCGCGTTTTTGATCACCACGCTTACAGTAAAGTAAATACCAACGTTTCATTTAACTAGCCATTTTATATTTTTAGATATTTTACCACATGCCTAAAACGGTTGAATCGCCATTAATAAAATGAATCATTGTGAGCAAGAAATATTGCGTAGCAGACCAATTTATCAACAAAAAGTTATAGGAGCTAAAAGTGGTTAAGCATTGTACAGAGATCATTTAGAGATCAAAAGGCTCATTGTTGTAAGCATATGTATCCCACCTTCAATGGGGATTTCATTCTATTTAATCTCAAACCAATACGCCAGACCAATATATCTAAACACTTTTATTCGATGTTGCTTTAAAAAAGCTCACTTATCAACCAGCTCAAATCTGGAAAGTTAGTTTGCAGCACACTCGAAATAATCAACATCAAAAGCAAAGAGCATTAATATCAATGACTTAACAAAATTCAGTTATCATAACCATAAAATACACCTATTGCAGACTTTTATCCCACTGTGTATACATGAGTGACTATAAAATCTTTTAATACCTAAAATTAGTAAAACTTATGCCAAGCAATCACAACATCTTTGGCCACCCTAGAGGCCTATTTCTACTTTTTAGCACAGAGCTATGGGAACGCTTCTCCTACTATGCAATGCGTGCCATCCTTGTTTTATTTCTTACCGATACCACTATCAATGGTGGCCTTGGTTGGTCAACAAAAGATGCCCTCGATCTTTATGGCATCTATACTGGTTTAGTCTATATCACGCCATTAATCGGCGGCTGGCTGGCCGATAACTACTTAGGACAACGTAAATCGATCCTAGTGGGCGGTGTATTAATGGCCTTAGGCCAATTTACGCTCGCTCTTCCTAACGGCGCTATTGGCTTAGACCAAGTAAATGCTCTTTATCTGGGTTTAGCACTGCTTATCAGTGGTAACGGTATGTTTAAACCAAACATCTCAACCATGGTTGGCGACCTATACCAAGAAGGCGATAACCGACGTGACGGCGCTTTCACCATTTTCTACATGGGCATCAACTTAGGCGCGCTACTGGGTGGCTTAATTTCAGGTGCTGCAGTCGATTCATTCGGCTGGAAAGCTGGCTTCCTAGCCGCTGGTATCGGTATGGTTATTAGCTTAGTTATGCAATTGACGATGGCTCAGTCATGGTTAGGCAACATTGGCTCAGTACCTGCAGCTGCACGAGCGAAAGCGCTGAACAAATCGAAAGAGAAAACACCACTGACCAAAGAAGAGTTCGACAGACTAAAAGTTATTCTAGTTATGGGTCTGTTCGTAATCGTTTTCTGGGCTGGCTTTGAACAAGCTGGCGGTTTGATGAACATCTACACTCAACAATATACTGACCGTATGATTGGTGGCTTTGAAGTTCCTGCAGCTTGGTTCCAATCTCTGAACCCATTCTTCATCATTACACTTGCACCAATCATTGCTGCATTTTGGGTCAAGCTTGGTCAGCGTGAACCAAACTCGCCAGTGAAATTTGCGATGGCGTTGTTTTTCTTAGCACTAGGCTTTGTGTGCATGATGGGCGCAGTAATGGAGCAAGGTGGCGACCTAACAGTCAAAACATCAATGCTATGGCTAGTCGGTGCTTTCTTCTTCCATACCCTTGGCGAGCTTTGTCTATCTCCTATTGGCCTGTCGTTGGTCACTAAGTTAGCTCCGCTTCGTCTGGCATCGTTAATGATGGGCGCATGGTTTGGTTTTAATGCTGTCGCAAACTACGTCGCTGGCCTTGTGGGTTCTCACGTTGGTGAGCTTGGCGCAATGTCTATCTTCGGTGGTATCGCAATTACAGCGACAATAAGTGGCGTCTTACTGCTTCTTTGTGCAGGTAAACTTGTATCATGGATGCATGGTGTAGAAACTAACATGACGCTTGAAGCAAAGCCAAAAGCAGAAACTTCTGTTGCTTAATATCTAGATCTATTTCAAAAAGAAACATCAAGATCAAAAAGGGCTGCTCAATGAGCAGCCCTTTTGTTATTTATTCTATTGGTATATTAGTTAGCGATGAAGCGCCACTAGCTCAGCCATCATACCGATGTGTGAGTCTCTGTCGTTAAGACACATAATGTAGCTAAAGTCTGAGCCACCAGCATCAATGAACGTCTCTTTACACTGGTCAGAAATCTCTTCCAACGTTTCCAAACAGTCAACCGAGAACGCAGGAGCCATGATATCAATCTTCTTGATGCCCTTACTCGGCAGTGATTCAAGTGTCTCGTCAGTGTAAGGCTTCAACCACTCTTCTCGACCAAATCGAGACTGGTATGTCATGGTGATATCGTCCGCTGATAAGCCTAACTCAGCAGCAAGTAATTTGGTCGTCGCTTCACAATGCTGAGGGTAGATGTCACCTTCATCAGCGAGTCGCTTCGGAATACCGTGGAAAGAACACACTAAATGATCGGCTCTACCATTTTCTTCCCAATGGCTACGAACACTTTCAGCCAGTGCTTTCGCATAGCTAGGGTGAGAATAATAATCTCGAATAAAGCGATAGCTCGGGATGACAGGCATTTGTTTGAAGGCTTTAGTTAAACCATCAGAAACGGCCGCTGTCGTTGTGCCTGAGTATTGAGGGTATAAAGGCAATACAATAATGTCTTCAACGCCCTGATCCATTAATTGCTCAACGCCGGTTTTAAGGCTTGGATTACCATAGGTCATCCCCAAAGCGACAGGCATCTGTAATTTTGTTTGTAGCTTTTCAGCTTGTCTCTGCGAATAAACAAGCAATGGTGAACCTTCGTCCATCCAAACAGACTGATAAAGCTTAGCCACTTTAGGTGCTCGAATCGGTAGAATCACCCCATGTAAAATAGGACACCAAAGCCAGCGAGTTAGGTTTACCACTCGTTTGTCGTGTAAGAATTCACTTAAAAATCGGCGAACGCCAGCTGGAGTCGCGGTATCTGGTGTTCCTAGGTTAACCAGTAAAACGCCCTGCTTTTTATTATTTTCCATAGCTACCTGAGACCAATGTGTGATTTTCTGGAACGTAATATACTAATCTGCATAAGTTTAAGATCATTGTTACGCAACTAAATTTAAGAATAGTCGTTCTTAACCTGAGTTATCGCAACATCACCTTGATCGTTAGCCGCGCAAATCTAAGCCATAACGCGGAAATTGTGCACAATCGATTTTATCTAGATTGGTATATGACTAAAAATTGAAACAAAAAAAGCGACCTTAAAGGTCGCTTCCAATATATCAAATTCTAAAACTGGCTGTTAGCCAATTATGCTAGTGCTTTCTCAAGTTCTGCACTAACTTCAGCAACTTGCTTAGTACCGTCGAACTTAAGGTACTTAGTGTTGCCTGCTTCTGCTTCTTTACCGTAGTAAGAGATAAGCGGAGCTGTTTGATCGTGGTATACACCTAGACGTGCACGAACTGTTTCTTCTTTGTCGTCATCACGAACCACTAGCTCTTCGCCAGTGATGTCATCTTTACCTTCTTCTTTAGGCGGGTTGTACACATTGTGGTATGTACGGCCAGAAGGAAGGTGAGCACGACGACCAGCCATACGCTCAACAATCACATCGTCAGCTACGTCGAATTCAACAACGTAGTCTACTGCGATACCCATTTCTTTTAGGCCATCAGCTTGAGGGATTGTGCGTGGGAAACCGTCTAGTAGGAAACCTTTCTCACAGTCATCTTGAGCGATACGCTCTTTGATAAGACCAAGGATAATTTCATCAGAAACTAGCTGACCCGCGTCGATTACTGATTTAGCTTGCTTACCAAGCTCAGTACCCGCTTTGATAGCAGCACGTAGCATGTCACCAGTTGAAATTTGAGGGATACCAAATTTGTTCATGATGAAGTTAGCTTGAGTACCTTTACCCGCGCCAGGAGCACCTAGAAGAATGATGCGCATGTTTAATCCTCTTATAAAAATTATGATTTATACCGAAGCTCACTATCCCGCCTTTCTGGTTCAATTTAAGTCGAACAAGAGAGGTTAGGTAACAACTGAGGCTAAGCACAACTGTAAACAGAAGCAAAACGGTAAGTTTCGGTATAACGTTTAAAAATCATACAACTGGAGATGGAAGGTTCATAGCCCCAGCTGATTAGGTCGAGCATTCTATCACATTAATATTCAATTTGGCTGAAATTAAGACTAAAGAATGTATCGACAGCGTTTGCGTTCGTCTTGTTAGCAACTTTAGCGACATTTCGATGAAGTTAAGCGACGTTCATAAAAAAAGCCCGCATTCGCGAGCTTTTATTCATAATTATGGGCTTAGCCCAAAGTCGAAAGACTAACGTTTTGTCAGTAGTTCGTTGATTGCACCTAAGAATTGTGACGGATCTTCCATTGAACCCTTTTCAGCCAACATAGCCTGGCCAAGTAATAGCTCAACCCAGCGACCAAACGCTTGTTCGTCCGCTTCATCAGCCATCTGCTTAACGAGCGCATGCTCAGGGTTAATCTCAAAGATGTACTTCACCTCAGGAGCAGCTTGACCCGCAGCTTCTAGAAGTTTAGCCATTTGAGTGCCCATCTCGAAATCATCGGTAACAACAACAGCAGGTGTAGTTGCTAACTTGAATGTCGTGCGAACCTCTTTAACACGATCACCAAGATAAGCTTGAGTGCGATCAACAACAGACTTGAACTCTTCTTCCGTCTCTTTTTGCTTCTCTTTTTCTTCTTCACCTTCAAACTTGCTTAGATCTAAGCCCGCTTTTGTGATCGACTGGAACTGCTTACCGTCGAAGTCAGTTAGGTAATTCATCACATACTCATCGATACGATCGTACATGAGAACAACTTCGATGCCTTTCGCTTTGAACTGCTCTAGGTGAGGGCTGTTCTTAGCCGCGGCATAGCTGTCTGCCGTTAGGTAATAAATCTTGTCTTGACCTTCCTTCATACGTTCTACATAAGAAGCTAGGCTGATGGTTTGCTCAACAGAATCCACTTCCGTTGATGAGAAACGAAGTAGACCAGCGATTTTTTCTTTGTTCGCCATGTCTTCTGCTGGGCCTTCTTTCAATAC
Source organism: Vibrio splendidus (assembly GCF_003345295.1). NCBI lineage: Bacteria > Pseudomonadati > Pseudomonadota > Gammaproteobacteria > Vibrionales > Vibrionaceae > Vibrio > Vibrio splendidus. The sequence goes on from NZ_CP031055.1 coordinate 2,303,719, forward strand.
TAGGCCGAACTCTTTCCAAAACTCCAAGTACTTGTCGTTGTCATTCTTCGCCATGCGCTCAAGCATAGTAAGCACACGCTTAGTACATGCGCCACGAAGAGACTGAGTCACTTTGTTATCTTGAAGAATTTCACGAGACACGTTCAGTGGCAGATCATTTGAGTCAATTAAGCCACGAACGAAACGCATGTAAGATGGCATAAACTGCTCTGCATCATCCATGATGAATACGCGCTGTACATAAAGCTTTAAGCCGCTCTTGTGGTCACGGTTCATCATATCCCAAGGTGCTTTCGCAGGGATGTAAAGCAGACTGGTGTAGTCGTTCTTACCTTCAACTTTGTTGTGGCTCCACGTTAATGGATCAGCAAAGTCGTGAGAAACGTGCTTGTAAAACTCTTGGTATTCTTCTTTCTCGATATCAGATTTATTACGAGTCCAAAGCGCTTGTGCTTTGTTGATCTGCTCCCAATGCTTCTCTTCGGTGTCTTTACCTTCGTCATCTTTAACCGCAGTTAAGATGGAAACCGGGATACCGATATGATCAGAGTATTTACCAATCACTTCACGCAAGCGCCACTCATTCAAGAACTCTTTACCGTCTTCACGCATATGAAGAACGATGTCAGTACCACGAGATTCTTTAGTGATGTCTTCAATGGTATAGTCGCCCTCACCCGCTGAGTGCCATTGCACAGCTTCATCGCTTGCCAATCCAGCAGCGCGAGTTCGAACCGTTACCGCGTCTGCAACGATAAATGCAGAATAGAAACCAACACCAAACTGGCCAATAAGCTGAGAGTCTTTGCTTTGGTCATCAGACAGCTTTGAGAAAAAGTCAGCCGTACCTGATTTAGCAATCGTACCCAAATGTTCGATAACGTTGTCACGGCTCATGCCGATACCGTTATCAGAAATGGTCAGAGTGTTAGACTCTGCGTTGAATGACAACTTCACGCCTAAATCCGCATCGCCTTGGTAAAGGTCGCCATTCGATAGCGCTTGAAAACGAAGTTTGTCAGCCGCATCAGATGCGTTAGAGATCAACTCACGTAGGAAAATTTCTTTGTTTGAATACAGTGAGTGGATCATTAGATGAAGTAGCTGTTTTACTTCAGATTGAAAGCCACGAGTCTCTTTATTTTGCGTTGCTGTTTCGCTCATTTTTACTCCAAAACATCTATACTTTATGTTGAATACCGGAAGAGGCGTTACACAGGATACTACTCTTATGTTCATTAACATGAGGATGACAAATGTAAATTCAAGGTCAAAAATCATAAAAACACTGTTTTTTTGATCTGTTTTTATTATCCTTGAGGGTGATAAATATAAAAGAACATAAAAGAAGCCATGATTTGGTGAAGAATGAACGGAACTTCACCTCAGATTTGTCTATTTCGCACCCAAAATCATCCAAAATAGAAGAATTCAATGAGCAATATCGGCACAAAGTTTATTCTCGCACAGCGGTTCGTATTCGATCCAAATAGCAATTCACTTGTTGATCAAATGAGCGACGGCGAAGTCGTGCGCCTTGGCAGCAATGAAAGCCGCATTCTCCTGATGCTGTCAGAAAGACCCAATGAAGTTATCACTCGTAATGAATTGCACGAGTATGTTTGGCGAGATCAAGGCTTTGAGGTTGATGACTCAAGCTTAACGCAAGCAGTTTCGACCCTGAGAAAGATGCTCAAGGACTCTACCAAATCTCCAGAATTCGTAAAAACGGTACCTAAACGCGGTTACCAATTTATTGCAACCGTTGAACGCTCTGCACCACTTTCATCAAATGATCAGCCAGCAGCGGCTGAAATTGCAGAAAATGACGTAGAACCTATCTTAACGTTTGCAACGCCTACAATGACCGAAGAAGCAATGACTGAAGCTGTTGAGCCCGAGTCAATTACAAAGTTTCAAGAAACCAAAGTTGAAGTGGAACCAGCAACAACACCAACTGCGACCCCGGTTAAAAGCACCAATAAGTGGTTAGCGTTTTCGTTATTGCTTGCGGCTTTCATCATGCCAATTCTGGTTTTAACGTTTACTAACCCCGCAGAATCCGAGTTCAGAACATTGACTGAAGTGGATGGTGTAAAGATTCAAACCCCAATCAATCATCCTGATCTCAGCAGTTGGCTACCTGCGATAGAGAAGTGTGTATTGCGCTACAACACCAATCACACTGGCATGCTGAAACCGACTGAGGTGATTGCGACTGGTGGACAAACCAACAACCTTGCCCTCAACTACATTCACCCGCAAGATTACTCTAGCGAAAATGTAACCCTAAGAATTTACGCAAACCAGTCGGATGTAAACGACATTTGTAACGGTGGTCAGTAACATGAAATTAAAAGTATCGATTATTTTACTGGTTCTATCTGCATTTTTAAGTGGTTGGTTATATTGGGGCAGCGATGCAAAAGTAGAGCGCTTGCTCACTCAGCATGAATGGCAATCGAAAATGGTGACTCTGATTAGCGATAACAAGCAAGCTGATTCAATCGGGCCGCTTCGTAAAGTTGAATTGTCATCGAATGCGAAATACCTACCAAATGGTACGTACCTGAGAATGTCAGTGGTTAGGCTGTACAGCACTCAAACTGCACCTGCGAATGTGATCAACATATCTGAAACAGGTCAGTGGGATATTAACGATAACTATTTACTGATTTCGCCAACGGAGTTTAAAGATGTAACTTCTGCTGAGCGCCAAGACTTTTCGGAAGAGCAACTCGAACTTATCACTCAAGTGATTAAGATGGATGCAGAGCAAAGCCGACGCATAGATATCGTTAACCCGAAAGCACTGTTACTAACTAGCTTGAACCATGGTTCTACCGTGTTGTTTTCAAACTAAAACTGGTTCAAACTAAAACTCTGCAGTTATTTATGTATATCAATAGCTGAATACCATTAAACGGTATACCAATAGAAAGGGGCATGATGCCCCTTTTTTGTTAGCCGTTGGTATCAAATTACGGATGTAGCATTTTAAGGATTAACTATGAATATGGAACAACCAAATCTGACGCCAGCAAAAGAGACAGCAACAAAAGCGACAATCGCAATACACTATTGCCGTCAGTGTAATTGGATGCTTCGTTCAAGTTGGTTATGCCAAGAGCTGCTCCATACCTTTAGCGAAGAAATTGAACAAGTGAGCTTGCATCCAGACACCGGAGGCAGATTCGAAATCTTTTATAATGGTGTGCAGATTTGGGAAAGAAAGGCAGACGGAGGCTTTCCTGAAGCGAAAGTTCTGAAACAAAGAGTGCGAAACATCATTGCTCCAGACAGAGACCTCGGCCACGTAGACTCAAAGTGAGCCTTTTCTAGCGCCGCCGATTGAGTTTATTTAAAGCTCGCCACTCACAATTACGTCACCTTCAAGGCTAATGACTTTAAAGGTATTATTTTCATAGATGCCATGGCTCGCAGCGTGACCATCTCGTGGGAATGTCACCGAACTAGGGTTAAAGATAAAGATATCATCTTGGTATTCGGCAACTGGAATATGGGTATGTCCATGGGCAATAATATCACCCGCTTTTAGTGCTGGTCGTTTAGTGGTGTTATACAAATGACCATGGGTTAGAAAAATACGCTGACCTGATTCCAATAACACCCATGAGTAATCCATCATCATTGGAAAAGACAACAACATCTGATCCACTTCACTGTCACAGTTGCCACGAACGGCAATGATCTCTTGAGAAAACGCATTCAACCTCTCTGCAACCGCCGGCGGATTGTATCCTTCGGGAATCGGGTTTCTTGGACCATGATTCAGAATGTCACCCAATAGCACTAAATATTGCGCACCAGACGCTTGGTAGAGTTCTAATACCTTTTCTGTTGCTGGCAGCGAACCGTGTAGGTCTGAAGCAAAAAATAATTTCACACGTACTTCTCCATAAAATTTATGAGCCTATTGTACGTATCTAAATGCTACACGTCATCTCTCACCATACCGTTGATCACGATATTATTGTAACTAACCATACCGACTATTTTGTTATCACGAACTACTGGCGCGCGACTGATACCAAAGCGTTCAAACAGGCGAGCGCAATACTTTACGTTCATCTCAGCAGACACGCTTAGCGCTGGCTTGGTCATGATTTCATAAACATTGGTTCGCTTGGGAGATCGATTCTTAGCCAACACTTTCTTTGCTATATCATTCATCAACACGATACCGTACTCATCATCCTCGTGGCGTTTATCGACAATGATTGCCTTCACTTTGTGCTTCTTCGCCATCTCTATCGCTTCTAACACCGTAGTTAGCCCATCGATAATCACATACGTATTGGCCATGACATCGCCTACTCGGATCTTTTCACTGGTACTCATAGCTCATCCTCCACAACCTTTGTTAACGTCTCAACTTGGTGCGCAACGCCTACTGCATCTTCCACATCTATCTGTACTGCAATACCCTGTCCCGATTCTTGGTCAAACTCCCCCACTTCACTAATTCTTTCGAGAATATGCCTTGCTAGATGCTCCTCAACGACAAACAGCAACACATCTTTTTGCACCTCTAATGTTAATCCGAAGAAGGTGCGCTTTTGGTTTAAGCCCTGCCCTCTGGCATTATTAATCACGGTTGCTCCGGTTGCGCCCGCATCACGCGCGGCATCGAGCACAGTGTCGGTTTTGCTCTCTTCTACAAACGCTAGGATAAGTTTAAAGCGCATCTTTGCTCTCCTTAGAGGTGTGTAAACGGTTTAACCATTGGGTTATTTGGGCGTAGCTCATCACCGAAATGATGGGGAACAAACTCGCAAAGGCGATTAAGCCGAAACCGTCTATTACTGGATTTCGCCCCGGTACAGTTGAAGCAAGCCCTAATCCAAGAGCCGTCACTAAAGGCACAGTCACGGTAGATGTCGTAACCCCGCCTGAATCGTAGGCCAATGGAATGATCAATTTGGGGGCGTAAAAGGTTTGAATCACCACAATGACATAGCCACAAATAATGTAGTAATGGATAGGATCGCCCGCAACAATACGGTAGCTACCCAATGAGATACCGATGGCAACGCCTAATGCCACGGCGATTCTCAGTCCGTTAACACTGATACTGCCACCGGATACTTGCTTTGCCTTAATCGCTACAGCAATCAAAGAAGGCTCGGCTATCGTGGTACTAAAACCAATACAAAACGCAAACAGGTAAACCCAGTAATAATCAAACCAAGCCAATGAAAGACCAGAGCTGATCTTAAACTCAGTCAAAAAGCTTGGTTCGGTGAGTTGCATTGCCATCGTCTCCCCTAGAGGGAATAACGCGAGCTCCAACCCCATCAAAAAGAGTGATAAGCCAAGAATGACATAAAAGAAACCGATGAGCACTTTGGCAAGGTTATTGACAGGCTTACGCAGTACCGCTAACTGAAAACCAAAGATGATCACCGCAATCGGAATCACATCCATCACAGTGCCTAGAAAGGTGTCGATAAATTGCTGCACACTGATCATGTCACCACCATCCCGTACACCATGACAAACATCATCGGCAGAAGTGAAGCAAACGCGATCAATCCAAAGCCATCAATCATCGGATTTCGTCCTTTAATCGCCGAGGCTAAACCTACGCCTAATGCGGTCACTAACGGAACGGTGATCGTCGATGTTGTGACGCCGCCAGAGTCGTACGCAATCCCAATAATGTTTTCCGGGGCAAATGCAGTGAGCACCACAACTCCAATATAACCACCGATGATCATGTACTGAATTGGCCAACCTTTTAAGATCCGAAGTACTCCTAATAGAATGGCAATACCGACCGATAACGCCACGGTGAAGCGCAGGCCATCGGCATATTGTTCCCTTTCATCTAAAGAGTTGGGAATAACACCACCTTCAGCTGCAACTTCTGCTGCTTCAGCAGCCACTGCGGTTAACGCGGGTTCGGCAATGGTGGTACCAAAGCCTAAACAAAAAGCGAAGGTCAATAACCAAAACACGCTCCCCTTGCGAGCAAAAGCTTGAGCCATCGACTCGCCAATTGGGAACAGACCCATTTCAAGGCCAAAGATAAAAAAAGTCAGTCCAAAAACCACCAGCACTAAACCAGTTAGAATAGACAAAAGATGAGGGAGTGGCTCTTGCAAAACAGCAAGCTGGAAGAAAGCAATCACCGCCACGATCGGCAAGAGATCCCTTAGACTACCTAACATGGCTCGAAACAAAGCAAGCACTGCCGTCATCGCAACTCCTAGTCATTGAAATTGTATCTGGTTATTAATTACTAATAATCATGGCAAATCCTTATCATTCCTTATGTGACAAATATTACGCAGTTGGTAACATATCCGAGTAAAGTCCATAAGTGTGATAGCGGTATACATCCTAACTTGATGAATTTAATTTCATTCTTTCGTAAATTGATACGGCGTAATTTGGGTATCACACGATTGAAACCAACTGATCGTTATAGTGATTTTTTCGTATTGATTGGCGTTCAAAAACAAGCCATGTCTATAATTATGTTTAATAGGGAGATTGGTATGAAGATATTGTTAACTGGTGGTACGGGATTTATTGGTTCTGAATTGGTCAAAAGCTGGAACACTGACGACGTGACATTATTGACGCGGAGCCCCGAAAAAGCGAAGCAAAACCTAAATCATCTGAACCAGAATAACCTTCATTACATTCAATCTCTTGATGAACTCAGCGACCTCAATGACTTCGATGTTGTGGTTAACCTTGCAGGCGAGCCGATTGCCGACAAGCGCTGGAGCGCAGAGCAAAAGGAAAGGATATGTAATAGCCGTTGGCACATCACCGAAAAACTGGTCGAGTTAGTTCATGCCAGTAGCAACCCGCCAAAAGCTTTTATTAGTGGTTCAGCCGTGGGTTACTATGGCGATCAACAGCAACACCCGTTTGACGAATCACTACAAGTAGAAGATGAAAGCTTTCCTCACAAAGTTTGCGCTCATTGGGAAGAGATAGCCAAGAGAGCACAATCAGAAAGAACACGCGTGATACTACTGCGAACAGGTATTGTACTTGGTGAAAATGGCGGTGCGCTCAAAAAGATGCTTATGCCGTACAAACTAGGCGTTGGTGGACCGCTAGGTTCAGGCGAGCAATACATGCCTTGGATTCACATGCTAGATATGGTGAGAGCCATCAACCACTTGTTGTCTATTCCTCACGCTCAAGGGGAATTCAACATGTGTGCCCCACACCCTGTCACCAACAAGCTGTTCAGCAGCACACTCGCCAAGCAACTACGTCGACCTCATTTCTTATTCACGCCTAAATGGGCAATGTCGCTTCTGATGGGTGAATCTTCTTGTCTGCTCTTTGACAGCATTCGTTCCAAACCAAAAAAGCTCACTGAAATGGGATTTATCTTTAGTTACTCAAGAATCGAACCGGCACTAAAAAACTTGTTACAACATCAAGACTAATTCTTTACTCTAAAGCGATAGAGACTCTAATAAAGGATCAAGTGTGAACAAGTCGATTCTTATCACTGGTTGCTCAACAGGCATTGGCTATACATGTGCTCATGCACTTCAAAAACGTGGCTTTCATGTCATTGCATCTTGCCGTGACCCACAGGATGTTCAACGCCTTCAAGATGAAGGCCTCACTTGTATTCAATTAGATCTTTCCAACCAAGAGAGTATCGAGAATGGCGCCAAGCTTGCGATTGCACTCGCACCTAACGGGTTGTATGGGTTATTCAATAACGGCGCTTACGGTCAAGCAGGCGCGCTAGAAGACTTACCGACCCAGGGGCTCAGGGAGCAATTCGAAACCAACTTCTTTGGTTGGCATCATCTTGTTTGTCAGATCCTCCCGCACATGCGCGAACGTGGTGAAGGCCGAATCGTGCAAAACAGTTCCGTATTAGGTTTTGCCGCCATGAAATATCGTGGCGCTTATAATGCGTCAAAGTTCGCGATTGAAGGCTGGACGGATACCTTGCGTTTAGAGCTGCATGGCAGCGGTATACACATCTCGTTACTGCAACCTGGGCCAATTGAGACTCAATTTAGAACCAATGCCCTGAAAGCATTCAATAAATGGATCAACATTTCTGGCAGTGCTCACCAAGACGCTTACCAACAACAAAAAGACCGACTCGAAAAGGAGTCATCGAACAACGCTTTTGTTCTGCCACCTGAGAGTTGTATCGAACCTGTATTTCACGCACTTTCGGCCAATAAACCCAAGCTAAGATACCGAGTTACGACCCCGACTAAAGTGTTCGCGGTATTGAAAAGGATTCTACCGAGTCGCTGGCTAGACCCTATTTTGAGAAAAGCTGCATAGTTTTCTAACTTTGAATGCACAGTCGCAAACTTTAATGTAACGATGTAATTTTTCCGTAACAATAAGATGTCATGATTTATCCTATCTCATCAATTACTCCCAATTGGTGAATCTAATCTGGATATTTCATGACTTTAAACCGCCTTAATTGGGTAGGTGTGAGTGTGGCGATTACGTTGTTTATTCTGTTTTGAGTATCTCACGCAATACCTCACTGACCACCTCAATGATTACGCTATGCCTTCTATGTAGAGATAAACATCCTATCAACATCGAAGCATAGCGTTTTTTATTTTTGTCTCTTTTTATCTGAGATACCCCAGTTAGATCTTGAAGTTACCGACTTATCCCCCCATATTTGCAACGTATCCATAAATAAACCTCAAGGAACGTAAATGCAATCTCCGCATATTGTTGAACTTAATGAGCAGAACTTTCGTCAAGTATTAGAAGGTTCGATGCAGACCCCTGTACTCATCCAATTTTGGGCACCAATGAGCCAGGAGAGCGCCCAAGTCATTCCTGAACTGCAAACATTAACTCAGCAGTACAATGGCGCTTTTACTTTAGCTCTGTTGAATTGTGAACAAGAGCAAGCCATTGCTAGCCAATTTGGGGTTCAAGCACTACCTACTATTGCACTGTTTGTTAACGGTCAGCCTGTCGATGGGCTTGGTGGCCCTCAGAGCTTAGAAGCTATTGTTGAAATGCTAAACAAGCACCTTCCTAGCCAAGATGAACTTGCATTACGTCAAGCTCTAGAGCAAATGCAAGCAGGTGAGCACACACAAGCACTGGCAGCTATGCAGCAACTTCCAGCTCTGTTAACAGGCAAAGGTGAAGTAAAACTGGCGATCGCTGAGTGTTTATTAGAAACGCAACAGTTTGATCTGGCTGAAACTCAGCTAGCCACCATTCCTCTAGAGTACCAAGACAACTACTACAAAGGCCTAGTCGCGAAACTTGAACTTCACAAGCAAGCAGCAGACAGCCCTGAAATACAGGCATTAGAAACCGCTCTGCAGCAAGACCCGAATGACGCTAAGACTGCCTCTGAGTTAGCATTGCAATATCACCAAGTGAACCGCAACGAAGAAGCGATGGAGCTGTTGTGGTCTTTCCTAGCAAAAGATCTAAATACTTGCGATGGCGATATGAAAAAAGAGTTCATGGACATCTTAAGTGCGCTTGGGCAAGGAAACCCAGTTGCCAGTAAGTACCGTCGACAACTGTACTCTCTGCTTTACTAACAAAACCCTAAAATCGTTAGATTAAACATCGAAAACTGACAATTTAATCAATTAGTTTATCGAATGAAACAATATAAAATGGGCCATAAAATCAATGTTTTATGGCCCATTTCTCGTTTATAAATTTGCTCAGAATTTAAATATGAGCCAGTATCAATAGTGAACTATCAAAAACTTAAACTTACAAAGGATTTTGTATGGCTATTGATACATTGATTACTATTGGCGTCTTTACTGTCGTCGCACTACTGTTCATTTTCGCTGGTGTCAAAACCGTTCCACAGGGCAATAACTGGACCGTAGAACGCTTTGGCCGCTATACACAGACACTAAAACCAGGCCTAAACCTGATCATTCCATTTATCGATAAAGTCGGACAACGTATCAGTATGATGGAACGAGTTCTCGATATCCCAGCTCAAGAAGTCATCTCCAAAGATAATGCTAATGTCATGATTGATGCAGTTTGCTTCGTACAAGTTATCGATGCACCGAAAGCGGCTTATGAAGTAAATGACCTTGAGCATGCGATCCGTAATTTAACCCTCACCAATATCCGTACTGTGCTTGGCTCTATGGAACTGGATGAAATGCTTAGCCAGCGTGACATGATCAATACCAAGCTGCTAAATATCGTGGATGAAGCAACTAACCCATGGGGCGTAAAAGTTACTCGTATCGAAATCAAAGATGTACAGCCACCAGCTGATCTAACCGCCGCGATGAATGCCCAGATGAAAGCTGAGAGAAACAAACGTGCCGACATTTTATCGGCTGAAGGTGTAAGACAAGCTGAGATCCTAAAAGCGGAAGGTCACAAGCAATCAGAAATCTTAAAAGCGGAAGGTCAAAAGCAAGCAGCAATCCTGCAAGCAGAAGCTCGTGAGCGTGCAGCAGAAGCAGAAGCTAAAGCGACAGAAATGGTCTCGACAGCCATCGCTCAAGGTGACATGCAAGCGGTCAATTACTTTATTGCACAAGGTTACACCGACGCACTGAAGTCTATTGGCCAAGCTGAAAACGGCAAGATCATCATGCTACCACTCGAAGCGACTGGCCTAATGGGTTCTGTTGCAGGTATCGCAGAGATGTTTGCACAAAGCAACGACAAGGGTAGTAAGGACTAACTTATGTTCGAGTTACTAGAGCAAGTAAACCACTGGCATTGGTTAGCATTTGGTCTAGCGCTGCTAGCCCTAGAGCTGGTTGGTACTGCTGGTTACTTTTTGTGGATAGGCATATCTGCCATGTTGGTCGGAGCGCTATTAGGCGCGCTACCAATCGGTTGGCAGATGCAATGGTTGTCCTTTGCGAGCTTTTCACTTATCACCACTTGGTTGTGGTGGAGAAGACAACTATCTAATGACAAGCAGTCAGATGCTGGACGAGAGCTAAATCAAAGAGAAAAACAACTTGTAGGGCAAACTGTTTTTCTTACCGAAGAGGTCAAAAGAGGCAACTGCCGAATTAAGGTAGGAGACTCTTCTTGGTCAGCAAGAGCTAGCCAAGATATTCCATCAGGCACAGAAATTAAGATTGTGGCTTTAGACGGAATAATTCTAATAATCCAGCCTTTATAGCTAATTGGCATATTAGGCCTACATTATCGATAAATGTAGGCTTTAATAACTTTAGAGAGCAAAGAACATTCTAATTATCATTGTGATAGATTGAATTGAAAAAAAAATAAGTTCTTATTTCGTAAAGCTAAAAAGTTTGATTGAGCTAAAAAGATATAAGAAAGTCAGTTTTCTTATCCAAAATATATATGAATAATTAACCTTACTCTCCCTTAATTATAATTATTAAAAATGTTAAGTCCGTCAAATTTTTGAAATTTTCTTTTCCTTGTCCATACTTTCAATTATCTCAACTAGAGATAAACCTAATGGAGTTTGTATGAGACATTTTCTAATAATTCTAACGGCTATTTTCAGCTTAACATTCGGAAGCGCTCTGGCGAGCAGTCAGTCTCCAGGTAACGGAAACATGGGGCCTATTGTTAAGTGTTCAGATGGAAACGCGGTCACTCATGTGCCACTTTTAATCTGCAAACACTATGGCGGAAAGGTACTTTGATAGGTAACTAATGTCAGGCAAGTAATATTCTTTGTTGCCTGACACACTATTTGATTGCTAGGCGAGCTTTAAAGAAAAGTATGTTATTTTCGGCCTGACAAATTGTTCAAAATTGGGCACTCGTTTGAAGTATCTCCCGGGCAATCATGTACCCAAGACTGTAACTGAGCCTTCATTTTATTTAACTCAGCAAGTTTCAATTCAATTTCATCTAACTTCTGAGTGGCCTTCTTCTTTACTTCGTAGCTTTGTCTGTTCGGATTCATTGCCAACTCGACAAGCGACTTACACTCACCGAGAGTGAATCCAACCATTTTAGCTCTCAGTACGAACTCTAACTGTTCGATATGAATATCGCCGTATTGCCTGTAACCATTTTCTGATCGGTGTGGTGGGCTCATCATGCCTTTACTTTCGTAAAAACGAATGGATTTAGCTGTTGTACCAACACGTTTCGCTACTTCACCAATATTCACTCTATTACCTACAATTCAAATTGTTACCTAAAACAAAGAGCGCGACCTAAAACAAAAAAACGCAGTACTGCTGTTATACAATACTGCGGTTGAAAAGCATAGCTAGAGACTTACGTTAGAGGATTACTCTTGCTCTAACAGCCAAATCATAGTTTGAGACTTTTCTTCGCTGTCTAGCTTATTGAACCAATATGAAACCATCTCGATTTCTTTTGAGCCTTCAATTGATGCTGGAGAAGCGTTCTTACGATTTTTGAATGCCCAATCTGTCACTGCAGACTGCTCTTCTTTTGTCGCTTGTCCATACCAGTAGTTAACCATCTCTTGAGCTTGTGAAGCTTTGGGGTCTTCAGCAACAACCGCTGCTACAGGTACTGCGACTGGAGCAACCGCGATCGCAGTATGATTATTAGCACCATTGTAGATCGTGTCGATATACGCTTTCGGCACAATAAAGTTTGTACTCATTGTTGAGTTTTGTCCATCAAGCGTAAACTCTAAATTTTTTTCTCTTGCTTGCTGAATATCAGCGTCGCTTAATGGAAATTTAATATATTGAGTCTTTGTACAGTGCTCGCTGCAACTTTCTCTTGGAACCTGTCTCTCTTCTAGCTCTATCGTCTTGCCGAAAAAGCTTACAGTTTCATATTCTTTATAGCTCTGGAAGTAGCTCACATCCATTATAATTGAAGACTCTGGAGCCGAATTCTGTGTTACTTCTTTGTTGTACGTAAAGTAGAGTGACGATTTCAGGATGTCTGCTCCAACATTCGCTTTACTTTCCGCAACGTAAGATTGCCCAGTTACCTGAATATAACCACCTTTAGGCTGTACATCCGCAACTGAATCTGAAAAATTACTTTTTGAATCGAGTGAACTACAAGCTCCCAAAAATAATGATAATACAACTACACTAACTTTATTCATTATGACTAATTCCTTATGTTCACTATGGAAAAACGCTGGCAAAATAATTTACCAGCGTTTTGATTCTCTTTAACTATTTTAAGCTGATAACTTTAGCTTAGAAACCGTACTCAAGACCAACGCGAGTTACGATATCTGTATCAGCGTCGCCAACAGTACGACCCGCTACACGTAGGTAAGGTACGAAACCGTTGTGAACTGCCATTAGCTGACCAGAGATAGTGTTGCTATCTGAGTTAGCATCTTTCTTACCATTTGTTTCAGATTCAAGGTTAGCTGCGTAACCCAGTTTGAAACCAATAGGGCCATTCCAGTATTGACCAATGATTGAGTAAGAATCTTGCGTTACTTTACGACTGTTGTTGTCTAGCTCTTCGCCTTTGTAAGCTGCTGCAATACCGAAACCTGCTGGTAAGCTAGCTTCAAAACCGACAATGTATGCGAATGTATCATCTTTGATTTCTGCAGTTGCAGCTACAGGGTCTGAAGCACCTGTCTCGGGATTAAATTCAAATCCAGCTTCCGCACCAGGAGTTACACGAGTACCAGATTCAACAGCACCCATCAAAGTCACTTTTTCGAAGCTGTACTTAGCGCTTGCGCCAGCGAAGCTCGCATCACGTGTCGCATTACCACCGCCATTGTTATCGTCGTCACGACCTACAGAAGCAGCAAAAGAGAAACCACCAAATTTAGCTGAATCGTAACGTACTTGGTTAGATTGACGATCGTAGTGACCGTTGATGCCGCCCCAATCGAATACAGAACCTAGACCAGGGTTAGAGAATGGCCAATCGACGATTTCGTATAGTGGCGTAAGAACACGACCCACACGTAAGTTACCCCAAGAGCCCGAAGCGCCAACAAACGTATCACGGAAACCAAGCACACCGCCTGAAACACCGCCGTGAGACCAGTCTGTGCTATCTACGTAGCCAGATTCGATCTGCATTGTGATTGTAACGTCTTCAAACATATCTTTATGAGCACGGAAGCCGATACGAGATTCATTCTCGACAACGAACCCCTTGCTATTGTTGTTGTTGTCAGTTGTGTTGTAGTTAACCATTGAGATAGCTGCAACACCGTATACGTCAACGTTGAAATCAGAGTTGATACCAACTTCTTTCGCCATTACGCCTGTCGATAAAAGCGCAACCGTTGCACCTAGTAGAGTACGTTTGAAAATTTTGTTTTCCATGGAATAAAACTCCTAAAAATGGATATAGCTGTTTGAATATTTCCCGCCTAAAGTTGGCCGCCGTAGAGAGAAATACCTTTTCTTGTTTGAGAACCCTAAAATCTGAATTCTCTATTTCCTTTCTGGTTATGCACATCATGTGCATCCATGGCATTAAGACTAACTTCGCCCTCAAAAAGATCAATGAGAACTTAATTTTCATCTAAAAAAATATGAGTTGGTGCAAATTTAGTAGGTACTTAGTGATCCAGATCGACAAATTGTAAAGATCATAACCGAAAGCAATAAAATAAATTAATATCAATAACTTACACCGAATGCACTCTTAAAAAAATAGAAGTGACTCGCATTTTCAATACAACTATAACGGCATTTCATTAATATTGAGCAGCGTCACTGTCCTGATTTTAGAGTTCGTATAGGAACAAAATTCTCAACAATTAAAAAGACATCATTTTTATATCAGAAACAAAAAAGGCACTCCCTTGAAAGGAGTGCCTTTGAGCTTTTTTTATCTGTATTTACTTACGAAATAAGGGCAATTAGATCTTCTTCCGTTCTTATTTCGATACCTAAATCTTGTGCTTTAGTCAGTTTAGAACCAGCGGCTTCACCAGCAAATAAGATATCCGTTTTCTTAGACACGCTACCGGTTACTTTTGCACCTAAAGCCTGCAAAGCGGCTTTCGCTTCACTGCGTCCTAATTTAGACAGTGAGCCCGTCAACACAACCACTTTACCTTCTAACGGCAGCTCTTGGTCATCCGCAACAGCTTCGATTGCAGGCCAGTTAACACCAAGCTCTAGCAACTGCTCGACTACGGCTCTGTTTTTCTCCTGCGAGAAGAAGCTCGTGAGGTGACTTGCGACGATGTCACCAATATCTGACACTTCAACCAGCTGTTCATGGGTTGCTGCTTGAACCAACTCCAGCGTCTTAAAGTGTTGAGCTAAGTTCATAGCCGTCGCTTCGCCCACTTCTCGAATCCCTAGAGAATAAAGAAAACGCGCTAATGTCGTGTCTTTGGCTTTATTAAGCGCACTCACTACATTCTGTGCCGATTTAGGCCCCATACGGTCAAGAACCGTAATAACGCCCGCACTTAACTTAAATAGATCGGCTGGAGTTTCTACCATTTCACGGTCTACAAGCTGCTCGATCACTTTTACGCCAAGACCATCAACATCCAGCGCCTTTCTAGACACAAAGTGCTTAAGCGCTTCTTTACGCTGTGCCTGACAGACTAAGCCACCAGTACAACGCGCTACAGCCTCTCCCTCAACGCGCTCTACTGCAGAGTTACATACTGGGCAAGCATCAGGGAATACAATGTCTCTAGCGCTATCAGGGCGGCGATCTTGCACAACAGCTACAATCTGTGGAATAACATCACCAGCACGACGAATGATTACGCTATCTCCGACCTTCACACCTAAACGAGCAATCTCATCAGCGTTGTGCAACGTGGCATTACTTACCGTCACACCACCAACAAAGATAGGTTCTAGTTTAGCCACCGGCGTAATTGCGCCTGTACGACCCACCTGAAACTCAACATCGTTAAGTAATGTAATCTCTTCTTGAGCGGGAAATTTGTATGCAATCGCCCAACGAGGTGCTCGTGCGACAAAGCCGAGAGTTTCTTGTGCGGCAATGTCATCAACCTTAATCACCACCCCATCAATTTCGTAAGCGAGAGCATCACGACGAGTCATGATATCTTGGTAATAGGCTTTCACGTCTTCAAGAGAGCTCAGTTGCTTAGTCTCGGGACACATAGGTAAGCCCCAGCCTTTCAACTGCAAGAAACGTTGATAGTGGCTATTTGAAAGCTCAGCGCCCTCTACAACACCGACACTGTATGCGTAGAAAGCCAAGGGACGTTTAGCTGTAATACGAGAATCTAGCTGACGTAAACTGCCTGCGGCGGCATTACGTGGGTTCACAAAGACCTTCTCGCCTTTCTTCAATGCCAGCTCATTCAATTTGTCGAAGCCCGCTTTTGGCATAAACACTTCGCCACGTACTTCGATACGTTCTGGCCAGCCTTCACCTTGTAATTTAAGCGGAATCGAGCTGATCGTACGCACGTTTTCAGTAATATTTTCGCCAGTAGCGCCATCACCACGCGTCGCTGCCTGTACTAAGGTGCCGTTTACATAGAGTAGGCTTACCGCTAAGCCATCAAGCTTAGGCTCACAACAGAAGGTCTTTAGGTTCGCAGTTGGCGCTCGATCAGACATGCGCTTATTAAACGCATCTAAATCGTCATCAGAGAATGCATTGTCCAGAGAAAGCATTGGGATTTCATGAGCCACTTGCGTAAACCCATCTAAAGGCTGCCCACCGACACGTTGGCTTGGCGAATCCACCGTCACAAGCTCAGGGTTCTCTTCTTCGATTTTTAGCAACTGTTGCATTAATCGATCGTACTCAACATCAGGAACCTCGGGGCTATCTTCTACGTAATAACGAACGGCATGATAGTGCAGAGTTTCTCTTAACTGCTCTAAGGTAACTTGAATCGATTCTTTCATATCATTCTCTGTCGTGATTGAAATATCAAAAAGGGCTCCCTTAGGAGCCCTTTTCTGTAAATATAGATTATTTACAAGGCTAAACAATACGGCTAGGCATTCGTAGCGGTCATAAAATCTCTGATTTGTTTACGGTAGTCAGACAAGCGATTAGGTGTCATTAAGTTACGTGACTCGTCCAAAACGTTTCCGCCCATATCATCAGCAATTTTCTGTGCTGCACTTAGCATTACATTGAAGTTCTGATCAGCTTGACCATAACAAGGCAGCGTCATGAAGAACGAAATACCTTTCGTTGTAAAATCAGCAGGATCATCATGTTCTAGAGTTCCCGGCTGCATCATGTTCGCAATACTAAAAATAACTTTTGGCTCATCGCTAGATTGTGCAAAGCAGTGGTAGATAGACATCTCACCATAAGTTAAGCCGTTGTTCTCCATGCTACGGAAAAGTTCAGTACCCACAAACGGGATCTCTCCAGCACAGTGAACATTGAGAACAATAACTTCTAGGCCAAGCTCTTCATCTAGCTCAGTTTCTTCTTTAGGCGCGGTGCTTTGTGAAGCAACGACTTCTTTCTCAACGTCTACTTGAGCAACAAGCGGTTCACTTGGCGTCAGTGCTTTGTTAGGAGCTAGCGGCTCAGTAACGGTATCAGTAGTTTCTTCAAACGAACCATACTGCTCTTTAAAGCCAGCATGGTTTTCTTTTTGTTCGTCAGTCAATTCAAAGTTTGGAACCTCAGGCTCGACAACTTCTTCGATCTCTTCTGGCTCACTTTCGATCTGAACTGGCTCTTCTTTTACACTGAAAGAAGGAAGATCATTCAATTCGATGTCGTCTTCGATAACTTCTTTCGTTTGTGGCGCAGTAAGTGGATCTGAGTCAATCAGCGGATCAGTCTCAGATGGTGAGACTGCAAAATCCGGCTCTTTACGCTCTTTTCGGATTATCTCAAAATCATCTTCTGGGGCGAATGAACGGTTTGGGATCGTTTCTGCTTCATCTAAGCTGTCGTTATCAAGCTTACCAAGCGGCTTATCTCCAAACTTTGCTTTCCCTTCTTTTTTACTCGTCCATAGACCATGGAACAATAATGCGGCGATAGCTAATGCGCCAACAATAATGAGTACAAATCGCAATTCCTGCATTTTTCGCTCTCAGCTTTCTTAGTCGACTAGCTATAAACACGCTGTCACTAAGTTGGGTTAATTTGGCTAATCTCACTACTCTATCAAAAGTAGCCACTGTTTTAGAACAACTTAATACAATTAGTTCCTTACATGGTGTGATTTTCACCACGCTTTTTTTCTTAATTTCGGTCTAGTACACTAGGGATGTTTGCTATTTAACCAAATTCACATGTGACCTAATTTTAATATGACTATTGAATCTGTTCCCCGCTCAGGCTTTGGCTATTTTATTTTCGGAATAAAAATCGCTTTGTCGCCGAGCATTCGTAAGTTTGTTTTACTTCCACTAATCGCTAACGTGTTACTCGTTGGTGGTGCTTTGTTTTATATCTTTTCCAACCTCAACACTTGGATTGAAGGATGGATTGGTGCATTGCCAAGCTTCTTGTCGTGGTTGTCATACATTTTATGGCCGCTACTTGTCATAACCGTCTTGGCCACGTTTTCGTATTTCTTTAGCACGCTCGCTAACTTCATTGCTGCGCCGTTCAATGGATTACTCGCAGAAAAGGTAGAAGAGCTGCTTAGTGGCAAAAAAGTCAATGACGATGGTTTACTTGATGTCCTCAAAGATACGCCACGTATATTAGCGAGAGAATGGCGCAAACTTGTCTACGTTCTGCCAAAAGCGATCGGTTTATTCCTACTTTTGTTAATTCCAGCACTCGGACAAACCGTTGCACCGTTTTTATGGTTCATCTTCACCGCATGGATGCTCGCTATCCAGTACGCTGATTACCCATTTGATAACCATAAAATCAAATTCGATGATATGAGAAACATTTTGAAACAAAAACAAGGTAAGACCTACAGCTTCGGCGCGCTTGTTTCTGTGTTTACGACAATTCCAATTTTAAACCTGATCGTAGTGCCTGTTGCGGTTTGTGGTGCCACAGCCATGTGGGTTGTTGAATTCAAAGAACAAGCATTACACTCTCGTCGATAAACGCCCCCACTTACCTGTCCGCGCCTATCTTTTGAAAATTCAATGACCAGTAAAGATAGGCGTGAACTCTGCTACATATCTATATGATATAACTTTTTAATCCTTTTACCTTTTTTTCAAGTTGTTTAATCTAAATTCAAGCTGAACAAACATCGAAAGACACTAGACGGTAAAGTGATTGATATACTACGTTTAGTTCTGTCATTAAATGAAGGAATATCGCATGAGCAAGATCTACGAAGACAACACCCTAACGATTGGTAACACACCGCTAGTCCGCCTTAACAAAGTAAGCAAGGGTAACGTCCTAGCTAAGATCGAAGCTCGTAACCCAAGCTTCAGTGTTAAGTGTCGTATCGGTTCAAACATGATCTGGGAAGCAGAAAAAGCAGGTACTCTTAAACCAGGTATCGAGCTTGTTGAACCTACCAGTGGTAATACAGGTGTTGCTCTTGCATTCGTAGCAGCCGCTCGCGGTTACAAGCTAACGCTAACGATGCCTGAGTCAATGAGCCTAGAGCGTCGTAAGTTGCTTAAAGCACTAGGTGCAAACTTAGTACTGACTGAAGCACCAAAAGGCATGAACGGCGCGATAGCTAAAGCAGAAGAAATTGTCGCTTCAGATCCAGAAAAGTATCTGCTGCTTCAGCAATTCAACAACCCAGCTAACCCACAAATTCACGAGAAGACAACTGGCCCCGAAATTTGGGAAGCAACAGATGGCGAAATCGATGTGTTTGTCGCTGGCGTAGGTACCGGTGGTACGCTTACTGGTACAAGCCGTTACATTAAGGGCGAGAAAGGTAAAGCGATCACTTCTGTAGCGGTTGAACCAGCAGAGTCTCCAGTGATTGCACAAGCGCTTGCTGGCGAAGAAATCAAACCAGCTCCGCACAAAATCCAAGGTATTGGTGCAGGCTTTATCCCTGGAAACCTAGATTTAGACCTTATCGACCGTGTAGAGCCAGTAACTTCTGAAGAAGCGATTGAGATGGCTCAACGCCTGATGAAAGAGGAAGGCATTCTAGCGGGCATCTCATCTGGCGCAGCAGTAGTAGCGGCGAACAGAATCGCGGAACTGCCTGAATTTGAAGGAAAAACCATTGTCACTGTGCTACCAAGCTCTGGCGAACGTTACCTAAGTACAGCCCTATTTGCAGGCATCTTTACGGAGAAAGAGAACCAACAATAATATGTGGTCAAATCAATTTTTCGTCCAAAAAAGCCCCGTTTAGGGGCTTTTTTGTTGATCCCTGCCCCACCTTTGGTAATATCGGGTCTGTTTTATTTTTAGCTTCAAAATAAAAGAAGCAATAAACAAATTCTGAAAGTCATGAGTACTCAACAAAAGACGACCATGGCTGGATAAAAATTTATAACCAGTCTAAGTTCTAACACGAACATAGCGTACTAGCCTCTAGCGAACTTACGTTAAAGCAGTTAAGCTGAACTGGTTACAAACTTACAAAAAATAAATTAATTGGGGTATATCAAATGTACGAGAAGCAAGTAGAAATCACAGCAGAAAACGGCCTTCACACACGTCCAGCTGCACAGTTCGTTAAAGAAGCAAAATCTTTCGATGCTGACATCACAGTGACTTCTAACGGCAAAAGCGCTAGCGCGAAAAGCCTGTTCAAGCTACAAACTTTAGGCCTAGTAAAAGGTACTAACGTTACTATTTCAGCTGAAGGCCCTCAAGCTCAGCAAGCAGTAGACCACCTAGTTGCTCTTATGGATCAACTACACTAATACGGTCTCCTTCTTTCAAAGCCATTTTGCACAGCAAAGTGGCTTTGTTCGAAATAGATAGCAATAAGCGCGACATTTAGTCGACGACTTAAAGTCACACATTCTCCCGTTTACAGTTGAACAACTAAGGTAAGGCTATGATTTCAGGCATCCTAGCATCTCCTGGTATTGCTTTCGGTAAAGCACTACTACTTCAAGAAGATGAAATTGTCCTAAACACTCAATCTATCTCAGACGATCAAGTTGAAACAGAAGTTCAGCGTTTTTTTGACGCTCGTAACAAATCTTCTCAACAACTTGAAGTTGTAAAGCAAAAAGCACTTGAAACTTTTGGCGAAGAAAAAGAAGCAATCTTTGAAGGCCATATCATGCTGCTTGAAGATGAAGAGCTAGAAGAAGAGATTTTAGCACTCATCAAGAAAGACAAAATGCACGCAGACAACGCGATCTACACAGTGATCGAAGAGCAAGCTGTTGCACTTGAGTCACTTGATGATGAGTACCTAAAAGAACGTGCGACTGATATCCGTGATATCGGCACTCGCTTCGTTAAAAATGCACTAGGCATTAACATTGTGTCTCTAGCAGATATCAATGAACAAGTTATCCTAGTTGCTTACGACCTAACGCCATCTGAAACTGCACAAATCAACCTAGACTACGTTCTTGGTTTCGCTTGTGACATCGGCGGTCGTACATCTCATACTTCAATCATGGCACGTTCACTTGAGCTTCCAGCTATCGTTGGTACTAACGATATCACTAAGCAAGTTAAGAACGGCGACATGCTTGTGCTAGACGCGATGAACAACAAGATCATCATCAACCCTTCTGACGCTGAATTAGCAGAAGCTAAGAAAATCAAATCTGATTTTGAAGCAGAAGCGGCTGAACTAGCAAAACTTAAAGACCTACCAGCTATCACGCTTGATAACCATCAAGTAGAAGTTTGCGGCAACATCGGTACAGTTAAAGACTGTGACGGTATCCTGCGCAACGGTGGCGAAGGTGTTGGTCTGTACCGTACTGAATTCCTATTCATGGACCGTACAGCACTTCCTACTGAAGAAGAGCAATACGTTGCTTACAAAGAAGTAGCTGAAGCAATGCACGGTGAGTCAGTGATTATCCGTACAATGGATATCGGTGGCGATAAAGATCTTCCATACATGGATCTTCCACAAGAAATGAACCCGTTCCTAGGCTGGCGTGCAGTACGTATCAGCTTGGATCGCCGTGAAATCTTACGTGACCAACTACGCGGCATTCTTCGTGCATCTGCACACGGTAAGCTACGTATCATGTTCCCAATGATCATTTCTATTGAAGAGATCCGTGAACTGAAAAAAGCAATCGAAGAGTACAAAGTTGAACTTCGCGCTGAAGGTCATGCTTTCGATGAAGACATCGAAATTGGCGTAATGGTTGAGACTCCAGCAGCTGCTGCAATCGCACACCACCTTGCTAAAGAAGTGGCTTTCTTCTCTATCGGTACTAACGATCTAACGCAATACACTCTTGCAGTTGACCGTGGTAACGAGATGATTTCTCACCTTTACAACCCACTATCTCCAGCGGTTCTTCTTGTAATCAAGCAAGTAATCGATGCTTCTCATAAAGAAGGCAAGTGGACAGGTATGTGTGGCGAGCTAGCAGGCGATGAGCGTGCAACTCTACTTCTTCTTGGTATGGGTCTAGATGAGTTCTCTATGAGCGGTATCTCTATCCCTAAAGTTAAGAAAGTAATCCGTAACTCTAACTTCGCAGAAGTTAAAGCTATGGCTGACGAAGCGCTATCTCTACCTACAGCTGCAGAAATTGAAGCTTGCGTAGAAAAATTCATCGCTGAGAAAACTCAGTAATCACCAAGAGCTTAATAAAGTTAGACGGCTAAAAATAGTCGTCTAATTTGTTAGATTGGTATAGTATATTCTACAGAATAAAACTAAACGTTAGGAGCATGACACAATGGGTCTGTTTGACAAACTGAAAAAGCTTGTATCTGATGACAGCGCTGATGCTGGTGCAATCGAAATCATCGCACCTCTTTCTGGTGAAATCGTAAACATCGAAGACGTGCCAGATGTAGTTTTCGCTGAAAAAATCGTTGGTGACGGCATCGCTATCAAACCAGCTGGCGATAAAATGGTAGCTCCAGTTAACGGTACTATCGGTAAGATCTTCGAAACTAACCACGCATTCTCTATTGAGTCTGACGACGGTGTTGAGCTTTTCGTTCACTTCGGTATCGATACTGTTGAACTTAAAGGCGAAGGCTTCACTCGTGTAGCTGAAGAAGGTCAATCTGTTAAAGCTGGTGACACTATCATCACTTTCGACCTAGCGCTTCTAGAAGAGAAAGCGAAATCTACGCTTACTCCAGTTGTTATCTCTAACATGGACGAAATCAAGGAGCTGAACAAGCTTTCTGGTTCTGTAACTGTTGGCGAAACTCCAGTTCTTAAAGTAACTAAGTAATTTCGATTACTTATCTGCTTTAATTAAAACGCTACCTAAGGGTGGCGTTTTTTGTGCCTGCTATATTTGTTCAATACCTCAGATAGGCATTACTGACTATCACACCGAAACCCTTCTCCTAGCTCCCTCAACCAATGAAAACTACACTGACCGTTTATCTCCTGCTATCCGACCTAGTTTTTTACTAAACGTTGTTAAGCGCTATTCAAGGCATTTCGCCTATACATCAAATTACACTTGTGAATTTTAACAAACAGAGATCTCTGATATCTCGTTCTACTCGATTCTGAGATACGACTAAAGACTTCGATTCAGGTAAACAATGGATCAATACCGCCCTATAGTCGTCACTCCCTACAGTGAGGAACGAGCGTGATAGGGAATCTCACTTTTGCTTCTGTTTACCCGCACAGCACTTTTCCAAATATATCTTAGCTAAATAACAGGCAATAAAAAACCCAGCCGAAGCTGGGTCTGTTTAGCGCTCATCTCTCACCACGAGCTAATTTGTGGAAGCCTAACGTTAACGTTTATGATCAACAGCGCTTATACCCAACTTGGCAACGTGGCCTTTCAATCGATTAACCTAGTAGGCTAAGTGCCGAGTTCGGAGCTTGCTTCGCTTGAGCAAGGATCGAGCTTGAAGCTTGAGAAAGGATCTGAGACTTAGTCATCTGAGTCGTTTCTTTCGCGAAATCGGTATCTTTAATACGGCTCTTAGATGCGTTAACGTTCTCGTTAATGTTGTCTAAGTTGCTGATAGCGTGGTCGAAACGGTTTTGGAAAGCACCCAGTTCAGCACGGTGGCTGTCTACGTACTTAAGTGCCGCATCGATAACTGCTACAGATTCTTGTGCGCCGCCAACTGATGTTACGTCGATAGTATCAACCGTTACGTCTTTGCCAGGTTGCATACCTAGTTCGCCAGCAAGGCTGCCAGAGAATGCCACTTCGCCTTCAACTTTGTTGTTACCAGTAAACATTTGTAGCTTACCGTCTTCAGTTACAGACGCTTTAACAGAGTCTTGTTGACCGTTGATGTACGTTGCTAGCTCTTCAATGTCGTCGCCCGCTTTCGCAGACACATCGATTTCTTGTGCTTGACCGAAGTTATCAGTGAACGACATTTTTAGGTCGTTTGCGCCAGCTTGAACATTCCAGTCTTTATCTTTCGCGTTCTCAGTTTGGTAGCTTTTACCACCCATCTGAGCGTTATCAGAGCGCATGTCTTTCAGTTGAAGCATTACCGCTTCACCGTTGTCCGCACCGATTTGGAATGATTTAGTACCGTGAGTACCGTTAAGCAGCTTGTTGCCACCAAAAGACGTGGTTTCCGCGATACGGTTCAGTTCGTCGTTCAGAGCTGTTACTTCTTCTTGAATCGCTACACGCTCAGATTTTGAGTTTGAGCCGTTTGAAGATTGTAGAGACAAATCACGCATACGTTGCAGGATGTTTGTTGTCTCGTTCATTGCACCTTCAGCAGTTTGTGCAATAGAGATACCGTCGTTCGCGTTACGTACAGCAACATCAAGACCACGACTCTGAACGTTCAAACGGTTCGAGATTTGTAGGCCCGCAGCGTCATCTTTCGCGCTGTTGATTTTAGAGCCTGAAGCTAGACGCTCCATTGATGTTTGTTGTGCGCTGTTTGCGTTGTTTAGGTAACGTTGTGCTGTCATCGCTGAAACGTTGGTATTTACATTCACTGCCATGGTGACTTCTCCAATTGATTTTCCGGTATAGCGGTTTCCGACGTCTCGGAAAACCAAGTAGTTATCTCTAAGTTACTATTAATAACGGCGTGAATGCTGAAACCTTTAGGAAAAAAACAACAAAATTAAAGAAATAGCGATAAAGAAGAAGAAAGCGTGACTGGCCGTAAAATTATCAAAAAAAGATGAGAAAAGCGCTAAAGTTGTCGAGATGTCAGTCGAGCGAGAAGTTGTATTTTTATTAACCAAAGGGCTTTAGTTAAGCTGAACTACCTTTATAAGATTTGAGATAATTTATTAACCGAGCAAGGTTAAAGCAAGATTCGGCGCTTGCTTTGCTTGAGCCAGTATTGTGGTGCTCACTTGCTGCAATATTTGCTGCTTGAGCATTTGAGTGGTCTCTTTGGCGTAATCGGTATCTTTGATTCGGCTGTTGGATGTCGCCAAGTTCTCATGAACATTTTCGAGATTATTAATCGCATGATCAAAGCGGTTTTGCATTGCGCCGAGTTCGGAGCGATGACTATCCACGTACTTCATCGCCGTATCTAAAATAGAAACTGCACGCTGCGCGCCACCCACATCGGTCACATTGATGTCATCGACTGATTCGTAATAACCCGCCGACATCGAAAGCTCACTGGCTAACGAACCTGAGAAAGAGATCGTGCCTGCCGTGTCTTCACCAGACATATAGATCTGAAGCTGTCCTTCATCATTAACTGAAGCCGAGACCAGATCCGTTTGGCCATTAATATAGGTCGCCAACTCTTCAATATCATCGCCCGCTTTCGCGTTAATGGTGATCTCTTGTGGCTGACCAAAACGGTCGGTAAACGACATCGTCATATCATTCTGGTTGGATTCGACTTCCCACGAGTCACTTGCCATGCCATTGGCGACATAGCTAAAACCACCCATATTGATGTCATCGGTTCGCATGTTTTTCAAACCTATCTGCACAGCTTCACCAGAACTGCCACCGATTTGAAATGACGTGCTACCAAAACTACCGTTAAGAAGTTTTTTACCGCCAAATGAGGTGGTTTCAGCAATTCGATTCAACTCATCATTTAGAGCTGTCACTTCTTCTTGAATAGCCGTCCTTTCCGACTGGCTATTCGAACCATTACTCGCTTGTAGTGACAAATCTCGCATGCGTTGCATGATATTGGTGGTTTCATTCATCGCCCCTTCTGCTGTCTGCATAATGGAGATTCCATCGTTAGCGTTTCGAACCGCGACATCAATGCCGCTCATCTGCGCTTCTAATCGATTCGAAATTTGTAAGCCAGCCGCATCGTCTTTTGCACTATTAATACGACTCCCTGAAGCCAAGCGCTCCAAAGATTGGTTCAGCATGTTATTGGCATTAGAGAGGTTTCTCTGGGCCACCAGCGCTGAGACATTTGTATTAACAGTTATAGCCATAGACCTTCACTTACAAAAAGATGAATAAAACTCACGATTGCTCTTATATCGACCAATTCATATAAAGCTTTAATAAAAAAGGAGCCCTGAGGGCTCCCTTTGTTTATTCTTTTTTAGACGATTTACTTAACCGTTAATGCACTCAACATGTCAGTCGACGGGGCAAAGTAATAAGCGCCTGTCACCGCTTTAGTAAAACGAAGCAGTTGGTCTGTTTTACCATCTGTCACGCCGTACATACTCTCTAGCATCGCATCAAAATTATGACGAACGTTACAGTAAGCAATGAACAATAGGCCGTGGTCGCCCGTTGCTGTGCCGTAAGGTAGGCTGTGACGAACAATTTTAAGGCCCTTGCCTTCTTCTTTAATATCCACACGACCAACGTGAGAAGCCGCGGGAACATCGTCTAGCTCAATTGAATCGGGCTTAGTACGACCAACGACTTTCTCTTGTGCCGATACATTCAATCGATTCCAAGCAGGTAGGTTGTGTACAAAACGTTGCACCATCACATAGCTACCACCCGAAAATTCACCTTCAGGCACAATCGCTACTTCAGCGCGCTGTTCGTCTTTCGGGTTTTCAGTGCCATCAACGAAGTCGGTCATGTCACGTGAATCTAGGAAGCGGTAACCGTAGGTTTCGTCAACTACTTCAACGTCCGCAGCTACTTCAGATAGCAATTTACGTAGGATGAAAAAGTGCAGATCGTGTCGATTTGAATGACAGTGAATCAGAACATCAGACAATGTGCTCGGTGCAGTGACATCACCTTTCCCAAGCGCAGGGAAATCAATGAGGTCAGACGGAGCAGCTTGCTCGAACTTATCCCAAAAAGCCTTTGAGAACGCAACTGACGCCGTTAAGTTCGCATCTGGTTGAGTTTGGTTGAGCTCTTCGATTAGCGCAGGAATCTTTTGAATTTCCGCTAATACGTTAGCAGCGTTAGCATTCACTTTTAGTTGAACGTAAAGAGCGAAAGGCCCTGCTTCTGGCAAGATAGCACTTTGAACGTTAGGCTGCTCATTTGAGACATTAAGCATAGATTATTCCTTCCAGTTTTAGCTTCTAAGTATAATTGTGAATGGGACAAATGTTTTGATGAGAATCAGTCTTCGAGCTCAACCACTTTAAAGCAATCCCTAGCGGCATGACTATTGGTTAGAAAAAGCGCTAACCATAGGAGCAATAACAGGGTGATGCCATTTGACCAACGGAACCATCCATTATCCAGATAGATTAAATAAATGGTATGAGACCCCTGTGCCAAGATAGCCACCATGGTGACCCAACGCCCACAAGATACGACTTTATTGAGGCGCTTTCTCTCTGGTGTTCTGAGTCCAAACAACCACATGAGTAACAAGATCGGAATACTCAATGCAATCCCAACATAAAACATTTGATGATCTGGATAGATGATTTCGAGGATATCAGTGCCCGACTCTCGGCTTGCACCTGCAACAATGAAAACGACCAGAGCTTTCGCCAGAAATAGCCAACCTAACCATAATAGGATTGGGGCTTTTAAAAAGCCGTGCTTGTCGTATTGTTCTATGGAGTACCGCACAAATCTCACTTTCACTTATTTTCAAACCAACACTTTAACGCAAATCATTCATACTTAACTAGGTTTGCGTTATCTTATTGGTTAATCCGTTTTAATTATCGAACTCAGTATGAAAAAGAAAACTAATACACCATCTGTTGAATCACAACAAGAAGCACTGAAGATAGCCAAAGCGACACAAAAGCCAGCTCAAACCAAAGAACAAACCAAGTTGATTGCTCAAGGTATCGAGAAAGGCATCGCACTCTATAAAAAGCAGCAGAAAGAACGTGGCCGCCAAGCCGATAAAGCTAAAAAACGCGTACAGAAAGAGAAGCAGACTCTGCAAGCGAACCAAGACCAAGACCAAGAACAGAATGTCGAATCGAACAAAGAAACAACATCAAATCACGCCAGTAAATTGCCGTGGTTGTTATTGTTCGCAAGCTGGATAGGCTTCGCGATTTATTTGATGAAATAACAGGATAAGCGTATGAAAAAGGAATTAATCGCTTTGGCTATGAGTAGCGTGCTACTTGGTTGCACGACACCGACATCAATGCCTCATAGCGAAGCTGACAACGTGCAAATGGATTTCCACGGCCTTATCAATATTGCGCAGTGCGAGTATAAAGGGGAAGTCACTGGCAGCGAGGGCCATTGGTATAGTTACCTGTTTTACCCAAACGACACCTTGATTCAGGGCGCCATGAATGAGCTCAAGTCAAATACGATTGAGCTAGGTGCAGATACCGTGATATTTACACTCCCCCAAGACTTTTCCACTTCCGTGACTATGTTGGGCACTGCCTATCTGTGTAATTAGGGAGGGACATAATTAGGTAGCTCGGTGCTCAAATGAGCAAGATGCTACCACTTCGATTTCTACTTCTACTTCTACTTCTACTTCGACTGCAAAAAAAGAAAGCCAGCTTTCGCTGGCTTATGCACTAAATCCAAGGCTTGTTGCTATATCGCCTTTACGTTGGATAACCCATTGACTGTCAAATGGACCCCAGTCGGATAACTGGTAATAGCCATCATTATGACGTCGCCCATCTTGAACAAACATAAGTTCGATACCGATCCCCGGTAACGCCTTGAGTACATCTTGAATAGTACGACGAGGCCAACCCGTTTTTTCGATGAGTTTAGGCACATTTGGCCTATCAAGGCTTTCCACTAACAATGCTAAATATAGCCGCCTTGCAAAAACAGGACTCAACTCCATTGACACCTCCTATATATGTGCAACTCAATTATTTCTTTTTTCGCTGACAACATGTTGAGGTTGATCAATAAGTCTCCAATAGTGACATTTTCTTACTGTTTTTTTTCACTCTATGAAATATTCCTCACTCTATTTTGTCTGAATTGCAGCTTCCTGATAGGATTCAACTCATAACAACGAAATAAAATCACCCAAAGGAAGAACAATGACTATCACTATGTTTGGCATTCCGAACTGCGACACCATTAAAAAAGCAAAGAAATGGCTCGAAGCTGAAGGGATCAAGTTCGAATTTCACGATTATCGCAAACAAGGCATCACTGAAGAGTTGGTTACGACCTTCTGTTCAGAACTTGGCTGGGAACTTGTATTGAACAAACGTGGTACGACTTATCGCCAACTTTCACAAGAACAGAAAGATACATTAACGGAAGACAAAGCCGTGACTCTGCTTGTTGAGCAACCAGCAATGATTAAGCGACCAATACTAAAAGTAGACGGTAAGCTTCATATCGGATTTAAAGCCGACCAATACGCAGCTATTTTTGCTTAGAGCACTGTATTTAGATAGACAACTGGACGTTGTTCTCGGAATCAGCGTCCTAAAAATTAATGACTAGACGTTTTATTTAAACAAGGAATTCAAGGATGACAGATAGCCCAACTTTGGCTCTGGCAAAAGACCTCATTAGCCGTCAATCGGTAACACCAGAAGATGCAGGTTGCCAAGACCTGATGATTGAACGCTTAAAAGCACTCGGTTTTGAAATCGAAGTGATGGTATTTGAAGATACGACGAACTTTTGGGCTCGCCGTGGTACAGAGGCGCCTCTGTTTGCCTTTGCTGGCCACACTGATGTTGTACCTGCAGGCCCAATTGAGCAATGGAACACTAAACCATTCGAACCGACTATCGTAGATGGTTTCCTGCACGGTCGCGGCGCGGCAGATATGAAAGGTTCTCTGGCTTCAATGATTGTTGCTGTCGAGCAGTTCATTGCTAAACACCCGGACCACAGCGGCTCAATCGGTTTCCTTATCACGTCAGATGAAGAAGGTCCTTTCATCAACGGTACGGTACGTGTTGTTGAAGCACTGATGGCTCGTGGCGAGAACATCGACATGTGTATTGTGGGTGAACCATCAAGTACTGAGTACG
Organism: Vibrio splendidus; assembly: GCF_003345295.1. Classification (NCBI taxonomy): domain Bacteria; kingdom Pseudomonadati; phylum Pseudomonadota; class Gammaproteobacteria; order Vibrionales; family Vibrionaceae; genus Vibrio; species Vibrio splendidus. Next base: position 2,333,957 of record NZ_CP031055.1, read on the forward strand.
TCGGTGATGTCGTGAAAAACGGCCGTCGTGGTTCTATCACTGGTGACCTAACAGTTAAAGGCACACAAGGTCATGTTGCTTACCCTCACCTAGCGAACAACCCGGTACACAGCTCTCTGCTTGCGATCAATGAACTGGCTACTACCGAGTGGGATAAAGGTAATGACTACTTCCCACCAACAAGCTTCCAGATCCCAAATGTAAGTGCGGGCACAGGCGCATCAAACGTGATTCCTGGTGAGTTTAATGTTCAGTTTAACCTTCGTTTTAGCACAGAGTTAAACAACGACATCATCGTTGAGAGAGTCACAAATACACTCGACAAATACGATTTCGAATACGATTTGAAATGGACATTCAATGGCGACCCGTTCTTAACAGACGCAGGCTCACTGCTTGATGCTATTGTTGATGCCGTTGGCCACGTTAATGACGTAAAACCAGCACTACTGACTACAGGTGGTACATCTGACGGGCGCTTTATTGCGCGCATGAAAGGGCAAGTCGTAGAGCTAGGTCCGGTTAATGCCACCATTCACAAGGTTAACGAATGCGTGAAAGTGGCTGACTTAGAGAAGCTAACCGACATGTATGAGAGAACATTAGTGAACCTGTTCGCTAAATAGTTCTTTCATCAGCGATTGATAGCTTCTAATTATTGAGAGACGCGTTATGACACCAGAGCAGCTTACCGGGCAATCAGATTCTCATCTGGAACCTAACCTGATTGGCACCAAGACATTCTTGGTTCACAGTAATGTCAAAGATGACCTAAACAGTTTGATTGAAGCTGCTCAACTCGCTGGCTTTAAAATGGAGATTGCCAGTGGCTTTCGCGACTATGAAAGGCAATCTCTGATTTGGAACCGTAAGTTTTCTGGTGAAGCACCAATATTAGACTCAGAAAGCCAACCACTTGATGCTTCAAGACTCAGTGAACAGCAAAAGTTGTCAGCGATACTGAGGTGGTCTGCACTGCCTGGGGCGAGTCGTCACCATTGGGGTTGTGACTTTGATGTCTTTGCTCGTAATCACTTGCCTGAAGGCACACAGCTGCAACTGGAACCATGGGAATACCTTACTGGCCACCAGCAAGCGTTTTACCAATGGCTTGTTGCCAATGCATCTCAATTTGGGTTCTTCTTTCCGTACAGTCAAGACCTCGGCGGTGTGGCGATAGAACCTTGGCATATCAGCCATCGAAAAGTATCGGAGTTGTGTTTATCACAGTTATCTCCCTCTTTACTTGGCAAGCAACTCCAATCTAAGCCAATATTAGGGTATGAGATTATTATGGAGCAGCTAGACGAGATCTATGCGCGCTTCGTGGCGAATATCAGTCATTAGGAGCGCTTATGTTGGAGTGGCTTACAAACCCTTGGGTTATCATCATCATCGTGGTTAGCGTTGTGGTGGGTAATATTGCTGCGCTCAAACAGACCGCCAATATGGATCTGACTGGTCGTAACAAAACAGAGAAAGACTTAGACAAGCTCAATCAATTGGATAAACAGAACCAAGATAAAGCTCAAAAAGATGAGTCTACGGACAACAAAGACGCTTAATTTTGTAGCTCTAAGGAGCCAATCTAATTTGCTAATAATCCGCTGACGACTAATCAACGAATACAAAAAAGAGGACACAATGTGTCCTCTTTTTTATTGGCTTTAGCTAACCACAAGGCTGATATGACTAACTCTGTGGTTTTTCAGCTATGCTCACTCAGTTTACTTACTCTGCATCAGCTTCTTTGTCATCTTTGGTTTGGTCAGCAACATGTGCTAATACCGGTACCATAGACTTAAGTAACGCTTCTTCTACTGGTTTACCTGATGCATCCGTTACGTTAATTGACGTACGGTTACCAAGATCACCAAACAAGAAGGTGTAAGTGCCTGGAGCCAAATCAATGGGTTGTAGGCCAATTGTTTCCCAGAATTCATCATCTGGTGCAGCATACTTAGCTTTTACAGTACCTTGAGACTGGTTACGCTCTTCAAGCTCAAAGCCCATCGTCGGTAGCAAGGTAGGCAAACGCTGCCACAATACATTGTATGGAGTACGAGCAATGATCACAGGGAAGCCACTGCGGTCAGCACCCATTGAGATTGGAATGCGTTTAACCAACTCTTGTGCTTTCAACGCCGCTTCAGCACGAAGGTTTTCATCGTACTTAGCCATCACTAGGTTCGTTAAGAACGCGTTGTAACGCTCCTTATTGGTTGCCGATACCGGCTTCTCTTCAGAGCCTTCACGCCAATCGATAAGGTTGATTTTGAAGCCATGGCGGTTGTTCGCTTGGAAACGAGAGATAGAGTAGCGACTGCCGATCTCTACTTCTTCATCTTCAGAAACCCAAGTAACCCAATCGGTCTCAATATCGTTTTCTGACTGTTCACGAATACCAATGCCACGTTGTGCCAGCATATCTACAGCCGTTTGCCACACGCGGTCTGCTTCTTCAGCACGAAGAAGCCATAGTGTCACTTCACCATTCTGACGCTCAGATCGAGCTCCTGGGATCAGCTCAAGAACCTGTTGCGGCGGACGAATATCCACTTCACGGCCTGTACCACCACTGAACTCACCGTTTGGGATGTCAAAATTGGGATAGAACTGAGGTTGAGCATCTTCAGGCAGCTGCCATTGTGAAAACTCAGGTGTTTCTAAGTATTCGAAATCATCTTTGGCTTGGCGACGTTGAGTCGGGCTGCCAGAACATGCTGTAAGAACGAAAACAGCCAGTGATCCAATCACTAGCTGGTGAGAATACTTCATTTATACTCCTAAATGCCGAAGGTTCACTTCGGCATCACTTCATACATTTTTAGTAAATACACGCTTCAGTCATTGCTTGAGCAACAACGGGTTGAGCTGGCTTTGACAATTCAGTCAACGGTAGACGTAAGCCACCTTCAGCAATCAGACCCATTTTATGAACCGCCCATTTTACGGGAATAGGGTTGGACTCAACGAACAAATTCTTATGTAGAGGCATCAAACGCTCATTGATCGCTTCTGCTTCTTCAAACTTGCCTTCTTTCGCTAACTTGAACATGGTTGCCATATCAGCGGCTGCAACATTGTTTGTTACAGAGATCACGCCATCGCCACCACGCTTAACAAATTCTAGACCTGTTAAGTCATCACCACTTAGTAAGATAAAATCTTCGCCACAAAGTTCACGGTGAATTGCAATTCTGTCGAGATCACCCGTCGCATCTTTAAGTGCAACGATGTTTTCGATCTCAGCAAGGCGAGCAACCGTTTCAGGTAACAAGTCTACAGCAGTACGACCCGGTACATTGTATAGGATTTGTGGAACGTCACTGACTTCAGCAATCGCTTTGTAGTGTTGGTACAAACCTTCTTGAGTCGGTTTGTTGTAGTAAGGCGTTACGCTCAGGCAACCAGCAATACCAGAACCATTCAGCAAACGGCTGAATAGAACAGATTCGTGAGTTGCATTTGCACCTGTACCAGCGATAACGGGAATACGACCATCAGCAAATTCAACGATCTTATTGACGACTTTGACATGCTCTTCAATAGTGAGTGTTGAAGACTCACCTGTTGTGCCAACCGCAACCAGACCATCACTACCTGCAGCAACATGGTGCTCAACTAACTTTTTAAGGCTGTCGAAATCCACTTCACCATCTGTATTAAATGGCGTAACTAGCGCAACGATACTTCCTGAAAACATGTCTATCTCCCTTAATTTATTCTTTTTGCATGTTACTGTAAGCCAATCAATAAACACAAGACATTAAAGTGGCTTACCGGCAACATCTGCATTAAATATTGTCGTATGTTTGAGGTAAAACGACTTCTAAAGGCGTTCTACCGAGAATTTGGATAACCTGCGCTCAATCTAGCGGATAGCACAGCACTGGATGTCAGTAACAAGTAAGCTGTGCTCTCACCGCTCAATCTCATTTTTTAACGCTCTCAATATTCTTATCATTGGTTGTATGTTAGAAGCAAGGTACCTCATAAAAAGCCCCGTACGCACGCTTATTCCACAAGCTAACTGTGCTAACATGCATGAATCAATGGAATATAAAGAGACGTGATTTTATGACTCAACATCTAGTAATCACAGCTGTGGGCACAGATCGCCCAGGTGTATGCAACCAAGTGGTTCATTTAGTCACCCAATCAGGCTGTAACATTATTGATAGCCGTATCGCTCTATTTGGCGAAGAATTTACGCTTATCATGCTGCTGTCTGGAAAGGCAAACAACATCACCCGCGTTGAAACCACCCTGCCCTTGCTTGGACAAGAGCACGACTTGATTACGATTATGAAGCGAACCTCAACTCATGATGTTATTGAGAACTCTTACACCGTAGAGGTGTTCGTTGAGTCAGACGATAAAATCGGCCTTACCGAGCAGTTTACCCAGTTCTTCGCAGACCGAAACATCGGCCTCGATTCGTTAAGTGCGCGAACCATCAATAAATCTAAAGTTCAGCTCGATAACGACCAATTCCATATCTCTATTACCGCTTCTGTGCAATCAGAATGTAATTTGATGCAGCTACAAGAAGAATTTGACGCGCTGTGTCAGAGCCTATCCGTACAAGGCTCGCTCAACTTTATCAAAAACAGTTTTTAAAAAGGAAATATCATGAATACGCTAACGGCTGGTGTTCCAGCACCTGCTTTTTCTCTTCCTGATCAAGATGGTAATATCGTATCTCTTGGTGACTTCAAAGGTAAAAAAGTCCTGTTCTATTTTTACCCAAAAGCAATGACTCCAGGTTGTATTGTGCAAGCTGAAGGCCTGCGTGATATCAAAGCACAACTTGATGACCTAAATGTGGTTGTTCTAGGTGTGAGTGTTGATCCAGTAAAACGCCTACCAAATTTCGTCGAGAAGAAATCTCTAAACTTCACACTGCTATCTGATGAAGACCACAGCGTTGCTGAACAGTTTGGCGTTTGGGGCGAGAAGAAATTCATGGGTAAAGTGTACGACGGTCTGCACCGTATTAGCTTCCTAATTGATGAAGAAGGCCAGATTGAACACGTCTTCAACAAGTTCAAGACTAAAACTCACCACGAAGTGGTTCTAGACTACTTCAATCCAGAAGCTTAATGTTGTTTCTAGTGAATTAATGACCTAATTTCATACCTAGATGATCTAAGTTAACAATTGACTAAGCCAAATACAAAAAGGCCGAATATCATGGATATTCGGCCTTTTTAATACTTACTCAACTGTATTGTTCTTCAATTACGATTGATGCTCAGGCTCATCGTCGAGAGCATGACTCGGTAAAGCATTCCAAACCGCTTTTACCAGCGTAGCAAGCGGGATAGCGAAGAACACGCCCCAGAATCCCCACAATCCGCCAAACACCAATACCGCTACAATAATCGCTACTGGGTGTAGGTTCACGGCTTCAGAGAACAGAACAGGAACGAGCACGTTGCCATCTAGTGCTTGGATAATACCGTAAGCAAGAAGCAGCCAGTAAAATTGAGGCTCTAATCCCCACTGGAACAGGCCAACAATCGCAACTGGAACGGTCACAGCTGCCGCACCGATATAAGGAATCAGTACCGAGAAGCCGACCGCGACAGCCAACAGAGCTGAATAACGCAAATCTAGAATCGCAAAGGTCACATAGCTGACACCACCGACGATCAAGATCTCAAGCACCTTGCCGCGAATATAGTTCGAGATTTGTTGGTTCATCTCAACCCAAACCTTGGTCGCTAGACGACGATTTTTCGGTAGCACGCCACTCGCCATGCTGATCATCTCTTCTTTATCTTTTAGTAAGAAGAAGATAAGCAGCGGCACAAGAATCAAGTAAACCGCAAGCGTAGCCAAGCTCACAAGAGAAGCTAAAGAACCTTTAACAACACTTTCACCAAAGCCCAATGCTTTATTTTTCGCGTTAGACACAATCGATTCAACGATCTGCAAGTTTGCTAATTCAGGATAGCGCTCAGGAATCGTCGCGATGAACTTCTGTAAGCCGCCATACATGCTTGGAATATCATTGATGAGATTACCCACTTGCTCCCAAATGGTCGGTACCAAACCAAATATCGCCAATAGCATCACGCTAAAGAACATTAAGATCACCAACATCACTGAAGGGGTTCTTGGAACACCGAGTCTTTGAAGTTGGGTAACCGGCCACTCAAGTAAGTAAGCCAACACAATAGCCACCAACAATGGCGCGATGAGATGACCAAAGAAGTAGATCGTAATAAAGCCGAATAGAATGATGGCAACCAAACTGACAGCATGGGGATCAGAGAAACGTCGTTTATACCAACGATTGACCATTTCAAGCATCTGACTGCAATTCCTTTTTAGTGACGAGGATATGATGGTAATTAGAGCAAACCTCAGCGATGACGTCATAGGCTTGCTTAGACAAAAAAGTAACAATATCTTTCATCGAGCTGTTATCAGAGACATAAATTGACAATGACTGTCCTACTTCTAACTTTACACTGTGACGCTTGGCTAATAATAAAGCCATTGGACATCGCTCTTGGCGTAAATCTAGAATATTAGGTGTCATTCTTGGGCTCGATGCTTATTATAAGGGTCGTATTGTAATCTGTTTTTCAAAACGCGCCATCATTCATTCATCTTCCTTAATGATAGCGCACTCACTTAGTAAAGGTTAAATCAGATAAAGAACCAATTTGCATTGCTCTTGTCTTACTGTCAGAAGAAACGGAGTATTACTGACTAATATGTTTAAACGCGCTCGTTCAATTGCTTGCTTATGCATCGCAGCCACATTAAGCACCCCAACTTTGGCAAATACCAATGGTTTGGAGCTACCGGATATCGGCACCGCTGCTGGCGGCACCCTCACTATCGACCAAGAACTTATCTATGGTGATGCCTACATGCGCATCATCAGAAGCAGCCAGCCCATCGTCAACGACCCTGTTCTAAACCAATATATCGATACGCTCGGCCATCGCCTTGTCGCGAACGCGAATGATGTAAAGACCCCTTTTCAGTTCTTTATGATCCGTGACCGCAACATCAACGCCTTTGCATTCTTTGGTGGTTATGTTGCTTTGCACTCAGGTCTGTTCCTGCATGCACAATCTGAAAGTGAGTTGGCTTCAGTATTGGCGCACGAAATCGCGCACGTTACCCAACGTCACTTAGCGCGTAGTATGGAAGATCAAGCGCGTCGTTCTCCAGCAACCATCGCAGCGCTAGCAGCCTCTGTATTATTGGCCATTGCAGCACCTGAAGCAGGTATCGCAGCTCTAACTGCCACAACCGCTGGTAACATGCAGAGCCAGATCAACTACACCCGTAGTAATGAAAAAGAAGCTGACCGCTTTGGTATCAATACACTGGCGAAAGCAGGGTTCGATGTGAATGCGATGCCGCGTTTCTTCGGTCGTTTGGCTGATGAATACCGCTATGCAAGCACACCACCCCCAATGCTGCTGACTCACCCATTACCAGAAGATCGAATCACCGATTCACGCGCTCGCGCTCGCAGCTATCCGCCACTAAAACTGGCCCCATCACTGGACTACCATCTAGCAAGAGCCCGCATTGTCGCGCGCTATGCGGGCATTAATAATGATGCCGCTCTAGATTGGTTTGAACGTAAGCTGAAGAAAGCACCTAAAGCCTTGGTTCCATCATTAGAGTATGGCCAAGCACTGGTTTACTTAGATTCTAAAAAATTAGATAAAGCTGAGCCGATTCTGACCAAGCTCATCAACAGCGATCCAACCAACCTGTTTTATCTAGATGCCATTGCGGATCTGCACATTGAACAGAAAAAGCCTGAGATTGCGATTAAAGAACTCGAATCAGCGCTGGTTCGCCAACCAAACAACCCGGTTCTAACCATTAACTACGCCAATGCGCTGATTGAAAATGAAGACCTACAGGAAGCCGTTCGCGTGTTGCAACGTTACACGCACGACAACCCGAACGACACCAACGGCTGGCACCTACTTTCAAAAGTAAATACAAGCCTGGGTAATAGCGACGAAGAACTGGCTGCTCGTGCAGAGATCTTGGCACTGCAAGCCAACTGGAACAAAGCGATTCAGTACTATACGCAGGCTAGCCAAATCGCAGAGCTCGGCAGCCTAAAACAAGCACGTTACGACGCCCGAATTGATCAACTAATGATTCAGCGTGAACGCTTCTTGTCGTTACAGTAAGTGTATTTATTGGCAGCGGTTCGTTGTCAAAAGAAAAAGAAAGCTCAACGTTACATAGTTAAAGAAGCCACTTAAGTGGCTTCAACTGAACAATTAAATCAAAAATAATAATGAGGAAGAACCATGTCCGTCGTGATTTATCATAACCCACGCTGCTCAAAGAGCCGTCAAACTCTCGAACTGCTTGAAGCAAACGGCGTACAGCCAGAAGTTATCAAATACCTAGATACGCCTTTAACCATCGAGCAACTTAAAGTGCTTTTCACGCAGCTTGGTTTTGACAGTGTTCGCGAAATGATGCGCACCAAAGAAGCGGATTACAAAGAGGCTAATCTTGACGATGCATCGGTTACCGATGAAGATCTATTCTCAGCAATGGCGACAAATCCAAAACTGTTTGAACGCCCTGTTGTTGTTGCGAACAACAAAGCAAAGATTGGTCGTCCACCAGAGCAAGTGCTAGAGATTCTGTAAGCCAATATGAGCATCAATATTCTTGTTCTCTACTACAGCCGCCACGGCAACACACGAGGGCTAGCAAGGCAAATTGCACGAGGGGTTGAATCTATCCCTAACTGCGAAGCCATGTTAAGAACCGTGAACGACGTATACACAGCAGAAGAGCAGCCTGATTCGCGTTATCAGCCAACCGATCCTATCGCGACATTGCAAGAGCTCCGTTCTTGCGATGGTTTAGCACTAGGCAGTCCGGTTTGGTTTGGCAACATGGCTGGACCTATGAAGCACTTTTGGGACAGCACAACATCACTGTGGATAAATGGCGATCTGATCGATAAACCAGCTTGCGTGTTTACCTCTTCTTCATCATTGCATGGCGGGCAAGAGACCACACAACAAAGTATGATGTTGCCACTGCTTCACCATGGCATGTTAGTGGTGGGCATCCCCTACTCAGAACCTGCGCTGCATACCACTCAAACTGGTGGCACACCCTATGGTGCGAGTAGTACCGGAGAGAGCGCTTCATTAAGCAAAGATGAAATTGAGTTGGCGCAAAACCTAGGCAAACGCCTAGCGCGCATCGCAATAAACCAGAAGGGAATTTCTCTATGATGTATATGCCAGAGAAGGCGATGTCTCCCACAACCAAGCTATTCCGCTACCTTGCTCTAGCGGGCAACTTGTCGCTTTTATTCTGGGTGATTGCTTGGCAGATGACACTTTCGCCGCATCCTCATCTAAGTAATGTAACGCTTGCTATCGCTTGGGCTATACCGCTGTTACTCCCATTACCGGGCATTCTAGCAGGTAAACCTTATACGCATGCTTGGGCGAACTTTGTCTTAATGCTCTACTTCCTACACGCATTAACTATTTTGTATGTAGACGGTGGCGAGCGCTTATTAGCGGCTGTAGAACTGCTTCTGACGACTCTAGGCTTCGCGGGCAATATCTTATTTACTCGCTTTAGAGCCAAAGAATTAGGCATCAAACTTAAGCGCCTTTCTGAAGTAGAAAAGACCGAGAAAGCTAAGTTCGAGCAGTAACCTGAATTAGGTTGTCCTGACCTAGTATCAATAGAAAAAAGTGACAACAAACAAAAAGCCCTGCGAGATTTCTCTTGCAGGGCTTTTTTCATGAATTCATTTCAATCGGTCATGTCAGAAGACAATCACTAGCGAACCCATTCGTATACTAGGCTTGGCTTAGCATGTACTGGCGCAACAACTGTTAGCTCTTCCGAGCCAGACGTATTTGTTAGCTCAGCATCCGCTTCAGTTGATAACTCACTAACTTTGATGACTTGAACACTTGGGTCTGCTTCGTTAACCGTCGCTTCTGCGCCATCGTTCAGGGTCGTATCAGTAACAGCTGCTGAATCATCGCCTACAGACATGGCGTTGTCTTGCGTTTCAAATTCAGGGCTCACTTCAGGTTCAATGTAAGATTCTTCAACCTTTGCGACTTGACGAATACTTTCAACTTCTTGCTCAAACTCTTGTTGAGTCGACAACAAATGAATTCGGAAGGTCACTTCATTGTTCTGAATCTTAAGGATATCTAGGCTTGCCACTGAGTTTAAACGCTTAAGAGCGCTCTCTAACTGGAAGAAGTCTTGCGCGTTATTTAGGCTAATAAACTGCGTTAAGATTGACTCCGAAGATTCACTCGCAACCGTTACGGCACTCTTACCCGCGTAGTAGTTACTGATTTGGTCGACAAGCTTCTTGGAAGTCGTCGCGCTGTTACCCGATACTGAACCGCTGACTGGCGATTTTGGTGCGCTCGTCAGTTGGTTTGGTTTTTGGTCATACAGAGTCCAGCGTAATCCAGAAGATTGAGCCTTAATCACCAATACAGCATCAACCGGGTAACGTTGACTCGCTTTGCTGATTGGCGAGACAAAGCTGCCCCATAAATCAGAGGTCGCAATACCCGTAATATCGTCAAAATCACCAACAGGTAGCGTCAGGGGTAGGCCGCGCTCTTTTGCGTTAGCTTGTAAGCCTGCAGCCAACTGTGAGTTCGAATGTTCCCACACAATGTTCTTGTCGTAGTTCTGCTCTTCTACTAGCCAAACAAGGATGTTTGAACGAGTGTCAGGCCAGTACGGCAACTGTGCTTGCGTCAATAGAGAACGGATTTGAGCACCGTTAAAACGCATACGCAATGTTGATTGGTCATTGCTTTCGCCAAAACTCATTTGAGACATGTACTGCGAACTTTTACGCATCGCCTTTTGAATCGTCTCATTCGAAGCGACATCGGTTTGGCCAGTCGCACGTATCAATACCTGCTCCATACCTGTATTTCTTGCCACCTGTTCTGGCTGTTTGTTTTCAGCGTTAATCGCAACTTCAGCACTAAAAATATCTACTTGAGTTAAGGCATAACTCGGAGAGGCTAATAGTCCCATCAACAACAATGCTATGTAGCGCATACTGATCCTAATATTCAAATCTTGTGCCTAGATGATAAGCAACTATGGATTGAGGGGCAAGGTCGATAGCGCCCACTGTGTTTAATAACCTTAAAATATCACCTGGCCATGATAAATCGCTCACTTATAAACTGAGTTTTTCGGGCGAGGATGGATATAAAATATCACTAAGATAAATAAATTTGATCTATTTGGTGTGGCAATCGATTGCTAAGTGATAGAATCCCGCGAATTTTATTTTTCGCTTTTCATATAACGACCATTTTTAAGGACATAACATGAAAAATGCTCTGCAAGGTGCGCAAATGCTGTTTGTAGCGTTTGGTGCGCTTGTACTGGTGCCGCTACTAACAGGACTTGATCCCAACGTTGCACTCTTTGGCGCAGGTATCGGTACCCTTTTATTCCAACTTATTACACGCCGTTCAGTGCCAATCTTCTTAGCATCTTCTTTTGCATTCATCGCCCCTATCATGTTTGGTATTCAAACTTGGGGTGTTGGCGCAACCATGGGCGGCCTAATGGCAGCCGGTGTTGTGTATGTATTAATGGGTGCGTTGATTAAAGTGCGTGGTGTAGCCTTCATCCATAAGCTGCTTCCACCCGTCGTGGTTGGCCCTGTGATCATGGTGATCGGTTTAGGTCTTGCGCCTGTTGCGGTAAACATGGCGCTAGGTAAAACAGGCGATGGTGCGGTTCAGCTTATCGATGCAGACGCAGCATTGTGGATTTCATCTATTTCATTGCTCGTGACGATTGTCATCAGTGTGTTCTCGAAAGGCTTCCTTAAACTGCTGCCTATCTTTGGTGGCATTGTCGCGGGTTACATCACAAGCTTGGTTTACGGTGTCGTTGATTTCACTCCAGTTGCTCAAGCTGCTTGGTTAGCTCTACCTAACTTCACCGCGCCAGAGTTCAACATCAACGCGATCTTCTTTATGGTGTTTGTTGCGATTGCACCTGCTGTTGAGCACGTGGGCGACATGCTTGCTATCTCGAACGTTACCGGCAAAGACTACCTTAAGAAGCCAGGTTTACACCGCACTATTACTGGTGACGGTGTGGCAACAATTGCCGCTTCAATGCTGGGCGCTCCACCAAACACTACGTACAGTGAAGTAACAGGTGCAGTAATGCTGACCAAAGCATTCAACCCAGTGATCATGACTTGGGCTGCGGTAACAGCGATTGTTCTTGCATTGGTCGGTAAGCTAGGCGCGCTACTTCAAACGATTCCTGTTCCTGTGATGGGCGGCATCATGATTCTACTGTTTGGTTCAATCGCGACGGTAGGCTTGAATACTCTAATTCAGAATAAAGTAGACCTACATAAATCACGCAACCTTGTGATTGTGGGTATTACGTTAGTCTTCGGTATTGGCGGCATGGCATTTGGCATCGGTGACTTTAGCCTACAGGGCGTAAGCTTATGTGGCATCGTGGCAATCCTACTTAACCTAGTCCTTCCAGAAGAATTAGGCGACAACACCGTAGTAGACAAAGCTCAAATCGATTAATTTATCGGTAAGGCTGGATTCAAAAAAATCACAACCTAACAAGATCAAAAAAGGGAGAGCATCGAATGCTCTCCCTTTTATTTATACGGCTAATTAAGCAGGTTCAGTTAAATTTAAAACTCTTTGAATTAATTTAAACCGAAACTGAATTACTTAGTACCGAAGATCTTATCACCAGCATCGCCAAGACCAGGAACAATGTAGCCCTTGTCGTTTAGCTTCTCATCGATTGCAGCCGTGTACAGCTCAACATCTGGGTGCGCTTTTTCTAGAGCAGCGATACCTTCAGGAGCAGCAACAAGCACAAGAATCTTAAAGTGCTTACAACCTTTCTCTTTCATAAGGTCGATAGTCGCGATCATAGAACCACCTGTCGCAAGCATTGGATCTACCACTAGAGCAATACGCTCATCGATGTTAGATGCAAGCTTGTTAAAGTATGGTACTGGCTCAAGCGTTTCTTCGTCACGGTAGATACCAACAACGCTGATACGTGCACTTGGGATGTGCTCAAGAACGCCGTCCATCATGCCTAGACCAGCACGTAGAATTGGCACTACCGTTACTTTTTTACCTTTAATTTGGTCAACTTCTACTGGACCGTTCCAACCGTTAATCGTCACACGCTCAGTTTCAAAATCTGATGTCGCTTCGTATGTTAGAAGGCTACCCACTTCTGTCGCTAGCTCACGAAAACGCTTAGTGCTAATGTCACCTTCACGCATCAGGCCAATTTTATGTTTTACTAGCGGGTGTTTCACTTCAACAACTTTCATTTCCAACTCCGGCAATATTTAAACAAACCTGTAGATTATACACGAACTGTGGGGTTATTTCAGAATCTTTATTCTAATAAAAAAAACCGCGCAAACGTTTGCTCTTGGTAATCAAGCCCTGTTAGAATAGCGCCGTTTTCACATCCAACTTAAGTTCGAGGACTATCCCGTGAGTGGTAATACTTCTTCTCTAAGCTACAAAGACGCTGGTGTTGATATCGACGCAGGTAATGCACTAGTAGACCGTATCAAAGGTGCTGTTAAACGCACTCGTCGCCCTGAAGTAATGGGCGGTATTGGTGGCTTTGGCGCCCTATGTGAACTTCCAACGAAATACAAAGAGCCGGTACTTGTTTCAGGTACTGATGGTGTTGGTACTAAACTTCGCCTTGCTTTGGATCTGAAAAAACACGACACCATTGGTATCGATCTAGTGGCAATGTGTGTGAACGACTTAATCGTTCAAGGTGGTGAGCCGTTATTCTTCCTAGACTACTACGCAACAGGTAAGCTAGATGTAGATACAGCTGCAGACGTTGTTTCTGGTATCGCTGAAGGTTGTGTTCAAGCTGGCTGTGCACTAATCGGTGGTGAAACGGCTGAAATGCCTGGCATGTACGAAGGCGATGACTACGATGTTGCTGGCTTCTGTGTTGGTGTCGTAGAAAAAGCTGACATCATCGATGGCACTAAAGTAGCTGCAGGCGACGCACTTATCGCTGTTGGTTCAAGTGGTCCACACTCAAACGGTTACTCTTTAATTCGTAAAGTTCTAGAAGTTTCTGGTGCTGATAAGAGTGAAGAACTAGAAGGTCGCACTATTGGTGAGCACCTACTAGAACCGACTAAGATTTACATCAAATCGGCACTTAAGATGATTGCTGAGCATGACATTCATGCTATCTCGCACATCACAGGTGGTGGTTTCTGGGAAAACATCCCACGCGTACTTCCTGAAGGCACTAAAGCAGTGATTGATGGCAAGAGCTGGGAATGGCCTGCTATCTTCAGCTGGCTACAAGAGAAAGGCAACGTGGAAACATTTGAAATGTACCGCACTTTCAACTGTGGTGTTGGCCTTGTTGTTGCTCTACCTAAAGGTCAAGCAGACGCTGCTGTTGAACTGCTGAAAGCTGAAGGCGAAAACGCTTGGGTTATCGGTGAAATTGCTAACGCTGAAACTGGCGAAGAGCAAGTTGAAATCAAATAAGTGATGCGTTCGCTTACTTAGTTAATCAATGAGGACCTTATGGTCCTCATTTTGCTATTTAGCCCGCAGAAAACCTTAGTTTATGTAAGTACATTGTAAATACTTCAGTTAACCAATCGCATGACCCACTCTATGAAGAACAGCCATTCTATGAATAACAGTCACTCGAAGAAAAACATCGTCGTTTTAATCTCAGGAAGCGGAAGTAACTTGCAGGCAATTTTGGATGCCTGTGACAGCCACACGATTGACGCCTCTGTTAAGGCCGTCTTCTCAAATAAAGCGGATGCTTTTGGTCTAGAGCGTGCAAAATCAGCAGGTGTTGACGCTCACTCGGTGAATCCAAAAGAATTTAACTCGCGTGAAGAGTTTGATCATGAATTGATGGTTCAGATCGATGCTTACCAACCCGACCTGATTGTACTCGCTGGCTACATGCGCATTCTGAGTTCAGAGTTTGTTCGTCATTACGCGGGGAAAATGATCAATATCCACCCTTCTCTATTACCTAAGTATCCTGGGCTCCACACCCACCAGCGTGCTATTGATGCAAAGGACAAAGAGCATGGCACCAGCGTCCACTTTGTTACCGAAGAGCTCGATGGTGGCCCAGTGATCTTACAGGCTAAGGTGCCAGTATTTAAAGATGATGATGCTGACATATTAGCAAGCCGAGTGCTCACCCAAGAACACTGCATTTACCCTATGGTCTGTAAATGGTTTGCCGAAGATCGTTTATCGATGGTAAACGGGCAAGCTGTCTTAGACGGTAAAATATTAGGCAAACACGGTTACGCAGAAGAGTAATTCGTATAGCTATTCTCGCAAAGTAAATCACTAAAGAGCAAGCCCTTAAAAATCAGAAAATAAAAAGGCCGCTTATTGACTTATTGGTTCAGTAAGCGGCCTTTCTTATGTTCGGATCAAAAATGATACTATTCGGAACGTTTAGCTCAATGGCTCAGTTGGTGCTTGGCTTGCAACCTTTTTAGGTGCATAAGCAACATCTTCCAAGGCTTTATGGTTATTGCCGATCAGCTCACCAAAATGAAACAACGCATATTCGCCCGGCTTCATTCTAAACCACTCTTCATTGCATGTTAGAGGCTGAGTTGCTACCACCGTGACCACATCATTCGGCGTGGTCTCTTCTTGGAAGTTTATCTCAACATCTTCATCAATCAGGCTCGCATTGCCAAAAGGCGCGCGTCTTGTTATCCAGTACAAATGATTCGTACAGTAGGTCATCACGTACTCACCATCACTGAGTAACATGTTGAAGACGCCTTTCTCTCTTAGCTGATCACAACACTCAGCGACAAAGCGAAACATACCTTCCATGTCTTGTGGTGGTTCAGGAAAACGATCTTCTAATTGTTTCACTAACCAACAGAAAGAAAGTTCACTGTCCGTCTCACCGACCGGTCTGAAACGACCACTAACCAGATCATCGTAATCCGTTAATTGGCCATTATGGGCGAAGGTCCAGTATCGTCCCCAAAGCTCACGGGTAAATGGGTGAGTATTTTCTAGATTAACGCCACCACGATTAGCTTGACGGATATGACTGACAACAGCTTGACTTTTAATTGGGTAGTTTTGAACCAACTCAGCGATCTTGGATTCACAACTAGGGTTAGGATCTTTAAACGTACGGAAACCCTTTCCTTCATAGAAAGTAATACCCCAGCCATCGCGGTGCGGGCCGGTATTGCCTCCACGCTGCATAAGACCAGTAAAGCTAAAACAAATATCAGTTGGCACATTCGCGCTCATACCGAGCAATTCACACATGGTTTAATCTACTCCCTATCAAAACCAATGGAGCCTAAGTTGGGCCCCAAATGTCTTTAAAACTATTATTCCATTTCTTTTTCAACAAGCTGAATCACAATGTGGATGATCTTAATGTGAATCTCTTGGATGCGGTCAGCGTAACCAAAATGTGGAACTCGAATTTCGATATCGGCACAACCTGCCATTTTACCGCCATCTTTACCGGTTAGCGCAATGGTTTTCATGCCTTTAGCTTGAGCAGCTTCAATCGCTTTTAAAATGTTGGCAGAGTTACCAGAAGTCGATAAACCAAACAACACGTCACCCTTACGGCCTACCGCTTCTACATAACGAGAAAATACGTGGTCGTAGCCAAAGTCGTTACTTACACAAGATAAATGGCTAGGATCTGAAATCGCAATACCAGCGTAACCTGGACGATTTTCACGGTATCGGCCAGTAAGCTCCTCCGCGAAGTGCATCGCATCACAGTGTGAGCCACCGTTACCACAAGAAAGTACTTTACCCTCTTGCTTAAATGAATCTGCAATCAGTTTTGCGGCAGCTTCAATTTGGGCAATGTTATGGTCATCACTCAAGAACTTGTTAAGAACGTCAGCAGCTTCGTTCAATTCACTTTTGATTAGGTCATGGTACATAAGGCTTATCTCTTATTTTTTTGACGCAACTTAAAGTGCGCGAAATGAGAACTGGGGGTTTCCCCCTCTTTATCACTGAGTTTACCCACAAACATGAAATAGTGTCGACACTTAAGCCCAAAGATTGCCACCTTTATTAGCCTGTCGCTGCCGATCCGCCCAAATATTCGCCACCAACCTCTCACAATTAGAACTTTAACTCTATTGAGATCACTTTTTATCCACTTTAGAGTTTTACAAATATTTAATATTTTGTTTACACTTGACTGGTTAGACCTCTTACCTAAACTTAATAACAATAAGTGATCTCTGAAAAGGAAATCGATCATGAACATATTGCTCTCCCTACTCGGCATGACAGCAGTCTTAAGCGTCTGTCTTTACCATAGAGTTAGCCTAGTACGCGCATTAATCGTATTAACCGGCACAATGGTAGCATTAACACTGTTTGGCGGCGTAGCTGTCACTGGCTGGCTTTGTTATCTCTTAGCCATTGCGATTTTTGCTGTACCGGCAATTCGTCAGACCATCATCAGTCAAAAAGCGCTTTCTTTGTTTAAAAAAGTACTGCCTGCAATGTCTCAGACAGAAAAGGAAGCATTAGAAGCGGGTACTGTGTGGTGGGAAGCAGAGCTGTTCAAAGGCAAGCCTGAATGGAAGAAACTTCAAAACATCGCTGACCCGAAGCTGTCTGAAGCTGAGCAAGCATTTTTAGATGGTCCAGTAAATACAGTGTGTGAAATGGTCAATGATTACCAAGTAACGCATGAGCTGGCTGATTTGCCACCAGAAGTATGGCAATACCTGAAAGACCATAAATTCTTCGCAATGATCATCAAGAAAAAGTATGGCGGTTTAGAATTCTCAGCTTACGCTCAATCTTTAGTGCTACAAAAGCTAACGGGCGTTTCTAGCGTATTGTCATCAACCGTTGGCGTACCTAACTCGTTAGGCCCCGGTGAGCTATTGCAGCACTACGGTACAGAAGAACAAAGAAACCACTACCTACCCCGCTTAGCGGAAGGTAAAGAGATCCCTTGTTTTGCCCTAACTAGCCCAGAAGCAGGCTCAGATGCAGGTTCAATCCCCGATTATGGCATCGTATGCAAAGGTCAATGGCAAGGCGAAGAAGTCTTAGGTATGCGCCTCACTTGGAACAAGCGCTACATTACCCTTGCACCTGTCGCAACAGTATTGGGGCTTGCGTTTAAATTACGAGATCCAGACGGCCTACTCGGTGACAAGCAAGAGCTCGGTATCACTTGCGCGCTTATCCCTACAGATTTAAAAGGCGTGAAGATTGGTAATCGTCACTCCCCACTTAACGTACCGTTCCAAAATGGCCCAACCCAAGGTGATGATCTCTTCGTTCCTATCGATTTCATCATTGGTGGCCAGAAAATGGCCGGCCAAGGCTGGCGTATGCTGGTTGAGTGTCTATCTGTTGGTCGTGGTATCACACTGCCTTCAAACTCAACGGGTGGCATTAAATCGGCCGCGCTTGCAACCGGTGCTTACGCTCGTATTCGTCGCCAGTTCAAACAACCTATTGGTCGTATGGAAGGGGTTGAAGAGCCGCTTGCACGCCTAGCAGGTAATGCCTACGTAATGGATGCGGCGAGTAACCTAACGGTTGCAGGTATCGATCTTGGCGAAAAGCCTTCGGTTATCTCAGCAATTGTGAAGTACCACTGTACTCACCGTGGCCAACGCAGCATCATCGATGCGATGGACATCGTCGGTGGTAAAGGTATTTGCTTAGGCCCATCAAACTTCTTAGCTCGTAGCTACCAAGGCGCGCCAATCGCGATTACCGTGGAAGGTGCCAACATCCTAACTCGTTCGATGATCATCTATGGTCAAGGTGCAATTCGTTGTCATCCTTACGTACTAAACGAAATGGAAGCCGCTTATTCTGAAAGCAGCGATGCGCTTGATAAGTTTGATTCAGCGTTAGCAGGACACGTTAGCTTTACGATGAGTAACCTAGTCCGCAGCTTGTGGTTTGGTTTAACCGATGGTCGTGGTTCAGATGCGCCAGCACCTTCAAATAAAACAGATAAACAGACACAGCGTTATTACCAACAACTAAACCGCTACAGTGCCAACTTAGCGCTACTGTCTGATATTTCAATGGCAGTTCTAGGCGGCTCACTGAAACGCAGAGAGCGCCTATCAGCAAGATTAGGCGATATCCTAAGCCAACTGTACCTAGGTTCAGCAACACTTAAGCGCTTCGAAAGTGAAGGCAGCCACGCTGAAGATTTACCGTTAGTACATTGGGGGATGCAAGATAGTTTACGTCAGACTGAAGTTGCTATTGATGAGTTCCTAGCGAACTTCCCTAATCCTGTGATTGGTCGTTTACTTCGTGTTGTGTTGATGCCATTCGGTCGCATTCGTCGTGCACCAAACGACAAACTGGACAGCCAAGTCGCGCACATTCTACAAACGCCAAGCGAAACACGTTCTCGTATCGGCCGTGGCCAATACTTGGAAGCGACTGAATACAACCCAGTGGGTAAGATTGAAAAAGCGTTAGAAGTGATTCTTCAAGCAGAACCTCTATTCGACAAAGTCTGCAAAGAGACGCACCAAAAGCGCGCTTTCTTACGACTAGATCTTGTTGCTCAATTAGGGCTAGAGAAAGGCATCTTGACGCAAGAAGAGGCAGACCTGCTGGTTAGCGCCGAGGAACACAGGCTGTACACGATCAACGTTGACGACTTCTCTCCAGAGGAGCTAGCAGCAAAGTCTGAGTATCCAGACCAATCGATTGAGAACGTCGCTTAAGGTCAGAAAAGAAACAAAAACGGGACTCCTATGAGTCCCGTTTTTTTTGTTCATGACATCGTTATCACAAATTTTAATGCTGACATTCTCGAAGCTTACTTTCTCGAGATTTGTTCTCTCAAAGTTTGCTATCTCAAGACAACTCCAATGATATAGACAAGTTACTTTGGTGCCTTAAGCTGCATCTCTGGTTGAGCTTTTTTCTTCGCCTTTACCCGACGAACCACAAACCAAATCAATAAACCTAATAGAATCGCGACCACATTACCCACCGCAATAATGATCATACTGCGCAGCCTGTCACCTTCACGCTTCTGAAGTATCATCAACTCTGCTGCGATACGCTTTTGCTCAGCAAGCGCTTCTTCTTGCAGGCGTCGTGACTCCGCTAAGTCGATATCTTCAACAACGCTGTACGAGTGCTCGGTAATGGGAAAGATCAGTGGACGTTGGCTTGAGGCATCAGTGGCGTAAACCATCCCCGACCAGTTATAAATCCCCAAATCGCCATTATAAGGCAGCTCTAAAGCGACTTTCATTGCATCGACCTCAGCTTGGCCCTGCCTATACATTTCGTATTCATCCGGAGCTTTGTGTTCAACATGAACCGCTAACGAACTAGGCGCAATCATACCCGGCTCCCCTGAAACGACAATCGTATGAAGCTGCCCCTCTTTTCGAGACTGAATGAAGGTTGTAGTGATCGGTGTTGGGTACACCAAAACTTCTTGCTCTTGCGCTCGCAGGAACACACCATTGCCAGAAGTAATACGCGCGCGGTATTTACCTGGCTCAATATCAATCGGCAACGACACAGTGAAAACGCCATCTCCGGCTTTTTCATCAAGACCACTGCCATCGTCGGCAAACTCGCCCATCACAACCGGAATTGGGCGCGCCTCTCTCACTAAAGACTCTTCATTTTCAACGAACTTAGTAAAAGTGACCTTAAGTTTCACGCGATCTAAAAAATCACGCAGCACAAGAGGCTTGCCGTCAGAGGTCAAACGAGCCGTAAATTTAATGTGTTCGGTTTGATACAGTTTGTCTGGGAAGTCATTGGCATCTAAAACAAGGTGAGACAATAGCTTGATGTTGTTCTTAGGTGAGACTTTACCAACCGCTTGCCAAGGTCCTGGCATCGGTTTGTCGATAGATATGATGTCCATGGATGATTCTTCGTACCAACGGACATTATCAGCATTGCGCCAAGAGTAATATTTCTTGCCATCCGGACGAACCAAAACGACAGGTTTAGAGTTATCGGCTCGATAAATCACAAAGGTGACTTGTTCAATACTGGGATCAACTCGAAAACGGTTGTCCAATAAACTCATTACGGATTCTGTTGCCGCATGTAAGCTAAAGCTTAACAGCAATAAGTAACCGGTAGCCAATACCCTTAACATAATTTCTCCCTACTGACGCCAGAGGCAGCTTCCGCTTTTCTCGACGAGATCTAAACGACTTTGATGCGCTTCTACTTCATCGGCCGTAGCTCGTAAAACCTTTAGGGATTTTCGACCACTTTCTGCTCTTCGTATACTTTCACCTTCACCTTCCTTTTGGCCGGCGTTAAATTGCAGCGAAGTTTGCCCACCCGTCATCAATAAATAGACGTCGGCTAGGATCTCCGCATCGAGCAATGCGCCGTGGAGGGTACGGTGCGAGTTATCAATACCGTAACGATCACATAAGATATCTAGGTTGTTTCTTTTGCCTGGAAATATCTTCTTCGCCATGGCCAAGGTATCGGTAACTTTACAGTAGTCATCCGTTTTACCTATCGCTGGGTTGAGCTTCTCAAACTCATAGTCCATAAAGCCCGTATCGAAGGGCGCGTTATGAGCTACCAGCTCAGCACCTTTGATAAAGTCGAGAAACTCTTTATGTATGTCTTGGTATTCTGGCTTATCAATCAAGAATTCATCGGTAATACCGTGAACGCCAATCGCCTCTTCTTGAATCGCACGATCGGGCTTTATATAGACGTGGAAGTGACGCCCGGTCAGCCTACGGTTGATGATCTCTACCGCACCAATTTCAACGATGCGATGCCCCATATAGTGAGGGCCACCTTCTGTATTCATACCGGTGGTTTCGGTATCGAGTACAATGATGCGCTTATTTTCGTCCGAACTGTTTTTTTCGTTCGTGTTTTGTTCTGGAGTGCTACTGGTATTCATAAGGATAACTGTGTCAGACTATGCCGATAATGTGCTTGAGGTAATAGTATCAAATCATGACGAAACAAGTTGAAATTTTCACTGACGGTTCTTGTTTAGGCAACCCAGGTCCTGGTGGCTATGGCATCGTACTTCGCTATAAAAAAGTAGAAAAGACACTAGCCGAAGGCTTTACACTAACGACCAACAACCGTATGGAAATGCTCGCAGCTGTCATCGCTCTCCAAGCACTCAAGGAACCTTGCTCTGTGATTCTGACCACGGATAGCCAATACGTTCGCCAAGGCATCACACAGTGGATCCACAACTGGAAAAAGCGTGACTGGAAAACCGCCGACAAGAAACCGGTTAAAAACGCAGACCTGTGGCAAAGGCTCGATAAAGAAACGGCTCGTCATAGTGTTGATTGGCGCTGGGTTAAAGGACACGCCGGGCACCGAGAAAATGAAATGTGTGATGATTTAGCAAGAAACGCAGCGGAAAATCCGACTCAAGAAGATACGGGCTATCAGCCAAGCTAACCGCTTTTTAAATTAGACGCACATTTCAGAAAGCGATCTGCTAATTTCTAAACCGAATTAGCAGATCAAAAGCCGACAACTAATCGGCTTTTTCTGTTTTCAACGGATATGAAGCTTTAGTTGAATCCATGGTACGACGCGTATTGGTTCTAAAGCTTGCTCCAACCGGAGAGAAACGTCGCTTAAGGTGCCAATGTGGCTTGATAGGCTTAAGTGGGTAAGTTCGTTTACGAGCAACAATAAAGTATTGGCTACCAGCAAAGGAAGCACAGCCGCCCAAGCTGTTCTCTAACCACGTCCACATCGCCTGATACTTACTCATCGGAAACAGTGCATAGGTATCGCAGTGAATCACTTCATAGTTCAATACACCTAACCAGTCTTTAATTCGGTTTGGCGTGTACATACGTCCACTCCAAGGCAAGCTGTTCTTTCGCCAAGGCAGTAAACTTGCTAGTCCGGTAATACTAAACGGATTGAAGCCAGTAATAATGATATAACCATCGTCCATCATCACTCGGTCGACTTCTCTCAATAATCGATGTGGGTCATTGCTATAATCTAACTGATGACTCAGCACCACAACATCAAAGCTTTTCTCCAAAAAGGGTAAATTATAGCCATCCGCTATCACATTATGTAATGGGTTCTGGATATCTAGGTTTACTTGATGTTGAATGTTGCATGTGCAGCTAGAAATCTCACTACTGAGACCGCCAAGCTTGAGCATATGGTAACCAAATAGCTTTGGGCACCACTCATCGAGTCGAGTTTGAATAGATTCTCTCAACCAGTCCCCATTGTGCAATTGTGCCCAAGTGTAAGGACGCTCAAACTTCTTTCTGCTACGTGCTGGCTTCATCAATAACCTGTCTCACTTATTCTGTCTCACTAAAAGTGACTGGAGAATCAATAATGTTACATATCAAAAGCATACCTGCATTTAACGACAATTACATCTGGCTGATTCAAAATAGCGATCGCCGTTGTGCTGTCGTCGACCCTGGTGATGCGGCTCCAGTATTAGAGTACTTAGCACATCATGAGCTAACTTTAGATGCAATCTTGATTACACACCACCACCATGATCACATTGGTGGCGTTCCAGAACTAGTCAGACAGTTTCCAAGCATCGATGTTGTGGGTCCAAGGAATGAACCAATCCCGACCTTAACTCACCCCGTTGATGATGGTGATCAATTAGAATTGTTTGGTGAAGTCTTTTTAGTACTCGGGCTCAGTGGCCACACAGCTGGTCACATTGGTTATGTAGGCGATGCCAAACTATTTTGTGGCGATGTGCTGTTTTCAGCAGGTTGCGGTCGAATCATGGAAGGCACGCCACAGCAAATGTTTGATGCACTGAACAAGATCACAGCACTTCCTCAAGAAACCGAGGTTTACTGTGCTCATGAATACACCGCCGCGAACATCGCTTTCGCATTAGCGGTTGAGCCTGACAACCAACATTTGCAGCAATATCGCGACCAAGTAAACCGACTGCGAGCTCAAAATAAGTCGACCATCCCCACAAATTTGAGACAAGAGAAGTTTGTGAACCCTTTCTTGCGCTATACCGAGCCAAGTGTAGTGAAATCAGTATCTAATCGTACTGAGCAGACCGATCCTTTATCGGTATTTACCGCTTTACGTGCGTGGAAGAACGAATTTTAACAAATACAGACTTGTCACTCATAGGGGGTGGCAAGTATTATCACCAGCCGTTAATTAAAAAGGCTGTAACATGCGAGTTAAGTACAGCTGGGCTTTGGTATTACTACTTTCTGGTTGCCAATTAACTCAGTCAGAGAATCCAGACCAAGCTTCCGAGCAAACCAACACATCTCCTACTAAAGAAGCTTCTCAAACGAACGTTTCATCAGAAGCGACCAAAGAAGATCAAAAAGTTGAAGCACCTGTCGTTACTCCACAAACACAAGAAGATGTTTGGAAACGTATTGCGATGCAACTAGAAATGGAAGTACCCGACCAAAAGAAGGTTGATTACTACCGAACTTGGTATTTAAAACACCCTAGTCATCTAAAAACCGTCTCACAACGTGCTGAACCTTTCCTTTATCTGATCACCACTAAGATTGAAGAAAAAGGCTTACCACTAGAATTGGCACTATTACCCGTTGTAGAAAGTTCTTTCGATGCATTTGCCTACTCTCATGGCAGCGCAGCAGGTCTATGGCAATTCATTTCTGGCACAGGCAAAGACTACGGACTTGAACAGAACTTCTGGTACGACGGTCGTCGTGATGTCGCTGCCTCTACTGACGCCGCATTGGATTTCCTCTCAGACCTTAACCGACGTTTCGATGGCGATTGGAACCATGCCATTGCTGCCTATAATAGTGGCGGCGGTCGTGTAAACAGTGCTATCCGCAAGAACAAGAAGCTGGGTAAGCCAATCGACTTCTTCTCTTTGGACTTGCCAAAAGAGACCAGCAGCTACGTACCTAAACTCCTTGCGCTAGCTGATGTGATTGCCAACCAAGAAAAGTATGGCATCGATATCCCTGCGATTCCAAATAAGCCAGTACTGACCCTGGTTAACCCAAACGAACAGCTTGATTTAGCGATTGCTGCAAGCTACGCAGGTATTCCAGTCAAAGAACTGCAAGGCTACAACCCCGCTTATAACCAATGGGCGACCGCACCTGAAAAACATCAGCAATTATTGCTTCCCCTAAGCTCTGTTGAAAAGTTCAACAAAGAAGTGGCGGCCAATAAAGGCAAAGGCATGAAGTTGGTGCGTTACAAGGTTCAGTCTGGTGACAGCATTAGCGTACTAGCAAGTAAATATAACACCACCAGCAAAGTGATCCGCTCTGCAAACGGTTTGAGCAACAACAATATTCGTATTGGACAGCACTTACTTATCCCAACATCCACCAAAGACGACAAGACATACGCACTAAGCGCTTCAAATCGCCTAGCAAGCACACAGTCGAAGAGTCGTGGTCAATATAAGCTTAGTCATACCGTAAAAAGTGGTGACAGCCTATGGACGATTGCACGCGCAAATAAGGTATCTCACCAATCACTGGCTAAGTGGAATGGTATGGGGCCACGCGACACGCTTCGAATTGGTCAAGAACT
This sequence comes from Vibrio splendidus, assembly GCF_003345295.1. NCBI lineage: Bacteria > Pseudomonadati > Pseudomonadota > Gammaproteobacteria > Vibrionales > Vibrionaceae > Vibrio > Vibrio splendidus. Next base: position 2,359,591 of record NZ_CP031055.1, read on the forward strand.
GGTCATTTGGAAGAATAGTTCCGACGGTGCCATCATCCGAACTGTCTTTTATAACGTAAGATCAGGTGACACAGTCAGCGGTATTGCATCAAAGTTCAAAGTAAAAAGCGCAGATGTTGTAAAATGGAACGCTTTGCAGAACAAGAAATACCTACAGCCAGGACAAAAACTGAAGCTGTATGTTGATGTAACTAAGGTAAGTGTATGAACCCGTCAAGTAACCCACTCGTCATGCTGTTGGATATATTCCGTTCACCAACAGCTTGTTTCTTAGCGCTTTATCAGCGAAGTGCTTGGGGATGGCAACCCTACGTCGTATTAATGCTCAGCCCGTTTTTATTCTGGGGTGCTTATTTTTCGAATGTAGATTTTGCATGGTTAAGTGCAGAATTGTCACAACAACTGGCTCAAACGAACCCTGACCAATTGGCGTTACTTGACAGTAATACCTTACTCGCGAGTGAAATCATCAGCGATGTGTTTGGCCGTACGTTAACCATCATTCTGTTGGCATTCTGGTTTAACCTAGCAACCAAACCAAGCCAGCATCAACATAGCTTTTGGCGATGGTTTGCAGCGGCATCGGTTGTGATATTCCCGGCTGTTTTAGGTGATGTAGCAAGCTACGCAAGCCTGATACTCAAGCATGGACAAGTGATGAGCTACGCTGCTGACTTGAACAGCTTAAACGGCTTAATCAAGTTACCACTAACCAATGATTGGTCGCAGTTTGCCAGCTCTTTACCACTGTTATTACCATGGTATATCGTGTTGGGTTATGCCGCGGTATTAACGTGGACTGAGTTTGAGCGTGGTCAAGCATTGGTCATCTCTGGCTTGCCATGGGTTGGCTACTACCTAATCTGGGCGCTCTACATTTTAATCTTTTAAGTTGAAGAGGTAAGGCTAGCGAAAACTCTCTAGCTTATTACCCAAAGTAACCACAGTGTGAATGGCAAATAGCTAAGATCCAATGACTAATAAGCTATTAACTTCTTACTATTTAGCCTTAAAGGTTACTCGCATAGGGTTATGATCAGAAGCGTCCGTAATGGGCGCTTTTGCATTTTCTACCTCTAACCCTCGATAGAACACATGGTCGAGCACCAATCCTGTCATAAACTGAGTTCGGTTATCCGGTTCAAAGGCAACCTCCGTCAAACCGACCTGTTCCAACGCGCCTTTCAATACCGCAAAGCGAGCCTCACTCCAGCTATTAAAATCTCCAGCAAAAATAACAGGCCCACGATACTGTTGCAGATTGTCAGTTAAGCTCTTGAGCTGAGCCTCGTAATCTTCCGTACCAAAGGTAAAGTTCACAGCATGGATATTAATCACAGCCAACTCTTCGCCATTGCTTAGTTGGTAACGCGACCAAAGCGCCGATTTAGGCAATTGAAGCCAAGGTTCTTCATGAGTATAAGCACAAGCTTCGATCGGTAAATGCGTCGCTAAGTTAAGTACGCCAGCACTTTGTTCAAAGGCTTCAAACGCATTCACACGAGTGCTTCCCCACTGGCCGCTTGTCACCCATTGGCGAAGCTCTACTGTCATACTCGCTTCTTGCAGCAATACAAGATCGCTTCCTGCCGTCAATTTGTTCAGTTCACTCTGCCAATTACTGCGATTTTGCTTGTAGATATTCCATACGGTAATGCTTAGTCCATCAGACACATCAATCGCTTTCGGTGCGGAGTTTTGGTAGCAACTGTAGATGTCGTTACTGGTACTTTGAGAGGAAGTGATCAGGTTGGGTTTATTCGGGATCACGAAGATAAAATGAAAACTAACGACAGCAAGCGTTATCAATACGGCGATAACAATGATGGTTTTCTTAAACATACAGCACCCTACCAGAAATGAAAAAGGAGCGATAAACGCTCCTTTTAGGGTAATAGTTTTTTTATACGGCGTCTTCGTCTTCTTCGCCAGTACGAATACGTACCACACGTTCAACGTCAGTAATGAAGATCTTACCGTCGCCGATTTTACCAGTTTGAGCCGTTTCGATAATGGTATCAACACACTGGTCAGCCACTTCGTCGGTCACAACGATTTCCAATTTCACTTTAGGTAAAAAGTCGACCATGTACTCTGCGCCGCGATATAGCTCAGTATGACCTTTCTGGCGTCCAAAGCCTTTAACTTCAGATACTGTCATACCCGTAATACCCACTTCTGCAAGTGCTTCACGTACATCATCAAGTTTGAATGGCTTGATAATGGCTTCAATCTTTTTCATGTTCATCCCTTAAACTGTGCGAATAGCTCATTATCGGTTAGCTATAGTAAACATTCAATGAAAAAAGCCAGAGCTTTAAAGCTCTGGCTCGAAATTTATCATCTTGTTTAATCAGCGCTTTGAGAAGGTTTTACTTAAGGCTTGCGTAGTAAGCGGCTAGATTCGCGATATCTTCATCACTCAGCATAGAAGCTTGAGCCTGCATCACAGCGGCTAAGCCACCATTACGCTGTTTTGTTTTGTAAGCGTTGATCGATGAAACGATGTACTGCTCGTTTTGTCCTTTCAGGTTTGGGTAACCTGGAATCATAGCGATACCATCGGCGCCATGACAAGCCGCACAGATTGCTGCTTTAGCTTGGCCCGCAGCAACATCACCCGCCAGAGCGTTACCACTCAATAGTCCAAGTCCGAGAACTAATCCTAGTGTAATTTTCTTCATTGCATATTCCATTAATTATTTTTATTAAAGTGACGGTGAATTGTGACACAAACTTTTTCTACTTGCTCCAAAGCGCTTCACAATCTTGACCTTCGTAGTTTTTATCTACGAATAAGCCTAAAACAGCGATCACTCGATCGCCATCCATTAATATCGGCGTTCTGCGTCTTAACCAACTGGGTACTTGGTATTCCTGAAACAGCTTCTTGAGTTTTCTACTATGCCCGCGCCCAACAGGGTGAGCCGAAAGTCCTTCAGGGTTAAAGATCACTCTTAGTGTTGCGCTTGTATCCGGCAAACTAAAGCTTTGCACATCACGGTTGTTCGATGCGCCATCACTCAGTGCTGAATTTAAGCGTAGCTCCCCTAAGCCATCGGGTAGCGTCACACTCTCTCCCATTAAAAGATGGCTTTGCCAGTCGGATAGGTCTTTAGTCTCTCTCACTAAATAGAGCTGATGATTAAAACGTCGAACTTCGGCATCATTCAACACCAGCTTAGGGTTGGCGTCCGCCTGAGCGCATGCGACTTCATCCCAAATAAGCTTGAGCTGCTTTTGACTCGGCATCGGTTGATTACAATGACTCAACCACATTCTTAGCAAGCGTGCTCGTAACAAGTCTGAATGTTGAGATAACGCCTCAATGCTTAAGTTTTGGCTATCCCCTAAAGCTTGCTGAAAGTGTGATTCAAGCAACTCATCCAACAGTAACTCTTGCTCTGCACATAGCTGAGCACTACGACTGACCGCCTCTCGGAAACTAGGCCAGCGCTCAGTCAGTGCCGGAGTGACTTGATGACGAATAAAATTGCGGTCAAAGCGAACGTCTTGATTACTCTCATCTTCGACCCAAGTTAAACCCATGTAGTGCGCCGACGCTTCAATGTCTGATCGAGTCACTGAAAGTAGCGGTCGAACGATAAACGCTTCGCCAAACGGCATCACCTTCGCCATTGAAGAGAGCCCTTTCGGACCACTTCCCCGCTTCAACGCTAACAAGAATGTCTCAAGTTGATCGTCAATGTGTTGACCTGTAACAAGCACATCGCCCTGTCTGGTGTGCTGCTGAAAAGCTTGGTATCGAGCATCTCTAGCCAGCTTTTCAACGCTTTCACCACTGTTGATATCCAAAGAGACTCGCTCTACAGCTAACGAAACTGACAAAGCATCACACCATGTCTGGCACTGCTCTGCCCAGTGATCAGCATTCTGGCTTAAACCGTGGTGAACGTGCACCGCGCAGCAATCAATGTCATAAGTTTGTGCGTACTGTGCTGCTAACTCCAATAAGACTCGAGAATCAACACCGCCACTGAAAGCCACGATCAATCGACTAGGCTTGAGTGCGCTTTGATGAAGTACAGATGTGAAGGTTTCGATTAAGTGAGTCATGAGCGAGTGAACCATGAGAGTAGGTTTGAAGGGAGAATATTTTAATAATAAAAAAGGGTTGGCACTGAGTCCAACCCTTTCATCATCTTGCTTACTTGAAGCTGCCTCATTTCAAGGCACGCTTATCAGCAGTAACCGTAGCTCATTAGGCGTTGGTAACGACGCTCAAGTAGTGCTTCGTTATCAAACTGCTCTAGCTCTTCTAGCTGTTTAACTAGCATGTCTTTCATGTTCTGAGCCGTTTGTACTGGATCGCGGTGCGCGCCACCTAGAGGCTCAGGAATGATTTCATCGATAAGCTCAAGATCTTTCAGACGAGGAGCAACTAGGCCCATCGCTTCAGCAGCTTGTGGTGCTTTATCTGAATCACGCCACAAGATTGAAGCACAACCTTCTGGAGAGATTACTGAGTACGTAGAGTACTGAAGCATGTTCACGTAGTCGCCAACACCAATCGCTAGTGCACCACCTGAACCGCCTTCACCAACAACGTTACAGATAACTGGCACAGATAGGCCAGCCATAACTTTAAGGTTCTTTGCGATAGCTTCAGATTGACCACGTTCTTCAGCACCAACACCTGGGTATGCACCCGCTGTGTCGATGAAAGTAATGATTGGCATGTTGAAACGCTCAGCTGTTTCCATTAGGCGAAGTGCCTTACGGTAACCTTCTGGCTTTGGCATACCAAAGTTACGAATCACTTTTTCTTTAGTCTCACGACCTTTCTGGTGACCAATAACCATAACAGGACGACCATTTAGACGAGCCATACCACCCACAATTGCTTTGTCGTCAGCGAAAGCGCGATCGCCCGCCATCTCTTCAAATTCTGTGAAGGCATGCTCCAGGTAATCTTTGGTGTACGGACGTTGCGGGTGGCGAGCAAGTTGAGCTACTTGCCATGCACCTAGGTCACTAAAGATTTTCTGTTTAAGCTCTAAGCTTTTTTTCTCTAGTTGTTCAATTTCTTTGTCTAGATCTACCGCTGTGTCACCACCGTGACGTGAAACGTCACGTAGCGCTTCGATTTTTGCTTCAAGTTCAGCGATAGGCTTTTCAAATTCTAGAAAGTTCAGGCTCATCTATGAATCCTTGTTGATTCAGCTCCACAATCATGGAGCTAAATTTTAGTTAAATTCGAGTTCTACTTGGCTATTTCCAAGCAGCTGTTTTAATTCGTCTAGTAATGTATCACTTGGCGTCACACGCCATTCTGTGCCCAATGTTAACCGCGCTCTAGCGTCGGCACGCTGGTAGTATACATTGACTGGGACCGTTCCGGCTCTATAAGGTTCTAAGATTTGACTAAAGCGTTCAAAAAATTGACCATTAATTTGGGATTGGTCGATAGATATCGACACCCCACGAGCATATTTCTCACGGGCGCTTCCTAAGTCCATGACCTCGCGCGCGGACATTTTAAGCCCACCATTGAAATCATCAAAGCTGACCTGTCCAGAAACGACCACTATTTTATCTTTTTCGAGCAATTCAGCGTAGCGATCGAGCGCATCCGAGAACAACATCACTTCCATTCGCCCCGATCGGTCGTCGAGGGTCATCAAACCAATTCGAGTTCCGCGCTTCGTGGTCATTACCCTAGCAGCAATGACCAAACCTGCAATCGTTAAAGACTGATCACGACGCGTCGGCGTCGCATCTTTCAAGCGACAGCTGGTGTATTTCGCGAGCTCTTTAATGTACGCATTAACCGGGTGACCCGTTAAATACAAACCTAACGTCTCACGCTCACCTTCAAGCCAAACCTTTTCAGGCCACTTCGGTACTTGGGTATACTTGTGTTCCACCTCTTCCGGAGCGTCAGTCAACACGCCAAACATATCCGATTGACCAAACGACTCAGCGTGGTGATGTTGGCTTGCCGCCTTAACCGCATCTTTCAATGAGGCCATCATCGCTGCTCGGTGAGGACCTAATCTATCTAAGGCGCCTGACAGAATCAACTTTTCGATAACACGCTTGTTCACTTTTTTCAGATCGAGTCGTGCACAGAAGTCGAACAAGTCTTTAAAGTAACCGCCCTTATTACGCGCTTCAATAATGGCTTCAATTGGGCCTTCACCCACCCCTTTAATCGCACCGATGCCATAAACAATCGCGCCATCTTCATCGACATTAAAGCGGTATAAACCAGAGTTAATATCGGGTGGAAGAAGCTTGAGCTTCATACGGAAACACTCATCGACAAGGCCAATAACCTTTTCGGTGTTATCCATATCTGCGGTCATTACCGCTGCCATAAACTCCGCTGGGTAGTGGGTTTTCAGCCACAGCGTTTGATAAGAAACCAGTGCGTATGCAGCCGAGTGAGATTTGTTGAAGCCGTAGCCCGCAAACTTCTCTACCAAGTCAAAGATCTTCATGGACAGTTCGCCATCAACACCATTGGCTTCGGCACCTTCTTTAAAGGTACCGCGCTGTTTTGCCATCTCTTCAGGCTTTTTCTTACCCATCGCACGACGCAACATATCGGCTCCACCAAGCGTATAACCCGCAAGGATCTGAGCGATTTGCATTACCTGCTCTTGATAAAGGATGATGCCGTAAGTCGGTTCTAGTGTTTCTTTTAACGATTCGTGTTGCCACGTTTCATCAGGGTAAGATACAGCCTCTCGGCCGTGTTTACGGTCGATAAAGTTATCTACCATGCCTGATTGCAGAGGGCCCGGGCGGAACAAAGCTACCAATGCGATGATATCTTCAAAAGAGTCGGGTTGTAGACGCTTGATCAGATCTTTCATACCGCGTGATTCCAGTTGGAATACCGCCGTCGTTTCAGAATTTTGTAATAGGTTAAATGACGCTTGGTCATCTAGAGGGATCGATTCAATACGAACCGGCTCTTTACCCTCTTTCTTCAAGCGTGGGTTTACGAGGCCTAACGCCCAATCGATGATAGTCAGGGTACGTAGACCCAAGAAGTCGAATTTAACCAAACCGGCGGTTTCAACGTCATTCTTATCGAATTGCGTTACCGGGAAGTTGCCTTCCGCATCGGCATAAATAGGTGCAAAGTCGGTAATCGTGGTGGGTGAGATAACAACACCACCCGCGTGCTTACCGGCATTTCGCGTACACCCCTCAAGAATACGACACTTATCAATCAGTTCGCGTACTTCTTCATCACCGTCGTAGAGTTCTGGCAATGCTGGCTCAGCAAGGAAGGCCTTCTCTAGCGTCATGCCCGGATCAGGTGGAACCAGCTTAGAAATACGGTCAACGAAACCAAACGGGTGGCCCAATACTCGGCCAACGTCACGAATTACCGCTTTTGCCGCCATAGTACCAAAGGTGATGATCTGAGAAACGGCATCACGACCGTACATCTCGGCTACGTGATCAATAACTTGGTCGCGTTTATCCATGCAGAAGTCGATATCGAAATCGGGCATAGATACACGTTCTGGGTTCAAGAAACGTTCGAACAGCAAGTCATATTCAAGTGGATCAAGATCGGTGATATCCAATGCGTAAGCCACCAAAGAACCGGCACCAGAACCACGACCCGGGCCTACTGGTACGTCGTTATCTTTTGACCACTGGATGAACTCCATTACGATCAAGAAGTAACCCGGGAACCCCATGTTGTTGACAACTTCAAGTTCAATCTTAAGTCGCTCATCGTATTCAGGTCTGCGTTCAGCTCGAACTTTCTCATCAGGGAATAGAAACGCTAAACGACGCTCAAGGCCTTCTTCTGATTTTTTAATCAAGAAGTCTTCAATCGCCAAACCTTCCGTTGGGAAGTTAGGTAAGAAGTATTCGCCCAGTCGAACAGTTACGTTACAACGCTTAGCAATCTCGACACTGTTTTCCAGTGCTTCAGGGATGTCTGAGAACAACTCACACATCTCTTCTTCACTACGCAAGTATTGTTGTGAGCTGTAGTTTTTCGGTCGACGTGGATCAACCATTGTAAAACCGTCGTGAATCGCCACACGAATTTCATGGGCGTCAAACAAGTCTTCAGAGATGAAAACCACTTCGTTGGTCGCGACAACAGGCAGGTCTTCTTGTTCAGCAAGCTCTAGTGCAAAATGCAGATAAGACTCTTCGTCCGGGCGCCCAGTACGAATTAGCTCCAGATAAAAACGGTCTGCGAAATGTGTTTTGTAAAACTCAACGCTGCTTGCAACCAACTCTCGATTTCCTTTCAGCAGCGCCTTACCAATCTCACCCTCTTTTGCTCCCGATAGAAGAATCAGGCCTTCGGCATGTTCAATCAGCCACTCTTTATCAATAACAGGCTGATGTTGTACATGGCCACGAAGGTAAGCTTTTGAAATCAATAATGTTAGGTTGTTGTAACCTTTATTATTCGTTGCAATAACAGTGAGTTTGGTCAATTCATCGCCAAAATCCGGAGACTGCATCAAGAAGTCAGCACCAATAATAGGTTTAACCCCACACCCATGGGCAGTACCGTAAAATTTCACCAAGCCACATAGGTTAGTAAAGTCGGTCAATGCTAGAGCGGGCATACCCATTTCAGCGACTTTTTTAACTAACGGTGGCACTTTAGAGAGGCCATCCACCATCGAAAAATCACTGTGTACGCGTAGGTGAACAAATTTTGGATCTGACATTATTTTTCCTGAGTTCTAGGCTTAAGCCTAGGATTACAACTGTGTGTATTCTATTTTTTTCTACCGCAAATAAGCAACTTTATTCGATGCCTTGCTCCGGTCAACATGAGTCTAAGCAATATAAAGCTCTAATCAATATAAAGCTCTAACCAATACTAAGCCCTAATCAATATACAGCCTTAGCCGACGAGTTTTAGTCGAGACCTAAAATGCGCTTTACTGGCTTAAAGCTTTTGCGGTAATGCTCGGTTACACCGTGTTTTTCAATCGCTTCGAAATGCGCTTTGGTCGGATAACCTTTATGTTTAGCAAAACCAAACTCTGGATGAAGTTTATCAAGTTCTTCCATCTCTTGGTCACGAACGACTTTAGCGATGATAGATGCCGCACTGATTTCAGCAACTCGCAAGTCCCCTTTTACAATCGCAAGACCATCCATCGGCAGTTCAGGAACGCGGTTTCCATCGATTAGTGCCATATCAGGTTGAACGCTTAGCCCTGCGATCGCTCGCTGCATAGCAACCATGGTCGCTTGCAGAATATTCCACTCATCAATTTCTTGCGGGGAACAACGGCCAACAGACCAAGCCAAGGCTTTCTCTTTGATTTCAGGAAATAGAGCCAGACGCTTCTTCTCAGACAGTTTCTTTGAGTCGTTCAAACCTTCGATTGGATTATTAGGATCGAGGATAACCGCAGCAGTAACAACATCGCCAACTAACGGCCCGCGCCCTACTTCATCAACACCAGCAAATAACTGGTAGCCTTGAGGATACTCAAAAGGAGGAAGCTCTTTTTTCTCTTTTACTGCCATAATTCTTCTCTTAATGTTCTGTAAACAAGCACTTTATGACTCAACACATGGTCGATCTATCAATTTCAATACCGCATTAGCGGCTTGTTTATCCGCGTCTTTACGAATCCAATGATGCATCTCGGTAAAGCGTTCGATTAATGCGCTGTTATCAGCGGATAGCATCTTATCGACAGACGGAAACAAGAAGTCTGGGTGACACTCTTCAAGAATATGCTCTTTCACAATCTCTTCGCCAGCCAAAATGTTCGGCAACGATACGAATTCAGTAATCGATAATTTCTTAACAATATAACCCGTCAGTTTATTTACTTTGTAGCCAACGACCATCGGGCGTTTCAGCAACATGCATTCGAGAGCAACAGTACCCGAAGCTAACAGAACAGAATCAGCAGCGGTAATCACGTTGGTGGCGGTATCTTCTACCAACGTAAATTCAAGTTCAGGTGCCGTCGATTGCCAAATTTCAGTGAACTGCTTTTTACGCTGCTCATTAACGAGCGCAACAACAAAATTGATATCAGGGTATTTTTGCTTAATACGCTGGCAAGTTTCAATAAAGGGTTGAGCAATCAAACTCATCTCACCACCGCGACTGCCCGGTAATACGGCTAACCAAGGCTTATCTTGATCTAAACCTAAAAGCTCGCGAGCTTCTTTTTTATTCGGTTCTAGTGGAATGGTGTCTGCCAATGTATGGCCAACAAATTCACAAGCAACATTATATTTATCGTAGAATGCCTTTTCGAACGGCAAGAAAGCCAGTACCAAGTCGGTTGCTTTGTCGATTTTAAAGATACGCTTTGGACGCCATGCCCATACTGAAGGGCTGACATAATGAACGGTCTTAATACCCGCGTTCTTAAGATCCAATTCAAGTCTTAGGTTGAAGTCTGGCGCATCGATACCAACGAAGACATCTGGCGGGTTTTGAGTGAAATACTTAACCAGTTCCGCTTTCACTTTTAACAAACGAGGTAAACGACCAAGCACTTCTACAAGCCCCATCACGGCAAGCTCTTCCATTTCGAAAAGAGACTCACAACCAAGCGCTTTCATTTTTGGTCCGCCAATACCCACGAATTCAGCATTCGGATATTGTAATTTGACCGCTTTAATAAAACCCTCGCCAAGCGTGTCACCCGAGAGTTCTCCGACGACGATACCTACGCGTAGAGGTTCATTCGAAACAAAGTCCGAGCTATTGGTTGCTGCTTCTTGCTGTGCCATAGTTTTCCAATTCCCTTGTTGCCTAAAACAAAAAAGACCGCCCAATGAGTAGCGATCTTTTTGTTACACCAATCTGATTTAAGTCATTATTGTCGTACTTGCGCTGATTGGTAAACAATCATATCAAGTATTAACGAATAATACCGCGCTCAGAGTTCTCTAGCATTTCTAGCATAGGAGTAACCGAAGTAAACTCTTTTGCCATTTCAACTAAAGCCGCTTTCGCTTCTTCAAGTGTTTTACCTGAACGGTATAACTCTTTGTACGCTTTCTGTAGTGCACGAATTTCTGGTTTCTCAAATCCGTTACGCTTCAGGCCCACTAGGTTAAGGCCAAATGGAGCCGCATGGTTACCCTGTGCAAGCACGTACGGCAGTACATCTTGAACAACAGCAGAACAGCCGCCAATGTAGGCGTAAGCACCTATTGAACAGAACGGGTGAATCGCAGATAGCGCCATTACACCAGCGTAGTCACCCACTGTTACGTGACCGCCAAGAATAGCGTTGTTACCAATGTGAGTATGGTTACCAACAATAACATCGTGTGCTACGTGAGCATTAACACAAAGTAAGTTGTCATCACCGATCACTGTGGTTGCTTTGTCTTGAGTTGTACCACGGTGGATTTGAACCGCCTCACGAATCACGTTGCGATCACCGATCACAACTGTTGTCTCTTCGCCACCGTATTTCTTATCTTGGTTCTCTTCACCGATAACAGCGTGTGGGAAGATGCGGTTTTCTTTACCAATGGTTGTGTGACCTTTGATCACCACATGCGACATCACTTCAGTGTCGTCACCAATTGTCACGTTACCAGCAATGTAAGTGAAAGGCCCAACCGTCACGTTAGCACCGATAGTTACATCACCTTCGATTACTGCTGCCGGGTGAATTTTCGCTGTTTCATGAATCATATTAAAACTCTCTACGAGCACATTTAAGTTCAGCTGAACATACAACTACGCCGTCAACTTTAGCAACGCCGTTAAACGATGCAATACCACGACGCTCTTTTAAGAATTCAACTTCGATAATCAGTTGGTCACCTGGCACTACAGGCTTGCGGAATTTAGCTTTATCTACACTTGCAAAGTAGTAAAGCTCGTTACCAGAAGGGGCACCAAATGATTTAAATGCTAGAAGACCAGTTGCTTGCGCCATTGCTTCTAAGATCAACACGCCTGGGAATACAGGAAGTTGAGGGAAGTGGCCTGTGAACTGAGGTTCGTTAACAGAGACATTCTTAATCGCAGTCAGTGTTTTTTCTTTTTCAAAGCTAGTCACACGATCAACCATTAAGAATGGGTAGCGATGAGGTAATAGTTCCTGAATTTCAGTAATGTTCATCGTTGTCTGTTCAGTAGTCAAAGTCGTATTCCTATGTATATTCTTTATTTAATTAGAAGGATTATAAACGAAAAAGACTCGCTGTACGCGAGCCTTTTATTAGAAATGCTGGAATTATGCTTCCGCGCTCTTCTCGATAAGTTTTTCAACGGTTTTCAAACGCTTGTTCATTTCATCAATACGATGTACACGCGTTGCTGTTTTACGCCAATCTTTGTTTGGCTGTAAAGGAATACCCGAAGAGTACATGCCTTTCTCAGTGATACTGCGCATTACCATCCCCATACCAGTGATTGTAACGCCGCCAACGATTTCAATATGACCATTAATCACACAACCGCCACCAATAATACAGTACTTACCTATCGTCGTGCTGCCTGCGATAATAGTACCACCTGCAATAGCAGAACCATATCCGATGTGAACATTGTGAGCAATTTGAAGCTGGTTATCTAAGATAACGTTATCTTCAATGATTGTGTCATCTAATGCGCCACGGTCGATGGTTGTACACGCGCCAATTTCTACACGGTTACCAATGCGAACTGAACCGACTTGTGGAATCTTAACCCACTCACCTTTCTCGTTCGCATAACCAAAGCCATCAGAGCCAATGACAGTGCTTGATTGAATCAAACACGCGTCACCAATCACGACTTCATGGTAAACACTTACATTAGCCCATAGCTTAGTGCCTGTGCCAATATTTGCATTTTTACCAATAAAACAACCAGCTCCGATGATCACATCATCACCAAGTACCACACCAGACTCAATCACAGCGTTCGCACCGATAGACACATTTTGTCCAATGGTTGCATCGCTTGAAATTGAAGCAGAATCAGCGATAGCCGCTGCGGGTGCAGGAGTAGTATCAAGCGCTTGAGCAACTTTAGCAAAAGCAACGTAAGGGTCGCTGACCACAATCACGTTGGTCTTACACAGTTCGCGCTCACTCTCTTTAACCATAATAGCGGATGCTTTACAGTCACCAAGGTGCTTGCTGTACTTCACGTTCGAAAGGAACGTAATGTTTCCTTCTTGCGCTTTATCCATAGGAGCAACTGCTGAAACGGTAACCGTACCGTCTCCGTGTAGCTCTCCCCCGGTAATCGTTGCCAATTCGGCTAAAGTCAGGTTCTTCATAAACTTATTTCAGTGATTTAATTACTTGCTCAGAGATGTTGTATTCCGGCTTGCCGTACTGCAGAGCTTGAATATCAACAATCATGTCGTAGCCTTCTTTCTCTGCAACTTTAGTTACAGCATCTTGAATCACTTTGAATAGCTTCTGCTTCTCTTGCGCTTCACGACGTTGGCTTGCTTTTTCTAGTGCTTGAGCTTTGATTTTGTACTTACTGTCTAGTTGACCGACTTCGATACGAAGCTTCTCAACTTCGTCAGGACCTAGTAGTTCACCATCACGCTTAAGCTTTTCAATCTTAGTTTTTGCTTCTGCTTGAATGCTCTGCAGCTCAGCTGCTTTATCTTTGAACTCTTCCTGCATTTTTTGAAGAACAACTTCGCGTTGAGGTAGAGCCTGGAATACTTGTGCAGTGTTTACATAACCCACTTTTTGCGCAGCTTCAGCAGCTGTTGCAAAGAAAGAAGAGCTAAGAACTACAAGGCCTAAACCTGCTGCTTTAATCATATTTTTCAAAATATTGTCCTTTAAATATTAGAAAGTTCTACCAATGGTAAATGTGAAGAATTCCTCATCATCACCTTCGTAAATTTTAACGGGTTTCGCTAGAGAGAAAACCAATGGGCCCATCGGCGACATCCATTGAAGGGCTGCACCATAAGATGAACGGTAATTTGTTGGATCAGAGTAATCGTAGTAATACTGGCTGCCACTGTTAGGTGCACCACGGTCTACGAACTCGGTATCCCATACACTTGCCATGTCGAAGAAGACACTGGTTCGAATCTGGCTACGTGCTTCGTCAGAAGCAAACGGCGTAGGTACAATTAACTCTAAACTTGCCAAGGCAACCGCATTACCACCAACCGAATCATCGGTTGCAGAGCTGTACGTAGGGTTGTTACCCGTACTGCTCCCGTAAACGGCTTTTGGACCCGCTGAGTTAGAGCCAAAGCCACGCAACGTTGTAAAGCCACCTGCGTAGTAGTTCTCGTAGAATGGGAACAAGTTATCATTACCATCCGTTTGACCGTAACCATTACCATAGCCTAATCGGCCACGCATCAAAAGTGTGAACTCATGCTTTTTGGTCAGCGGGATGTAATGTTTTACATCGTACTGAGCTTTGAAGTACTTAGCGTCAGAGCCTGGTACAGTCATTTTGGCGAAAGCACGTTGGTGGTTACCCTCGGTTGGGAAGAAACCACGGTTAAGGTTGTTACGAGTCCAAGAGATATTGATATCGAAGTCATCGGTTAAGATGTTTTCGTCACCATACTGGTCAATACTTCTCGCGAACTGTTCCACTTGGATATAAGTCGGAACGTTACCGATCTTGTTGTGCGTATAGCCAACACCAAATTCGATACGGTTCAGTTCATCCATAGGGAAGCCCCATGTCAGGCTGGTGCCGTAACTTTGGTTGGTATAGTCGACAATACCCGCTTCAGAGGCTTCGAATTCGTTATAGAAGATCTTACCGCCTAAGCTCACACCATCAAGGTTCCAGTATGGGTCTCGGTAGTCTAAGCTCACGTTCTTTTGGTAATCGTTCATCATGGCACTTACGCCAACACGGTTACCTGAACCCGCAAAGTTATCTTGTTGCAAACCAACTTGGAAGCTGACACCTGATTCGGTACCGTAACCAACACCAAAGTTGATGCTGCCTGAGTTCGCTTCCTTAACGTTGTAAACCAAGTCAACTTGGTCTTCACTGCCAGGAACACGCACTGTTTGTACATCAACCGTTTCAAAGAAACCTAAACGGTTAAGGCGGCTCTTACCGGTGTCAATTGACTTAGAGTTAAGCCAGCTGCCTTCCATTTGACGCATTTCACGACGTAGTACTTCATCTTTGGTCGAGTTATTACCCGTAAATCGAATATCACGAACGTAGATACGGCTGCCCGCTTCTACATTAATAACCAATGACACTTCTTTGGTCTCATCGTCAAATTCAGGAATAGTACGTACTTGTGGGTACGCATAACCAGACTCACCAAGAATACGCTTTACGCCCTCTTCTAGTGATGTCACAGAAGAGCCGTTGTACGTATCGCCGTCTTCAAATGGTACTAATGCTTCAAAATCAGCCTCACGACCAATCAGCTCACCGCGAAACGCGACATCTTTAACGGTGTAGGCTTCGCCTTCATCAATACCAAGCGTGATGTAAACGCCTTTCTTATCTGGAGAGATCGCTACTTGTGTAGAATCCACCTTAAACTTAAGGTAACCACGGTCAAGGTAGTACGATTTCAACGCTTCGATATCACCCGCTAATACTTGCTTCTGGTATTTTTCATCCGCAAGGAAATTCCACCATGCAACATCAACATTCAGGTTGAAACGGCTCAGTAGCTCAGCATCAGAGAAGACTTCATTACCAATAAAGTTGATTTGCTGAATCTTAGCGGATACGCCTTCAGTAAATACAAACTTAAGGTCAGAACGGTTACGTGGCAAAGGTGTCACAACCGCTTTTACTGTCGCGTTGTATTTACCAACACTGTAGTAAAAATCTTCAAGGCCTTTCTCGATGTTACTCAGCGTTGTGCGGTCAAGCGCTTCACCTTCACGAACACCAGATGCATCTAGGTTCTGTTGAAGTTGCTCTTCTTTGATCGCTTTGTTCCCTGAAAATGAAATGCTTGCGATGGTCGGTCGTTCTTTTACTTGAACAACTAAAACACCTTCATCGCGAAGGACCTTAACATCCTCAAAGTTACCTGAGGCATACAGTGCACGAATGATCTCAGATACATCGCCTTCATCCACTTCATCGCCAATACGCACTGGCATTTTCAGTAGAGCTGCACCAAGTGCAACACGCTGTAAACCTTCGATCTTGATATCTTGAACTACAAAGTTTTGTGCTCCGTTCGCAGCCACACTAGTGGCCAATAGACTTGCGAACAGAATTTGCTTAATCGCCATATTTATTCTAATTATTCCTTGCTACTACCAATGCCTGTGAGAAACCATTCACAGACGAGTAAAATCATTAAATATTGCCAGAGCCATCAAAGAGAAGAGGATTGCACCTCCCACTCTGTATCCCATTTCCTGAATTTTTTCAGGGACAGGTTTACGAGTAATGGCCTCAATAGCGAAAAAGAGCAAATGTCCGCCATCAAGCATAGGCAGCGGAACCAAATTAATAATACCCAAATTGACACTAATCAGAGCCAAAAAGCCTAAGAAGTAAACCAAACCGTAATCGGCGGTTGTACCTGCGCCTTTAGCAATTGAAATCGGGCCACTCAAGTTGTTTAAGCCAACATCGCCAACGATGAGCTTCTTGAGCATTGTCAGCGTCAAACCAATGATTTGACCTGTTTTATCAAATGCTTTTCCTACAGACTCAATTACACCAAATTGTAACTCAAAGCGATAATCTTCTGGCCATTCTGCGACTTCTGGAGCAATACCCGCATAGCCGATTATTGAACCATCAGAAAGCTCTCGACTTTTTGGCGTCATAGACAACGACTGTTCAAAACCATTACGCAGTACAACAAGGTTCATTGATTTTATCGGGTTCGAGCGAATCAACTCAACAACCGACTGCCACTGTTCAATTGGCTGCCCATTAATTTCAACAATTTTGTCACCAGCTTCTAGCCCCGCAGAGTATGCAGCGCCATCATCAATAACTTGAGCAAGCACTGTTGATATCTCTGGAGAGTACGGTCTAAAACCAAGCGTTGTCATTGCAGACTCAGTTTCTGGGTCGAAAGACCAGTCTGAAATATCCAATGTCATCTGTTGCTCAAAGCCAATATCGTCTTGAGAAGAAACCGTTACTGTCATGGATTGGTCACCAATATGTGATATCAAACCCATATTGACTGATTCCCAATCTGCGGTTTTGATTCCTGAAATAGATTTAAGTTCCATTCCAGTTTCAATTCCGGCTTGTGCAACAATAGATTGCGGGGTGACCTCACCGATCACCGGTTTAACCGCAGGCACGCCAATCAAAAATACCAGCCAATACGCAAACACCGCAAAGATAAAGTTAAATGCTGGGCCTGCACCGACTATCGCCGTGCGTTTCCACAATGGCTTCTTGTCAAAAGCGTATTGCTGCTCTTCTTCAGAAAGATCGTCAACACGCCCATCGAGCATCTTAACGTAGCCGCCCAGCGGAATCACTGACAAGCTGTATTCAGTACCATCACGGCCGATCTTGCTCCAGATTGATTTACCAAAACCAATCGAGAATTTTTCTACTTTCACACCACAACGACGAGCAACCCAGAAGTGTCCAAACTCATGAACAGCAACCAGAATACCAAGCGCTACAATAAAAGATGCGAAGTTCCACAGAATTCCACTCATGCTAGCTGCTCTTTAATAAATTGAATGGCTATTTGACGAGACATATTATCTAGCTCAAGAAGGCTTTCCAAGCTATCTAAGCCCTCAGAGCTATATTGTTCACATACTTTGCTCATAACATGCTCATTAATGACAGCAATATCGGTAAACTTAACCCGATTGTTCAAAAAGGCATCGACTGCAATCTCATTGGCAGCATTAATTGCTGTTGTTGCATGCTGCCCTAGGTAACACGCTTCAATTGCTAATCTTAAACATGGGTAACGGCTAAAATCGGGTTCTAGAAAAGTAAGCTCGCCCACTTTGGTGAAATCCAGAGGCTTAACGCCAGCTTCTGTACGCTTAGGATAAGACATCGTCAAAGCGATTGGCGTCGACATATCGGGTTCACCCATTTGAGCAAGTACCGAGCCATCCTTGTACTGGACCATTGAATGAATCACAGACTGAGGATGAATAATGACTTTTAACTGTTCTTGAGAAGCATTAAATAGCCACTTAGCTTCAATGTACTCAAGACCTTTATTCATCATGGTCGCAGAGTCAACAGAGATCTTAGGACCCATAGACCAGTTAGGGTGTGCAATAGCGCGAGCCGGTGTTACCGATTCTAACTCAGCAACATCCGTATAGCGGAAAGGACCACCAGAACCCGTCAAGAGAATATGGTTGATACCGTTCTCTTCCAGATTACAACGACCTAGATGGGTTTGTACATTTTGCGGTAGGCATTGGAAGATAGCATTATGCTCACTGTCTACAGGAAGTAGTTCAGCACCGTACTTTTCCACGGCGTCTATAAACAACTGCCCTGACATCACTAAAGCTTCTTTATTAGCAAGCAAAATACGCTTACCAGCCTTAACCGCAGCCATCGTAGGAAGCAAGCCTGCTGCTCCCACAATCGCAGCCATTACCGTGTCCACTTCCTCTAGAGAAGCAACCTGACACATGCCTTCTGGGCCTGAAAGTACTGTAACGTTAGGGTAATTAGCGGACAGCATTTCAGTCAGCTGAGATGCTGCATCAGGGCAAGCCATAGCAATATAGCTTGGTTGCCACTTTTCAACTAACGCCAACATCTTTTCGACATTCGACCCGGCAGCCAGTGCCACGACCGAATAGAGATCTGGGTTTTGTTCAACGACTTTTAGTGTACTTGCACCAATTGAGCCGGTAGCGCCAAGGATAGTTAGATTTCGCATCACATATGACCGTAGAAATGAAATAAAGGGCAGAATCACTGCCCTTTATTATTAGAATGCTAAATAAAGCAGAGCAAAGACAGGGAATGCAGCCGTTAAGCTATCTATTCTATCAAGTATACCACCATGACCAGGAATCAGATTACTGCTGTCTTTCACCCCGGAAACACGCTTAAACATGCTTTCAACAAGGTCACCAAGAACAGAGATGACGACAGTCACAAGGGTAATTACAATCATGTGAAGAGGACTTGTGAATTGGATATCAAACAAGTCAGCAAAAATCCAAGCTATGATCACCGCTGTAATAATGCCACCAATAAGACCTTCAATCGTCTTATTAGGGCTTACCGCCGGTGCCATTTTACGCTTACCAAAACTCTTTCCTGAAAAATAAGCACCGCTGTCAGCAGCCCAAACGAGCAAACAAACAAACATCACCAATTTTGCGCCGTGGTAAGGATCAACATCGATACCGTTAGCGCGCAGAATAACCACACTCCAGAAAAATGGCAGCAGAGTCAGCACGCCAAATGCGTGACGAAGGAGAGAAGAATCTTTCCATGCGGGCATAGACTTAGGATAAGTCACTGCCATACCACTCGCTATTACCCACCAAATAGAGCCAATCGTTAGAATGGTGTAGTGAGCGCTAGATAAATGATTAAGGCTAAATGCATCAAAAGGGATAAAAGCAAAACTTGCAACACTGACTACAACCGTTGGAATCAGCGCTAAATAACGCGATTTGCTTTCGACAAACTGAGTCCACTCCCAAAAGCCCAATAGCGAGATTACTGCTAGTGAAAGAATAAACGTGGGAAGTGATAACTCGAAAATACCTAGAATAACTAGGGGAGCTAAAATCAACGCCGTAATAATTCGTTGTTTCAAACCAAAAAATCCTTATTAACTGTCCATCAGAGCTTTAATTTGCTCACCAGTGCATCCAAAACGACGCTCGCGGTTTACAAACCAAGTCACAGCTTCTACTAAGCTGTCTTCATTAAAGTCTGGCCAGAATTGTTCAGTGAAATACATTTCGGCGTAAGCCAATTGCCAAAGCATAAAGTTACTAATGCGGCACTCGCCACTGGTGCGGATAAGTAGGTCAACTTCAGGAATATCTGCCATAGTCAGGTGCTGTGTAATCATAGCTTCATCAATGTCATCTACATTAATATCGCCAGACTTTACCTGTTGAGCAATTGAGGTCATTGCCTGCTGGATATCCCACTTGCCGCCATAGTTAGCAGCAATATTAATAACCATACCCGTATTGGTGCTAGTCAAAGCTTCTGCTTCTTCTATCTTCTTTTGTAGTCGATCATTGAAACGACTTTTATCACCAATAACACGCAATTGTAGATTATTTTTATGAAGTTTTTTGACTTCACTCGACAGCACTGAAATAAACAGTTCCATCAAGATACCGACTTCTTCTTCAGGACGACGCCAGTTCTCGCTACTAAACGCAAAAAGTGTAACGGCCTTAATGCCAAGTCTGGCAGATGAAGAGATGGTTTTACGAACGGCTTGAACACCGTTTTTATGACCAAAGACGCGAGGCTTGCCCTGAGCTTTTGCCCAGCGGCCATTACCATCCATAATGATAGCAATGTGTTTAGGAAGAGAGTCTGTGAACGCTTGAGAATTATGCATAAAAGAGTGAATCAAATTCTAATAGTCGAACAGAGTAGCATAAAAAAACGCTGAACCGTGAGTACAGCGTTTTTCCGGAAAGAAAAGAATATGGAAAATTAAACTTCCATCAACTCTTTTTCTTTAGTTGCTAGAACTTCATCTACGTTCTTAACCGCAATGTCAGTTAGCTTTTGAATTTCGTCTTGTGCTCTACGATCTTCATCTTCAGAGATTTCTTTGTCTTTCAGAAGTGCTTTTAGATCGCCATTCGCGTCACGACGGATATTACGGATAGCAACACGGCCACCTTCAGCTTCACCACGAACGATTTTAACGAGGTCTTTACGACGCTCTTCCGTTAACGCTGGAAGTGGTACACGAATAACCGTGCCAGCAGACATAGGATTTAGGCCTAGGTCAGATGTCAGGATTGCTTTTTCAACTAAAGGAGTCAGTGTTTTATCAAACACTGTAATTGCTAGTGTACGTGCATCTTCTGCAATAACGTTAGCAACTTGAGCCAAAGGCGTTGGTGCACCGTAATACTCTACAGTAAGACCAGACAGTAGGCTTGGGTGAGCACGGCCTGTACGAATCTTTTGCAGGCTATTTTTAAGTGCATCTACACTTTTATCCATACGCTCTTGAGCGTCTTTTTTGATTTCGTTAATCACAATTTCACCTTGATTATGTTCTTTCTTCAAGAAAGCTTTTTATTTGGAGTGATAAGGATAAGCTTACCAAAGCATAACACCTCAGTAAGCCCGAAAAATTAGTCAGCGTCGCTGATTAATGTACCTTCAGTTTCACCCATAACCACGCGACGTAATGCGCCTGGTTTATTCATGTTAAATACACGGATTGGCATTTTGTGATCACGTGCTAGCGTAAATGCAGCCAAATCCATCACTTTAAGTTCTTTTTCAAGAATAGTGTTGTAAGACAACGTATCATACAGCTCTGCGTCTGGGTTTGCTACTGGGTCAGCAGTAAATACGCCATCTACCTTTGTCGCTTTTAGAACTACGTCAGCTTCAATTTCGATACCACGTAGACACGCAGCAGAATCTGTAGTGAAGAATGGGTTACCAGTACCAGCGGAGAAGATCACAACACGACCTTGACGTAGTTGGCTGATTGCATCTGCCCAGTTGTAGTCGTCACACACACCTTTAAGAGGGATAGCTGACATTACACGTGCATTTACGTAAGCACGGTGCAGAGCGTCACGCATTGCAAGGCCGTTCATTACCGTTGCTAGCATACCCATGTGGTCACCAACAACGCGGTTCATACCTGCTTCAGCAAGGCCTGCACCACGGAAAAGGTTACCGCCACCGATAACAACGCCTACTTGAACACCTAGTTCAACCAATTCTTTTACTTCTTGAGCCATACGATCAAGGACCGTCGCGTCAATACCAAAACCTTCTTCGCCTTGTAGTGCTTCGCCGCTAAGTTTTAACAGAATACGTTGATACGCCGGTTTAGGGTTCGTAGTCATGGAGTTTACCTTCCAAAGAGTTGATGATTAACAGTCATGGATAAAAACTGAAGAGCTCAGTTTGCATTCATAACAGCTAACAGCCAAAAAATAATTCATTATTCATAAAAAGACCGCAGCATTTGCCACGGTCTTTTTCAATCAATACACTAAGGATTAACCTTGTTGTACCGCTGCAACTTCGTCTGCGAAGCTCATTTCAGCCGCTTTCTCGATACCTTCACCAACTTCTAAACGAACGAAGGTAGTAACTGATGCGCCTTTCTCTTTAAGAATGTCAGCAACAGTTTTCTTAGGTTCCATGATGAAAGCTTGACCAGTAAGAGATACTTCGCCCGTGAATTTCTTCATACGGCCGATAACCATTTTCTCAGCGATCTCTTGTGGTTTGCCTTCGTTCATAGCGATTTCAACTTGAACAGCTTTTTCTTTTTCTACTACGTCTGCAGGTACGTCAGATGGGTTAACGTACTCAGGCTTAGAAGCAGCAACGTGCATAGCGATGTGCTTAAGCGTTTCAGCTTCGCCTTCACCAGCAACAACAACACCGATTTTCTCGCCGTGACGGTAAGAAGCTAGTGCAACACCTTCAACAAGCTCAACGCGACGGATGCTGATGTTCTCACCGATCTTAGTTACTAGAGCGATACGTGCGTCTTCAAATTTAGCTTGAAGTGCAACGATGTCTAGACGTTCAGCTAGAGCAGCTTCAGCAACTTCGTTAGCGAATGCAAGGAAACCTGCATCTTTAGCTACGAAATCAGTTTGGCAGTTCACTTCAAGAAGAGCAGCAACGCCAGCGTCTTCTTTAATGATGATTGTGCCTTCAGCAGCAACGTTACCAGCTTTTTTAGCTGCTTTCGCTGCGCCAGACTTACGCATGTTTTCAATTGCTAGCTCGATGTCGCCTTCAGCAGCAACAAGCGCTTTTTTACATTCCATCATGCCCGCAGCTGTGCGTTCACGAAGTTCTTTAACTAGAGCTGCAGTTACAGTTGCCATTCTCTATTCCTCAGTAAATTCTAAAAAAGATAAAAAACAGGGGCCTAATTAATTGGCCCCTGATATTGACTGTATTCAGTTCTTAAGCCATCGATTATGACCGCTTAATGTGAACTAAATATGGCTCAGAGCCGCTATTATTCAGCTTCTACAAAACCGTCTTTTTCAGCAGCTACAGCAGCAACATCTTTGTTACGACCTTCTTTAACCGCGTCTGCAGCAGCGTTTAGGTAAAGCTGTACTGCACGGATTGCATCATCGTTACCAGGGATAACGAAGTCAACACCGTCTGGGTTAGAGTTAGTATCAACTACAGCGTAAACTGGGATACCTAGGTTGTTTGCTTCTTTAACTGCGATGTGTTCGTGATCAGCATCGATAACGAATAGAGCGTCTGGAAGGCCGCCCATGTTCTTGATACCACCAAGAGATTTCTCTAGCTTCTCCATTTCACGAGTACGCATTAGAGCTTCTTTCTTAGTAAGCTTGTCGAAAGTACCGTCTTGAGCTTGCGCTTCAAGTTCTTTCAGACGCTTGATAGACTGACGAACAGTTTTGTAGTTCGTTAGCATACCGCCTAACCAGCGGTTGTTAACGTAGAACTGGTTGCTGTTGATAGCAGCTTCTTTAACAGCTTCAGATGCAGCACGCTTAGTACCAACAAAAAGAACTTTACCTTTCTTCTCGCCAACTTTAGCAATTTCAGCTAGAGCTTCGTTGAACATTGGTACAGTTTTTTCTAAGTTGATGATATGAACTTTGCTACGAGCACCAAAGATGAATGGCTTCATTTTTGGGTTCCAGTAACGAGTTTGGTGACCGAAGTGAACACCAGCTTTAAGCATATCGCGCATTGATACAGTTGCCATTTTAAAATCCTCTATGGGGTTAGGCCTCCACACTCCCCATGAATCCGACCCCTAACAACTAACCACTTTTCAGCCGTTATCTGTGTTGTTGAGGCACCCCGGAACATGTGTCGGAATGTGTGTGATTTAAAGAAATAAGTTAGTGGACACAAAGCTTGTTTCGCCAAATGGAGAAAACAGTCCTGATGTCCGGCGCGCTTTATACCATATTTTGTCTATCTATGGCTAGAAAAAAATCTAAAAATGGCGACTGCTATACTGATCCCTAGCGGTGAATTTTCTCTATAAAATAGTGTCCTATTCAAATCGCGTCTGCGTCATTAAACCGAACATTATCTACTCAGACTGAGCAGTATCCACCAACATTGTGCGGACATGGGAATGTTGCGCTAAAATGCTGCACTGATAGAATAGCCCCAATATGCACACTTAGGTGCTACCAAATTAAGAGATATGCAATGGCTGTAAAAATTAAAACTGCTGAAGAAATTGAAAAAATGCGCGTCGCCGGCAAGCTGGCTTCAGAAATTCTAGAGATGATTGAACCTCACATCCAAGTGGGTACAACGACAGAAGAGCTAAACCAAATCTGTCATGAGTACGCTCTAGAAAGAGGCGCATACTCAGCACCACTTGATTACCACGGTTTCCCTAAGTCAATCTGTACGTCTATCAACCACATCGTGTGTCACGGTATTCCAGCATCACAAGATGAGACGGGTAGCACAGGTCAATTCAAACCTGCAGTATTAAAAGATGGCGACATTCTCAACGTTGATATCACTGTGATTGTCCCTGATGACGAAAATGCTGATCTAAGTGTTCGTCCACAAGGCTACCACGGTGACACATCTAAGATGTTCCTTGTGGGTGAAGTTTCTCCAGCAAACAAACGTCTGTGTATGGTTGCTCAAGAAGCACTTTACGAAGGCATGCGTCAGGTTAAACCAGGTGTTCAACTTGGCCAAATCGGTACTGCTATTGAGAAGTACATCAAAACAAACAACAAGAACAACCCACGCGCTAAATTCTCTATTGTAAAAGATTACTGTGGCCACGGTATTGGTTCTGAGTTCCACGAAGATCCACAAGTCGTTCACTACAAAAACAGTGACCGTACCGTACTGAAAGCAGGCATGTGTTTCACAATCGAGCCAATGATCAATGCGGGTAAGTTTGGCTGTCGTCTAGATGACGAAGATAGCTGGACAGTGTACACAGCAGACAGCAAGAACTCAGCTCAGTGGGAACACACTCTGGTTGTAACGGATACTGGTTGTGAGGTACTAACACTACGCAGCGACGATACGATCCCACGTATCATGAAGAACGCTTAGTTCAACAAGCTGAATACCTCAGACTTTTAGAAATATCCTCGCCTGTCGAGGATATTTTTTTATCCGCTCAATTTCGATTTTCCATCAGCTTCTGTTAAATTGTTTACTATTCTCATTTGCTTGCACGGATAGCAGACTATGCCTTATCAATGTCCCCTTACGTTCAATGACGAACAAATTGAAATCTGCGAAATAAAAAATCAGCTCGAAATCTTCACGCAGTATCAAAAAAATGAATTTCTCAATCATCATCCAGTCACCGATTTGGTGCTGCTTCGTTCCGAATACATGGATTTGCTTCTCAATCGTTTATGGGAGCATTTTGGGTTCAACAAACTGCCTCATATTTCACTTGTTGCGGTGGGAGGCTATGGCCGTGGTGAACTACACCCTTTGTCTGATATTGATATCCTCATTGTCTCGCAAAAAACACTGCCACCCGCACTGGGTGAAAAAGTCAGTCAATTCATTACCCTACTCTGGGACTTGAAACTCGAAGTCGGCCACGCGGTGCGTACCATTGCAGAGTGTCTTGATATCGGCACCGATGATTTAACCGTTGCCACTAACCTGCAAGAGTCACGCTTACTGTGTGGCAGCGAAGACACCTTTCAAGAACTTAAGCTAAAGATTCATTCTGATTCATTTTGGCCAAGTGAGACCTTCTACAAAGCCAAGATTCAAGAACAGAGAGAGCGTCATGCTCGCTACCACGACACCACCTATAATCTAGAACCGGACATCAAATCGACTCCGGGAGGGCTCAGAGACATCCACACCCTGAGCTGGGTTGCGCGTCGACATTTTGGTGCAACGTCTTTATTGGAGATGAGCAAATACGGCTTTCTAACCGATGCTGAATATCGTGAGTTGGTCGAGTGCCAAGATTTCTTATGGCGTGTTCGCTTTGCACTGCACATTGAACTACGCCGTTACGACAACCGTCTCACGTTTGCCCATCAAGCTCAGGTAGCGGAACACCTGGGTTAC
Source organism: Vibrio splendidus (assembly GCF_003345295.1). Taxonomy (NCBI): domain Bacteria; kingdom Pseudomonadati; phylum Pseudomonadota; class Gammaproteobacteria; order Vibrionales; family Vibrionaceae; genus Vibrio; species Vibrio splendidus. The sequence goes on from NZ_CP031055.1 coordinate 2,385,716, forward strand.
AGTGGTGAAGGCAACCGTGGCGTCGAGATGATGATGAAAGAGTTCTATCGAACACTTCGTCGCGTAGCCGAGCTCAATAAGATGCTGCTTAAGCTGTTCGATCAAGCGATCATCAATGGCGGTCAAACACAAGAAGCCGAGATTCTCGACAACGACTTCCAACGTCGAGGTTCATTAATCGAAGCGCGTAAGCCGGCTCTATTCCAAGCAAGACCAGAAACGATTCTCGATATGTTTATCCATATCGCGAATGACTCTTCTATCGAAGGGGTAAGCCCACCAACATTGCGCCAACTGCGAACCGCACGTCGCCGATTGAATCGCTTCTTACATACCATTCCTGAAGCTCGTGACAAGTTCATGGATTTGGTTCGCCACCCAAATGCACTGCACAAAGCCTTTAGTTTGATGCACAAATTGGGCGTGCTATCGGCCTATTTGCCACAGTGGAGCCAAATTGTTGGTCAAATGCAGTTTGATCTGTTTCACGTTTACACCGTGGATGAACACAGTATTCGCCTACTCAAACACATCAACCGCTTTGGCCAAATCGAGAACCACGATAAGCACCCTATCTGTTGTGAAGTGTATCCACGAGTTCAAAAGAAAGAGCTGTTGATTCTGGCGGCTATCTTCCACGACATAGGTAAAGGCCGCGGCGGAGACCACTCAGAAATTGGCGCTGTTGAAGCTTACTCTTTCTGTATTGAGCACGGGCTATCAAAGCCAGAAGCCAAACAAGTCGCGTGGCTAGTACAAAACCACCTGTTAATGTCAGTGACCGCTCAACGCCGTGATATCTACGATCCGGACGTAATCACAGAGTTCGCCAAGAAAGTTCGCGACGAAGAGTCGTTAGAACTGCTGGTGTGCCTAACGGTAGCCGATATCTGTGCGACCAACCCAGAACTATGGAACAGCTGGAAACGTACCCTACTCGCAGAACTGTTCCATTCTACGCAGCGCGCACTGCGTCGCGGCTTGGAAAACCCAGTCGATGTCAGAGACCGTATTCGTCATAACCAGCAAATGGCATCTGCACTGCTGCGTAAAGAAGGCTTCACGGCTCGTGAGATTGAGGTGTTGTGGCAGCGTTTCAAAGCTGACTATTTCTTGCGTCATACACACACTCAAATCGCATGGCACTGTGAACACTTACTTCGCTTAGAAGATCCGAGTCAACCTTTAGTGCTTATCAGCCAAAAAGCGACACGTGGCGGCACTGAGGTATTCGTTTACTGTAAAGACCAAGCTGCACTTTTTGCGACCGTGGTTGCCGAGCTCGACAGACGCAACTTTAACGTTCACGACGCACAAGTCATGGTCAGTAAAGATGGCCACGTTTTGGATACCTTTATCGTACTGGATCAGCACGGTGAAGCGATTGATGAAGCAAGACACAAAGCCGTCGCTAAGCATCTAACTCATGTTCTGGCTGATGGCCGCCCAACTAAGATTAAGACTCGTCGTACGCCACGTAACTTACAGCATTTCAAGGTAAAAACCTTAGTTGAGTTCCTACCAACCAAGAGTAAGAAACGCACCTTGATGGAGTTAAGAGCTCTTGATACGCCGGGGTTGTTGGCTCAAGTCGGTGCAACCTTTGCAGAATTAGACATCAACTTACACGGTGCGAAAATCACCACCATAGGTGAGAGAGCTGAAGATTTGTTTATTCTGACCAGTGACGCGGGAGGCAGACTGTCTGAAGAACAGGAACAAGCGCTAAGAGAAAGATTAACTGAGCATGTTTCAGAGCTCGCACCTTAGAAAGCTAATTTAGTGCTAGAAGTAAGTTAGGACTAGGAAACAAGTTTAGCTCTAGGAACAGCTTTAATAGCCAAATAAGTGTGGGCAAAGATAGAGAGCGATCTTGCCCACAACTTACAATCAATTCACAGATATCAACTATCTAGCTCGTCGTTAGGCTGCTACATTGATCAAGTCAATTACATAAAAGTATTACATTCATAACCTAGAGGTCGCTTATGTATCCAAACCTCACTGGCTTAGGTATCCACGAACCTAAACAGATTGAACGTTACTCCCTTCGCCAAGAAGCTCATAAAGATATCCTGAAGATTTACTTTCGTAAGCAAAAAGGTGAACTGTTCGCGAAAAGCGTTAAGTTTAAGTACCCACGACAAGTAAAAAGTGTGCTTGTTAGCGGCGGCAATAATCAATACAAAGAAGTGACAGAGATTAACCGCAACCTCACTCTTGTGATTGATGAACTCAACAAGATCACCAAACCTACGCCAACCCCTGAGGTCGATGTGAAGCAGAAGATCCTTACCGACTTACGCCACTTAGAGAAGGTTGTATCAAGTAAGATCGCAGAGATCGAAGCCGATCTAGAAAAGCTAAAATGATCCTGCGATGAGCGACTAACTAACATTAGTTTTACCGCAAAGATTGCATAGACACAAAAAGGGCTGATATCACTATCAGCCCTTTATTTTTATTCTATTTTCTATGTTTACTAGACGCCTGGTCTTTACTTAGACGACCGTGCTTCAACATTCACCAAGCTGGTATCCCACTCAAAGGTTTCAAACAACCTTAACCACGTTTCATCTAGGCTGGCCTTCATTACTAATTCTTTCTTTGTAAAAGGATGAATGAAACGCAACTCAGAAGCGTGCAACAACAAACGGTGCGAATCTAAATCATCGCGGAACAGTCGGTTGTGCTTACCATCACCATGTGAAGTATCACCAACGATTGGATGTCTTAGATGAGCCATGTGACGACGCAGCTGATGTTTACGTCCTGTCTTTGGCATCATCTCAACCAAGCAGTAACGGCTCGTTGGGAAACGGCCTGTTGAATATGGCACTTCAACTTTCGCTAACGGTTCGTAAACGGTGACAGCTTCTTGTGGTTCTTTATCTTCTTTTGCAAACTTGTCTGCGATCTTATCCAATTCGACCTTGAGTGCGTAGTCGAGCGTATCACCTTCTTCTATCCAACCACGAACAATCGCATGATAGGTTTTTTGCATCTCATGGTTAGCGAACATCGGCATCACCTGTGAAGCAACCTCGCTCGACAACGCAAACACCAACACACCCGATGTCGGTCTGTCTAAGCGATGCAATGGAAATACATGCTGACCAATTTGATCACGCAGTGTCTGCATAACAAATTGAGTCTCGTGTTTATCGAGCCATGAGCGGTGCACCAGCATGCCGGCGGGCTTATTCACCGCGACAAAATACTCATCTTGATAAATGATCTCTAACATTACGCACATACCTCATCAATGCTCTGAATCGTCACTAGCAGCTCGGTTTTATCTGCCTCATTTTTCCATACTTCACCAAAATAAGGATGAATCGCAAAGCCTCTCGGTAGGCTCATTTGGGCATCCATCATTGCGTTGATCTTTACGATAAAGATCCACTGTAACCACTCTTCTGGCTGTAGCGAGTCAATCGCAAAAGGCTCAACGCTCGCCAGAGCTTCATCCAAAGGCGAAACATCGCTCCATAGGGAACATTGGCGCATTTGTTGTTCTAATTGTTGAAGTAAAAGAGGTAACTTTGTGGCAGCTGTCATTTTTCACCAAGTTATTTATCTAGTGACCTTGAAATTGGGGCATAGAGTACCATCTATTTAGGAAAGAAAGTTAGGAGCTTTATTACTATGGAAACCATTCACACGCTCACTCAGTTGCTAAAGAATAGCGGTTGCCAATACGATATCTACGACCTCGGTCGTCGTATCCAGAAGATCGACAACACCCTATTCTCTGATGTTGAGCAGGGGAAACAGCCATACCCGTTTCCACTTCAAAAACAAGCTCACTTAGCGATTAGCTACTGGAACGAACACAAGCAACCTTGGATCTGGTTTCTAAAATTCAAACTAGACGAAAGAGGCCTATTACATCAAGGCGATGTGGGTAATTTTCTTAAGTTTGTTATCGAAGCAATGGGTACGCGTTTGAACGGCGATATCAGCGAAGAGCAACAACAAAAGCTGTCAAACAACCCTTATACTTTCAAACCTTCTGAAGACAAAATGGCCGTATTCCATAGTCAAGTAAGAGCAGGTTTAGACCTTGCGACGAGCCAATATTACGAGCACGCTCAGCATTACTTCACTGGCGAGCTAGGCTGGGATAACTGGAAAACGGTTGGACTACAAGGCATCACTGATATGTGTGCGCGTTTAGGCAGCCAACAAAACGGTGTCTCTATTCGCAAAGCCATCAATAAGCTGCCATCAGAACCGCTATACGCGACGTTAGGTGCGCTTGAGCACACACAAATCAATGACAAACTCGCGCAACGCTTACAAGAGCTTGCAGAGAATGAGATCGCTAGTAAAGAGCCTGATTTATTCTTACTTTCAGCTTTGGTTCGTGCCCTTTCCGGTGCAGAACAAGGGATCGCGAATAACATCATTAACCAAGTTCTCGCTAGTCCACGCTTGAGCCACCAAGAAGTGTTGATTGGTTTAGCAGGTCGCAGTTGGCACGCACTACAAGACCCTGCTATTGCTGAGCAATTCTTGCTGCGTCTCGCACAAACGGGCAATCAAAACCTGTTCAATCAGTTATTTGCAGATTTAGTGATGATTCCGACACTAAGAATGGTATTTTTACCCTTGTTGAATTCGAACCCATCACCTGAGCTCGCCAACGCATTGATTGAGTTACAACAAGCGGCTAAGTCTCAATAACGGACTGACGACTAATTCAAGAGCGGGCTTGCTCTATAGCTCGTTGAAATACGCTGTAATGACAATTGGAATAGAGATAAAAGGAAGTATGGATTAAATGATAGATAACTTATTGGCTATTTTGATGCTGTGCTTCTTTTGCTTTTTCTTTTGGCAGCAGCGCAGGCAATCAGAGCTTGCGAAAACTGCCATTGCGAGAAAATGTAAAGAGCTCGACTTGCAGCTATTAAGCGTTGCCTTCAGTGGTCATAAATTTAAGATGCGCCATGAACTAACCACCATTTGGCGCTGGCACACTGTGTACCAATTTGAGTTTTCAGCATTGGGTGATGACCTGTACCAAGGAAAACTGACCATGGTGGGTTTCCGCTCTATGCGGTTTGAGCTACAGCCTCATAGAATGTAACGTCGCAAAACTCGGTATAACGATATTCATGATAAGGGCCAAACTGATCTTGTTTGGTCTCTTTAAATGCAAAGCCTAACTTTTCGAGTAACTTAATCGATGGGTTATGACCGACATTAACGGTCGCAACCACATTCGTTAAGTGCTCTTCAAAGCACACTAAACTGAAGAAAGGTTTTAGTACTTCGCTAGCAAGACCTTGATTCCAAAATTCTTTATCCAAAATAAAACCAAGCTCATGCTGACCCTCTTCTGATGAAACAAAGACATGTCCAAGATATTCACGGGTTTGGTTATGGATAATCGCGCGGCAGAAGCCGGCGTTGTCTTGCAGTATCTCTTGAAATAAGAGCTTCGCAGAGGCAATAGAGTGCGGCCCATTCATTTCAGCACGATTAATGGGGCAGCAATTTAACTTGATAAAGTCGTGTTGTAGCTGTTCAGTATAAGGTACCAACAGCGTTCTTGAGGTTGCTATCGTCATAAAACACTCCTTGTGTTGACTATTAGCAGAAAAGCAGATGTCGCGCTCTTAGATAAAAGCTCCTGAATTAAAAAGAGCCCTAGATAGAGAAAAGCCTCAGATAAAGAAAAGCCCCGACACCGAAGTGTCAGGGCTAGGGTCTTACTCGCAGCAGTCCGGCTACTAATAAATGCTCCATGCATCATCCATAATAGTGGCTGTAATCCTTCAGCTCTTTCCTTTACTTCGCCGTCCTAGCGGTGTCCAATCATCCTGAAAGCTAACAATCCTAGTTAGCGCACATCACTTGTTCCGTGAGCGGTGTCCTTTACATCGTCCTGATGCTAATCCAACCCTTTAAATCCTAAAGGTGTCCATTGTCATTCCGTTGCAGCTAACTTCCTGTTAACTGGCTGTATCCCTACAATGTCCTTACGCTCCATGCTTGACTACTCAATCCTAAGTAACCAAATCTTCATCCTGAAGATAACCAAATCCTTGGTGCTTTCCTGTTCCGTGTCAGAATCCTTCCGACAAGGTTTAATTTACGCGATTTAGGATTTTGGACAATAGATTTGCATCACACTTTCAATTCAATAAAGTTGTTAATTATATAAAACAATTAAAATTCAGCAACTTAACCATATGCACTTAAATCTCTCTAGTGATGTATTCGTGTTATCTCACAGCCTTTGTAAGAGATCTCTCACAAGCTATGGGCGGTTTTATGATTCGCTATCATTCACCGGAGCGAGTAAAATGACCAAAGACTAAAAATGGAGGTCAACATGCTGACAAAAGATGTGTCTGAAGAGTTGAAATCAGTGCTTGAAGGACTGCAAGCACAAGGGAAAGAGCCGACAGTTGCTTTAGTTAAAGCTCGTATGAGCACATCCGTTCCGATGCCAGCTTTAATCATGACTATCAAAAGCTGGAAAAGCGCCAATCGCGTCCCTAAAGTGGAAGTCGCGACACAAGAAGAGCCGACACTTGATCGTGTTAGCCAACTTGAAAAGCAAATCCTTGAACTTACCGCTCGCGTTGCCACGCTTGAAGCTAAGTTAACGAAACAATAAGTTAACTGAACAATAAGCTAACTGGTCAATAAGGCAACTGAGCAATAAGTTGACCGATAAATAAGCTAACAGAGAAATAGAACACTATGAAGATATGGGTTGATGCGGACGCTTGTCCTAAGGTTATCCGAGAAACAATCGTACGCGCAGCTGAACGCACAGGGGTGGAATGTACCTTTGTCGCAAACCATTTGGTTCCCGTTCCCAAGCGTAATAACATTCACTCAATTCAAGTTCCAAGCGGATTTGATATTGCAGATGATGAAATAGTAAAACGCACTGAACCCGGCGATCTCGTGATTACCTCCGATATCCCTCTCGCTGATGAAGTGATCACCAAAGGTGCGCTTGCTTTAAGCTCTCGCGGCGAGCTTTACACCAAAGAGACCATTAAAGCGCGTCTCAACATTCGTGACTTTATGGATACTATGCGTTCAAGCGGTATCCAAACTGGCGGACCAAGCACCCTTTCACAAACCGATCGTCGTGAGTTCGCAAACCACCTCGATCGCCTGTTAGCTAAACGCTAACCGCAGTATTTGAATGACGACAACTTTAGAAGTCGTCTCTTAACCGCTGTAGCCCAGATGAAATTTTAATCGACATACTCCGTTCTTAATATTTATTACAATAACGGAGTATTGCTTATGATTCGTCGAATCGCCCTCTCACTATCCATTCTTTTTGGTAACACCCAACTTTCTTTCGCTGATGAAGGCTTTGCCGATGAACACTTTGCTGATCAAGAGTACGGAATCATCGGAGGCAGTATCACCTATGGTGAAAGTGTTTTCTCCACTAAAAGTGCCCCTCAATTTGGCGCGACACCCAACCTATTCTACTCAGGTCCAAAAGGTTTCATCGATGGCAGCCTAGCCAATTGGCAACTGCTGCCTTACGTAGGGTTATCTGGAAATTGGCGCTTTGCAGAAGTGTCAGACACTTTTGTGGACCTACCTAACGGCATTCAAGACAGAGATGGTAATGGAGAACTGGGGATAACCTTAGGAACGGTAGGCGCACGCCTCACCTACTTACACGATGTGACTTCAGAACATAGCGGCTACGAAGTTCAACTTCACTTAGGCAGAACGTTAGAAACCTGGACGCAGCCATTCACCATTACGCCCTACCTAGAAGTCGATTATCGAGACAAGAAACTGTCCAATCACCTGTATGGTATTTCTAACACCGAATCATCAGCTTCGGGACTAAACCAGTTTGATGCGGGCTCAACCTTTGTCTATCAAGCAGGGTTAATCGGGCTTTATGAGTTCACGCCAACTTGGATTGGTATCGCTCGAGCAGACCTAATTCATCACGACAGCGACAGCGCATTAATACAGCGAGATTTAGGCTGGTCATTCGAACTAGGCGTCACCTATCGGTTTGCGGGATTGTAAGTTTACTGACTCAAACAAAAAGAGCCTGCATTGATGCAGGCTCTTTGGTATCTCGTCTTTTATTCAGTTAATAAGCGAATTAAAATGTTCGCCCATCACTGTTAACTAAGGCGTGTAGAAAGTTGCAGCACCTGGACCTACTGGTAGACCGAATACGAATACCCATAAGTAGAACAAGATACTCCAACCGAACATGAATACCATTGAGTAAGGTAGCATTGTCGCAATCAGTGTACCAATACCTAGGTTCTTCATGTAACGAGTCGCTACTGCAAGGATAAGACCGAAATAGCTCATCATTGGTGTAATGATGTTGGTTGTTGAATCACCGATACGGTAAGCCGCTTGAATCGTTTCTGGTGCATAGCCTACTAGCATCAACATTGGAACGAAGATTGGTGCTGTTACTGCCCACTGTGCAGACGCTGAACCGATCATCAGGTTAATGAAGCCACACATTAAGATAAACGCGAAGAACAACATTGGACCCGTTAAGCCAATATCTTGTAAGAAGCTAGCGCCACCTACAGCAACGACTTGACCAAAGTTCGTCCACTTAAAGAAAGCAACAAACTGTGCAGCAAAGAAGACAAGAACAATGTACATACCCATTGAAGACATAGACGTCGCCATTGCATTAATCACATCACGGTCATTCTTCATTGAACCGGTAACTTTACCGTAAACAAAACCAGGAATAGCAAAGAATACAAAGATAAACGCGACGATACTTTTCAGGAATGGAGAGCCTGAAATCGTGCCCGCCTCTGAACGTAGAACACCATCAGCAGGAACAACAGTCCAAGCTAAAAGCGCACTGACGATTAATACTGCAACACCCGCAAACTTAAGGCCTTTCTTCTCAGTATCATTGAGCTTACCCATTGAGTCATTTGAAAGGTCTTCAGACGCGTCTTCGTCGTTGTATTTACCCAGCTTAGGTTCAACAATCTTCTCTGTTACAAATGCACCGGCAATCGAGATAAAGAAGGTCGAAACAAACATGAAGTACCAGTTTGATTCAGGGCCAACAGAGTAAGAAGGATCAAGCATTTGTGCCGCTGTTTCTGTAATACCAGAAAGCAGTGGATCAACCGTACCGATAAGTAGGTTTGCAGAATAACCACCAGATACACCAGCAAATGCTGCCGCTAGACCAGCTAATGGGTGACGACCCAATGAGTGGAAAAGCATTGCTGCAAGAGGGATAAGAACTACGTAACCCAGCTCAGATGCCGTGTTAGAGATAATACCGGCAAATACCACGGTTACAGTAACCATGCGCTGAGATGCGCCCATTACCATGCCGCGCATTGCCGCAGATAATAGACCTGAGTGTTCAGCAATCGCAACACCTAGCATTGCAACAAGCACAGTACCAAGTGGCGCAAAGCCAACAAAGTTCGAAACTAGATTCGTTACGATGAGTTGTAAGCCTTCAGCATTAAGTAAGCTTACAACGTGGATCATGCCATCAGCAGCACGACCGCTAGCACCTTCTGGGCGAGGATCCATTACAGATACTTCGAAGTAACCAGCAATTCCTGAAGAGACTAGGATTGCGACACAGAAGATTGCGAAAAGAGTGATTGGGTGGGGTAAAAGGTTCCCCAAATATTCAACGCCATCGAGAAAGCGGGTAAAAATTGGTTTCTTTGGCGAGTTGTTTTTTATTGAAGCTGATGAACTCATCAGTTCCCTCCTTGTAGTGATTCCTGTGCAATTGTGACAAAAATGTTCAAATTGCCAGCGCAGAGTACGCGACAAAATTATCAATTAGAAATTCAAAATGTTACAAAATGTGTAATAAATGACTACTTTTAACTCTATAAGAACAATTAATTAGCAAATAAATCTACATTAAATACAAAAACTAGATTTATAATTCACAAAAATACATTCACCACAAAAATAACTGGCGATATAACTCATTGATTCATTTAAAAATAAAACACAGCATACGCTAATTTAACACGCAATATTCTGCAAGGTTCCTCTCGAAGGAAAAGAAAAACAGACAAATGAATGAAGTTTGACTTTCCCCTCGTTTTTACACTCGTGTCACATCAATTTGACTGACTATTTCTGAACCGCTTTGAATCTCGGATTGGTTTTACAGATGACATAGTGACGGCCTCTACGCTTTACTATTTGGCAATCTGGGTGACGGCTTTTCGCACTTTTAAGTGATTTTACAACTTTCATTTATTTAGCTCCCTTGCCTAATTGACCAAAGCGACGAGTGAAGTTCGCAACACGTCCCTCTTTATGTAGAACTCGCTGTTTACCCGTATAGAAAGGGTGCGACTTTGCAGACACTTCAATCGTGAAATAAGGGTAAGTATTGCCATCTTCCCATTCGATAGTACGTTCTGTTTTCAACGTTGAGCCAATCAAGAAGTACTCATCAACACTGGTGTCATGGAACACCACTGTGCGGTAGTCAGGGTGGATATTCGGTTTCATTGTATTTCCCTAAATAATTAAATTGATATGTTATAACATATCAAATGATAATTATTATCAAAAGAAAAACAAGTGATTTTATGATATTTTTCCGTCTTAACTGAAACCAGAGAACACCTTGCTATGTACACCATTGAACCTGTTGGCTTTATTGAGTCTCCTTATAAAGAGAAGTTCGCTGTGCCAAGACAGCCTAGGTTAGTACCCACTTCTACCTCAAGAGTCAGGCTGGTTGACGCAGCAAACTGTCTTGAGTCTGTTCGTGCTATTGAGCAATTTAGTCACGTATGGTTGTTGTTTTTGTTCGATAAGAACCTTGAAGCGGGCTGGAAACCAACAGTGAGACCACCTCGACTTGGCGGTAATGAACGCATTGGTGTCTTCGCATCGCGTGCCACCTTTAGGCCGAATGGAATTGGAATGTCTGCGGTTGAACTCAAAGGTGTATCTCAAGAAAAGGGACAAACTTGGTTGGACTTGGGCAGTGTTGATCTCGTTGACGGCACTCCTATCATTGACATCAAACCTTATATTCCCTACTCGGATTCAATTCCCGATGCACGAGGAGGGTTTGCCGCCGATGAACCTGAAGTGTTAGATGTGAACTTCTCGCAGCAAGCCCAAAGTAAGCTGTCTGGTCACCCACAGGCGCGCCATATCATTCAGGTGATCAAAGAAGTGTTAGGCCAAGATCCACGACCCGCCTATAAGAAAGGCAAGCCAGACAGTAAAGAATATGCGGTAAATTTGTTCGATCTTAACGTGAAATTCGTTGTTGAAACGGTTTTCATCAATGTTACCGACATTGAACGCTTTTGAGATCCCAAATAGGCTGATATTATATACGGCTATATCAGATTTGCTGTCGTCACTCACTGCAGCAAGTTTTCTTTTATCAATGATGAAACGGATACCATAGAATGCGTACCAGTAACTACCTTCTTTCTACTCTGAAAGAGACTCCAAACGACGCAGAAGTTATCAGCCACCAGCTGATGCTACGTGCAGGTATGATCCGTAAGCTAGCTTCAGGTTTATATACTTGGCTACCTACTGGTCTACGTGTACTGCGTAAAGTCGAAAATATCGTTCGCCAAGAGATCGATAATGCAGGTGCCGTTGAAATCTTGATGCCCGTAGTTCAACCGTTTGAGCTTTGGGAAGAGACTGGCCGTTCTGAAAAGATGGGTCCTGAGCTACTTCGTTTCACAGACCGTCATTCTCGTCCGTTTGTTCTTAGCCCAACAGCAGAAGAAGTGGTAACGAGCCTAGTACGTAACGAGATCAGCTCTTATAAACAGCTTCCTCTAAATCTGTACCAAATCCAGACTAAATTCCGCGATGAACGCCGCCCTCGTTTTGGCGTAATGCGTGCACGTGAATTCTCTATGATGGATGCGTACAGCTTTGATATCGACAAAGAAGGCTTAGAAAAGTCTTACCAAGCGATGCACGATGCTTACTGTAAAGCATTCGACCGCATGGGCCTTGAGTACCGTCCAGTATTGGCAGACTCTGGCGCAATCGGCGGCAGCGGCTCTCAAGAGTTCCACGTTCTTGCTGAAAGCGGCGAAGACCTAATCGCATTCTCTTCTGAGTCTGATTACGCAGCGAACATCGAGAAAGCAGAAGCACTAGCTCCAACGACTGAAACGGCAGCGCCAACTCAAGAGATGGAACTTGTTGATACGCCAAACGCAAAAACAATCGCAGAGCTTGTAGAACAACACGGTCTAGCAATCAAGAAGACAGTTAAGACTCTATTCGTTAAAGCTTCTGATGCAGTAGATGCAGACATCATCGCACTGATCATCCGTGGCGACCACGAACTGAACGAAGTGAAAGCAGAGAACCTTCCACAAGTTGCTTCTCCACTAGAGATGGCTTCTGAAGAAGAAATCCGTGCACTCGTTGGTGCAGGCCCTGGTTCACTTGGCCCTGTTGGCCTAAAGCTGCCATTCATCGTTGACCGCTCTGTAGCAGTAATGAGTGACTTCGGCGCTGGCGCTAACGTAGACGGTAAGCACTACTTCGGCATCAACTGGGGTCGTGACGTTGAACTTGCTCAAGTTGAAGACCTACGTAACGTTGTTGAAGGCGACCTTAGCCCATGTGGTCAAGGTACTATCCAGCTTAAGCGCGGTATCGAAGTTGGTCACATCTTCCAACTAGGTAACACTTACTCTAAAGCAATGAACTGTAACGTGCTTGGTCCTGATGGTAAGAGCGTAATCCTAGAAATGGGTTGTTACGGTATCGGTGTTTCACGTGTTGTTGCATCTGCTATCGAGCAAAACCACGATAAATTCGGTATCACTTGGCCAGACGCACTAGCGCCGTTCCAAGTTGCTATCGTACCAATGAACATGCACAAATCTGAGCGCGTTAAAGAAGCAGCTGAGAAGCTATACGCTGAATTAACAGCTATGGGTATCGAAGTACTATTCGATGACCGTAAAGAGCGCCCAGGTGTAATGTTTAAAGATATCGAGCTAGTGGGTATCCCTCACACTATCGTTATCGGCGATCGAAGCATGGACGAAGGTAACTTCGAATACAAAAACCGTCGTACTGGTGATAAAGAAGCTATCGCTATGGACACGGTTATCGAGCACCTTAAGGCTCAACTAGCTAAGTAATCCTATTTGCTAGCTAATAAATATTTAGTTAGATATTGAAAGGCTGCCACTAGGTGGCCTTTTTTGTACCTGTCGTTTCTCTTTAAACTCCCTTCTATTTATCACTAGAGTAAATAACGTAAGTTAATCCCCTGTTCATCTTCAAATCCGTATATTGGTGTCATCAACTTTTTGGACATGCTCACCATTGGAGGTATCGATGGATATCAAAAGCTTACTGAACCAAGCACTTAAATCAGATCTCGTTAAACAAGGCACTCAGAAACTGTCACAAGGATCTTCAAGTTTAAGTGGCCTTACTCAAGGCAGCAATGGCAAGAGTAGCAGTAAAAGTACACTAGGCGCCTTCGGTGCAGGCGCAGTTGGCGGAGGACTCTTAGGTGCGTTAATGGGCTCTAAGAAAACCAAGAAAATGGGTAAGAAAGCCGCTGGTATTGGTGGTGCAGCGGCACTTGGCGCACTCGCTTACAAGGTCTATAACGACTATCAATCTAAACAAGGCCAAACACCGAATGTCGAACAAACTCAATTTGATGAGAACGACTCAAACCATAGTGTGCTGATTCTAAGATCTATGATTGCTGCGTCCAAAGCCGATGGTCATGTCGATGAGGAGGAAATGGCCAAGATCGAGCAAGCGGTCGAAAATATGGGTGCGGACTATCAACTGACTAAATTGGTCTCTGAAGAACTTCACAAGCCACTCGACCCAAGCGAAATCGCTCAACTGGCAACGTCGCCTCAACAAGCGAGTGAAATTTATTTAGCCTCTTTGATTGTAGCGGATGAGCAAAACTTCATGGAGAAGGCTTACCTCAAAGAACTAGCTAAGCAACTCAACCTTGCTGATGAAGTTACTTATCAACTTGAACAACAAATATCCGGCTAATCATTAGATACTAAGCGACTCAATAAATACCAGCGAATCGTAAAGAACGACTCAAATGGCAAGCTAGCAAAGTAATACATTGAGCATTAACAGAATGAGATATTGAGCAAGAACAAACTAACTCTGAACTTAATCAGATCCACTTTGTTTTTGCTTATCTCTATGTGTATATTGAGATCAGTTATCATTTGGTTAGGTATAAAAATGAAAGTATACGATTGTTGTGATTTGGTGCGTGAACTGTATTCTCAAAT